>NZ_DAIOXM010000010.1:65531-145289 GCF_036758025.1 Lacrimispora sp. | reverse complement strand
GCAGTCATGGAAGGAGTCAAATCCTTTGCCACGATTACGCTTCCCTCAGGAAGGGATGAAATATCCACCGAAGATACTTCCATAAGGATTTTCTGCATACGCGTCTTAATATCATGCATATCGGTAGCCCTCTGCTGCATCAGCTCGTTCCCCATGGAAGCAAAGGTATCTGCGTAAGTATTGCAGACGTTTTCAATGGCATATTCACTGTTAACGTTCTCCCCTGCAATAATATTTTCGATTTCTCCCATAAGAAACATATCGGAAAAGAGAAGCAGATGGCCGTTTAATATTTCTGCATCCTTAGGCCCTACCCTGGCAGCCAGATCTTTTGCAAGGACCTCGGTTTCCTCAATGGCCTGCTTAACCGCTGCCTGAAAACGGACCTTTTCTGCCTCAGGATCTGCAATGGCTTCCTTTTTGATCTTTAACTCTGTTTCCACCACCACAACAGCTTTTCCAATTCCAATTCCGGCTGACGCACTTGTTCCTCTCATCATAAATGTACTCTCTCCTTATTAATTAAATTTATAGTAATAATCAGTTCAAAATGATATACATTATTGGTCATTGCTGCGGTCAATATAGGCATGATTCTTTCCGCTAATTATGTATTTCTTCATTTCACTGCTGTTAAGCTGCTCTATAATTTTCTTTACATGTTGAGGATACATCGTTTTCATAAAAATTATCTTATCCTGTTCCGTGATACAACTTCCATTTTCAGTCACAAAAATAATATCCGAAATCATCTGTTTAAACAAATGTATCACACCATAATACTGTCTTCCACTGGCAACGGCAAAACGGATATTCTTTTCTTTAAGCTTATCCAGTTGTTTTTTAAACGAGGCTGATTATATGTACCATCATCTTTTAGAAACGTTCCATCCATTATTACAGGTTTTTTTCTTTCATAACTGCCCCCTCCTATTATGAAACCTTTTCTTCTAAAACCTCTTCAGTCATAAAACACTGCAGAGCACCGATGAGATTCGCATCATTTTGGAACTTACAGCACACCACCTCTGCCTGTGGAACACGATAAGGACATGTACAGTACAGCTTCTTCAAATTCTCCCTTATGTACTCAATAAAAACCGGCTGCGCACTGATTCCGCCGCCTATTGCAAACCGTTCCGGGTCCAGTACGTTCTGGAGATTAAAAATCTGTACGGCAATCTCCTTCGTAAATAACTCCAGGCATTTTTTTGCATCTTCATCTCCTTGATGAACAGCTTCAAAAAACCTGACTCCATCCACCTGGCTTTCAGGAATCTGTTTCTTATCCGCATACATTTTACACAAAGCCGGAGTGCTGCACCGATTTCCCCATACTGTTTCATATTCTGGATCTCCATCCCGTATTGTGTTAATATAAGACACTTCCCCTGCTGAAAAATGTTTTCCCCGGTGAAGCTTATGATCCTTGATATATCCCCCGCCGATCATGGTACCTATAATAATCACGAAACCGTCCTTCACATCCTTTAAACTTCCCTTTGCTGCTTCCGCCATGGCTGCGCACTTTGCATCATTTTCTATATGTATTTTTACCGGGCACCTCTGATACAGACTGTGTCTAAAGTAAAAATCATCGTTATACCTTAGAGCACCTCCCATAACGCAGTACCCGTTTTCTGCGTCAATAATTCCCGGCATGGATATAGCAATTCCGTCAACTTCAGGCATTTTATCATAAAGGACACCGATTGCTTCCACTAATTCCTCCCTGCCTGATTTCGGTGTTTCCGCCGACCCCCTGTCCAGAATTATCATGTCTTCATTCATATAAGCGTATTTGATAAATGTTCCACCAATATCCACCGTCAAAACTTTCATCTTCTCTCGTCTCCCACTCCAAACGGACTCATAAAGGGGCTGCCACACTTACGACTTTTCATTGTAGTGCGGCAGCCCTCAGCTTCATTGAAACTTATAACACCTGCTCTGTTCTCTCAATAATATCATCCTGGGTTTGCTTAGAAAGAACATTGAAAAATGCGCTGTAGCCTGCCACCCGGACGATTAAATCCCTGTGTTTTTCCGGCTGTATTTGAGCATCCACAAGGGTATCTCTGGAAACCACATTATACTGTACATGATAGCCATGCAAACGATTAAAGAAGGTTCTCAGCATTGCAATCAATTTCATCTTATCTTCTTCCTTTTCAAGTACCTGCGGTGTTACCTTCTGGTTTAGCAAAACCCCTCCGGTAATCTTTTCAGTCGGCAGTTTGGAGACACTCTTAAATACTGCCGTCGGACCATTTTTATCCATCACATGAGCCGGAGAGCAGCCCTCGGCAAGCGGGGTTCTGGCATTTCGGCCATCCGGTGTTGCCATGGTTCCCTGACCTTGCCCTACATTAGCAGAAATACTTGATGTTCCTGCATATCGAATCCCGCCGATTGGTCCCCGTTCAAACCTGGTATTTGGGTACTTCTCTATTTCATCAATATATTGATTGTAAGCATCAACTACTAACTGGTCGACATAGTCTTCATCATTACCATACTTGGGAGCTTCATTAATCAGCATATTCTGAATCGCTTTTCCCCGCTCACTCTGAAAATCTTCTATCAGAGCATCCCACAACTCTTCACAAGTGATCTTCTTTTCTTCAAATACCAGTTTTTTTATTGCCGCCAGAGAATCCGCCATATTTGCAATTCCTACCTGCAATCCGGAAATGAAGTCATAAATCGCGCCTCCCTCTTTCAGAGTTTTACCGCGGCCGATACAATCATCAACCAGCGCTGAACAAAGAATATCTGGTACATCCCGTTCAAGTGCCAAATCAATGGCATTCTCAACGATAACACTCATTTTTGTCAATTCCCGAATCACTTTATCCCATGCATACTTAAGATCTTCATAAGATTTCATGTCTTTAAAGTGTCCGTATCCTTTCGTAAACCGCCTGCCTGATGTTAAATCAACGCCATCATTCATAGCAACCAACAGAATTCTGGGGAAGTTCAAATAGCTCATTCCGGTACAGCGATATCCCCATTTACCAGGAACCGCTGTCTCCACACAGCCAATGGCACTATAATCGTAAGCATCATCTTCTTTTACGCCCCATTTGATAAACGAAGGAATAATGACTTCATCATTGTTAAAAGCCGGCATACCAAAGCCCAGTTTCATAACCTCAATACATTCACTCATAAACCGATTATCTAAACCAGAATGATATCTGACGGTCAGATTCGGCTGCGGCAGTTTTGTCTGGGAAACGCTGCGTAACACCAGATAGGATAAGTCATTGACTGCGTCCTTTTTGTCTCTGGTCTGACCGCCAATGGTAACATTTTGATACAGTGGACTGCCTGCACTGCTGGCAGTATGAGACTGACTCCGTACCTTATTGACGGTCAGTGTTTTGATCCAGAGATTAGTCAGTAATTCAACGGCACTCTCCTCAGTAATGGAACCATTTTCTAAACTGGCTTTTAAATGCGGATACATGTATTGATCAAAGCGGCCATAAGAAAGTGAATGTCCATTTGACTCAATCTGCAGAATCAGTTGAATGAACCAAACCGATTGAATTGCCTCATGGAATGTTTCAGCCGGATGATAAGGAACCTTTGCACAAATCCGGCTGATTTCAAGCAATTCAGCCTGACGTTTTGGTTCGGCAGTGGCTGCTTTTTCCTTTGCAAGCTGGGAAAAACGTTCCGCATAGGTCTTCACTGCATCAATTACAATCAGTATTGCGTTATAAAAATGGTATTTATCAATATTTTCCGGTATCATCAAATCCAGGTTAGCTTTCTCTCTTTTGGTTCGTTCTTCATAACCAATCAAGCCAATTTCTAATACTTTTTGATACTCCACAGCTAAATGAGCATCACCGGCATTGAGTTTCCCCTCCATACCGAAAAAACCGGTTTCCATAAAAACACTGACTTCTTCCGGCAATAAAGCTCCGCCTTTAGCTCTCAAATTATTGTTATCCCAGAAATCCGCAATGGAACGCAAATCTTCCTTGGTTTTCTCGGTTATGTAAAAAACATCACCATCACGTTTCTCAAATAAATCCAATTCTTTGAGAACAAAGTCCAGAGTGTACTCCGGAAAAATCGGAGCTGCCAGATTGGAGGAAGCCTGATTTCCCACAATCAAAGTTTCATCCTCAATGTAAATTGACATCTTTTCCAGGATATTTTGGAGCATCAGTGCACGTTTCATCACACTTGGCTGATTTTTATGTTTTTTGTAGCTATCCGTTGCTAACAAGGCTCTCTCAGCACAGATCATTGGTTTTGTTTCTAGCACCTTTTCCCGGAAATCATACATCCGTTTGGACAGTGTCCCGAAATAATTCTTCTCCATATTGCATTCCTCCATTTTTATTTGGCATACTATTTTGCTTCTAAACTTACTATACCACTCCATTTTCATTATGTCAATTATTTACTTACATTTGAAATATCATTATCTTTGTTTGAAATATTCTTTTCTGCTTTCTCTAAATTTTCATAGCCATAAGCCCGGGCTGTATACTCCAGAGTTTTTCTGCTCATATTGATTCCTCCTGCCATTTGAAAGGCTGCATACAGGAAATAACTCCGCAGCGTTTTCTCAGAATACGTCAACAGTTCACCAGTCAGATAGGTTTCAATTGAAGTATGGTTTTCGTCATCCTCCTGAGTCAGTACAGGGCGGCCATGTTTCATCACATTGGGATACTGCTCTTCCAGTTCTCTATTCCAGATTTTATGATATTCCACAATTTTTGAAACCAGTTCTTCCTTGGCAGCACTTGCCTCAGGAAGGGCATCCTTGATGGAATCATATTCCTGGGGAAACGTATACTTCATCATTCTGGCATACTTTTCAGTCACCAGATTCCAGTTTTCTTTTGCAGCAGTTTTTAAATCCTCCAGATAGTTTTCCAGAGTTTCCTCGTTCCAGGTTTTAAACTGACTGCTTCTCATGATCACAAAAGTCTCTTTATCGCTCTGGCAGGGGGCAGGCCCTCCTGCATTATTTACACTGGAAAACATGTTCCATTCAAAATCAATTATCTGCTCTGTCAATCTGTCATTCATCAGCATCCCCTCATCATAATTGGTCTGATTCTTATTTCATCATCCTGTATATGACCTACCACTTCCTGACCGTGATCCAGTAAGAAGTCACTGTCTCCCCTGGTCAGGCCCTGGTTTTTCAGCTCTCTTATAACACAACAGCAGATTTCTTCAACCATGGCCTGCTTTTCTTCCGCCTTTCCAACTGCATAAAGACGGCTTAACTGCCCATGGACGCCGGAAAGAACAGGAAGGAATTGAATGCCGTGATGGGCCCATTTATAAAAGGGCATATATCTTCGGTTCAAAAGATATACCATGGAGCAGGCCGCTTCTGTAAACTCACAAAGAGCCATTGCCCCGGCCACTTCCTCTTTCCGCTTTAAGCACCTGGGAAAATTGTATTGACCGCTTTGTGCCATGATGGCAACTCTGGCAGCGATTTTTCTCAGCCTTAAATCTTCTGGATAAAAGCCCTGAAGAGTCTTTCGGATGGCAGAAAATGTACCCAAGTCATCCCGGAATACTTCTCCGTTTACAGCAGTTGCCAGAAAGCTCTCCGGTATGGTTTCCCATTCCCTTAAGGTTTCAGGTCCATAAGATAATCCAGTATACCTCCTGTAGAAATCAGAAATCCGAATAACACCTGTTCTTCCCGCTCCGCCCTGACTTTCCAGTCTTTGAGGAAATCCCTTATATTCCTTTGGCACACAATCATACATCTCCTGCAGACTCTTTCCTATGGATTCATAATCTTCATCCGTCAGCCACATGCAAAAAGAGGGTCCCCAGTCGTGGTCGCGGGACAGTTCATCATCAAATCCCAGGCATTCAGAACCTTCTCCCGAAAGCCCTGTTGCAACCCTGTTTTCATACTGGGGAAAATACCGATGTATCATGGGTACTCCGTATTCTTCATAATACCTCCTGGACAGCGTAAGTCCCTTCATTTCCTTCCTCCGCGTTTTTCCTCCCGGACCAGATTCAGATTATGACATGCCTGATTGTATTCTCCGCTCTCTCCATAGATTTTTCCGATTTCTTCCTTTGCCTGCTGAAGCAGGGGCGGTGATTTTTAATAACATAATTTATAAACTTCTCTACCTCTTCCGGATCCCCTTCCCTGTATTTCTGATCCAATTTGTCATAAAATTCTTTTATGTCCACCGGTATCTCCTTTTAAATGTAAATTTTAATACGAAAAGGGCAACAAGATTTCACTCCTGCTGCCCAGTTTCCGTCTTATGCCTATTCTCTTCCCAGCTTGTCAGCAACCTTCATGGCTGCCAGAACATCTTCCGGACTCACTTCAAAGGGCATATTTCCCATTGTGTCATTGTCGGCACAGCTTGCTTTTGCTGCTTCCATCAATTTTTCATCACTTACCTGATCAATCCCCAGATCTTTAAAGGAAGTGGGAAGGCCGATTTCCTGACAGAATCTGATGATCTTCTGTATTTCTTCCATAGAACGGTTCTCAAGCACCAACTGGGTAATGGTTCCGAAGGCAACCTTTTCCCCATGAAGCATATGGTGACACTCCTCCAACACAGTCAGTCCATTATGAATAGCATGTGCTGCCGAAAGACCGCTGCTTTCAAAGCCGATACCGCTTAAATATGTATTAGCCTCCACAATGTTTTCCACTGCCTTAGTACAAACCTTGCTTTCCACCGCCAATTTAGCCTTCACCCCGTCTTCCAGAAGTGTATCCCGGCACAGTTTTGCCAATGCCAGGGCTGCCTTGGTGGTACGGCCTCCTGCCATGGATACCGCGTCAGCCTTCTCACATGCTGAAGCCTCGTAATACGTTGCCAAAGCATCACCAATACCTGCTGCTAAAAAACGGACCGGGGCCTTTGCAATCACTTCCGTATCCATAATGACCATATCAGGATTGGAAGTCAGAGGAAGGTATGATTCAAACTCGCCGTTTTCCTTATATACAACCGATAACCGGCTGCAAGGCGCATCTGTAGAAGCTGCCGTAGGCACGATGATAACCGGCAGATGGGAATAAAAAGAAACCGCTTTCGATGCATCCAATGTCTTTCCACCGCCAATACCGATCACAACATCACAAACTCCCAGCTTCTCCCGGTGCAGTTCAATTTCCTTTCTGCTGCACTCTCCGCCAAACACATTCATTTCATAAAGCACATTGTTTTCTTCAAAGCTTTTTACGATCTCACTTTTATAGGTGTCATAAATAAATTTGTCCACGATCATATAAGCCCCTTTTGAACCAAGAGCCTGATAATATTCTACTAAATTCTTTAATTCTCCACTTCCTTGAATATAGCTTCCTGGAGATGTAATAATTTTTTTCATTTCAAACCTCCGTTTGCGGTTCATTTAGTTTTATATAAATCTCCCGTTTTTTGATCCTGGTTCCAATAGCCGCCTGCCAAAGCCTCTCCCCGGCATTGATGGCAGGCTTTATCCATTCCTACAGCTTTGTAATATCCACACTTCCGAATATAGATTCCCAGTCCTTTTCGAAATCGTCAATGGCCTTGCCGATAGCAGCCATTCCAAAGGCTTCATGGAGAAGTTCCGGCTGCAGAGTAGCTGTCTGCGCTCCCGCTGCAAATGCGGCATTTACCTGTGCAATGTTTTTAAAGCTGGCTGCCAGAATCTTGGTCTTGTAGCCTCCTAATGCGATCTGGTCTGCCAGACTGGCAATGGTGTCCTCTGCGCTGATATCCAGATTTTCCATCCGGTTGTAATAAGGCGCAATAAAATCGGCACCAGCCTCCATGGCCAGGTACCCTTGGATTTTGGAATAAATGGCAGTTGCTGTTATGCCTGCCCCCTCAGACTTTAAGGCCCTCATTGCCTTTAATCCTTCCTCTGTAGTTGAGATTTTTATGAATACATTCTTATCCACACCTTTCAGGATTGCCTTTCCTTCCTGAATCATGGTATCCGCATCCCGGCCAGTCACCTGGACATGTAAGGAACGTTCCATGCCAATCATCTCCCGGATACGGCAAAAATGTTTAAAGAAGTCGATCTTTCCTTCTTTTTTAATAATGGACGGATTGCTGGTAACCCCAGTGATAGGAAAAAATTCACTGTACTTTTGGATTGCTTCCAAATTTGCAGAATCAAATAAAAATTCCATAATCGTTATCCTTTCTCAACTATATTGTTTTCAATACTCTGGGAAGCCCCGGAAGGCGTGTTCTGGTGTAACCCCTCCTCTTCTTTATTTTGTTCCCGTCGATTAATATTTTGTGGTTTCAGTATACCTTTTCCCAATTACTATGTCAATACTTTCATTTCATTTGAAACTATATTTTTTATGTTTAAAATTTATTTACTTTTATTCGTCCATATGTTATAGTAACCCTATAGTCAGGGATGTTACCACGCTTTAAGATGCCCAGGCTCCAAACTTCAGTAAGGAGGAATTGTTTCAAATGAAAGCAAACATATTTAATATCCAGAAATTCAGCATTCACGACGGCCCAGGCATCCGCACCGTTGTCTTTTTTAAAGGATGTCCTCTGCGGTGCAAATGGTGTTCCAATCCCGAATCCCAGATGCCTCATACCCAGATCTTCTGGAACCGGGAGAAGTGCCTGCATTGCAGGCTGTGTGAAACCAACTGTCCCACCAATAGCATTTCATTTGAAGACAATATCTTTCATTTTAAATACAACACCTGTATCGGCTGCATGACCTGCGTCAATCAATGTCCGGTAAAGGCCCTGGAATATGTAGGGAAACAAATGGCTTTGGAAGAAGTTATGAAAGAAGTTATGAAAGATAAAGATTTTTACGAAGAATCAGGAGGCGGTGTCACCCTATCCGGAGGTGAGGTCCTGTCCCAGCCGGATTTTGCAGCAGCGCTGCTGAAGGAATGCAAAGAAAGGGGAATACATACTGCTCTGGAGACCACAGGCTATGCTCCTTTTCAGACCTTTCAGAAGGTAACAGACTTGGCAGATCTTCTCCTTTTTGATATGAAACATTACGATAAAGATAAGCATCTGGAATACACCAGTGCTTCAAACGAGTTGATTATAGAAAATATGAAGGCGGCCGTCCATTCCGGCAAGCACGTCATCGCCAGAATCCCGGTCATTCCAGATGTCAATGATTCTCTTGCAGATGCAGACGGATTTTGTGATCTGCTCCATGATATAGGAATTAAAGAAGTAAACCTCCTGCCATTTCATCAGTTCGGAGAAAGCAAATACGCCAGACTGGGAATGGAATATGAAATGAAGGATGTAAAAGCACTCCATCCGGAGGATCTGCAGGAATATTTTCAGGTATTTACAGATTCCGGATTTGATGTCAAAATGTAAACGAAATCCCCTGTTTTTGCAGAAAATGCAGACCAGGGGATTTAAACTTTTCTATACTTCTACGACCTCTAAAGCTACTTTATACCGTTCCATTACCTCCCTTGCGCTGTCAGGGATTCCGCTGTCTGTAAACACCATGTTAATATTCTCAAATCTGGACTGGAGCACAACTCCCTGCTGTTCAAACTTGCTGGAATCCGTGAGAATAATGGAATGCCTGGCCGATTCCGCCATATTCTTCATGGCTTCCGCCCGCATCATATCCCCGCAGGTAAAACCCGCCTGAGGAATAAAGCCGTCCGTTCCCATAAAGAATTTATCCACAAAAAATTCCCTGGCACACTTTCTCACCATAGGCCCTACCATAACCTGGGATTCCGTCTGGTAATCTCCGCCTAAAAGTATAATCTTTCCGATAGAAGATTCCCGGATATGGTTTGCAATAAATGCGGAATTGGTGATAATCGTAACATCCTTTTTCTCATTTGCAAGCTGCTCTGCCAGCAAAGCACAGCTGGAACCGGATTCTATCATAACAGTTTCGCCATTGGCGACTATTTCTGCCGCTGCCTTGGCAATCCTAAGCTTAGTATCATACCGCACTGACAAACGGTTGGTAATGTCATCCGTATTCTTGACAGCCGCATATCCATGTTCCCGGATCAGAAGTCCTCTCTCCTCCAGCACGTCCAGATCCTTCCGGATCGTTACCTGGGACACTGAAAGTAATTCCGACAAAATGGACACTTCCACTTTTTTCTGTTCATTTACAATCTGCAAGATTTTCGTCTGCCGATCTGTCATACCATATCCTCCCGTCTTGTTTCATCAGACTTTCGTTTCTGGTTCAATTATAGCATTTACCATTTTCGTATGCAACAGAATTATTGTTATACCGTCTTTCAAGTCTTCAAACAGAGAAAAGGGATATTACAGAATCCGCTTCTGCAATATCCCTTTTCCATAAAATCAATTTACCATCTTCCTACCACTGTTTCTCCGGCTTTTGCCTTCATGCCTGTTTCATAGGAAATCTCCGGCAAATTGGGATTATCCAGTGAAATCACGATTACATCGGGGCACAGCCCCCTGGAACACACAAGATCCTTATCAAATTCCACTAAAGTATCTCCTTCCTTTACCTTCTGCCCCGGAGCCACCAACGCTTTGAAGCCTTCGCCTTTCATATGCACGGTATCAATACCAATATGAATCAGAATATCAAATCCTGCTGACGTATGGATTCCGACTGCGTGATTGGTTCCTTCCATTAATACGGTAACTTCTCCGTCCGCAGGAGCTACTACTTTTCCATCTTCTGGGCAGATTACAACTCCATTGCCCATCATACAGCAGGCAAATGCCTCATCCTTTGCTTCTTCCATTGGTATAACAGTTCCTGTAGCCGCTGCTTTTAACACGCCGCTTTCTGCGGCCTTTTTCCCTGCCTTTTTGCTTTCCTGATTCGTACTTCCTTCTTTATCTTCCTGTTTCAGCGCAGCTTTCCTCTCTGCCTCTGCCCTTTTAGCGGCTTCCGGATCAGCAGATAAATGCTGAACATATTCCTCAAATTCACTCTTAATAATAGACACATGAGGACCATAAATAACCTGGATGCCATTTCCTTTTTTAATGACTCCCTTTGATCCTGTCTTTTTCAAAATGCTTTCCTTAATAGAAGAAGTGTCTGAAAGGGTCAGTCTCAGTCTGGTAGCACAGCAGTCAATATCTATGATATTTTCCAGTCCTCCAAGCCCCTGCAGGATCATAGCGGATACAGAGTCTTTATTCTCACTCTTGTTCTTAAAATCTTCCTTTGTGTAAAGCTTGATCTCGTCTGCATTTTCCTCACGTCCCGGAGTTGCCAGATTGAATTTCAGGATAACAGAACGGAATACAACATAGTAAAGAGCTGCGTATCCGGCAAAAACAGGGAGAATCATCAGCCAGTTTGTCTTTGCCTGTCCCTGAAGAAGTCCGTAAAGGGTAAAATCAATCAATCCGCAGGAAAATGTGGTGCCGATGCAGATGTCCAGCAAATGCATCAGGACAAAAGCCAGTCCTGCAAAAACACAGTGAACAACAAATAATGCCGGAGCAATAAACAAAAATGTAAATTCAATAGGCTCTGTAATTCCTGTCAGGAAGGAAGTAAGTGCGGCTGACACCAGTAAGCCTCCCACTACCTTTTTATTTTCAGGCTTTGCCACTGTATACATGGCATAAGCTGCCGCAGGAAGTCCAGCCATCATGAATGGATATTTTCCTGTCATAAAGCGGCAGGCCTCCACGCTGAACTTTGCCACATTGGGAGAAGCCAGCTCTGCAAAAAAGATGTTCTGCGCTCCTGCCACCGTCACTCCATCCACAACAGCCGTTCCCCCAAGTCCTGTCTGCCAGAATGGAATATAAAATACATGATGAAGGCCAAAAGGTATCAGAGCACGCTCCATAAATCCAAATACAAAGGTTCCAAAGTAACCGGAACCCATGACCACATTACCGACTGCAAAAATACCCTTCTGAATAACAGGCCATACCGCAAACGCAGCAACACCTACCGCAATATGGGCAATGACAGAGATGATCGGAACGAACCGGACTCCCGCAAAGAATGACAGAGCCGCCGGAAGCTGCTGCTTATAAAACCGGTTATGTAAGCCTGCTGTCACAAGTCCTACTACAATACCGCCAAATACGCCCATCTGCAGGGAATCAATTCCGCATACATTGGCAATGGCTCCGTCTAAGACGGTGGAAGATAAACTTCCGTCAGGCATAATCTGCCCGGTCAGTTTCAGCATGGCATTAATCGTAGAATGCATGACAAAAAAAGAAACACCGGAAGACAGAACAGATACTGCTTTTTCATTCTTTGCCATACCAAGGGCAACTGCCATGGCAAAAATCAGCGGCAGGTTTCCAAAAATTGTACTGCCCACCTGGGACATAATAATCAGCAGACCATTTAATATGGTGCCATCCCCCAATACTCCCTGCAAGTTATACGCCTCAATGGTCTTTGCATTGGTAAACGATGCGCCAAGACCCAGCAGCAATCCTGCAATGGGAAGAATAGATACAGGAAGGAAAAAGGATCTTCCTATCTTCTGAATCACCGCAAACACTCCTCTTTCTTTGTTTTTACTCATCGTAAAAAGCCTCCTCTTTATTTTGTTTATCTCCAATTTCCGACATCCTTACACGGAAATGCAGAATTAAAGTAAATACGAAGGTCCGTACCATCTCATGCAGCTACGCCCCAATAAAAGTATCGGATTCCTTCCCCATAAAACAGATCATACCACCGGTTTTGAAACAGAAAAGGATACTGCTGAAATTGTAACTGCCCCGGAGTTTTTCAGATTCAAAAATCCAGGCTTGTCATAACCCCCATAATAACTAAGATCACAACTTCCGCAAGCATAGCCTCTCATGTCTAAAATAGATACTTATGTCCATTGATAATGCAAAGTTAATTTAATGCATTCTGAATCAAGGAAATAAAACAATTTTACGAAATCGAACACTTTACATATGTAATAAAATATTCTTCTTATGAAATTAATTTTATCATATTTTTATAAAATGTCAAGAATGTTTTTATGAATGTAACGTTTTAGTTTTTAAATGAAATTCATTTCCTTTCTAATATAATAATAGTTTTTATTATCATATTAGATGTGAAATCAAATATAATCTTTCCTATGTTTTGATGGTGGGTTAAAATATAAGAAAAAGCCAGTACTTTGCCCATGGACAAGTACTGGCTTTTTAAATTTTTGATATAAGCTCGTAAGGGAGAAGAGAAATATGTGCGGATTAATTCTTTCCCCTTGATCATTTAACATTACTCCATATTTTAAAAACCTATTTACACATAATCTTTAAAACAGATTGATGCAGGCACTGATTCATTTCAGATGATTACAGTGTTTTCACTAATTCAAGCACACGTTTTGCATGAGCAACCGATTTTTCATTCATTGCTGCAAGTGCTTCTGAATTGTCACGGCTCTGGTAAGATACACCGCCTGTATATACAAATCCGGCAAACTCCATACCACACAAGTTGCAGGCAGCCTTAATGAAAGGCAGGAATTCGTCGATCTCATAACCCATGAACGCATCATGATGATAGAATTCTCCTGGTGCCCCTGTTGTAAAGGAAGCAACCAGTTTCTTTCCTCTCAGCTTATCGCCTGTTGTTCCATGGGAAAACCCGTGCTGAAAGGTGTCCTCCATCCACTTGCTCATTAAGGACGGCATCGCATACCAGAAAATCGGAAATTGGAGTATAATGATATCTGCCTTTAAAAGTTTTTCCTGTTCTGCTGCAGCATCGATCTTATAATCCGGATATAATTGATCCAGATAATCAAACTCTGCCTCCGGAAGCTTGTTGCTCAGTTCCTCTAAAATTGTTTTATTAGCAACAGAATCATTTAAGTTGGTGTGTCCTGATACAATAAGAATATTACTCATATTTTTTCTCCTTTATCATTTTCATATAAAAAACAGGCATACCTTTTTTGGTACACCTGAATTTTACTTCTTTTTTCTTATTATGTCTAATGCTTATACTTTATCATCAGTTATTCATTATTTGTATTTCTCCTTTATAAATTCTATAAAGGCAGTTGTTGCCTTAGAGTAAGCCTGATGTTCTTTCCACACAAGAACAGAGCTCAGTTCCAGTTTTGGCTCCAATGGAACAAACTTCATATCATCGTAATCGCAGTCAAGTTTTAAACAGATCACGGCTCCCTTCTTTTCTCTTGCAACAATGACGGCATTATATAACACGTTATAAGTCACACTAAAATCCATCTCTTTTGCAAAATCACCAGACCATCCTATCAGCTCATTATGAACAGGTGTATTTACATGCAGCGTAACTACCAGTGTACCTACAAGATCTCCTGGAAAAATCGCCTCCTTAGAAGCCAGATGAAGGTCTTTATGCAGAAATACTCCCCACTGTTCCTTCGTTTTCATGCGGACAAAATTATAATTTGTAATGCTGACAGGTTCCAGCAGTAAGCCCAAATCTAAATTCCCCTGCTCTATTTTTGCCTTGATGTCTTCATTGTTGCTGCTGTATAGTTCGAACTTTACCTGCGGATGCATTTCCTGGAAACCATTAATAATCTTTGCAAGTTCTTTTACACTGTGGGTTTCTCCGCAGCCAACGGAAACCAGCCCCGTTAATGTTTCTTCTTTCTGAATCAGCTCACTTTTTGCTTTGTCAGCAAGATCGACCAATTCCTGCGCTCTGCGGCGAAACAGCATTCCTTCATCCGTCAGATAAATACTATGATCACTGCGTCTGAAAAGTTTTACTCCCAATTCTTCTTCCAACCGGCTTAACTGACGTGATAGTGTGGGTTGCGTAATTTGTAATAACCTGGATGCTCTTGTTACATTTTCTTCTCTGGCAACCATGAGAAAATAATTAAGAACCCTGATATCCATATAGTCAGTCCTCCTGCTATCATTTATTATTTACATATCTCTCACTTGTTATTTTACTTTTGAATTTCTTTTGACGCAATGATTTTTGTAATATTCACATGACCATAAGTATCCGCATTGTATTGCCTATAAGCAAATACCATATTGTGATGCTTTACAAAATCAAAAAGTCGATGCGAATATATGAAATCAACTCTTCCTTTTTAGAGGTTTGCATAGAAATTGTTATGTTTTCGTTGTATACTGTTTATGGCTTATTATACCAGGGCCGCCGAATCAGATGTCAAAAATACGATTGCGCTCATGTGTGCATTTGTTATTTTTGCCTGTTTCATTATATTAACGATGCCAATTATGTCATCTAATATAGGGTAGAGAAGATTTATGTGTTTTCATAAATTTTAGAAATATCAGTTTGAATGGAGAATACAGACGTGAATATCATACGAAAAGCGAAACCAAAAGACATTGATGCAGTAGCACTGATTTTTGAACATATTATAGAGGAAGAAGAAAAAGGCAGATGTACCGTGGGCTGGCAGAGAGATGTCTATCCAACCAGGAATACAGCATTGGCGGCATTGGAACATGATGATCTGTTTATTATGGAAGAAGACCAGGAGGTTGTCGCTGCAATGCGCCTGAACAAAGAGCAGGTTCCTGAATATCAGAAATGTCAATGGGAATATCCTGCAAATGATGATCAAGTGATGGTAATGCATACACTTGTGGTGGAACCTTCTGTGAAAAAACGTGGCTATGGAAGAAAAATGGTAGAGTTTTATGAGAAATATGCAAGTGAGAACAATTGTCCTTACTTAAGAATAGATACTAATTCTTTAAATAATCGGGCGCGGGCATTGTACAAGAGCTGCGGATATAAAGAAATCGGCATTATCCCCTGTGTTTTCAACGGCATATCAGGAGTAAATCTGGTGTGTATTGAAAAAAAGCTGGATCTATAGAAAATTTCTCCAATTTCACATAAATGGAGACTGTTTCAAAGTCTGTGTAAATGGAAACTGATGTAAAACCTTAATAGCCATTTATGGGCAAGGCCATTTTTTTCCGGTCCTTGCCCATACTCCTATTATAAAATTCATTTTAAAGGAAAACTCTGTTGGGTAAGTTTCCATTCACATCTATAGTTAAAAAATCCTCCATGCTACAATAAAATTATCCCTCCACCACTTAGTTCTTTGGCGGTAGACAACCTTTCCATTACCTGATGAGGCATCAATCACCTTACCATTTTCTGCTGCAATCCCCATGTGTCCCTTCTCTATCACAATGTCGCCAGGCTGAATATCATCATAATTTGTGATCTTTTTATACTTACCGATTGATCTCCAACCGCTGGAGGTCAAATAGCTTTGTCTTACACCAATCTGATTCAGACTCCAATACACAAAACCGGAACAATCAAAAGAATTAGGCCCTTTGGCACCCCAAACATATTTTGAACCTACTTTGGAAGCCGCAACATCTAACAGAGCCTGTACATTACCGCTGACTGCACCGCCTCCGCCTGTTTTATTATCAGTGCTGCCCTTTCCGCTTCCCGTCAAACTGCCTGCCTTGGCTTTTACCACATTGTCACCGGTAAGTGCTGCCATGGTTCTGATTCCAACTGTACCATCGGCTGTCAGCCTGTTATTTTCCTGAAAGGACTTCACTGCCTTTTCTGTAATTTCTCCATAGTATCCAGTCACGTTTCCAGAGGGCAGATACCCATGGTTACTTAACAGGTTCTGCACTCTTGCAACGCTTTCACCTTCTTCACCAATCACCAGACCATTGGGCCTTGCTCCCGAATTTCTTAATTCCACACGGGTCGAAGGGCCCAGATATCCGTCTACAACCAGACCGTTTCTGGACTGAAACTGCTTTACTGCCTGAACCGTATCATTTCCATAACTTCCATCCGGTACTGTCGTCAGATATCCCAGTTCTTTTAATCGCTGCTGAGATGCCAAAACCACCTCATTTTTCTCTCCGTAGGCCAGAAAATTAGGTTTTACCTCCTCACTGTAAAGCAAGTTTATCGTCTTCTGTCCCACCTTTCCATCTGCTGAAAGCTGGTTTACCTCCTGCAGTTTAAGAACTGCCGCTTCCGTCAACTCATCAAATGTGCCATTTACCTCATTTTCTGATGTCAAATACCCCAGCTCATAAAGCCTGTTCTGAACTCTCTTTACATCCGATCCGGCTATGCCCAGTGAAATTGCATAATATTTCGCCTCAGGTGACATGATTGCCGCAAGAGTGGCAGGACCTGTAATACCGTCCTGTGCCAGATTATTTTGCCGCTGAAAGGCTTTCACCGCATCTGCCGTCACCGGTCCGTAGAACATGGTCGGCTCATCATTCTCCATAAATCCCAGTTCCATCAGTCTTGCCTGAAGGTCAGCTACCGAAGAATGCTCAGTACCCTCTGTCAGGTTTTCAGGGGCCGGGGCCTCGGTACTGCCCTCTGTTTCCGGTTCAGAAGCGCTCTCCATTTGCTGGTCAATCACGATGTTTGTTTCATTCTCCGCTGATTCTTCATTTTTCACACGCTCTGAAACAGCGTTCTCAGGCTTTTTTGTGTTTTTTATTGTTTGATAAATAAGTGCTGATATGGCAATCACTGCCAGCAGCAATATGACCGCCTTGTACTTTTTAATAACTTTTTGCATGCCGTATTTTATTCCTTTCAGTTTCCTTCTCCTGTTCCTTACCTTATGTCATTGACTGCTGTTCCCGGTCCTTGAGGCTTTTTTTCCGGCTCTATGGGGACAGGAAATGGAATTTGTATTTCATTGCTTTCATCAAGTTCCGGTGCCTGACTATCGGGCACTGTATCCCGCTCATTTTCCTTCGGTGAAACAGTCTCCGCAGCAGCTGTGGACTCCACCGGCTGTGCTTTTGTCTCTGGTGGTGCTGTTTCAGCAGGAATTACAATTCCAGAAGTATTTCTCTTTACAACACCGGCCTTTCCTTTATAGGTACTGGTGTGGAAATAGTCGTCCTTAATTATCTTTCCATCCTTTGAAGTGATCAAATAAGTCTTCCAGGTGCTGCCCATCACTCCCTTTGTTGTTTCTACCTCCTGCCCAGGCTGCAGAGTTTGGTCTTCCTCATACTTTGGAGCAGGCGGATCATACTCTTTCACCTTCTCAGACCGCATCGACACCTTAACGCCTTCCTCCAGGATCGGCATGCTGACAATTGAGACAGTCAGTTTTTTATTTTCAAAAACAGCACGGATTGCAACAGATGTGTTTTGTCTATTTACAAACCTCAAATCCGGCCCGCTGTAACCGTCGTAGCTGACCATGGAATCCTCCCCTGGAATTACATAGGACGGCTCAAAGCTATGGGGATTGCGCTCTGTTGTTTTAATACCCGAAAAAATGATTGCATTATATAACGTAGAGGAAACCTGGCAGACACCTCCGCCAGGCTCTTCAACAAACTCTCCATTCCGATATGCTCCGGCAGGTTTATACCCTCGTTCAATGGTCCTGTTGCCTGTCGTCTTATTAAATGAAAACTCCTCTCCTGGGAAAATAACCAATCCGTTCAAAGCATTTACTGCTAAGTTGATATTATTGTTTCGATTCTGGTTATCGGTCGTTACCGTTGAAAAGCTCCCGATCACTTTATATTCTTTTTTTGCCCCGGCTGCTGAAAGCTTGGGAGACTGTTTACTGCTCTCCACAAGAATCGTCTCTTCAAATTTCTTGTTTTTCACTGCATTCATCACATCCTGAACGGCTTTTTCCTCATTGATTTCTATACCATTCTCTCCTTCAGAGTAAATCCATCTTTTATTTTCCTCATCCCAGCCTGTTAATTGTCCATTTAATGGAGCTTTATTCCATTTCGCAGCTGCTTTTTCTATCTGAGACCTTATACTGTCCTCAATATCTGATAAATCTAAACTGTATATCTCATTCCCATCACTTTCATCTTCAGAAAATATTTTTCCCACTAAATCCTCCACCTTCTGGGGCAGAGGATTTTCTAAGGGTTCCATTTTGTCATCATATCCCAGTTGGAGATTCCAGATATATGTATCCAGAAGTATTTCTCTCGTTTCTTCTTTTGTCAATCCTACGACAGATATATTATCAATTTTAACAGTTCTTACTGCGCTCATCGAAGTTTCCATTTCTGTCTCCGGGATTATTAACTCTGCAATCGTCTCATCCCCAGGGGGATGTGCCTCCGCACTGATGACACCTTTTCCTCTGCGAATCAATGATGAAATGTAAAAAAACGCAGCAATCAAGAAACACGAAATAACCACGCCCTGTATAATCATGCCAATATGAATCCTTTTTTCTTTATACGAATGTACCGTCTTTTTTTTCCGGCTCCCTCTTCCCCCATTTCGGTGTTCCCGCATCCTTCCTGCTCTCCTTCCTGCTTCCACTTTTATTCCAATCTATTATTTTTTTATCATTTGTTTCAGTTGTTCAATTCTGCCGCATATTTATCATACTAAGAGAATGTGGGAATTTTATGAGTTCTCAATTAACCGGAAATACCATGGTAAATACAGCCCCTTGGCCTATTTTACTCTCTGCGTAAATCTCTCCGCCATGCTTTTCCACAATTGCTTTCGTAATAGATAGTCCGATTCCCATACCCCCGGTCTTTTTACTTCTGGACTTATCTACACGGTAAAAACGGTCAAATAAATACGGTAAATCTGATGCCGGAATGCCGGGTCCGCTGTCTTTCACCTTGATTATGATCTTATTGGCCAAGGTCTGGCATTCGACCATTATATCGCCTCCCACCGGGGTGTAGGCCAAGGCATTGGAGAGCAAATTTACCATACACTGCTTCAATCTGTAATAATCAGCATACATTGGTGCTTCCAAAGGCACTGCCATACGCAGGCTGATATTTTTATCCTGTCTCTTAATTTCAAAATCCCGGAATACCGTCACACACAAATCATGGAATTCAAACTTTGTTTTGTTCAGTGTCTGTTTCCGGTTTTCCAAAGAATACAGTTCCTGCAGCTGTCCCACAATATCAACCAGACGCAGTATCTCCGCATGACAGCTCTCCAGATGATCATTGTCTGCCGGCCAAATCCCATCCAGCATAGCTTCTAAATGAGACTGCAGATTGGTAAGGGGGGTGCGCAGCTCATGGGCTACATCTACAGTTATCTGCCGTTTTTGCTTTTCGTCCTCTTTCAGTGCCAAAGACATCTTATTAATGGATTCTACCAGATTTGACGTTTCCACCATGGTGGTTTTCTTATCTGACTGCACACCATACTCACCTCCGGCTATCCTTTGTGCCACCTGTATGACACCGGTGATTGGCTTTGAGACGGTGCGGGCGATCAAAACACCAAAAATAATCACCGCAACCAGAGAGATGCCCCCAATCAGAAGAAGTGATTTATTCAAAGCCTTTAAAAGTTCCAGTTCCTCATCGCTTAAGGAATAAGGACCGTAATAACCTATTTTTAACGTTCCGGTAATGGTTCCGTTATTTTCCAGCTGATAGGATTCCTCCGTATAGCTGCCCTTAAAATTCGGATATGTTTTATGCATATTGCTTTCAGCATGCTGCAGTACCATCCTGCACTCTTCAGCCCGGTGGCTTCGGACATCCCAGTCTATTTCTTTATTGGCAGACTGCATATGAATGATCATACCGTTTTGCAAAGCTGCATACCCAACAATTTCAATTCCACTTTTATCATATAAGCCCGTATCAGGATTATATAGCTGATCAATTTGAAAGATAATCTGGTCAACCTGATTTTTTTGCTGTTTCTTTGCATAAGTTTCAAACATCCTGTCAGCCATCACATTAAAAAAGAGGCTCAGACATAAAACAATCAGCACAGCTATGGCGGAATATGAAGTGATCAAGGTGTTTTTTAAAGTTTTTTTCATGACTCAGCTCCGGTAAATTTATATCCCATTCCATGAACCGTAAGGATAAAAACAGGATTTTTACGGTCTTCTTCTATTTTGGTACGGACACTCTTGATATAGGTATCAATACTCCTGTCATACCCGTCAAAATCGTCACCCAGGGCATAGGTTATCAGCTGTTCCCTGGTAAATATCCGGTTAGGAGCCTTGGCCATGGTTGCCAGTATTTTATACTCTGTCGGGGTCAAACCTGCATCCTTGCCGCAAACCTTGACTTTGGCATTTTGAAAATCAATTACAAGGCTTCCCTGATTGTACGAAACCGGAATGCTGGTAAGTTCATCACTTTCTATCCGCCTTAAAATAGCCTCTATTTTTGCAACAATTGTTCTGGGACTGAAAGGTTTAAAAATATAATCATCTGCCCCCATTTGAAGTCCTTTTATCAAATCGGCCTCTTCGGTCTTCGCCGTCAGCATAACAATGGGAACCCGCGAACTCATGCGTATCATTTGACAAATCTGTTCTCCCATAATATCAGGAAGCATTAAATCAAGTAAAATCAGAGAAAGATCATTGGATTTAAACAATTCCATTGCGGTTGTGCCGTCATAGGCACTTAATACCTGATAACCCTCTTTTTCCAGATATGCCCGCAATACATTTACTATTTTTTCCTCGTCATCCACAATGAGAATTGTCCTGTTTTTTTTCATCTTCTTCCTCTTTATTTTTTATTTTATAGTTCCAAATCCTGTCCATACATGATGCTATAGGAAACGTCTGATAGAAAGTATGGGCTTATATGTAACCGGAGATACCTTAATTCCATCTTCCGGGTTGCTTGAATGCACCAGCTGATTCTGCCCCATATAAATGCCAATATGTCCTTGGTAGAATACTACATCACCTGGCCTTGCATTTTCAAGGCCGCCGATATCAGCACCGGAGCGGCCCTGTTCTCTTGAGGTTCTGGGCAGTGATATTCCAAACTGCCGGAATACACTCATGACAAAGCCGGAACAGTCAGCACCATTTGTCAGACTGGTTCCGCCGTATACATATGGATTTCCTATAAACTGGGAAGCATATGAGATAACCTGTTCCCCTATGCCGGCCTGGGATACAGCAGGCCCTTCCGATGCGGCTTCCATTAGAGAAATTCCCGGACCAATAGCGGTAGTTAATTGGGAAACCTCCGCATTACTGCTTTCTGAAATGGGAAAGCTTTCTACAATCGGTATTTCTG
Organism: Lacrimispora sp.; assembly: GCF_036758025.1. Taxonomy (GTDB): domain Bacteria; phylum Bacillota; class Clostridia; order Lachnospirales; family Lachnospiraceae; genus Lacrimispora. The sequence continues at coordinate 123,309 of NZ_DAIOXM010000010.1, read as the reverse complement.
TATTCTCATAACTTGTGGCTTTTTCCGTCACAACAGGCTGTGCATGAACAGGAAAATTGTTAACAGAAGTGATGATCAGCCCTGCAAAAAACGCAGCCATTCCTTTGTTTCTTTGAATGAATCTACTCTTTCCCATGATTTTATCCCCTTGTATGATTGTCTCATATATTACATTTCCGTTACAATTTATCACAGAAATGTGGGGATTATATGACTATTAAAGAAGTCCATTTATAAATTTTTATTTTATTTGGCGGCTTTGGGAGCAAAAGGCTAAATTAAAAATATCCATTGACAAACAGAGAAAAGGAGCATATACTAATAATAGTTGAATACATGATCAACTATTCATAAGATATCATAATGAAGAAAGATAACACTTTTGTTATCTGATGTTGGAAATAGTTGAATAATTACTTAATTATAATCTCAAGGGAGGAATATATCATGAAGAAAGAATACGTGCGAAAGGAATCGGAATCAAATAATATTATGGCAGAAAACGCAAAAAAACACAGCGGTCATGACGGACACAATCATAACCACGAACACGATCATGGCCATAGTCATAACCACGATCACGGCCATACCCATGACCACGGCGATGGAAAAAAACAGCTAATTATGCTCCTGATTGGTGCGGCTATATTTGTTTTAGGTATGGTTCTGGAAAATGCCTTTACCATCAATGAATCTGTTTTGCTTGGTATTTTCATCGTTGGCTATATCATTCTCGGCAGCAGTGTGGTTCTGCAGGCGCTGAAAAATATCACACGCGGCCAGATTTTCGATGAAAACTTTCTGATGACCATCGCCACCATTGGTGCGTTTATCATTGGTGACGCTGCCGAAGCGGTGGGAGTTATGCTGTTCTTCCAAATCGGCGAATATTTTCAGGGGCTTGCCGTGCGGCGCTCTAAAAAATCCATTACCGATCTGATGGATATCCGTCCTGACTTTGCCAACGTGAAACGAAATGGCGAAATCATCAAGGTATCTCCTGATGCTGTTGAAATCGGTGATATTATCGTGGTAAAGCCCGGCGAGAAAATCCCCCTTGACGGTGTGGTGATTGAAGGTGAAGCCATGCTTGATACAAAAGCCCTCACCGGAGAGTCCGTTCCCCGCAAGGCCAAGGTCTCTGATGAAGTATTATCCGGTTGCATCAACCAGAACGGCTTACTGACCATCGAGGTCACAAAGAGCTTCGGACAGTCCACCGTGGCAAAAATTATTGACCTTGTTGAACATGCGTCCAGCAATAAAGCACCCACTGAAAATTTCATGACCACTTTCTCCCGCTACTATACACCTGTTGTCGTTGCCCTGGCGGTACTCATTGCTGTCATCCCTCCCCTGTTCTTTGGCGGTATGTGGGCAGACTGGATCAACCGGGGACTGATTTTCCTTGTAATCTCCTGCCCCTGCGCATTGGTTGTATCGATTCCTCTCGGTTTCTTTGGAGGCATCGGCGGTGCATCCAAACGGGGTGTGCTGGTCAAAGGAAGCAATTATCTTGAAGCCCTTGGCAATCTGGATGTGGTTGTATTTGATAAAACCGGAACCCTGACCAAAGGTGTATTTAAGGTGACACAACTGCTTCCCGCCGATGAATTCACCAAAGAACAGCTTTTAGAGCTTGCAGCAAAGGCCGAAGCTTTTTCTAACCATCCCATTGCCCTTTCCATTATGACGGAATACGGAAAGGACGTTGATAAAACCACCCTTACGGACTATAACGAGATTTCAGGACATGGAATCAGCGTAAGCGCCGATGATAAGGTTGTTCTTGCCGGCAATGATAAGCTGATGAGACTAAAAGGCGTTCCTTTTGCAGAATCGGCTGAAACCGGTACAAAGGTCTATGTTGCGCTTGATCATGTTTACGCAGGCTGCATCGTTATCTCCGATGAAGTGAAAAAAGACAGCCGGGATGCCATTGCTGCTCTGAAAGCCCGGGGGGTGCGCAAAACAGTTATGCTCACTGGGGATACCCCTGAGATTGCCGGTGCTATTGCAAAAGAGCTTGCACTTGACGAAGTTTACGGCGGCCTGCTGCCGGAGGGCAAGGTTGAAAAACTGGAACTGCTGGAAGGACAGAAACGCGGGAAAGGAAAGCTGGCTTTTGTGGGTGACGGCATCAATGACGCACCTGTACTGGCCCGGGCGGATGTGGGTATTGCCATGGGCGGCCTCGGCTCTGATGCTGCTATTGAAGCTGCAGATGTAGTTCTCATGACCGATGAACCCTCCAAGCTGGCTGAGGCCATTGATGTTGCCAGATTTACAAAACGCATTGTATGGCAGAACATTGTATTTTCACTTGGGGTAAAAGGGATATTCCTGCTCCTTGGCGCTGCAGGCGTTGCAAGTATGTGGGAAGCTGTATTTGCCGATGTGGGCGTTACATTGCTGGCCGTCTTAAATGCCACGCGGGTTATGGGAAAAAAGTGATGGTCCATTCAGCGGAATTTCAGCATTCCATACGTTTCATTACGTTCCATCCCCTGGTATTGAAATCAGAAGTCAGCTATAATTTTTTTAAATCTTATTGACACAATAAAAACAGTAGAATATAATAGTTGAAAGACAATACAACTATTCAACTTATGCGAGGTGATTTTATGGGAACATATGAACCCGATATTGACAGGTGTGATTGCAGTACAATCCATGAAGAGGTTGTAAATGATGTCCGTGAGCATATGCCGGATGAGGATACCCTCCTTGATTTAGCTGATATATTCAAGGTATTCAGTGACTCAACACGGGTAAAAATACTCTGTGCATTGTTTCGGGCTGAGATGTGTGTCTGTGATATCGCCGTTCTTTTAGGCGCGACCAAATCTTCCATTTCCCATCAGTTAAGGATTTTAAAGCAATCCAAGCTGGTGAAATACCGGAAAGACGGCCGTGTTGTTTACTATTCTCTTGCAGACGAACATGTTAAGTGTATTTTTGATCAAGGACTTATTCATGTCTGTGAGAAATAAGGGTGTTGCAAAATGTAAAAATTCAACAAGATGAGGCATCTATTCATTTGGATGGCACCAATACCTTGTATGAAAAAATCATTTTGCAACTCCCACAAGTAACATATACTGGTTTTATTTTAATGACAAAAAGGAGGGATTTACTTATGCAGTCTGTTATTTTTTCAATTTTAGGGCTCTGATTATTTTTTTCGCAAATTAGTTGAATAGTTGTACAATCATATATTAAAGGGAGATAATTACTATGGCTACTATAAAGAAACAATTTGTTCTGGAAGGACTGTGCTGCGGAAACTGTGCAGCTAAAATTCAAAATGATATACGCCTGTTAGACGGTATCAAACATGCGGAGGTTAACGCTGATACCGCTATCCTGTCCGTTGAATTTGATACAGACGCAGAAACATTGATCAAAGAAATTACCCGTATCGCCGTATCGCATGATGAAGACATTGCAGTAAAAGAGGCTTAAAAGAAAGTGACGGTGACCGGTTATGGATACAGCTATAAAAAAAGAATACTTGTTAGAAGGGCTATGCTGCGGCAATTGTGCAGCTAAAATCGAAAGGGATGTGAATAAGCTGAGCGGTGTTTCTTCTGCTGCCGTCGATTTTATGTCAAAGACTCTGACCATGGAGATTACAGCCGGTGATGCCGTAAACAGTTTGGCCGCTCAGGCTGATGCAATTGTAAAACGGCACGATTCCCAGGTTGTAATGATTGAAAAAGAAACAATACAGCCTGGTCAGAAGGTCTTATTTTTATTGGGATTATGCTGCGGCGACTGTGCTCAGAAAATTGAAGCTCAGGTTAACCGCATTGGTGGTGTCAAAACGGCAACTCTGGATTTTGTTTCCCAGAAGCTGACCATTGAGGCATCGGACAGCAGAAATCTTCCTTCCATCGTGCGCCAGGCATCCCAAATTGCCAGGGACATTGAACCGGCCATTGAGATTTCCTATACCAATAAAAAGCCTGTTGAATCGGACAAATCCGCCGATATAAGAAAATGGGTTCACCGCTTCAGTCTTGGTGCAGGAGCCGCATTATTCATCACCGGCACTCTATTTGATTTTGAACAGCCCATTGGTTTTATTGTATTTCTCATCAGCTATCTTTTAGTAGGCGGAGAAGTTGTTTTACGGGCACTGAAAAACATATCCAAAGGGCAGGTGTTTGACGAAAACTTTTTGATGAGTGTTGCGACCATCGGTGCTTTTGCCATCGGGGAATACCCGGAGGGCGTAGCGGTCATGCTCTTTTATCAGGTTGGAGAAGCATTTCAGCGTCTGGCTGTCAACCGTTCCCGTAAATCCATTTCCGCTCTCATGGATATTCGGCCCGACTTTGCAAACTTAAAAGTGGGTAATGAAATTCGTAAGGTTACGCCGGAGGAGGTAGGCATCGGGGACTTTATCGTTGTAAAGCCCGGAGAAAAGATACCGCTGGATGGCCGTATTATAGAAGGTGTTTCAGCTTTGGATACTTCTGCTCTCACCGGAGAGTCTCTGCCCCGGGACGTTGAACCGGGAAATGAAGTGTTGTCCGGCTCCATCAATAAAAACGGTGTTTTGACCATTGAGGTTTCCAAGGAATTTGGGGAATCCACAATTTCCAGGATCCTGGATCTTGTCCAGAATGCCAGCAGCAAAAAGGCACCTACGGAGAACTTCATTACAAAGTTTGCCAGATATTATACTCCTATTGTTACCTTTGCCGCCCTTGCACTTGCAGTAATTCCGCCCCTTGTGATTCCGGGAGCCATTTTCAGCGACTGGATTTACCGGGCACTGGCTTTCCTGGTTGTATCCTGTCCTTGTGCGCTGGTAATCTCCATTCCTCTCAGCTTTTTTGGGGGAATTGGCGGAGCTTCAAAGAATGGAATTCTGGTTAAGGGAAGCAACTATTTAGAGGCGTTAAACAATGTGGATACCATTGTTTTTGACAAAACAGGAACATTGACCAAGGGAATTTTCAAGGTGACTTCTATTGTTGGAGCAAACAATTGGGGGAATCAGGAACTGTTGTCTTATGCGGCCCATGCCGAAAGCTTCTCCAATCACCCCATTGCCTTATCAATTCAAAAGGAATACGGTCAGGAGATTGATTCACAAAGGCTGACAGACCAGGAGGAAATTCCCGGTTTAGGAATCAAGGTGAAAATTGACGGTAAGACCGTACTGGCCGGAAACGGCAAGTTAATGGATTCTGAGCATATTACCTGGACGCCTGCAAATGCATTGGGCAGCATTGTATATCTGGCTGTTGACGGGCAGTTTGCCGGACATATCGTCATTTCTGATGAATTAAAGCCCGACAGCAAGACGGCCATTGCTGATTTGAAGAAACTTGGCGTGAACCAGACCGCTATGCTGACAGGTGACAGCAAGGCCGTGGGCGAAGCCATAGCCGAAGAAATCGGGCTGGATTCTGTATATACGGAGCTGCTTCCCCATCAAAAAGTTGAACAATTGGAATATCTGGACAAAAACAGAAAGGGCAAAGGCAAGCTGGTTTTTGTGGGTGACGGAATTAATGATGCTCCGGTTCTGGCAAGGGCTGACATCGGCATTGCCATGGGTGCGTTGGGTTCTGATGCAGCCATTGAAGCGGCTGATGTGGTTCTGATGACCGACGAACCTTCCAAGATTGTTTCCGCTATCCGAGTGGCACGCAAGACACGGGCAATTGTCTGGCAAAATATTATTTTTGCAATGGGTGTCAAGATCATCGTTCTGATTCTTGCTGCCGGAGGTATGGCAACCATGTGGGAGGCTGTTTTTGGAGATGTGGGAGTGACGGTTATTGCTATTTTAAATGCTATGAGAGCTATGAAAACGATTCAGTAAAAACCATGAAAGGAGCTGTTGCCATAAGTATGGCAGCGGCTCCTTTCACTATAAGCGGTTTATTCGCTGGCACCCTCTTCACTGGCTCCGTAGCCGGCAAGGGAAATGCTGAAATCAGATGTGTCCCATTGAGAAAACATATCATTGGAGTAGGACAATACCGCAGCAGGGATAACAACTTCTGCATCGGTATCATTGCGCATATCAGATGTAATGGATAAGGGCTTACATCCACCCCAGCTCTCTGTTCCTAAAATAGAAATTGATTGTGTGGTGCCGCATACACTGCAAGTCAGAATGTCCTCACTCAAAGTAAAACGTACATTGCCTCTGGCATAACATTCTTCACACGTATCAAACGCTGTTTTTATTGCGCCATCATTATCTTTAAAGAAAATGAGCTCTTCGTTACTGCCAAATTCTATATAATTCATGCCTTTTTTCAAACTGTCTACAGCCACACGCAGATCCCCATTTGAATCAGGGGCCGAACTTATTATGCTGGCCGGCACTGGCTTTGAAAGATTAGACAAAACAACTATCACGGCAATCGTACATACGGAAAGCAATGCACCGATAATGATTTGCTTTTGCCGTTTCTTTTTCTGTTGTTCCAATCGTTCCTGTTCTTCTAATCGTCTTTTTTTTCCCACACTGCCCTCCTATAAAGTAAAAGTTGATTTTTATGGTAGTTTTATTATACTATACAATTAACAAATTGGGGAAAGGTTTTAATTACGAAAGAAATACCTAAACCAAGCCGGCTTAATCTTCGTCATCCTCCTGCTCAAGCGCAGCATTGATCCATAGGTCCATCAAATGAAGTGCACCGCGAAAGCCCACAAATGGAGGAACATATGGGTTCAGCCTCCGCCTTATATCAGGGTTAGTAATTTGCAGCGACATGTTTCGGTCCGCCCATGCCAGTGCTTCACCGCTTGCCATCAAAAGACCCTTCTTTTGGGATTGAATTGCCTCCATCCACTGATCTTCTGTAAAATACGGAATATCATCGCCGGCCATATCCGGGCTGTCACACCAGTATGTTCCCTGAGGCAAGGACAGTTCTCCGCATCCAAAATTACGGATCCCTCTTACCACATCAGCATGAGCACCAATAGACAGCCGGATTTTCTCAGGATGCTCTTCTCCAAGATGCCGTATTAAAGGTCTCATGTCCGAAAGCAGCCGTTTCCCTTCTCTAAGCTGGCTGTCCAAAAAATCACGGTCCACAGGAACTTTCAAGATTTCAGCCACTTCTTCAATCCAACGTGCCGTCCCATCAATTCCATAAGGACGCCCCTGCAGATAGGGAGTACCGAACCGCTCTTGCAAATGTTTAGCAGCAGGTTCTCCTTCACGCCGAAGAACCAGGTTAATATGGGCACCTCCCATATTCTCAATATCCTGCACGGAAGTATCCGAAGTCAGTATGCATAGAGGCTTCATACCAAAAACACCCTCCATAATGCGGAGAATTTCACTGGCATCGGCCTGAAACCGGAACAAGTCGGCGCAGGAGCCGATAATATTAAAAGTAGACTGAGGTTTTTTATCCGTATCCCTGGGTAGTGTCTGTACCAGCCTTAGAAGGGCCTCCTGTATGCCCCTATGCTGAGTTACTTCAAATCCGCCGTATCCAAAAGACAAAAAATGAGTATTCGGATACTCCTGCTGCAGTGCTTTTGCCTCTGCCTGGAGATCTGTTCCGATTACCTCAGGGATAGAGGAGGGAAGAAGGAAAATCACCCGGGGATTATCACGCTCCATCACATGAGCAATGGTGTCAGCCAGCTTATCTGTACTGCCTAAGGCGATATCCGTTTCATCTATGTGAGTAGAATACCTTTTACAAGCACCTCTTACGCCAGTGTTCTCCAGGGTCACGCCGCTGTACATCATATGTCCCATACATCCGAATTCCACCATTGCCGCGTCCCGAATGGAAGAAAGGGTCCACAAAATCCCCATACGTCCGGAGGGAAGCGGCTTAAATCGATGCAGTCCCATAGTTATTTCCTCCTTTCCCGGATATTTTATCTTTATCCAATACCGCCAGAGTCTGTTCCAAAAACTCTATGGTCAGCCCATAACCTATTTTTCCGTATAAATGATGCATGTTCTCCATATTGGGAATGGTTTTCCCCCCGGGCGGCAGATACCCGAAGCAGATGTCAGGAGCCAGACTTTCAAGAATGGAATATTCCGCAGGAAGATTCACCATCCGGCAGATATAAGGTATATGTCCCAGCGCGAGAAGAGCCTTTGCGTGTCCCTTATCCTCAGGATAAAATTCATCCATATGCAACAGTAACGGTTCCATGCCAAAGCCCGCCAGATAACCAGCCAGAACAAGAGGCATTCCAGCTCTTAAAGAAGCAATGTAACGCAGTCCTTTTAGCTCATCAGCCGCCTTTTTCTCCAAAGAAAGGGCTTTTTCCCGTTCCTCATCAAATTCATCCTTCCAGGTAAAACCAAACTGCTCTGCAATTTCCTTATAAGCCCTGTCAATAGACTCAACAGAAAAAAGTGTATGCAAAGAAACAAAGGGCACGCCGAATTCCCGCTCCATCCTGACAGCCAAGGGCTGAGTATAAGGGGAAACCACCAGATTAATGGCAGCATCAGGCGCACTTTGGAAATCCTCAAAGGCGGCCCCCGGTGCAAGGTAACGAAGGGACAGCCCCTTACGCTCCAGTTTTGCAAACAGAGGCGGCAGGGGAATATGCTTTTCCTTTGGATTGCGTCCCAATACATTGATCTGCAGAGGATTATTCTTCTGTTCCCTCATCAGTGACCCCAGTGCCTCCATGGTCTTCCAATAACCGGGAGGATAGCTGAAATTCTTGAACTGTCCCAGCATTACATGGGTAACAGGTGCGGAAAGCTCTGGCTGGACCTCCTGGATAATTCCTTCAATATCCTCTCCGATCAGCTCGGGAATACAGGTAGCAATCAGCAGAATGGCCTTTGCTCCGGCTTTATCCATTTTCCTAAGGGCATCTATTAACCCGTTGCGGCAGCCAAATACTACTTCATGCTGATCCAGCACATACAGCCAGTGCAGCTCCCCATGTTTTCCTTCCGGTTTGGGATTGAACAGTCTCACGTGAGTCGTACATTCAGGCATGCCTACCAGCAAAGACGAAAGTCCCCCAATATCTTTTGCCGTCAGGGCCGCCATGCGCATGGGACAGTGACATCCAGGGGAAACAGCAGGGGACAAAAACTTGATTCCTGTGTTTGATTTCACCCCGGATAACTTTTTTAAATGCTGCAGTTCCTTCATATCCCCTCACTTCCTTCCAGCAGCAGCTTTGCCAGCTCCTTGTAATAGTTTGCCATATCAGAATCCGGGAACGCCTCCACAACGGTTTTTCCCTCTGCTTCCGCCTGCTGCACCAGCGGATCTCTGGGCAGACGGTAGATAATATCTGTTTCGATCTCTGCAGCCGCCTTATCCACCAGCTCATTTTCTCCCTCAAAGTTCTTGGCATTGAGAATCAGCCCCCGAAGGGAAGCGTATCCCCGCTTGCCAAAGCTTTTGACAGCGTGAGATATATTTGAGGCAGCGTAAAGGGACATCATTTCTCCGGAGGTCACAATGCACACCTCATCGGCGTACCCGCCTCGGATTGGCATGGCGAAGCCGCCGCATACTACGTCACCCAGAACATCATACAGAATCACATCAGGCTTATATACCTCATAAGCATCCAGTTCCTCCAGCTTTTCAAAGGCAGTGATAATTCCCCGTCCTGCACATCCCACACCCGGAACAGGCCCGCCTGATTCCACGCATAATACGCCTGTTGTGCTTTTGACCACTAAATCCGTAAGCTCTGCGTCACCGTTTTCCCGCAGGGTATCCAGCACTGTAGTGATGTTTTTACCACCTGTCAGATTGCGGGTAGAGTCTGCTTTGGGATCACATCCAATCTGCATGACGGTCAATCCCATTGTCGCCATTGCTGCTGATACATTTGATACGGTGGTGGATTTTCCAATGCCTCCCTTACCGTAAATCGCTATTTTTTTCATTAACATGCCTCCTCAAAATTATCTCCATTTTTTCGCATTTCGGGAATAAGGTCATAAGATACACAGGTTGGGCGTCCTGTGCGTGGTTCCTTCACAATCTGGGCATCAATGTGAAATGTTTCTTTCAGCACCTGAGGAATCATTACTTCTTCCGGAGTGCCATGTTTGATGATATTCCCGCAGCGAATAGCAATCATGTAATCGGAAAAACGGGCAGCAAGATTTAAATCGTGGAGCACCATAATAATCGTGCAGCCTTGATCCCGGTTCAGGCGGTGAAGAAGTTCTAACACCTCAAGCTGATAGGCAAGATCCAGGTAAGTGGTGGGTTCGTCCAATAAAATCAAATCAGTCTGCTGGGCAAGGGCCATAGCAATCCACACCCGCTGCCGTTGTCCACCAGAGAGGTTGTCCACTGCCATAGTTTCCAGTTCCGTTAGCCTGGTAACCTTCAAAGCCCACTGGATGATTTCCTTATCCTCAGGTTTAAGTTTGCCAAATCCATGCTGATGGGGAAAACGTCCGTAGGCCACCAATTCTCCTACGGTCAGGCCAGCAGGGGCCTGGGGAGATTGGGGCAGAATCGCCATCTTCTGCGCTACTTCTTTTGTTGTCAGCCGGTGAATATCATCTCCATTTAAGTACACGATGCCATTCTTGGGCTTAAGGATGCGGCCCACTGCTTTTAATACTGTAGACTTTCCGCAGCCGTTGGGCCCGATAATGGATGTTATTTTCCCCCGGGGAATCTGCATATCTAAATTGTCTACCACAAGTTTTTCATCGTAGGCGACAGCTAAATTCTCTGTTGCAATGCTGTTCATAATTCTCATCCTTTCATTACTGCCTGTTCTTTGCCAGAAGATACAGGAAATAGGGTGCACCGATAATCGCTACCATAATGCCGGTGGGAATTTCGGCGGGCTGCACGATTACCCGTGCAATGGTATCCGCAGCGGATACCAGCACCGCCCCCGTCAGGGTACAGACCGGCAGAAGAACCGCATGCTTTGGCCCCACCAGCCGTCTTGCCAGATGGGGTGCAATTAACCCCACAAAACTAATGCTGCCGCTGACCGCCACGCAGCAGGCTGCCAGGGCAACGGAAGCAGCAAGAAGCCTTCGCCGCTCTTTTTCTACAGAAGCGCCCAGGCTGTACGCCACTTGATCGCCCAGATTCAGCACATCCAGGATACGGGCTTTATACAGCACATAGGGAATCAATAAAAGGAGCCAGGGCAGCAAGGCCAGCACAAACTTCCAGTTGCTGCCCCAAATGCTGCCCGCCTGCCATGTAGCTACAAAGTCGAACTGGGTTTCGTCCAGCCTGACCACCAGTAAGGTAGTCAGTGCGGAAATTCCTGATTGTACTGCAACGCCGGTTAATATCAGGCGCATGGGTGCAATTCCCTCACCTTTTTTAAATGTCAGCCCATAAATCAGTACCGCAGTTACTCCTGCGCCTGCAAGGGCCAGAAAAGGCAAGGTAAAAACCGAGAGGAAGGATTGGGTTCCGAAGAACATCACATACAGGATAACCATCAGCCCGGCTCCGGCATTAATGCCTAAAAGTCCGGGGTCAGCCAGCGCATTCCTGGAAATGCCCTGAATGATGCAGCCGGACAAGGCCAGTCCTGCACCTACAAGAATGGATACTACGATGCGGGGCAGCCGGAAATCGAACAATATCAGATTTTCCTTATCCGTACCGCCTCCGAATAATGTGCGCAGGGTATCCAGCGGGGAGAGCTTCGTATATCCGGTATTCATGCTGATGATGAAGGATATTATGAGCAGCACTCCGCATCCAATAACGACAGCCGTGTTACGAACAGCAACTTTTCGTCTGTATGCTTCATTTTTCTTTTGCAGTTCCGTCATTACAACGCCCTCCTTTGCTTACGGGACAGATACAGGAAGAAAGGTACACCCACAAGGGCAGTCAGTACGCCGATGGGCGTTTCAAAGGGCGGGTTGAGCATCCTGGCCCCCAGGTCTGCTCCTACCATGAGCAAAGCGCCTAATACAGCCGAGGACGGGAGGATCCAGCGGTAATCTACACCCACAAGGTACCGGGCCAAATGGGGAATCATAAGGCCCACAAATCCCACTGCTCCTATAACGGACACCGCAGCTCCAGCCAAAATCAGCACAATGAAAGAGCAGAGGGTATTGATGACGGCGGTGTTCAGGCCCAGCCCCTTGGCCACATCTTCTCCTAAGCTGAGCAAGGATATGGAACGGGATAAAGCAAATGCTCCCAGCAAGGCAGCGATGATCCAGGGTGACATAATTTTAATCTGCTCCCAGTTGGAACCTGCTACACCGCCGGTAGTCCAGAACATGATGTTCTGTGCCACATGAAAGTACAGGGCGATTCCTTGACTGAGTGCTGCCAGCAGCGCACTGACCGCTGCCCCAGCCAGCACAAGGCGCATGGGGGCAGCCCCGCCCCGGCCCATAGATGCAATGCCGTTTACCAGCCCTGCCCCCAATGCCGCACCTAAAAAGGAAAACAGGATCATGTTCATATACCCAAGCCCCGGGAAGAAAGCAAAGCAGATGGCCAGAGCAAATCCAGCTCCGGCATTGATGCCTAAAAGTCCGGAATCCGCCATGGGGTTACGTGTCGTCCCCTGCATAATGGCCCCGGACACGGCAAACGCCGCACCTACAAGGGCACTGGCAATGACCCGGGGCAGACGCAAATCAATCACAATAAGGTGATGAGTACTTGACCCGTCAAAGTGAAACAAGGCGTCCCACACCGTCTGAAGCGGAATTCCCGCTGAGCCTTTGGTGATGGAAAATGCCATGAGCAGAACCAATGCTCCGCTGCCTATGACGATAATGAGCCACGCCGCCCAAGCGCGGCCTTTCGTCTTTTCTTTTATATCCTGAACCTTTGCTTCCGGTTCGTTTCGTGTTTTCATGTTGGTCTATTGCCTCCTTGCTGTCTACGCTCCAGCCTGCGCCATATGTAAACGGCGGTATATCCCGCCTGACTGCAGCAGCTCCTCATGACTGCCCTCTTCCGCTATTCCCTCTCCTGTCAGTACAATAATGCGGTCGGCCTTTCGGATGGTTGCCAGCCGGTGAGCAATAATAAGGGTTGTACGCCCTTTGGAAAGCTCGGCCAGGGATTTCTGTATTGCCGCTTCAGTTTCTGTGTCCAGGGAAGAAGTCGCTTCATCGAGAATGAGGATGGGCGGGTTTTTGAGGAACATCCGGGCAATGCTCATACGCTGCTTTTGTCCCCCGGAAAGCTTTACGCCCCGCTCCCCAATGATGGTATCCAGCCCGTTTGGCTGTTCCCGAATAAAGTCATCAAGCTGGGCACGCCTCGCCGCCTCCCATATCTCCGGTTCAGTAGCATCCAGCTTACCGAACTGAATATTTTCCCCAATGGTACCCCCAAACAAAAATACTTCCTGCTGCACCACACCAATCTGCCGGCGCAGGGACTGGAGCGTCATTTTTTTAATATCCATCCCGTCGATGCTGATACACCCGGCATCCGCTTCGTAGAACCGGGGAAGCAAACTGCATAGGGTGGTTTTCCCTGCACCGGAGGTTCCTACAAAAGCAACCGTTTCTCCGGCCTTGACCGACAGGCTGACATTCTTCAGCACATGGCGGTTTTCATCATAGCCAAAGGTGACATCTTCGTAATCAATATCACCCCGCAGGGAGTATACCTCCATCGCATCCGGAGCATCCTTGATCTCCGGCTCGGTGTCCATGATTTCAGCAAAGTTCTGAAATCCCGCCATTCCGTTGGGGAACCGTACGGAAAAAGCTGCCAGCATTTGAATGGGCATAACCATAACGTTAGCCAGCAGGATAAAGCTGAACATCTGGCCCCGGCTCATGCCGCCGTTTAAGGTAAACCAGCTTCCGCCCAGCAGAGCAGCTACAGGCAGCAGGTTGAGAAAAATATAGGTTACGGCTTCATTCTTTGCAGCATTCTTAAAGCCTTCTATTTTCGCTTCACAGAATTTTTCATTGTCTTTCAGGAACAGCTTTTGCTGATAATGCTCATTTGCAAAAGCCTGCACCACCCGGATGCCGCCGATTCCATCCTCCAGCCGGGACATAAAGCCGCCAATGGCACCAAACAACCGTCTTCTGGCCGCTACCAGTTTCTTCATAAAGTAAATGTTGACCGTAAGCAGCACCATGACAAAAGCACTCATTAAAAGGGCAAGCTGCCAGTTGGCCCGGAACATGAGGAACATGGACCCAATCAGAGTAAAAACCGCAATCAGGAAATGCTCCGGACCGTAATGGGCCATGTTTCCTACATCCAGCAGATCGTTGGAGATGCGGGAGGCAAGCTGTCCCGTCTTGTTGTTATCGAAAAAACGGAAAGAGAGCTTCTGCAAATGGGTATAAAGTTCGGTGCGCAGGTCGGTTTCAATGTATAGTCCCAGCCTCTCCCCCCAATAACCTACAATATATTTGAGGACAGTGTTGACGAGGTAGACTCCCGTAAGTGCCCCGCAGGCAGACAAAATCAGAATCCAGTCTCCCGTAGGCAAAAGCTTGTCCACAATACGGCTTACGGTAAACGGGAACAGCAGTCCCAGCAGAGCTGCCGTCACTGCGCAGAATAAGTCCAGAAAAAACAAACCTTTGTAGGGACGGTAATACCGCAGGAAACGTTTCAGGTTCTTCATCATATCCTGTTTCATTCCTCCTCTTATAGATAATAAAGCGATTCCGGCAATAAGAAACCAGGCACAGGCCCACATTCCCGGCTGCACCTGGTTTTACTTTCATTGCCATATATACCATACATGACCGGAATCCAGCAGATTTTCATGCCGGTCAGCATTTGCTACCTGGTCAGGCTGTCAACTACGAATGTTACTCCAAACTTTGTGCCTATAGGAGCATTGAAACCAAATATTGAGCGGTCAATCTTATAAACATGATTATTTTTTACGGCATCCATATTCTTCCACACCCCATTCTCTTCCAATTGGGTTATGTATTCCGCTGCATCTCCGTCAACATTATCGGCGATGATAAATAAGTGATCCGGTTTATAGTCAGCCGCAACAGTTTCCAGGGAAAGGGGCTGGGAATAGTCAGTCAGCTCTGTATAGGCTTTCGGCGCCGTCAAGCCAAGACCGCCTTCATTTACGCCGTTGTATACTGCTTGAAGCTGGGTTACGGGATAAGGAAATAACTGCTTGCCCGTCACGGCAAGAAATATTACCGTTTCGTTTTTATCCCGGAATTGACTTAAGCTTTCAGCCCCCTCGGCAATAGTTTTCTCGACTCCGCTGATAATTTCATCAACCTTATCTTCTTCCCCGAAAATCTTTGCAAACTCGTTAACGCCGTATTTCCAATCAGCATTTATCTGTGTATGATCCATAACAATTGCAGGAGCGATTTGAGAAAGCTGGGGGTAAACCTCTTCCTGGAGCTTTGTCATAATAATCAGATCAGGGGCAAGAGAGAGTATTTTTTCAAAATTCAGCGAGTTGGCCGGGCCAATATCCTCCGGCTTATTTACTGCCAGAAACTCCTCAAAGGCTGACAAGTGATGAAACCTGCTTTCTGCGGCAGCCACTGCCAATGGCGATACACCAAACGTATAAAAATAATCAGGAAACATTGCATGGAAAGCCGAAACAACTTTTTCTGGCTTGCTTTCAATCACTACTTCATTGCCGAGAGCATCTACATATGTCCGGGGCCATGCCGCTTCCATTTCACCGCTTGGTTCCGGTGCAGATGTTTCCGCAGCCGCAGAGGTGGGTGTCTCGTTATTCCGGGCAGGTGTTCCTGCACAGCCTGTAAGCAGGCTTGCTGAAACCAACAGCAAAAGGGATAGTTCCATAAATTTTTTCATCATTCATTCCTCCAACACAACAATGGTTAGTTTTGTTTAACTTGACTTAGTATAACAAAACCAAAATCCTATTGAAATGGAATAATGACCTGAATGGCATGGAATTTTGTCCGCAGTTTTATGTTCTTATCCTTGTATTTGGTCTGCACCGCGGGCCATGAGGTCCCGAAATTCCGACAGGGATATGCCGGACAGCTTTTTAAAGGCTTTGCTGAAATAGAGACTGTCAGAATAGCCCACGCATTCGGCTACCTGCTTAATGGGGCAGGAAGAAGTACACAGCAGTTCTTTTGCCTTGAGAATCCTGCATTCGATTAAATAATTGCTGGGTGTCATACCCACATGGCGTTCAAACAATGCGGCAAGCCTGCGTCTGTCCAGGCCAAAACGAGACGCTGTCTGGGAAATGGTAATTGGCTCCGCATGATTTTGCCGGATATACTCCATAACCTGTTCTGCCAGTTTACTGCCGCTGTCGGCGCACTGCCTTTTTGCCGAATCAAAAAACTCACCTAAAAGATTTGTAAACAATAACTTTGTTTTGAATAACGCAAAAGCTCCAGGCGTGGATTGGCTCAGCAAAAGCTGTTGAATCAAATCCGGGATTTTCACGTTTTCGCCTATCGGGAAAGAAAAGTGATTTTGAAAAAGCGGTAAACGGTTTATCTCGTTTTCAGGGATGGTATAGTGGATAACGGCCAGATTCCACGGTTTATGGTCTGATCCCTTTATGCTCACTCTCATATTGGGACCGGCATGTATCACCACACCTGGCTGAATCCTGTATTCCGTACCATCTAAGGTAAAACAAACATTTCCCATAAGCGGAATCACCAATCCCCCGCAAAAAGGGTTGGTTCTTCTATCAATACTGCTGTTGTTAAACTCTCCATATTCAAAAAACATGCCTGCAAATGCGGTGCTTGCCTTCGCATAATAATCTATGATCTGATTGATATCGGTTTCCATAATTTCACCCTTTGGTTCCCATAGTGTTATGGTTATGTGACTTTGTTTTGCAGCAATCCTTTGGCATTGAGGCCAATAAGGTTAGCCATCTCTAACTTTGTAATAATACCATAATTCTATAGACTTTACAAGAATAAACAAAGACACCATCCGCATCTGCATCCGGCATAAAATACTGTTATCAGTTTAAAATATTTTCCATGATGGTTCTCACACCTAATTCGATTCCCAGAGGGCCTCCGGCTGCAATAGAACTATCCAGCGCATACATATTCCCGTTTTTGACTGCGTCAAGGGAATTCCATACCGAGTTGCTCTCCAAGTCTTTTAAGTATTTTTCCAAAGTAGTGGAAGAACCGTTTATATCCGCAACAAATATGTAATCAGGATTCATGCCGGCCAGAGCTTCTAAAGTAATCTCTTCACCCTTTGTCCCCATATCTACATAATTCTCCGGAGGATTCAGTCCAAGGCCATTTTCTTCATTGAAAACAAACTGTGTAGTAAACGCCCAAAACTGCTTGTCTCCCAGCATAATCACACCAAAGGTCTTATCACTGTAGTCTGCCAACTGCTCTTTGGAGTCCGCAATCAAGGTCTCAATCCGGGATATCTCAGATTCGGCTTTCTCTTCTTTTCCGAATATTTCACCGTATCCCCGCAAAGCGCCTTTCCAGTTATTTTCATTTGCAGCAACGGTAATAACCGGGGCGATTTTCTCAAGTTCTTCACCGTATGTTTCATATAAACCTGAAAACATAATAATGAGATCCGGTTCCGTTTCAAGAAGCTTTTCGATATTCGGACCTCTCATGGAACCTATATCAGCAATGTCGTATTTCTCTTTATAGGGTGTCAAAGAAGCCCATTCATCCAGCATATTTACTTCAGTGGCCGCCGCCGGCCCTTCTTCAAGCAAAAACATATGCTCGAAATTACGGAAAAACAGAAGAGCAGCCTTTTCCGGTTTCTTTTCGAGAACAATCTCCCGTTTAAGCTCATCTACATACGTTCTCGGCCATGCCGCCTCCGTACCGCTGCTTGCCTCAGGTGTGGTTGTTTCCGTAGCTGCCGGATTGGTCTCCGGGGTACTTGTAACGCTATTTCCAGCTGACGTTCCAGTACAGCCCGCCAGCGCTCCTGTCAGCAGCACGGCTGATAGAACCAGCCCCATTAATTTCTTCATCATTCATTCCTCCAATGCGATAGTAGTTAGTATCATCTAACTCTGCATTAGTTAGTATAACAAGCCAGCCACCATAGGGGAATGTGTTATTTATGAAACTAGTATGTGTTATTTATGAATTTACTTCGGAATTCGCTGGGAGAAATTCCCAACTGCTTTTTAAATGCCTTGCTGAAATGAAAAGGATCGTTAAACCCGGCAGCCTGGGCCACCTCATGCAATGGGGCTTTACTGGAAAGCAAAAGCTCTTTTGCCCGGTTTAAACGGTATTGAAGTAAATAATCTCCCGGCCCCATGCCTGCATATTTATGAAATACGTAAGCAAGCCTGTTTCTATTTACACCGTTTTCTTCCGCCAGGATTGGAACGGTAAGTGCCTCCATGTATCGTTCATGAATATATGCGGACACCTGTTCAAATAATTTCTGCGCATCGCCATTGGTCTGATTGCGCATGCAAACGAATACTTCCTCTAGAATTTCACGGAATAATGTTTCTGTCTGAAACATTGCAACACCTCCGGGCTGGCTGGAGATATGGCGTAAACGGTTGAGCAATTGAGTTAACCGGAGGCTTTGACCAACAGCAAGCTCGAAATGCTCTTTTGACAGGTTAAACCCTTTGGGCTCAGGTACGGTAATATTATAAAGAATTAACAGATACTCCCATCTTGTATTTCCAAGGACACGGCTGTTCAACTGCATATGAGCACCGCCATGAACGATGTTTCCCGGTGCAAGAATATAGGGGGTTCCGTTAAAAATAAACTCCGCCTTGCCGCTCAAAGGAAATACAAAGCCTGGAAACGGCTTGGAATAGGCATTGTAATACATCCCAGGCTCACGCACACAGCGGTATACTGTTTCAACCTGAAAAGAAGTGCGCGCAAAATGCTCCGCCAGTTTATTTACGTCAATTTTCATATTGCATACTCCTTTCAATCCGTTTACATGGCGCTGTTTGATTCGCCTTCTCCTGCATCAAGAGCAGACAATTGTTAGCCTTGGCTAACTAACAATACCACGTTTTGACATGATTTTCAAGGATAAAGCACACGCCTTAAAAGTTAAAATGCTTTTTCACAGTAAGTAATAAACTTCTTCGCTGCCGGGGAAAGTTTCTCTGTATTGGGAACTGCAATGCCAAGAGAAATATGCCTCCTTGGCTGCAAAGGCAGCTTGGCAACATTGCATATACGCCCTTTCGTAATGAGTTCATTCATCACGCTCATCCCAAGACCGCATTCAATCATGGAGAGTGCGGCGTAATTTTCAAATGTTTCATAACGTATTTTGGGCGAAATCTTCTCATTATGGAATAATTCTACCACATCATAATCGTAACCGCAGGCAGGCATAATAAAATCCTCTGATTCACAATTTTTAATCGGGTATGCTTTTTCTTTTGCCAAAGGATGATCCAGCGGAAGTACAGCCAGCATGGGATCATCTTTCAAGGGAATCCAATCAAATTTCATTTCCGGATTATAGCTCATAAGTCCTAAATCTATTTTTCGTTCATCCAGCCATGCAACCACTTCCTGCCGGATTCCTTCCATTAATTTAATATTGATGTTTGGATAATCACACTGAAAACTTTTTATAATCCCCGGTAACCAATGCACCGCAATACTGGAATAGCTTCCAATGCGGATAGTTCCTGCATTTAATCCATTAATTTCAGAAACAGTTTGAGAAAAATCCTCTTCTAGACGCAGCAGCTCCCGCAGAATTGGTACAAGACGGGCTCCATTTTCAGTTAGTTGAACACCATTTTTTCCTCTCGTCAGGATTTGAAATCCCAATTCATCCTCCAATGCATTCATCATATGTGTAATACCCGAGGGGGTGTAATCAAGCTGTATGGAGGCTTTCGTAAAACTTCCTAGATCAACTGATGCCAGAAATACTTTATATTTTTTTAAATCCATAATACAGTCTCCTATATGTGAGAAGTTCTCAACTTATAATTCAAAAAACGTCATTTTACTTAATACCTTTTTTATTATATACTAATGTATTAGGAAAAACAATAAATCAGATTATAGGAAAGAGGTAAGAAAAATATGGATAAGAAGAAATTGGTCTACGATAAATTGACTGATATGAACATTCCTTTTCAAGCAGTGGAGCATGCTGCTGTCTTTACCATTGAGGAAATGCAGATGTTAGATTTTCCTCCCAAATCAAGGATAGCAAAAAATCTGTTCTTGCGGGATGCAAAGGGAAAACGCCATTTCCTTGTTGTTGCCGATGCAGAACATGAGGTAAATTTAAAACAGTTGGAAACAGTCCTAAATTGTACAAAACTGTCTTTTGCTTCAGAGGAACGCCTTCAAACCCATTTAGGCCTGGCAAAAGGGGCTGTCAGTCCTTTCGGTTTATTAAACGATACGGCTAATCATGTAGAATTTTATTTGGACAAGAAACTCAGAAAAGGTGACGCCATGGGAATTCATCCCAATGATAATACTGCTACTGTATTTATCACTTTTGATAATTTGTTAAAATTCGTCGAAGCAATTGGACATCCGGTACAATTATTTTGATTTTACTTTATCATTAAATTGCTATCCATCCGCTCTCATTGTGATGCAATGCCATATTGTCCGCTCAGGATATATTTGTCCATTATTCATCACAGGAATGGGGCACTTTGGTTTCAAATATCTCTCCCTCTATGCTGATAATTTCATCAATGGGGATCATTGTGCCATCAGTCATAACCACAACCCGCTCATATTTATCTATCTTTTTAACCGCACCCATAGAAGTAATGTAGGAGCCGCCTTCCTTCTTCTCATCCGGCTGAAAATAGGTGATTGCAATTTCAGGATGCTCTTTGAGCCTGTCTGCTGTGATTTGCAGCTTATTGCTCAAAGCATCTTTCATGTATTCGTCCAGTTCTACTCTCTCATCTGTCAGTCTTGCGGTTTCTTTTACAGCGGCATCATAGCCGGTCAGCGCAGCGAAAGGGGAAAACTGAGCTGCCCGGTCAATGGCTGCCATCTGAGGACGGGTCACTGAGACATGGTGCGGCAGATGGATGATATCGTCATAGCTTTTTGTCATTCCTTATGCCCTCCAATCTGTTTATTTCTGTCTAATGTGGTAGCGCCTTCCTCCAGATTCATACCCTTTAGGATGGCATTCTTTCCGTATTTCTTTTTTATCTCCAGCATTGCTTTTTGCATACTTTTTTCTCGTTCAAGCTGGGCGTCTTCAGCCTCTTTTTTCGCCTGCAAAGCCGCGTAATCCGTAAATAGATCAAGCTGTTCAAAGCTGTCTTTCTTATAAATGGTTTCTTCATCAACAATATGATTGGCCGAGATGTTGACTCTCCTGACCAGGAGATTTTTGTCAACGATGCGCTCAAAAAGCTCTGTAACAGCTTCCATAATCAGTTTGGTTGAGGAGGTCTGCCTGCCAAGATTGGCCGTACCATGGGCAGATTTAGGAACGGAACGTCCGTAGTGGTCTATGGTAATTGGCCCGCGATACAATTTCTTTATCTTCGGGTTTGTCAGATTTTCAATGTCATATCCGACCGTCAAAACAAGCTGGTCGGTCACAAGCCTTTTATCCACCAGATCCAGCACCAGAAGATCAGTCATTTCCCGTACAATCAGCTTCGCTTTGTCAAAGGTATAGGCACATTGCAGCACCTGTCCCGATCCAATGCAGTTTGTGCTTGGCTTATACGCTTTAATATCAGCAATGGTACACGGCTCCCACCCCCATGCATGATCGATCAACAGCTCTGCATTGATGCCGAACATCTTATACAGTAAATCCTCATTGTAAAAATCGGCAGGCTTACCAAGGGAGCATCTTGCAATATCTCCCATGGTCAAAAGGCCATGTGCTTCCAGCTTTTTAGCATATCCTCTGCCAACACGCCAAAAGTCTGTCAGAGGCCGGTGCGCCCACAGCAACCGGCGATAACTCATTTCATCCAGTTCAGCAATCTGTACGCCGTTTTGATCTTTCGGAACATGCTTTGCCTGAATATCCATGGCAACCTTACATAGGTATAGGTTTGTGCCAATTCCGGCTGATGCTGTAATGCCAGTGGTTTTCAGGACATCAAGAATCATTTTCGTAGCCAGTTCACGGGCCGAAAGATTGTAAATGCTCAGATACTCGGTGGCATCAATGAACACTTCGTCGATGGAATAGACATGGATGTCTTCGGGCGCAACGTATTTCAAGTAGATGTTGTAAATCCATGTACTGTATTCTATATAATGCGCCATTCTTGGAGGAGCAATTATATAATCCAGCGATATCTCCGGTAAGGACTTTAATTCCGCATCATGAATGGAGGCGCCCAAAAAAGCTCGTCCCGGTGCTTTTCGCAGCCGCGCCGCATTTGCTTCCCTGACCTTCTGCACAACCTCAAACAGTCTGGGCCTGCCGGGAATACCGTATGCTTTGAGGGAGGGGGAAACGGCGAGACAGATCGTTTTTTCAGTACGGCTTGCATCAGCAACAACAAGGTTGGTGGTCATTGGATCAAGTTTTCGTTCCATGCACTCGACCGAAGCATAAAAGGACTTTAAATCGATTGCAAGATAGGTTCTGGTCTTCATATTTATTCTTCGGCCTCCTTCTTAAAAATTTATATGCTTTGCAAATTGGAAATTATCGCCAGGCTGCTGAATCTGGTCCTTTTGGATCAAATCCCATCGTCTTCCTGGTTATCACAATCTGGGTTTATTCATAGAAACAAGCTCTAAAAACCTTTCCTGTGAGGGAAGTCCTGACACTTTTTCTTTTGGAGTAAATTTTTTATCAAACTCCTCGGCCTTTTCCTTATCTATTTCATATATTTCACCCTCAAAGAATCTTCCTTTACACTCAGCAAGAGCACCTGCGTCCAACTCACAAGCAAGCAAAGGCTCCGCGTAGGTGTCCCACGACGTTCCTATCAAATAGGTTTCTGCACTGACAAATCCTACTCTCTTATAAAACTCCGGATCACCTAAAATCAAAATGGCTTTATATCCTAAATCCTTAGCTGCTATTTTCGTATGTTCAATGAGCTTTGAACCGATCCCCCTGCCTTGGTATTGGGGTAAGACTGAAACAGGACCAAAGCATAATACAGGATATTTTTTATTATCATCACCAAGAATATAAGTTTCCGTATACATAATATTTCCAACGATTTTATCTCCATCAACCGCAACATAAGCCAATTCTTTCACAAATTCCGGTGACTTTCTCATGACATGCACAAGATAGTGCTCATTGCATCCCGGACTGTGATAATTCCAAAATGCTTCTCTCGTCACTTCTTCAACGTCTCTATAATCCTTTTCCTGCTCTTCTCTTATTAATATATCCATTTCTAATCCCCCGTAAAATATTCTGCGGTTCAAAACTGCCCGGTCAATCAGATGATAAAGTACTAAAATCTGGACTTTTCATAGTTATAAGGTATGCTTGTACCAACGACCACATCTTCAATCTTATCAATAATCAGCCAATCGTCCATGTTGCCCTGATGATCAAAGGCAAGGGGCGGTTCGATTTTCTGAACACCGTCAAATTCAACCAGACATAGGCACTTCTTATGCCAGCGTTCCTTCTGCTTTTCGGTTAAGTTCAGCTTGTCCTGGTTGTCATTTAATGTTTTCACAATCTCATCTTCCGTCAGCTTCACATGGCTTTGAACAGATGTTACAGAGGCAAAAGCAGAAATAAGAGACGTTCCTTTTTCCATAAAATAAACGGTTTCGCCTTCAAACACCCGGCTGTGAGGTATTTTGCGGCCAGCCGCACCTCTTACAACCATTGTTTTCGTTCCATCTAATATTTTATCTAATACATGTTCCCCTTTTTTGCCCGTATTATCACAATATACGAGATGCACCATTTTTATTTCCCTCCTGCTTAATTATATTGAATAATCAGTACCTTATATTAAAACGATAATACCTCAAAATAGCCGCCGGTAATTTTAATACTCATAAGACATGAGCTTCATATATCTCCTGAGAGAAAGTTCACCATCATGAGGCATTCCGCAATAACCTTCAGACATCCTTGCTCCGTTTGTAATACGCATCACCCCAGTCTTTGCCAGTATGGTTTCAAGAGCGGCTTTATCACATTCCTCACAGACAAGGGCGGCTGTTTGAAGATGGTTTTTGTATTCACAAAGCACAGCCAGAAGCTTTTTGCGGGGAAGAGGCCTCACCCAGCAGTTTCTATACATATATGACGGCATGACAGACATATCGTTATATGCTGTTATACTGCAATTGTTTCCATAAAAAACCTGCTTCCGGGATTTTGCAGATTCCAGCCTCTCCGTATATAATTCAAGGGTTTTCTGCGCCGTTAAATACGGGTTATCATCGGGAAGTTCACCCGCCATACGCTCAAGGATTCTGACAAAACGACCGGCAAACTTCAGAACCTGGTCAAAATCCTCTGTATCAAGGAATATTCCCTGGCATGAACTGCAAAGCAGTTGGCTGGTATCACAGATATTGTAAGCAATTCCTTCCAAATCAGAATCAGAAATACTCCCTGATACATACGCAAAACTGATTTTATGGCCCCATTCAATAATACGGGTATCCGGATTTGCCGTCCTTCTTACCGCAGAAACCGCAGCATCACCGCCCCATACAACAATCCCATCTGCCGGGCTCATCAACTTCTTCATAGCTTCCATATCGTGGGAGGGATAATCAAATACAAAGACATACGGGACAATAAGAGGCTCGATCTTCATCAGCTCTTGTAAGATGAGAATAGATATTCCATCGTTATTTCCTGGCAGCTTTAAAATATTAATATTGCCTGTTAACAATCCCTCAATGACGCTGAAAACAGGCAGAGCGTCAACATTTCCCGCAGCTATATGAAGCAATACGCCAAGGGGCATCCATTCCTGCCGCACTGATATAGTTTCGCCGTATGGAGAAAAACGGCCCAAAGACTGACCGAATTCTAGTTTCATTCGGTTTTCTAAGTATTCTTTCGATATCATCTGCTTAACGGTCTGCAGCTCTTTTCTCGCCTTATGTTCAGGCATACCAAGATCAAGCAGCAAATGCAAATGCTCCTGCTCGCTAAGGCTTTGGGAGAGAACATCACATGCACGGATCACCGCATTGACTGGAAGAGGGACTTTTTCCCGGGTTTCAAGTATCAAAGATTTCAGCCGTTGAAGCTCTGCCCGGCTCTCTTTATTATTCATCAATTTTCCTGAAATTAAATTCATACCCCGCCTCCTTGGGCCAGCTCCCATGCGTCTGCCGTACAGGTTTTGATCTGACTCACGCTTGCCCTGCCCTTTAATTCAAAATAAGGGGTATTTATTCCGCATCCGCAGCCGTTCCCATCATACAATACGGCAATATCGTCTGTAACTACGCTTGTGAGCGGCATACTGGATACCATTGGGGATATAAAGCTCAGCAGCCCTAAGCATCCCATAGGAACAGGTTCCAGTGTTTTTACATCCCTGATAATGGCTCTGCTGTAAATGGGAACATGAAAATGTCCATTTCTGCATTTTACATAGGGAATGGGGTGTTCCACCGCGCTGTAAAACTCAAAACAACTGTGTTTTTCAATCCCCAAAGTGTCCTGAATTAACTGGAAAAAGAGGTTTCGGTCAATTTCTTCATCGGAAAACTGTTTCCACCCGCCTCCCAGAAGAATCTTGGAATGAGAGTTCAATTTTAAAGAGATATGGTTTTCCTTAAGAGTTTTGATCAGGAAAAACATATAAGAGGGGAAGCCCACAAACCGCACCGGCAGCCCGCTTTTGGCATATTTTATCAATGCTTTTTTAATTCCTTCGATATTTAACCGGTATTCTGTCCCGGTGTCCTTCAGGGCATATTCCCGGTGAAGTGCAGGCGCAAATTTCGTAGCCCCGTAAGCTGTTTTGGTTGCGCCCATCTGGGTATGCCTGCTGGGTTCATATCCAAGAACAATGTAATTTGTGGGAAGAGGTGATATTAATTGATGATAAGAAAAATACCTTATCATCATTAAAACACCATAAAAAATTGTCTTTCTATCAAATCCAACTCTGCTCTGCAGTCCTTTTGTACCGGAAGATGTGGCTTTAACCGCCAGCTTCTCTTCCGGCATGGAGGAGAGGTAATTGCGTTTATAGTAAAGAGTTGGAATTACCGGTATCTTATAAAGCTTGTCTTCTGAGTCAATTTCATCTACTGAAAAATCAACTGCTTTCAACATCCGGGCATATTCAGGGCAGTTTTTCTCATGAAATATAACGTCATTTTTGACTGCTTCTAAAAATAAGCTGCTGCTTTTTTGCAAATCATAGGGATCTTTCTGCAGAGCCAGTTTTCTTCGCAAATCGGCCATTACCTCACCTCCCTTCTCTCATGTGAATCATATCATCCAATTTCAAAGGCAAAGGTCTTTATTTGCTTTCAGAAGCAGGCTCTCACTTTTGAGAAACAACCTCTCCCTTAAATATAACAATGCGTTCCTGGGGAACCCTGGCTACTGCGTGGGCTGCTGATTCTGCGGGAACCAGCACGAAATCCGCAGGATCGCCTGGTTTTGGCCACAGTAATTCTCCTTCTCTGGATAAGGGAGCCACTCCCCTGGTGACCATGGACAGACATTGTGCCAGAGAGCGCTCGTCCACCTGATCAAATTTTTCCGCAGCACGGCTTGCCCGCTGAAGCAAATCTCCGGTTCCAAAAGGGCTCCAGTGATCGTTGATATTGTCATTTACCACATGGACCGTGACACCATTCCTGCGCAAAAGGGGAAGATTGGGGGCTCCGTCAAGAGGAACCGCACTGTTAATGGCAATCCCGGCCTTGGACAGACGCTGGGCAATCCGTATGATATCTTCTTCGGAGTGGTCGGCCAGACAAAAACCATGGCTGATCTGCACTTTACCCTCCATTTGATATTTTTCCGTATAGTCCACAATGCGGTGCATTTCAAACATCCCCAGTGTTCCGCCGTCATGGAGGTGGATATCAATATGCTTTTCGTAAGCCGCCGCCAGATCAAAAATCGTTTTTAAGGAAGCCTCAATATCACCGTCAATAGTTGCCGGGTCCAGACCGCCGATGGCGGTTACTGCCGGATGTTTCATGGCCTCCGTGAGCCATCCCTTTGCCTCTGTCGCCAAAGTGCCATGCTGAGGAAATACCACGATTTCATATTCCAGACGGTGAGAGTTGTTTTTCAGCACATCGTAAACACACTCCAAATTTTTCAAGCCTGCAACCGGGTCCACATTGACCTGCACTTTTAAGAAGGTGGCTCCATTGCCTGCCACCAAATCGATGAGCGCCTGAGCCTTTTCAGGAGTATGTTCCAGGAAATTCAACAGGAAGCCTTCTTCCTCCCGGATTCGATCCTGCACTCCGTTTGCTACGGGAACAACTGCCTGCCAGGGGCCGCCGTAATGGCCTTTATCCAGGTGGATATGGTTGTCCGCAAATGCAGGGAGAAGCAGATATCCCCGTCCGTCAATGACCGTTTCCCCTTCCTTTGGGACAGCATTTTTTTCAATAGCACGGATCACTCCGTCTTCCATTCCGATTGCAGCGTATTCTGTTTTGGTACGGACATTACTTTCTTTGCTGAAATCATATCCTGTTTCCATTTTAATATTTGTGAGCCAGCGCATCAGATGATCTCCTTTCATGGGTGTACTCATGGTGACCAGTAAAAAAATACGGTAACCCTTCTGTGAGAAACCGTATTTTTTTGCTGGCAGTATGAGAAATATTATTTAAATTGTGTGATTCTAAATGCTTATTATTGTACCATATGCCAGTCTATGTGTCCAGACAACAGGTGCTGATGCGGCTGGCTAAAGGAGTGGGATAAACGGACGGTCAGTCACTCTGCTCCACCCACGGCTATTTTCTCTGGCAGTTACAAACTTCCTATAAATACCGCCCTTCTCCATCAAATCCTCATGGGTTCCCTCTTCTTCAATTTCTCCTCCCGCAATGACCAGTATCTTGTCTGCATGACGGATGGTGTTCAGACGGTGGGCAATGACTAAAAGAGTTTTTCCCTTGCAAAGCTCACTGATGGCCTGCTGGATATAGCTTTCATTATCCGCATCCACACTGGCTGTCGCTTCATCCAAAATAACAATGGGAGCATCCTTTAAAATACACCGGGCAATGGAAATCCGCTGCTGTTCCCCTCCGGAAAGGCTTGCGCCGCCCTCTCCCACCACAGTGTCAAAACCTTCAGGCAGAGCCATAATAAAATCATAGCACCGGGCCTTCCTGGCTGCTTCCATCACTTCCTCCCGGCTGGCTCCCGGCCTTCCCATGCTGATATTGTTGTAAATGGTATCCTGAAACAAATATACCCGCTGAAACACCATACTAATATGATCCATCAACTGGCTGAGAGGAACATTTCTCACATCCTTTCCCCGCACCAGAATCCGCCCGGACTTCACATCCCAGAACCGGGCCAGAAGACTTGCAATGGTGGATTTTCCTCCGCCTGACGGTCCCACCAAGGCCAGCATCCGGTTCTTTTCCAAATCAAAGGTGATGTCGCGGAGCACATCTTTTTCACCGTAAGCAAAGCTGACATGTTCAAACTGTACCTCGGGAGCATCACTGTGCTCCGGAATATCCTCCCTGCCAATATCCAAAAGCTCCTGCTCCGCAAACACCGCTTCAATGCGGTCCATGCAGCTATCCATCACCGTAAGCCGTGCGCTTTGTCCGTACAGAGCCTTTAACGGGCCGAACAAGTCGAATACAAAGAGCATAATTCCCACCAGATAAGGCACATCCAGCTTTCCCTGAAAATACAAAAATACAGAAAGGGCCGTTACTACAACCACACCAAAGCCATAAACCAGATTCAGCCCTCTCTGCCATGGGGTATGATTTTCCTCAAACTCCAGACTGGTGCGGCAGGTCTCCCGAAAGCTGTCAGCAAGGGCCTGAGACTTCTCCCCCAGCAGGTTGTAGGTCTTGATAATGCCGATTCCCTCTGTAAAGTCCAAAACCGCCTCCGTCAGATTTTCAAGCTGTTCCTGGCGGATCACCGAATCTTCAAGGGCTTCCTTTTTCAGCCCCCTTGCCACCAGCAGAATTAGAAAAAGCACGGCAAGCCCCGCAAGCCCCAGCCATATGTCAAAGTAGAATACAAAAGCCAGCAAAATGCCCTGGGAAAAGATGTAGCTCATCATATCAGCCAGCACACTCATGCCGTTTTCTTCAATGAACACCATATCCGTAGAGAGCACGGAACTGATCTTTCCTATGTTTCCCTCCGTGAAATAGCCCATGGGCATTTTACGCAGATGGGCCCCCAGCTCCATCCGCTTATCGGCAAAGAGGAGAAAGCCTGCCGCTGACTGAAGCCTGTCTGAAATGTTGTGAAACAGCATTTGAATCAGAAGAATAACGACCAGGGTAATTCCAATGCGCAGGGACATCTCTGGAGTTTCTGTTCCGTGATAAAAAGCGGAAAGTACAAAAAATGCAAGGCCAATGGGTGCATTTTTCAAAATTCCTTTTAAAAAGGAGAACACAAAAGCTACAGCAATCCTTCCTTTGTACTTCCCGGAAGCGATAAAGATGCGTTTCATTAACGCTGTCATAAGGTACTACCCCCTTTCTCGGTGCTGACCTTCCACTGCGCGCTGCCTTCGGCTGCCTGCCAAAGTCTCTGATAAGCCGGGCAGCTTGTGAGCAGCTTTTCATGGGTTCCGGCTGCTGCCAGATTTCCCGCCTCCAGCACACAGATCTGGTCGGCATTTATAATGGAGTGAAGCCTGTGGGCGATGACGATAACGGTCTTTCCCGCAATGACCTGTGCGATGGCTTCGTTCATCTTTTCCTCATTCTCCGGGTCCATAAATGCTGTGGCCTCATCTAAAACTACAATAGGCGCATTTTTCAAAATGGCCCTGGCTAAAGATATCCGCTGCCGCTCTCCTCCGGAAAGCTGCTTGCCTCCGTCCCCTGCCATGGTATGAATGCCGTTTTCCAGCCGGTCTAAGAATTCACCGCACTGTGCCTTTTTGGCAGCTTCCAGCACCTCTTCATCCGTTGCCTCCGGTCTGCCCAGGCGTATGTTCTCCAGAAGACTTATGTTGAATAAAAACTGTTCCTGAGCCACATAGGATATCTGATTGTTAAGGGCCTCCAAACTCATGTTTTGCACGTCCTGACCTCCGATTCTGACAGAGCCTTCCGTTACATCATAGAAATGAACCAGCAGTCTGGCAAGGGTGCTTTTTCCGCTTCCCGACTCACCCACCAGTGCGGTCAGACTCCCCTCTGGCACCTCAAGAGTGACGCCATGAAGTACCTCTGCTTCCTTGTACGCAAAGCGCACGTTCTCAAACTTCACTCCATGATCCTTGCCGGAAAATGGTTCTGCCGACTGGATAAGAGGCGGCTCGTTCATCATCTGCTCCAGGCTGGATATGGTATAGTCAATCCGTGCCATGGTGGGCAGAAAGCTTATCGCCCTGAGAAGAGGGCCGCTGATTCCAAAGGACATGCACAGCCCAAGAGCCAGACTTGGAAGAGTGGAATACCCCTTCATAACAAACCAGGAGCCCACCGGAAGAACAAAGAGGGCCACGCAGGGTACCAGGCTGTTATAAATGGCCATCCAAGGCCAGCATGCCTTATACCAGGCCAGGGTGAAATCCCGGTAGCTTTTAATATCCTGCTCATATCTGTGATAGGATTCGCCGTCCCGGTTAAATACCTTGACTACCTCCATGCCGTTGATATACTCCACGATGGTATTGTTCATCTTCCGGGCCGATCCATAATAATCTCCCATTTTGCTGGTGCCGCTCTGGTACATCATCATCATAGCGACTATTCCAAAGGGCAGGGAGGCCAAGGCCAGAAGGGCCATCCTCCAGTCCACCAGAAACATCCCCAGAAATACCAGAACAGGGATGGTCACATTGGCAATTCCCTCCGGAAGAGCATGGGCAAGGGGAAGCTCAATTTTTTCAATGTCATCAATGAACATCTTTTTGACAGCTCCCACGCCCTTTTCCTGAATCATGCCCAGAGGCAGGCTCTCCAGCTTTGCCTGCAGGGAAATCCTCAGGTTTTTTAAAGTGTTATAGGCAGAATTATGGGACAGGGAAAGTCCCCAGATATAGAGCACGGCATACAGCACCGTGCAGATTGCAATAGCTGTAATGCGCCAGATCATATACTCTGCTGTAACTGTTTCCCCCATCAGCAGAGGCCTGATAATCTGGTAAATGAACCAGAACGGCAGCACCTGCATTACCATGCCGGCCAGCATGGCAGCTACGGCGCAGTAAGTTGTCTTGCGGTGCTCACCGGTATATTCCAGTACTTTTTTGAACAAAACAAATCCCTCCTTCTTATCAATCGATTTTGGTTAGATAAAACTAACCCATCGGCAAACAGAAATCCCTCTACAAAGGGATTGCTGATCGCAGGTTAAATAACGGGTGTGTCAAACCCTAAAGCCCGGCTCCAGTTAAACAGGCTGCATATGAGGTGACTGTGAGCCTCCATCTGATCCCACGTATATCCGTGGATAAAAGGTTCGCAGACAGCCGTCCAGAATGCGGAAAGCAGGATGTGCATTTCCTCCTGGGAGATATCCCCATGGGCAAGCCCCCGAGTTTTGGCTTCCTGAAAATATTCGTAGGTCTTAGCCGTCATTTTCTCTGCCAGGTCGTGCTGAAAATTTGCATACCGGGTCCCTCCTGCGCAGGAAATAAGCAGGGTAAAACCCTCATGGTATTCATACAGGAACCGGAACCATTCCGTCATGCTTTCTTCCATATCCCACGC
Source organism: Lacrimispora sp. (assembly GCF_036758025.1). Lineage (GTDB taxonomy): Bacteria > Bacillota > Clostridia > Lachnospirales > Lachnospiraceae > Lacrimispora. Next base: position 91,595 of record NZ_DAIOXM010000010.1, on the reverse strand, counting down.
ACTGACCAGTTCCTCATCGGAGAGGTCCCTGGCCTGGGCGGAGCTTCGCATTTCCACAAAAGCATCCAACGCTGCAACCGTATCGGCTACCACTGCACAGAACAAATCTTCTTTCCCCTTATACCGCTTGTAAAGAGCCCCTGTCGTAACCCCTGCCTCCTGGCAGATTGTTTTTAAGGATGCCTTTTCAAATCCATTGGCGAGAAACTCCTTTTTTGCACTCTCCATAATCCGCGGGTCAATGGAACGATCTGGCTTTGACATGTATTATTTCACCTCCTTGCACAACCGATAACTCAATTATCGGTACTTTAGTTATCAGTTTATCAGGCCATATGCAGATTGTCAAGGAATTATCTATAACTGCCTCTAATCCGGCAATAGATTTAAGTTATTGCAAACTATAATTTTTATATATTAACACATACCAGATAAGATGATTTATAATTCACTGCAGAAGCATTGATCAAAACAATTCCGGATAAAAGGAGATTAAGATATGTTAAATATTAAATACGATATTGTCGGTTCTTTTTTAAGACCGTCACAGATAAAGACAGCAAGAGCTCAATACGCAAACGGGGAAATATCACTGGCAGAATTGAGAACCATTGAGGATGAAGCAATTTCAGATTTGGTTGAAAAAGAAGTGGCCCACGGCTTGAAATTTGTGACTGACGGGGAATTCCGCCGCAGGTGGTGGCACTTAGACTGGCTCAAGGAATTTGACGGTTTTACAACAGAGCATTTAACCAAAGAGCACAACGGTGTTCTCAACCACATTGAGCTGGGCTACATAACCGGAAAGATTTCCTACAATCCGGACCGCTCCCACCCGGAGATTGAAGCCTATGACTTTCTTCACCGGGAAGCACAGAAATACCCCGGCATTACAGCAAAGAAATGCATTTCCGGACCCAATATGATTCTGGTAGACAACTATCTTCAGCTTGGTATTAAAGAAGTTCCCTACTATGGAAGTGATGTGGAGAAGCTGATTGAGGATATTGCCATCGCATATCAGAACGCAATTAAGGATTTATATGCCCATGGGTGCAGATACCTTCAGATTGACGATACTTCCTGGACTTATATGATTGATGAGAGATTTTTGCAGAAGGTGGCTTCTCTGGGATATAAAAAAGATGAAGTGTTGGATTGGTTCCAGCGCGTATCCACTAAGGCATTGGAAGGCAGACCTGATGACATGGTAATTGCCACTCATTTCTGCAAGGGCAACTTTAAGGGAAATCCTCTTTTCTCAGGCTTTTACGATACGGTAGCACCCATCATCAGCCAGATTCCCTATGACGGATTTTTCGTGGAATATGACGATGAGCGTTCCGGCTCCTTTGAGCCCTGGACTGTGCTAAAGGGCAGTGACGCCACCTTTGTGGCCGGTCTGATTTCTACCAAGAATCCTGAATTAGAGAGTCTGGAAGACATTAAAAGAAGATATTCAGAAGCGAAGGCTGTTGTGGGAGACAAGATCGCACTTTCTCCCCAATGCGGATTTGCCTCCGTGGAAGAAGGCAACTGCATTGATGAAGAAACCCAATGGAAAAAAATCGATTTGCTGGTTTCCTGCAAGGACTTTATATAGTAACCAGGATCTCAGCGGGAACCTTTCAGGCTTGACAATTCCCCAACGGCTGCTCCGCCGATGATGAAGATTCCTCCAAGAATCTGAACAACCGATAATCTCTCCTGCAAAAAGGCCACTGCAAACACCACGGCTGACAATGGCTCTAAATAGCCGAAAATTGCAATGGTCCCGGCGGGCAGCTTCTCAATGGAGGAAAAGTAGAGATAACACCCGATTCCCGTATTGACAATTCCCAAAAACAAAACAGGCAGCAAATTCTGTGACAGGGAAGCCATGGGAAATCCCTGCTTAGCCACCATAAACACTGACAAGGTCACAAAGCTGACAATCAGCTGGAGCATGGCATTTTCCAGCCCGGTGATGCTCTTGGCCTTTTTGTTGAAAATAACCATAAAAGCATACATGACTGCGGAAAGTATTCCGTAAAGGAGGCCCCAGGAAAATTCATTTTGCTGCAGGGCCTCTCCATTGATCAAAAGCATTCCGCCTAAAACAACTCCAAATCCTGCAATCCTGCCGATGCCCAGCCGTTCATGGAAAATCAGAGGGGACAGGGCCATTACAATAACAGGGCCGCAATAATATACCAGTGTTGCCATGCTGACCCCAATCTTGGTATAAGCTTCAAAGAGCAGCATCCAGCTCACTCCCATAGCCACGCCCGAAATGCTTAAAAACATCAGGTGCTTTTTATTCTGAAAACCTTGTATTTTACCTTTAGAAAACAGGAACACTGCAATGAGAAATAAACTTCCCAGCAAAGTTCTGAAAAAGACGATTTCATAGCTGTTAAGGGAAATCCTGCTTGCCACAACTCCATTGGAACCGAAAAACAAAAGGGATAAAAGATATTTGAAATATGCCTGGGGCCGTTTGCCGCCTGCCATGCTCATGATATGGTACTTCCTCTCTTAAATAATCTTATGTTGTACACAATAACAGCGTACTTCTGCCAGATAGTATACCATAGTTTTACCAATCCTCAAATCAGTTTTTGGGCGCCGATTCTCTCTATCATTCATCAGCCTGCAATTAAAATTTTCAATACCATACCAATCACAATAACAGCCCCTGCTGCCGATACGATGGAATATATCTTTTTCGATTCCCCATCTTCCTTTTCCTTAATCAGATAATAAATACCGCCTATCAAAATCATTGCCCCGATAATAATACCGATTGCGTTAAAAATCATACTTTTTTCCTCCACTTTAATAATAATGATGAATTAATAATCACCGCAACAGAGCCTGCATTGTGCACCAGTGCCCCTGCAACGGGATTCAGCGTCCCGGAAACAGCCAGGGCAATGGCAAGGAAATTCAGCCCCATGGAAAACACCATGTTGTATTTGATGGTTGACATCATCTTCCTGGAAAGGGCCAGCAGATGAGGCAGCTCCTTCACCTCATCATCCACAAGGGCAATATCTGCGGCATCTACCGCAATATCGCTTCCTATCCCGCCCATGGCAATGCCCACATCAGCCATTTTCAGGGCAGGAGCATCATTGACCCCATCACCGATCATGCAGATTTTCTCCCCGCCCTTTTGAAAGGCATCAATCTGTTTCAACTTATCCTCCGGCAGACAGTTTGCGTATACCTCTTCTATGTACAGCTCTCCTGCAATGGACTTGGCAGCATTTTCGTTATCCCCTGTCAGCAAAACCGGCTGCAGCTTTAATTTTTTCAACTGCTCTATCATCTGCCGGCTTTCCTTCCGGACCGTATCCGACAGAACCACAAAACCGACAATATCTTGATCAACGGCAATATAAATGACCGTACATCCCTGTGAAAAATACTCCTGCGCCTCTTTCTTCAACTCCCCGGAAAGCACCATCTCATTGGCAGAAATCATCTTTTCATTTCCGGCAAGAAGTCTTTTTCCGTCAATAACAGCAGACACTCCCTCTCCCGGCATCATCTGGAATTCTTCCGCAGGCAAAACAGAGTTTCCGGTCTCCTGCTTATAACAGCGAACCACCGCCTTGCCCAAGGGATGCTCTGATAACAGCTCTGCCGAGGCAATAAGTCCGTATAAATCCCGTTCTCCATACTGGGGCGAAATGCTTTTCACCTTTATGACCTGAGGATTTCCATAGGTGAGAGTTCCCGTTTTATCAAATGCTATTTTAGAAACAAGAGCCAGCCTTTCCAGGGCATCTCCTTCCCTGACCAGAAATCCGTGTCCCGTAGCATTTCCTATGGCTGCCATAATTGCCGTAGGCGTAGCCAGAACCAAGGCGCAGGGGCAGAACACAACCATAATGGTGACAGCCCGGATTACTTCCCCTGTCATCAGCCATGTAAGGGCAGCAACTGTAAGGGCAGTCACCACGATCCAGGTGGCCCACCGGTCTGCGATGCCCACAATCTTTGCCTTTCCTGCATCTGCCGACTGAACAAGCCGAATCATACGCTGAATAGAACTGTCCTCCCCTACCCTGGAGGCTTTCATTTCAAATGCCCGAATTGATTGGAAGTTCCGCTGGACACCTCATCTCCGGCCCCCTTATCTACGGGAAGGGACTCTCCTGTCATAACAGCCTGGTTTACAGAGGTCTGACCGGACAACAGAATCCCATCCACCGGAATGGTCTCTCCCGGAAGCACACGGAGAATATCCCCGACTTGTACATTCTGTGCCGGAATAATCTGTTCCTGCCCATCCCTTATAAGCCTTGCCGTCTGAGGCGTCAGCCGTACCAGCTTTTCAATCCCAGCCCTGGCCTTTGCAACGGTCAAATCTTCAAGCAAGGCCCCAAGCTGCATAATAAAAGCCACCTCTCCTGCTGCAAAGTCCTCTCCAATACAAACTGCCGCAATCAGAGCCAAAGAAACAAGAACATCGGCCTTAATATCAAAGGCAGTAATAAGCCCTATGACCGCCTCCAGAATAATAGGAATTCCGCACAGCACAATAGCCACCCAGGCTGCATCAAAGGGCAGAGGAACCAAGTCAAAAATGCTGACCAGCAGCGCAGCCCCGGAAACTGCCAGGAGAATAATGTCCTTTTTTGTACCGCCTGCTTCCATAAAACTTTCTATTTTTTCTATTATCTTATCCATAGAAACCTCCCTTTTTATACCCATAGGGGTATATGTACATTGATACCATAGGGGGTATGGGTTTGTCAAGAAGAATAAAGAAAAACAGCCATTGAAAAAATGGCTGTTCATGCATTGGCACTAAGTAAGATTGGCAAATCGCTCCACTGCTTTTGTGAAATTTTCAATTGTCCTGTCCGCATCACCGTGTTCAATCCCATCCCTCACACAGTGTCTGATATGTCCCTCCAGCACCACCTGTCCTGCCTTGTGCAGTGCAGATTTAGCGGCATTGATCTGGGAAAGAATATCCTCGCAGGGAACGTCTTCATCGACCATCCGGTCAATGGCCTGCACCTGACCCACAATCTTTTTTAATCTGCGGTGCAGATTTTCTGAATCCATACATTGCTTCATGTTTCCACCTCCATACCAATAGGGGTATGTGTACATCTTACGTCCAACGCCCATCTTTGTCAAGACCGGATCAGCCCTGGCCGGCCTGAGAAATAATGATTGCCGGATATTTTACAGAAATGACTTGAATTGGAGAAGAAAATTGGTTATAATAGAAATATAAAAGAAAGCACCCACTCCAAAAGTGGATGCTCCCAAGGTTAAGTGCTAAATGTCCTTACGGACACCGCTCACCCTGTTTGCCGACAGGGTGGGCATTTTTATTTCCTCTTGTTTCTCTTATCGAGAAAGGCAAGAAACGCTACAATCAAGCTGCCAAAAGATATTAACAGAGCTAATATCTCGATAAAAATCGTAATGACTTCATATGCTGTCATGGGCGCCGCCTCCTTTCCTATGTATTCCGGCGAGCCGGTATTACACCTTCGGGAGGCTTCCACTCCTGTCGTGAGTGCTTTCCTGATTTCATTTTACCACCAGAACATACGTTTGGCAACCATGTTTTCTTTTTATTTCTTCCAGTTGAACGAAAAATCAAATCAGCCCCTCTCCCCCACTGAAAATAATTACTGCCTTCAAGAATAATTTGTAATGACTTTCAAAAATGTGTATAATATCTACATCATACTCTGATCGAAAAAACAAAAGAAAGGCTGTAAAATAATGAATATATTGAACAATATCCAAAAGGACTATTTAAGCTTTTCCAAACAGGAGAAAAAAATAGCAGACTATATCCTGCGTTTCAGCCATCAGCTTCAAAACATGAACATCACCGAGCTGTCACAAAAAATAGGAACCTCCAATTCCTCAGTTACCCGCTTTGTCAAAAAAATAGGCTGTAAAAGCTATTCGGACATGAAATTTCATATCAACGCCCAGTCCGCCCCCGTAGAATACAAAAAATCCAACGGAATTGCCGACGAGGTCTTCGTGTACTACCAGAACGTGATCAAAAACACACAGCACCTGATCGAAACGGAAAAAATCGAAGAATTTGCCAGGCTGATCAAAGCGGCCAGAAACATTATCCTCATTGGAGCCAGCAGCTCCGGCATCACCGCCGAAATCTTCGGCATCCGTCTGATGAGAATGGGACTTTCCGTAAAGAGCTATTCCGATCCGCTATGGATGCTGATGCAGGCCAGCATTTGCTCAGAGGAGGATCTTTTCATTGCCATTTCAAACAGTGGTGTCACCAGCTCCGTCATTGAAACTCTGGAACAGGCAAAGTCCAGGGGAGCCACCATTGTGTCCATTACCAGCTATTCGGAAAATCCCATTTCTAAGTTAAGCGATCTGATTTTCCACGTATACAATACCAGGTTCGTCCACAATGAAAAATTTGCAAATTCGCAGTTTTCCAACATCTACTTAATTGACGTAATCACCACCTATCTGCTTCAGGATGAACAGTTCCGTACCTCTCTCCTGACTACCAGAGAGATCATCAACGACATATGAATCCCCAAAAAACATCCGGTTCTCCTTTTATCAAGAAGATTTCGGATGTTTTTATTATTTCTTCAAAACCTCAGTCCTTTATGTTTAATACTTCCTAAATAAATATTTTTTTTACACTTTTTTTGTAGATTATTTCAGATCAGAAAATAATTTTCAGCTATATTCTTGTGTACTGTAAACAACTTCCATTCTTCTTCCCCTCCTCTCATTATGAAAATGATTTATTATGAAAATTATTACCGAAAATTATTATTGAAAAAATAATTACCATGATATATGATGGTGTTACAAAGTCAATTTAAAAGCAAAAGAAAGGAGCTTGATGTGAAAGTTTATGAACAACCATACACAATTCCAGGCATTTCAGTCCGAAGGGAAGGTGATGAATTAAGGATTGTTCTGGAAGCTGTGGCCCCATCAGATTATCAGTTATATATAGGCGGCAAGCCCGATGCAAAGTCCATCAGCCAGCTTGCTGCAAAAAGCAGGAACGGAGTGTTTCACCTGACCCTTCCTGCAGAAAACGGTCCCTATTATTTTATGATAAAGGCGGAGAACTTCCAGACAAATATCTTTTCAGAACGTGTCCTTCAGCTAAAGGAGGCCATCAATGTCCGGGACATGGGAGGATATGAAACCGAGGATGGTAAATTCGTCAAATGGGGACTCCTTTACCGGGGAGACCAGTTGTCAAAATTAGTGCCGGAGGATATCACCATGCTGGAGCGCATAGGAATCACCACTCTTGTCGATTACCGCTCTGACCACGAATGCACCATAAATCCCAACAAAAAGATCGGAACGGTGAAAAATCTCCTTCACTGCGATCCCCAGTCAAGCTTTTCCGAAGCTGCGGCCAATGCCATTGACCTGCACAGCGAAAATGTCAAGCTGGTAACCTCCTTAGAAAACGGGGAGGTAGAGGAAAAATACTTAAACGGAAAAGGGGAAAAGGTAATTCTCAGCTACCGGGATCTGGTAACTGCTGAGATTGCAAAAAAGGCTTACGGCCAATTCCTCCACGCCTGCGCAGACCCTGATAAACTTCCCCTGCTGCACCACTGCCGGGGCGGAAAGGACCGGACCGGATTTGGTTCCATGCTGATCCTGCTGCTGCTGGGAGTGAAAAGAGAGCAGATCATTGAAGACTATATCCTTACAGGAATCATAAGAGAAGACCGGAACCAGTTAAAATATGAGCAGTACCGGGAACTCACCTCCAATCAGAATTATCTGGATTATCTCATGGCAATGATCGAAACCAGAAGAGAATACATTGAGGCCAGCATGGACTGCATTTATGAGCTCTATGATTCTGTTGAAGATTATATGATCCGACATTTTGAATTGACAAAGGAACGAATTGATGCAATGAAAGAAATTTATTTAGAGGAGGGAAGTGCCGGATGGGACAGGTAGCTTTTATCGTCGCCAGTCATGGACAGCTTGCAAAGTATGCTCTTGACAGCGCGGAAATGGTAGTAGGCAAACAGGAAAACTGCGGCATTCTGACCGTGTCCATGGATTTCACCTTAGAAGATGCAATTAAGCAGATGGAAGAAATCTTCAACAGTCTGGACCGCAGCGCAGGAACTGTTATTCTGGTAGACATTCTGGGAGGAACCCCCTCTAATGTCAGCGGACGCCTGGCTTTGACTGAGGAAAATGTGCTGGTGGTCAGCGGCCTCAATCTCCCCTTGCTGGTTGATCTTTTGATGAACCGGGAGCGGAGTCTGGAAGAAATCGCAAAATCCTTAGAGGAAACCTACCACAACGGATTTACCAACGTGACGGAATTATTCAAAGAAAGGAAAGATGAAGATGAGTGTGAAATTTTGTAGAATCGATGATCGTTTGATCCACGGACAGGTGGTTACCACCTGGGTAAATGTCCATAAAATTGAACAGATCATTATTTTGAACGCAGCAGTGGAGCAGGATAAAATCCAGTCAAACGTCCTGAAAATGAGCGCCCCCAGCAACATCAAGCTCCACATCTTCGCGCCGGAGAAATTCCTGGAGATTATTCAGAAAAACCCCATTACCAGAAACACCATGCTGCTGTTTGCATCTCCCTTTGATGTAGAAAAGCTGGTGGATGCAGGTTATTCCATTCCAAAGCTGAACGTAGGAGGTATGAGGGGAAATGCAGACCGTGCCCAGGTGACAAGAGCTGTTTTTTTAACACCGGAAGAAAGAAAAACATTCGAAAAACTGATTGCAGGCGGCATGGACGTAGAGATTCAGATGGTTCCCAGCGATGCCGCAGTCAAGATGAGGGAGGTACTGTAATATGACCACATTTCTAATAACCATAGTGGCATTTTTCATCGGTATTGATGATGTCAGCACAAAGTTTTTCCGCAGGCCCTTATTAATTGCCACCATCATCGGATTTATTATGGGAGATGTCCAGGCAGGTCTGGCAATCGGAGCCACTCTTGAAATCATGTGGATGGGAATCGGAAACGTAGGCGCTTACATGGCCCCGGACATCATTACCGGAACCTTGATCAGCACCTCTCTCGCTATCGCAAGCCGGGGCGGAGCTGATTTGGAAACCACGGTTGCAACAGCCGTCACACTGGCAGTTCCCACCGCTCTCTTAGCACAGCAGCTTCTGGTGCTTATTGAGACGGTCAACTGCTCCTTAAACGCATGGGCCGCACGTCTGGCTGAAAACGCCGATGTAAAAGGTACTGTATGGCTGATATATCCTCCTGCCATCCTGACAGGTTTAGCCCGTTCCGTCCCCACCTTTATCGCACTTCGTTTTGGCGCAGGCGCCATTCAGTCCCTGGTGGATTCTCTTCCAAAGGTCATCATTGACGGATTAGCCACCTCCGGCAAGATCATTCCCGCTGTCGGCATTGCCCTGTTGATGATGGCCATGATCAAAAAAGCTGAGTTTTGGATGTTCCTGATTTTTGGTTTTGTGCTGGCTTCCTATTTAGGTCTGGCAATCCTGCCCATCACCTTGATCGCTCTTGTCATTGCTTACTTATACGATCTGGCTACCCAGAAAAATACAGCCGCAGTCGAAGCACCTCAAAGCTCAGAGGAAGGGGGATATGATTTATAATGGAACAGAAATTGACAAAAAAAGACTTATGGATCATGTTTATGCGCCTAAATACCATGAGAATCACCTTAAATTACGAAACCTTGCAGGGAGTCGGGTTCATGCGCGCTATCGCCCCTGCCCTGGAAAAGATTTATCCTGATAAACAGGACTTATCCGAAGCCATGAAACGCCATGCTGTTTTCTACAACTCCCATGTAAACGGAGACGCAGCCATCTTAGGACTGGCAGCCGCCATGGAAGAATCCACAGGCCCCGATGAAAAAGAAGGCATCAATCCCTTAAAGACAGGACTTATGGGTCCCCTGGCCGGATTGGGCGACAGCCTTGTAAAGTTTACCTGGGTTCCCATTGTAGGAAGTATCGGAGCCTCCTTAGCCCTCAGCGGAAGCGTCCTTGGACCGGTTTTAATGTTCATATTATACAACATTGTCAACATGATCGGCCGGTATTACGCTGTGATCTACGGCTACAAAAAGGGGATTGAGTTCTTAAATAACAACAAAGAAAACAACATGATCCAGCGGATCTCAACCATGGCAAACGTGGTGGGACTGATGGTTGTGGGTTCTTTGATCGCCACGGTAATCAAGGTCAAAACGCCCCTGGAAATCGCCGTAAGCTCCACGGTTACCGGTGAAATCGGAGGAAATGTCATCAAGCTTCAGGAAATGCTGGATATCATCATGCCTTCATTCTTAAGTCTTCTGGTCACAATCGTAGTTTACCGTGTCCTTAAAAAAACAAACGGCAGCCATGCGGCCCTTATTATTGTCAGCATGATGGTCATTACCATTATCCTGAAATTCCTTGGCATTTTATAATCACACTTACATAAAAAAACGTGTTTTCCGGAACAAACCAGAAAACACGTTTTTTTACGTTTCATCAAATATATCCCGGAAATCACAATTATTCTTCAAAAAGACATCCACCAAAAGAGGATCAAAGTGACTGCCTCTGCCCTGAGAGATGATCTCTATGCTCTTTTCATGACTGTAGCCTTCCTTATACACCCGCTTTGACCGCAAGGCATCATACACATCCGATAAGGCCATAATTCTGGCTGATATGGGAATCTCCTCCCCTTTCAAGCCTCTTGGATACCCGCTTCCATCCCACTTTTCATGATGACCGAGTGTAATTTCCATCCCTACCTTAATAAAGGCACTGCCGGAATCCTTTTTATCAATGCTGGAAAGAGTCTGGTACCCGATTGTGGTATGGGTTTTCATGATCTCAAATTCCTCAGGAGTCAGCTTGCCCGGCTTTAAGAGAATGGCATCGGGGATTCCCACCTTTCCAATATCATGAAGAGGGCTGGCCTGAGCAATGCTCTCAACAAATCCCGAATCAATTTCCTCCTCATGGACTCCCATTTCCAAAAGCCTTTCCGCCATAAACCGGCAGTAGCTGGAGGTTCTGACAATATGCTCTCCCGTCTCATCATCCCTGGATTCCGAAAGCTTTACAAGAGCATGAATGGTAGCCATCTGGGAAGCAGACACCTCCTTCACCTTTTTCCGGACCAGGTCTTCTAAGTGATGGTTATATTCCTTCAGCTTTGCATCACGTTTTTCCAGCTCCCGGCTCTTTACCTCCAGCTCTCTTGACACTTCCACATACCGCTCCATGATCTCTGAAACCAGTGCAGCCTGAATATGGTTATCCACCTGTTTTGCAAAATTTTCAAGCAAAAGCTTGACGTGTTCATCTGTACCCGAATCCTCCACTATGATCTGGCTTCCCAGCATAATGGCATCCGCCCGTCTCATGGTCTTTCCTCCTTGAGAAAATAGTCGATTCCCACGTTTTCCAGTTCCTTCAGCCTCTTGATTACGGCCTTCTGAGCTTCAGGAGTGTCAAGAAGGCTGCCGTGCTGGGGGGCGATCATGGAAATATCCAGTTCTTCAATCCGTTCCAGCGCATACCGCAGTGCTCTCTTGGACGGCATAGTCCTCTTGTGAAAATTCATGATCCCTTTGATCTGGCATAACCGATGTGTCACAGGGCAGATCATCTCAGGCTCACAATCCATGCACTGGCTTCCGATCAAGGTATACAAATCCCAGTCATGGTCATAGCTTCCAAAAATATCGCTGCTGAATAATATTTTCGTCTTTGTGTCGTATGTAACAAAGCTGCCCGGAGAGTGGGAATGAGGAGTCCGGATAAACTCCAGACGCCTGCCATTTCCAAACTCATAGTGAAAGCCCATTTGTTCAATGCACAGCTTAGGAGATTGCATGGAATAATAATTGATAAAAATATTATTTTCATAATGGGAAATGATTTTTAAGTCCCTGCTGTTAATAAGGGTTTCTATATGAGGGATGTTCCCGCATAAATCCGGATCATAATGCTGGTAAATCAGGCGTTTGATCTGTCCCGGAATCGTTCCTGTCCGCATGACCTTTAACATGACTGTACTGAAATCTTCCCGGCTTCCGCTGTCGATGAGAACCGCTTCCCCGCCGTCAACAATCAAATAAGGATTGCAGTGAAGACCTGCGCGTTCATCAAAAAAGCCCACCCAATAGACCCCTTCCGCGATTTCCACATACTCCTTATAATTCAAATCCTGTTTATCCATTGTATTCTCCTTCTGTATCTGACTGTAAAAAACCCGTATTACTTTTCCCGGGCGTGCTCTCTCACCAGTTCAATGGCCTCTTTTCCGGTCATATGCTCTATGGATAACTCCACCATAGTGACCCGTTTAAGCTGTCCGTCGATTTCCTTTGAGAGCCCCTCCTGGTCAGGGGAATATTTAACAGCCAGTATTTCAAGAGTTTTTCTCTTTTCTTCCTCATCCTCAATTTTACGGGCCTTCCCAAAGGCGATTACACTCCTGAAATATGTGGTGTATTCCTCCGGAATCACACGGTCCTGATCGATCACACAAAAAGACACCTTTTCATTTCGTTCAATGGCATCCAGCTTGTGACCCTCTTTGGCACAGTGAAAATAAATTTTCAAGTCATGATACACATAGCTGAGAGGAACAGCATAAGGGTAATCCTCATCTCCTGATACAGCCAGCACTCCTGAAGTTCCCTTATTCAGAATTTTTACGCATTCCTCCTGGGCCAATTCCTGCTTTTTTCTACGCATTTCCCTGAACATTTTAATATGTTCCTCCTGATTTCTCCGTTTTTCTTTTTGCCGCACTTTCCCAAGCTCTTGCTGACTCGCGGTTACAGTAAGCGCTTTTTTTCTGTAAAATACTGCATCATATGACATAATATAGCTTATGTCTTCTTGTTTTCATAATATACCACATTTATCACCACAAGTCTATTTTTTCTGCTCATCCTCAAAATAGCAGAGCACCGACTGGCTTACAATGTCAGAATGGAGACACAGCCCCGGCGTAGCTGCCAGATACAGGGCCTGGCGCACCGTGGAATCACATCCTTCCCACAGCTCGCCCTCCTCCTGCCCGGCAGGAAGCCGCTGCGGATGGAACTCTCCTTCCTCACTTCCCCCGTGGACAGCCGCATAAAAGATGCCGGATTCCACCAGGTCCTGAAAGAAATGGCTTCCAAAGGACAGCTCCGGCGTCATATCATGGTAAGCCACCTCGCAGATGGCTGTCATACGGCTCAGTTCCGTAAAATGAACAGGAACTCCCAGAGAAGGAGTGGTAGTCCCCCAACGCCCGGGGCCGATGAGAAGCACTTGATGCCCGCCCAGCTTCCGGTTGAGGCAGCCGATGGTTCTGGCGGCCTGGTATTTCTCCCTTTCCGTCAAAGCCAGGTATTCCTTTGGCTTAACCCAGATCACATAGTCAATGGAAACATGAATATTCCCGCCCATAAAATTCCCCGATGTCTGCAAAAGAATCCGTTCATCATTCGGCGAGGATAAGGACACTGCCGCGCCAAGGCCTTTTGCCTGAAGGGGACGGCACTGCAAAAGATTGATCTTATACTGCCCGTCTTTCGTAAAATTAACAGCAAATTCCACATCCACCGGATAGGCATAAGCCTGCTGCAGCTTAGATAAAATCCGGCGCATAATCTGAGGAAAGGTGCTTTTTCCAAGGAGTCCCGGAAAATCGGTGATCACCGGAGGGGCGGAAAGAGTCTGCCCCATCTCCCTCATGCGGCCTATAAGCTCCCGGTCCGGGCTGAAAAACAAGGTCTTGTCCGTTTTTAAATCTCCCGCCGCAATCCGGTTGACAGGAACCACCTGCATCCGGTTTTCTCTTAAATTCAGCACATCAGCCTTATGCTGGGAAAACTTTGCCTCTTCCCCGTAATTGACCGGCGGATTCTTTTCAGGTCTGTCCAGGGCCACAATTCTGGCATAATCCCCGGAAACCCGTTCCACCGCACGGGTGCCTAAACCGAACACCAGCCGCATCATACCGGCAGAAGGGTCCATCCCCTGCTCCCAAAGATATAAGTTGACAGAATTGGCAACCCCTGCAACATGAGGGAAGAATAAGTCTCCGTAGTGGTCCCCGGAAACTCTCTGTACCAAAACAGCCATCTGCTCATCCTTATTCTCCAGCCCCCGGTCCAGACGATAGCGGAGGGCATTTTCATTCATGGTGCTGGCATAAACCCGGCGTACCGCCTGCTCAAATTCCCGGCACCGCTCCTCAGGGGAGCCCTGGTTGGCACAAAAAACGCTCTCGTATTTTCCCGCAAAGGCGTTGCCGTAATTGTCCTCCTGCAAGGAACTGGAACGCACAATAATAGGCGATTGGCCGAAATACTCCAGCATCTGCATAAACTGTTCCCGTATATTTTCCGGAAATTTCCCCTGGAGCAGCTTTTCCTGAAGAGCCCCGGCCAGGGAGAAATAGCCCTCGGGAGTTTTCTGCTTCATGCGGAGATTCCAGCACTTATTCTGCACAATATAAGTATAAAAAACATCTGAGCCCAGATAATAGGAATCATGAGGCTCCATCTGTTCATGGAGCGTATCGAACGCATCGTGTTCCAGGATGCGGCGGGCCAGAAGAAATCCCACGCTCTTTCCGCCAATGTAACCGGTTCCGATTTCCCTGGAAGCCACATACAAAAGGTCTGTCAGGGTGAAATACCGGATTGCCAGCTTTGCAATGGCATTTTCCCTTCCCATGATCAGGCTGATGAGCAGGTTTTTCATCTGCTCCTGCTCCCTGGGCCCTCCCATTAAAGCGGCTCTTGCCCGGTCCAAAGTGCTTTCCCAGAAATCCCGGGCCTGCTTGGGCCTCCATTGACCGGAAAATAAGGTGGCTGCCTCAGCACTGGCCGTAACCGAAACCGCCCTGTCCCCGTCGATTAAATGGGGAAAAAACATGGTGGGCGAATACCGTTCCCACACCTTTAGGGGATGGATATAGGACTTTCCTGAAATGCGGTATAGATCCAGCAAAAGCTGGGTTGTCTCCCTGATCCGGGCAATGGTGTTGTAGGTGTGGGTCCCCCGCATCAAGGCAAAATATGCCACTGTATTGAGCTTATAAAGAAGGGGGCAGGTAACGCGGAAGAAATTGCCAACCATTAAGTCAGAATACCAGTGCTCCAGCAAGTCGCTGAGACAGTCGAACACATAAAAGACCTGGGTTCCCTCCTCCTCAATAATCTGATGCACCCTTGTGGCAAAATCCTCGAATCCTTTCGACGCATCGAGAACATACAAACGGTCCGTTTCTTCTTCCTCTAACAGAGGCAGATGACTGCCGAACCGAATATAGATCAGACGCCTGTTTTCCTGTCTGGCCTGGCGGACATAGGGAGTTACAACTCTTTGATATTCAGACAAAGTGCTCACCTGCCAGACCACGTTATCCCCCAGCCGCAGCATGTCAATCACCTGGTCCAGACCGGAAATCCCCGTACTTGCACGATTGTTAATAGGCATATTGATCCTCCTTCTTCCTATATAAAAAGGCATTCTCCCCCTGTGGAAAAACGCCTTTGCTTTCTTAGTTTAAGTATAGCTTTTACCAGTGCAAAATGCAAAACATTTTTAAAAAAAGTCAAGTGTTGAATTTGTTTTGTAAATCATGTATAATGCTATAGAATATGCATTGAACACAATGCTATTTGTCGAACTCAATAAAATACAGAGGAGAACGATGGATGATCGACTTTACAAGTTTTATATCCCAACTCATGGAAAATCCGGCTCTGCTGATTACAGTAATTCTGACCCTGGCAGTTGTTCTGGTAAACGGCTGGACAGATGCTCCAAACGCCATAGCGACAGCCATTTCCACAAGGGCCATGAAACCCCGCCCCGCCATTCTTATGGCTGCGGTTTTTAATTTCCTTGGAATTCTAGTCATGACTGCCGTCAACAAAACGGTAGCACAAACCATATACAATATGGTTGACTTTGGAAGCAATGCCCACGATGCCCTCATTGCTCTGTGCGCTGCCATGGTGGCTATTGTGCTCTGGGCTGTGGCTGCCTGGCTCTTTGGCATTCCCACCAGCGAAAGCCATGCCTTAATTGCCGGACTTACGGGTGCTGCCATTGCCATGCACGGCGGACTTTCCGGCGTCAACGGCGGCGAATGGATCAAGGTTCTGTACGGACTAGTGCTTTCCACTTTCCTCGGCTTTGGTATGGGCTTTGCAGTAGTCAGACTGATTGAAGCCATTTTCCGCAAAAAAGACCGGAGAAAAAGCACCTCTTTTTTCCAAAAGGCTCAGATAGGGGGAGCGGCTGCCATGGCTTTCATGCACGGCGCCCAGGACGGACAGAAATTTATGGGAGTGTTTTTGCTGGGTATGGCTCTTGCCAAAGGACAAGCCAACACCACTTCCTTTGAAATCCCCTTCTGGCTCATTCTGCTGTGTTCCGTCACCATGGGACTTGGCACCTCCATCGGCGGCTACCGCATTATCAAAGCCGTTGGCATGGATATGGTGAAGCTGGAAACCTACCAGGGATTTTCTGCTGACATTGCCGGAGCAGGCTGTCTTTTAATTTCCTCTCTTTCCGGCGTACCTGTATCTACCACACATACAAAAACCACTGCTATCATGGGCGTGGGCGCAGCTCACCGTTTGCGCAGCGTAGACTGGAGTGTGGTTGGCGAGATGATTCTTACCTGGGTGCTGACCTTCCCGGGCTGCGGTTTCATCGGATTTATTATGGCAAAGCTTTTCATAGCAGTGCTGTAACAACGAATTTGTAAAGGACGAAAACGATATGAAGAAGAAACAGAACCCTTATTTCAATGATTTCATTGACATGGTAAGCTTTTCCTGCCAGGCAGCAGAGCATTTGCAGGCAGTATTAAAAAGCTACAACCCGGAAACACTGTCTGACCAGAGAATGGCAATGCACAACATCGAGCATGCAGAGGATGAATTAAAGCACAAAATGATGCAGCGTTTGTCCAAGGAATTCGTAACTCCCATTGACAGAGAGGATATCATTCTCATTGCCAACCAGCTTGACAATGTGACCGATAAAATCGACGATATCCTGATCCGTATGTACATGTATAACATCAAGGAAATCCGCCCGGAAACCCTGGCATTTTCCGATGTAATTCTCCGCTGCTGCCAGGCGCTGCAAAAGACAGTTGAAGAATTCCCTAACTTCCACAAATCCACCACTCTGATTCAGAATATTATCGGAGTGAACACCATGGAAGAAGAAGGCGATTCTATCTATATAAGCGCTGTCCGCAAGCTTTACGAGGAAGAAAGCGATCCCATAAGAGTTGCTGTCTGGAGCGAATTATTTGACCGCCTGGAGGATTGCTGCGATGCCTGTGAGGACGTGGCTGATGCAATGGAAACCATTGTCATGAAGAATTCTTAACAGTATTGATTTGAAAGCCTGTCTACGGTCACAATCCGCAGCAGGCTCTTTTTTACGCCTGACAGAAAAACAGGAGGATACCATGAGAATTATCATATCTCCCGCAAAGAAAATGAACCAAGACACCGACATCCTGGAGGCTGACAGCCTGCCTCAGTTCCTGCCGGAAACGGAGATAATCAAACAACGCCTTCAGGGAATGGACTCTCAGGCTCTGAAGGCTTTATGGGGATGTAACGATTCCATCACCTCACAGAATGTAAACCGTCTGAAAGAAATGGACTTACATAACAGCTTAACTCCCGCCCTTCTGGCTTACGAGGGCATTCAGTACCAGTACATGGCCCCCGGCGTATTTGAGGATGGCCACTTTGATTTCATCAGCCGCCATCTGCGCATTCTGTCCGGATTCTACGGACTCCTCCGTCCCTTTGACGGCGTGACTCCCTACCGGCTGGAAATGCAGGCCAGACTGTCCATAAACGGCTGTAAAGATTTGTATACCTATTGGGGAGATAAACCGGCCAGGCAGCTTTTGGAAGAAACTGATTTCATCCTCAACTTAGCCTCCAAGGAATACAGCAAGACAATAACTCCCTACTTGCCGGGAACCACCCGTTTTCTCACCTGCACCTTCGGGGAATTGAAGGAAGGGAAGGTAGTGGAAAAAGGAACGCTGTGCAAGATGGCAAGGGGACAGATGGTGCGTTTCCTGGCGGAACATGGTATCACGGTTCCGGAGAAAATAAAGTCCTTTAATCAACTTGGGTATAGCTTTTCAGAGAAGCATTCCACTGAGAATAATTTTGTATTTATTAAGAGTAAGGCATAAATACATAGAAAATCCAGATAAAAAATTGGGGCTGTTACAAAATGAATGTTTCATACAGGATATTGACGTTGACTAAGCAGCCAGGAACCGTATCTTGTTGAACTTTTGCATTTTGCAGCAGCCCCTGATCTTTTATGATCAGAATGTTACAGCATCTTTCTAAAACTTCACTTTTCTTCTTCCGTCTGAGAATCCGCCCACTGGTCCAGTTCCCGTATCAACTCATTGACAGTAAATCCGCCCCTCTGTGCCACCATATCCAAAGTTGCGATATTGGCCATTGCCTTAAAAGCAAGAGGATTTGTCAGCTTTTTATACTGAGGAGATAAGGTAGGAAGCCAGTTGCGGAGAGCCGGATACCTCTTTATGGCTTCTCCAATGGTTGTCCCAGGATTAAATCCGTGAGAGCTCTCATAAGGAGCTTCAGAACCGGTATCAGCTTTTACTTTTCCATGGCCCTTAGAATCCCAGGTCAGAAGCCGCTGGCTTCCCTCCAGGCTCCGGATATGAGTGGCATCCTGCATCATTTCCAGCACTCCCTTAAAGTTACCCGCATCATCCCGGACTGCCGTATAATAGATGTAGATAAACTTTCCGTTGATCTCCAGCCAGAATTCCGCCTCATCCTCGCGTCCCTCCCGGAATGCCCTGATGATTTCTTCCACCGTATGAACGCTTTCACGGGGATGGCAGTTTTTCACGTCCCGTCCGATGACTCCCGGACTGCGGGGAAATACCCTGTGCTTGGTATCGCTGTAAAACCTCACCAGCTCATTTTCATCCACATAGGAAAGATCTATGGGCAAATGGCGGAAAATCAGATTAATCTGTTCCAGGGTCAGCTTTCCCTGGCGCACATCCATTTCCTCTGATGCAGCACCCATTCCATGCTTTTGAAGCAATTGCTGCAAGTCTTTCATAAATCCGGCTTCCCCGGACCCAGCCTTGTCTGTATTTTTCGTTTCCGGGGCCACCGGAGCCTGGGGCGGTGGATCGATGAGGCAGTAACCGATTTCGTCATCTCCCTGCCTGATGGCAAGAAACTCTTTGGTCCGGATCATTTCCATTGCCGCAGGGAACAGTACCACATTTTCCTTTTCGATCAGTTCTTTCAGCAAGGTTACAGCCTTGTCATACTGGGATAAAAATGCTTCCTCCTTCCCGTCATGTAACAAGCCTGCTGCTTCACGGAAAGCGCTGCGAACTGCATCATCCAAAGTCCACATGATTTTAGATGGCCTGTCAAAGCCCTGCCGTTCAAAAGCCGGGTACAGCTGGTTCTGCTTACGGGACAGGTGGATTTCATACTGCATCAGACCTTCTATGATCTCTGCCCACTGGTTTAATACAAACCGGCTGCGGGAAAGGCCTTCCGCTTTTTTAAGGAGCCCTTCCACCGCCTCATTTTCTCTCTGATAGGTGCGGATAGGGTGCCAGTCCGCCAAATGCAGATCAGGAGCCTTTAACACATCCTGGAATATGAGCAGAAATGATTCCATATTGTCGTAAACAACGGAATCCTTAATCCCCCTCTTTGTCAGTTCCTGTTCAGCCAAAGCCAGCTCGTCTGCCGTCACCTTTGTATATTCCTGCTGCACCTTCTTTTGGGCCTCTTCTACGGATAGATTTCCCGTGATATGGGCTTCCAGCAAATCTGTGAGCTGGGTCACTTTATGGTTGATTGATTCATTCATATTATTCACCGCCTTTTCTTTGTAGGTCAAAGGAATCGTTTTACTTCTTGTAATCTTTATTTTACACAATTTTCATTAAAACTTACGTTGTAAATACAACATTATTTCGCTTCTTCCTGATAAAAAAAATCATTTGGAAGCCTATAAAGCTTCATATGTTAAAATGATTTAGCCAATATTCTTTACTTTACTCAATCTTGCATATCGTTATACACTCATGATATAGTATCTAAAAGGACGGTGATTATAAAATGCCTGAGATATCGTTATTTTATGGTATACGCATAACCATGTACTATAACGATCATATGCCGCCACATTTTCACGCCGAGTACAACGGCAATAAGGCATTGGTTGACATTATTCATTACCCAATAAGCAGTTGCGTTTAATACTTGCGTGGTGTACAATCCATCAGGATGAATTAATGCAAAACTGGGAACTCACAAAGGACCAAAAGCCACTGAATAGAATTAATCCATTAATTTAGGAGGTGTGAATATGCAAGATTATTTCCCCATAGTTGTTCAGGTAATACCATTAGACAACTACCATGTACAAGTGTTTTTTGATGATGGTAAGATAGTGGAATATGATGCAGCAAAAGATTTACAGGGCGGAATATTTAAGCAATTGCAAGATATCCGAATATTTAAAGACTCGTGTACCATATTAAATGATACTCTGGCGTGGGATATATCCGGAGATAGAAATCCAAGTGAATGCATAGACATTGATCCATTCACACTTTATGAACTGGAATCTATCAATCACCTAATCGCATAAATGTAAATCATAAATTTACCCGTAAGTGGGATATTAGGAAACAAAGGCGGGCCGCAGCTCATCAGGAATATTTGATCTGATGAATTGCGGCCCTTTTTTTCATAAATTTATTTCATTGTTCTCTGATTACATTGTCTCGGAAAGAGTCGCCTCAATCAATCCTCTGTTATCCAGCTTGGAAAGCTCTTTTACCTTTTCCATATCAAGCCCTATAGCTTCTGTAATTCTCTCTCCATACTCCGGGTCTGCCAGATAGCAGTGTACTGCATGACGGTACTTGATGTTGTCCGTAACCGGAGCAATATCTGCCGCTGTGTTTCCGACGAGAAGCTCTTTCTTATCCTCAGTCAGAATCCTCCACAAGTCTCCCCCTGCCCGGAAATTGTCATCAGTTGGATCATCCTTTGGATCATAGCGCCACATAGCGCCTTCAATCTCTAAGGGAGGTTCGGACACTTCAGGCTGTGCCGTCCAGTAGCCGTAGCTGTTAGGAGAATAAGCCGGTGCACCGCCGTAGTTTCCATCTGTACGCATGGCGCCGTCACGATGATACTCGTTGACCTCCACACGGGCGCGGTTTACGGGGATATGGTTGTGGTTTACTCCCAGACGATAGCGCTGTGCATCGCCGTAGGAAAAGAGCCTTCCCTGAAGGAAGCGGTCAGGTGAAAATCCGATGCCGGGAACTACATGGGCAGGCGTAAAGGCTGACTGCTCCACTTCTGCAAAATAATTCTCCGGATTGCGGTTAAGCTCCAGAACGCCCACCTCAATCAGCGGGAACTCCTTGTGGCGCCAGATCTTGGTGATGTCAAAGGGGTTCTCATAATGATTCTTAGCCTGTTCCTCAGTCATGATCTGCACATACATGGTCCAGCGGGGGTAATCTCCCTTCTCAATAGCCTCAAATAAATCCTTTCCATGATACTCACGGTCCATTCCATTAATCTTGGCAGCCTCTTCATTTGTAAAGCACTTGATTCCCTGCTGGGTATGGAAATGGAATTTACACCATACTCTTTCATTTTTATCATTGTAAAAGCTGAATGTATGCTCTCCAAAAACGTGCATATGGCGGAAAGAAGCAGGAATTCCACGGTCAGACATAACGATGGTCCGCTGGTGGAAGGTCTCAGGCAGCAAGGTCCAGAAATCCCAGTTATTCTGAGCGCTGCGGCGTCCGGTCCGGGGATCTCTCTTAACGGCACGGTTTAAATCAGCGAAGTTATGTACGTCACGAATGAAAAATGTGGGAGTGTTGTTGCCTACCAGATCCCAGTTTCCTTCCTCGGTGTAGAACTTGCAGGCAAATCCGCGGATATCACGTTCACAGTCAGCTGCTCCCCTCTCCCCCGCAACTGTGGAGAAGCGGACAAACACATCCGTCTTGTTGCCGGGCTGTAGCACCTTTGCCCTGGTATACTGTGAAATATCTCCGGTAACAGTAAAGTTTCCATAGGCTCCCCAGCCTTTGGCATGCATACGGCGCTCCGGAATGACTTCACGGTTAAAATGAGCCATCTTTTCCATCATCCATACATCCTGCATCACCACCGGACCCCGGGGACCGGCAGTAATGGCATTCTCATTATCAGCAACAGGAGCCCCAACCTCATTTGTCAATTTTTTGTACTCTTCCATCGTTACTCTCCCTTCTTTATTTAATTTGCGGGCTTCATATTTTCATATGTAAACCGTTTACGGGTACAGACACACGATCTTATCCAGAGCCTATTTTTTCTCCTTTTTTCTGGGCTTTGCCATATACAGAATATGCCAAGTCACGCAAATACCGATGACGGGAAGCAGACAGATCACCCAGATCTTTCCGGACAAAACCATGGAGATAATCAGCATTCCCCACAGATAGACCAGACTTTTTATCACGATCCTTGTAGATAATCCATTCCGGTTCTGATAGTTTTCAAAATATTCACGAAAAAAGGAAATTTGCAGGACCTTGGCCCGAAGCTTGGGCGTACCGCTAAGACAGCCTACACCGGCCAGCACAAAAGGGGTGGTAGGCAGTACAGGCAAAAAAACGCCGATAGCTCCCAAAGCCAGCAAAAGCAGGCCTGCCCCAGTCAGCAGAATTGTACGAATATTCATGTCAATCACCTCAAGTAGTTATTTTTCCGGCTAAAAGGGTGCCTGGATATGAGAAACAATCAGATCACAAGCTGGTTTATATACTATAAATTTATCTTATTTGGAATAATTTGTCAATTTATTTTACTATTATTCCAGTGTTTGTATTGATGTTTTATTTCCAATCATTTAAGCCCAATGAGACTGCATCAGCCTTTCTTCTATAACAGGGTCAACCTGGAAAACCAGCCTGGCACAGAGATTGGAATTAATCTCCTGGAACCTCTCCCTTAGGCGTTCTGTGACCATATCTCCATCCAGTTGGGAAGACATTTGCAGAAGGACAGCAAATTGGGAAGGGCTGTAACGGGTGATAATGTCACCTTTTCTTAAGTTGGAGATAAGAACTTTGAGCAAATCCTGCATGATATGGTCCAGGACTAAAGGAGTAAACTCCTCTCCCGGTTCCACATGTTCCACCATTGCCATAGCCAGAAACATCTGCACACCCCAGCGCTCTGCATTCCGTATCTGGATCTGATAAATATCCTTAAATATGTAATAATCGCAGACAAAGGCCCTGTCATCCGGATTTTGGGACAGCAGGTTGCTTTTTATGGTATCCATATTGTCCTTAATGCCTGCATCAGACTTGGTTAAAAGGGTGTAGAATTCCAGCATCTTTTCAGTAGGTCCAAGTCCTAAATACTTATCGTACATATTGGTGGCATGACGGTAATGGATCATAGCAGCATTATTCTGCCTGGTCTCCTTTAAAGCATACATCAGCTCCAGATTGAGGGTTTCATCAAAAGGATCAATATTTAAGGCGCTCCGGCAGATGTTAATAACCCCTTCATAATCTTTCCCCTCTTTGAGATAATCAATAAAACGGAATACCAGCTTCAAATACATCTCCTGATAATATATGCTCCATCCTCTGAGCCATTCTTCTGAAGAGGATGTCTCCAGATTACCCCTGTACAGCTGAAGAATCTGTCCGAACTGATCTCTGCACCCCGGCCCCTCGCAGGAGTATGTCAGAATCCTCTGGCACAGCTCTTCAAAAGCAAATACATCAATCTCGCAGGAAATGGGAGGTTTCCACTGATAAGTGCCCTTATCTGTAACAATGCAGTCTCTCAGCTTGGGATCTTCCTTGGAAAGAACCTTCCGGGTGCGGCTGATCAGGGTTTTTAAGGCACTTTCCGGATTGGAACCGCTTTCTTCATTCCAAAATACCTCAATCAGCTTGCTGATGGATACAGGCGTATCCTTGTTTAAAATCAAATATTTAAGCAGAGAAATGCTTTTCGGTGACTTGGAAAGCGGACGGGTTATTTCCCTTCCCTGATAATAAATAGCAAACTTGCGGAACATGTGGATTGTGATGTGTTCCAACTGTATTACCCCCTGACTCTGGCTTCTCTGACAGAAGCTTGTTTTTAGCTATTATATCACATAAATTTCAAATTTTCGCCTTATTTTACCATAAAATCTCGTTATAATTTCCCAAAAATTGATGATTGTGAGGTATATGTGTAACATTGACTCAAATGTAAACCTGAGCAAAAGGAAATGCCCCGCGGAGACAATTTCCGCAGAGCCTTTCTTTGTCAAATCATTAGTTCTCTTCTTTTTTCTTTCCAGTAATCATAGCGTATGCTGCTAATAAAACTCCGGATATAATTGCGGCAAGATTTGGTATCACATTTCTGTCACCAGTCTTTGGAAGTCCTGCCAGCGGGATCTGATCGTCTTCAATTAAAACGAGCTGATCTGCTGCATTTTCTTCTGGTAAATTAGCCAATGGGATCTGTCCTGGATCTATGGTTACCAATGCGCCAGGGCCTCCCGGTACGAATGGCGTGCCTGGATTAGGTGAGGTACCTCCTCCTCCGGAGTTGCCACCACTTCCACCCGTTGATCCACCGCCAACGAATTTGAAATTGGCAACAAAGGTAGTGTCACGTACAAAAGAAGCTGCTCTTAACTGGTCTGAGTTCTGGAATACCAATTCAGTACTTCCGCTTACATTCCAGTTATCAAATGCATATCTATTATTTGCGTTAGCTGACACATTGACCCTTGGATGAACTGCTGCTTCCATATCATAAGTTTCGTCAGATTTCATTGGCCTTGTTACAACTTCTTTCACAGCTCCACTTACGCTTCCGTTACTATTAGCAACATAGGTAAATGTCACCTGATACTTATCCGGGATTCCATCCGGCTTCTCAGGATCTTCTTCGCCAATTTCATCCAGTACATAGTATACATTCACGATATTCTGGTCTGCATTCATAGTTACCTTTTTTCCGCTTCCATCCACATATTCCAGTACATAATTTTTGCCTTTATGAATATGAGGTGACTCGCTGACATAAGGAATTTTTTCATCAAATACCGCATCTTGCTTTTGTACACTATTGTCCTTTAAACCATCATAGTAATAATTAACTTCATAACTCAAATCTCCACGAATTGCAAAATGAGCAATATATGTGGTACTTTCATAAATTCCATTCGTATTTCTAGAAGGTGTATATAATTCATCAGTTGATACTATATCCTCAGAAGCTGCCTTGGTCCAACCAACAAACTTATATCCTTCATTAGGAACAGCCTCTGAACCTTTTGCCTCTCCAGATACAGGTTTAACCGATTCTTCAGCTCTGGTAACACTACCCATGGAATTCTGTCCGTCTGCAACAATATAAGAAATAGTTATTGGTGCTTTCTCAGTATAGATATATAACACCTTATCACCATGATTTACAGTTGCAGGAAGAACCTCCACTTCTTCACCATTAACTGTAATCTTCTCTAGTTCATAACCCTCATAATGATTTTCAATTACTTTACTTGTGCTTAAAGTATTATCTGTATCATTAATCCAGATATCTCTTGCCAAGTTCACCTGATCTAAGATCTGAACAATTCCATTTACCTGATAATCCACCGTTGCTTTCAGAGTCTTGGTCTGACTTTCATCCTTTACATATTCGTAGATGATTTCTGTTTCATTGGCTACGCTTCCTGGCAGGCTGGTTACTACTGCACCGGCTACTGTGATCTGGCCCAGTTTATATCCCTCATAACTGTTCTCTGTCACTCCTGCCGTACTCAGCATGTTATCCGTACTATTAACCCAGACTTTTTTGGTTATTTCATTTTGCGCTCTGATCTCTCCAGCTACCTTATGATACACCGTTGCTTTCAGAGTCTTGGTCTGACTTTCATCCTTTACATATTCGTAGATG
>NZ_DAIOXM010000010.1:0-65431 GCF_036758025.1 Lacrimispora sp. | reverse complement strand
CCTTATGATACACCGTTGCTTTCAGAGTCTTGGTCTGACTTTCATCCTTTACATACTTAGCAGTAAAAATCAAGTTTCCATAAGACCCATGCTCAATAACTGTTGTTAATTCGTTATGTGCAGTCCCACTTACCACCATACTTTCGTCATAATCCCAACCAGCGAAAGTATATCCGACCTTATTAGGATTGATTAATGTAATCGGATTTCCTAATAAGCTCTTAACTGTATAATTCAGCGGATTAGGATTAGCAATGGCTTTATCGCCTCCCCATGTTACTCCAGTAATATTTCTATATTCAATAGAAAATTCTTGGGAAATGCAATGGAATACTATCTTATTCTCTTCTTCGTTACTTAAATCATAAATGATAAACCCTTCTGTTACCTGATAACCATTAAGTGCTGATAAGGTGGTATCTGGATAAACCGTAATTTTATTAACTTGGCTGGTCTTTTCAGGTACACTGTAAATTACATCACCATCTTCATCTACATACTCTATGGTATATTGGAATGATAATTCGCCTGGTGTATAATAGGTAAATACGATAACATTATCAGAAACTGACCCCCTCAAAGTGAGAGTCTTACTAACTGAATCAACCGTATACCCTGAGTAAGCACCTTCAGGAACAACTGCTCTTTCAAGAACTGATTCTCCTACAACACCACTGCCAACTTTATCTGCAGCAACGCTGTCCCCGTTCGAAGTAACATACTTTACTGTATATTTAGTATTAATGTCTTCATCCCACCCAGCATAATATACTGCATTGTTAGTAAACTTCATTGCCGGATCAAATTCCTGTCCCGTACCATCCTGATTGGTATACCAGCCAGTAAATGAATATCCTTCCCGAACAGGAGAAGCTGGGGCCTCTACAGTATTATTATAACTTACATTTTTCGTTTCTACTGTCTCTGTTTGATTTTTAAACACAACAGTAAATCCCGGTAAATCCCAATCTGCATAAAGTGCCAGACCTGTAGGCATCTTTGTTGCAGAATTAAGTTCTGTATGTTCTGGATCTACATACCAGCCTTTAAACACTGCGCCCTGAACAGGGGATGCTGGAGGTGTTAAATATCCAGCTAAATCAACGCCTATTTTAACTTGTTGGTTGCTTAATTTAACTCCATTGTATCCATATAAATCCAGATTGTAGGAATTGGCTCTATAATAGAAATGAACCTGCTGCTTATTCCTTGTTTGTGCACCAAACGTACACCCCTCATAACTACCTTTCGTATATCCTACGATTTCATAAAACTCAGATTTGTCATAAAGATAATTAAAACGAACATCTATGGCCTTATATAGCCCATAGGTTACTCCATTATATACCTTTGTTTGAATTCCACTGCCACTGTAATTCTCCAACCAGTAATGAAGAGTTTGTACATTTGTTGTATTAAAACCAAAAGTATATAATGTTTTATTTCCAGACGGCATTGTATCAATATTAATGAATTTATCCTTTTCGTCTTGCGTAAATGACCATGCATACTGAGGATATGGATTATTAAATGTTTCTTTCCAAAGCTGAGTGATAGAGGCTCCGTATTTGGCAGTTAATGTGACCGTTCTTCTGCTTGTTTTCCAAGTGATTGTATATACATTTCTGGAGTAACGCACATAAATCACTGTGCTTCCATCTGGTTTTACAACCGCACTAGAGGCTTCTTTAAACGTAAAATTGGTAGAATCCAATCCAGAAGGTTTACTATCTGTAGCTCTAACTGTAACCGTTGTTCCAACAACAGCCTGTTTTACATCACTTTTAAAATAAGAATAATTGAAATCATCTGCATTTTCAGTCAGATAAACAATTGTGTAGTTTACAGATGCCGATTTCCATTTTGCATAAAGAGTAACATCTGATTCCAGTATAATGGTGGAAGTAACCTTCCCACCGGTACCTTCTGCATTTCTATACCAGCCATCAAATATATATCCCAGTTTCGTCGGACCTGAAGCAACTGTTTGTGTGCTTTCATATAGACCTTTCTGGTAAGAAACATAAGAGCCGCCGTTAGTTTCATAAGTTAAGCGATATACATTCCTGTTATAATATACATTCACACTGGTATTTCCATCAGCAGTAATCTCTGTCTGAGCTATCGGCCTTTGAACAGTAAACCCATCTCTCTCTAATGGCTGCGCATCCGTTAACTCGCCTGTTTTTCCTGGCAAGGTACGCATTGCAGAGGTGTCCTCTATATACTGAGTCCCATCAATATTCTGAAATTGATGCCTTACAGTGTAGTTAGCTGCATCAGCCCTGTAAATAACTGTTATTGTAATGGGCTCCTTATCGGAAAAGGTTCCTGTCAGATTCCCTCCAGCCTGCAACTGAACATTTCCTGGCGTACCTTCTTCAAGCTCCACATGATATCCATTTTTTAAGGGAACTGAATAACTAAATTCATATGTCCCGTTAGTTTCCGGTATTTCCGCTTTATATACTTCACCTGCAGATAATCCATTTTCATAAAAGGATCTGACTGTTATGGTTTTAAAGTTTCCCTGTTCGGGTGGTGTAACAGATGTCACAACTGTATATATCGAAAAATGTTCTGCATCAAATACCACCTCATTCCCTGTAACCTTAACTGCACTGGATACAGATTCCACTGAAATTACATCTTCAGCGTTGATTTGGGCCTGGGGAATATCCTCCTTAGTTGTAGCAACATACACTACCTCTACAATATCAGCTTCCTTACTATATTTTTCAATCGGAGATCCCGTAAAGGTAACTTCTACTACGCCTCCCCAAATCCGATCATCAAGCTTATTACTATCCTGGTCAAGAAGATCAATATTATAAGATAAAGCTGCTATAACTTTTTTCGCTTCTCCTGCTGCTGCTGCATCTGCTTCAACATTTTCTTTAACTACATCCTCAATTCCCTTTACAACACTGGCAACTGCTTTTACTCCTGCAGGCAGAATACCCTCTGCTGCATAGATATGAATAACAGTGCCATCTTCCATTGGAATAGATGCTGAAAATTCCGGATGCTCACCCGTAGCAGCCGTCATAATCACAACTTCCTGCTCCTCTGTAACCTCTGTCACAGTATAGCTGAGTGTTCTTCCATCCCCTGCTTCATCAGCAGTTGAAGTCTCACCATTAATGGTAACAGAACTAATCTCATATCCAACCTGAGGTGTCACTTTAAAGGAAAGCGTTCCATTTTCTTCTACTGTCTTAGGACCTTCTGCATAAGCTGTTCCTACTGGTTCTACAGAATATGTTATCCGGTATCCTTCTGCTGTTGTATCAACATTCAGCTGGTTTAAAGTGGTAACATAAGCTTTTGCATAATAGGATTCATCTAAGAGAATCGCACCATAGGTCTTACCTTTGGTGGTTCCTACAACTACTGGCTCTTCCTCAACCTCTGGTTCAGCCTCAGAAGGAGTACCCTCTTCTAAAGCAGTAACATCTGATGAAGTAAGAACAGAAAGCATATGCCGTGAAATAGACGCCTGGGCTCCTGATCCTTCATGGGAAGCCCCACTGTCAGTATCTTCTGCTTCAGATCCGCCATTATCAGACGAACCGGCATCAGAATCTTCACTTACAGTATCAGTATCATCGGAAGACCCTTCTGAATCAGCCTGATCTTCATCATCGGCTGTCTCTTCAGATCCGGACTCTGCTTCGCTTCCTTCTTCAGCATCTTCAGTTCCGTCTTCAGCTTTACTACTTTCTTCTACATTACCATCTTCTTCTGTTTCTTCCGTACTACCAGTTTCTTCTGCGTCTTCAGTTTCATCAACAGCCTCTGACTCCTCTTCTGTCTCCTCTGCAGTTTCCGTCTCCTCTGGATTTACAGCACTTTCATCGGGAAGGGTGGGCTCCGGCTTTACTTCCGGAACGTTTGGAATAGCTGTTGTTCCTTCAGAAAATGCCTTCACGCTGACCTTCTGGGTCAGGTAGCCATCAATATTGGAACGGAATGTAATCTTTTCATCAGATTCATTCACATAAAGGAAAATGACTTCCTCATCACCTGTCAGCAAATACTCTCCATCGGTATCTGCTGTCCGGATAAACATGCGAAGCTCTGCTCCATCAGCACTGGCTTCCTCATCCATGTAATACCCCGGACTAAATTCATACACATGGCCTTTGCCAAATAACTTTTCATATTCCCGTTTCAGAGACTGGTCTTTATCTCCAAGACCCAGATCGTCAACCTGAAAAGTTTCTCCTGCATCAATAGCAGCCTGTGCAGAATTACGCAGTTCCTCTCCACTTATCATGAAAATAGCATTTCCACTATCGAATGCCTTTTCTACATCCGCCCACGATACCATATTGAATGATGTCATAGTCAGACAAAGTGCGAGGAAACTTGCAACACTTTGCCGTAATTTTCTTCTTAACTGTTTCATAACGACTCTCCTTTCCATACATTGTCTAAATTTAATAAGGTATATTGAGGGGTAAAAAAACAGGCCCCTCTTTTTCTTACTGTATACACCCATTCTCCCCCCTTATCTTTATGCGGAAGAAAATAACACTAAACCAATAACAAAGAGTTCCCGCTGAATGCAGCGTTATACATAAAATCTTCCATTTTTTACTTCTACGAACATATCATACCAAAACAAAATTACATTTCGGTTACATCCATAAAGTTTTTATAACTTTTTTAATATTTTCTTTCTTATTGCTTACAATCCTTTTACTTCAGCTCCTTCTTTCTGAATTTCCCACTGGCTTGTATATAAATTAAAATTATAATATAATAAACATAAGTTCCGTCAACCTTCGGAACAATAATAATGTTTGTTTTTCCTATAGGGAAAAAGAAAGGAGCCAGCTTATGGATAAGAATGAGAAAAAGAAAGTGGAAGTATTTTTTGATTATATATGCCCATTTTGCTATGCGGGGCTAAAGTATTTTGAGGACTTACTTCCGGAATACAACATAGAAATAGAATGGAGGGCCGTAGAGGCTCATCCCAAATCAGAGCCACCCCATGATCTTTCCGGTCACATGGAAGCCTGGGAGCGGAAAATAAGGCCTATGGTTCTTCAGGCCGGACTGGAACTGAATGCCCCTGTTTCCCCTGCCCCCAGAAGCGACAAAGCTTTTGAAGCAATGCACTACATCATAGACCATCAGGGAAATGTGGAGGAATACCACAAAAATATGTTCAGGACCATGTTCGTGGATCAAAAAGATTTGGAAGACATTTCCGTCATCCTGACCTGCGCACAAGATTGCGGTATCAATCTGTCAGATCTGGAAACCGCCTTAAAAAACGGAACTTATTCTGGAAAACAACAGCAGGCCTTATCCTATGCTTACGGAGATAATGAGATCGCTGTAGTTCCGACTTTCATCAGCGGATCTCATCGCTTAGATGCTGTGGCAGGAGTAGGTGTTACAAAAGAACAGGTGAAGGAATTTTTAGACAGCCTTTACGAGGATTAGAAACAATCTTTTGAATATGAGGAGGATATGGATTCATGAATTATCGCCAACTGGGCAATACAGGCTTAATGGTCAGTGAAATCGGTATGGGGTGTGAAGGCTTTGTAGATAAGCCCTACCAGCAGATAAAAGAATTTGTAGATGCCATGGAGGCAGGAGGCGTTAACTGCATTGACTTATACACCCCTGACCCTGTGCTCCGCTCCATGCTTGGCCGGGCCTTGCGGGGCCGCAGGGAAAAATTTGTGCTTCAGGCCCATCTTTGTACAGTCTGGAAAAATGGCCAGTATAAACGTACCAGAGATATGAAAGAAGTTAAAGAAGGTTTTGAAGACCAGTTAGAACGATTGGAAACCGATCATGTGGAAATTGGCATGATCCATTATGTGGATTCCCTGTCTGATTGGGAAACAGTCAAAGAAGGGGCTGTTATGGAATATTCCCGGAAGCTGAAAGAATCAGGTGTCATCGGCTCCATCGGCCTTTCAAGCCATAACCCTGAGGCTGCCCTGGCTGCCGTAAACAGCGGCCTGATAGATGTCCTCATGTTCAGTATCAACCCCTGTTACGACCTTCAGCCTGCCAGCGAAAACTTAGAAGAACTATGGGATACCAAAAGCTATGAAAAGCCCCTGGTCAACATGGACCCGAACCGTCAGGCTCTTTATGAGACCTGTCAGAGACTGGGTGTGGCTATCACTGTGATGAAAGCATTTGGAGGAGGCGATCTCTTAAGCGCCGAACTGTCTCCTGCCGGAATGGCACTGACACCTTACCAGTGTCTCCATTATGCCCTGACCCGGCCTGCCGTAGCCACGGTTATGTCCGGTGCGAGAACCTTAGAGGAGTTAAAGCTCAGCATTTCCTATGTAGATGCGCCTGACAGTGAAAAGGACTATGCCGCTGCTTTTGCTGCACTGCCTAAGATCAGCTGGAAAGGCCACTGCATGTACTGCGGCCACTGCGCCCCATGCCCGGTGGGAATCGATATCGCTGCTGTTACTAAGTTTTTAAATCTGGCAATCGCCCAGAACGATATACCGGAAACAGTACGGGAACACTATGAAGTCCTTCCTCACAAAGCAGGAGAATGCATCCGCTGCAAAGCCTGTGACAAACGATGTCCCTTTGATGTTCCTGCCATGGAGAACATGGAAAAAGCGGCCCAGATGTTTGGGGCATAATGAAGATGGTTTATCTCTATGGGAATTCGATATTTTTTACATACATAAGTCGAGCATTGCCAAAGCAGCTTTGATATGATGTAGAAGGGAAGGGAGGGAAGGCTATGCTGCAGGAACTGAACCGCGCCATTGAGTATATCGAAGAACATTTGACTGACGAACTGTATTTGGATAAAATATCTGAATATGTGGGAATCTCCGATTATCACTTTCGAACGGTATTCTTTTATCTTGCTGGAATGTCATTGAGTGAATATATAAAAGGCAGAAGGTTGTCGGAAGCCAATAAAGATTTGCTCATGGGGGAAAAGGTCACGGATGTGGCTTATAAATATGGCTACGGATCAATGGATGGATTTGCCCGGGCATTCAAAAAATGGAGCGGATTTTTGCCCTCGGATGTTATAAAAAAAAGGATCAGCAAGCCCTTCCCTAAACTTTCATTTGTCATCAAAGTCAAAGGAGGAGATACTATGGAATGTAGAATCGAAGAAAAACCGGCGTTTTATCTGGCTGGTGTGAGCAAGCGGGTTCCCATGCAGTTTGAGGGTGTCAACAATGGAATTGTGGAACTTGCAATGAGCATTACAAAAGAACAAAGAGAAGAAATGCACGCACTGCAAAACATGGAACCTTACGAAATTATCAACGCCTCTTATGAAGCAGACGCCGGATTTTTGAAAGAAGAAGGTGAACTGACCCATCTGATTGGCGTGCTGACCACAAAAGAGGAAGTAAGCAGCCAATTGGTGAAGGTTCCGGTAGAAGCCTGCGCCTGGGCCGTTTTTCCCAATGAAGGCCCGTTCCCCTTCACTCTGCAAAATACCATGGCACGCATTTATTCCGAATGGCTGCCCGCTTCCGATTATGAGGTCATTAACATGCCCGGTTTTTCTTTTTCAAAAATGGATGAGCATAAAAAGGATTACGCCTACAGCGAAGTTTGGACACCGGTTCGGAAGAAAAAATAAATTTATTTGCGTACCATCTGTTTTCACAACAGAAAGCGTAAAACGGCGAGGAAAAATCCTCGCCGTTTTTTCTTCATTTTATTATGTCAACACACTTTACAGGGCACTTTCTTTCGTAATCATAAAAGCGGCCCGATAAAAGAAGTCTAGTTTGTAAAGTTGTCAAAATAACCCTGGATGTGAATGATTGGGGTTCCCTTATCGCCGGAGCCGCTGGTCAAGTCGCATAAAGAGCCGATCAAGTCAGTTAAGCGGCGGGGGGTTGTCCCTTGAGATGCCATATCTCCCACAAGATTTTCTTTCTTATCTTTGATACGTCCTTCAATAGCTTTTTGCAGTGCTTCACCAGAAAGTTCTGCAAAATCATTATCCGCAAGGTATTTCAGCTTAATCTCATTAGGAGTTCCATTGAGTCCCGGAGTATTGGCCACTGAAACGCAAGGATCAGCCAGCTCCCAGATCTTTCCTACCGGATCTTTAAATGCGCCGTCGCCGTAAACCATGGCTTCCACATGCTTTCCTGTTGCCTCCAGCAATTTCTTCTGGATGTCTTCCACAAGAGGTGTGCATTCACGCGGGAAAAGCTTGACCTTATCTTCGGTGGATTTGTTGGAGCCAAGAAGGCCGAAGCGCTCATTATATCCGCTGCCGTCTACGGAAGCGTTGAGGATGTCGTCAAGTCCGCATACTCTCTCTGCGCCGCCTGCCTGGAGAATCCGTTTTGTGCGGGCACGGGTATGGATATCGCAGCAGAGTACATTTTTGGTGTAATCCAGAATTACCCTGGAATCATTGGCAAAAATAATCTCACATTCTGCGCCTTCCGCCCGGACAAGATCTCCGTAATACTGCACATAATCCACGCCTGTAAAGGTGTGCTTGTTCTCACCGAACAATTCCCGGTATTTTTCCAGGGTAAGCACATCACTGTAAGGGTTTATTCCGGCAGCATCAATCTGATCCAGAGAAACCAGTTCATTTCCCACCTCATCGCTGGGATAGCTGAGCATAAGAATCACCTTTTTTGCACCGCGGGCAATACCCTTTAAACATACAGAAAAACGGTTGCGGGAAAGGATTGGGAAAATAACCCCGATTGTCTCACCGCCAAGCTTTTGCTTTACATCTGCCGCAATTGCATCAATCGAAGCATAATTTCCCTGGGCGCGGGCAACTACTGATTCTGTCACTGAAACAATATCCCGGTCACGCAGGGAAAAGCCTTCCTGCTTGGCCGCCTCTAATACACTATCTACAACAATTTGAGACAAATCGTCACCTTCCCTGACAATAGGGCAGCGAATGCCTCTTACTACAGTACCAACTTTACGTTCCATTGTATCATCTCCAAACTTTACGATTTTTCATTTACATTATAATATAAAATTCTTTTTCAGGGAAGGTAAATTAAAAATATTATTCATAAAATTAAGATTTCCTGCATAGGCACACCGTTTCCCTATCTTTTTACCGGTTTCTCCATGACATAATTGGTGAGTACAACACCTCTTCTCATCACCTGCTGCTCTCTGACCACGCCGTATCCGCGGGCTTCAAAAAACGGCTTTGCTGTAATGGAGGCATGGGTTGTAATATTATTTACCAAAAAGCGGGATTCCAGCCTGTCACATAGAGCTGTCGCAATCCCCTGCCCCTGATAATCCTTGTGAACGAAAAGATGGTCCAGATATCCGGTTGAGTCAATATCACCGAATCCTACAATATTGCCGTCTTCTGCGGCGACCAGGGTATCATGCTCTAAAAACACCCGGTTCCACTGGTCTGCATTCACCGGACCGGCCCATGCATCAAGCTGTTCCTGGGTATAATCCCGGTTGCAGACCCCATGAACCGTATTGAAAAACAACTCCACTATTTCCTGTATATCAGCTTCTCTGTACTCCCTTATTTCCACATCTTCCCCTCCATCCTTTCCTCTATCTTATCATAAAGCAGATATTTTCTCCACTGCAATGACATTGGGCAATTTATAAAAACAGGCGGCCCAGTCATTAAGACACGGGCCGCCTTATATGAAATTATAATCCAAAATACTGGTGGAACTGTCTTACAATTCCCCAGGCCATTGTATCTGCCATTTTCATAGCTTCCTGCTCGATATTTCCAAAAATATAGATGCTGTCATCATAATCACCGGATATCATATCAGAAGCTTCCACTTTCAGCATTGCAAGATCATCGTAAAGCATCTTCTTCCAATCCTGGACTGACCAGTTAGGATTTAAATTTCCAAGGAATTCTGCAATCCGGTCTGCATTCTGATACCAGCGCCTTTCCGCATCATCCGCTGCACTTATGTTGCCTGCCTTTATATTTCTGAAAAGCTCTTTGCCAATTGTAAAGCGTTCTGTCATCAGGTCTTCAAACCATTCCCCGTTCTCTTCTCCATAAAACGGACGCAGTGCTGTTTTAAAATCTCTTAAATTCTGCAACATACGGTTTGTAACGGCATCTTCATTAGGAGAGGAGAAAGCTATGCTTTGAATAAGCATCCTTCTCCAGTAAACATGCTCCATCCATAAAATCCTTAAGTAATGATTCAAAGTCTGCTCCGCACTGCTGACCCATCTGGGAGCAGGCTCTAGTCTGGGCTGAGGCTGGGGCTGGGGAGCCAAGGGATATATGCCTCCATAAGGAATGCAGATTACCTGGCCGATAAATAAGTTCATCGGATTGATTCCCGGGTTTACAGACATAATTTCATCAACAGTTGTACTAAATCGCTGTGATAACAGCCACAATGTATCTCCTGATTGAATTACATAAGAATACGTTCCGGCAGGGCAGGTATTTGCCATTTCGGTACTGTTTGACTCTGTGCGAACCATAGACGGTGTATGCTGCTGGATTTGGGAACGCTGGGATTGAGACTGGGGAGATGTAGGCGACTGCGGCTGAGTCTGAGCCGGTGGCTGGGGCTGTATCTGAGGCTGCAGCCATGGTTGTACTTGTGGCTGGGCTTGCGGCTGCGCCGATGACGGAGTCTGCGGCTGGGCTTGCGGCTGTGACGGCATCTGTGGTTGTGGCTGTGCCTGCGGCTGTGGAGGTACCAGTGGTTGCGGCACAGCCGGCATTTCACTCGAAGGCGTAGCCTGAATCCCATTCTCTCTCGGAACACAAATCATTTGTCCACTGTACATACTATTTAAATTCAAACTTGGATTGGCAGCCACAATGCTCTCTGGAGAAACATTGAAACGCCTTGATATAAACCATAGGGTATCACCGGATTGAACAGTATAAGAATACATTCCCTCGGAACAAGGAGTCATAATTTTACTGCCTTTCAATTAAACAATTTGCATTATTTTATGACTTCATAAGCAGGAAAGTACCTGTCAGCCGCAAACAAAATATAATTTTCCTATATACTTTACAGGAACCCAAAAATTATTTACAGAAAACAAAAATGATCAATTGCATAATGAAAGTTTTTTTGATATTATTTCAGTATTAATAACTTTTTATTTCTACATTTCACACACTTATTTGCTTAAAGGGGGACTCACTATGAAAAATGAAGGAATGGAAAGAATTTTCATGCAAATGCCCATAGGATATGCCCGCTTAGCGGCTGTTTCTGAAAAGACCGCACATGGGCAGCAATACATTCTCATGGAAGCCAATGATACATTTTTTCACTGCTGGGGTCTGGACAAAGAAAAGTCCTTAAATAAACGTATATCCCAGCTCCTTGACGATGTCTCCGATACTTCTGCCTGGAAAAACTTTTATGAAAATCTGGCTTATGCCAAAAAGGAAAAACCTTTTATCATAAATATTGGTGAACATAGCTTTCGGATGACCCTCCATTATGACAGCCAGTCAGAGGAGCTCACATCCTTTTTCACTGATATCACCGACATTTACCGGCAGCTGCAGACAGAACAGGATAAAAACGAGAAACTGGCCCAGGATATTGATATCTTTTTCAACAGCACCCAGGATGGCTTATTTATCGTCAACTATGAGGACGGAGAGTTCCGCTATCTCCGCAACAACACGGCCCATCAGAATTTAACAGGTCTGACCATACAGCAGCTTGGAGGTAAAACTCCAACCCAGGCCCTTGGAGAAACAGGAGCCGCCCTCCAAAACGGATACCAGAAATGCGTGGATTCCGGTGAAAGCGTAATGTACGAAGAGACAGCCACCTTCAATGGAAAAAACAGAAGGTGGCTGGTGCGCCTCACCCCCGTGAAGGATAAGGGGCAGGTTTCCTACATCATAGGTTCCCGCATTGACATTACAGACTTAAAGCGTCTGGAAATGGAAAAAGAACAGCTTTTAGAAAACTTAAATTCCATGTTTACCTCCCATTCAGCCGTCATGTTAATCGTTGAAAGGGAAACAGGACGTATCCTGGATGCCAACCCAAAAGCCTGCTCCTTTTACGGCTATACCAGGGAAGAGCTGCTGGCTATGAACATGGAAAATATCAACGGAACCATACACCACAGCCAGATCCATTCTCTCACTGAAACAGACCGTTACTTCCTGTTCCCCCACCGTTTAAAAAGTGGGGAGATCAAAATGGTGGATGTATACACCAGCCTCATCACCTATGAAGGGGAAAAACAGCTGTTTTCCATTATATTTGACGTGTCAGACCGGGAAAAGTTCAGGGAGGACTTATCGAAAGAAAAGGAATTGTTAAGCGTCACATTTAACTCCATTGGAGACGGAGTCGTTACCACTGATAACGAGGGACTTGTTACTTCCTTAAATAAAGCGGCCAGTGAGATCACCGGCTGGCAGATTGAGGAAGCATATAAAAAGCCTTTTCATGAAATTTTTGACCTAAGAAATGAAGCCACCGGGGAAGCTGCGTCAAATCCCATCAGTGAGGTGCTGAGGACGGGAAAGATCGTAGGCCTTGCCAATCACACTGTGCTCTTAGACAAGCAGGGAAATTTGGTTCCCATTGCGGACAGCGCCGCTCCCATCCGGGATGAAAACGGTCTGGTATACGGCGTTGTCATGGTTTTTCGGGATGTGAGCCAGGAAAAGACACAGCAGGAACGAATTCTATATTTAAGCTATCACGATGCATTGACGGGAATGTTCAACCGAAGATATATGGAAGAAGAAATGCTGCGGATCGATCAGCCCGGCAATCTGCCTATTGCCGTCATCATGGGAGATGTAAACGGATTAAAGGTGAGCAACGACGTTTTCGGTCACAAGACCGGAGACCTCCTTTTAAAATCAGTTGCAGAAGCATTTAAGCACACAATAGGAGAAATGGGAGTCTCAGCCAGATGGGGCGGCGATGAATTTTTAGTCCTGCTTCCCCAAATAGATGCCGTAAAAGCACAAAAGCTGGTGAGGCAGATGGAAGAAACCTTAAAAAAGAACGACAGCCTTCCCTTTAAAATCAGCGTTGCCCTTGGCTTTGATATAAAATATGATGAAAAGGTTTCGCTTCATCAGGTTCTCCAAAAAGCTGAGGAACGGATGTACCACAAAAAGCTTATGGAGGGAAAGAGTTACCGCAACAACATTATGAATTCCCTTTTATCCACCCTGTATGAAAGAAGCACAGAGACTATCGAGCATTCCTTAAGGATGGAGGCCATCTGCCTCCCCATTGCGGAAAAAATGAACCTCACCCTTGAGGAAAGGGATGAGCTGTCACTTTTCGCCATGCTCCACGATATTGGAAATGTAGGGGTCCGCACAGAGCTTCTGACAAAGGCCGGCCCTTTAGATGCGGAAGAATGGAAAGAAATCAAGCGCCATCCGGAATTGGGCTACCGTATTGCCCAGAATACGCCTGAGCTTTCTGTTGTATCCGAATATATACTATCCCACCATGAAAGGTGGGATGGAAGCGGCTATCCCAGAGGCTTAAAAGGGACCGATATCCCTCTCTTATGCCGCATTATGGCAGTCGCTGACGCATACGATGCCATGACAAATGACCGGCCTTACAGGAAGGCGATCGAACCCCAGGCTGCAAAAGAAGAAATCAGGAGCCTGGCAGGAAAACAATTTGATCCTCATATATCCGAAATCTTCCTGGAACTGGACTACCCCAGCTTTTAAAACCCAATCAAACCCCAGGGGAACTCCTTGCCCTATAGGCAAATTCACCTTACAGCTTCCTTTTTAATACCATGTAGTAGGACATCAATACACATTCCTGCAAAAAAGGAGGCATGCCATGAAAGCAGATAAGGTCACTCTCATTGAAATTAAATACCCCCGGGCAGACCGGGAAAAACAGACCTGTTTTCTCCTTGTCTGGCAGGACTGGTTACAGGAGACTGATGAAAGAATCTGCCTGACCACAGAACTTTGCTGTTCCCAGGAGGAAGAGCCTTTCATCCTGGTCCGGGGGATTTTCCAAGGACTTCCCGAAGAAGCTTTGGGTATCATTTCCCCTCTTATTACTCTTGGAGGGGCCAGATACCGGTTAAAATACTTGCCTTTTAAAGAAGCTTTAAGCGCATTTACCCTCCCTTAAGGAATTCATGAAAAGAAATAGAAAAACAGGAGACAGCCGGTTGCTTTGGCTGTCTCCTGTTTTGTTTTACAGCAGTTCTTTTATTTTTTCTTCCACAAGCTTCATATCCGCAGTGGGCTCAAACCGCTCAACCACATTTCCCTGACGGTCCACCAGGAATTTAGTGAAATTCCATTTGATATCAGGTTCATTTTTATAATCCGGATGAGACTTTTCTAAAATTCCTTCCAGAATGGAAGTGATCCTATGGGCCGGATCAAAACCGGCAAAGCCCTTCTGCTTAACCAGATACTGATACAGTGGAATGGCCTGGCTTCCGTTTACCTCAATCTTTGAAAACTGAGGGAAGGTCACCCCAAAGCGTCCGGTGCAGAAAGTATGAATCTCCTCATCAGCTCCCGGCGCCTGCTCTCCGAACTGGTTGCAGGGGAAATCAAGTATTTCAAGCCCCTTCTCTCCATGTGCCTCATATATGGCTTGAAGATCTGCATACTGAGGTGTAAAACCGCATTCTGTGGCAGTATTTACAATCAGCAGCACCTTTCCGGAATAATCGGACAGATTCTTTTCACTGCCCTCCATTGTTTTTACCTTAAAATCATAAACAGACATATTCAGTACCTCCTTTATGTGTAATAAAAGTTACCTTTTTTATAGGCCATGTCACTTGGAATCCTGGTAAAAGGCATATCCCTTTTTGGAATTATTCTTTACCCAGTACATGGCTTTATCGGCAGCATGGTACAGTTCTCCATAGGTGACTCCATCTTTTGGTGCAACTGCAATTCCAATGCTGGCGGAAATCGTGATTTCAGGAAATTCCTCAGACTCTATATTTCGGAAAGCCTCTATAATGGCCTTTGCAGCGTTTTCAATCCGCTGCGTATCCCATTCCTCTGGGACGAACACCACAAACTCGTCTCCTCCCATTCTGGCAACCACTCCGGTTTCACCGAAAAGCCTTTTCAAATCTCCTGCCACAAAGGTCAGAGCCGTATCTCCTGCCACATGGCCGTATGTGTCATTGATCTCCTTAAAGTTGTCCAGATCAATCATGATGAACAGGCCCCTTTTCCGGGAAGCCAGCTCTTTCTCAATAATGCGCTTCCCAAACCGGTTATACATGCCTGTCAGCAGATCTCTCCGGGCTTCATTTTTCAGGCGTTCCTCTCTTCCAAGCTGTTCCATAATATCCTCCAGCTTTCCCACCACCCGGAACAAGCGGCCTGAGGAATCCTTTAAAATCTTAAACTGGCAGTTAAACCACCGGTATTCTCCGGATACAGTCTTCAGCCGGATGCGGCGGCGCATCATCTCGTCCTTTTTCCAGGCCTTCAGGGCCATCTGAATGCTTCCCCGGCCCTTCCAGTCATCGGGATGGATAAGCTGGCTGCCGCGGCCCGGATTTAAGACTCCGGTTATGGTCAGGCTGTCCAGCTTCAGCTTATTCCTGGCGTTGGAAGTAAATTCGATAGTATCGGAAAGATAATCGTATTCAAACAACACTGTATCAGTGAACTGGGAAAGAACCGCATACCGCTGTTCTCCCATCTGAAGCCTTTGCTTCTGCCGGATAAATCCCAGGCCAATGACAGTACATATGGTGAGTGTCAGGATAACCAGCAATCCCCCGGTTCTGAAGAGAGAATCAAAGATCAATTCTGACTGGATAAGCACGTCCGGGGAGCGGACAAAGTTCACAAGATTCCATTGATTGATTCCCAAAGGGTAGGAGGATATATAATATACACTCTCCTTTCCGGAAAAGGAAAAAGTAAAGGACTCACGTTCCTCAAACCGTTTTTTTATTTCCCCGGCATACTGCGCCTCAATCCCGTTGTTTTCTATAGAAGAAAACAGATTCCCGCAGTTTTCAAAAAAGCTGCTGTTCCCATACAAAATGCTTCCGTCTGATTTTACAATGAGAGAATGCACCCGTTTAAAGGGGGTGCTCACTGTTCCGCTATTCACAAGAGCGTCGGCATCCACCTTCAAAAAAAAGACTCCTGTTATTTCTTCCCCTTCCCTGACCGGCTCCGCAGCAAAGAAGAACTTCTTTTCTCCTGAACCGTCTGAAGCCAGTATATCAGAAAAGCCTCCCTTTCCCGTTAAAAGCTGTTCCTTCAATTGGGGGGCCTCTTCCATGGATCCCCCTTCCAGGAACTGGGAAATATCCTGGTAATAGATCTGATAATCCTCATTTCTTTTGTTGAACTGATCCAGATAAACCTGAACTTTTCCGTTCAGTCCAGACAAGCCGGCGGACTCTGCCGCTTCCGCCAGCCCGGACAGTATCCTGTCAATATCGTCTGCCAGCTCGCCGATTCCGTGCTGCCTGGCCTCCGTATAGGAAGACAGGCTTTCGTAAATAAACCGGCTGAGCTCCTGATTCAAGCGTTTATACTGTTCCCTTAATATGGTAAAGGAACCGGCAATCAAAACAAACAGTCCAATCAAGCTCAAAATCACATATGCCAGCCTGGATTTTTTTCCTTGCCTCATCTATTGATCTCCATTCTCAAGGTTAATAGCTCCAAAGGCAGGCGGTATGATTTCATTAACCTCTAAAACTCAATTCCTCTCAATTTAACATAATCCTTAATAAGCCTTGCCGTCTGGTCCAGATCAATGCTTCCGGTATTGATGATCAGGTCATAATTATCCCAATCCTCCCAATCATTTCCTGTATAATAACGGTAGTACTCCTTCCGCTCCCGGTTAATCTTCTTTACCCGCCTGGAAGCTTCTTTTTCATCCAATTTGTCCACTTCCATGACCCGTCTGATTAAAGTTTCATTGTCTGCATAGACAAATATCTTGATCAGCCCCGGACAATCCACATCCTCACGGCTTAAAATATAATCCGCGCATCTGCCTGCTATGATGCAGGATTCCTGGGCCGCCAGCTCCCGGATGACCTGGGACTGGAACCGGAATAAATTCTCCGGCTTTACAATGTCCCCATCCATGGAAGGCTTTCCAAGCTGTGGTTTTAAACCGCTTACGATCTTATAAAGTAAATTGCCTCCCGCCTTTTCATCGGCAAGACGGAAGAATACCTCGCCCACTGCGCTCTGCTCTGAGGTAATAGTCAGAATCTCTTCGTCATAAAAATGAATCCCCAATTCTTCGGCAAGTGCCTTTCCCACCATGCGGCCTCCGCTGCCGTACTGACGTCCAATTGCAATGACCAGATTTTTCTTCTCGCTCATGATACCTCTCTCCTTTTTATGCATTTTTCTGCTCATCATTTCTTATCTTTATTCTACCCCATTTGGAACAGTTTTACAATTATTATTGATTCACCAGTTCACTAAAACAGATGGCTCCGTAAGGCCTGATGCTCATACGGTAAGCATTGCCTTTTCCCAGTGCCTTTTCTATGTAAGAAATATATTCCCCCGCAAGCTCATCCGGCAGCAGTGTCATAATAACGCCTGCAAATCCACCGCCATGGATTCTGCATACACCTTTTCCTTTTTCTTCTAAAAATAATTCAGTTAGAGCCAGGGCAATGGAAACTCCCTGTTCCTGATAATTTGTATTGGTAAAGCAGTTTTGCAGCCATTTCCAGGAGGAATTTCCGGAAGCTGTAATGTTCCTTAAAAAGTCCTCAAACCGGTTTTCCTTTAAAGCAGCCACTTCTGCCTCCACCCTTTTATTTTCTTCAAAGAAATGAAGGGCACGAAGAACAGAACGGTCTCCTGCAAATTCTCTGACCTGGCTTAAATTGTCAATAACCTCCTGCTCGGTAATCTGGGCGCAGACCTCTTTTCCGAAAAATTCCGCAACCTTTTTCATCTCTTCCGGGACAGAAGAATAATCTGCACTTAAATCCGCATGTCCTTTTCCCGTATTGACGATGATCAGGCTGTGTTTCTGGGAAGCGAAATCAAAATCAATTTGTTCCACCACCGGAGATGCCGGGTCCTTAAAGTCAATGGTGATCAGGCCGCCTACCGCACAGGCCATCTGGTCCAAAAGGCCAGAAGCCTTGTCCCAGTACATATTTTCAGCATATTTTCCCACATGAGCATAGGCCACCGTATCCATGCGCCCGCCATTAAAAAATGTATTTAAGATAGAGCATAAAAGCATCTCAAAGGAAGCGGAGGAGCTGACTCCTGCGGCGCTGATCACGCTGCTGGTCACATATGCATTAAAGCCTCCGATCTCATATCCAGCTTCCAAAAAGCCCTTTAAAAGTCCTTTTACCAGATCAACGGTTCCTGACTTCTTATCACTTGGAGTCAGATCATCCAGATCCACGAGAAAGCTCTGATGAAAGGTTTCGCTGATAATGTTCACCTTTCTGCTGTTATTTTTTGCCGCCGCACCCACACAGTCCAGATTGATGCTGCCTGCCAGCACCTTTCCGTGATTGTGGTCCGTATGGTTTCCGCTGATTTCCGTACGTCCGGGAGAGGAAAACAATACCACCTCTTCCTCAGGAAATTCCTTATGAAAATTTATAACAAGGTTCTGATAACGTTCTACATTTTCCTTAACAGCTTCCTCCCCATATAAAGCAGCCAGAAGGCTCAGGGATTTTTCAGATTCCAGTAAACGGATGATGTCATTTTCTTTC
Source organism: Lacrimispora sp. (assembly GCF_036758025.1). Taxonomy (GTDB): domain Bacteria; phylum Bacillota; class Clostridia; order Lachnospirales; family Lachnospiraceae; genus Lacrimispora. The sequence goes on along the minus strand of NZ_DAIOXM010000010.1, from coordinate 46,738 downwards.
ATGATACATGCTCCTTTTCTCTTTCTTTCATTACTGCTATAGGAAGTATATCACAAATTCTGAAGATTCCACAATACGTAATATAATTTTTCATTTGACAGTCAGGACAAGGCTTTCGTATAATGAAACAATCATAAAAAACAGGGAGAAAATCATGTTCTGGAACGAGAAGCCTTACCATTCTCTTGACTATGAGATGAAAAAACAATACGGGCATAAGGTTTACAAGCTGGCTCTTGACGGAGGCATGACCTGCCCCAACCGGGATGGAACCTTAGGCCGGGGCGGCTGTATATTCTGTAGCAGCGGCGGGTCGGGAGAATTTGCCGAAGCCCTGTCACCGGACCGCTCTGTGGCAGAACAGCTCCAGTCCGCAAGAATGCGTGTCCAAAGCAAGATAAAGGATGAGAACTGCCGTTTTATCGCTTACTTCCAATCCTATACCAACACCTATGCGCCGGTTTCCTATTTGGAGGAATTGTTCACCAGCGTAATCCGCCAGCCTGACGTGGCAATTCTTTCCATTGCCACCCGCCCGGACTGCCTTCCACCTGATGTCCTCCTTCTATTAAAAGACTTAAACCGGATCAAGCCGGTCTGGGTGGAGCTGGGCCTGCAGACCATCCACCAGTCCACCGCTGATTATATTCGCAGGGGCTATCCCCTGGGACTTTTTCAGGATGCTTATGAACGCTTAAAGGAGGCCGGACTCACAGTCATTGCCCATGTCATCCTGGGACTTCCCGGAGAAACCAGGGACATGATCCTGGAAACCGTAGAATATCTGGCTCATTTAGGAAAACACGGCATCGACGGAATCAAGCTGCAGCTTCTCCATATTCTGGAACACACAGATCTGGCAGAAGAATACCGTAAAGGGCTGGTTCCTGTCTATTCCCTGGAGGAATACACAGATCTGGTCATTGACTGCATTGCCCTGCTTCCGCCTGAAACAGTCATTCACCGGATCAGCGGAGACGGTCCTAAGCAAATGCTTTTGGCTCCCTTATGGAGCAGCAACAAAAAACTGGTCTTAAATACCTTGTCAAAGCGGTTAAAAGAACGAGGCATCTGCCAGGGTGACAGATACCTCGTCTGATTTTACTCTCTATAGTATATCATACCGTTTTCATCCACTTCAATGCCAAAGGATATTCCCTGGAAGTACTGGTAGAACTTCCGGATTTCTTCCGGATCTTCCAGCTTTCTGGTATAACCCTTTTGGGAAGTTCCGGGAACCAGGGATAACACTGTGGTTCCCTGCTCAAAGTCCACTTCAGCCCGCAAAAGAGCTGTCTTTGGAATGCTGCTTCCAAATATGAAGTTTCCAAGGCTGTAGCAAATAGGCTTTCCGTTATAATACTCAATCCCCTGCAGTACGTGAGGATGGCTTCCTATTACCAGATCTGCACCTGCATCAATGATCTTCTTTCCCAAGGCTCTCTGGTATTCCTGAGGCTTTTCATCCCTCTCAATTCCCCAATGAAGGTAAACAACCAGATAATCGCAGCTCCCCTCTGCTTTCTCAATTTCCTCCAGCAATATGGTGGGATCATATCCGCTCACCATGCCGGGCTTTTTGCTGCCCGCCACCCACGCCGGGTCTGGATACACTCTGGAGGCTGCCAGAAATCCTATGGTTTTTCCTTTCACTTCCATGGTCTGAAGCTGTCTGGCCCGGTCCATATTGGGACCTGCACCTGCATACCGGATTCCTTCTGCCTCTAAAACATTGCAGGTATCCACAAGTGCATCTGTTCCAAAGTCCAGAGAATGATTATTAGCCAGAGTTACAATATCAATTTCCAGCTCATTCATCATGGAAACTCTGGAAGGAGGCAGCCGGAAGGTGAACTGTTTATCCGGCGCCGCCGCCCCTCTGTCGCTGAAAGGGAATTCCTGATTAACCATAAAGATGTCTGACTGGCTGATTTCTCCCCGAAATCCGTCATCCAGAACTCCATTTATGCCCCCTGCCTTATCATAGGCATTTATTACATGATTAGAAAGTAATATATCTCCTGCAAAAAGCAGTTGGACGGGCAAAGCCGGTTCTGTTTCCGCCTCAGATGTCTCTGTTTCAAGTGTGAGAACCTCTGTTTCTCTTTGAGTCTCTTCCCTGCTCACTGCCAGGGTTTCCCCAGGACTTTCCTGGCCTGTCGTTTCTTTTCCCCCCTGGTTTCCCTTCCACTCGCTGCTCCCCACCCATCCGACGAGAAAAATAAGCAGCAGCAGGGGAAGGACAACCAGAATCTTCATTAATCCACTGGTTTTCTTCATGAATCTCTCCTGATTGTTGATAACTTTGACATGGTTCTACATTTTTCATTACCTTTTCCACATACTGGAAAATATATTTTCGTTCTTTATCTTACAATGGTTCCCATTATTTGTCAAATTGTCATCAACTCTTTTACAGAAATCAGAATTCTTTCCATTGGATTTCTTTTATTTTAAAATTCCGCCATTGGTCGCAATAACATGTTTGTACCACTCAAAAGATTTTTTCCTGCTTCGTGTTAAGGTTCCCTTTCCCTGGTTGTCCTTATCCACGTATATAAAGCCGTACCGTTTCTTCATCTCTCCAGTAGAAGCGCTGACTAAATCAATACAGCCCCAGGGGGTATATCCCAGCAAATCCGCCCCATCCTCATCCACGGCTTTCATCATTTCCTTTATATGAGCCTCCAGATATTCGATCCGGTAATCATCGGAAATGCTTCCGTCCTCTTCCACCTGATCCACTGCACCGAGGCCGTTTTCCACGATAAACAACGGCTTCTGATACCGGTCGTATAAGGTATTCAGTGTAATTCTCAGCCCGAGAGGGTCGATCTGCCAGCCCCATTCAGATACCTTTAAATGAGGATTGCGGATGCTTTTCATCACATTGCCTGATGTGGATTTTGCAATGACTTCCTCAGATGTGCTGGCACACCGGGAAGAATAATAGCTGAAGGATATGAAATCCACCGTATTTTCCTTCAGAATCTTATGATCATCAGGTCCTGTCTCAAGGGCTATGCCCTCCCTTTCAAACAGCTTCTTGGCATAAGCGGGATATTCTCCCCTGGCCTGTACGTCAATAAAGAAATAATTTTCCCTGTCTTTTCCCAGACTTTCCCAAACATCCTCTGGGTTGCAGCTATAGGGATAAAAGTTTCCTGCGGCCAGCATGCAGCCGAACTTGAAAGCCGGGTTGATCTGGTGCCCCAGCCGGGTTGCCATGGCAGAGGCCACCAGCTCGTTATGGGCCGCCTGATATTTCACCAGCCTTGGGTCCTCTCCCTCTGCAAACTGGATTCCGGCCCCCATAAAGGGCAGATGAAGAAGCATGTTGATCTCATTAAATGTAATCCAGTAAGTCACCTTATCCTTAAAACGGTTAAAAATGGCATCACAGTATTTCACATAGCAGTCAATGACCTTACGGCTCTTCCAGGAACCGTATTTCTCCACCAAAGCCAGGGGAATATCAAAATGGCAGATGGTTACAACCGGTTCGATCCCATATTTTAAAAGCTCATCAATAAAATCCCCGTAAAACTTCAGACCTTCTTCATTAGGAGTCTCTTCTTCTCCCGAAGGGAAAATACGGGACCAGGAAAAGGAAAAACGGTAGCATTTAAATCCCATTTCCGCAAATAAAGCAATATCTTCTTTATAATGGCTGTACATGTCAATGGCTTCTCTGCCAGGAAAATAGGAATCCTCCGGCAGAGCTTTGTAATCCATCTCTCCCCGCATAACCGGGAAACGGTTTTCTCCCCACGGAATCATATCCACAATTGCCATTCCGCGGTTTCCTTCTTTCCAGCCGCCTTCACACTGATTTGCTGCAGTGGCTCCTCCCCACAAAAAGTCTTTTCTCATATTCCTCATCCTTTCCTTTAGGCTCCTATAAAATGGTAATCAGGGTATCTCCCACACCCACCTGTCCGTCGTCTGTCGCAATTACATCGGTAAATACAGCAGAATTGGAAACCAGAATCGGTGTTACGGCTGAATATCCGGCCTCCCGGATCACATCTAAGTCAAACCTCAGCAGCTCCTGTCCCTTTTTCACATGATCTCCCACTGCAGTCAGTACGGTAAATCCTTTTCCTTCCAACTGTACCGTATCCATACCCACATGGATCAGCACCTCTGCGCCGTTTGCGCTCATCATTCCAATGGCATGTCCTGTGGGGAAAAGAGCTGTGATCTCTCCGTCTGCCGGTGCATACAGCACACCTTCTTCCGGCAGAATCGCCACTCCCTGACCCAGTACGCCGGAGGAAAATGCCGCATCCTCCACCTGATCCAAAGGCACAATCTTTCCTTTCAACGGGCTTACAAGGGTTATTTTTTTCACGCCTGGGTTGGATGGTACAAGCTCCCCTGCCTTGACCTCCTCCTTGACCTCCTCATGATACAGCATAAAGCAGAGAACAAATGCAATAATGGAAGCAACCACAACGCCTGCTGCCACCCAGGGAATGCTGGAGGTGTCATTGTTCTCGGGATTAATAAAGGTCACAAATCCGAAGATGCCCAAAGCACCTGAGGAATATTTCTTTACATTTCCAAGTCCAATAATAGCTCCGCCTATGGCTGCTCCGATACAGGAAATGATAAAGGGTTTTTTCTTTGGAAGGGTAATACCGTAAATAGCAGGCTCCGTCACTCCGAAAAGGCCGGAAATAGCTGCGGGAATACAAAGGGCTTTGAAATTCTTATCCTTTGTCTTCATAAGAACTGCAATGACTGCGGCAGTCTGGGCAAAGGAAGCTGCAAAGTAGGGCTGCATAAAGCTGTCATAACCCTGGGTACTTAAGTTCATAATATAAACGGGAATCAATCCCCAGTGCAGGCCGAAGATAACCAGTACCTGCCAGAACGCACCTACGATCAGACCCTCCAATACAGGACTGGCGTCATAAGCTGCCTGAGTTGCAAAACCAATGAGAGCTGCTATGGAGTTGGCTATGGGGCCCACTGCCACAAAGGTGACGGGTGCTGCCACCAAAAGGGTGAGAGTGGGAACCAAAAAGTTCTTTACTACATCAGGAACCACCTTTTTCCACATGTTTTCTATCTTTGATGCAACGTAAACTGACAGCACGATGGGCACGACTGAAGACGGGTAGCCCGCTTTCGGCATAATAACAGGTATCTTGAGAAACGTTGCATAGACGTTGGACTCGAACATGCTGCCTTCAAATAAGACCTGCATCACCTCGTTTGATGTGAGGCCGGTAACCTTGGGATATATAAGAGCACACCCCAAAGCAATTCCGGTAAAGGGATTTAACCCAAATTTCCTTGCTGAGGTATAGCCAAGGATTACAGGCAGGTAATAGAAGAATCCGTCTCCCACTGCAAACAGAAGCTGATAAGTTCCGTCTGTTGGAGAAAGAACCCCCGTAAAGGTCAGAATCGCCAGAATTCCTTTTATCAATCCGGTGGCACAGAATACACTTAAAATAGGCTGAAAAACGCCCGAAAGAGTATCCAGAAGCATGGTAAACAGCTTTTGAGGCTCGTCCGATTTTGCTGCTTCCGAATCCGGCTGATCCCCTCCGAATCCTCCGATTTCACATACTACCGCATATACATCCGGAACGTGGTTGCCTATGACTACCTGATACTGGCCGCCGCTCTGCATAACCGTCACAATTCCGCTGGTGTTTTTTAAGACCTCTGTATTGGCTTTAGACTCATCCTTTAATTTAAAACGCAGTCTGGTGATGCAGTGGGTCAGACTGATAACGTTGGACTTTCCCCCTACATTCTGGATAATAATTCTTGCTAATCCATCATATTTACTTGCCATATCTCATCCTCCTTATGATCTTTTACTGCAGACCTTGTTATCCGGATACAATAAAGCCCGCTGTTTTTATAAATACATTCCTGGATTGGCCTTCTCCCGAATGATTTCTCACCTTTTATTCCTGCTCACTTGTATTTTCCTGAATAATTCTCTTGATATGGACCGTCAGGTACATAATCTCCTCATCTGTAAGCCGGTAATCCATCTTTTTTTCCATATATGTATTCACCTTTAAGGCGCATTGGTATGCTTCCGAATACTGCCGGTAGATCATATAGCAGAACTCCATATCCTCTGTCCCATAATACCGTTTTCTCACTGCCCGGTGAACGAAAAATTTCAAATGTGTCACAAACCGTTCATAGGACAAAGTCTCTTCATCCAGGGAAATTCCAAAGTGGTAACGGACGATGTTTAAGATATCCTGGATCATCTGGGGAATCTCTGTAGATTCCTTCATATTGGTATCCAGTTCTGCATTCACCATATGCAGGGCAATATATCCGGCTTCATCCTCTGACAGTTCCACGCCAAGCCTGTCCTTTATGATCCTTAAGGCTTCCAGCCCAATCTCATACTCCTGATGATAAAATTTCTTAATTTCCCACAGCAGCGCATTTTTAAATTCAATTCCCTGTTTTTTTCTTTCAATGGCAAAGTTTAAGTGATCCGTCAAAGTAATATAAATGTTATCATTCAGTTTTTTACCCAAGGTTTCCTTTGCATAGGAAATAATCCTTCCGGCACAGCGGATATGTGATTCCGGAAGCTTTGCTACCAGCTCTGCAAACCGGTTCATTTCCTGGGTCCTTAAAAAGAAGGTTTTTGATATCTTCGATTCATCCACCGGGCTTCCTGGCTTTACGGAAAAACCGATCCCTTTTCCCATGAGCAGGACTTCCTGTCCATTTGAATCCCATGAACTGACTATGTTATTTCCCAATACCTGTTTCACTACCATAGACTTCCCCGTTTTCTGTAATAAAAAAACTGGTCATACTTATACCTTGCCTGAGCAAGCGTATAAATACGACCAGTTATGCCTGCACGTTAAATTACAGTTGCACCCAGTCAAACTCTTATTTTTATACATTTTAACATATTTATCCATGTTTGTAAAGCATTTATTATGCAAAATTGATTATATTCATCCCCTGCCTGAACAGAGCATAAATATAATCAATTTCTTTAAAGCGTCATGATAATTCCGCCTTCATTGGCATAGACCGTAGCCACTCCTGCGGTTTCTGTAATGATCACATCTTTAAACACAGCCTGCTTGATCATTTCCTGTTTTACGTATTCCGCCCGTTCCGGATTATTGCAATGGGCAATCACTAAAACCCTATCCCTGGTGTCTTTCGTATCTTTCATAGCCAGCTCCACCATCCGGCCCAAAGCCTTGTTAATTCCTCTGGCCTGATCCAGCTTTACGATCACGCCGGCTTCAGCCCCCATAACAGGTTTAATATTTAAGGCAGTGGCAAAGAAGGCCTGAAGTCCTGTCAGGCGCCCGTTCTTTCTCAAGGTATCCAGGCTCTCCAGCACAAAATAGGTCTTCATATTCTTAATGAAGGTCCTGGCCTTTTTCTCGATTTCTTCAAAGGGCAGGGAAGCCTGACAAAGAGACTGAACGTAAAGGGCAATGTTTAACTCACCGGATGAGGCGGAATCAGAGCCCAGCACTGCAATCTTTTTCCCGTCATTTCCATGCTCTTCCTCATAAAGCTTTTTTCCCAGAACAGCGCTGTTATAGGTTCCGCTTAAATGTTCGGACAAGGTGATGACAAATACCTGATCTTCATCGCATTCATAAGCTTCCTTAAACAGCTCCGGGGAAGGACATGCTGTCTTAGGAGCCTCGCTGCTGCTTTTCACCAGTTCCAGAAAGCTTTTCTGGTCAAATGTCTCATCATCGATAATCTGAGTGTTTCCCACCTGTAAAGTAAGGGGGATTATCTGAAAGTGGGGATCTTTCCTTAAATCTGCCGTAAGGTCCAGACAACTGTCCCCAATAATCTTATAGCTCATATCTCCGCTCTTCCTCCTGACACGAAACTTATCATGTAGTATTCATTACCATATATTATAGAGAAACCATACTCAGATGTCAATAGAATAATTGGCTGACCTCAAAAAAAGAACCTGTACCAGTTTTCCAAGGTACAGGTCCTTATCACTCTGACGGGATTAGTTTTCCTGAGAATAAAATACATCATCAGTGACCATAATCGAAGACACCACTGCAACGACCACAAATATGATCAGCAGAATCAGGCCAACGAAAAAGGCAGTTAAAAAGAGTACGGTATTTTGCTCCAAAACTCCTTGCGCTGCCGGAGCAGCAGATTCTGCAGCCGCAGCCACCTCTGCATGGGATACCAGAGCCGTTCCCGGAGCCGCACCTGCAAACAGGGTCACCATCAAGACCAGCAGCAGCTTTGCCACCATCTTTTTTATTCTCAACCCTTTTTCTTTCATTCCAGTTTCCTCCTGTAGGCATGATCCCAGTCCGGGATCACATTATTTCAAAATCTTGTACCTAATATAACACAAAAGTTACAAAAAAGATATCCTGAAATGAAAAGATTATAGCATTTATGCTTCTGCCATGACTAACATCAGTTCATTGCTTCTTGCAATGAATTTTGTCATCCGCTCAGGAGTCAGGGAACCATGGCTTAAGGCTGCCAGATCATAAAGCTGCTCGCAGATGGAATTGGTATGAGTTCCCTCTCTGTTTGCCAGCACATACTGAACCAGCTTGTTGTTGTAGTTGAGCACAAGGGTTTCTCCTCCTGCCCCGAACATAGACGGGTCCATTCCAGGCATGGTGTACATCTTCATCATTTCCTGCATACGGCGGGATTCCTCTGACACAGTGATCATAGAGGAAAGGCTCTCATTTTTCAGCTTCTCCACCTTCACCTCAAGGTGCTCCTTGCCCAGAACCTTACGGAATAACTCAGTCAGAGCTTCCACATCGCCCTTCATAGCCTCCTGGTCTTCCTGGCTCACCTCTTCCTTGAAGGTATCGGATAAGTCAGAGTTAATGCATAAGAACTTCACATTCTCATTTTTCTGCTCCAAATATCCCACAAAAGGATTGTCAATATTATGGGTTAAATAAACCGCATCAAGTCCGGCCTCTTTAAACATATTGATGTACTGGCTCTGCTCTTTTTCATCGGTAATGTAGAAGATTTGATTTTCGTGCTTTTCCTTATTTGCCTCCAGGCAGTCGGAAATGGTTAAATATTTTCCTTCCAGATTCTTAAAAATGAGAGAATCATTGATCTTCTCAGCAAACTTCTCATCCTTTAAGCAGCCGAACTTAATAAATGGATTGATGTCATCCCAATACTTTTCATAATTTTCACGGTCTGTCTTAAACATGCCGGTCAGCTTGTCAGCCACCTTCTTTGTAATATAATCGGAAATCTTTTTCACAAAGCCGTCGTTCTGAAGGGCACTTCTGGATACGTTAAGAGGCAGGTCCGGACAGTCAATCACACCCTTTAACAGCATCAGGAATTCAGGAATTACTTCCTTGATGTTATCTGCAATAAACACCTGGCTGTTATACAGCTTAATAGTCCCTTCCAGACTGTCGTAATTCATGTTCAGCTTAGGGAAGTAAAGGATTCCCTTCAGATTAAATGGATAATCCATATTTAAGTGAATCCAGAACAGGGGCTCCTTGTAATCGTGGAACACCTTGCGGTAGAAAGCTTTATAATCTTCCTCCGTACATTCATTGGGGTGCTTATTCCACAAAGGATTGATGTCATTGACAGGCACCGGACGCTTTTTAATCTTATATTTTTCCTTAGCAGGAGATATCTCTACAACTTCCTTCTCCCCGTTCTCGTTCTCTTTTTCCTCGGTCTTTGCTTCCTCCACAATGGTTTCCACCACAGTGTCCTTATCGGTCAGTTCATCCTTTTCAATGGTCTCATACTGAGGTTCAGAAGAGGAACTGGATAAGTGAATTGCCACCGGCATAAAGGAGCAGTATTTCTCAAGAACCTCTTTGGCTCTGTATTCGTTGCAGAATTCCAGGCTTTCTTCATTGAGATACAGCTTGATGGAAGTACCAAATTCCTTTTTATCTCCATCCTCCATCTGGTACTCTGTTCCGCCGTCGGACTCCCAGTGCACCGGAGCAGCGCCTTCTTTATAGGAAAGAGTATCAATGGTAACCCGGTCAGCCACCATGAATGCAGAATAGAAGCCAAGTCCAAAATGACCGATGATCTGGTCTTCATTGGCCTTGTCCTTATATTTTTCAAGGAAATCCTGGGCACCGGAAAAAGCGATCTGGTTGATGTACTCTTCCACTTCCTCTGCGGTCATACCAAGGCCGTTGTCCTTAAATGTAATTGATTTTTCATTGGAGTCTGTAATAATCTCGATCTTAAACTCCAGATCATCAGGCTTCTGCCACTCTCCCATGATTTCCAGCTTTTTCAGCTTTGTAATGGCATCACAGCCATTGGAAACCAGCTCCCGATAAAAAATATCATGATCAGAATACAGCCATTTCTTAATAATCGGGAAAATATTTTCGCTGTTAATTGTCAAGCTTCCTGTCTTTGCCATACCAAAACACTCCTTACGTTTTCTATTATTCATGTGATTCATAAATGAAGCCCGGTTCGCCCGGCTTCATTGGGAAAATTATATCTGTAAAAAGTATTTTAATACGCTGTGAATGAAATGTCAATAGAAAATCAGCACTCATTTGAATCGAGTGCTAATAATTCTATTCTTCCATAAATGGAATGCTATGATGCTTTAAAAATCCTTTCGCCGCCTGGTCCCATTCCTCATCAAGGGCCTTGTCCAGAGTAAAGACGGAAACAGAGGTTCCTGTCACGCAGGTAAGTTTATCTTCTTCATAACGGATATTCATATACAACCCTTTTACCTGATCAGGGGCAAAGGGAAGCTGGCGGGAGGCCAGGAAACCTTCTGTTCCTTCCTGTGACATCTGGAGGATGATCTGGAAGCTGACAGGAAGACGTTTCCCTTTAATCAAGGAAAAACAAAAGGGCTTTACCATGGCCCAGGAGGAAAGCTGTCCGTTTTTCATTTCCTCCAGTTCCTCACCGGAATAGTAACCGGGGCGTATGGCCCCATCTATGGTAAAGGTATTGAATGTAGTAATAACAGCTTCTTTAACAAGAAACTGGTCAAACACGTCCCCTACGAACAAGCTGGAGGTAAAGAGCTTTAAGTCCTCAATTTTCAATGCGATCATGACAAATTCTCCCCTTCTTATAATCTCTGCCCGTTTACTATACACCGGATCATCCCAGACTGTCAACGCAGGATTTCCCCTGTTCTCCGGTATTCCAAACCGTTTTTTTCTGTGGTATACTGTGATATGATATTAGCAAAAGCAATGAGCCCGGATATTCGGGCGGAAAAGAGGAACCTTATGAATCATATCAAAGAGTTGGAAACACTGATTGCCGCATCTGTTTCTCCCTATCACTGCATCATGGCGGCAGCGGACCAGCTTGCGTCTGCAGGTTTTAAAGAGCTGCCTCTGGCTGAACCATGGGGATTGGCAAAGGGCGGATCTTATTACATAAATGCATTTGATTCCACCCTGGTGGCATTTTCCATAGGGGAAGAGCTGGGAGAAGTGCCCGCCCTTAAGCTGGCAGCCTCCCATACAGACTGGCCCTGCCTGAAGGTAAAGCCCTCCCCTGAGATCACTTCCCTAGAATACGGAAAGCTTAATGTAGAGGTATATGGAGGCCCTCTTCTGGGAACCTGGTTTGACCGGCCTTTATCCATGGCTGGCAAGGTCTGCGTGGCAGGGGAATCTCCCATGAAGCCTGAAACCGTGTTTGTGGACTTTTCACGGCCTCTTCTCACAGTTCCCAGCCTGGCCATCCACATGAACCGGGAGGCTAACAACGGAGTTGCCATCAATGCCCAAGTCGACATGCTTCCCCTCATTGCCCGGATTACGGAAGAGTTAAGCAAGGAACACTTTTTCTTAGAGGCTCTGGCTAAAGAGGCGGGAGTTAAAAAAGAAGAGATTCTAGATTACGAAATTTACATCTATAACCGGGAAGAAGGAACTCTCTTAGGACTGCAAAATGAATTTTACTCCTCTCCCCGTCTGGATAACTTAACTTCCGTACAGGCCTGCTTAAAGGGCATCATGGCTAAACCATGCAAAAACAGCATCAATGTCATTGCCCTATACGATAATGAAGAAATCGGAAGCCATACCAAGCAGGGTGCCTCTTCTGCTCTTATGGAGCGTATTCTGGAAAAGCTCTGCTTATCTCTGGGCTATTCCAGAGAAACCTTTTTAAATGTTTTGATGAGCGGATTTTTGCTGTCTCTTGACGTGGCCCACGCCATTCATCCGAATCATGGGGAAAAATGTGATATTAAGAACCAGATTGTCATGGGCGACGGGGTAGCCATTAAACTGTCAGCCAGCCAGTCCTACGCTACGGATGCATCCAGCACGGGAGTCATTGAAAGCATCTGCCGAAAAGAGAATATTCCTTATAAAAAATTCTCCAATCGCTCCGATATGAGAGGTGGTTCCACTTTGGGAAGCATTTCTTCCGCCCTTCTGACCATGCGGACAGTGGATGCAGGCGTTCCTATTCTCGCTATGCACTCTGCAAGGGAGATTATGGGAACAAGGGATCAGGAAGCCCTTGTGAGGCTGGCAGAGGCCTTTTTCCAAATATAATCCCCCCAAAGCAGATCGACAAAAATTGTTGGTCTGCTTTTTGAATCGCTATTATATCAAACATTCATTTAGTTCTAAATAAATGCTGTAACTCCATTTATAAGGTGCTTCTGAATCATATCTTCCATTATTCTGCTCACATCAATCTTGCACCGCTATCTTTGCGACTGAATTTTTTCAGAGGTGTTATTTATTTAATTTTTATTCCTTACAGCAAAGAAACATAGTATACTTTTCAAGATATTGAATTTTTCTATTAAAAATCCCACTGTTGCAAAATATCCTGCAACAGAGGAACTATTAAATCATATTATTTACTTAGTAAAAATAAATATTGAATTTAAAATTGTAGACTATGGTATTAAAGACCAAATATCGCATATAACACATTTAGAATTACATTATTTATATTGCAGATTTATCCTCCATACGGCAATAAAAAACATAACGTTCCAACTCACTCATATACATATCCACATTATGTCCTACCCCAGCATCCTTTAATGCTGAAATCCAATCATTATAATACTGCTGAAAATTAAACTTTGTATTGACATCCTGTTGGCCGAGAAGAGCTGTTAATGGAATACTACAACTATTCCGTACATCTTTGTCGCCTTGTTGCTTTAAATGCACTTTTAAAGCAATCATCTCTACATAGCTGGCATTTTCTACATCTAATTCATTTAAATGGATTTTTTTAGTAAACTCTTTTCCCTGGTTATCTTTTCCGACTGCAAGCATTATAGGGTCATCCTCTGTAGAGCTTTCATCATACTTCATATGCAATTCTTGTCCCGAAGAAGGACTGCCTTCACTATGCAGATACCCCAACCTTAAAGTGATATGTTGATTTCCATTAACTTTTTGAAACTGTTCGTTTTTCGCAAAATCATTTGAGGCGAATGAATTTCTATCCTCTTTCCCTTTTAAGACATAATTTTGCATTCTTGAAACCGGAGAATTTATACCCAAAATACTCATCTATTAACCTCCGATCTACTGTTATGGTGTAATATTAAAAGTTGCCCATGCTGATTTTTCTGTATATGGAGAATTGTGAGATACGCATCTGATATCAAATCTATGCCCTCCAAGAGTTGGTGCTCCACAATCGTACAGATAATACCAGCCATCTACTAATGTACCTGATAATATAAAACCATCACGCTGAAAATAATCTACAGAAACATTATCATATTTAGCGTAATCACGACCATGTCCTGTAACTTTAACCAGAATTCCTACATTTCCTTCATGTCCAGCTATATTTAAAAATCCAATCTGTTCAATAATAACACTAGATACTTGTGCCGCTGCGCCAGAACCCGGCCATGCCTGAGGTTCAACTGGATTTGTAATTTTAGATACACTAATATTAAAATCTACTGTTTCATCTGTAAATACACCTCGTAAATCAGGAGTATCTTCTGCTGCAAAAGATGTAATAAAGAAAGCCATTAGCAAAAAAGTTGCCATCATTATAGTTATAACTTTTTTCATATTCTTTTCCCACTTTGTTATACTTTTGTTTAACCTATTGAATCAGTTTGAGTATATCCAAAAATTTTTCATAAGCACCTAACGCCTTCTTTTCTTCTGCTATTGCCCTTTGATATTCTGATGGACTGCCAAAACCATCTGGCGTATTCAACGTTGCTCTCAAACGCCTCGAAGCAGCATCATAAGTCATTTGCCGGTTTTCCAATATATTTCCACCAAGTAAAAAGGAATTGCATACTTCATATCCTCCCTGGGGTAAAGGAACTGCCCGTCCCATGGCTACCAGTTTTTCAAAGTCTTTCTGGTCTTTTATAAAATCGTCCCCCACAGGGTTTCTGTCTCCCGGAACTGGAAAGCTCTTATATTGCCTGGCAATATCATAACCTGATAATACTCCCATATTGCTTAAATCAGACAGGAGATTATAACAAGATTGTCCATCCATATTTTTCACATCATAGGTGGATTTTAAATAAGTCAGCTGCTGCAAAGTCAATGTTCCAAGTCCCTGGCTTTCCCAATTGATATGTTTTTCTGTAGATATTTTTTCGCCGGTATAATATTCGAAGTAAGAAGCTAATTGTTCATCATCAAACTCTATTTCTAATTCTTTTTTTTGCGGATCTTCTTGATTCATCAGAGCTGTCTGAACACTATCTGCCTTTCTTTCAATCATATCCCTGTTCATTAAAAGTATATCAGAAAAGTTTTTCTTTGTTTCTGTCTTTTTATTGATTGAGGAAGAGACGGGTAATAAATTGTTAGAGATTCTCATATTCATTCTCCTTTAATCAGCTTTTATATAAACAGGTCCATAAAGCGGAAATCCCTGATTCGTACTGCCATAAAAATCCACTTCCCAACGGGCATAGTCATATTTGCCATCTGCAGTCTTATATTGAGTCCTTATGAAGAAATCAATCTCCCATGTTGGAAACCCTTTTTTTACAACATTGTACCCATCTAAGGCTTCATATCGACTGGCTACACGATAGTTAGAAGTGTACAATACTACATAAAACCCATTACAATTATTCTCTTTATAATTCTGTGTTGTCTTTGTACCTATATATGTAGGCAGCCACTGGTTAGCTGTTGGTCCATTGACTGTGTAATATCCGTCTGTATAGGCTTTTTGTATATCAACGTTGGCAGGATATAGTTTTAACTTATCAATCGTAACCTCACTGGGATAACCATTGGAATAAGGTGAAACCTGAAAATCATTTGGGTAATTTAATGCTTTTTCGTACTTTCCATCATTAGACGCCATTGCGGTAATACTTATTAACATCGATATAATCATTACAATCATTATCATTATATTCAATTTTCTTGTTTTTTCATTCATGTGTCTTCTCTCCTCTTTTTACAATATTGATATTCAGTAATAAACCGGCTTCTTCTTCGCTATTAAAATGCTCTGTGTCAACAATATATTTCCTTCACCTTGTATATATCAATACTCAATGAAACACCCCTAACAACTGTAATTCTTCCATAATCAAAGCCTGAAATTTCTAAAAATGCCGTAATCGTTTAGAATTCTCAGGAAGTTTAGGCTGATGTGAGAATACCATACAAGCTGTATTGATATTCAAGGTTGTTATCATTAATGCCAGACTTGCCAGTATACCCCCTAATTTAATAAACATGCTTTTCATACTGATATCCTCCTTTCCTCTTTTGACAGGATTATAGCTATAACTTTTTTCATATTCCTTTCCCACTTTCTTATGCTTTTGTTTAACTTATTTAATCAGTTCGAGTATATCCAAAAATTTTTCATAAACACCTAACGCCGCCTTTTCTTCTACTATTGCTCTTTGATATTCTGATGGGCTGTCAAACCCCTCTGGCGTATTCAACGTTGCTCTTAAACGCCTCGACATAGAATCATACGCCATTTGTCGGTTTTCCAATATATCTCCGCCAAGGAAAAAGGAATTGCTCACTGCATATGAGCCATCGGGCTGCCGAACTGCCCTTCCCATGGCTATCAGCTTCTCAAAATCCTCCTTGTGCCCTAAGATGTCCTCTTTTCCCACAGGGTTTCTGCCTCCTGGAACTGGAAAACTCCTATATTGTCTGACAATATCATAACCTGACAGTACTCCCATATTGCTTAAGTCAGCCAAAAGATTATAGCAGGATTGCCCATCCATATTTTTCACATCATAAGTGGATTTTAGATAAGCCAGTTGCTGCGAGGTCAATGTTCCAAGTCCCTGGCTATTCCAATTAATATGTTTTTCTGTAGATATCTTTTCACCGGTATGATATTCAAAATGATAAGCCAGTCGTTCATCATCAAACTCTGTTTCCAATTCCTTTTTTTTCGGCTCTCCTTGATTCATCGGAGCAACCCAAACGTTGTCTGCCTTTTTTTCAATCACGTCCCTGTTTATTAAAAGTATATCAGAAAAGTTTTTCTTTGTTTCTGTCTTTTTATTGATTGAAAAAGAGACGGGTAATAAATTATTAGAGATTCTCATATTCTTCCTTTGTTAATTTGCTTTTCAAATAATATTTCTCTTTACTTCTCTCTATTATTCCAGGCTTTTAAATGCCTCCAAATAAACGTTGTAATTTCGTTTATAAAGTGCTTCTAAATCATACCTTCCGACTGTTTGAAAATTCTTAATTCCTTTTTCAAAAGCCCTATAAAGATCGACACGGTCTGTAAGCCCTATATTTCTTATTTCTGTAGGTAAGGAACTAAGTCCCATTATTTTTTTACCAAGCTTATAGTGCGAAGCAAAAGCCTGCAATTCAACAAGAGTGGCATTCCTGGGATTTATATCATTTACAGAAATCACTTGTTTAAACTCATTTCGATTTTCATCTACTCCCCTTGCAATGATTACTGGATTTTCTTCTGTTGATTCCACTGCATATTCAAGATAAAAGGATAATCCTGTTCCATTCCCACCGGAATAGATTGCTCCTTCTTTACGATATAGGATAGAGCCTGCGGAAGTTGGTATTTTCGTATTTTCTACACTACCAGAAGTTTTCACAACAGAACCTGAAAAACTTTCATGATCTGAAGTTTTCTTTGACCTATGAGGATTCTGCATTAATGCAAAATAATCAGGTGAAATAATCATTAA
The DNA here is from genome assembly GCF_036758025.1 of Lacrimispora sp. Lineage (GTDB taxonomy): Bacteria > Bacillota > Clostridia > Lachnospirales > Lachnospiraceae > Lacrimispora. Next base: position 29,577 of record NZ_DAIOXM010000010.1, on the reverse strand, counting down.
CAGTCCTCCCTATTGACTTCTTCTTAAAGTCTAAATGGATATGAAAAATACATTTTTTTGTATGGATACTCCCTTGACGTAAATGTTGTGTCAAACCAATAAGTCCTGGACTATGTAATTTTTCCACAATCATATAAATAAAGAAAACCATCTGCTCCTGTACCCCAAAGAACGATCGGTGTGCTTTCAATATAGCTTATCTTATTTCCATCAAAACGTGTATCCTCCTTTCCATATCCCATAACTCTGATTATGCCAGCAAAATTACCATTATCAAGAGTCCCATAATCATATAAATCAATACTTGTTACTTGAGGTATCTTTTCTCCTGCCCATAACATAGGTGTTACAATGCCCTGCTTAGCCTCTGGACTATTTGCCATATCTTCAAGACTTCCCAGTTTATCCAACTTGTCTAGTTCAATCTTTCCGTTATCATTGGACGCGTAAGAAACCATATTTAAACCTAATAGCATCATAACTGCAAAAAATCCCTAAAACTCTTTTCAACATAAAAACTTCTTCCTTGGTTGTCTCAATAATCAAATCTGCTCTCAACATCTTTTGCTTTAAATTAACTTTTTACACTTCTTTCCCAACCAACGCGCTTTGCTCACGTTATCAGAATACATAGTTACGTTTCTCTCTTGAAATAATTAAAAACGCCGTAAACTTTTAGCACTCTCAGGAAGTTTAGGCTGATGCGAGAATACCATACAAGCCGTATTGATATTCAAGGTTGTAATCATTAATGCCAAGCTTGCCAGTATACCCCCAAATTTAATAAAAATATTTTTCATACTGATTATCCTCCTTCTCTCTTTTGACAGGATTATAACATAATTCTACAAAATATTTTGTCTCATGTAATGAATGGTATGGTTTAATGTAGTGAATTGCAAAATCTCCCACATTCATATCCCATTACGCTGCAATTCAGCAATAATTTATTGCATAATAGATTGCAAACTTTAAAAAATGTGTTAAAATTCATAACATAAAAGAATAATACAGAATTTTATTAATACTACGCAACACAAAGGGGAAATGAGATATGACAAAAATCGCAATATGCGATGATGATTTATTCATCTGTACGCAAGTAGAAGATATTTTAACAAACTATGCGAACCAAAATTTCATGAAGGTAAGCATAGATTGCTTTTATTCAGGAGAACGTATTTTACATTTTCTTAATCAAGGGAACTTTTTCGATTTAATCTATCTTGATATAGAATTAGGGAAAATAAATGGGGTCGAAGTTGGCCAGTACATCCGGAAAATCAAAAAAGATTACGTAACCGATATCGTATATATTTCAGGGAAAGACAGCTACTACAAACAACTCTTCGATGTGCAGCCTTTAAATTTTATTGAAAAACCCATTGATCCTCAATTCGTAATCAATTCTCTGGAATTGTCATAATTGTCATTAGAAAAGAAAAAGAAATCCATCGGATTTTTTGAATATCAAAAGGGTAATGAAACCTATAAAACAGAAATAAACAATATTCTATATTTTGAAAGCATGAACCGTAAAATAAGAATTGTGATGACCAATCAAGAGGATTTATTTTATGGAAATCTGGAGGAAATCTTAATCATTGTCTCCAACTATTCATTTTTAAGAATACACCGTTCCTATCTGATCAACCGCACTTATATTTCCATACTGGGGTATTCAGAAATTGTTATGTCTAACGGAACAATACTTCCAATCAGCAGAGGCAGAAGGCAGGAAATAAGAGCTTTGCAAATGAGTGAAAGGGTGGAAAATCCAGATGAATATTGAATACACAACGGTTTATATCCTTGCAGAAATGTTTATGGCCTACGTAATCTATAAATATATCCACATTTTCTATTCTGAATTTAAATTCAGCAAGAAAATAGAGCCTCTTCTTTATATAGCCTATTTTCTCATTACCTCCAGTATTTATATATATATTAGAATACCTCTGATTACAATAATTTCCACAGTCACACTGTTTTTCGTCCTTGTCAGTTTTTATTATGGCAACTTAAAGAAATCGATTTTATCAGTTTCTATCATGTTCATTTCTTTAGCTTGTATAGAAACAATTATCGTATTTTTAACTGATATTCCCGGAAGAAATCTTTTTATATCGTTTCAGCACAAATCAGAATTTGGTATCATCAGCATCAGAATTATTTCCTACGCCTTTGTACTTCTGGCATATGGTTTTAATCATGTAAAAAGCCGAAAACCACTCCCCTTCATTTACTGGCTGAGCCTATTTTTCGTTCCATTTGGGACAATTATTTTATTTCTCATCACTTTGTCCGGAAGTTCAATGCCATCTGCATATGTTATCATATGTATCGCAATCATTTTTATCATTAACATTGTGACATTCTATCTGTATGATTGTATTTCCAGCTTCATGTCCGCACAAATGGATAAACAATTGCTTGAAGCACAGAACAGGTATTACCAGCATCAAATGGAGTTGATGAGTTCCTCTCTTGAAAACATCAAAATTTTCAGACATGATTTAAAAAATAAACTTTCACCAATCCAGCATCTTGCAATATCAGGAAAAAGCGAAGAATTAATCATGCGAATTTCAGAGCTGACCGAAACATACTGTGGGAACTATGGACAGTCCGCATCTGGAAACAGCGATATAGACAACATAATCAACTTTAAATTACAGCAGGCTGAAAGGGAAAATATCAAAGTAACCACAAAAATCATAGTACCTGAAAAGCTTTCTACCTCTTCCTTTGATCTGGCTGTAATACTGGGAAATCTGCTTGACAATTCCATAGAAGCAGTTTCAATGCTGAAGACGAACCGATGGATTAAAATCGATATAAAATATAAAAAAGGAGTTTTAATCTTTGAAATCAGCAATTCTTTCGATGGCGTTTTCAAAAAATCTAATGAAACTTTTATAACACGCAAAGGTGATCAGGAGAATCACGGTCTTGGATTAAAAAGCATTGAAGCTGTCATACAAAAATACCATGGAATCATGCAAATAAGCACCATTGACCATGTTTTTACAGTGAAACTACTCGTATATGAACACCCCTGATAACCGCTTTTGTGAATAAAAAGGAGGAACAAATGGAACGCTTTGCAGATAAACTAACTGAAAAATTAGTTTTACATCAGATTATAAAATATGAGGATAAAGAATTATATTCTTACGGAATCTGGCAGGGAATACTTTTATTATTTAACATCTTAACCGCCATGGTAATCAGTTGTCTGTTTGGAATGCTTTGGCAAGGAGTTGTTTTTACTGTCACATATGCATTCCTGCGCACGCATGCAGGAGGATATCACTCCCGGACTGCAACAAAATGCTACTTTTTTTCTATTGTCCTCCTGTCTGGGGCACTCAGCCTTATAAAATTTGCTCCATGGAATAATATCGGCATCATGATCAGCCTTCTTCTGTCAGGCACAATCATATTAGCGCTGTCACCGGTGGAGGATGAAAACAAAAAACTGGATGAAACAGAACGCTCTGTCTTTAAAAAACGAACAAAATCTATTTTCTTTATCCTGACAATTCTTGTTCTTCTTGCAAACAGAACAGGGCAATCTGCTATTTCTATATGTATCACCATGTCAATTTGTACATCAGCATTTATGCTCATACTTGGGGAAATAAAAAACAGAACAATAAAAAAGGGGTAAACTACGCCCCTTTTTACTGTCCTTCTTTTCAGTTCTCATCAATCAGAAAAATACTTCTTATAAATTTCAAAAAAGTTTGTAGTCGTAGTTTTATCGTCCTTGGAAAACTTTACATCCTTCCACATCTCATTGTTAAAAACCACCGGCTTTTCTTCCTTGAACCGGGAATATATCTGGTCAAAAGCCTCTTTCTTCCGCTCCCGGTACAAGCCGGCTTTTCTCTCCTGGGTGGCTTCCTCGTCATAATCATTGACACACCGGAAAATATAATACTTTCCGTTTTCCTCCACCACAGAGCTGGTCGCGCCTACAGAAAGGGAAAAGGCGGCTTCTTCACCGGGTCCGGGGGCTTCTCCCCTTCCCATCTTCCGCTGGGTGACCCCTTCCTCCGAATATTCCCTGGCAAGGGCCTGGAAGTCAGCTCCTTCGGCCTGGGCCTTTAAAAGCACCTCTTCCGCAACGGCTCTATCCGATAAAACAATCTGATCCACCTCAATTACCTTGGCTTCGCTGTCGCTGATTTCCAGATTCAAATCCTTTGTCAGCTCCTCCACCACCTTATTGGACAGACAGTATTCCTCGTACATGACCCGCACGTCTTCTTCCGTCACTCCCATATAGGAAATATCCTCTTCCGTCAAAGAAGCAAAATATTCCTCGGCAGCCTTCCTGGCTTCCTCCTTTTCCCCGCCGTTTAACGTAATTCCCCGGCTCCCGGCAAGAAGATTCAGCCTCTTCATCTCATGAAGAAATTCCCTCACCTGCTCCACCAAATAGGCTTCAAAGGTCTGACCCACCGGCAGCTCCACGCCCCATATCTGGCTGGTATAAAGCTGCTGATACCGGTTCCTTTCCGTAGCCACCACGATCATGGACTGAGGCATGGTATAAGCCTTGGTTTCCCGGATTTCAGAAACAATGGGAATTTCAGACTTGCATCCGGACAGGAAAACCGCTGCTGCCAATGAAGCCAGAAATACTTTTACCCCCCGTCTGCATTGACCTCTCATAAATACCTCTCTCCTCACTGCCTACAGCAGCAGTTTCAATATTTTTAAAACTCCATTATTTATATTAGTATCAGTCTGGAACTTGGCTGCAGCCTTTACTTCCTCTCTGGCATTTCCCACTGCAAAGCTGTAATAAGCCTGCTGCAGCATTTCCACGTCATTGAGCTGGTCACCAAACGCCATAGTTTCCTCCGACTTGATGCCCAGGCTGTCCTGAAGCAACTTCACGGCCTGCCCCTTGTTAATTCCCTTTTTCATGCAGTCCAGCCACATATCGCCTGCTGTGGTGATCTTCAGAAGGTCTCCATACTTTTCCTGCAAATCCCTGGTATGAGACTCCACATCATTTTCACGGTATACGGATACCTTGATGAATTCCGAATCCACTGCGGTCAAATCCTCTACCTGCTGAATCCGGAATTTATAGCCGTTTACCATCCAGTCCAGAACATCCTGATTTTTCGTTTCCATATAAATGATATCCGGGCCGCTCAGCATGATCTCCAGCCCCTCTTTCCCGCGCACATCATGGATCAGGTCCATAACAGTCTGGCGGTCAATGGGATTGGTGTAAAGGCTTCTGCCGTGAAGACCCACATAAGCACCGTTATCCGACAAATAAAATATCTTTTCCTTAATAGGATCAAATATAGACTCTATACTGCCCCACTGGCGTCCGCTGGCTGCCGCGAACTGAATGCCTTTTTCCCTCAATTTTAAAATCACATCGTAAAGCTCCGGATTGATGTCATGACATCCGTCCTTTACCAGAGTTCCGTCAATATCCGATGCAATCAGTTTTATCATTCTCTCTCCTCCTCGGCCATTTTCTTAAGCTCCTGATATACCCGTCCTACAGGTAATCCTACTACATTATTGTAATCCCCGTCAATCCCTTTGATAAAAGCCGCGAATTTTCCCTGTATCCCGTAAGCTCCGGCCTTGTCCAAAGGCTCTTTGCTGTCTGCATAGGCTCTGATCTCCTCATAAGACATAGGATATAAATGAACATCAGTCTTTTCCACAAATGTCCTTGTCTTTCGCCCTCTTTCTCCACAATATACCAGGGTTACCCCTGTGTATACCTGATGGGTTTTCCCTTCTAGCAGAGAAATCATGCGAAATGCATCTTCATGACCGGACGGTTTCCCTAAAATTTCTCCGCCTGCCGCAACTACAGTATCCGCACCAATCACCCAGGTTCCCCGCTTCTGGGAACAGGCCACATCTTCTGCCTTCTGGCAGGACAGCTCCATAACAGCTTCTTCCGGCACATCTGTACTTATCTTCTCTTCTATGGTGCTGGGTACAATCTCCGGTGTGATTCCGATCTGAGCCAAAAGCTCTTTTCTCCTTGGAGATGCCGAAGCCAGCACAACTTTCTCTGTCTGATCCATAAAAACCTCCGTTTTCAATAAGCCATAACATTAAATAAGCGGGACCCTTATGGAATCCCGCCTTTCATCAATATACTTTCAGACGTCCGATCATGGACGCATCCTCATCTTCGTCATCGCGAAGACGCATTCTCATGGTGTATATGAAGTCGGCTACATAGAAAGCCAACAGGCTCAAAGCCACCATCCGTTCAAAATCATCAGGTATCCTTCCTGCCACTCCATTGACAAAACCATTGAGGAAGCGGAAGTAAAAAATACCTAAAAATCCCCATGCAATGCTGCTCTCCAGACAGATAATTCCTTTGTAATTCATAAACTTCCGGCTGTAATCCCACCAGAAAGAACCAAAGAGCCTTATCATCATGCGGGCCGTCACAATCTCCATAACGGTTGCCATAGCCATAGCTGCAAAATAGAGCTGGATCGGATTATCCGCAAGGGGCTGTAAAAGGATCATGGCTCCCATGGCTCCGAATCCGTATATGATACAAAATGGGCCATGCCCAAATCCCCGGTTCAGCACCGGCTTTCTATTTTCATAGGTGAGTACAATACACTCAAGAATATATCCCAGAAAGCTGAACAGGAAGAAACAGTTTATGCTGTGATAAATTGACGTATTCATGTTACCTCCGATTTTGATATCCTTTCTTTAACTCGTTAAAGTATAATATAGATATCTTAAGAAATCAAGGGGTACTTTCTTACAATTCTCTTTAATAATACTGAGAAATAAAAAGCGCCAGAAAAATTCCCAAAATTGCTCCGGCAGCTACCTGGAGAGGGGTGTGCCCCACATATTCCTTTAATTTCTCCTGGAGTATTTCTGCATTGAGCTTTAAGGGATTTTCCAGCAAAAGGCTGTTGAGCAGCTTCGCCTGCTTTCCTGTCTCTCTGCGGACTCCCATGGCATCATACATCACTATCATAGACAGAACAAAGCTGACCGCAAATTCAAAAGAACCGACACCATAGCGGTAACTAGCGGCGGTTGTCAAGGCACATACCGTTGAGGAGTGGGAACTGGGCATTCCCCCGGAACCTACCAGCCTCTCCGGATTAAAATTTTTGTTAAGGGCTAAGTCGATGATCGTCTTTAAGACCTGTGCCACCAGCCAGCCGGCAACTGAAGTCACCAGAACTTGATTCTTAAGTATATCTTCCCAAAATGTCATGGTTTCCTCCATATTTATGCAGCGCTCTTCCTCCCAAAACCGTACAGAACCCAACGCTTTATCCTTGCGGCTGTTTCAGCCAGACCGCAGAATTTATCCGAATAAATGATCGCAAACCCTTCCCTGCTTTTAGGCGGAATAGGGGTTAAAGGCCACATGTGGCGCAGGATCATATCTTTTTCTTTTTCCGTTAATTCAAAATGTTTGACCGCATTGTTCAGTGCAACCCTCGGGTGGGTAAACCCGTGAAAATGTTCTCCCGTCTCCCTGGCATGGGTATGCCAGTCGTATAAAAAGAAATCGTGAAGAAGACCGGCTCTGGCAACCTCTTTATGATCCCAGCCCAGCCTTTTGCAGATGCAGTAACTCATATAGGATACTTTGATGCAGTGGGCCTTACACGTAGTATCCCCGTGCTGCATAAAGCGATCCATGGATTGAAATACCGGACTGTCCAGAATATCCCTGACACAGTCCATGTATTCCAAATCCTCATTGTAATATTCCTCTTCCACCCAGGAGGAATCTTCTGCCCATCTCATTACTTCCTCTTTTTCCTCCTGGGTTATATGCATGTGTTCCATTCTTATTTCAATCGCTTCTTTCCTAAAGGGCTCAGCTTAATAGCCGACCAGCCAGTCATAGAGTTCCTGGTATTTCGTAGCCGATGTTTTCCATGAGTAATCCTTTGCCATGGCCCGGTCTATGATCTTATTCCACTCCCGTTTCTTATCATAGTATACCCCTTGGGCATACCGGATAGAACTGAGCATCTCATGAGCATTATAGTTGGAAAAGGAAAAACCTGTTCCTTTATTTTCAAACTCATTATATGGCTCTACCGTATCCTTTAAACCGCCTGTTTCCCGTACAATGGGCACTGTTCCGTAGCGCAGTGACATAAGCTGGCTTAAGCCGCAGGGCTCAAACAGGGAAGGCATAAGAAATGCATCGCAGGACGCATAAATCTTATGAGACATGGCTTCCGAATAATAGATATTTGCAGAAACCTTATCCGGATACTTCCAGGCATAGTGGCGGAACATATTTTCATACCGTTCCTCGCCTGTACCAAGAACCACAAGCTGGATATCGTCCTGACAAAGCTCGTCAATGACGCACTGGATTAAGTCAAGACCCTTCTGGTCTGTCAGTCTGGAAACAATTCCGATCATGAACTTCTTATCATCCTGGTTCAATCCCAGTTCCTTCTGCAAGGCACGTTTATTCTTGATCTTCTCCTTGCGGAAGTTCTTTGCATTGTAGGTCTGTTCAATATAGGTGTCGGTTTCGGGATCAAACTCCTCGTAGTCAATGCCGTTGACAATGCCTCTCAAACTGCCTGCCCGTGCACGCATCAAGCCGTCTAGGCCCTCTCCGTAAAACGGCATCTTGATCTCTTCCGCATAGGTATCGCTGACCGTGGTGATGGCATCTGCATAGACGATGCCGCCCTTTAATAAATTTCCGTCCTTATATGCCTCCAGCTTATCAGGTGTGAAGTAATAATCCGGCAGGCAGGTAAACTTCTGTATTGTTTTAACATCCCATACACCTTGAAACTTTAAGTTGTGAATGGTGATTACTGATTTCATATTCTGGAAAAATTCGCCGTCGTGGAACCGGTCCTTTAAAAGAACTGGGATAAGAGCAGTCTGCCAGTCATGGCAATGAACCACATCCGGCTGGAATCCAATTACAGGAAGAGCAGATAAGGCTGCCCTGGAAAAGAAGCAGAACTTTTCCAAATCCTGGTACCAGTCTCCATAAGGTTTTGCTCCGCTGAAGTATTCCTCATTATCAATAAAATAACAAGTAATGCCCTCATATACATACTGAAGAATTCCCACATATCTGTTTTTTCCCAGGTAGTCCATGTAGAAGTGATCCACATAGGTCATCTGGTTTCTCCATTCTTCTTTTACACATAGATATTTGGGAATCAATACTCTAACATCAAAGTATTCCTTATCAAAGCACTTTGGAAGGGACCCCACCACATCCGCAAGTCCTCCTGTCTTGATAAAGGGTACTGCTTCTGATGCAACGAACAATATTTTCTTCATACATAACCTCCCTTATCCGGTTCACCCTTGGGTGTTGTCTGCTATTGTCTAGTATACTGCATTTTTCGGAAATAAGGAAGTATTAAACCTTAAAATTTAAGAAAGTTTTTTGTAATCCAGTCTGATTTTATCGGCTATCAGTGCAATAAACTCGGAATTGGTCGGTTTTCCTTTTCCGGTGCTTACGGTGTAACCGAACAATTCATTGATGGTGTCCATTTTTCCCCGGCTCCAGGCCACTTCAATGGCGTGGCGGATGGCCCGTTCCACACGGCTGGGCGTTGTCTGGTGCTTCTTTGCAATAGAGGGGTAAAGGATTTTTGTCACAGAAGTGAGCATTTCCTGGTCCTGTACTGAGATCACAATGGCATCACGGAGATACTGGTAGCCTTTTATGTGGGCGGGGATTCCGATTTCATGTAGCATCTGGGTGACATCGTTCTCTAAATTCTGCTCCATGTATTCCACTTTGTTGACATAAGGCTTTACCTTTTTCATTCCCTGAAGGCTGGGAGTTTTTGTCTTTCTCTGGCCTACCCTGCGCACTTTATCGACGATGATGTCCTTGCTGAAAGGCTTCATTATGTAGTAATTTGCCCCCATACGGAATGCATCCTCGGTAATATTCTCACTTCCTGCCGCAGTTACCATGATAAACGACGGGATTTTTGAAATAGTGCCGTTTCCTCTGACACGTTCCATCACTGTGATTCCGTCCATCCTCGGCATGATTACGTCCAATAAGACAACATCCGGATTTGTTTTCAGTATCATGTTATAGGCATCTTCGCCATTATCTGCTTTTCCAACTACGTGGAAATCAGATTCTCCCTCCAGTATATCATTCAGCAGATTTAAGGTCTGCAGGTTATCATCGGCAATCGCAATACTAATTTGTGACATATTGATACTCTCCTCCCTGGTTTTGGTGTTTTTAACACGGTTTTTTAATACAGTTTTTAACAAGTTTCTTTGCAACTTTTTTAACGAGTGTATTGACATTATAGACTTGGCCCGGCTTATGCCGCAATGGAATTCTATCGCATTCTTCGACAAAAGGTGACAATTTTGGGGCGAATTTTGGTGGTTATTTATTTTTTTAAAAGGTGTCGAAAGAGGTATTGTGGCTTGGGAGTGGGACGGCTGGTTTTTTAAGGGGTGTTGAAAATTGATATTACTTGTCAATGGAAAAATTTAGGGGGTTGTAGGATTATAGTAACATATTTTAGAGGGGATGAGAAGAGTTAAAAAGAGTTAAAATTGATTGGCTGGTCCGCCGGGGCAAGCGATGGTGCCCGGCGGGCACCATCGCTTGCCCCGGCGGGCACCATCGCTTGCGGGGCTTTCGCCCCATAGGCCATTCGCAAAAAAGCTGCTCATGCAAGTAAACTTGCATCGCAGCTTTTCTACTCCTGTCCTGCCCGGCTCAATGGGATAGCATGTTTTCAATAAATATCCCATATCCCCTCGTTGAGTCCTGTATAAATACATGGGTCACTGCCCCCACCAGCTTCCCATCCTGTATAATAGGCGACCCACTCATCCCTTGCACAATCCCCCCGGTAAGAGCCAGCAAATCCGGATCAGTTACCTTAATTACCATCCCTTTACTCTTATGGGACGTAGAATAATCCACCCGCTGAATCTCAATCTCATAATCCCGGATACTCCCGGATACGTTGCTTCTTATATGGGCGATTCCTTTTTTTATATCCTGGCGGTATCCGATGGGAATGGCATCTTGAGCCAGCTTTTGTTTAAACCTGTCATTTACCTTTCCGAAAATTCCCTCTTCTGTATTTGCTGTAATCGTTCCCAAAGTGGAACCCGGTCCGTAATAAATGACTCCGCTCATAACTCCCGGTTTTCCAAAGGTTCCTTTTTCAATTCCCAAAATAGCTGTTTCATAAAGAGATCCTTCCGTAATCTGGACCACATCTCCTGTGTCGCTGTCGCTGATTCCATGGCCTAAGGCACCGAACTGGCCGTTCATGTCCACGTAGGTCATGGTTCCGATTCCCTGAGTGTCATCTCTGACCCAGACGCCCAGCTTGTAGGTTCCGTCGTCTGCCTCTACGGGAGTCATTTTTACATCAATATCCTCGCCATTTCGTCTGACCCCAAGAACTGCCTCAGAAGTACCGATCTTTCCCAATTCGCTCATCAGGGTTTCCTTATCTGTCAAAGGAGTACCGTTAATGGTTTCAATGTAATCTCCGGACTGGAGAATTCCAAATGCCGGTGTGGCGGTCATGCCGTCCTTTTGGGTGATATCTCCTGTACCGATTACCAGGATGCCGTCCGATTTTAAATAGATTCCAACAGGAGTGCCGCAGGGAACCGCATATTTAGTATCCACCACATTGACCTGTATATCCTTTAACTGAATCCAGCCAAACAGCTTTAATCCCAGCTTATAACTGCCCTGATTTTCTGAATATACAGAAAAAGGCTGGTTTACCTGTAAATGGATCTGGTCGGAAGGAATATTGGAACCATTGTTTAAAACCACTTCTTCACTGTCGGAATACAGCGTCACATCAAAAGGCATGGAGAAATGAAACTGTTCTTCTTCCTCTGCAACGATATTCAATTTGTCTGGAATCACCCGCTTCATATAGAACCAGGTAAAACCGATACAAAAAATCAGACTGACCCAGAACATCCTTACGATAAGTCTGTGAATCCTCTTTTTTTCCATCTCACATACCTCCTTAGATGAATGAAAGGAGACAATTTTTTTGACTCCTCTCTTAGTATGTGAGAAAATATTTAAATCACACTGTCATATTTTAGTTGTAACTATTTTCTTTCGGTGGCAGCATTATGACAGAATAATTTTTATCAAAGAATAAAAGCAAACATTACAGCGAAAAATATAGCAGGAAGCAAATTCGCTACCTTGATAATTTTTCCCCAGACCAGGTTGACTCCTACGCAAAAAATCAAAACAGAACCGGTTAAAGACAGATTGGACAAAGCCTGAACCGTCATAACGGGCTCAATCAATCCAGCCAAAAGAGTGATCAGTCCCTGGAATATCCCTACAGGAACAGCAGAAAAAATACAACCTTTTCCAAGAGAAACAGTCATAACCAAAATGATAATCATATCCAGAAGTCCTTTGACTGCGAGAACGGAATAATCCCCGGAAATCCCATCTTTAATGGCTCCTACCACTGCCATGGCTCCGATGCAGACCGTAAGGGAGGCTGTCACAAATCCGTCTACAAACTTAGTATCCCCGCTGCTGTTTGTTTTTATTTTAAGCCATTCCCCAAAATGTTCCATAGCCAGCTCAATGTTCAGCCATTCCCCCACCAGAGCACCTATAAAAAATGAGAGAATCAGCATAATAGTCCCGCCGGACACAAGCTCTCCCTGGGAGATGGCCAGCATCTCCTCCATAACGCCCCCGATTCCAAGAATCATGACACTGATCCCCGCTGCGCTCATTAAGGTAGCCTGATACCGCTCCTCCATTTTTCTTCCAAAAAGAAGGCCCCCCAGGCCGCCTGCTGCAATCCCCGCCACATTGATCAACGTTCCAATTCCAATCATCTTTTCGTACTCCCGGCTGTCTTTATCTCTTTTTTTGCCATTTTCTTCATTTCCCTTGCATTGGCTCTCACCGCTTCTGTGATTTCTACACCGCCTAAAAGTCTTGCCAGCTCCTCTACCATCTCTTCCTGCTCAAGACGGCGTATAGAAGTGGTGGTGCGTCCCTCTTCCACTGCCTTTGCTATTTCATAATGGCAGTCAGCCATAGCCGCAATCTGGGGCAGATGGGTAATGCAGATCACCTGATGATTCCCTGCGATATAAACCAGCTTTTCCGACACCTTCTGAGCAGTGCGCCCGCTGATTCCTGTATCAATTTCATCAAAAATCAAAGTGGGGATGTCGTCCGTATCCGCCAGCACCGTCTTAATAGCCAGCATGATCCTGGACAGCTCTCCGCCGGAAGCCACCATTCCCAAGGGCTTTAAAGGCTCTCCCGGATTGGTGGAAATCACAAATTCAGCCTCGTCATATCCATTGGCCGTATAGTGATCAAGCCGTGAAAATTCCATGGAAAATTCCACATCAATAAAATTTAAATCCAAAAGCCCTTCCTTGATCTTTTCCGTCAGTTCTCCGGCCGTTTGCTTTCTCATCTCAGACAATTGGGCGCAAAGAAGCTCCAGACGGTCAGAAACCCTTTCCAGTTCCTCTACCGTCCGGTTTCTGACCGCATCATAGTCCTCCAGCTCTTCCAGACGCCTTTGTTTTTCTTCCAGATTGATAAAAATTTGATCCAGGCTTCCTCCGTACTTTGCCTGCAGGCTGCGGATGACGTCAAGCCGCTCCTCTGTCTGCCTGTATTCCTCCTCATCAAAGGACATATTGTCCATATAGGAGGTGATTTCATGGCTGATATCCCTTAAAATAGAGTCCGCATCAAAAAGCTGGTCCAGTATGGTGCTCAAGCCCTTATCATAGGAAGCCACAGATTCCACTTCTTTTAATGCCCTTCCAATCACGTCTGAATTCACAGCGGAATAAGCCAAAGTAAGGCTTTCCCCAATTTTTTTTGCATGGGAAAAGAAGCGGTATCTGGAGGACAGTTCCTCCTCCTCTCCCTCTCTCAGCCCGGCATTTTCGATTTCTTCGATCTCAAAGCGGATAAAGTCCATTTCCCTCAGCCTGGTCTCTTCATCCAGACGGAAAGAGGCCAGACGGTCCTTTAACCGAAGGTATTCCCCATAAGTTTCTCCGATATTCTTTTTTAGCTCATGGGATTTTTTCTCCTGGTAGCGGTCCAGGATGGCAAGATGCTTGGATTTGTAGAGTAAAGACTGATGTTCATGCTGTCCATGAATATCGATCAGAAGGCCGGTAATATCCCGCAGCTTTCCTGCGGTCACCGTTTCATCATTGATTTTGCTTAAGCTTCTGGAGGGCATGATTTTTTTTGATATAATAACCGTGCCATCCTGGTCGGGCTGGACATCAAGCTCCTGAAGCAGACGGATTTTTTCAGGTTCTCTGACCGTAAAAATCAGCTCCACATAAGCGTATTCCGCCCCTTTTCTTATAATATCCTTGGGCACCTTGCCTCCTAAGGCAATGGTGACCGAGCCGATGATAATGGATTTGCCTGCTCCGGTTTCTCCGGTCAGGACGTTAAAGCCATCTTGAAATTCCACATCGGCCTTTTCAATCAACGCCAGATTCTTTACGTGTAATTCTGAAAGCATGACATCGCTCCTTTATCCTGCAATGAGTTTTTTCAATTTTTCCATCATAAGTATGGTATCATCAGTGGTTCTAATGGCGCACATAATGGTATCGTCCCCTGCAATACAGCCAACCATCTCGCTGAAATGAAGGGCATCAAGAGCAGCCGCCACAGCCATAGCCATGCCGGATACGGTCTTGATGACCAAAATATTCTGGGCCATATCCATAGACATATAGCCATCCTTTAAAATCCTGATATATTTATCGCTGAAAGAGCTCTGGTTTTGAAGCACCACATACCGCTGTTTCCCTGACTCAGACTGGACCTTGGTCAGTTTCAGTTCCCTGATATCCCTGGAAACAGTGGCCTGGGTCACTGCAAAACCAGCCTGATTTAAGTAATCCGCCAGTTCCTCCTGAGTTTCAACCTCGTGTTTTCCGATGAGTTCCACAATTTTGCTGTGTCGTTCCAGTTTCATAGCGCCTCCTTCTATATGCCAGCCATCTTATTGCGCAGGTTATCTAAAAAAGATATGTTTTTCAGTTTCACCAGAATGGTCTTAATATCCGCCTGTCGTATCTCAATACAATCACCGGGATAAAGCTCCATAGCCGTATCTCCGTCAAATACCGCCGCCTGGCACACGCCCTTTTCTCCCATCAGCTCAATCTGTATCCAGTCATCGGCAGAAAGTACAATGCTTCTGGCATTTAAGGCATGGGAACAGATGGGGGTCAAGACCACCATCTTGGAATCCGGGACAATAATAGGCCCGCCTGCGGAAAGGTTGTAAGCCGTAGAACCGGTGGGGGTGGCGGCAATCAGCCCATCAGCCCTGTATTCATTTAAAAATTCCTGGTTGACAAAAACTTTCAGCTGCAGCATTTTTACAAGCCCGCTTCTGGTCATGACGATCTCATTTAAAGCGATGTCCTGGGCAATGACCTTTCCGTCCCGGTAGGCGCAGCCGCTTAACATCATCCGCTCCTCCAGCCTGTAATCATTGGCCAGCAGTGAGGAAAGAGCGTCTTTGATCTCCTCATTACGGGATACCTGTGTCAGATATCCAAGGGTTCCCCGGTTGATTCCAAGCATGGGAATATTCTTCCCTGCCAGATCCCTGGCAGCCTGAATCAGAGTGCCGTCACCTCCCAGAGTAATGATGCACTCCGTCTCATCAGGTACTGTGGAGGCGTCGGTATAATGCTTTCCTGTTCTCCCTCTGTCCCGTTCTCCAATCCGGCAGACAGCTCCCTGTTTTTCCAGATAGCTGCAGATATCCCCGGCAGTTTCTCTGGCTCCCTTTTTATCCGGATTCATGATCACAAAAAAATGCTTCATAGTAAGTTTTTATCTGCCTTTCCTCAGTGTTATCCTGAGTGTGTCTGAAAACTGCTTATCAGACACGCCCTAAATCTGTATGAGCCTCTTTTACGGTCTTTTCCGGATCCAGATCATGGTCCGGGCAGACTTCTTCCTGATGGTTCTTTAAATGGAGCAAATATTCAATATTTCCTTCCGGTCCCTTTATGGGCGAATACTCCAGGTGGAGGGGCAGAAGTCCAATGCTCACTGCATGGGAAATCACATGTTCAATGACCTCCAGATGGACAGAGCTTTCCCTTACCACTCCCTTTTTTCCCACCTTTTCCCGCCCCGCTTCAAACTGGGGCTTAATGAGACAGACAATTTCTCCGTCTTCTGTCAGAAGGTTTTTCACCGGTCCCAGTACCTTTGTCAAGGATATAAAAGAAACGTCAATAGAAGAAAATTCAATTTTGTCTTTAATATCTTCTGATGTCACATAGCGGATATTGGTCTTTTCCATACAGACCACACGGGGATCATTGCGAAGCTTCCAGGCAAGCTGGCCGTGTCCTACATCTACGGCATAAACCTTGACAGCGCCGTTTTGAAGCATGCAGTCCGTAAAGCCTCCGGTTGAAGACCCCACATCCATGCACACCTTTCCTTCCAGAGTCACATCAAAGTGAGTCATGGCCTTTTCAAGCTTTAGCCCTCCCCGGCTCACGTATTTCAGAGTGCTTCCCCTCACCTCAACGGCTGCTGTTTCTTCAAAGGAAGTTCCTGCCTTATCCTCTTTTTCTCCATTCACATAGACGATTCCGGCCATAATAATTGCCTTCGCCTTTTCCCTGGATTCAGCCAGTCCGTTCTTTACTAAAAGCACATCCAATCGTTCTTTCATCCCTTTTGCATTTCCTTCCATTCCGCATTCTGGCGTTCCGTATCCAGGTATTCCTTTTTAAGCCTCCATATGACGGAGTCGCTGTCAATTCCCAGGCCTTTTCTAAGGAGGGATACATTGCCGTGCTCCACATAAGAGTCCGGCAGAGCAATATTCATCACTTTTACGTGGGGGTAGTGTTCATGAATATATCCGGTAACGGCAAGGCCGTATCCGCCCTGAAGCACATTTTCCTCCATGGTCACAATGAGCCAGTGTTTTTTTACCAGCCTGTCCACCAGCTCCTTGTCAAAGGGCTTTACAAAACGGCCGTTAGCCAGGGTGCAGTTCCAGCCCTCTGCCTTTAATTTCTCTCTAACGTGCTCTCCAGTGCTCACCATGCTTCCCACGGCTAACAGTGCTATGTCGCTTTCCTCATAAAGCATTTCCCCCTTGCCGTATTCGATGGGGGAACGGAACTCTTTTAAGCCCTTGTATGCCTCTCCTCTGGGGTAACGCAGGGCAAAGGGGCCTTTATAGGACAGGGCGAACTTAAGGCCATCCATAAGTTCCCACATGTTTTTAGGCGCAAATACGCTCATATTTGGAATTGCCGATAAATAAGACAAGTCGAAAATACCCTGATGGGTTTCCCCGTCGCTGCCCACAAGTCCGGCCCTGTCCACGGCAAAAACCACAGGCAGGTTCTGGATACAGACATCGTGGAGAATCTGGTCATAGCCTCTCTGTAAAAATGAGGAATAAACGGCCACCACCGGCTTTAAGCCTCCGGCTGCCATTCCTGCCGCAGAAGTCACTGCGTGTTCCTCTGCTATGCCCACGTCAAAAAAGCGGCTTGGATATGTGCGGGCAAACCGCTTTAATCCTGTTCCATCGGGCATGGCCGCTGTCACTGCCACAATGGTTTCATCCTCTTTTGCCAGACGGCAGATTGTCTTTGAGAACACATCTGTGTAGCTGGGGTTTTTCTTCTCTCTTTTAAACTCTCCGGTGAGGATATTAAATGGTTCCACTCCGTGAAATTTAGACGGATTTTTCTCCGCAGGAGCATATCCTCTTCCCTTTTGGGTGATCACATGAACCAGGACAGTGTGATCCAGCTTCCTGGCATCTCTTAAAGCTCTGGAAAGAGCCTTGATGTTGTGGCCGTCCACAGGGCCTAAATAGGTGATTCCCATGTTTTCAAACAGCATCCCGGGAATTAAAAGCTGTTTGATTCCGTTTTTGGTACGGCTGATCTTTTCGATGAGCTGGTCTCCTACTGCCGGAATCCGGGACAGTATATTGGTCACATGCTTTTTTAAGTCCAGATAGCCTTCTCCTGTACGGATGCTGTTTAAGTAGGTGGACATGCCCCCTACGTTTTCTGAAATGGACATGTTGTTGTCGTTCAGGATGATGATGAAGTTCTTTTTCATTCTGGCCGCATTGTTAAGGGCCTCGTAGGCCATTCCTCCGGTCAGTGCGCCGTCTCCGATAACAGAGACGACAAAATGATCCTCTCCCAGCACATCCCTTGCCTGAGCAAGGCCCAGACCTGCAGAAACAGAAGTAGAGCTGTGTCCCGTATCAAAAGAGTCGCAGGGACTTTCCTTTCGTTTTGGGAAACCGCTCATACCGCCGTACTGGCGCAAATCATCAAAATCTTCTCTCCGGCCGCTGAGTATCTTATGGGTGTAGGACTGATGGCCCACATCCCAGACTACCTTATCTTTTGGAAGATCAAAGGCCAGATAAATGGCCATGGTCAGCTCTACAACGCCTAAATTGGAAGCCAGATGGCCTCCGGTCACGCTTATTTTCTCTACTAAGAAATCCCGGATTTCCTGGCCTAAGATATCAAGCTCCTGTTTTGTCAGCTTTTTAATATCCTCAGGCCCGTTTATCAATTCCAGTATCATATTTTAATCAGATCCTTACTTTTCACGGTTCACCAGCATACGGATCAGTTCTTCCAGAAATAGATTCTCTCCGGTCAGCTCATGGAGGCAGGAAACTGCCTCTTCTGAAATCCTCTCCACATCCTGCTTTGCCTTATTCATGCCCTCAAGGGTTACATAGGTGGTTTTATGGTTCTTTTCATCGCTGAGCACAGGCTTTCCAAGAACTCCTTCGTTACTGGTCACATCAAGGATGTCATCCTGGATCTGAAAGGCCAGTCCAATGGCGGAAGCCATCTTTTCCACCAGTTTTATTTCTTTTTCATCTGCCCTGCCAAGAATGGCTCCGATCACCATGGAAGCTTCTACAAGAGCTCCGGTTTTCAGACGGTAAATGAAGTCTAATTGTTCTCTGGAGACAGGTTTTCCGGACAGCTCCACATCTGCAGTCTGTCCGCCTATCATGCCGTAGATTCCTGTTTTTTCTGCTAAGATTCCCATGCATCTGGCAATCAGGTCCGGGCGGTCTGTCATGGAAAGAGCTTTGGCCGCGGTTTCCATGGAATACATTAAAAGACCGTCTCCGGCAAGCACTGCCATGTCATAACCATACTTTACCCAGGCAGTGGGAAGTCCACGGCGCAGGGTGTCATTATCCATACAGGGAAGGTCATCGTGAATCAGGGAGGAGGTGTGAATCATCTCAATGGCCGCCATAAACGGTTCGATTTCTTTTCCCTTTCCTCCGAATAACCGGTAAGTTTCTTCCATCAGCATGGGGCGGAGTCTCTTCCCTCCTGCCCGGACGCTGTAATCCATGGCTGACAGAACAGTGGCCTGATGGCCTTCTACTGGGGGGAGGTATTTTTCTACTGCTTGAAAGACTTCCTCTGTTCTGGCATCCAGTATTTCTTTAAAGTTCATGATTTTCACCATTTTCCTCTATGACAATTATCTTTTTTTCTACTTTATCTATTTTTTCATTGCAGGATTTCACCAGCTTCATACCGGCCTCATAATATTGAAAGGCTTCCTCTAAAGAGCTTTCTCCGCCCTCCAGTTTGCGTATGATTTCTTCCAGGTCACTGAATGTTTCCTCAATGGTTCTTTCTTTTTTTACTGCCATGTGCAATTTCTCCTCATTGGCCTGTTTTTTGGGATGATGGGTTTTCGGGGGTGATGCGGGAAACTACGGCATCAATGCTTCCGTCACGGATTCTCAGTTGGATTTCTTCTCCCGGTTTTATTTGTTTTACGGATTCTATGGGGCGGTGGGTTTCATCGGTTGCAAATCCGTATCCTCCGCCAATCCGCTTTAGGGGGGAGTTGGCTTCCAGTCGGCTGATGAAAAGCTCCAGTCGGTGCCTGTCCCGGACAGTTTGTTTTTCTATGAGGGTTTTCAGGCGGAGTTTTATTTCTGCCGCTCTGGTTCTGTCTGAGGCCGTTGTGGATAGGATGAGACTTCGAAGCTTTTCTTCTATATCGGCCAGGCGCTGGCGCTTTTCACGGAGCTGGCGGCCTGGGTTGTAGAATTTTAGTTTTAGGTTGTATTGTTCTGTGCGGAAACGATAGCGCTCTATTTTTCTGTCCATGATCTTTGAAAGGGTGTTTTGGCAGAGGGCTGTCTGTTCCTGGAATTGGTTGTAGTCGAATACTGCCAGCTCTGCGGCTGCAGAGGGCGTGGGGGCCCGCATGTCTGCTACATAGTCGGATATTGTTACGTCTGTTTCGTGGCCTACGGCAGATATGACTGGGGTATTACAATGAAATATGGCTCTTGCTACGGTTTCTTCGTTAAATGCCCACAGGTCTTCGATGGAACCGCCGCCGCGGCCTATGATTAATAGATCAAGACCCATCTGGTCCAGGGTTTCGATGCCTTTTACGATGCTTTCCTTTGCCTGTTCGCCTTGGACTAAGGCTGGGTAGAGGAAAAGCTGGACGTAAGGGTTTCGTCTGGTTGAGATGTTTATGATGTCACGGATCGCAGCTCCGGTGGAGGCTGTGACGATTCCTACGGTTTTTGCGTACTTTGGGATGGGCTTTTTGTATTCTGGGGAGAACATACCCATTTCTTCCAGTTCGTTTCGCAGTTTTTGGAATTTCTCGAATAAGTCTCCAAGGCCTTCCCGTGTGATTTCCTGAGCGTAGAGCTGGTATCTTCCGTCCCGCTCGTAGACTTCTATGCTGCCTTTGGCGGTGATTTGCTGGCCTTCTTCTAATTTGAATGAAAGACCTTTTCGGTGGCTGGCGAACATGACAGCCGCAATGGAAGAGGTTCCGTCTTTTAGGGTGAAATAAATGTGGCCGGAGGTGTGGTATTTGCAGTTGGACACCTCGCCTTTGACGGAAATCCGGTTCAGGGCAAAATCCTGGGCAAACATGTTTTTGATGTAGGCATTGACCTGGGAAACGGAATATACGCCGGCTGCCATGTTACACCAGCTTTGCTAAAACTCCGTTGATGAATGCGGGAGCGTCGTCTCGGCCGTATTTTTTTGCCAGTTCTACGGCTTCGTTGATGGCTACTTTTTCTGGGACGGTTTCGTCGAATAATATCTCATACAAGGCGAGGCGGATGATGGTGAGTTCGGCTTTTCCCATACGCTTTGTTTTCCAGCCTTCGGCTACTTCGTCGATTTTTGCGTCGAGTTCGGGGATCTTTTCGCTGATGGATTGGGTTCTTTCTATTAAATAGGTGATGTTTTCTTCACTCATGGTCACATCGTGGATGATTTCTTCTTTGCCTTCTGGGGTTGTGTCGTCTTGGGCGGGGGCTTCGAAATATTGGGTTAGTTGGGCGGGTTTTTCTTCTGTTGGGTGGAAATCTATGCAGAAAAGCATTTTGAAGCAGTGTTCGCGTAGTTTACTTCTGGTCATTTGGTAATGTCCTCCTGGTTTATCGTAAGGCCGCATTTTTTTTGGCGGCGGGTGGTGCAAGGGATTAAAAGATTAAGTTTGATGGTGCGGATTTTAAGTCCGCAGTGCAAGCCATCGAATCCGTTGGATTCGATGGCTCACGGGCGTTCGCCCTATGAAACAGGACGTAAACAAATTTTCTTATGTGCAAGCACAACGAAAATTTGTTTACGTCCTGTTTCGCACTGCTCATCGCTTTCGTGAATATTATACCTTACCCACCTTCTTTATACAATAGAAAGTGTATTTTATTCACCTAAAAACTTCCTTATATTCTCAATCACCTTCTTACTCAATATCTCAAATGCCTGTTTTGTCCTTCCCGCTGACGCATTCACACAGAACACTCCTGAGTGCTTTACCAATTCTCCTGTAGCATCTCCAATTGCACCTTCTGTATCACAGGCAAACCAGTTATCCCCGCTATCCAGCCACTTCTTCAGCTCTCCCGCCTCAAATGCCGGGCCGATAGAGGTGTTAAATAAAATCTTCCCATTCCCCAGCTTCTTAAACTCTTCTTCATGAAGCAATATTACATTTTTATTCAAACAGGTAAATACTACCTCGTTATATTCCAGCAGCTCATGGAGAGGACGGTATTTCATCCCCTTTTCTTCATATTCCGTTTTCCTGCTTCTGCTGTAATATGAAACATCGGCTCCCATGAACTTTAACGCATCTGCAATCATACCTCCGGAAACGCCCATTCCTACGATTCCCACTTTCAGACCCGTAATTTCCACCGGGATATCTTTCCACATGGGTCTGTCGTAGCCATGGAGGAAGCGGACCAGTTCGCAGATTGCATATTCTACAACTCCTGCGTCGCCGTAGTCCCTGACTCCGTATACTGTGATTCCATGTTCTTCTGCATAGGCGATATCCACATTGGCACTTTCTTTTGAATAAAGACTGCAGCACATTCCTACATATTTTATATTGGGGCATGTCTCCAGTACATGGCTGCTGATTTTGGAGGTGTAGCTGAGAAGCACTCCGTCGGCATCTCCGATTCTTCTTATGATCTCTTCGTCATCGGCAGGGATGTCTTCATATAACACCACTTCCCTGGCGTAATGAAACAGCTCTTTTTCTGCTTCTTTTACCAGACTAACGGGTTCAATTGCAACTAATTTATTAAACATTTCATAACCTCCTTAAAATACGATGGGAGAAACAATATTCTGTAATACTGCCACAACGCTCCAGCCTGCGATTTCGCTGGTGCTGGAGTATATATCTACAACAGCTTTGATTCCTTCCATTTCCGCAGTGATCCTGTGGTCATCGCCGATCATTCCGGGAACGCTGTTGACCGTAACCTTTGTATTCTCCGGGCCGTTGGTTGCCAAAGAGGCAGCTACCGCCACATTGACCTTGGTAGGAAGCAGTTCAATGGCGCCTTTGGCGTTTCCGTCAAACACTGTGGTGGTTTCCTTATCAGTCATCAGGCGCTCTTCAAAAAGAGGTGTGTATTTCAAAGCCTGAGGCCCTTTCCAGGTATCGAATCTGGTTGATGCGCCCATTAAGGTGACGGTGCGGAGCACGTCAAAGCCGCCTATGGCTCCGGAAGCCAGATATACCCTGGTTCCATGGGTTGCTGCTGTTTCTTTTACTTTTTCATAAAATGCTCCATCAGCAAATGCACCGATGGACAGCACAATTAAATTGGAGCCATTTGACAGGATCTTTTCTGCCATGGTTTTCACTGCTTCCACAGATGCGGCCTCCGCAATATAATCCGGCTTTAATTCCAGCAGTTCTTCAATGCTTTCACAGGCTCTGCAGCCATCTCCGGCTTCCAATGCATCTGTTTTCTCCCGGCTTCTTCCTACAATTCCCACCAGTTCATATTCCGGCAGCAAGCCTTCCTTCCATGCCCTGACAACAATTTCTCCCAAATATCCGTTTCCTATCATTCCCAGTTTCAGCTTACTCATGACAGCCTCCTTCTTCTTTAAACATTTAACCTTCATTATAAGTCCTGTCCCATTTTATTACAAGAGCAATCCCATAAGAAAAGCGGAGAGCGACTTTTAAGGTCTGCTCTCCGCTGCGGGATTTTCATATCTACTTGCTGCTTTCTTCCAGGGCAACTCCGGCAATCTTGATGTTTACATCCAGAACCGTTAAGCCTGTCATGTTCTCAATGGCATTCTGAACCTTTTCCTGTACCTTTTCACTGACAGTAGGTATGCTGTAACCGTATTTGATGTTTAAGGATAAATCCACAGAAACATGCTCTTCTGTCAATTCCACTTTCACACCTTTGGATAAATTCTTCATACCCAGCTTTGCAACCAGCTCATTGGTAATATTGCCTGCCATGGAATCTACGCCTTCCACTTCGGTTGCAGCCAGACCTGCGATAATAGCTACCACATCGTCTGCAATCTGCACTTCACCGATTTTATCTTTTTCATATACCTTGTGAGTATTTCTGCTTTCCACTTCTGCCACAGCGATTCCCTCCTGCACTAATATTGTGTATACCATGGAATCATTATAGCAAAATCAGCCGTTGTTTGCAAAGGATTTTTACTCTTCCAGCTTCATCAGGGTAATGACGATATTTTCTGCCCCTACTTCGGCTTTTCTCTTTACGATGTCCTCAATCTGGGCTCTTTGAGGATCAGTAATGCTGGTAGCATTGATGACTACATCCACTTTTCCGCCTGAAATGCTGACCACTGGATCTGCAAAGCCTTTGGCGAGAAGAAGAGTTTCTGCTGCATTCTCTTTTTCAGAAACAGCCGTCATGTCAATCATTTCCTGTATGGCCTGCTGCTTGGCAGCCTCCTCCAGGTTAGGATTGTTGATGATGTTCATTAAGGCTTCCTTATTTCTGGCTCTTACCTGTTCCCGGCTCAACTGGACGCTGGATATGTAATCCGATACATTCATTCCACTGGTAAGAACTGCCTCTCCCGGATTGTCAAGTCCTGCCTGAGGTGTATTGCCTCCTGCTTCTCCTTCCTGAGCTTCGGAAGATTCTGCTGCTGCAAGCTGGTCAATATCCTCTGCATCCTGGTCAAGACTTGCAATATCCTGGCTCACATCGCTTCCAGTAATTGCCTGGTTCTCCGCCAAAATATCTTCTTCAGAAATGTCCGTCATTCCTGCTTCATAAACATCTGTTGCGGAAGCCAGTTCCTGCTTTCCGGCATAATTTAAATATCCGGCAGCAGCTATCATAACGGCCAGCGTAGTGATGATAATCTGGTTTCTTCGGAACAGTTTCTTCATATCCATCTTCTTTGGGATTTTTGGGACTTTAGGTTCCTTGCTTGTTTTCCAACTTCTCATACCAACACTCCTTTTTATTCCACCCTCTTTAATACTTTTATTTTATGTGGGGGCAGGTTAAATAATGCTTCCATGGCACTGGAAATTTCAGCTTTTACCGTAGGACTGCCTCCGCCCTGGGCACTGATGATGATTCCTTCTATTTCCGGTCGTATCTCCTTCTCCACAATGGGAGCTGTATTTTCTCCTGATCCGGTCAAAATAGTGCTTTCCTGTTGTTCTGAACTGGTGATCTTTCTGGTCCCCCCCGAGCTGTCTTTTTCTTCTGTAGAAGAATCCGAACTATTTCTATCAACCCGAAGCACCTTTTCCTCTGAGGATTTCAGTACGATCATCACTTCTGCCTGACCCACCCCTTCCACAGTTTTTAAGATCTTTTTCACCCTGTCTTCCAACTGCTCCTCATAAGTCCGGCCTGCTGCCGCTGCCACAGCCATTTCCCCCTCTTCCAGTTCCCCTGCAAGTCCATGGGCCATGGTTGGATTGTGGTTTTCTGCTGCCGTCTCCTGCTTTCCGATCATAACCGGGCCTGCAGGAAATGTAAGGATCAGGATTATCATTCCAACCGCCAGCAGGATCAGCCACTTATCCTTTCCCATCTTCCACTTGAATTTCAATATCCTGTTCCTCCAAATCATAATATTCCCCAATCCTCCTTCTAAGACCAGAAAGCTGTAAATTTTCTTCCTGTCTTCTCTCTTCGCTCCTCTTTGTTTCCTTTTCCGTAATCTTTACTTCTTCCACATTTTCTATCTTCTCCACAGGAACCACTCCCCCTGTCTCCCCCTGTTCCTCCTTCACAGTCAGGACCATAGAGACCCTTAAAACGTGGCAAAATGTACTGCTTTCCTGATCCCTGTCTATTTCTGCCTTGATTTCCTTCCAACCAAAGCCTGCCGTCTCCGCCATGACGGCCAAATCCGTTTCCACCGCTTCCTCATAGCCTGAAATCAGGCTTTTCAGCCTTTTATCCTCCATCTTGGAAATCTCCCCCTTCAGCTCCCCTGCTTCCTTCTTAATGCTGATGGATTCAAAATAATAGGCCATGGTATTTTCAAGCCTTAAGCCTCCTGTAACAGGCTTTAATACCAGAAGAATGAGAACCATACCGGCAAAGAACCTGATATACTTTTCATATTTTTTATTTGGAAGAAGGTTGGAAGCTACAGTTATAAAAATCAGGTAATAAGCGATATTCCGTATCCATTCATATAAATTTTCCATTTCACTCACCCGGTATAATAAGTCACATTAGTAGAAGCACATACCAGCGCTATGGTAATGATAAACAGGAGGATTCCGGAGGTTGCCACTGAAAGCAGCATTTTGTGTCCTTTTGCCATATCAGAAATACAGGAAACAATCCTCTTATCACATACCGGCTGCAAAAGAGCTGCAACACACTGGTACAAAACCATAAGCACCGCCAGCTTCAGCAGGGGAATGAGGGAAATGACTAAAAGTACGATGATTCCAGCTGCACCAATGGTGTTTTTTATCACGACCCCAGACCCCAGCACCATCTGGGCTACGGAACTGACTCCTTGTCCGATTCCTGGAATAGCCCCGATCAGCTTCTGGACCGCCCCTGTTTTCATGGAATCCACATAAGGCAGCACCATGGACTGAATGATGTGAAACCCCAGCACAACTCCCACCAGGGTCTTAAGCCCCCAGGAAATCACCTGCTCCAAAAGTCCGTTCAGCTTTGACAGCATGTCTTCCCTGGCAATGTGACCTGCCATCACAAGAAGGGCATAGCACCGGATAAGGGGCAAAAACACCTGACCGAAAAGCCATTGGGCAGCGGACACGGCAAATAAGGTAAACTCATAAGAAGCCACTGCCGAAGCGCTGCTTCCTGCAAATGCCGCCGCCAGAAAATAAGCCGGCATCAATGCCCTCATAAAATCCAGAATCTGCCCCGACACCTCCCCTGCAATGGTGACACTGGTAAAAAAGCTGGCAGCCAGCAGGGTAAATAAAAGCAGGTAGGTGACAAAAAAGCCTGTCTCTGAAATCTGGCTCCCTGTAAATATGTTGGAAAAGTTGGAAAACACCGCCCCAATGATTCCAAGGACTAAAATCTGCCCCATCATCCGCCCGCTGCTTCTCACCTCTCCTATGAGCAGATCCTTAATGGCCTCTCCAGCCTGTCCCATAACCTCATTTAGTTTTCCTTCCATCAAAGCCGTCATAAGCTGCTTAAAAGAGAGGTTGGTCACCTTCTCCCCCTTCATGCTGTCCAGAAACTGCTGAATATCTGTCAAATCATACTGATCCATTGCCATATCAACATCCTGGCTTTCGCCCCCTTGGCTTCCAACCGCCTCCTGCCCCCAGGACACCTCTGCTCCAAAACAATCCCGGCTAAAAAAAAGCATGGGCAGAAGGAACACGAGAAAAAGAAGGGTATTCTTCATGGTACCGCCTCCTGTCACGCTGAAAATTTCTGCAGAGTTTCAATAAGCGCCAGCAAAATGGGCATACTGACCGCCAAAACAGACAGTTTTCCAAATATTTCGATCTGGGTGCCCACAGCTCCGTATCCTGCGTCCTTGCATATTCCTGAGGCAAATTCCGCAATATAAGTAATTCCCACCATCTTTAACAAGGTGGATAAATAAACGCTGTTAATCTTTATGTAGGACTGAATCTCCTTCATGGTATCCAAAATAGCGGTCAGCTTTCCCATACCGTAAAAAAAGATAAAAAATCCTGCCGCTATGATCAGATACGTCCCGTATTCCCCTTTTACTCCTTTTAGAGAAACCGCCAGAAGCACCGCCGCGATCCCTACTGCCGCTATGGTTATTACCGTCATACTATCACCTACAACGCAAACAGATTTTTAATGGATTCAAACAACTGGTAAATGTAAGGCACCATCCAGAACAGCACCAGGATCAGCCCCGCAAGGCTTGTTAAAAATGCCTGTTCTTCCCGCCCACTGTGTTTTAATACCTGGCAGATGACGGAAACCAGGATTCCAACTGCTGCAATTTTAAATATCAAATTGACCCCCATGCCATCCTCCTTAATACATGACTATGGTTAGGAACAAACCGCCCATGATACCCAGACTGGTATAAAGGCGGCTTTTTTCCTGCTTATGTTCTCTCAAATAATCAATGGTCAGATCAAGCTGCTCCAAATACAAAAGAATATTCCGTTCCTGCATGTCCATATCCAGATACCCCAGATGTTCCCCCAGGCCCTTCAAATTCTGTTTGTCCTCTTTTGACAGGCAGACTTCCTTTGGCATCCGGTCAATCTCTTCCTGCCAGACCTCATAAAATAGCTCTCCCTGCTGCTTAAAAAGCCGTTCCGCCACCCGTTCAAACAAAGCTCCCATTTCCCCTCCCGCCCGTTTTCCTGTCCGCTCAAATGCCTCAGCCAGAGGAGAATTTCCGTAAACAATCTCAGCCTTTAAAAGAAATATCATTTTGCGCAGCTTTTCCACTGTCTTCAAATGCTCGTTCCACTGCCCTGCCATAAAAAATCCAAGCCCTGAACAGGAAATAATGACAAAAACAGCCCCTAAAATTCTCAGCCACCTGTTATCCATAAGCAATATACTCCTGCCTGTCCCACTGAACGCCCATTTGGTGAACCTTGGCTTTATAAAGCTGGGTTCCCCTGGAATCATAGATTTCGTCAATATTTCCAATCTTCCCAAGGTTATTTAAAATAATATAGCGTTCAAAAATCCTCTCTTCCACCAGCTTTCGCAAAACCGGCTTCTGCTTCAAATCATCGATGGAGCTTCCATGAACCGTTGCAATCAGCTTGCATCCGCAGTTCATTACATACTCCATTGCCTCCAAATCCTCACGGCTTCCTATTTCATCTACAGCAATGACCCTGGGAGACATGGTCCGTATGAGCATCATCATCCCCTTTGCCTTGGGACAGCAGTCTAAAATATCGGTGCGTATGCCCAGCTCGTTCTGGGGAATTCCCTGGTAACAAGCTCCGATTTCAGACCTTTCATCCACCACTCCCACAGTCTGTCCCATATGCTCC
Source organism: Lacrimispora sp. (assembly GCF_036758025.1). Lineage (GTDB taxonomy): Bacteria > Bacillota > Clostridia > Lachnospirales > Lachnospiraceae > Lacrimispora. The sequence goes on along the minus strand of NZ_DAIOXM010000010.1, from coordinate 689 downwards.
TCCGTTCCATTGGAAACCTGGCGGATCATATCCCTCAAAAGTGTGGTCTTCCCGCACCTGGGCGGAGAAATGATCAAGGTGTGGCAGACTTCATTTCCATTCTCATAAAGATAAGGAAGAACCGAAGTGGCACACCCCTTCACCTGATGAGACAGCCTCACATTAATAAATGATATGTACTTCATAGTTTTAATCCCCGATTCGTCTAAAATAGTCTTTCCTGCAATTCCGATCCTGTGCCCCCCCTGCAATGTGAGAAACCCCTGCTTCATCTCCTCTTCAAAGGCATACAGGGAATAGCTGCTCATGTATTCCATCATCTCCTTCAGTTCATTCTTAGAGACTGTATACGCATCCTTTACTTCCCTGCTCAAGGTTCCCTTTGGCGTCATGTAAAACTCCTCATTGCGGTATATCATCAAAAGAGGGGCTGCTACCCGGAGCCTGATCTCCTGAACTTCGTCAAAGTCTACAGTCACCTGGTTAAGTATCTCTCTTATGTTCCTGGAAAATATTTTAATAAGCTCGTCTTTTTTCTCCACCTTCATCCCTCCTCTTAACTCAATATATGTGAGGGGGGACAAATTATGACTGAAAAACAAGGCATCAAAAAAACGGGCCGTCAGAAGAAAACTGAACTGCTTCCCGTCAAGTAGACAATGAAAAAAATAAAAAGTTTTCTGCCAGTG
>NZ_DAIOXM010000009.1:0-148879 GCF_036758025.1 Lacrimispora sp. | reverse complement strand
AACACTTCTGCGCTGTTTAAATCTTTTGGAAACACCTACCAGCGGAGAGATCCTGTATCACGATGTGGATATTACGGACAGGAAGATGAACGCTCCTTCCTACCGGACCAAGGTGGGAATGGTATTTCAGAACTTCAATCTCTTTAACAACATGACTGTTCTGGAGAACTGCATGGCAGGCCAGGTAAAGGTTTTAAAAAAGGATAAGGAAGAAGCCAGAAAAAAGGCTATGATGTATTTGGAAAAGGTGGGCATGGCTCCCTATATCAATGCAAAGCCAAGGCAGCTTTCCGGCGGACAAAAGCAGAGGGTGGCCATAGCCAGAGCTTTGGCTATGGAACCTGAGATGCTGCTCTTTGACGAGCCAACTTCTGCTCTGGACCCTCAGATGGTGGGAGAGGTTCTGGCTGTTATGAGAACCCTGGCAAAAGAAGGCCTTACCATGATTATCGTTACTCATGAAATGGCCTTTGCAAGAGATGTGTCCAGCCATGTGGTTTATATGGCAGGGGGAGTCATCGAAGAAGAGGGGCCTCCGGCTGATATATTCGGAAATCCGAAAAAGACCACTACAAAAGAATTTTTAAGCAGATTTATGCAGGGATAAAGAAAAAGCTGATTCAGGAGAGATTCACTGGATCAGCTTTATTTTTACTTTTCTTTGGAAACCGGCTCAGGATGAAGGATTTCTGTTTCCACAGGCTCCTTAGGAACGGGAACCGGCTGGGATGGCTTGCCGGACACCTTTTCAGGAAGAGGTTTGGCAAAGAGCTCTCTCACTTTGATCCGGATAAAGGTCTGTGCCGCCTTGACAGAGATCAGGACCAGAAGGATAGGAAGAGCAATGGTCAGCATAAGCCTTGTCTTCAGACGGAATCTCTTCTTTTTCAGCTTTTTCTGTTCCTGAATGTATTTGTAGTTGATTTCCTGAAGCAATGTTCTTTTTTTCTGGATCTTATTCAAGATGAATCCCCTTTCTGTCTGATGAAGTTTTAAGAACCGCTCATCAGGGTTTTCATGGCAAATGCGTAGATTTCCTGACTTTTTGCTTTCCAGTGGTCGCACATGATCTCTGCCTGGGCCTTGTCAGGAACGGAAAGCTCCAGGTTGATCAGATTGCTTTTTCCTTCCCTTACCTGACAGCGGACGATGTAGTCCTGACTGGTGGATTTATAGAAATCAGCGGTGATTCCCACTTCATTGCGAAGGCGGAACTTGTTTTCCTTTAAGTATTCATCTATATCATTAATGATGGCAGGTGAAATTTTGTTACCGAAAAAAGAAAGGGTCTCTTCCCCCTCCCTGGTGATTTCATACCGGCTGCTGTTGTGATTGGTTTCCACATGGAGAAGCTTGGCTTCCAGCAGTTCATTAAGGGCCTGGTTTAAGGTGAAATAAGTGGTGTATTCATGTTCCAGAAAAAAGTTGGATAGTTGTGCGCTTGTCAGGGGAAAATTTACCTGCTTCAGCATATATAAAATCATCAGTTTGTACAGGGTCATAGGTTCTGACAGCATGGTTACCTCCAGTGGCACATGTTATGCGCCGTAATTTTTACCCGGTGATACGGGCGTTTAAGGCTGGGCGGCGTCTATGACCGGATATGATCCCTGACCGCACGGCTCACAACTTCTGCAACCCGGGGATCAAAGGCCTCCGGCAGAATGTTGTTTTCATCTCTCTTGGAAGGGTCCACAAGGCCGGCAATGGCAGCAGCGGCGGCAAGCTTCATCTCTTCTGTAATGGCAGATGATCTTCCTTCCAAAGCGCCTTTGAAAATGCCTGGGAATACAAGTACATTATTGACCTGATTTGGGAAATCAGACCTTCCGGTTCCTATAACTTTGGCACCGGCAGCCTTTGCCAGATCAGGCATGATCTCAGGAACCGGATTTGCCATGGCAAAGAGGATAGAGTCCTGGTTCATGGAAGCGACCATTTCCTGAGTGACAATTCCGGGGGCAGATACTCCGATAAAAATATCGGCTCCCTTCATGGCATCGGCCAGAGAACCCTGTTTTCCTTCTAAGTTGGTCACATCCATCATCTGTTCCTGCATCCAGTTTAAACCTTCCATGCCCTTAGCCAGGATTCCAACTCTGTCGCACATGGTAACATGGGAAAAACCGTAGGTGAGGAGAAGTTTTGTAATGGCGACCCCGGCGGAGCCTGCTCCGTTTACCACTACCCGGCATTCTTCTTTTTTCTTGCCTGTCACTTCCAGGGCATTGATAATACCTGCCAGAACAACGATGGCTGTTCCGTGCTGGTCATCGTGAAATACGGGGATGGGAAGGAGAGCCTTTAACCGTTCTTCGATCTCAAAGCAGCGGGGAGCTGAGATGTCTTCCAGATTGATGCCGCCAAAGGCAGGTGCAATATTTACCACAGTCTTGATAATTTCCTCGGTATCCTGGGTGTCCAGGCAGATGGGGATGGCATTCACCCCTCCGAATTCTTTGAAAAGCACAGCCTTTCCTTCCATAACCGGCATAGCTGCAAGGGGGCCGATGTTTCCCAGGCCCAGAACAGCACTTCCATCGGAGACAACTGCCACGGTATTGGATTTGATGGTATAGTCGTATGCTGCATCGGGATTTTCGGCAATAACCTTGCATGGTTCCGCTACTCCGGGAGTGTAGGCCAGGGCCAAATCCTCTCTGGAATTTACCTTTGCTTTTGCGGTTATTTCCAGCTTTCCTTTCCATTCCTTGTGGAGCAATAAAGCTTTCTCATTGGTCGTCATAATGGGTTCGTCCTTTTTTCAACAGTTTTTATTTATCATACCAATTTTAGGGTTTTAAATCAATAGAAAATATGGTAGAATGTAGTGTAATTGATAAGAAAATAAACCAACAAGAGAAGGAAGCCCCTTTAGGCCATACCATTTTGCCTGAGGGAGCGGACAAATTAAAGATACAGGTGGCACTATGAGAGAACGGATCAACAGGCTGTCAAAAGGCATTATTGATTCAGAAATTCCAAAGATTAAGGTAACCCCATCGGGAATTGATGATGTGGTCCGCTCAGGCGGGGCGGCAAGGCGTGAGGTTGTCGTTACCAGCGAGAACAATTTACATATAAAAGGACTTGCATATTCCTCAAATTACCGCGTCAGGCTTTTAAACGGAGCCTTTGGCGGTACATATAACCATCTGGTCTATGAGATAAACAGCAATTATCTGGAAGATGGTGATGTGATTAAGGGAGCTTTTTATCTGGTTACCAATGGCGGCGAGAGAGAAGTCCCTTATTCTTTTCGTGTGGAGCTGGGAACCTCAGGGAAGGCCCTGGGGGATTTAAAGACGGCAGAGGACTTTGCAGCCATTGCGAAAAAAGATATGGACACGGCCTTAAGGCTGTTTGAATATAGGGATTTTGATACAGCACCCTTTATGAAGGACCTGCGTGTAAAGGCAATCTATGACGGATTGCGGGGCAGGCCTGACAGGAGAAAGGAACTGGAAGAGTTTCTTACGGCCTTAAAGGTCAAAGAGCGGGTTTCCCTGACTGCAGAAACAGGCCCCAGAAGATTTGGAGAGCTGGAGGAGCCTGTAAAGGATCGGTTGATCTTAAAGCGAAGCGGCTGGGGCTATGTGAATCTGGAAGTGGCAACGGATTGTGATTTTATAGAACTGCCCAGAAAAACCATTGGGGAACAGGATTTTGAGGGCGATGAGTGCAGAGTGCCCTTTGTCATTCACCCGGAGCGGATGCACCAGGGGGAAAATCAGGGCAGGATTCTCATAAACGGGATGGAAGAACGCTTTGCCCTTCCGGTTACAGCGGTCAGAAATCCAGGCGGCGGGATATCGGCTGAGGACGCCTTTACAAAAGAGGCGTTCAGCCGTTTTTTACGGCTTCGTCTGGAAGAGGAAACAGGGCAGAGGGATTTGGCTGTTCTCTATGAAGGGATGAGAAAAGCTCTCAATGAGATAGAGGTGATGAAGGGAGATACCAGCCTTGTCAGGCTGTTCCGGGCAGAAATTTGTCTGGGAGAAGGGAATCCCTCCAAAGCTGTATTGTACCTGGATGAATGCAGGGATGAGATTCTCAGCCAGCGCCAGGAAAAAAGGGAGCTGTACTGCTATTACCAGTACCTGCGTTTAAAAGCGGAGCCGGACGAATACCAGAAAGAGTCCTTAATCCGTCTTATGAAAAAATATCTGGAGGAAGAACCGAAACAGTTCTGGCTCTTTTTGCTGATTTTAAAAATGGATTCCAGGCTCTTTGAGAACCTGCCCTCTTTATTTTCTATGTTAAAGCGGCAGTTTGATATGGGAGTAAGAAGCCCATTTTTCTATGTCTGGGGCTGCAGGATTTTAAACAGCGCACCGGATATGCTCAGGTCTTTGGGACCTATGGAAATACAGATTCTCTATCACTGCGCCGGAATGGGGCTGGTGGAGAAACAACTGGCTCTGACCGTATCCAGGCTGACTTTGAATGTAAAGCATTTTAACCGCCTTCATTACCGGATGCTGTTAAAGCTTTATGGGGAGTTTCCGGAAAAGGAAGTGCTGGAGGCTGTCTGCGGCCTGCTGATTAAGGGCGAGCAGCGGATAGGAGATGCCTTTTCCTGGTATGAAAAGGGGGTAAAGGCCGGAATCAGCCTGACCAGGCTGTATGAATATTATTTATACAGTCTGCCTAAGAATTACTGTTATCTCCTGCCCAAGGAGGTGCTCCTTTACTTCTCCTATGGAGGAAGTGAGCTGGACCTTTACAGCAGGATCACTCTTTATAAGAATGTTCTGGTGTATTTAGAGCCGACGGACTCTCTTTATCAGGCTTATGAGCGGACCATTGAAAAGTTTGCCACAGAACAGCTTTTTGAATCCCGGATCGATAACCGGCTGGCGGTTATTTATGAGCGGATGATTTTAAAGGATGTCATTGACCTTCCTATGGCGAAGGTGCTTCCTGCCATACTCCGGTCTTACCGGGTGGAATGCAGCAATAAAAAGATGAAATACGTCATTGTCTGCTATGAGGAAATGAAGGAAGAAGATGCTTTTCTTCTGGATGAAGGGGTGGCTTATGTGCCATTGTTTTCTGAACACAGTATTCTGCTGTTCCAGGATGCCTATGGAAACCGATATGCCAATGTTGCCTGTAAAAAAGATCCGGTCATGGACAAGCCGGAGCTGGAACAGCGCTGCTTTGAGCTCTATCCGGAACATCCCATGCTGAGGCTTCGGGCTTGCCAGAAGGTCTTGGAACAGGGAGAGGCTGACGGGGAAGAAATAAAGATATTGGAAAACACCCTGGAAGATCCCAAGCTGCGTCCTGCTTACAAACGGCTTCTGCTTTCTAAAATTATTGAATTTTATCAGAAGCAGGCTCTTCCGGGAGAAGAGGAAAACGAAGGGGCAGGGTATTTGCTGAATCTGGACAAGAAGGTTCTTTCCAAACCGGAGCGGATTGGGGTCTGCAATACTCTTATCCGCAGCGGACATGTGGAAGAGGCGTTTTCCATGCTTCGGGAATTTGGTACCGAAGAGATTGAAGCAGAGGATTTATACCAGCTTTGCAGCAAAATGATTTTAAAGAAGCTCTTTGATGAAGATTCCCTTCTCTTACACCTTTCCTATGAGGTTTTTAAAGAGGAAAAGGGCGACAGCGTTATTATGGATTATTTGTGTGAGCATTTTAACGGGCTTTCGGACCAGATGTATGCTGTTCTTGCAGAGGGCGTTTCCCAGCATGTGGAAACTTACGATCTGGAAGAGAGGCTGGCAGCCCAGATGATGTTTTCCGGCCGCTGCGGGAAGCTGGATAAGGTATTCCAGCTTTATAAAAGCCGCAAGGAGCCCAATGATACCATTCTTAAGGCGTATTTTACCATCAAATGCACAGAGTATTTTATGGAGGATAAAGAGCTGTGGGAGCAGGTGTTTGCTTACCTGGAAGGACTGGTACAGGCTTCTTCTTTAAAGGGAAGACTTCCGGTCATTTACCTTCTGGCTCTTACCAAGTATTACTCCCAGCTTCCGGAATTGGAGGAAGACCAGGCGGCCTTGTGCCGGGAGACAGTGGCTTTTCTGTTAGAGGAAGGCTTTGTGTTCCCTTATTTTAAGACCCTGGCAAAATATGCGCCCATTCCTGAGGATATTATGGATAAGGCCATGATCCAGTATTCCGGGGACAGGGATTCTAAAATAGATCTCCAGATCAGGATTCTTCCTGATGAGGAGGAGTTCCACAGCGAAGATATTTCCCGAATGTATCAGGGTGTTTTCGTGAAACAGAAGATATTGTTTGAAGGCGAAATCATGGAATACCGGATACGAGAACTGGTGGAAGAGGAATGGGTTCTCAAAAAGGAAGGCAGTGTGGAATGCTGCACCGGGCTTCCCATAAGGGATTCAGAAAGCAGATTTGCCTGTCTCAATGAGATGAGCCTTTCTTTAAGTATAAAAGATGAAGACGGACTCAAAAAGCGGATGCAGGAGTATTTGAAAAAGAATGCTGCTGCAGAAGAATTATTTTCACTGATGTAAGGGGGCTGTCAATGGACGGACTGATAATAGGGCTTGACCTATGTGATGCCTATACCCGCATATGCTGCTATGACAGGGAAAAGTCATGGTGCATTCCTACGGTCATCTGCCGGAAAAAGGATGAAGATGCCTGGTATATAGGAGAAGAGGCGTATGCCTATACCCTGGTAGGGGAAGGCATTATTGTGGACAAGCTGATAAAGATGGTCAGGAAGGATGGAACCGCCACCTTGAGCGGAACCAAATATGAGGGCCTGGACCTTTTAAAAATATTTTTAAAGAAAATACTGAAGCTCCCTATGGAGGAATTCTTCTGCGATGAAGTGAAGCAGCTTGTGATTACCTTGCAGAAGGTAGACGGGAAGCTGATGGATGGGATTATGTACTGTGCCGATGATCTGGGGATTCCCAGAGACAGGGTTCACATCATCAGCCATACGGAAAGCTTTGTATATTATGCTCTCAGCCAGAAAAAAGAGGTCTGGAGCAATCAGGTGGCTGTGTTTGATTTATCGGAGGACTCCTTCCATTACCATGAGCTCAAGATCCAGAGAGGTCTGCGCAAAATGGTGGTAATGGCAGAAGAGCAGGCTTTGGAAGAAAGCTTTAACCTGGATATTCTGGATACCCCCTCCGGCGGAAAGCTGGCGGATAAGATTTTAAGTTCCTGTGCGGAACGGCTTCTTCAGAAAAAGCTGTTTTCCTCTATATTTCTCACGGGAAAAGGCTTCAGCAGCCATGAGTGGGCCAGTGATTCCATGAAAGTACTTTGCTCCCGCCGCAAGGTCTACATGGAGCCGGAGCTGTTTGCCAGAGGCGCCGCATTTAAGGGCATGGATTATGTACAGGGAAAGACCTCCTTTATCTGCATCTGCCAGGGACGGCTTCATTCCACCGTATCCATGAGGGTGCTTCACAAGGAGCGGGAGAACCAGCTTGTGGTGGCTTCGGCAGGTGATAACTGGTATGAGTCCAGAAGCAGCGTGGATTTAATTGTTGACGGTCAGGATTATGTGGAATTTATGGTAACGCCCATGGACCCCAAGCAGGCGAGGCTGGTGAAGATTCCCTTAGAAGGGTTTCCCAAGCGGCCCGACAGAACCACCAGGGTTGGGATCAGCGTTGGGTTTTTGGATGAGAAAACCATGGCAGTGGTGTTAAAGGACAAGGGCTTTGGAGATTTGTTCCCGGCCACTTCTGCAGTGGTAAGACAAGAGGTCATGCTATGAGCCTGATTCTTTGCCGGCAGGAACCGGTAAAACAGCCGTTTTATTTTGAGGGCCTGGGAGTGCGCCTGTATTCTTCCCAGGAACTTTGTTATGTGATTTATAACAATGCCCTTCTGGTTATGGAGGGATTTGTGGATAAAAGCCTGATCGATTTCATCAGGGATGACCTGGATATGGCTTTTCTGGCTGCTAAGCTGGAGAAATGGCAGCAGAGCGGAGAAGACCGGGATGAACTGCTTGCTATTATTTTGCAGGAATGTGATTATTACGGTGCGGCTGAGGTGAGCCGCTTCAGGCAGAGTCTGGCCGCTTACAGAAGGATGCCGGAGAATGAGCTTTTAAAGGAAAAGGCAGATTATCTCTTTTCCAGGAAACAGTATGGAAAGGCAGTGGAGGAATATAGGAAAATTCTGGAGCTTCCAAAAAGCAGTGCCGGAAATGCCGTATTTCAGGCCAGGATTTACAACAACTTAGGTTCCGCTTACTCCAGATTATTTATGACGGATAAGGCTTATCAGGCTTACCAGAAGTCCTTTGATCTGGTGAAAAACGGGGAGGTCTTAAAACGAATCTGTTATTTATCCATGTGGAATGACCGCCTGGCAGTCAGCGAACGGTTTCAGTCCCTGATTACAGAGGAAGTGAAACTGGAGTGTGAGGAAGATAAGAAGAAGGCAGAGGAAGCGGCAAACGAGGCCCAAAGCCTTAAGGAGCTGGAGGACTTATTCCAGAAGGATCCCATTAAGCGTCTCCAGGGAGCCGGGGAGCTGGTTCAGAGGTGGAAGCAGGAATACCGGAATATTATGTCTTAGATGGGTGAAAAAGGGTGAATACTTTGAGGAGTATTTGTCCTTTTTCAAGTAGAGGGATTATGCTGTGAAAGTATTGTAAGGTGGCGGCCCGTCTGGTATAATGTCACTTAGGAAAGTGACATAAATAAAAATTTGTATCCCTTGTATTTGCTTCAAAAGTGTATATAGGAGGCGAGATCATGGTTTTTACGGTAATGCATATGGATGAACCTGTAGCCAATGTCACCATTTCAGAAGATAAAAAGAATGTGGAGATACAAAAGCTTGTCCCGGATTCGATAAAGCAGCCTTTTGGCGGAAATAAATTGAATCTGGAAAGAGTATACGATTTTTTGAAAGGAAGATGTTATGAAGATGGACGTGCAGATTTACAGGAGATTTTATTGCAGGCAGGTCTGGCTTCTAATAATCCATGGGAATGGGTAAAGATAACCCATGGTGTTACCTATGAAGACATGTTCTGGGTTCGGTTTCCTGATGAAGATTTGACGTGGGAGGATGTGAGGGTGAGATGAATGAATATCTGTTAAGTCCGCAGGCTATTGTGATGGTACAGGGCAGTTCAAAAGGGGCACAAAGAAAATATTATGAGGATGGATACTGGTATAAGGTGAATAATGCCGGATATGAAGGGCTGGCAGAATACCTTGTATCAAGAGTTTTGGAATGTTCCAACATAAAAGATTTTGTAAGATATGAGCAATGCAAAGTGAATGGAAGGGCGGGATGCCGCTCTGAGAGCTTTTTGGGAACCGGTGAAGCTTTTCTCAGTTTCCAAAGGCTTTATGAATTATATACAGGAGAGAATCTGCAGGAAAGGATTCGCCTTATATCTGATGTTTCAGGAAGAATCCGGTTTGTTGTTGATTTTGTAATTGATCACACAGGCTTAGATTGTACGGAGTATCTTTCTCAGATTCTGACGCTTGATATGCTTGTATTAAATACAGACCGGCATTTTCACAACCTTGGGATTGTTGTAAATTCCATAACAGGAGAATATAAGGCAGCTCCTGTTTTTGATAATGGTAATTCTTTACTCAGTGATTGGGAAATGTTTTCGGAAGAAACAATAGAGGAGAATATTGAACATGTATACGGTCAGCCGTTTTCGGCAAGTTTAGAAATCCAGGCTTATGAGGCGGGAATTGGTTTAAAGCTTGATTATAACAGACTGGATGAACTATTGTCACATGAGCCGGAATCGAGAGGGATGGCAGTATTGAGGTATCAATTGGAGCGATATCGGAAGATGATTTCCATTGCATAAAGCATTACTTTATAAACACAGAGAGTTGGTCTTTTGCAAAACCCTTGACAAATCTGCAAAAAAACACTATCATTACAAAGTATATATGAAAAGGTAGAGAAGAAGAGGAGTACGTCCATAACCCTGAAAGAGAAAATCATCCACCGGCTGAAAGATGATTAAGGCAGTATGTACGGAAGGTAGCTTCGGAACCGGAAGGCTGAAAAATCAATGGAATTAGGCTTTCACGCATGGCTGCGTTAAAGGCTTTGAGATATATGGCAGTATGCCATATGAAAAAAGGTGGTACCGCGTTGATTCGCCCTTTGCATCCCAGGATGCAGAGGGCTTTTTTATCGTATAGGAAAGTACCAATACGACAGTCAGAAAAAGGAGAAGTTTATGAAAGAGTTAGAAAAGACTTATGATCCGGCAGGGATTGAGAGCAAGCTTTATGAAAAATGGCTGGAAAAAAAGTATTTCCATGCAAAACCAAATAAGGATAAAAAGCCTTTCACCATTGTGATGCCCCCTCCTAATATCACAGGCCAGCTTCACATGGGCCATGCTCTGGACAATGCCATGCAGGATATTTTAATCCGTTACAAGAGAATGCAGGGCTATGAGGCTCTTTGGCAGCCGGGTACAGATCATGCGGCCATTGCCACGGAAGTAAAGGTAATTGAAAGCTTAAAAGAACAGGGAATCGACAAGGCTGATTTAGGCAGGGAAGGTTTCCTGGAGAAGTGCTGGGACTGGAGAAAGGATTACGGCGGACGGATTATCAACCAGCTTCACAAGCTGGGCTCTTCTGCTGACTGGGACAGAGAACGGTTCACCATGGATGAGGGCTGTTCCCAGGCTGTTCAGGAAGTCTTTATCCGGCTTCATGAAAAGGGATACATTTACAAAGGTTCCCGTATTGTAAACTGGTGTCCCGTATGCCAGACTACCATTTCCGATGCAGAGGTTGAGCATGAGGATCAGAACGGCTTTTTCTGGCATATCAATTATCCTATTGCTGGAGAGGAAAACCGGTTTGTGGAAATCGCTACCACCAGACCGGAAACTCTTCTGGGAGATACTGCTGTGGCAGTCAATCCGGAGGATGAGAGATACCAGGATCTGTTGGGAAAAATGTTAAAACTTCCCCTGACAGACCGGGAGATCCCCGTTGTTGCAGATTCTTATGTAGACAAAGAGTTCGGAACCGGATGTGTGAAGATCACTCCTGCCCACGACCCCAATGACTTTGAGGTTGGAAAGAGACATAATCTGCCGGAACTGTGTATTATGAACGACGATGCCACCATCAACCTTCCGGGCAGCAGGTATCACGGAATGGAGCGTTACCAGGCCAGAAAAGCCATTGTAAAGGACTTGGAAGACCAGGGACTTTTAGTAAAGGTAGAACCTCACACCCATGCGGTAGGAACTCATGACCGGTGCAAGACCACAGTAGAGCCTATGGTAAAACAGCAGTGGTTCGTGAAGATGGAAGAGATGGCAAAGCCGGCCATTGAAGCCTTAAAGACAGGAGCACTTAAGTTTGTTCCGGAACGGTTTGACAAAATTTATCTTCACTGGCTTGAAAATATCCGGGACTGGTGCGTTTCCAGACAGCTTTGGTGGGGACACCGGATTCCTGCTTACTATTGCGATCAGTGCGGAGAAATCATTGTATCAGCTCAGGTTCCTGAAGTCTGCCCCAAATGCGGAGGAACTCATCTCACTCAGGATGAGGATACTCTTGATACCTGGTTTTCTTCTGCTCTCTGGCCCTTCTCCACTTTGGGCTGGCCTGAGGAAACAGAGGATCTCAAGTACTTTTACCCCACAGATGTGCTGGTAACAGGCTATGACATCATTTTCTTCTGGGTTATCCGCATGGTATTTTCCGGTATTGAGCAGACAGGAAAGCTTCCTTTCCATACAGTTCTGATCCATGGACTGATCAGGGATTCCGAAGGACGGAAGATGAGCAAGTCCTTAGGAAACGGAATCGATCCTCTGGAGGTCATTGAGAAATACGGCGCCGATGCCCTGCGTATGACCCTGATTACGGGAAATGCTCCGGGAAATGATATGCGTTTTTATTGGGAGAGAGTGGAAGCCAGCCGCAACTTTGCCAACAAGGTATGGAATGCTTCCCGCTTCATTATGATGAATATTGAAAAAGCCCAGGGAGCACAGGCAGACCTTTCCCAGCTTACCATGGCGGATAAATGGATTCTTTCCAAGGTCAACACCCTTGCAAAGGATGTGACGGAGAATCTGGATAAATATGAACTGGGAATTGCCCTTCAAAAGGTTTATGACTTTATCTGGGAGGAATTCTGCGACTGGTATATTGAAATGGTGAAGCCAAGGCTGTGGGATGACCAGGATGAGACAAAGGCCGCTGCTATCTGGACTTTAAAAACCGTTCTCATTAATTCCTTAAAGCTTCTGCATCCTTATATGCCTTTCCTGACCGAGGAAATCTTCTGTAATCTTCAGGAGGAAGAGGAATCCATTATGATTTCAAACTGGCCGGAGTATCAGGGGAAATGGAATTTTAAAAACGAAGAACATGCTGTGGAAACCATTAAGGAAGCTGTAAGGGCAATCCGGAATGTACGTACCTCTATGAATGTTCCGCCCAGCAAAAAGGCTAAAGTTTACGTTGTTTCTGAAAATCAGGAGATTCTTGATATATTTGAGCGCAGCAAAATATTCTTTGCTTCCTTGGGCTATGCAGGAGAAGTGTATTTGCAGAAGGATAAGAACGGAATTGCAGAAGATGCTGTATCTGCTGTTATCCCACAGGCAGTCATCTATATGCCTTTTGCAGAGCTGGTTGATATTGAAAAGGAGATTGAGCGTCTCAAAAAAGAAGAGGAACGGCTGGGCAAGGAGCTTGCCAGGGTAGAGGGCATGCTGAATAATGAAAAGTTTGTCAGCAAGGCTCCGGAAGCCAAGATCCAGGAGGAAAAGGCCAAGCTTGAAAAATATGCCCAAATGATGGAGCAGGTAAAAGAAAGACTTTCCCAGCTATCCTAAGATATGTCATAAAATAATAGCAATAAAAATGAAATGTGAAAAACAGCCGGACACGGTTTTATCCCGTGTCCGGCTGTTTTTTTCTGTTCCGAAAGAGTGATATCGGGCTTCGTATCATGATATGGATATTTTTTATGCAATATACTTATAGAAAACATCTATAAGAGGAATTATTTTTGAATTTTACTTAAAATATGATTTGGTGTATCATTTATATATTATTTATTATATTTAACGTCAAAGGAAAACAATTATGGTAAATGTTGATGAAAGATGCATTGTAAAGAATGAAAAGACAGGCAGGCTTGGACAGTTGACCAGGCAGCAACTGAAGGAATTAGAAGAGAAAGAAAAAACCCGTGGACAGAAGATCATGAATGGGATTATTATGGTTCTTCCTGTTGTTTGCGGCTTCATTGCAATTATGGAATACTGGGAAATACCCAATGGAAGTCCGAACAGTAAGCCATATACATATGCGGGGACAGTGGTTGCTTTTATGCTTGCATATGCGGTATATGCTTTGGCTGCAACTGTGAAAAAATGGAGAGGGGATAAAACTGCTGCAGATAAAGTCAGGCATAAGGCCCCTTTATTTTCGGCATTGTTTTTGCTGCTTACAGCGTATGATTATTTAACATTAAAAACAGGAATACTTACGCAGCCATTCGTTCCGTGTATGAATAGTATATTGAACATTGCCTGGGAAGACCGTTCTTATTTGATTACATCCACTCTTCACACACTCCGTCTGTTATTTTTAGGATATTTTATAGGAGTTGTATTAGGGCTTATAACAGGTATTGCCTCAGGATATTTTGAAAAAGTCCGGTACTGGCTTAATCCGGTTATTAAGTTTCTGGGACCAATTCCCACATCTACATGGATTCCGATTATTATGGTTGTGGCATCTTCGTTATTCAAAGGTGCGGTATTTATTATTGCACTTGGTTCCTGGTTCGCAGTGACGGTAGCTGCCATGACAGGAATTCAGAATGTAGACAAAGACTTTTTTGAAGCAGCGAAAACTTTAGGAGCCAGTGAAAGGCAATTGGTATTTAAGGTTGCAATTCCCCATGCAATGCCATCTATTTTGCAGGGGTGTACACAGGCAATGAGTTCTTCCTGTGTTGCAATTATGATTGCAGAGATGATGGGGGTAAAGGCTGGTCTTGGATGGTACATGACCTGGGCAAAATCCTGGGCATCATACGATAAGATGTTTGCAGCGTTATTTGTAATTTGTCTCATATTTACCATTGTAACAAAAGTGCTGGATCATATTAAGCATCGTGTACTGAGGTGGCAGAACGGAGTAATAAACTAATGGCGGAGAAGGATATTATATTACGATTAAATAAGGTATCAAAAAGTTTTGCTAAAATTGAAAATGACGAAGTGACTCATGCATTGAATGAGATTGATTTATCTATGAAAAATGGGGAGTTCATCAGCCTGGTTGGCCCGTCAGGCTGCGGCAAGTCAACAATTCTGCGGCTTGTTGCGGGACTGGCTCAGCCGACTACAGGGAGTTTAACTGTAAATGATCAGGAGATCAAAGAGCCATCTCCGGAAAGGGGAATGGTATTCCAGAAAGCCACGTTATTTCCCTGGCTTACGGTAGAAAACAACATTGCCTTTAGTTTGAGGGTACAGGGGAAATTAAAAGGAAATGAAGAAAAAGTGGAGCGTATGCTGAAGATAATTGGACTGGAAGCATTTAAAGATGATTATCCCGGGCAGTTGTCAGGCGGAATGGCACAGAGAGTTGCATTAGTCCGTTCATTAATTAATGAACCGGATATTTTGCTGTTGGATGAACCGCTTGGAGCATTAGATGCGTTTACACGTATGAATATGCAGGATGAAATCCTGAAAATATGGCAGGAAAGAAAACAATTAGCTATTATGGTAACCCATGATATAGACGAAGCTATTTACATGGGAACCAGGGTTATTGTTATGGATGCAACCCCTGGACGTGTCGTTGCAGATATAAAAATAGATGAAAACTATCCGAGAGACCGTTCGTCAGCAGCTTTTGTTGCATACAGAAATGAAATTCTTAACAGGCTGCATTTTGGAGGAAGAGAATAACATCCATTTAATGATTGTTCTGACCAAGTTGTAGAAAAGCGGTAGTTCTATGATTTGTGTGGATAAAGATACTATAAGAAGGAGAAGAGAGTTTATGAAAACAAGGAAGTTAAGAGGTTTGCTGGCAGGGATGCTTATGGGAGTAACGGCATTGTCATTGGCAGCCTGCGGCGAGCAGGGGGCAGGTTCTTCCTCGGTAAAGGAAACATCAAAAGAAGTTAATGTTTCTGCTGAGCGTCCGAATGCTGTTTCAGAGGAAGACTGGGCTGCTATGCAAAAGGAGCCTGTATTTGGCACAGAATTGAACTATATGTTTAATGGAGGGGCCTGTGTATCTGCAAAATATCTTGCTGAACAGCTTGGGTATTATGAGGAATACGGCATTAATGCAACATATATGGCAGGCGAATCGGTAGTTAATGCCGTTGGTACAGGTAAGTGCCTATGGGGATCAGAGCACATTGCCTCCATGCTTGTTCCGGTAACAAATGGTGTAGATATGACTTTTGTGGCTGGTTCTCATGTAGGCTGTAAGTCTATTTATGTATTTAATGACAGTGAGATTAAATCGCCGGAAGACTTGAAAGGAAAAAAAATCGCAATTCATGATGGAATTGGAAGGTCTGATCAAAACATTACCTACCGTCTGCTTGACAAAGAAGGCATTGACCCGACGACTGAAGTTGAGTATCTCGATATTGCTGACAATGCCGCATCTGTAGCAGCAATGGAGAGCGGTGAAGTTGACGCTGTAATTTTTTCGGATTATTTTGTAATTGCTAATTACAGTGATAAAATGCGTAAGGTTTGTTCAATCACAGCAAGTGATGAATTTGAAGGTGAGGTTTGCTGTGCAACTGCAATGAACAATAAATTCATCGAAGAAAACCCTGTTCATGCAAAATATGTTGTTATGGCTATTAAACGTGCAGGTCAGTATGCACGTCTCCATTCAGAAGATGCTGTTCAATTGATGTTTGATACAGATATGCTGACAGGAGAATTTGAGAATCAGCTTAAGTTCTGGGATTCATTAAACTTTGGTTTGTCAGATGCAATCACAATAGATGGTCTTAAAAACATCACAGAAGACTATCTGCGTCTTGGCATTATCACAAAAGGAGATCTCACAGTAGATGATATTATGGATCTGGCATGGACAAATGTTTGCCCGGATGAAGAGGTGGAAGGTTTGACGGTTGGCGATCATAAAGATATTGAAGGACGTACTGTGGATATTCAGAAAAAAGGAGAATAGTAGTTTCAGTATTACATAAGACAAATAAATTGAAATCTGTCATGAAAAATCGACAATAAAAAATGAAATGTGAAAAACGGTCGAACACGGCTTTATCCCCGTGTCCGGCTGTTTTTTTGTTGTGCCAGAAGAGTGATAGGGAACGTGTGGTCTGATGATTCTGTCACTATATGCCGGGAAAGAGAGTAAAAAGACGATGAAAAACTGGAATCTTCCCCAAGGTTTTGACAAATTCTGAAAGGCATGGCAGATATAATGTTCCTACAGGGCAGGAGGTGAATGCAGCAACGGAAATTAACCTGTACATAGATGTGTTGTTCTTAATTAATTTTACCATGAATTTTATGATCTTATCCATTGTAAGGAGGGGATTGAGGTTCCGCCTCATGAGATGGAGAATGATTCTGGGGGCTGGTCTGGGATCAGCGTGGGCCGTGTTTGCTGCCGCATTCCCATATCTGCCCTTATGGCTTGAGATGGCCATTACCTACGGGTGTGTAAGCGCCCTGATGGTAATGACGGCCTTCTGTTTAAAAAGACCAAGGGATATAGGGAGAGCAGTGGGAGCGCTATATGTGGCTGCTGTAGTAATGTCAGGAGTCATAAATGCCCTTTACCAGCATACGAAGGCCGGTTATTATATAGAACAGATTCTTAGGGGAAACAGCAGGGGAGCGATTCCTCTTTACCGGTTGATTTTTCTTGCAGCAGCCACTTATTTCGGAATCCGTTATCTTTTATGGCGGATTCCCGGCATGTTAAAGGGAAAGAGCAATTTTTATGAGGTCACTATGCACTACAGGGGAAAGGAAAAAAAGGTGACAGCTCTCCTTGATACAGGAAACAGGCTGTATGAACCAGTGAGCCGCCGTCCTGTTCATGTTGTGACTTATGAGGCTGTCCGGGAGCTGTGTGAGATCGTGACAGAGGTCGTTTATATCCCCTATGAAAGCGTTGGGAAAAGCGGCGGAATGATGCCCGGAATTTTTTTGGATCAAATGGAGGTACGCCAAGGCGACGAAAGCAAGGTGATTGAGAGGCCTCTGATAGCTGTCTGTAAAACGCCGCTGTCGGAAAACGGAGGTTATCAAATGCTTCTGCATGAAGAGTGAATGAAAGATGTAAAGGAGAAAATATAGACATGATTATAAAAGTTTCAGTACCAAACCGTTTCCAGTTTAAAGCCATTCCAACATTTAAAACCCTGATGATGCCTTCTAAGGGAGAGGTGCATTACATTGGAGGGGCGGATATTCTGCCTGCGCCCTTAGACAATGAGAAGGAGGCGCAGATCATTGCTCTTCTCGGGGGAGAAGAGGATCAAAAGGCCAAGTCAGAGCTGATTGAACACAATCTGCGGCTTGTGGTTTATATTGCAAAGAAGTTTGATAACACCAGCGTTGGGGTGGAGGATTTGATTTCCATAGGGACTATTGGTTTGATTAAGGCCATCAATACCTTTAATCCTACAAAAAATATAAAACTGGCTACTTATGCTTCCCGTTGTATTGAAAATGAAATACTCATGTATTTGCGCCGGAACAACAAGACCAAGATGGAGGTTTCCATTGATGAGCCTTTGAATGTGGACTGGGATGGCAATGAGCTCCTTTTATCCGATATTTTAGGAACAGAGGAAGATGTGATTTATAAGGATTTGGAAACCGAGGTGGAGCGGAACCTGCTTAACACCGCCATCAGCCGGTTGAGTCCAAGAGAGAGAAAGATCGTGGAGCTGCGGTTCGGACTTACGGATGAGGAAGGGGAAGAGATGACTCAGAAAGAGGTTGCCGATTTACTGGGGATTTCCCAGTCCTACATATCCAGGCTGGAAAAGAAGATTATGAAGAGATTGAAAAAAGAAATTGTTCGGTTCGAGTGACAGATTTTAACTGAAAAAGGAAAGGTTCCCGGGAGCCTTTCCTTTTTTTGTGACCATGCAACTTTTATTGGGTTATAATACGTCTAATAGATAGAACGCCAGAGAGGAGGAGAACATGAAACAAAAGATTGAAGAAGAGGCAGAACGGATTCTCTTGAAAAATTATGAGTCGTATTACAGGCTTGCGTACAGTTATGTAAGAAATGAACAGGATGCTCTGGATATTGTTCAGGAGAGCGCATACAGGATTATAAAGGAATGCAGAAAGCTGAGAGAAGAGACTTATCTGTCCACCTGGATATACCGGATTGTCATAAATGCATCCATTGATTTTTTAAGGAAGCAGAAAGGGGAGCGGGTGAGCCTTGACCAGGTGGAGATCCCCCATGAGGACCGCTATGAAGAGGAGGATTACTTAGAACTTTTGAGTTCCCTGGAGGAAAAGGACCGTGCCATCGTGATTTTAAAATATGTAGAGGAATGGAAACTGGACGAAATCGCTGAAATTATGGAAATGAACGTGAACACCGTGAAGGCCAGGCTTTACCGGGCTCTTAGGAAACTGAAGATTGAACTGGAACCGGAGGCTACTTAAGAAGGAAAGGAGCAGTTGATATGGAACATAGTGACAAGGAAAAACTGTTGAGAATGAAAAACGAATACCAGCATATTCCAGTGCCCAAGACTGCCTTGGCAGGCGTAATAGCAGGAATTGAAAAAGCAAAAAAGGAAAAGAGGAAGATACAGATGATGAAGATAACAAAACGAACAGCAATGACAGGAGCTGCGGCAATGGCGGCCATTATAATTATGGCAAATGCCAGCCCGGTTACCGCAAACGCCATGGAGGATATCCCGGTCCTTGGCGCAATTGCAAAGGTTGTCACATTTCGTACCTTTGAGGATGCAAAAGATAATTATGAAGCAAAAATAGATATTCCCAAGGTTTCCATCAATGAAAAAGACAATGACAAGGTAAATCGTTCCATTGAAGAATATGCCGATCAGCTGATTTCAGAATATGAGAAACAGGTGGCGGAAGATATGGCAGGAGACGGCCATTATTCTGTAACCTCCGGCTATGATGTTGTGACAAACAACGATAAGTACCTTTCCCTGCGGATCAACACAACTGTTATTATGGCCAGCGGAGCTGAATCAGTGAAGATTTTCACGATTAATAAAGAAACAGGAAATGTAGTATCCTTAAAGGATTTAATGAAGGATAAGTCTGATTATATTACTGAAATCAGTGACAACATCAAAAAGCAGATGGCGGAACAAATGGCTGCCGATGATTCCAAGATGTATTTTTATAATACAGGAGAGGATTCCATGGATGAATTCAAGCAGATCACCGGAGATGAAAGCTTTTATTTTAATGAAAACGGAGAAATCGTGATCGTGTTTGATGAATATGAAGTGGCACCTGGATACATGGGTGTTGTGGAATTTACCATACCAAAGGATGTGACCGGATTTTAATACCATAAGAAATAAGCCCGCCTTTTTCAGCAGAAAGGCGGGCTTATTCCTTTTTGTAGAAAGGACAAGACGGATGACAAGCGGATTCTAACAATGCGCCGCATGTGATTTCGATAATATAATAATGGAGCCGAAAAATAATTTGATGTGAATTTGACTATATATGGATAATAAAATAAATGATAATGTAAAAAATGTATTTTATATTATGGTAAAAATAATTGTAATATAAAATATGCACAAATAATTAGACTTAAAATATATAGATTACACAAAAATATTAAAACAAACATATAATACTAAAGTGGTCATTTAACGCTCTTGAAAAGTAAAGTTCATCATGATATTATCTAGTTGTAAAGAAAAGATCGAACAAAAGCGATCATAAAACAATCATAAAAAAATAAAGGAGGATGTTCAAATGAGTAAAGTGGATGAAATCACAAGGGAAAGCTGGATTATGAGCACGTTCCCTGAATGGGGTACGTGGCTGAACGAGGAAATTGAAAATGAGACAGTGGAACCCGGAACAGTGGCTATGTGGTGGCTTGGATGTACAGGCATGTGGTTTAAAACACCGGGCGGCTGCAACATTACCGTGGATTTATGGTGCGGAAACGGAAAGCGTTCTCATGGAAACGGAAAGATGGCAGTGGGACACCAGATGGCAAACATGTGCGGTGCAAGAGACATGCAGCCTAATTTAAGGGCGGTTCCCTTTGTCATTGACCCATTTGCTGTTAAGCATGTGGACGCAGTGCTTGCAACCCATTACCATCAGGACCATATGAGCGCAGAATACGCCGCGCATGTGATCCAGAGCAAGATCACCACGATCGATGAGGACGGAAAGGAAATCCCGGTTCCATTTATCGGCCCCAAGAAATCCGTTGAGCTTTGGCAGAAGTGGGGAGTTCCCGCAGACCGCTGTATCACAGTTGTGCCCGGAGACAGTATTAAAATCAAGGATATTGAAATCATAGCTTTAGACTCCTTTGACAGAACCTGTCTTGTAACTACTGATTCCACCGGCCCGGACCGTGAGGAGCTGACAGGAAAGTGCCCCATGGATATGGATGAAAAGGCAGTCAATTATCTGATCAAGACTCCAGGCGGAAATATTTATCACAGCGGCGATTCCCACTATTCCATTTACTTTGCAAAGCATGGAAAAGATTACGATGTTGATGTGGCTTTTGGCTCTTATGGAGAAAATCCGGTGGGAATGGCAGACAAGATGACCTCCTGCGACATTCTGCGCATGGCAGAAGCCTTAGACTGCAAGGTTGTAATTCCCATTCACTATGATGTGTGGACCAATTTCATGGCAGATGTAAATGAAATCAGGGTACTCTATGATATGAAAAAGGACAGACTGGATTATAAGTTCCATCCCTTCTTCTGGGAGGTAGGCGGAAAGTACGTTTATCCTACAGATAAGGACAAACGGGCTTACCATCACAGAAGGGGCTTTGAGGACTGCTTTGAAGCACCCCAGAACATTCCGTTCCGTTCACTGCTGTAATTTCAGGAAAGAGGGGAAAAGATGCTTAGAGATTTCGTGGAAAAGAATCATTATAAGTTTTCAAAGGAAGCAAAAGACTGGGAGGATGCGGTCAGGATGAGCTGCGAATGCCTGGAGGCTGACGGAACAGTGGAAGGCAATTATAAGGAAGAAATCATTGCCTGTATTAAAAAATACGGCCCTTATATTATTATTTTGCCGGACATCGCCATGCCTCACTCCCAGGAAGGTGCAGAGGGGGTTCACAAAACCAGCATTGCTTTCATGAAGCTGGAAAAACCGGTCAGCTTTGACCCGGAAGATCCGGAAAAGGATGCGCAGCTTTTCTTTACGCTGGCTTCCTGCAACCCGGACCAACACCTGGACAATATGAGCCGGTTATCTGATATGCTTTGTAACGAAGAAGTGATTGCTGAACTGAAAGAAGCCAAAGGTCCGGAGGATTTACTGAGAATTCAGGAACAATATTTGGATTAGGGAAAAGGGGATTACACTTATGGATATTTTGATGAAGATATGGAGTTATTTTGCAACGAACATATTACAGCAGCCGCCTTTTATGATCGGCCTTATCGTTATGGTCGGCTATATCTTGCTTGGAAAACCATGGTATGATATACTGGCTGGAACAGCAAAAGCAATCGTAGGATATTTGATTTTAATGGTAGGTTCCGGCGGTCTGGTTAATAACTTCCGTCCTGTACTGGTAGGGCTGAAGGACAGGTTCCAGATCAATGCCATGGTTATTGACCCGTATTTTGGACAGAACGCCGTTACAGCAGGCGTAGAGGAAGTGTTCGGAAGAGGTTTCGGCGATGCGATGATCCTTTTATTTATCGCATTTATCGTTAACATTCTTCTGGTTCGCTTTTCAAAATACACCAAGCTCCGTGCCTTATTTACCACCGGAAACGTTCAGGTACAGCAGGCAGCCACTGCATACTGGCTGATCATGTTTGCCTGCCCCTTCCTTCTGGAAAACCGTGTTGCCATGCTTGTGGTAATGTCCCTGCTTTTAGGCGCTTACTGGGCAGTAGGTTCCAACTTAACCATCAAGGCCTGCCAGGAAGTAACGGACGGTGCCGGTTTCTGTATGGCTCATCAGCAGATGTTTGGAACAGCGTTCAGCTACTGGGCTGCAGGCAAGTTCTTTGGAAATGAAGGCAAAAATAAAGATAAAAAAGTAAGAAAAATTGAAGATATTGAATTGCCGGGCTTTATGTCCATGTTCAATGACAACATGGTAACTACCTCCATCTTAATGGTGGTGTTCTTTGGAGCTATCCTTCTGGTTCTTGGTAAAGAATATCTGGTTACAGGAGAGTTTATGAAACCGGCAGACAGCATGTTATTCTATATTTTAAAAACATGTCTGAACTTTGCGGCTTATCTGGCAATCCTTCAGTTAGGTGTTCGTACCTTCGTAGCAGAATTGACAGCTTCCTTCCAGGGAATTGCAGACAAGCTTCTTCCTGGTTCTGTTCCTGGAGTAGACTGTGCCGTAATCTTCGGATTCGGTGCTCCCAATGCCGTAACCTTAGGTTTCTTGGCAGGCTTTTTCGGTCAGATTCTTGCCATCATAGCTCTGATCGCATTAAAGAGTCCGGTTCTTGTTATCTGCGGATTCGTTCCTGTATTCTTTGACAATGCTACCATCGGTGTTTTTGCAAATGAAAAGGGCGGAGTTAAGGCAGCTCTTATACTTCCCTTCATCTCAGGTCTTCTTCAGGTATTCGGTTCAGCGTTTATCGCAGGCTGGGTAGGCATGGCTGCTTACGGCGGATACTTGGGAATGTGGGACTGGGCAGTGGTATGGCCGGTGTTCACCGTTGTCATGAAGTACTTAAGCTATGCCGGAATCGCAATCGTGTTTGTTTTCCTGCTAGCAATTCCTCAGATTCAGTACTGGAAGGATAAAAAAGGTTACTTCCTTATGACAGAGGATTATGACGCATATAAAGAATTGAAAGAAACTAATAAATAAAATTTATTACAGGAGGTTTGTACTATGGCTGGTAAGAGTTTAAGTTTTCTGGTGTGCTGCGCAAATGGAGCAGGTTCAAGCCTGATGGCACAGATGGCATTGGAGAAGGTGCTGAAAAAGTATGATATCAAGCCCCAGAAGGTTCATCACTGTCCTCTTTCAGAGGGGAAAAGCACTGCTTCCCAGTATGATGTGCTGGTCTGCGCACAAAACTTTAAAGATATGTTCGGAGATGCCAGGGACAAGGGCGTTACCATTATTCCTCTGAGGAATGTGATGTCAGCCCAGGAAATTGAAACTAAGTTAAAAGAGCAGGGAATTATCGAATAAATTTTGGATTGCAATCGTGATCAGATATGATAGAAAGTGCAGGTGAACCGATGAAAAGAGAGTATGCCCTTGTGGAAGAGAGAAGAGCGCATATATTGGATGTGGTGAGAAACAGCCCTAAAGTGTCTGTCAACAGTTTGGCAGAGCAGTGCGGGATTTCCGTGGTGACGGTCCGAAGAGATTTGCAGTATCTGGAAGACAGAAAGCTTTTAAAGCGCTGCCACGGAGGAGCCATCCCAATTGAAACGGGCCCTGCACAGGCTAATGAAATATTACTTTACAGACGGTTGATTGCCAGCTATGCTGCGACCCTGGTGGAGGACAATGATACGTTGTTTATCAATACCAGCAGCACTGCCCTGCAGATGCTGGAATCCATTAAAGCCAGAAATGTTACGGTCATAACCAACAACGGAAAGGCAATCAACAGTGAGCATGGGGCCGGGGTAAGCATCATCCTGACCGGAGGCGAGCTTCGCTATCCAAAGGAAGCTATGGTAGGAGATTTTGCAGTCAGAAACCTTCAGAACATTTATGCGAAAAAGGCATTTTTGGGGTGTTCGGGAATTTCGGTCATGTCGGGAATGACCACTGAGATCATCAACGAGGTATGTCTTAATGAATTGATGACCGAACATACAAGGAACGAGCTGTATATCCTGGCCGACCATACGAAGATAGGAAAAAACAGCAGCTTCTCAAGCTGCAATATCGGTAAAGTTCAGCATCTGATCACAGATGAAAAGGCTCCCGAGGATATTTTAAATGAATTCAGGGAGGCTGGAGTGCAGATCCACCAGGTGAAAAAAGGAGATTTTTAATGAAAGCCTATACCCTTGGGTTATATGAAAAATCAATGCCTGCAAACTTAAGCTGGAGGGAAAAGCTGGAGTCTGCAAAAAATGCTGGTTTTGATTTTTTGGAAATGAGTGTGGATGAAACCGATGAAAAGCTGGGACGTCTTGATATGACCTTAGAGGAGCGTCTGGAGCTGACAGAACTGATGAAGAAAATTGGCCTTCCCATAGGAACCATGTGCTTAAGCGGCCACCGGAAATATCCTCTGGGAAGCCCTGATCCGGCAGTCAGGGAAAGAAGTCTGGAAATCATGGATAAAGCCATAGAGCTGGCATCGGATCTGGGTATCAGAATTATTCAATTGGCTGGATACGATGTGTATTATGAAGAATCAGATGAGGAAACAAAACAGTATTTTGAGGAGAATTTAAAGAAAGCCGCTGATATGGCTGCCTGCGCCGGCATGATTCTGGGATTTGAAACCATGGAGACGGAATTTATGAATACAGTGGAAAAATCCATGAAATATGTCCGGCAGATCTCTTCTGTGTACTTAAATGTTTATCCTGATATAGGAAATATTACAAATGCCGCAATCACTTATGGAACGGACGTATTGGAGGATTTAAAGCTTGGAAAAGGGCGTCTGGCCGCCATGCATTTAAAGGAAACAATACCAGGCATATTCCGCGAAGTTCCCTACGGCGAGGGCCACGTGAATTTTGAAAAGGCCATTGCAACGGCATGGGAGCTTGGGGTGAGAAAATATGTGACAGAATTCTGGTATACGGGAAGCCCGTCCTGGAAGGAAGACCTGGCTGCGGCAAATCTTAAAATGTCCGGGATATTGATGAAACAGCAATGAAAGGGGATCGATCATAATGAACATTGAAAAAAAGGTGATGGGAAATCTGACGAAATGTTATTCCATAGCCCCGCTCCGCTACAAAGAAAGAGATCATATCCTGGTTGCGGCGGAAAAAGTAGACCGCTGCCTGCTGTTTGACACTGACGGCAATCTGGAGGACACCATTTGGACAGAGCCGGGCGGCGTTATGACTATGGTTCAGGTTCCGGGCACAGACGGACAGTTTCTGGCAACTCATAAATTTTACTCTCCCAACGATTCCAAGGAGGCCAGGATCGTCATAGTGACCCCCATGGAAGAAGGCGGTTGGGAAGTCAGGACTCTTGCAGACCTGCCTTTTGTCCACCGGTTCAACATTATTGAAAGAAACGGAGTCAACTATCTGATCGCCTGCACCTTGAAATCCGGACATGAGTTTAAGGATGACTGGTCCTCTCCGGGAAAAGTATATGCAGCAGTTCTGCCTGAGGATTTGAGCGGATTTAATCAGGACAATCAGTTGAAGCTGGAAGTAATCAAGGACAATATGCTGAAAAACCACGGCTATTACAAGGTGGAAGAACAGGGAATCCAGACCAGCCTCATATCCTGTGACAGCGGGGTGTATCAGTTTATTCCTCCCGTAGCTCCTTCAGAGCCATGGGAAATCCATCAGTTGATCAAAGAGGCTGCCAGCGACGGGGTTTTAGTGGACTTTGATGAGGACGGAGAAAAGGAACTGGCGGTAATCTCCCCATTTCACGGCGATAAAATCAGCATTTGGAAAAAGTCAGAGGGAGAGTACAAGGAAGTATATGTTTACGACCAGCCTGCTGAATTCAACCACGCTATTTTCGGAGGAATGCTTTGCGGAAAACCGGCTTTGGTAATCGGACACAGGCAGGGAGAACGCAATCTGTTTGCCCTTCGCTTTAATCCTTTGGCAAATTCCTATGAAACAGAAATCATCGACAGAAATTGCGGGCCTGCGAATGTATACAAGTATACTAAGGACGGAAGCGAGGTCATCATATCCACCAATCACGGCATTGATGAAATTGCCATGTATACACTGAAAGCATAGGAGGTAGAACATGTTAGAAGCCTTAAAACAAGTGGTTTACGAAGCCAATATGGAACTTCCCAGATATGGGCTTGTCACCTTTACCTGGGGCAATGTCAGCGCCATTGACCGGGAAAGCGGCATGTTTGTCATTAAGCCCAGTGGAGTGGATTATAATAAGCTGAAACCGGAAGATATGGTAGTTATGGATTTAGAAGGGAACCGGGTGGAAGGAAAATATAATCCTTCTTCCGATACCGCCACCCATTTGGAGCTTTACAAAGCATTTCCTAAAATGGGAGGAATCGTGCATACCCATTCTTCCTGGGCAACAAGCTGGGCTCAGGCCGGACGGGGGATTCCCTGTTACGGCACCACCCATGCGGATTATATGTATGGAGAGATTCCCTGCCTGCGCTGTCTGACTTCGGAAGAAATTGAAGAGGGATATGAGAAGAACACAGGACTTTTGATCGTGGATTATTTCAAGGACAAGGAATACATGGCAGTGCCGGCCTGTCTCTGTAAAAATCACGGTCCATTTGCCTGGGGAAAGGATGCTATGGATGCAGTGCACAATGCAGTGGTACTGGAAGAAGTTGCAAAGATGGCCCTGCGGTGTGAACAGATCAATCCGGATAATGCCCCTGCGCCTCAGGCACTTCAGGATAAGCACTATTTAAGAAAGCACGGAGCCAATGCTTATTACGGCCAAAAGGCGGGAGCATGAACCTTGGTAAAATTAGGAGTTACTTCCTATATTAATCGGCTGGTGACCAGCGAGGAGGCTGGAGCGGATATTGCAACGGTTCCCTACAGTGTCATTGTTCAGACGACCTGGCATCCTTTAACAGACCAGGGAATTGCCAAACTCCAGGAGGATTACCGGAAGGCATTTGGGGAGTAACAACCATCTGGGAGTTTAAGATATGAACAAAGAATACAAATCAGTCAATGGGATCCGCCCTGTTATACTCCCTTCTCCATTTGTTTGGCTATGGTCTGACAAAGGAGGGAATCTGTTCCTCCGAAAGAAGTAGGAAAAAGAGCTGTGGCAGAACTGCTGTTTGAGAAATTTGGATTTGCCGTAGAACATGTTGTTGAGACTGTAGAAAAACTAATGTAGATTATGTAAAAGCCTGCCTTTCTGAGTGGAAAGGTGGGCTTATATGCATTGCCTAAGAAAGATAATTTTTCATGGTTTTCAGTGCATTTTTTTCCAGGCGGCTTACCTGTGCCTGGCTGATATGAATTTCCTCTGCTACTTCGGTCTGGGTTTTTCCTTCAAAGAAACGCATGTCAATGATGTGCCTCTCCCTTTCGGGAAGGCGTCTCATAGCTTCATTTAAGGAAATGTCCTCCACCCAGTTTTCTTCCAGGTTTTTCTTGTCGCTGATCTGGTCCATGACAAAAAGCGGGTCACCGCCGTCGGAATAGACCGGCTCGTAAAGGCTGACAGGGCTTTGTATGGCATCTAAAGCGTAGGTAATGTCTTCCTTACTCACCCCGATTTCATCTGCAATTTCCATCAGAGTGGGTTCTTTTAAGTTTTTTTTCATCAGGTTTTCCTTGGCGTAAATGGCCTTATAAGCAGTATCCCTCAGGGAGCGGCTTACGCGGATAGAATTGTTATCCCGCAGGTAGCGCCTCACCTCGCCCATGATCATGGGAACTGCATAGGTGGAAAATCGGACATTCTGGGTAATGTCAAAATTGTCAATGGCTTTGATCAGTCCAATGCAGCCGATTTGAAACAAGTCATCCACATTTTCGTTGCTGTTGGAAAAACGCTGTATGACACTGAGAACCAGTCTTAGGTTCCCCTTAATGTAATCTTCTCTGGCTTTTTTGTCCCCGTCCAGAATCCTTTTGAACAGGACTTCCTTCTCTTCGTTGCTTAAAAGAGGCAGTTTGGAAGTATTAACGCCGCAAATTTCTACTTTGTATCCAGACATATCTTTCCCTCCGCATCATTTTATTACTCATAAAGAAATGATGTACTTAACCGAAGGCTTTTATACGATGGACTAGAGAAATTTTATTTCCAATTTTTGGCTCACGTTTAGACATGCAAAAAAATATGCAGGAATTTGGGCAGGTGAGTGCTCGCATTCACCTGCCCAAATTCCTGCATATTTTTTTATAGGGCGAACGCCCGAAATGAATAATTTGGCCGCATTTAGCCAAATTATGAATGCATGTCGTCCAGCCTTTCAATCCTGTTTATTTTTTTCATACAAAATCATCAACCCCTTCAACAACAACGCCTCATCAAAATAGATTTTCCTCCGGCAAAGAGGCACCACAAGTGAAGCCAATCCCCCCGTTGCCACCAGACTGACAGAACTCCCCAATTCCTCCTCCATCCGGTCAACAATCCCGTCAATCATAGCCGCATTCCCATAAAGAATCCCACTTTTCATACAATCAATAGTATTCTTCCCGATTATTTTTGAAGGCTTATTAAGCCCGATGTAAGGAAGCTGAGCCGCCTTGCTGCTTAAAGAATCCAGAGACACTCTCAGTCCCGGAAAAATAACCCCGCCGGTGTAATTTCCTTTCTGGTCAATAGCAGACACAGTGGTAGCCGTCCCCATATCAATAACAATAATAGGAGGCGTATAATCCCTTAATGCAGCCACCGCCTCCACGATCAAATCGCTTCCCACTGTCTTCGGATTATCCATTTTTATATTAAGCCCGGTCTTCATCCCTGACCCTACCAGCATGGGTGTTTTCCCTGTTATTTTCTTCACAGCACAAAGGAGTAAATCCGTAAGCGGAGGAACTACAGAAGAAAGAATAGCCCCTTCTATGGAGGACATAGGCATACTGTGAATTTCCATAATGTTCTTTATATCAACAGCGTACTCCAATTCGGTTTTCTGCTGATTGGTAGTCACCCGCTCCACAAAATAAGTTCTGGTCTGATCGATACCTCCTATGACGATGTTGCTGTTTCCCATATCAATGGCTAAAATCATAGAGGGAACTCCTTTCCAACTTTTTTTAATTATGCTATACTGTAGAGTATCATATTTTAGTATGAAAAACAAGAAAGTTCCATAGGAGGTGCTTATGCTGAAAGGAAAAAATGTGATTTTAGGTGTGACAGGAAGCATTGCCGCCTATAAAATAGCGGGGCTTGCCAGCATGCTGGTTAAAAAGGGATGCAGGGTAGATGTTATGATGTCCCAAAATGCCACCAATTTCATTAATCCCATTACTTTTGAAACTTTAACAGGGAACAAATGTCTGGTAGATACCTTTGACCGGAATTTCCAGTTTCAGGTGGAGCACGTATCTCTGGCAAAGCAGGCAGATATCGTAATGATCGCCCCGGCAAGTGCCAATGTGATCGCAAAGCTGGCTCACGGGCTGGCAGACGATATGCTGACTACCACAGTTTTGGCCTGCAAATGCAAGAAGATCATAGCACCTGCCATGAATACCAATATGTACGAAAACCCCATTGTCCAAGCCAATTTAAGAACCTGCCAATCCTACGGAATGGAAGTGATCAAGCCTGCCGTAGGTTATCTGGCCTGCGGTGATACCGGAGCCGGAAAAATGCCGGAACCAGAAGAGCTTTTTGATTACATTGAAAGAGAGATTGCCTTCGAAAAGGATTTGAAGGGAAAGAAAATTCTGGTAACGGCAGGGCCGACCAGAGAAGCCATTGACCCGGTTCGTTTTATCACGAATTATTCTACCGGAAAAATGGGCTATGCCATTGCCAGAGCCGCTTCCCTGCGGGGAGCTGAGGTAACTCTGGTAACCGGAAAGACCGGTGTTCCCAAGCCCAGGTTTGTAAATATCATCGAAACAGAAAGCGCCAGGGATATGTTTGATGCGGTTACATCCGAGGCTGAATACCAGGATGCCATCATCAAGGCTGCCGCAGTGGCAGATTACAGGCCAAAGAATGTGGGAGCAGAAAAGACAAAGAAAACAGACGGAGATATGGCCATTGAGCTGGAGCGGACGGATGATATTTTAAAATGGCTGGGAGAGCATCGGAGAGATGGACAGTTTCTCTGCGGTTTTTCCATGGAAACTCAGAACATGCTGGAAAATTCAAGGGCGAAGCTGAAAAAAAAGAACATTGACATGATTGTCGCCAATAATTTAAAAGTGGATGGGGCCGGTTTTGGAACAGACACCAATGTGGTAACCATTATCACCGGAGAAAAGGAGATTTCTCTGGAAAAAATGACTAAGGAAGAAGTGGCGGACCGCCTCCTTTCTGAAATTTTTGCAGGGCAGAAACGTTGAGAAGTCAATGTTTACAAAGAAGTATTTTACTGATGAAGAGAACAGGGGTTTATAATTTGCAAAAATAGTACTGTATAATAGATGCAGAGCCTGCATGAGAAGAACAGTATATGATTGTATTGGGAAGGATGATTTGTATGTATCAAATTGTTATTGTAGATGATGAAAAGGAGATCAGTTCCGGGTTTGCCCAGTATTTTCCATGGAATACTCTTGGTTATTCCGTAGTAAAAAGTTTTTCCGGTGCTCAGGAAGCCCTTGATTATATCATGTGCAATACTGTGGATGTTGTGGTGAGTGATGTGATGATGCCGGGCATGAACGGCGTGGAGCTGGCTCAGAAAATCCATGAATCAGGCATGCCGTATAAGCCGTCTATTATACTGTTTACAGCATATGAAAAATTTGAATATGCCCGTCAGGCAGTTCGCTATGGCTGTATGGATTATCTTTTGAAGAGCATGGAATATGAAGAACTGATTGATGCATTTCAAAAGATTCGCAAGCGCCTTGATGGGGCATCGGCCAAGCAGAAAAAAGTCAGCAATGGCGAGGAAGAATCGGATTGTATTATTCTTGCCATGCGTCAGTATGTGGATAAGGATCCGGTAACGGCAACTCTGGCAGGTGCAGCAGAGGCTGCATACTTGAGTCCTTCCTATGCAAGCCGTTATTTTAAACAGCGTATAGGTATGGGATTTTCTGAGTATGTGCTGGAGCAGAAGATGCACCTTGCCGCAGAACTTCTGGAGCAGCCTCAGTACAGAATTTATGAGATCAGCGAACAGATGGGATACATGAATCCTGTCAATTTTGCCCGCGCATTCCGCAGGTATTATCATGTTTCTCCCCATAATTACCGCTCCCAGAAATTGGGGCGGGCCGTTACCTGGGAGGAGTGCGATAAATGAAACGGCGTTTTTTCCTGAAAAACTTTGCCATGATGACGGTCCCCACCTTGCTTGCCGTACTGCTGATCGGCCTGCTTTCCATGTTCCTTGTTTATGACAATGCAAAAAAAGCGGTGAATTCCGCCAATGAGCGTGCATTATCTGCTTTAAGAGAAAGCATGGAGCTGATACTGTCTGAAGCGGATGCCCAGAGTCTGAATTACAGTGTTTCTCCTCATGTTATGCTTAGGCTGGAAGATCTTCTGGAAAACGGCTATATTGGTAAGGAACAGATGGACACGGCGTATATGTTTAAATCCTTTGTGGATTCCAGTGTGAACTGCAAGCCCTTTGTTCATTCCCTGTATATTTATCTGGAAAATGAAAAGGGCTATTTTTTTGCCTCGACAGTAGGGCTGGCAAACAGCTTTAATCATTATGATACGGAATGGATGGAGCGTACGGGACAGATGCCAATTACCCGCCGTCAATGGATTGAACCGAGAGAAATCCGCCAGAATGATTCCGGACGTTACAAGACCCCGGTAGTCAGCGTGTATAAGAGGCTATATGCTTCGGATAAAAATGCGCCAATCGGTGTTCTGGTGCTGAATATCCGTGAGGATTATTTGAATTCTCTATGCAGGGAAAGTGTGGCCTATGAGCAGCAGTCCATCCTTTTGATGAACGAACAGGGAGAGGTGCTGTGTCAGGGAGGTGCTGCTGTGGATATGGAACAGCCATTGCAAAAAGATGCATTTTTCCTTTCAGACACCAACCAGGCATCTGGAATCACCTGCGTTTCGGCAATTCCTAACAGCATTGTGTGGGAACAGGCCCAGCCAGTGGCAATTCTTGTGGGACAGGTGATGGCCGCTGCCTTTGCTATGGGTATTATAGCTGCCTATTTTGCCACCCGGCGCAATGCCAGAGCAGTAGGTGCTATTGTAAATCTGGTGGACAGTGCCGAACATGGTGATCCATTGCCGGATGTGAAGCAGGATTCGGATATTTATGGATATATCACCCAGGGGATTGTAAGAGGATTTTTGGAGCGCAATGCGTTGGACAAACAGCTTGCGGAAAAAAGGTACCGCCTGGAGGCAATGTATTTTTCCTTCCTTCAATCCCAGTTAAATCCCCACTTTTTATTCAATACTCTGAAAAATATTTTTTGGAAGACGGTAAAACTTACAGGCGGAGCCAATGATGCCAGTCATATGATTGATCTGCTGACCAGCGTACTGTATTATACTCTGGTCAACCGTGAACAGTATGTGAAGATCGAGGAAGAATGCACCCATACGTCCAAATACATTGAGATCCAGAGTCTGCGCTTTGATAATGCATTTTGTGTGGAATGGAATGTGGAGAAAGAGCTTAGGGAATGCAGGTGCATTAAGTTTCTTTTGCAGCCGATACTGGAAAACAGTATTTCCCATGGTCTGCGCAATAAGGAAGACGGTTTGATCCGGATTTCCATTTCAAGCAGCCGTGAGCGCATCTTTTTCTCGGTATGGGACAGCGGCACGGGCTTCACTGCCGAAAGGCTGTCTGAAATCCGGACCCAGCTGGAGAGCGAGGATATGCCGGAGGAGAGCATCGGTCTGTATAATTTAAATAAACGTCTCCAGCTTGCCTATGATTCAGAAGCATCGCTTTCCATTGAGAGTGTGCCCGGCGTAGAAACGGTCGTCAGGTTTTCTATCCCCATCAGAGAATAAGGAGAGCTTATGCCCGCGCTGAATATTTCGGTGCGGGTTTTTTGTATGACAAAAAAAGATTGCTTTTCGCATTTTATGATTGGAATTCAAAAAAGAATATAAAAAATGATTTAATATAGCATAGAGAACCACTGTTAATAATGACAGTTTATTCTTATAATATAAACACAAACCAAGTAATTGTGCACATGTTTTGGTGAAGATAAAGAAAAAGGAGTAGAAATATGAAAAAGAGAGTATTGAGTATTGCCCTTACTGCTGCAATGAGTATCAGTCTGCTTTCCGGCTGCACCACCTCTTCCAACAAAGCACCTGCCCCGGAACCGTCTTCGTCTGCAAATACTTCTTCTGCTGAGTTCCAAACGGAAGCTGCCGCAAAATTTGATCCGGCTTCCGCCGGGAAAGTGACTCTGCGTTTTGCCTGGTGGGGGTCTGACGCACGTCATGAAGCGACTCTTGCGGCAATTGATCATTATATGGAGCTGTACCCCAATGTGACGATTGAGGGAGAGTACCAGGGCTATGATGGTTACCAGCAGAAACTGATGACCCAGTTTGCAGGCGGTACAGAGCCGGATTTGATGCAGCTGGATTATGTGTGGAATCCCGAGTGGGAAGGGCAGGAAACCATGTTTGTGGATATGGCAGACAGTGATCTGGTGGATATTTCCGGTTTTCAGAAACAGGCCTTAAGCGATTATATGACGGTAAATGGGCGTGTAATCGGCCTTCCCATGAATACAAGCGGCTTTGGCTCCATGATCAACAAGGACTTTTTTGTTAAGCATGGCCTTGATGTAAATACTGTTTGGACATGGGAAGATATGATTGAAGCCGGAAAAAAGGTTCATGACGAAAATCCTGATGATTACCTTTTTGCCATTGAATCCGGCACTACTACAGGCGGCATCAGCCCATTTGTCCTCAGTGCTTACATCTACTCAAAGACAGGTCATTATTGGGCAACGGATGATGGTGCCAAGGTACAGGCTACCGAGGAGGAACTTGCTCAGGCATTCGATATACTGCAGCAGTTATTTACAAGCGGAACAGCACAGCCTTTGGGAGAGGCAAGTCTCTTTACGGGGCAGATGGAGCAGAATCCAAAGTGGCTGAATGGCCAAATCGGTTTTACAGTGGACTGGACGGCGACAGTGGATAAGTATAAAGGCTCTCTTTCCGAAGGAAGCTTTGCCGTTGGGCAGCCGCCGTTTGCCAAGGATGGTGATAACCAAAATATCCAGCTGACTTCAGCTATGGGCCTTGGAGTGAGTGCCCGTTCTAAAAATGCAGATTCAGCCACACATTTTGCCAACTGGCTTATGACTGATCCGGAAGCAGCTCTATTGCTGGGAACGAAACGTTCTGTTCCCAATAACAGTACTGCACTGAAAGCGCTGGAGGAAGACGGTCAGGTCAGCACAGAAATTTCACAGATGCTGAAATGGGCCACCGCGGCTCCTGCAGCCAGGACTCCTATGATTCAGACCAACAGCGAAGTAGCTGATATCATAAAGGATATTTGTGAGCATGTGGTGTACGGCAAAATGACACCTCAGGAAGCAGCACAGAAATTCCTTACAGATGTTCAGGCAAAGCTGGATTCACTGCAATCTTAATTGTTTTAAAAAGACGCCCCGGCTTTGAATCAGTAAAAGCCGGGGCGGTTTATCAAAATGAAAGTTGGTGCCATATGAAACATCATGGTTTTAAAAAGAAAGCATACATTGGTTATTTGTACATCCTTCCTTGGATTTTTGGTTTTTTGTTTTTTCAGCTATATCCGCTGGCGACCTCGTTTTATTATTCCTTTACCGATTACAATATTACTACAAAGCCTGTCTGGGTAGGGCTGGAAAATTATATACGCATGTTTACAGACGACCGGCTGTTTGCAGACTCCTTGTTTAATACATTCAAGTATGTGTTTACATCCCTTCCGCTAAAGTTGTTTGCTGCGCTGGCTGTTGCTCTGATTCTGAATCAGAAACTCAAAGGAATTAATTTTTATCGAACGGTTTACTACATTCCTTCAATTTTCGGGGGCAGTGTGGCAATTTCCGTATTGTGGCGTTTCTTATTCATGGATGGAGGCCTTGTCAACCAGATGCTGAAGCAAATGGGATTTTCATCTGTGCCGTGGCTTTCAGAACCGGGTTTTGCACTTTTTACTTTGAGCTTGCTCAGCGTATGGCAGTTTGGCTCATCCATGGTGTTGTTTTTGGCTGCCCTCAAGCAGGTGCCGGAGGATTTGTATGAGGCGGCATTAATTGATGGTGCGGGGAAATTATATTTATTTTTCTTCATAACACTTCCTATGATTACTCCGGTACTGTTTTTTAATCTGCTGATGCAGATGGTAAATGCATTCCAAGACTTTACCGGTGCATTTGTTATCACCAACGGAGGACCATTAAATGCCACGTATTTGTATGCGCTCAAATTGTATGATGAAGCATTCAAATACTTTAACATGGGATACTCCAGTGCGCTTTCATGGGTACTGTTTGCTATCATACTGTGCTTTACAGGCGTGTTTTTCCGATTCTCCGAAGCCGTTACCTACTATGAAGACGGAGGTGATTTCTAATGAACAGAAGCAGTAAAAAACGTATTTTTACAATTGTTACCCATGTGGTCATGATCTTACTTGGAATTTTCATGTTATATCCACTGATTTGGATGCTTTTCTCTTCTTTTAAGACAAATTCAGAAATATTTGGGTCCATGTCATTGCTGCCCAAGGAACCGATTTGGGATTCATTTGCAAAGGGATGGAATGGTACAGGCCGTATTACTTATACAACTTATTACAAGAATACATTTCTGATAGTACTGCCCACGATGGCGTTCACTGTATTTTCCTGCTCCATTGTGGCCTATGGGTTTGCGCGGTTCCGCTTCCGGCTTAAGCAGCAGTTGTTTGTACTCATGATTTCCACACTGATGCTGCCCAACTCTGTTCTTGTAATTCCCAGATATCTGCTTTATAATAAGCTGGGCTGGTTAAATACATATTTTCCATTTCTTATGCCGGCACTTTTTGCTTGTTATCCGTTTTTTATCTATATGATGGTCCAGTTTTTTCGGGGATTGCCCAGAGCTTTAGATGAAGCTGCAACCATTGATGGCTGCAACTCATTTCAGGTATACTGGCACATTTTAATGCCGCTGTGTAAACCGGCTCTGTTCTCTGCTGCGATATTCCAGTTTATCTGGACATGGAACGATTTCTTTAATTCACTGATTTATATCAACAGTGTGCGCAAATATCCCGTCGTTCTGGCATTGCGTATGTCCCTGGACGCCACCAGTGCCGCCAACTGGAATCAGGTATTGGCAATGTCCGTAGTTTCGCTTGTGCCTGGAACGATATTGTTTTTCAGTGCACAAAAGTACTTTGTGGAAGGTGTGTCAGCAGGCAGTGTCAAAGGGTAAGACGGATATATGACTTGTTTTATTTTGGAGGAGGCATACAATGAAATCAATTTTATGTTTTGGTGATTCAAATACTTATGGAAGCAATCCCGACGGTTCTCCGGCACGCCACCCATATGGCGTGCGTTGGACCAGCAGGCTGCAGCAGATTCTGGGCAGCGATTTTCAGATTATAGAAGAGGGGATGGGAGGCCGTACCACAGTGTGGGAAGACCCCCTGGAGCCTGGGAGATGCGGTCTTACTTTTTTGCCTGTGGCACTGCAGAGTCACAAACCTTTGGATCTTGTGATCCTCTCTCTTGGCACAAATGATTGCAAGAGTTTTTTCGGTGCATCTGAGCGTGTGATAGCACGGGGGATGAGCCGTTTGGTGGAAACTGTCAAAAGGTTTGATTATGGTCCTGATGCTGGAGTGCCGAAGATTCTGATCGTATCACCTATTCATATGGGAGAAGAAATATCTCATAGTATTTTCGAATCAGTCGATGAGGAATCTGCCAGAAAAGCGCAGCAGCTTGCGCCTTTTTACAAAGAAATCGCAATCAAGAGCGGATGTGAGTTCCTGGATGCATCTTGTGTGGCTGGACCGGGTTCCGATCAGCTTCATATGGATGGGGCCGGGCATAAAGCATTGGCAGAAGCAATTGCAGCTGTAATTAATACCTTATTTAAATAGAGGAGTATTACTCCGGTTTTCGGTGGAGTATTTGTCTATGCCCACTGGATTATAGTATTAGTCTGAGGGGTTAATGAAAAACGCAAGTATACATTTTCAGCATGTCCCCTTCCGTCGTCATCATAATAAAACTCGCCATAATTATCCTGAAGCGATCCGGATAGATTGACGTCAGCCAGACGATTATAATCAGGGGGTTATGCTGAAATAACTGCTTTTATATCGCTGCCGGAAACTGTCAAAGACAGTGATATTCCGCCATCTGATTCCATATCCAGATTATTCCCCAAAATCCAATCACCAGAATAGCTGTTCAAATTCAGATCAGAAAATTCTTCTCAGTCTGCTGGATCATCTCCACTTTTGTTTGTAATTTTATACATAAGGCAGTTAAATATAAGTCAAATTGTATATTTGGATTGTATCACATATATAGCCGAAGGTCCCCAGTGTTTTTAATTATATAAATCCTGTATTTGAGAAGGCATATTGCTGAATTTTACTGTTAAACCAGAAAACAGTGAATCTTGACTTATGAATAGAATCATACTACAATAGATAAGATTGAGACGTAAGATTTGGAGGAGCTACTTTAGTGAACATAGCGGAAGAAATTAAGAAGAGAAGAACATTTGCCATTATTTCCCACCCTGATGCAGGAAAGACCACCTTGACCGAGAAATTCCTTCTTTACGGAGGAGCCATCAACCTGGCGGGAACCGTAAAGGGAAGAAAGGGAGCCAAGCATGCGGTTTCTGACTGGATGGAAATTGAAAAGGAGAGGGGCATTTCCGTCACCTCCTCTGTATTGCAGTTTAATTACGACGGATTCTGCATCAATATTCTGGACACCCCCGGCCACCAGGATTTCTCTGAGGACACCTACCGTACTCTGATGGCAGCCGATTCCGCTGTCATGGTCATCGACGGTTCCAAGGGTGTGGAGGCCCAGACCATCAAACTGTTTAAAGTCTGCGTTATGCGCCATATCCCTATATTTACCTTTATTAATAAAATGGACCGGGAAGCCAGAGATCCCTTTGAACTCATGGGAGAGATCGAGGAAGTTCTTGGCATCCGCACCTGTCCGGTCAACTGGCCTATTGGCTGCGGAAAAGAATTCAAAGGCGTTTATGACCGCTTTAAAAAGTCCATTACCACCTTCCGCGCAGCATCAGGCGGACATAAGGAAGTGGAGGCCACAGAGGTTGAGTTAGGAGACAGCCACGTGGATGAGATGATCGGGGAAAATTTCCACCAGCAGCTTATGGAAGATATTGAACTCCTGGATGGAGCCAGTGATGAGCTGGATATGGACCGGGTCGGCAGAGGAGATTTATCTCCTGTATTCTTTGGTTCAGCCCTGACAAATTTCGGTGTGGAAACCTTTTTGCAGCATTTTCTTCAGATGACGACTTCCCCTCTTCCAAGGCTGACCACCACTGGAGTGGTAGATCCTTTTGAAGAGGACTTTTCCGCTTTTGTATTTAAAATACAGGCCAACATGAACAAGGCTCACAGAGACCGTATTGCATTTATGCGGATTGTTTCAGGCAAGTTTGACGCAGGAATGGAAGTAAACCATGTGCAGGGAGGCAGGAAGATGCGGTTATCCCAGCCCCAGCAGTTGATGGCCCAGGACAGAAAGATCGTGGAAGAGGCTTATGCAGGAGATATTATCGGAGTGTTTGATCCGGGAATCTTCTCCATCGGGGATACTATCTGTAAATCCAGCGAAAAGTTTGAATACGAAGGAATCCCCACCTTTGCGCCGGAACATTTTGCAAGGGTGCGCCAGATGGACACCATGAAGAGAAAGCAGTTCATCAAGGGAGTCAATCAGATCGCCCAGGAAGGTGCCATTCAGATTTTCCAGGAATTCAACACCGGCATGGAGGAAATCATTGTAGGTGTAGTAGGAGAACTGCAGTTTGAAGTACTGACTTACCGCCTGGAAAATGAATATAATGTAGAGGTAAAGCTTGAAAAGCTTCCATATGAACACATCCGCTGGATCGAAAATAAGCATGAAATTGATGTGGCAAAGCTTCAGGGAACCTCTGACATGAAGCGCATCAAGGACTTAAGAGATAACCCGCTTCTTTTATTCGTCAACAGCTGGAGCGTGGGCATGGTTCTGGACCGCAATCCTGACCTGAAGCTTTCTGAATTCGGACGGAATTAAGAAGGGAAAATGATTTTCATAGAAAATATTAAGGAG
The DNA here is from genome assembly GCF_036758025.1 of Lacrimispora sp. Classification (GTDB taxonomy): domain Bacteria; phylum Bacillota; class Clostridia; order Lachnospirales; family Lachnospiraceae; genus Lacrimispora. The sequence goes on along the minus strand of NZ_DAIOXM010000009.1, from coordinate 109,551 downwards.
GCAGCAGACAATGAGCAGAATAGATGAAGTGAGAGCCGCCATGGTGGAAGCCATGAAGTCAAAGGACAAGAAGAGAAAGGATGCCCTTTCCATGCTTCTTGCGGCACTGAAAAATTTTGAAATTGACAAAAAAGACCATACTCCTATCACCGAGGAAGAAGCTGATGCAGTAGTGAAAAAGGAACTGAAGCAGTCCCAGGAAACCTATGAGACAGCTCCGGCTGACCGGGATGACATCCGGGAAGAAGCAGGATTCCGGATTTCCGTATACAAGGAATTTGCACCTGAGGACATGAGCGAGGACCAGATTAAGAAAGTGATTCTCTCTGTTCTTGAAGAACTTGGAATTGAAACTCCAAGTCCTGCAGACAAAGGAAAGATCATGAAGACTCTCATGCCAAAGGTAAAAGGAAAAGCAGACGGCAAAGTGGTCAATGAACTTCTGGCAGCCATGATGAAATCATAAAAGAGGAAGACAACATGTATAAAAAAATGATTGAGGAATATATAGAGGCTCACAAGCAGGAAATGATCGAAGACATTTGTACCTTGTGCCGGATTAACAGTGAAAAAATGTCTTACGAGGAAGGTATGCCTTACGGAAGGGGTGCCTTTGATGCTTTGATTGAAGCCTTAACTATGGCAGAGTCCTACGGATTTTCCATTAACAATTATGACAATTATGTGGGAACCATAGATATGAATGACAAAGCCTCCCAGCTTGATATTCTGGCTCACTTAGATGTAGTGCCTGCGGGAGAGGGCTGGAAGGAAACAGCGCCCTTTCAACCGGTGGTGAAGGACGGAAAGCTGTTTGGCCGCGGAACGGCAGATGACAAGGGACCTGCGGTAGCGGCTCTCTATGCCATGCGGGCCGTAAAGGAACTGAACATTCCCCTGACTAAAAACGTACGTCTGATCCTGGGAACAGACGAGGAATGCGGAAGTTCCGATATTGCCCATTACTATGCCGTTGAAAAGGAAGCTCCCATGACCTTTTCTCCTGACGGAGCATTTCCTGTAGTCAATACGGAAAAAGGCGGATTAAACGGCCACTTTACAGCAGAGTGGACACCTTCTGAGGCACTTCCCAAGCTGGTCAGCTTGGAGGCGGGAATCAAAGTTAACGTAGTTCCCGGAGTGGCAGGAGCAGTTGTCAGAGGTGTGGAACCGTCAATCTTAAAAAAGACTGCAGAAAGCTGTCTGGATAAGACCGGAATCCGCTTTGAACTGGAGTTGAGGGGAGAAGATACCAGCATCACTGCAATCGGCTCTGGCGCCCATGCTTCCATACCTCACGAAGGAAACAACGCTCTTACCGGACTTTTAACTTTCCTGACAGAGCTTCCTTTGGCAGAGTGTGAACAGGTCACCATGCTCCGCAATCTTATAGAGCTGATTCCTCACGGAGACACCGAAGGAAGATCTCTGGGAATTGCTATGAGCGACGAGCTTTCCGGAGCCCTTACATTGGCATTCAGTTTATTACAGGTAACTGATTGCGGACTGAAAGGAACCTTTGACAGCAGATGCCCCATCTGCTCCAACAATGAAAATGTGTTGGAGGTAGTGAGAAAGAACATGGCGGATAAGGGCTTCACCCTTCACAATGACTCCATGAAGCCTCCTCATCACGTGGATGGAAATTCTGACTTTATAAAGACCTTGCTGCGGGCTTATGAAAGCTATACCGGACGCAAGGGAGAATGCGTTTCCATGGGAGGCGGAACCTACGTCCACAACCTGAAAAATGGAGTCGCTTTCGGAGCCGCTATGCCGGAAACCGATAACCGTATGCATGGAGCTGACGAGTATGCGGTAGTTGATGAGCTGGTGGTGAGCGCAAAGATTTTTGCACAGGTCATTGTGGACCTTTGCTCCTGATAAAATTATTTTCAGGAACAATATGAAAATAAGTATTGACAAATGCGGTAATAAAGGGTAAAATACGGCTCAGAAAGTAAATCCTAGTTAACCTATAGGGAAATGGAAATACTGTATAGATTGTGATTTGACTGGCCGGAGCAGAAGAATGCTGGAATTACCAGGCCGCAGGTCTGTACAGGGCCTGCGGCCCTTTTTACCTTAAGAAAGGAAATTGGACAAATGCAGTCAGCAGAACCTATTATCCGGCTGGTTGGGCTTGGGAAAGAGTTTTATACCACAAGCGGCCCGATTAAAGCCCTGGAAAATATCAACCTGTCCATTGAGCAGGGAGAAATATTTGGAATTATCGGCTTAAGCGGAGCCGGAAAGAGCACTCTCGTCCGCTGTATCAACTATTTGGAGGTTCCCACTGCGGGAGACGTGGTTTTTGAAAACAAAAGCCTGGCTTCCATGAGCCCAAGGGAACAGAGACTGGCGAGACAGTCCATGGGCATGATCTTCCAGCAGTTTAACCTGCTGTCCCAGAGAAATGTCCTTCAGAATGTCTGCTTTCCTTTGGAGATTGCAAACGTGCCGAAAAAGGAAGCAGTGAAAAGGGCTTCAGAGCTTTTGGAAATGGTGGGCTTAAAAGACCGGGCCAAGGCATACCCCTCCCAGTTATCCGGAGGACAGAAGCAGAGAGTTGCCATAGCAAGAGCCCTGGCTACCAATCCGAAAATTCTGCTTTGTGACGAGGCAACCAGTGCTTTGGATCCCAATACAACGAAATCCATCCTTGGACTTTTAAAGGAAATCAACCGTTCCATGGGAGTTACCGTAGTGGTCATTACCCATGAAATGTCTGTAATAGAAGCCATTTGCGACAAGGTGGCCATTATTGACCAGAGCCAGATCGCAGAGGTAGGCCGGGTAGCAGATATATTTTCCGAGCCAAAGTCTAAAATCGGCCGCCAGCTCATATTGGGAGAGGCAGCAGAGCAGGTTACCAAGTTCGGAGACTCCAGAAGGGTCAGAATCTCCTTTGACGGACGTTCTTCCTTTGAACCGGTTCTTGCCAATATGATTTTAGCCTGCAAGGTTCCGGTGAATATTATGCATGCGGAAACAAAGGATATCAATGGAACAGCCATGGGTCAAATGGTCATTCAGCTTCCTGAAAATGAAGTGGACCAGAACCGGGTGCTTCATTATTTGAAATCAGCAGGAATTACACATGAGGAGGTGAAGGCACATGACCTTTGATGCGGCAACGATTAATATGTTGATTGCAGGAATAGGAGAGTCTTTATTTATGGTTCTGACCTCCTCTTTTTTCTCTTATCTTTTTGGGCTTCCTTTAGGCATTATTCTGGTAGTGACGGATAAAGATGGAATTTATCCCATTCCCTGGCTTTGCCGGAGTTTGGGATTGATTATAAACCTGCTTCGTTCTGTGCCCTTTATCATATTGTTGATTATGGTAATGCCTTTGACAAGACTGATTGTGGGAACCACCCTGGGACCTAAAGCAATTATCCCGCCATTGGTCATTGGTGCAGCTCCTTATGTGGCCAGAGTGGTGGAATCTTCCCTTAAAGAAGTGGACAGCGGAGTCATGGAAGCTGCCAAATCCATGGGGGCCTCTGCCTTTCAGATTGTATGGAAGGTTCTCCTTCCGGAGGCAAAGCCTTCTTTGTTAATCGGCGCGGCTCTTTCTGTTACAACCATATTGGCTTATTCAGCAATGGCCGGATTTGTAGGCGGAGGCGGTCTTGGCGATATAGCCATTCGTTATGGCTATCACCGCTACCAGACAGAAATGATGCTTGTGACAGTAGTAATTCTTGTTATCATTGTCCAGGGTATTCAGGAAACAGGAATGAGAATGTCCAGGAAAAGTGACAAGCGCATCAGATAGTAACGGCCGACAGGCCTTACATATAAATTTAAGGAGGAAACAAATTATGAAAAAATCACTTTATGTTTTAACAGCAGCTCTTCTTGCAGCAGGCGCTTTAACAGCATGCTCAGGCGGAAATGCAGCTGCTCCCACAACAGCAGCACAGACAGAGGCTGAGACTTCAGCAGAAGCATCAGCAGCAGAGGAGACAACAACAGCAGAAGCTGCAGGCGAGCTTCAGGATATTATTGTAGGAGCTACTCCAGCGCCCCACGCAGAGATTTTAAATGCTGTAAAGGATGTGTTAAAGGAAGAGGGCTACAATCTGGTAATCAAGGAATATACCGATTACGTACAGCCTAACCTGGCACTTGAGTCCGGTGACTTAGATGCCAACTACTTCCAGCACAAGCCATACTTAGATCAGTTCAATGCAGAAAAAGGCACTGACCTTGTGAGCGCAGCAGCTGTTCACTATGAGCCATTCGGCATTTACGCAGGAAAGTCCGACAGCCTTGAGAACCTGGCTGACGGAGCTCAGATTGCAGTTCCCAACGACGTTTCCAATGAAGCAAGAGCTCTTCTTTTACTGGCTGACAACGGTCTGATCGAGTTAAAGGAAGGCGTTGGTCTGGAAGCAACAAAGAATGACATTGTAAAGAATGACAAGAATTTCAAGATCGTTGAAGTAGAGGCTGCACAGCTTCCCCGTTCCTTAGGCGATGTAGATATTGCAGTTATCAATGGAAACTATGCCATTGAAGCCGGATTAAAGGTATCTGAGGCTCTGTCCGTAGAAGATTCTAAGTCTACTGCAGCAACCTTATACAGCAACATCGTTGCAGTCCGCGCAGGAGAAGAGTCCACCGAAAAGACTGCGGCTCTTGTGAAAGCTCTCACAAGCGAAACAGTGAAAAAGTTTATGGAAGACACCTATGACGGTGCTGTAGTTCCTTCTTTCTAATAGGAACTGTCGGAATAGGTTACAAATACTCCGGTATGCCCCAGTTTTTCGGGCAGCCGGGGGGACAGCCGTTATGGAAGCAGATACTGCATCTATGACGGCTTTTTCTATGGCAGAACCGTATCATGAAGTTTTCCCGGGCATAGAATAAGGTAAGAAAGTTATGCCGGGAGAATGAGGGGAAGCTATGAGACTTTGCGATCTGAAACAAAAAGAAGTGATCAACATCTGTGACTGCAGGCGTTTGGGCTATGTGGGCGATGTAGACCTTGACATGGAGACGGGCTGCCTTCTGGCAATTATTGTTCCCGGTCCCGGCTGCTTTTGCGGTTTTCTGGTCAGGGAAAAAGAATATGTAATTCCTTTCTGCGACATACGCCAGGTTGGGCCTGATATTATTCTGGTAAATGTGGATCTGGATAGGGCCACGGAAAGATGCGGGATATAGAGGGAGAAGGGCTTGCGAAATCAGGGATTGTAAGTTATGATATACATAAGAAGTGTGAAGTGATTACGCTAATGTACAGGATCTAAGACAGGAGGATCAAAGAGGTGAAATGCCCATTTTGCAATGAAGCAGATACAAAGGTTATCGATTCCAGACCTGCAGAAGATAACAGCTCCATCAGGCGCCGCAGGCAGTGTGAAAAATGCGGAAAGCGTTTTACTACCTATGAGAAGCTTGAAACCATGCCTCTCATGGTAATTAAGAAAGATAATTCCAGAGAGGTCTATGACCGTTCCAAAATAGAATCAGGAATTTTGCATTCCTGCCATAAGCGCCCCGTATCTTCCAGGCAGATTGACACCATGGTGGATGAGGTGGAAACCCAGATTTTTAACCGGGAGGAAAAGGAAGTGGAGAGCACTGTCATCGGAGAGCTTGTTATGAAAAAGCTGCAGGAAGTGGATGAAGTAGCTTACGTCCGTTTTGCTTCCGTATACCGGGAATTTAAAGACGTGAATACATTTATGGAAGAGTTGGGAAAACTATTAAAGAAGTAGGAGATTTATGTTTAAAATATTTTATCCGGATGAAGAAGCGGTTTCCGCTTATGACATACCTTATGAAGCTCTGTATGACAAGGGAATCAGGGGTGTGATTTTTGATGTTGACAATACTTTGGTCCCTCATGGTGTACCTGCCGATGACAGGGCAAAGAAGCTGTTTTCACGGCTGCGGAATATTGGCCTGGAAACCTGCCTTCTTTCCAATAACAAGGAACCCAGAGTGTCTTCCTTTGCCCAGGCAATAGGCGGTTCCAATTATATTTATAAAGGAAACAAGCCGGGGAGAAAAGGCTATGAAAAGGCCATGGAGCAGATGGGGACTGATGTTGGTCATACAGTATTTGTGGGCGACCAGCTTTTTACCGATGTCTTCGGAGCCAAACGGGTTGGAATCCACAGCATTCTAGTAAGGCCCATACACCCTAAGGAGGAAATCCAGATCGTGCTGAAGCGTTTTCTGGAGGCAATTGTGCTGTATTTTTACCATAGGGATAAAAAACGGCGGTAAGAAAAGGATATACAAATCAGAAGAAAGGCAGAAATAACATATGAAAATTCTTGTGCTCAACGGACCCAATCTGAATTTTCTTGGGATTCGTGAAAAAGGCATCTATGGAACAGAAAATTATGAAAGCCTGGTTCAGATGCTGAAAGAAAAGGCAGAACAGGAAGGTCATGAGCTGGAGGCTTATCAGAGCAATTATGAAGGCGGGCTCATTGATAAGATTCAGGAAGCCCATCACAATGGAACCCAGGGAATCATCATCAATCCCGGTGCATTTACCCATTACAGCTATGCGCTGCGGGATGCTCTCGGTTCTGTTGAAATACCGAAAATTGAAGTTCATATTTCCAATGTCCACAAGCGGGAAGAGTTCCGTCACGTATCTGTGACAGCGCCTGTATGCACCGGACAAGTGGTGGGTCTGGGGCTGAAGGGCTATGCTTTGGCTATGGATTATCTGACGGAAAAATGATCACAGAACCTGAAAAAAGAGAGATAAAAGGTCTGTATTTGCAAAAAACAGTTGAAAATGCGTTTGTTATAGTATAGAATATAAAAGGTTTACAAGAGAATTCAAGGAGGAATATCATTTATGATATCAGCGGGTGATTTTAGAAACGGTATCACGCTGGAAATTGACGGTACCGTATATCAGATTATGGAGTTTCAGCATGTAAAACCTGGAAAAGGTGCTGCATTTGTAAGAACTAAAATTAGGGATGTGGTAAACGGCGGTATTCAGGAGCGTACTTTCCGCCCTACAGAGAAGTTCCCACAGGCAAGAATCGACAGAGTGGACATGCAGTATCTGTATGCTGACGGTGATCTTCACAACTTTATGGATACCAGCAGCTATGAGCAGGTAGCATTGGCAGCAGAGGTAATCGGAGATGCACTGAAGTTTGTAAAGGAAAATGAAACAGTTAAGGTTTGTTCTTACAACGGCAAAGTATATTCCGTAGAGCCTCCTTTGTTTGTAGAACTGGTAATTACAGACACAGAGCCAGGCTTTAAGGGCGACACAGCTCAGGGCGCTACCAAGCCTGCTACTGTTGAAACAGGAGCAGTTGTGTACGTTCCTTTATTTGTTGAGCAGGGAGATAAGATCAAGATCGATACCCGTACAGGCGAATATATGTCCAGAGTTTAATAAAAGAGATTGAAATAAGAAAGCAGCCTCATGGTTTCGATGAACCGCAGGGCTGCTCTCTATATTTTATGCTGTTTCTTCGATCTGTTCCTTTAATTTTCGAAGATCGTTTTCCATTCTGTTAACCCGGATTAATAACATCTCTTTTTCGCTTTCAACTTTCAGAGCTTCATCCAGACGGCGGTTTAATAAGGCATGGCCTTCGGCAATAATTTGGATATTGCGGTTGGTTTCATTTTCCAGTGTAAGCTGCAGAGACCGGACATCCTTTTTTGTATCTTTCATATCAATTTTGAGAGTATGAATATCTTCTTTAGCCTCTTTCATATCGGTTTTTAGAATGTGAATATCATCTTTCATGTCTATCATATTTTCATAAATACTTTTAAGCATTTCCATATCTGTCATAATGCCCCTCCGTTTCAGTGCTTTCCAAAACCTTTATCCATTTATGGATTATATATGACTATACAATATCATATTTTTTCTGGATTCGCAAGAACTATCATTAATTCATCACAGCTGAAATTTTACTGATTCTATTGAAAAAAACACATAGTATCATGTGATTCATACAAGAAACGGGAATGTAACTCTAAGCAGGTATAGATATATTGGGGGTCCGCAATGCTAACTTTTGCATCACCCTTACTCTGTATTCTGTATGCAGTTTTTTCGGTTAATCCATTCCGTCGAGACATCCATTGCGGCACGGCAGGCCGCAGTGGTATCAAGTGCATTAAGCATCACGAAATCGTGTATAATCGCCTGGAAGCGCATTGCTGTAACATCAACTCCCGCGGCTCTGAGCTTTCTGGCATAGGCTTCTCCTTCATCTCTGAGTACATCAGCTTCGCCGGTTAAGATCATTGTGTCAGGCAGGCCGCAGAGTTGTTCCGGTGTCGCACACAGCGGCGATGCTGTAATTTCACAGCGCTGCCTGTCAGACGAGGTATATTGATCCCAGAACCACATCATTCCTGCCCGGTAAAGATAGTAATCACAGGCAAATTCCCAGTATGAACCAGTATTAAAAGCTGCATCTGTAACGGGGTAGTAAAGGAGCTGCTTATGTATTTTGGGGCCGTTCCTGTATTTGGAGAGAATCGTCATAACGGTCGCCATATTTCCGCCCACACTATCGCCGGACACGGTCAGAGTATTCAGATTAAGCTGCCAGTTCATGTACTCCGCAATAGCGGGAATGTTCTGAAGGATAAAGTAACACTGTTCGATGGCAGTGGGGTATTTCGCCTCGGGAGAAAGGCTGTACTCCGGAAACAAAACCACTGAATTCGTACGTGCCGCCAATTCCCGGACCAGCTTGTCATGTGTATGTAGATTACCGAAAACCCAGCCTGCGCCGTGTATGAAATAAATAACGTTTGGTATTCCCACAAGATTTTTCGGCCGGATATAGTTCAGGGCTACCTTACCATATTTTCCTGTATCCACCTGCACGGTGCAGATGAATGCCGGATATTTAAATACGGGAGTATCTTGTGCCTGATTCAGCCTTTCACGCCCCTGTTCCGGGGGTAATTGAAAAATCAGGGGAGGCAGGGAACTTTCATTGCTGACCTGTTCGGCGGCCTTTTCCAGTTGCACACAACGTCTCATGTAGAACCCTCCTTAAATTGCTGCATTTTATGCTGTTAGCATAGTATGTAAAGACAGGGCTATATGTTCAGTATTGTATTCTTTAATGGGAAATATAAAAAAGACATATCTTTCCTTTAAAGAAAGATATGTCTTTTCTGATGCCGATGGCCGGACTCGAACCGGCACGGAGGTTATCCGCTTGATTTTGAGTCAAGTGCGTCTGCCATTCCGCCACATCGGCTTAACTCGGATTTCTTACAACGTTCATTATTCTATCATAGGATTTTCCATTTTGCAAGCGTTTTTTTGTGATTATTAAATTGAAAATAGGCAGAATATATTGTATGATAGGAAAAGATAGGAATGAAGGGAGAGTCTGGACTATGACATGTAAGGAAGCGGAACGCCTGGTCATGCCATACATCAGGGATGAGCTGACAGATGAAGAACTCAGGGAGTTTCTGGAACACTTGGAAACCTGTCCGGACTGCCGAGAGGAGCTGGAAATTTATTTCACAGTGGAGGCCGGCATCAGACAGTTGGAGTCTGAAACAGGAAATTACAATATAAAAGGAGCATTGGAGGCTGCATTGGAGCATTCAAGCCAGCGTCTTCAAGCCATAAGACTGATAAAAATTGCCAAGTATGCGGTATCCACTTTAAGCATAATGGCATTAATTATTACTGTCCTTCTGCAGTGCCGGATATGGCTGCAGTTGGGCTTACTATGATAGGAGAACGTATGAGCAGAAAAAATGTAATATTAATAGACGGAAGCAGCTTACTGGAAAGAGCCTTTTACGATCTTCCTGCCAATGGCGCCGCAGGCGTCCGAAGTTTGGTTTTACAGGTGATGGAAGGGGAAGGAGCGGAACATTTGGCTGCAGCCTTTCATTCCCGAAAGGAAAAAACAGCAGTGCCGGGAGAACTTTTAAAGCAGGAGGAACTTCTAAAGGAGTTTCTGGCTGATATGGGAATTCCCATTTTTGAAAAGGAAGGATATGGTTCTTCTGATATCATAGCATCTCTTTTAAAGAGCTGTCAGGAGGATGGAGAGGTTGTGATCCTGTCAGGAGACAGGAAGCTGCTTCAGGCCGCAGGGGAACATGTGATAATCAGGATTCCCGCACCTCAGGAAGAAGGGCTGGAATTTATGTCCTGGTCTCCGGAGGCCATTATGGCGGAATACGGTGTGGAGCCTGAAAATTTAAAGGTCGTTCTGGCTCTTTCCGGAGAGTGGGGAATCGGTGACAAAACTGCCGGGAGATTGACAAAACAGTATCAAAGTCTGGACAATCTCTATGCCCATCTTGAGGAAGTGGAATCCCAGAGAATCAGGGAAATCCTTTCTGACCGGCAGGGGCAAATAAGACAGAAGGAAAAAGACACTGATTTGCGTGACGACGCTCAGGTAAGCCTGAATTATGAAGCAGCTCTTACAGAACACTTTTTTACCAGTGTATCTGATACGGAGGGAAATCCCTTTGAAGAAGAGGGTATGAGTGAGGAAGCTCCTTTAGAATCCCGTTTCCAGGTGATTACAGACCTTTCAGAGGCTGAAACCCTGTTTTCCAAATGCGGTACAGACCGCCGCCTTGGGCTTCAACTGGTGGTGGAGGAAAGGGCTGTACAGGCCCTGTCCCTGTGCTTAAGTGAAACAGAGTGCTTCTGCCTGATTCCCCAGGGCTTTTTAACGCCCGGATATCTGGCGGAAAAGGCTGGGGAAATCTGCCAAAAAGCAGAACGTGTGACCGTTTTTCAATTGAAAAATCAACTTCCCTGCTTACATGTCACCCGGGAAAATCCTGTGTTTGACGCTGGAATCGCAGGATATCTCCTGAATCCTTCCAGGGATTCTTATGAATATCACGATCTGGCGGCGGATTATCTGGATTTGTCCCTGCCTTCCAAAACAGACCTTCTTGGAAAGAAGAGCTTTAAAAAGGAATTTGAGGAAAATCGGGAAAATGCCGTTACCTGTGCCTGCTATATGGCATACGTTGCCTTCCGCTGCGGAGACCGGCTTTTAGAAGAGCTGGAAAGCGCAGGAATGGGGCCTTTATTTTATGAAATTGACATGCCTCTGGTTTACAGCCTGTTTCATATGGAAGAAGCGGGAATCCAGGTGGAGCGGGAACGGTTAAAGGAATACGGAGACCGTTTAAAGGTACGGATTAAGGAACTGGAAGAAAAAATACACCAGGAAACAGGAGAAAACTTTAATATCAACTCTCCCAAACAGCTTGGTGAGGTGCTTTTTGATCATATGAAGCTTACCGGAGGCAAGAAAACAAAAACCGGTTATTCCACTGCCGCCGATGTGCTGGAGAAGCTGGCTCCTGATTATCCGGTGGTCAGGCTGATTCTGGACTACAGGCAGCTTACAAAGCTGAATTCCACCTATGCTGACGGCCTGGCTGCCTATATCGGTCCTGATGAGAGGATTCACGGTACCTTTAACCAGACCATAGCAGCCACCGGAAGGATCAGCAGTACAGAGCCTAACCTTCAGAACATTCCTGTGCGGATGGAACTGGGAAGGGAGATCCGGAAGGTATTTGTTCCAAAAGAGGGTTGTGTATTCGTGGATGCGGATTATTCCCAGATTGAGCTGAGGGTACTTGCCCATATGTCAGGGGATCAGAGGCTTATTAATGCATATAAAAAGGCAGAGGATATTCATGCCATTACAGCCTCAGAGGTATTTCACGTGCCTCTCGACCAGGTGACTTCTCTCCAGAGAAGGAATGCAAAGGCGGTAAACTTCGGTATTGTCTATGGAATCAGCTCCTTTGGCCTAAGTGAAGGCTTGAGCATTACCAGAAAAGAAGCAGGAGAGTATATTGATAGGTATTTTGAAACTTACCCGGGAGTGAAAGCATTTTTAGACGGGCTGGTAAATAAGGCAAAGGAACAGGGCTATGCAGTCAGCATGTTTGGCAGACGCCGTCCGGTTCCGGAACTGAAATCTACAAACTTTATGCAGCGTTCCTTTGGAGAGCGGGTGGCGATGAATTCTCCTATTCAGGGAACTGCGGCTGATATCATAAAGATTGCCATGATCCGGGTGGATCAGGCGTTAAAGGACCAGGGGCTTAAATCCCGTATCGTCCTTCAGGTTCACGATGAACTTCTGGTGGAAGCCTATAAAGAAGAGTTACCCCAGGTTCAGAAGCTTCTGGTGGAAGAAATGAAGAATGCGGCTGAGCTGGAAGTATCCCTGGAGGTAGAGGCCAATGTGGGAGATTCCTGGTTTGACGCCAAGTAAGGGGCTGGATATAGTGAGAGTGATTGGATTGACCGGAGGTGTGGGAGCCGGAAAAAGTCTGGTTCTTGGGATTCTTTCCAGGGAGTTCGGGGCGGAAACCATTGAGACCGATGAAGTCGCCCGCAGGCTGATGGAACCGGGAGAAAAGGGCTATACAGCGGTGGTTGATGCTTTGGGAAACAGCTTTTTAAAGCCGGACGGAAGCATTGACCGCCAGCTTTTGGCTGCCCGCATTTTTACAGATGAAAAAGACAGGAAAACTGTGGACTCCATGATTCATCCCATGGTATGGAAAACAGTGAAAGATAAAATTTATGCTTCCCAAGCGGAACTTATTGTGATAGAATTTGCAATTATGGACAAAGAAGCCAAAGACTGCTGCGATGAGATCTGGTATGTCCGTGCATCGGAAGAAAACCGGGTCCGTCGTCTGGCAGAAAACAGAGGGTATACGAAGGAACGCTCAGAAAGCATGATGGCAAGCCAGGCTTCTGAGAAAGTGTTCTTATCCCTCTGTGACAGGGTGATTGAAAATGACGGCTCCATAGAAGGGGTGAGGGGCCAATTGGAGAAGCTTCTTGGAAAAAGGGAAGATGTGTTGGGATGAGAAAACCCAGCGGGCTGGAAACAGAAAAGAGGAGAATATGAGACTGGTAAGTATTGCAAGCGGAAGCAGCGGAAACTGCATTTATGTGGGTTCTGATACTACCCACATCCTGGTGGATGCCGGGATCAGCAACAAACGGATCGAACAGGGATTAAATGAAATCGGAGTGAAGGGAAGCGAGCTGACCGGAATTGTGATCACCCATGAACACTCGGACCATACAAAAGGGCTGGGGGTACTGGCAAGGAAATACGGCGTTCCCATATACGGAACAAGGGAGACTTTAGAAGAAATCTCAAAGCAGAAATATCTTGGAGAATATCCAAAGGAATTGTTCTGCTCCATCTGTCCTGATGTGGGATTCTTTTTAGGAGACTTGGAAGTAAAGCCGTTTTCCATTGACCACGATGCGGCAAATCCAGTGGCTTACCGGATACAGCACGACCACAAGTCCGTTGCAGTTGCCACGGATATGGGGCATTTTGACCAGTATATCATTGACCACCTTCAAGGTCTTGATGCAGTGCTTTTAGAGTCTAACCACGATGTAAACATGCTGCAGGCAGGCCCATACCCCTATTACTTAAAGCGCCGTATCCTGGGAGATCACGGGCACCTTTCCAATGAGAATGCTGGCAGGCTGTTGTGCTGTATTCTCCATGAGAACTTAAAGAAAATCCTGCTTGGACATTTAAGCAAGGAAAATAACTATGAAGAGCTGGCTTACGAAACTGTAAAGCTGGAAATCACCGAGGGAGACCATCCCTTTAAGGCATCAGATTTTTCCATAGCCGTTGCAAAAAGGGATCAGATGTCAGAAATTATCACTGTATAAAAGAGGAGAAATACAATGAACAGAACGATTATAACCGTAGTTGGAAAAGACACCGTGGGAATCATTGCAAAGATCTGTACTCATCTGGCAGACAGCCAGGTGAATATCCTGGACATTTCCCAGACAATTGTACAGGGATTTTTTAATATGATGATGATTGTAGACATGAATGATGCAGCAAGGCCTTTCGGGGAGATCGCCGATGAGCTGGAGCGGCTGGGAGATGAAATTGGTGTTAAGGTAAAATGCCAGCGTGAGGAAATCTTCACCAGCATGCACCGCATCTAATAACAGCCAGGCTTAAGAAAAGGAAGGGTTTCCCATATGCTGAACATATTTGAAGTAAATGAGACAAATAAAATGATTGAGCAGGAGAGGCTTGATGTGCGTACCATTACCATGGGCATCAGCCTTTTAGACTGCTGTGACAGCGATTTAAATGCGGTCAATGAAAAGATTTATCGTAAAATCACCACAGTTGCCAAAAATCTGGTGGCAGTCGGAAAGGAAATTGAACGGGATTTTGGAATTCCCATTGTAAATAAGAGAATTTCCGTCACCCCCATTGCCATGGTGGGAGGCGCAGCCTGCAAAACTCCTGAGGACTTTGTGACCATTGCTGCCACCCTTGACAAGGCGGCAAAAGAAGTTGGAGTAAACTTTATCGGCGGATACTCAGCTTTGGTGAGCAAGGGAATGACCGCTGCGGATAAGAATTTAATCTGTTCCATCCCCCAGGCCCTTTCCTGCACAGAGCGTGTGTGCAGCTCTGTCAACGTAGGTTCCACCAAGACAGGAATCAACATGGATGCAGTGGCCCTTATGGGAGAAATCGTTTTAAAGACAGCAGAGGCCACCAGGGAACGGGATTCCCTTGGCTGCGCAAAGCTGGTGGTTTTCTGCAATGCGCCTGACGACAATCCCTTTATGGCAGGTGCTTTCCATGGTGTCACAGAGGCAGATGCCATCATCAACGTAGGTGTCAGCGGTCCCGGAGTGGTAAAGACCGCCATTGAAGCAGCCCGCGGAAAAGACTTTGGCGTGCTCTGTGAAACCATAAAGAGAACTGCGTTTAAAATCACCCGTGTGGGACAGCTTGTAGCACAGGAAGCGTCAAAACGGTTGAATGTTCCCTTTGGAATCATTGACTTATCCCTTGCCCCCACTCCTGCCGTAGGAGACAGTGTGGCGGAAATTCTGGAAGAAATCGGCCTGGAACGGGTGGGAGCACCGGGAACCACCGCTGCCCTTGCCTTGTTAAATGATCAGGTGAAAAAGGGCGGGGTCATGGCCTCTTCCTATGTAGGCGGCTTAAGCGGCGCTTTTATTCCGGTCAGCGAGGACCAGGGAATGATCGATGCCGTCATTGCAGGGGCTCTCAATTTAGAAAAGCTGGAAGCAATGACATGTGTCTGCTCCGTAGGACTTGATATGATCGCTGTTCCGGGAGATACCACGGCTTCCACCATTGCAGGAATTATTGCCGATGAATCTGCTATCGGTATGATAAACCAGAAGACAACCGCTGTCCGCATCATCCCTGTTATTGGAAAGTCAGTGGGAGAGACGGTAGAATTCGGAGGCCTTTTAGGCTATGCTCCTGTTATGCCGGTCAACCAGTTTTCCTGCGAAAAGTTTGTGTCCAGAGGCGGACGGATTCCGGCTCCTATTCACAGCTTTAAGAATTAAGGGATACAGGGAGAATACAGAGGATGAATATTTATCTGATCCGTCACGGACGGCAGTGCAGCAAGCTTTGCTGCGTAAATGTATCCCTGTCTGAGGAAGGACGGCGCCAGAGTGTTCTGGTTGGAAAGCGGCTGGAGGACAGGAACATTGATGCAGTCTATTCCAGTTCTCTCATCCGGGCGGTGGAAACTGCTAAGGAGGCAAACCGTTTCTGGAATGCACCTCATATCATAAGGCCGGAGCTTAAAGAGATTTCCTTTGGGGAAATGGAAGGGCTGTCAGACGATGAGATTGCCCTTAAGTTTGCTGATTTTAAAAAGGAGCAGGAAAAGCTGGAGACGGATCTTCCTTATCCGGGAGGCGAGTGCGCAGGAGATGTGATCCGGCGGGCTATGCCTGTGTTTGAGGAGATTGCAGAAAGCGGCTATGAAAACGTAGCTGTGGTGACTCATGGAGGACTGATCCGTGCCATGGTCACGGCATTTCTTCATATGGAGCCGAAACATTACCGCATACTGGGAAATTCCCTTGAAAATTCCAGCATTACCCAGGTGCAATGGAAGAAGGAGCCGAGGCGTTTCTTTGTGGAACGGTTTAATGATTACTCCCATCTGGAGCCTTATCCGGAGCTTTTGCGGGCCAGCTGGATTGATGTGGAAAATTAAAAAGAAAGGAATTGTCTGATTCAATGGAACAAAAGGAAAGAGAACAGTTAATTCAGATAGGAGAGGAATTCCTGGATGAAAACCTTCTTCGTATTGTAATCAGCAATCCCATCGACAAGCAGGGCGTATCCAAGGTAAAGGTGCGCCCGCTTTTGCTGCGGGGAGAGCTGGTTTTCCAGGCTGAGGAACTGGTGGGAAACCAGGCATTTCACAAGAATTTCAAGTCCTCAGAGTGTGCCGCTTACATGGCGGATTTACTTGACGGGAAGCTGCGTCAGATGGAGCTGGAGTCAGGGAAAGGGCAGGTGAGGGCACTCATAAGCAAAAAAGGAGCCTTAAGCATGAAAGTAAAGCGGCAGCAGCCTAAGATTTCAGCAGCCCCTCTGGTCAGTGACCACAACAGGCAGAAGCAGTATATATTAGAAGAAGGAAGACCGGTACCTTTTCTGGTGGATCTTGGAGTTATGACGCAGGAGGGGAAAATTGTAAAGTCACGGTATGATAAATTCCGCCAGATCAACCGCTTTCTGGAATTTATCGAGGACATCCTTCCCAAGCTTCATAAGAACAGGGAAAATGTGATTATTGATTTTGGATGCGGAAAGTCTTATCTCACCTTTGCCATGTATTATTATCTTCATGAGCTGAAGGGCTACACCATCCGTATTATCGGCCTGGATTTAAAGCAGACGGTCATTGACCGGTGCAATTATTTAAGCCGGGAATATGGGTATGACAAACTGAATTTTTATCACGGTGACATTGCTTCCTATGAAGGAGTGGATCAGGTGGATATGGTTGTGACCCTTCACGCCTGTGACACTGCTACGGATTATGCTTTGGCAAAAGCAATGAAATGGGATGCTTCCGTCATCTTATCCGTTCCCTGCTGTCAGCATGAACTGAATAAGCAGATAGAAAACCAGCTTCTGGCCCCGGTTTTACAATACGGGATTATTAAGGAGCGGATGGCAGCTCTTTATACCGATGCTTTGAGAGCCGAAATTCTGGAAAATCAGGGCTACCGTACTCAGATTCTGGAGTTCATCGATATGGAACATACGCCTAAGAACCTTCTGATCCGGGCGGTAAAGCAGGGCGGGAAAAAGGACAACCGCAGGGAGATTGAGGAGATTTTGAAATTTCTTCATACGGAGCAGACCCTTGCAGGACTTTTACCAGAGGAATAACAGGGATAGTATTTTTCTGCCTTCTATGGTATGATAGAAAGAAATTCTAAGGAGGAAATTGCCATGCCCTATATCAATTCAAAAGTAAATGTGGCCTTGTCAGAGGAAGAAAAAGAAATATTGAAGACTAAGCTTGGGGATGCCATCAGCCTGATTCCTGGAAAGACAGAAAGCTGGCTGATGCTTGGCTTTGAGGATGAGTGTTCTCTTTATTTTAAAGGAAAGAATAACACGAAAATAGCGTTTATTGAAGTGAAAATATTCGGACGTGCCTCAAAACGGGACTATGACCTTCTGACCGCTGAGATCAGCAGAATATATAAGGAAGTTCTTGGCATTGCCCAGGATAAGATTTATATAAAGTACGAGGAAGCCGAGCATTGGGGCTGGAACGGAACCAACTTTTAACCATAGTAATAATATTTATGGCAGGAGGTATGGCTTATGGAGCTTTGGGATCTTTACGATGAAAACAAGGAGAGCATGGAGCGGACTCATGTAAGAGGAGTTCCCCTTGGGGAAGGGGAGTACCACTTGATTTCCGATGTCTGGCTGATTAATGATAAGCAGGAGATTCTTCTGACCAAAAGGCATCCGGACAAGGCCCATGGATTGATGTGGGAGTGCACCGGAGGCTCTGTTCAGGCAGGAGAGACCAGTCTGGAAGGAGCTGTAAGAGAGCTTGAGGAAGAGACTGGAATCAGGGTGGAAAAGGAAGATCTGATTCTGATTCATTCCATCCGCCAGGAGGAGCGGTTTATCGATACTTATATCACCAGGCAGAAGGTGGGAATGGAAGATGTGGTGATTCAGGAAGAGGAAGTGGTGGATGCCAAGTTCGTCACCTTTGACCAGCTTCTTGCGATGTGGGAACAGGGAATTGTGGTTCCCAAATCCCGCTTCCCTTTATACAAAAAAAGGATACAGGAATTTTTAAACCCCTCGTCATAGGATGATGAGGGGCTGGGTAAATTCATTGTTCTGTTTTATATGGTACTTGTCCTGAACAAGGGTCTGATAGATATGGGAGCAGTAAAAATCATGCTGAAGCATAGACAAGGCTTCTCCTTTTAAGATCATTCCTGCGTCGGCTGTTTTTGTAATGAGAGGGATTCTCCCTCTCATTTTTATTTCTCCCATAAGTCCAGAGGAAGCCTTTTTAAAGCCCAGGACCCTGGCATAAGGGGCATATCCGGCCTTCCGGCCTGTCCGGACCTTGTCCGAGGTGCCCCCCAGTATGATGTGAAGGAGGGCTCTGCTGATTCGGGTATAGGTGTATTGCCTGGTTTTTAAGCTGCTGATCTTTTCCTCAAAAGGGAGGTAATCAGGAAGCTGTCCCTGGATTCTGGCTGCCAGTTCTTCGGAAACATCGGCGTAATTTTTATATGGGATTCCTTCCTGGGCCAGACGCAATAAGGACGTATTTAACAGCACGCTTAAATCCTGGGGAAACATGGGGAAGCCCTGTTTCATCATCTCTTTTACGGGTTCAGGAACCTGGGCCAGGATCGGGTTTTCGGCTGTTAAGAGCCCGGAACTCTCTTTCAGGGCCTTCCGGATGCCGGTAGCTGAGCCGTAGATGCCTTCCGTAAGGCCGGTATCGTGGTAGCCCATGCCTTTCCGGGATATGGTGACAGGGGTCATGGAGCTTTTCTGACGGTGCAGGGCCTTGCAGTATTCAATTCCCAGGATGTTGTTGGGAGAGGCCAGAATATGGGCATCCTCCGCCTGTAACACTCCGCTGGCAATGAGCCCGTGGTTTCTCGCTTCCGGGAAGGTAGCGCCGCTTTTTAGGGCCTTTTTTAAGTGTTCTGTATAAGAGGCAGGTTCTGTGGCTAAAATAGAAGCAATTCCGGAAAGTTTTTCCACATCACCGCATTCGCTTCCGAAGCAAAGGGAATTGGTTACTCCCAGGCCGTCTAGGAGGGCCACTCCGCAGGCGGCAAAGTCTTCCGCACTGCTGGAAGCGAAGAGAGAGGGAATTTCCAGCACCAGATCGGCTCCGCAGCATAAGGCCATGGCTGCCCTGGTGTGCTTGTCATAAATGGCCGGGGCTCCCCTTTGGACAAAGTCGCCGCTCATGGCTACAATGCAGTAATCAGCCTTGGTCAGTTCCTTTGCTTTTTTGATATGATAGGCATGTCCGTTGTGAAATGGATTGTATTCTGCTATGATTCCAACGGCACAAGATTGTTTATTTTTTGACATAAAAGGCGCCTTTCGTCTTTTTAAATTCTATTATGCTATTGTTTTGCAAAAAATGCAAATTATTTCAACAACAAGACTTGAAAATTTTAAGAAATACCCCTAGAATAGGATGAACATCATTTTGCCCTTACTATGCGCATTGACACAGGTGAGGCAGCAGGGAAATAGTATGGAGAATGGTATAAAAATTTAAGGAGGATATATTTTATGAAAATTTTAGTCATCAACTGCGGCAGCTCTTCTTTGAAGTATCAGATCATTGATATGGAGAATGAGGGAGTACTGGCAAAAGGTATCTGTGAGAGAATCGGAATCAACGGCTCCAAGCTGACCCATGAGGCAGAAGGTAAGGACAAGCTGGTAGTGGAGAAGGAGATGCCTGACCACAAGGTTGCCATTAAGATGGTCATGGATGCGCTTGTTGACGCTGAATACGGCGTAATCAAGGACGTAAGCGAGATCACAGCCGTAGGACACCGTGTTCTTCATGCCGGTACCGTTTACAGCGATTCCATCGTAGTGACTGAGGACGTGAAAAACGTAGTTCGTGACTGCTTCGATTTAGGACCTCTTCACAATCCTGCAAACTTAATGGGAATTGAAGCCTGCGAAGACGCAATTCCAGGTGTGCCTAATGTTGCCGTATTTGATACTGCTTTTGGTATGAAGATGCCTGAAAAAGCTGCAATGTATGCAATTCCTCAGGAATACTATGAGAAGTACAGCATCCGCCGTTACGGCTTCCATGGTACAAGCCACAGCTATGTATCCCAGGAAGCTCTGAAGTTCTGCGAGCTTGATCCTGAAAACGGCAAAGTTATTGTATGCCATTTAGGAAACGGCGCCAGCATTACTGCTTCCATCGGAGGCAAGTGCGTGGACACCAGCATGGGCTTCACTCCTTTAGAGGGACTTATTATGGGCACCAGAAGCGGTGACATTGATCCTGCTGTTGTTCAGTTCATCTGCAACAAAGAGGGCAAGAGCGTTAATGAGGTAATCGATATCCTCAATAAGAAGTCCGGTATTCTGGGTATGTCCGGCGGCATTTCCAGCGATTTCCGCGATGTGCAGAAGGCTCAGGCAGAAGGAAACCACTTAGCAGATGTTGCAATCGAAGCATTCATCTACCGTGTGGCAAAGTACATCGGTGCTTATACAGCAGCTATGAACGGCGTAGATGCAATCGTATTTACAGCAGGCGTAGGCGAAAATGATAAGCCGATCAGAGGAGCAGTTTGCGAATACTTAGGCTACCTTGGCGTTGATATTGACGGTGAAACCAATAAGTTAAGAGGAAAGCGCGTTATGATTTCCACACCGGAATCCAAGGTAAAAGTATGCGTGATTCCTACCAACGAAGAGCTTTCCATTGCAAGACAGACAAAAGCTTTAATATAATTGCAGACAATGTGACATACTGTATTTAACTGTGAATAAATATGGAAATATTTGTTGACAAATAGTGCGCCCCTATGTATAATAGCATAGGTGCGTATTAGGAGACTAATATGCTTATTAATTTAACCGAGTTGTTTACCCTGGAGGGAAAAGAGAAGACCTACACTCCTCATATTGAGATGAAGGCTTATCACGGACCGGGCGGTGAGTATGAAGTAGTATCGGCAGAACCAGTCGTGCTGCGTATTATGAACCTGGGAGGCAGGAAACTGGAGGTTGAAGGGAAGGCCAAGCTTTCTCTCACGTTTCCATGTGACCGCTGTCTTAAACCTGTGCCTGTTGACCTGGATCTTGAGATCATCCGTACCATTGATTTAGATGAGACGGAAGAGGAACGTATGGAGAAGCTCGAAGAACAACCATATGTTAATGGTTATAATCTGGATGTAGACCAGTTGGTTTGTGATGAACTCATACTGAACCTGCCTATGAAAGTTCTCTGCAGTGAAGACTGTAAGGGGATTTGTAATAGATGTGGAACAAATCTCAATCATGAGACTTGTGACTGCGATATTAGGTCTGCAGACCCTAGAATGGCAGTCATCCAGGATATTTTTAAAAAGTTTAAGGAGGTGTAACCATGTCTATCTGTCCAAAGAACAAATCTTCTAAAGGTAGAAGAGATAAACGTAGAGCAAACTGGAAGATGAGTGCTCCAAACTTAGTAAAGTGCAGCAAGTGCGGCGAACTTATGATGCCTCACAGAGTATGCAAGGCTTGTGGTTCTTATAACAAGAAAGAAATTATTCCTGCTGAATAATTTTTACCCTGCATTTAGCGCTTGAAGAGCAAGTGAAATTACAATGTATTCATTTAAGAAGCCTGTTTTATCCTTTGGGATGTGACAGGCTTCTTTTTGATTCTTTACCAGAGGCGGTAGCGTTTCCGGTATTCCGATGGGGTCATACGTTCAGACTTCTTAAATTGCCGCATAAAATGGGTTTCATTATTATAACCGCAAAGCAATGCCACCATATGGATTGACATATCCGTGGTGCGTAAGTAGGAACGGGCACATTTGATGCGGGCATTGATACACTCCTGAATACAGGTAAGGCCAAACAGCTCCTTATACGTGTGCTGCATATAAGATGGACTCATATGAACCATTTTAGCCATGGTTTCTATGGTCCATTCTTTATTTGGTGAGTTATTGATATCCAAGCGGAGTTTATTTAGTATTTCATAATTTTTATGCGACATGGCAGTATTTGAATCAATGCATTTTTGAGATGCAACAGAATAAAGCAGGGCCTTCATTGCTGCATCAATAATCTGAGCGCTGTAGGGTTGGCCGGAATGCTTATTCAGGACAATTAAGCGGACAAATTCAGACAACTGATTCAGATTCGGCAGAATCATGGGAGTGTGGAAAGGAATATTAAGGGACAATAAAAAATCCGGATCTTCACCGGATAAGGTGAAATGGATCCAGTCATTGCAGTAGTAAGGTTTTTTGCTGCCATAATGAACGTACGTATTTTTATTATACAAAATAGCAGTATTGGCAGGTAAATCATAAATTTTCCCATTGGCCTCATAATAGGATTCTGTTTTAATCAATAAAAGTACATAATCAGGACTTCCTTTAGGGCGGCGTATGCCAAATGCTGTCTGGTGGACAGATCCATAACCGCATATTCCTACTTCTATCATGATACTCCCTCCTTTGTCATGAATTTTAAGCGGTTTGAGGAAAAAAATCAACAGAATATGAAATATGCTTAAAAATATGTACATTGACCTTAAAAACCATCATTTTTTTTGAGGCCTTTTTTGTTATAGTATAAGTGTAGTAAAAACATGTAAACAAACTTAGAGGAGGATGAACATGAAAAGAAGAACATCAACAGCTGTAATCAGCGCATCACTGGCAGTTATGATGCTGGCTGGCTGCGGTCAGGGTTCAAACAATGCGGCAACATCTGCACCGGCTGCAGGGAATACAACTACTGAATCCAGTGCAGGGGGGAATGAAACATCTGCAGCAGAAGGTTCCGTTGTGACAGAGCCTACCAAATTGACTTATATTTTTGCTGATGGTGACGAGGGTGCCAAAGCTTCTATGAATGAGATTGTGAATCGTTTTAATTCCGCCCATCCGGATATAACGGTTACAATAGAGCCGGGAAATGGAGGCGCTTACAGCGAATTTTTGAAAACAAAGGATAGTGTGGGTGAATTTCCGGATGTGATGGAAATGAGAGATACTGCCGTATATGCCAGAGCCGGAAAACTGGAGCCTTTGTCCCAGGACCTGATTGATTTGTTCCAGACTACTACAGATTTTGACGGAACTGTTTATACAGCTCCATTGGCAGGTGAGAATACCCAGGGCATTATCTATAATAAGAAATATTTTGATGACAATGGTTTAAAAGAACCGGCAACTTATGAGGAATTCATTCAGTTATGCCAGACGATTAAAGATAAAGGCGATATGGCTCCTTTGGTTGTCGGGGGACAGGACATCTGGCATATGGGCTTTTTATTCCACAAAGCATATAATGATCAGGTTCTGAGCCAGGATCCGGATTTTATTAAACATTGCTATGAAGGTACAAAAGATTTTACAGATCCAACAATGAAGGCGGCTTTTGAAGAGTTGCAGGAGATCATGCAGTATGCCCAGGATGGCTGGGTATCCACACCAGATGCACAGATTACTACATTTCTGGTAAATGATATGGCCGTGATGATGTATTCCGGAACGCATATGTTCAGCCAGATTTCTTCCGCAAATCCTGATTTTGAAGCAGGCTGGTTCCCCATTCCCAGTCCTGACGGGAAATTGCGTCTGGTCGGCGGAGGCGGAATCAGCGGATTGGCTATTTCTGCTGAAGCAGCTAAGGATTCAAACAAAAAAGCTGCTGCAGAGGAATTTATCAAGTTTTTCTTTGAGCCGGATAATTACAAGGTTTATTGTGAGACTTTGAGCTTTATTCCAACAACTGTTGATCAGCCGAAACTGGATGTAACACCGGTATTCCAGGAAGTGATTGATACAACTTTAAAGGCTGATGATCTTGCACCAATGTGGAATGGAAGGGTTGGAGATAATGAACTTCCTCCGGACTTCAGAAACTTTACTTATAAGACTTTAGTAGAAGTGCTTCAGGGAACCAGAACCATTGATGCAGCCTGCGAAGAGCTGAACAAAACCTGGAATGTGGGAATTGCCAACTTTAATCCGGTTACAGGAGTGGGCATTGAATAAAAAAGAAAGGAGATACGATGAGCAGAACAAAAAAAGGATTTGACCTGTATACTCTTTTCTTTATTGCTCCGGCTTTCATCCTGTTTACCTTATTTATTATTGTACCTACTGTATCCAGTGTGTATTATAGTCTTACCTCATGGGATGGTGTCAGCCCGAACATTAAGTTTGTCGGGCTGGCAAACTTCAAAGAGATATTTACCAGTGCCCGTTTTGGCAATGCCTTGAAGAATACAATTATTCTGACCGTTTTTATCACCTTGCTGGAAAATATCTTTGCCCTGGGGCTGGCGTTGGCTGTAGATCACGTAAGGTGGGGGAAAAACTTTTTCCGCAGTGCATTTTATGTGCCGGTGCTGATCAGCGGTATTGTATCAGGCTTTATCTGGAAAATTATGTACAATTATAACTTCGGTACTTTTAATGCGGTGCTGAAAGGATTGGGAATGCAGGATTTGCGGCAGGACTGGTTGGGGAATACGGGGATTGTGCTGTTTATGGTCGGTATTGTTTTGATTTGGAAGGGCGTGGGATATTATATGATTATTTATCTGGCATCCTTACAGAGCGTATCTCAGGATTTGATTGAAGCAGCACAGATTGATGGAGCCAGTCCCTGGCAGCGTTTTAAGGCCATTACCATTCCCATGATTTCCGGGGCCTTTACAATTAATTTTACATTGTCACTGATTAACGGTCTCAAAGTTTTTGACCAGATTAATGTGATGACTGATGGCGGTCCGGGATTTACAACAGAAACACTGGTCTATCTGCTTTATAAGGTTGGATTTAATGAGGGACGGCAGGGCTTTGGAACGGCAGTTGGTTTGATGCTTTTATTTATCATTATCGTTTTAAATACCGTGCAACAAAAGTTTCTGCGGGGAAGAGAGGTGCAGATGTAATGGAACGAGCAAGAAAAAAACTGAAGGCAGGGGATATTTTGCTTTTTGCAGCAGCAGTTGTTCTGGCTTTCATTTTTATCTATCCGGTTATATTTGCCCTGATGTCGGCTTTTAAAAGCAATGGAGATATTTTAAAAAGTCCGATTTCTTTTCCAGCATCGTTTTATATACAAAATTTTAAGGATTTATTTTCCCAGTCTGACTTTGCAACAGCCATTGTTCATTCTGTGACTTTGACAGTCGTATCAGAAGTTTTAATCGTCTGCATTGTTCCCATGGCTGCTTATGGAATTGAACGCAGAGGGAGTAAGATGACCTCATTTATATATTCTTATTTCCTGGCCGGTTTGATGATTCCGTTCCATTTGTATATGTTTCCATTGTTTAAGCAGATGAAGATATTTGGTTTGTTTGGCAATATGGCGGGGCCTATTGTTTGCTATATCTCTGGTTCCATTGCATTTGGTACGCTGCTTTATGGAAGCTTTCTAAAAGGGATTCCGTTGGAAATTGAGGAGGCTGCCCAGATTGATGGGTGTACCCCGTTTCAGACATTTTGGAAGGTGACATTCCCCCTTCTGGGACCGTGTACGGGATCCATGGTGATTTTAAACGGCCTGGGCATATGGAATGATTATCTTATGCCATATCTGGTTCTGCCCAGTGGGAAAGCTAAAACCATAACAGTAGAAATTGCCGGTTTTGTCGGACAGTATTCTGCCCGGTGGGACATTGTTTTTGCAGGAACGATTATTTCCATTGTACCGGCAGTGATTATTTTCTGTATGTTTCAGAAATATTTTGTGAAGGGAATCACAGCAGGGGCAGCGAAGGGATAACAGCTGACAGGTATTCTGAAAAACAGAATGCCTGTTTTCGCTTGTGAACAGATGGGGATTTTGTTAAGATAAAAGAAACGGTATTGGAGGAAGCATATGAAACGGTGGTTAAAAAAATTAAATCTTTATCAGAAATTCACCATTACCATCATTATCATTGGACTGATTCCCATGACAATATTATCCACCTTTATTGCCAATAAGATGATTCGGGATTACCGCAGTGCCCTCAGCTCCCAGTATGAGCAGGCGGCATTGTATCTTTCCGGAAGTTTGAAAAGTATGCTTGATACCTACAATACAATTTCTAAAATGCCTTATTATTACAGAAATTCCATTATTGGAAATGATGTTTATTCTTATATGTCCTTCGATAACTTCCGCCAGATTGTTTACGGCAGTAATTATCCTGCTGAAGTGATGGAACAGGAGCGTAAACGGGATATGGAAGAATACCTTCGCTATATGAACAGTGTAGACAACGGTATTGTGGGAGTTCATTTTCTGGGAGTTGACCAGAATGGCAAGGAGCTTGATTTTCATTCCAGTACCCTGAGTACTTATTTTAAGGATTCAGCAATGTTTGCGCAGATGGTAGGATACGAAGGATTAGACCGTACGATCAATAAGATGATGGTAATTCCTCCCCATGAAACCAAATATTTTAGTGGAATTGTGGAACCTGCCTTTACAGTTGCCAGGAATTATTTTGATTTGAGAGGAAATGTGGGAAATACTCCTTACGTAGGAACACTGTATCTGGATATCAATGTCAATAAAGTCAACCAGCTCCTTGATTCGGTACGGTTAAGCGGTGATGAAGTTTTTTATATTATGAATGCTCAAAATATTTGTTTTTACAGCAGTCAGAAAGATATGATCGGAAAAGAAATTCACTTTTCAGAGGAAAACTCAGGAGAAGGGGAAAGAGAATTACTGATTAGAACAAGACCTGATGAACATGGCCTTTCGTTGATTGTTTCTGTTGATACTCTCAGGGCTTTTCGCGATATCCGTAAGATGCAGACCATGATGTATTTCCTGCTTGGGGCCTCATTTTTAGCCCTGCTGTCAAGTTCCCTGTTTTTCTCAAAACAGCTGACAAAACCCATTCGCCAGATGATGAAACAGATGGAACAGATTGAACATGGACAGTTTGATATCAGCCTTTCAGCAAACAGTGAAGATGAGATCGGAATACTGTCACAGCGATTCAATCAAATGAGCCAGGAGCTAAAGAATTATATCAATCGTTACTATGTGGTACAGATCAAACAGAAGGAGGCTGAGCTGACAGCCTTAAAATCCCAGATTTATCCTCATTTTCTATACAATACTCTGGAAGTGATCCGTATGACGGCTTTGGAGGATGGACAAAAAGTTCCGGCCATGATCGAAGCCTTATCAGAGCAGATTCGTTATTTAATCGGTCCCATGAAAGATCTGGTGCCATTGGAAAAAGAAGTGGAAATGGTTAAAAAGTATGTGTATTTACTAAATTGCCGGATCAATGGAGAGATTCAATTGGCTGCGGATATCTCAGGGATGGCCTCTGTCATGGTACCTAAATTGATTTTACAGCCCATAGTTGAAAACGCTTATATTCACGGTATTAAACCCAAGGGAGGAAATGGGAGGATATTAATTGAAGCAAGAAGATCAGAAACAAGCAGGGATTGTATTGAAGTTACGATTATGGATAATGGTTCAGGCATGGATGAGGAAACCCTTGGCAGCTTGAACACACTTTTAGCCGGCAGTGATCCGGGAATCAAAAATGATTATCACTGGCAGAGCATTGGACTGAAAAACGTTCATGATCGAATCCGTTTTTTGTATGGTGAAGAGTTCGGAATCCAGGTGACCAGCACGGAAGGTATTGGAACAATGGTAAGGATCCTGATGAAAGCAGAACAGGGAGGAGAAAGACCATGAAAATGATATTGGCTGATGATGAACCCATTATCACCCGGGGAATCAGGAAACTGGTGGACTGGGAAAGCATGGGGATTGAGGTGGCAGGGTGCTATGAGGATGGAAAAAGTGCATGGGAGGGAATTCTTCGCCTGAATCCTGATCTGGCTTTACTTGATATCTCAATGCCTGATATGACCGGAATTGATATACTAAAAGAATGCAAGTCATTAAATCTGAATACCAGTATTATTTTTATCAGCGGTTTTCAGGATTTTGAATATGCGAAAGCAGCCTTACATTATGGTGCGGAGGACTATCTTTTAAAACCGGTCTTAAAAGAAGAGTTGTTGAATGCGGTTACTAAATGCATGAATAAAAAGAAGCAAAATATTTTCATGGAAGCAAATGAAATACCGGCTCAGCCTGATCATATGGATTTTGGAAGAATTATTGAGCTGGAGACGACTCATTATCGACCGGTACTGGTGGAGATTTTATTCAGTGAGAAGGAAGATAAGCAGATGAAACGGCTGACTCAGTTTTCGCTGATCAGTTTTTTTGAAGATTACTTAAGTAACCAGAAAACCGGTATTTGTTTTGTCAGAAAAGGAAAGATTGTAATCATCTTAAAAGGCATCTCTGCCAATGAAGCAAAGGGACAACTGGAAGAAATCATAAACGCAGCAAAAGAAGCAGTCCGGCACGATATTGTGATGATCATGGGAGAGCAGATTGATGAGGTGAGGCAAATACCTGCAGCATATGAGCGCTGTCTTGAAATGGAGGAATATCTCTTCTTTAATGATTATTTAAAATCCAGGATTTTAAAGGTTGGGGAATCAGTTTTTTCCTATCCAATGGAAGAAAGTAAATTGCGCGACGCGCGGGAAAAACTGATTCACGGAATCGTTGCCCAGGAGACGGAAGGGTTTGAGCAGCTCTATCAGTGGTTTATCCAGATGGTCTGCTTTATGGCGGAAGGAAAAAAAGAAGATGCATGCTTTTATTTTTGTACCGCCGTACGAATGCTGGAAGAGCGTTTTTTTGAATTGAATCTGGAAGGCTGTAAACCAGATATGAAAGCGTTGCTGGAAGAAAGCCGGAAGTGTGAAAGTTTTAATCAGTTAAGCAGGCATTTTAAAAGCATTTTTGCCGGATATTTGAACAAAATACAGCAGACCATGACGAATCAGGAAAAGAAATCAATTATTCATGTGAAAGAATATATTGAGAAGCATTATAAAGAGGACTTAAACCTGCAGATCTTAGCTGAAGAAATACATATGAATCCTTACTATTTCAGTGCCTTTTTTAAAAAGCATACGGGGGAAAACTTCAAGACATATGTCAATAAAGTCCGGATGCAGCATGCTATTTCCCTGCTTCTGGGAACTGACATGAAAACATATGAAATTGCTGAAGCCACAGGATATAAAGATCCGCGAACGTTTACCGATGCTTTTTGTAAAATATATCAGGATACTCCTAATTCTTATCGAAAGAGAGTCATTGCTGAAGGGAGAAAACAGTAATATTTCATTAATACAGTACTTTTAAACAACGGTGGATTTAATTGATGGTCAACCGTTGTTTTTAATTCCAGGCAGGAGTTTGATGGAAAAGCAGAATAAGTAAGTTGAAAGCAGCATGGTTTATTGTTTAATCAAGGGGCTTCCGGTATGATGAAAATCAAAGGAATGTGAATAAAAAAGTAGAGGAGTTAAAGTGATTATGTCAGTAGATGAAAGAACTGTTACCTGGGTAAATGAGGCGGAAAAGAGAATTGCGGAAAAGATGGAGTGGCTCAGCGAAAAATCAAAGAATAAGATTCCCTATACCACCATCCATGGAGTCCACGATGACAAGAGCAGTAAAACACAGGAGTTCAGCCTGGATGATGGAATCAACTGGTGGACAAATGGTTTCTGGGGAGGAATGCTTTGGCAGATGTACCATAAAACCGGGAATGAGCGGTATGTGGATATAGCACGGATCAGTGAAGAGAAGCTGAAACAATGCTTTACTGATTTTTATGGACTTCATCATGATGCTGGTTTTATGTTTTTATTAACTTATGTAGCTGATTATAAGCTTACAGGGAATGCGGAAGGAAGACGTTTCGGATTGCATGCTGCCAATCTTCTGGCCGGACGTTTTAATCCGGTTGGCAAATTTATCCGGGCCTGGAATGGAGAACCGGGAGAGGGCGGGGCTCAAGATAACCGGGGCTGGGCTATCATTGATTCCATGCTGAATATCCCATTATTATATTGGGCCAGTGAAGAGACCAAGGATCCGCGGTTTAAACACATTGCGATGATGCATGCAGATACTTTGATGGAATATTTTGTGCGGAAGGATGGTTCCGTGCGCCATATTGTTCAGTTTAATCCGGAAACCGGTGAAATGGAACGGGATTACGGCGGTCAGGGGTATGGACAAGGGTCTTCCTGGACAAGAGGCCAGGCATGGGGGCTTTACGGGTTTATGATGAGTTATATTCATACCGGAGAAGACCGGTATCTGGATACAGCAAAGCGGATTGCCCATTATTTTATCGCTAATATTCCGGAAGATGGATTGATTCCGGTTGATTTCCGTCAACCCGAAGAACCTTTTTGGTACGATGATACAGCAGCGGCTGTTGCCGCCTGCGGCTTGCTGGCAGTGGCGGATGCGGCAGGGGAATTTGAGAAGGAGATTTATCACCGGCCGGCTGTTAAGATGCTGAAAGCACTTTATGAAAACCACTGTGATTTTTCAAAGGACAGCGATTGCTTTCTGCAAAAGTGTACAGCCGCTTATCATGATAAATCCCATGAGTTTTCAATTATTTATGGCGATTATTATTTTATAGAAGCAATCTTTAAGTTAAACGGGACCAGTGTATATCTGTGGTAAATAGCCGAACAGGAGGGAAATAACAGTGATCCAAAGGCAGGAAATCTATGTTCAGATGAAAAAGGAAGGGAATTAAGATGCTGGAGAAAATCGCCAATGGTGTGTGGAAACTGGTTCTGGGTGAGCCGGAGGAATTGACACCTGTAAAGTACCGAAAATTTGATATTAACAAGGCTGGGCTTGAATCTCTGCCGCAGCGGGATGTGGCTCCGGAAGCATTTCAGGCTTTAGAATGGAAAAAAACAAAAAGAGGAATTGCGGTCACTCTGCCAATGGAAACGACTGAAGATATCTTCGGTTTTGGATTGCAGTTGAAAAGCCTGAACATGGCCGGAAGGAAACGAAGAATCAGGGTGAATTCTGATCCGCCGGCAGATACTGGAGAGAGCCATGCTCCGGCTCCTTTTTATGTTTCTTCTGCAGGTTATGGATTATTTGCTGATACCTTCCGTTACACTGATTTCTTTATGGGCACAAATTCCGTAAAAGGGAGGTCCGCAGGAAAGACAGAGGTGAATCAGATTCACCAAGAGTTTTCAGAATCAGCTCTATATGCCCTGAAACGGGCAGGCGAAAAACGGACAATTATTATTGATATACCGGGTGTGAATGGAATCACCTTGTATATTTTTTCAGGAATACTAAAAGAAGCGGTGCAGCGGTATAATCTGTTTTCCGGCGGCGGTCCTCTGGTGCCAATGTGGGGGCTGGGTGTGTGGTATCGGACTTATGGCGGAAGTGACCAGGACAAAGTGATTCAGACGGCGGAAGCATTCAGAACGGAACATATCCCGGTAGATGTGTTTGGCCTGGAGCCGGGGTGGCATTCTCACAGTTATTCCTGTACATATGAATGGTCTTATTTATTCCCGGAGCCGGAAAAAATGATTGAGGCATTAAAGACACAGCATTATAAAATTAACTTGTGGGAACATGCTTTTGTTTATCCGGCGGCTCCGATTTACCAGGATTTACTTCCTTACAGCGGGGATTATGAAGTGTGGAACGGGCTGGTTCCTGATTTTGCGGATGAAAAGGCAGTTGAGATATTCAGTGATTACCATGAAAAGAATCTGGTGGATAAGGGAATTATGGGCTTTAAGCTGGATGAATGCGATAACTCTGACTATAATCCGTCCAATTGGTCGTTTCCGGAGGTCAGCACATTTCCATCCGGCATGGACGGAGAGCAGATGCATAATGGAATCGGGCTGCTGTACCAGAACTTATTGGGCAATATATACCGGAAGAAAAATTTGAGAACATTATCTCAGGTGCGTGCTTCCGGTGCATTAGCGGCTCCGCTTCCCTTTGTCCTTTATTCTGATTTATACGACCACAGGGATTTTATCCGGGGAATTGTTACTTCAGGATTTTCCGGAATGCTCTGGTCTCCGGAAGTAAGAAGCTGTGAAAATGGCGGGGATTTTCTCCGCCGGGTCCAGACGGTGATTTTTTCAGCACAGGCTTTATTAAATTGCTGGCGGATTCCAAATCCGCCCTGGAAACAGGTGGATGTGGAGAAAAATTTACGAAATGAATATATGAAGGAAGAAGTCTATTATACACAGGAAATCAGGCGGCTGCTGCAGCTTAGAATGAGTCTGCTTCCTTATCTTTACAGTGCCTTTATGGAATACCATTTATATGGTACACCGCCTGTCCGGGCAGTGGTGCTTGATTATCCGGAGGATTCAAAAGCAGCAGTCATTGATGACCAGTACTTATTTGGTGACAGTATGATGGTCTGCCCGCTGACCCTTGAAGATGGAACCGGCCGTACCGTATGGCTGCCAAAGGGGACATGGCATAACTTCTTTTCCGGAGAGATCTTTGAGGGCGGAAGGGAGTATCAAATCAGTGCAAAGCTGGAAGAAATTCCTGTTTTCGTAAAGAATGGTGCATTGATTCCTCTTGCTGAACCGGTGGAATATGTGAGTCCGGACACTGTATTCCGGATAAGGGTAAAATCATTTGGCAAAGGGGAACAGTGTTTTGCATTATATGAAGACGATTTTGAATCTTTGGATGCAGAAAAGGGAGCATATAACCAGGTTTTGATTTCAAGGGATAGAGACGGCGGGATTTCCTGGGAACGCCGGGGGACACATCCCATTAGATATGAATTAGAAATATAATGAGGCTGGAAAGGGGAAACAGATGTGAAAAGCAGTGTTTTTTTACCATTAGATAATCAGGGTAATGTTTTACATGCTCACGGGGGCCATATGGTAAAGCAAGGGGACTGGTATTATTGGATTGGTGAAAACCGAACAGAAAATCATAAGGTATCATGCTATAAGTCCATGGATTTGGTGAATTGGAAATTTTGCAATCATTTGCTTACCACAAACAGCCAGGTAAAAAAACATGATAGGGCCACTGATCTCACATTGGATATCAAGGGCCGGCAGGCAGATATTGGGATAGGATGCAATATTGAGAGACCCAAGGTGCTCTATAATCCAAATACCGGCAAATATGTGATGTGGATGCATTGGGAATTGCCGGATAATTATTGTGAGGCACGGTGTGCAGTTGCTGTCTGCGATAC
The DNA here is from genome assembly GCF_036758025.1 of Lacrimispora sp. Lineage (GTDB taxonomy): Bacteria > Bacillota > Clostridia > Lachnospirales > Lachnospiraceae > Lacrimispora. The sequence goes on along the minus strand of NZ_DAIOXM010000009.1, from coordinate 76,297 downwards.
CATTGACGGAGAGTATACCTACCTGGGAAGTTTTCGTCCAATGGGCCATATGTCAAGAGACTGTAATGTTTTTCAGGACGAGGATGGAAGCGCTTATTTTATTTCTGCGGCCAGAGATAATCTGGATCTGCACATCTACAAGCTGACAGAGGATTATCTGGCTATTGACCGGTTGGTGTGTATTCTTTGGCCGGGACAGGAACGGGAGGCACCGGTATTGTTCAAACGGGGAAATTATTATTTTATGCTGACTTCCGGATGCAGCGGATGGTCGCCCAATCAATCTGCTTATGCGTATGCTAAGACAATAGCAGGGCCTTGGTCAGATTTGTATTTTTTAGGCGATGAGACAACCTATGGCTCACAGCCCACATCGGTTCTTCAATTGAAGAATTCCCAAACAGGGAGCTTGGAACATTGGTATCTTGGAGACCGGTGGAAAGGAAGCGGAGAAAAGTATTACCTGTCTGAGTATGTATTATTGCCATTGCATTTTAAATCGGATACGGAATTGCATCTGGAGTGGAGAGAAAACTTGAATTTCAATATAGTCAGCAGCGGATAAAACTGATCTGTAGTTATTACCGATAGAAGGAGATAAGATAAATGATAGTAAAGAATCCGGTTTTAAAAGGTTTTCATCCGGATCCATCAATTATCAGGGTGGAAGATGATTACTATATTGCAACATCAACATTTGAATGGTGGCCGGGGGTATCCATTCATCATTCCAGGGATTTGGTACATTGGGAGTTACTGACCTATCCGCTTAGCCGCATTTCGCAGCTTGATCTTCGAGGTGTTGGGCCTTCCCAGGGGATATGGGCACCGTGTCTTACTTATCATCATGGAATTTATTATCTTGTTTATACGGTAGTCCGGTCTTTTTATTGCAATATGTATGATACTAATAACTTTATGGTAATGGCAGATAATATTTTAGGGCCTTGGTCAGAACCCATTGCTCTAAATAACTTTGGTTTTGACCCTTCGTTATTTCATGATGATGATGGCAGAAAGTACATGGTCAGCATGGTTACGGATCACCGGGTACCGAAAAAATATGCCGGAAGGCTGGTTTTACAAGAATACAGCAGTGAAAAAAAGTGTATGATTGGTCAACCCAGAGAAATCTATGCAGCGAAAGACATTTTCCTGGAAGGCCCCCACATATTAAAACGGAATGGGTATTATTATCTGCTTTCCGCAGATACCGGAACTGGAGAAGGACATGGGGAAACGATTCAGCGTTCTTCTTCCATATGGGGGCCCTATGAAATGTACCGGCCAAAGAACATTCATAGAACAAGTGATACAGAGGCTTTTTCAATTTTAACTACCAGACATCATCCGGATTATCCAATTCAGAAAGCCGGACATTGTGATCTGGTAGAGGCAAAAGATGGGAGCTGGTATTGCGTTTATTTAATGGGAAGACCCTTAAAACAGCGCAACCCAGATGATGCTTTACGCTTTCCGGGATGCCGCAGATATCCTCTGGGCAGGGAGACTGCAATTGCCCGGATGGAGTGGACCCCAGATGGCTGGCTTCAATTAGCCAATGGAACTAATCTTCCGGATTTGGAAACTGAGATCAGCAGCCATGAACCGCATCTGTTCTTATCCAAACCCGTAAGAGATGATTTTGACTCAGAAATCCTTGACTTGGAATTCCAGTCACTGCGCATTCCGTTGGATGAATCATTTCTGTCTCTGAATGTCCGGCCGGGTTATTTAAGACTCTTTGGACGGGAAGGCCTGGCTTCTTTGTTTGCTCAAAGTCTGATTGCCAGACGCTGGACATCATTTCATTTCCGGGCGGCAGCTAAAGTGGCCTTTGAACCAACCGTATTTAAGCAGATGGCGGGACTGATCTGTATGTATGATCATGAAAACTACTTATATCTACATATTACTCATGATGAGGATATTGGCAGATGTATCTCTGTTTTAAAAGCAGAAAATAAAAATTACAGCTATCCTGTTGGATTTATAGCCATTGAAGATGGTGAGGTCCAACTGGAAGTGGAGGTTCATGAAGAAAAATTACAGTTTTATTATAAGACAGAAAAGAGAAATAAACAAAAAATAGGTACATCTATGGATTGTAGTTTTATGTCCGATGAGGCATGCAATCAAGGCTGGTTTACCGGTGCAATGGTAGGGATGTGCTGTCAGGATCTGACAGGAAACCGTCTTTATGCTGATTTTGACTGGTTTGATTATGAAAACCTTATGTGCTCCTCCTTTGAGAAAATATAATAATTTAAGAAGCTTGCCGTAGTTTATTCAATATGGCAGGCTTCTTTTTATCTATAACTATAGGAAAAAGTGTATAAGTATTATAGGTATCAATATATTTTACTTATGGCATAAGGGATACTATAATGGTTATAAGAAAATATAGCAGGTCAGGAGAGGTGGGGTCCAATGGATGAAAGCAGGAGTGAAGTGTTAGAGAGAATCAGGCAGTATACAGTACCGGAACTGTGTGACGGGCTGGGAGAATTTGAATCCATGGACTGGGATATTAAGCCATGGATAAGCAGAAAGAGGATTTTAGGATATGCATTAACAGTGGATGTTCCGGCAGGAGAAGGGGGAATCATAGCAGATGCAATCCATTTGGTCAAAGAAAAAGATGTGATTGTCATCGCCGGAAAAGGAAATCTAAAAAGTTCCTACTGGGGCGACCACAGAAGTCTTTGTGCCAAAATGATGGGGGCTGCCGGTGTGGTGATTGATGGGGCCTTCCGGGATTTGGAAGGGTGTGAAGAAGTCGGACTGCCTGTATATGCCAAAGGACTTACTTGCAAAACAGCAGGAAAAAGTGGCGTGGGCGAGATCGATGTTCCTGTCATCTGCGGCGGCATTACCATCTGTCCCGGTGATATTGTGGTTGGTGATATAAACGGCGTATGTGTATTAAGACCTGAGGACATAGAATGGGTTTTAGAACGAACAGAACGAAAGGTTTCTGCCCAGAAACGGGTGGTTGAGGAAATGGAACGGACTGGACAAGTTATAACAAGGATTAAGTGGAATTGAATATATATGCTTTTTCCTATAAGAATTATATAAAAATATATATTTTTCCTATAATGTTAGAAGTGTTATAATTTTTTTAAGTATATAAATGTGTAAAATAATCACAACAAGGAGAGAGATGAAGATGAGTTTAGATCCTAATATCACAGCAGCCCAGGAAAAATTCGGTGAACTGATTCAGTCAGAATATGAGAGGATTGACCGGATGAAGGCTGATACAGAGGTAACAGATTTTGAGAAGCTTAATAAGATCGTGGTGGGAATACTTCCGGGAGACGGTATAGGCCCCCTTATTATGAAACAGGCCCTGCGTGTTTTTCAACATCTCATGGAACCGGAGTTCGCCTCAGGCCGTCTGGAACTGAGAACCATTGAGGGGATGACCATTGAAAACAGGGCAGCCAGACTCCAAAGCCTTCCCGATGAAGTCTTTGAAGATGTAAAAAAATGCAACGTGCTGTTAAAGGGTCCCATGGTAACGCCAAGAGCTTCTGACCCCTGGCCTAATCTGATCAGCGCCAACAGCCTTCTGCGCAGAGGACTGGAGCTGTATGCGGCAGTGCGCCCCATCCGCATTCCTGATAAAAATATTGACTGGACATTTTTCAGGGAAAACATTGAAGGGGAGTACATATGGGGCAACAAGGGAATTCAGGTCAATGAGGATCTGGCTGTAGATTTTAAGGTCCAGACCAGGCAGGGAAGTGAGCGGATTGCCCGTTCTGCCTTTGAGTTTGCAAGGAAAAACGGAAAAAAGAATGTGACCATTGTGACAAAGGCAAATATTGTAAAACTGGCTGACGGCAACTTTATTAAGGCAGTGCGCAAGGTTGGAGAGGAATACCCGGAAATCGAAATACAGGAACGTCTGGTGGATGCCATGTGTGCCAAGATGATGGACCCGGAATTCAGCAAGGGCATTGAGGTCATTGTTCTGCCCAATCTTTACGGAGATATTGTGACAGATGTGGCTGCCGAGCATCAGGGTGGCCTTGGAACAGCATCATCTTCCAATCTGGGCAATAAGTACGCCATGTTTGAAGCCATTCATGGAACAGCTCCGTTTCTGATGGAGAGGGGAAGAGGAGATTATGCGGACCCATGCAGCTTAATCCGTGCGGCCGGAATGATGATGGCCCATATCGGTTACGGAGACAGGAAGAATCGGCTGGATGAGGCTCTTGATGTGTGCACCATTACAGAGAGAAAGTACGTAATAACCACAGACAGAGACGGCGCCAGTGCAGAAGAATTTACCGATTATCTGTTGGAAACTCTTAACAGGCTGAAATAAGGAGGAACTGTCTATGAGAAGGTTTAAAACTGTATTTATGAGAGGCGGCACCAGTAAAGGCTGCATGTTCTTAAAGGAGGATCTTCCGGAGGATAGAAGGCAGTGGGATTCTATATTTCTGCAGGTTATGGGAGATCCTGATCCCAAGCAGATTGACGGTCTGGGAGGTACGGTTTCTTCCAACAATAAGATTGTGGTCGTATGGAAGAGCGAAGAGCCTGATGTGGATGTGGAGTATTTGGTTGGACAGATCATTGTGGGAAAAAGCCAGGTGGATTATAAAAGCAATTGCGGAAATATGACTGCTGCCGTAGGGCCCTTTGCGGTGGAAGAAGGTCTGGTTGAGGCAGGAGAACCTTCTGTCATTGTACGGATGCTGAACAGGAATACAGATAAATATATTAATATAGAAGTTCCTTGTAAAAATGGCACCTTTGCCCAGGAAGGAGACTGCTCCATTGCAGGGGTGGACGGTACGGCTGCGGAGCTGAAGGTGAATTTCTTAAATCCTGCAGGGGCTAAGACCGGGAAGCTGCTGCCCACGGGAAATGTTCTGGATCATTTGGACATTCCTGGATTTGGAACTATAGAAGCTACCATTCTTGACATATCCAATCCTATGGTCCTTGTGAGAGCAGAGGATATAGGCATGACTGGAGTGGAACTGCCGGAAGAGATAAATGCCAATGCAGAGGTTTGTGATCTTCTTGAGAAAATCAGAGGAACCGCCTGCTGCAAAATGGGATTTGCCAAAGACCTTGAGGAGGCATCAGCCAATAGCCCGGCTGTACCTAAGGTTGGATTTTTTACAGGACCTTCCTCCTTTACCGGAATAGGTGGAGAAGAGATCAGGGAAGAAGAAATGGATATCTGTGTAAGGGTTATTTCAGTATTCAAATGTCATAAAGCCTGTCCACTTACGTCTGCCAGTGCTGTTTCGGTGGCCGCCTGTTTGAAAGGAAGCCTGATTGAAAAGACACTGTCCGGTCTGCCTGACGGGAATAAAGGTTTGAAAATCGGTCATCCAAGCGGAATCATGACCATGTATCCGGGCCTTACAGAGGAACAGAGAGAGATCAAGGTAAGCGGTGTAGCAGTCCAGCGTACAGCAAGGCGGATTATGGAGGGGACTGTATATATCAGGAACTGATGGAAGGCTGTTATTTATTTCCGTACAGAGAAAATGTGAGGTAACCATATGATTCATTTAACTGATACAGGTGTATTTCTGACTCCTGCAGGAGACCAGGTGGAATTCCCCTCTGTTTCCCGTGATGAGGGAAAACAAAACACCATGTCCTATGGGATTTTAAAAGCTCATAACAGCAGCGGAACCATGGAGGATTTAAAGATCAGATTTGATGCCCTGGTGTCCCCTGATAATAATTACGTGAACATTCTTCAGACTGCAAAAGCCAGCGGTCTGGAGAAATTCCCTGTTCCCTATGTGCTCTCCAACTGCCATCATACCCTTTGTGCAGTGGGGGGAACCATCAATGAGGACGATCATGTCTTTGGTCTGGATAATGTAAAGAAATACGGAGGCATTTTTCTTCCGCCTTACAGAGGGGTTCTTCATCAGTATATGAGAGAGTGTATGGCCGGATGCGGCAGGATGATACTGGGCTCGGACAGCCATACCCGGTACGGTGCCCTGGGAACCATGGGAATCGGGGAAGGGGGCGGAGAAGTGGTGAAGCAGCTTCTTGGAAAGACGTATGATCTCCCCATGCCCCCTGTACTTGCTGTAAAACTGACAGGAAAACCCGGACAGGGAGTGGGGCCTATGGATGTGGCTCTGGTACTTATAGGGGCTACATTTAAAAATGGATTTAATAAGAATAAGATTCTGGAATTTGTGGGAGAGGGAATCGGAAACCTCAGTGTGGAATTCCGCATGGGAATTGATGTCATGACCACGGAAAGTGCGGCACTGTCAAGCATCTGGTGTACGGATGAAAAGGTGAGAGCGTATTTAAAGGAACACCGGAGAGAAGAGGCTTATGAAAAGCTGGAACCGGCAGGAACTGCTTATTATGATGGAATGATTGAAATTGACCTTTCCCAGGTGGAGCCTATGATGGCACTGCCCTTTCATCCCAGCAATGTGGTATCCATCAGAGAGTTCCGGAAAGATCCTGAAACATATTTAAAGGCAGTGGAAGAGGAAGGAAACCGCATTAAAGGGGAGAAGGGAAAGCCCTTTAAAATCATGGACCACCTTGACCAGGGCAGACTCCGTATCGATCAGGCTCTGGTCAGCGGATGTGCCGGAGGCCTGTTTGAGAACATTGCAGCCATGGCAGATATACTGGAAGGCTATACGGCAGATGGAAGCCAGGCTGGAATCGGAATTAATCCGGCCAGTCAGCCGGTGAACCTGGCACTGATGAAGCAGGGGATTTTAAACCGTCTGGTACTGTCCGGTGCCACGGTGCGTCCCTGCATCTGCGGTCCCTGTTTTGGTGTGACAGATGTGCCGGCGGATAACCAGTTAAGTATCCGGCATACTACCAGAAATTACCCCAACCGGGAAGGCTCCAAGCCGGGACAGGGTCAGATGGCAGCTTCCATTCTCATGGATGCCAGATCCATTGCGGCAACTGTAAGAAACGGTGGATATCTTACGCCTGCCACAGACCTTGACGTAATATATGCAGATATGGAGTATCAATACGATCCTGAGATTTATGAAAAACAGGTATATCATAATTTTAACAAGGGAAATCCGGAGCATGTATTAAAAATGGGGCCCAATATAGCGGATTGGCCTGAAATGGCTTCTTTAGGGAAACATTTGCTTTTAAAGACAGCAGGTTCTTATACAGGGTCTGTTACAACTGATGAATTAATCCCTTCCGGAGATGCCTCATCCTACCGCTCTAATCCTGAGAAAATATCGGAATATACCATGATCAGCCGTGACCGGGGGTATGTAAGCAGGGCAAAAGCTGTAAGAGAGTTAAGCCGGGAATTTGCGGATACAGGTGTTACAGCGGATTCAGATTGTCAGCGGATTATTGAAGATCTATGCCGTGAAACCGGATGGGAAGCGAAGGATATTACAATCGGAAGCGTGATGATTTCACAGGAAATCGGAGACGGATCTTCCCGAGAACAGGCGGCAAGCTGTCAGAAGGTTTTAGGTGGATTTGCCAACTTGGCTAATGCCTATTCAACAAAACGTTACCGCTCAAACTTAATCAACTGGGGAATCCTGCCCCTGCTGACAGAGGAGAAGCTGGAAATTCCAAATGGCACATTTCTGCTTATTGAAAATGTAAAAGAGGCAGTGAGAAATGGAGAACAGGAGATTTTGGTCAGGGTTATGGATGGAACGGGAAAAATATATTCCTGCACCATGGGTGCTATGACAGAGGAAGAGAAAGAAATTCTTATTTCCGGATGTCTTATAAATTATTATCGATTTATGATTTAAATATGATACAATAATGCAAAACCGGGTTACTCGGAGGTGCAGTCTGATTCTCATAAATATGGGTTCAGGCTGCCGCCGGGTATTTTGTGTTATGAAGACGGAGGTATTCGGTGGACTTTAGAGAACTTGTTTATATCACAACAGTAGCAGACTGCAAAAGCGTGACGGAAGCGGCGAAAAAGCTTTATATATCCCAGCCTTCCTTAAGCCAGATCATAGCAAAGGTGGAACAGGAACTGGGGGTTAAGCTGTTTGACCGGACTGCTTATCCCATTACTCTCACTTATGCAGGGGAAACCTATGTGGAAACAGCCAGGAAGATTCTGCTTCTCAATGATAATCTGCGCAGACAGCTTACGGATATTGGAGAAGGGAAAAGAGGCAGAATCACTCTGGGCATTCCCGTGGAGCGTGCAGGCTATATGCTTCCTGCAGCTTTAAAAGAGTTTAAAAAGCTTTATCCAGGTGTAGAGGTGCGGGCGGTGGAAGCCAATTCCAGTGTGCTGCTTGCAGGGTTAAAAAGAGGGGATACCAACTTCATTATTCTGCCTAAAGAATCGGAAGACACATACAGTGATTCAAAGATAGAACTGGAAATGGAAGTGATTTACAAGGAAGAGCTGATGATTGTTGCAGGTGAAGGGATTTTGAGAGAAGAACATATGATGAAGGGGAAGAAGGACACCGTTGATTTTGCGGCCCTGGGAGATGTTCCTTTTATTCTTCTGAAAAAAGGACACGCTATCCGCCGTGAGGTGGAGCGGATGTTCCGGAAACACCAGATCAATCCTGAAGTTGTTATAGAGACTTCCAGTAATATCAATGCTGTGCAATTGGCAGATTCAGGCATTGGAGCAGCTATTGTGCCGGAACGGGCTGTTGCGGTTTTAAGGGACAGGGATAAGATTCACTGTTACAGCCTGGGGAACCAGACCAATACCTGGGATGTCAATGTGATTTATCTTAAGGATGCCTATCTGGATGGGGCAGAACGGTATTTTATCGAAGTGCTGAAAAAAATATTTTCCCGGCATGAAAAGGTTAAAAAAGAAACATGATAAAAATATAACAAAAAAGACGCTGTAAAAGGATACATTTGTCCCTGGATAGTGGTAAAAGTAACTAAAAAAAATATAGTAAGGTAATTTTATAATGAACAGTCATAACAAAAAGTAATTGCAGCATGCCTTTTAACAATTTCACTTTGAATGCCATTCTTGATAAGATATAGTCAATAATAATTGATCAGTTATTAAAAAGACAACGACTATAATCGTATTCAGGAGGTAGTAATGGGAAACGAAAAGGTACAGACATCTTTTTGGCAATATAAGGTTCAGGGGATTCCCCTTTATTTATTTGCCGCATTTGCAGCAATCGTATTGGTATCTGTTTTTACAGGGGCGCTTGACGATGATATTCTTTCCACCATGTCACTTCTTTTTGTTATCGGCGCAATCAGTTACGAAGTAGGAAAAAGACTTCCCATATGGAACAAATACGTGGGCGGGGGAACCATGATGGCAATTATGCTGCCTTCTTTTCTGGTTTTTATGAAGTGGCTGCCGGAGGCATACATAGAATCTTCTGTAAATTTTTATGACACCATCAGCTTTCAGACCATGTATATCTGTCTTCTTATGGCAGGAGGGCTGCTGACTGTTAACCGGGAAATGCTGATTAAGACTCTGGCACGATGCGGCCCGGTGTTTCTGGTAGGTGTGATCGTTGCCGCTCTGGGCGGTATTCTGGGTGCGCTTATTACGGGAACACCTATGGATGAAGTAATTGCTTTTTATGTACTTCCATCTTTAGGAGGAGGAAACGGTGCAGGAGCTGTCCCTATGAGCCAGATATATGAACAGATTACAGGAACTCCCAAGGACCAGTTTTACTCCCTGGCTTTGGCTCTTCTTAATATGGCTGATACCTGGGCGCTGATTGTAGGCATTGTGTTAATGAATATCGGAAAGAAGTTTCCCCATCTGACAGGAGACGGAACCCAGCTTTTAAGGGATTCATCGAAAGAAATCAAAAAGGTTGAGGAAAATACAGAGCCGGTTAAAGTTACGGTATCTGATATTGCAGCGGGACTGCTGATCACAGGTGTGATATGGGCTGTTTCATGTATTTTTGGAAAGCTTCTGCTTCCTAAAATTGGACCTGTTATCATTCACCCCTACGCATATTTCGTGATTTTTGCCACCATTGCCAATGTTTTCAGACTGATTCCCCCGGCTCTGGCACAGGGAACCAAGGCTTTCCAGAAATTTATTACAGGCAATTTAAAGGTAATGTGCTTTGCAGGCGTGGGAATTACCATGATTGACTTTGGAATGTTTGTTTCAGCCATTAGCCTTAAGAATGTATTTATTACACTTATGATTGTTCTGGGTGTGGCAATCGGGACCGCTATTGCCGGACAGTTGGTTGGATTCTATCCCATTGACGCTGCTATTACAGCAGGGCTTTGCTGCTGCAACCGGGGCGGTTCAGGAGATGTGGTAATTCTGACAGCAACCAACCGGTTAGAGCTTATGGGTTATGCATCAGTTCTGTCGAGAATTGGAGGTGCCTTTATTTTGGCACTATCCAGTATTGCCTTTACTTTGATGATGTAGCTGAAACAGGGAATGCCGGAGCTATGAGAAGTATGATGGCATTCCTTTTTTGAATGGAATGATAATATTCTTTCATTATACTAATTGGAGATTCTGATTATAATTATTTGAAGAAGTAAAGGTTTAGAGAATGAGGAGGAAAAGCATGGGTAAATCATTGACAAGAAAGATTATAGAATCACATTACGTTTCCGGAAGCATGGTTCCGGGAGAGGATGTTTTTATTAAAGTGGATCAGACATTGACCCACGATATCAATGCAGTTATGACATATCTGGCATTTGAGGCCATGGGCCTTGACCGGATCGGCATTGACTGCAGCGTAAGCCATCTGGATCACAATTTATTATACTTAGATCATAAAACACCGGATGACCATATTTATCTCCAGTCAGCGGCCAAGCGTTTTGGAGTCCATGTATCAAGACCCGGCAATGGAATCTGCCATACGGTTCAGGTATCCCGATTTACCGTTCCGGGCCAGATCTGTATGGGAGGGGACAGCCATACTCCCCACAGCGGTTCTGTAGGAATGCTCTGCATCGGTGTAGGCGGCATGGATGTGGCAACGGCCATGACAGGACTTCCCATGCGCCTTAGTATGCCAAAAGTGGTCAAGGTACATTTAACCGGAGAGTTGCAGCCGGGATGTAATGCAAAGGAAGTGATACTGGAAATGCTGCGGCGTGTCAGCATCAAGGGCGGCCTTGGCAATGTATACGAATATGTGGGGCCGGGAGCGGCAAAGCTGGAGGTTCCGGAGAGAGCTACCATTGCCAATATGGGAGCAGAAATGGGAGCCACCACCTCCATTTTCCCGGCAGATGAGCAGGTTCGTAAATTTATGGCTGCTCAGAAACGGGAAGAGGACTACATAGAGCTGCTGCCTGATGAGGATGCCGAATACGACGACTGTATGGAAATCAATTTAAGTGAACTGGTTCCCCTTATTGCCTGCCCTCATCAGCCGGACAATGTAATGGCTATCAAAGATGTGGAGAAAAAGCCGGTTCAGCAGGTGTTTTTAGGAAGCTGTACCAATGCCAGCTATTCCGATATTGCCAAGGCGGCATTGGTGTTTGACGGACATTTTGTCCATGAAAATGTAAGCTGTACCTGCGCTGTTTCTTCTAAGCAGGTATACCGTGATTTAATGCGGGATGGCTACATTGATATGCTGTTAAATGCAGGCGTCCGTATGCTGGAGCTGGCCTGCGGCCCATGCTGTGCCATTGGACAGAGCCCGGCAACAGAAGGCGTGGCAGTGCGTACTTCCAACCGGAACTTTAAGGGGCGTGCAGGAAATCCCAATGCAGAGATATACCTGGTAAGCCCGGAGAGTGCGGCAGCAACAGCCATAGTGGGAACCTTTGCATCGGCAGAAGATGTTATGGGGACAGATATTATAAAATTAAAAGATATCAAGGAACCGGAGCATTATACCATCGAAGATTCCATGATCATCAAACCCCTTCCTGAAGAAGATGCAAAGAAAGTGGAGATTGTGAGAGGGCCTAATATTAAATACCTCCCCATCCCGGAAGCACCGGAGGCTTCCATGAGTATTTCCGTTAGCTTAAAGGGAGGAGATAATATTACCACCGATGACATCACTCCTGCCAGTGCAGAATTCAGCAGTATGCGGTCCAACATTCCTTTAATGTCCCAGTACTGCTACCACCGCTACGATCCGGACTTTGCTGCACGGGCAAAGGAAATGGGAAAAAGTATTATTATCGGCGGTGAAAACTACGGACAGGGCTCTTCCAGAGAACATGCGGCAATCAATCCTATGTTCCTGGGTGTTAAGGCGGTGATTGCAAAAAGCATTGCCAGAATTCATAAAGGGAATTTGATCAATCACGGAATCATCCCCATGATCTTTCAGAATCCGGAGGATTATGACAAGATTGAGCTGGGCGATGAATTGATATTTGAAAACTTCTTAGACCAGATTGCGGCCAGACGGGTGACCATTGAAAATAAAACAAAAGGTTTTTCCTTTGACGTGAAATTGGAATTATCGGATAATGAAGCAGAGATTATTTTAAGCGGAGGGCAGTTGTCTTATTTGAAAAAGCAGCTTGCCATGCAGAAGAGCTAAGATAAAATCTGGTATGCTGCCATTGGGACCGTCACAAGCTGAAATAAAGGATTGTGGCGGTCTTTTGTTTGAGAGATTGGGGTAAACACAGGTATGGATAACCTTGATTGGAAAATATTAACGGTTTTATATGAAACCAAGAGCATTACGAAAGCAGCAGAAATCTTATATATGTCTCAGTCTTCCTTAACAAAGCGTCTCAGGAGCATGGAGAAGGAATGGGAAGCAGATATAGTGAGAAGAAGCAGCAAAGGGGTTATTTTTACGGAGCAGGGAAAATATCTGGTAGGACGTGCCAGAATTGTTCTGGATATTATTAACGAAACCAAAGAGCATTTCAGCAGAGACGTAATGGAGAAAGAACTGCTGACCATCGGAGTGCCCAATTCCTACGCCAGGCTTCATTTCCCCAGGCTGTTAAAGGCATATATAAAGGAATACAATCATCTGCAGTTTAAGACAGTTCCCAATTCCAGTGATGTGATTATGAAACAGTTGGTTGACGGAGCAGTTGATATTGGGATTATCTGCGGTGATTACCCTTTTGTAGGGGAACATATTGTGCTGTTTCATGAGGATTTGTATGTGGTTGCCCCTCATGGAATCAAGCTTGATGACATTGAACAGCTTCCTTTGATTGAATCCAACTTTAATCCCATGGTAAAGAGCACGGTGGATCAGTGGTGGAAGCAGTATTTTGGCAGCCTGCCGCATGAAGCCCACCGGTTTCCCTTTGCAGAGATTGCAATAGAGATGGTGGAACAAGGGCTGGGAGTCACCTTTCTTTTTGGCGCTGACTGGAGCTGCAGCCAGGATAAGGTTCAGATGATCCCCATACTGGACCGGGATGGGATTCCTATTTCCAGAAATGTGTCAATGATGATTTCAGACCGCTGTTTTAAAAGCGTTGCAATCTCTGACTTCATCACTTTTACCGAAAAATTCTATCAGGTTAACTAAGAGTCATTCCTTTTTGGAATGGCTCTTTTTGTCGTATATGAATTTCATTTTCCAGCCTGTTTCTATTATGATGGAATTAACAAAAAAGCTGGAAAACAGGAGGAAAAAATATGAAATATGCATATGTAGGCTGCCGCACAACCAGGGAGCGCAATGCCAGGGGGGAAGGTCTGAAGGTTTATGAAATCAGCGGGAAAACCGGAGACTGGAAGGAAATCCAGTGTCTGTGCCAGGAGGAGAATCCCTCTTATCAGGCCTTTGACAACGAGAAAAAATACTTATATTCCGTTCATGGGGACATCAGCAAGGTGAGCAGCTATAAAATCAGGGAGGACGGCACTCTGGAGCATATCAATACAGTTGACATAGGAGGACGAAACCCTGTTTTCATTACCCCGGATAAAACCAATGAATACCTTCTTGTGGCGGCCTTGCAGGGCGGGGCTGTTTACAGCCTGAAAAGAAACAGTGACGGTTCCATTGGAGAGATTGTGGATAAGGTTTCTTATGAAGGACGGGAAGAAGGCAGGATATCATTTGTCCATCAATGTATCTGGGATCAGACGAAAACCTATCTGGCAGCTCCGGCCCAGGGACGGATTCAGGGTTACGGACAGGTGAGAATTTTTAAGTTTGACAGTGAAAACGGCCATTTGTCAGAAACTTGTCAATTTAAAGCACGCCAGTATGCGGAACCCAGGCATATTGCCTTTCACCCCGCCAACAAATTTGCTTATATGATTAATGAAAAGGACAATACCATGACCTATTTCGGCTTTGATGAAGAGAATGGAACTTTGGAGCCCCGCCAGATCCTTCCTACCTTACCGGATACTTATACAGGAGAAGGGCAGGCAAGTGCATCTATTATTGACCCAACCGGAAGAATTTTAATCGGTTCCAACCGGATTCATGAGTCTCTGGTTTTATATAAAATTAACCAGGATACCGGCTATATGACAACCCTTGGTTATGTTCCGGTATTGGGAAAAACGCCCCGTTTTATTACCTTTAATGAAGACGGTTCCCTGTTATATGCAGCTAACGAAGACAGTGACACCATTGTTGAAATGAAGCTGGATGGGGACAGAGGCATAGTGGAGTATACAGGCAGAATCATACAGACGGAAAGCCCGGTATGTATCATTTTCAAATAAAAAGGAGATCGTGATGAATTTAGGATTAATATCATTAATCGTATTGTTTGCAGCAATTATTCTCGGTTTTTTACGCAATATCAATGTGGGCATCCTTTCCATAGGTTTTGCCATGGTTCTGGGTCTTATTTATGGAATCAGCGGAAAGGAGCTGATCAGCGGTTTCAGTTCTTCCCTGTTTTTGCAGATGACGGGAATTACATACATGTTTGCAGTTTTAAGCGGAAACGGAACTCTGTCCAATCTGGCAAACAGAATGGTGGGGCTGGTTGGGAAGAGAACTTATCTGATTCCTTTTGTCATGTATATTATGGGATATGTGATCTGTGCCGTGGGGCCGGGAGCCATACCTTCATTGGCTATTATTCCGGTTATTGCCGTTCCCATTGCTATATCAGCGGGAATCAACCCTGTTATGCTGTCCTTGGTGGGCCAGGTAGGAGTGCAGTCAGGGCGCATGAGTCCTCTGACTCCTGAGGCTTTGGTGGTGCAGGAACTGATGGCAGCACAGGGAATTGAAGTGAACACAGTGACTATAGGATGGTGTCTGCTGGTTACGGAATTCCTCCTTCTTGTGGCTATTTATGTTTATTACAAGGGGTGGAGGGTTGATCCAAACCATAAAGAAACAGAAAGGGAATTAAAACCTTTTGACAAGTCTCAGCTTGTATCATTGGCTGGCTTGATTATATTGCTTGTGGGCGTTTTGTTCTTTTCCTGGAATGTGGGCCTGGCCGGTTTCCTCATCGGAAGCGTTCTGGTCATTCTTGGGGCAGGAGATGAAAAGAAAAGCGTACAGGCAGTTCCGTGGAATGTTATTTTAATGGTGCTGGGTGTGGGGATTCTTATGAATATCATTACATCCTCCGGCGGCATTGATATCTTGGTGGCAGGTCTGGAGAAATTAATGACTCCCAAAACTGCTACTCCTATTCTGGCAGTTGCATCGGGAATTATGTCATTTTTCAGTTCAGGCCTTGGTGTGGTTTTCCCTACCCTGATTCCTACCACCGGAGGGCTGGCGGCCGGTCTGGGAATCAACCCGGTGGAGCTTTGTGCGGCGGTTGTGGTTGGAGGCACTATCACTGGTTACAGTCCTATTTCCACAGCAGGGGCTCTGATTATGGCTGCTGTGTCTCAGGAAAAAGAAGCAGAGAAAAAACATCCCCAGAATAAGATGTTTGTGGAACTGTTTGGGGTGGCCTTTGCCGGATTATTTATACTTGCTCTGGTAACTGCAGCAGGTGTGTTCGGTATCCTTTGCTAGGTGTGAAAAGTCCGGGATATTTGCCTGGGGAATGCTTGTTTAAATGATGTGAATTTGCTATAATGGTATGAGAGTTGCAAATTAAAATTCAGCATCCCTCAGGAGAGTAAAATGAAAGACTCAGATTGGAAGATTTTATACGAACTGTATAAGACACCAAACATTACAAAGGTTGCCAATCGTTTGTATATTACCCAGCCTTCTCTGACAAAACGTCTTCAAAGCATTGAGGAGGAGTTTCGGATAAAAGTCGTGGACCGTACTACCAAAGGTGTGGAATTTACGAAAGAAGGGGAACTGCTTGCACGGAAGGCACAGCAGTACATTTCTTTTATGAGCCAGACCAGAATGGAACTGCGGAAAATGAAGGCTGACAATAAAGATATTATTGTAATCGGAACTTCTTACACTTATAATAAGTTTGTGTTGTCCGATATTCTATATGAATACACCAAAAAGAACCCGGATGTGAGATTTGAACTTCAGGATGAACGGAGCAATATTTTGTTCCGAAAGGTATGCGACGGAGATGTGGATGTGGCATTTATCAGAGGGGATTATGAGGGGCCGGTGATTCAGAGGAAGGTTGAGGTAAGTCCAGCTTATATTCTGACAAAGAGCCCTATTGAAATCCAGGACCTGCTTCACATGCCCCGCATTGACTTTAAGACCAATGACCGGTCAAGAGAAATGCTGGAACGCTGGTGGAGAGAAACCTTTGACGAGGATTTGACGGAAGGAATGAGCGCAGGCTATATTGATGTGGCCTGGCAGTTGGCAGACAGGGGCCTTGGCTACGTCTGGTGCTTTCTTTCTGAAAATTACCGCAGCGATTATGATCTGATAAAAACTCCGGTATATTTTTCAAACGGGGAACCGGTTTTAAGAAATACCTGGTTTGCCTACAGGGAAAAGAGCAGCATGTCTGCCAGCCTCCGGAATTTTATTGAATATATTAATGAATATATCGTCATTGACGGCAAGAAGAAAGTAGATTTCACCTTGTCATGAAGAGATACAGAGTATGTGGGAAAGGAGGAACATATTCATGCAGCAGCAGGAACAGAGTAAAGTGTCTGAGTTTCACATTTTTGGAAGCCACGTTATGAACACCACCGGCAATATGGGGCCTGAAAAGGCAGAAAACAAGCTGAACAAGGATGAGAAGACAAAAGAACTCTTTGAAATGGTAGACGATTACATTGAGCAAGCATAAGGAAGCAGGAACCGCCGACGAAGGTATTACGGCGGTTCCTGTTCATTTTAAAGGTCAGGTGAACGAAATGGAAGCAGAAAAAAGAAATGGTTTTAAATTTCCTAAGATAGGGCAGAGAATTATCCGTTCTGTGTGTGCTGTTTTTATCTGTTTTATTATTTATTATTTGAGAGGGCAGGAGGGAAGCCCCTTTTATTCGGCTATTGCAGTGCTCCAATGTATGCAGCCCTATAAGGACAGTACGGCTAAAATGGCAAAGCAAAGGGCAATCGGTACGTTTATCGGGGCCTTCTGGGGACTGGTTGTCATTATGATCGAACTCTATCTGTTAAAGGATGGAATGGAGATGACTGCACTCACATACCTGATCATATCTCTGGCAACAGGCTGTGTATTATATTCGACAGTCGTTCTTAATTATAAGGATGTTTCATATTTTGCATGTGTTGTTTTTCTCAGCATTACGGTTGCCCATATAGCAGATGACAATCCCTATATTTTTGTCATGAACCGTGTGCTGGAAACCCTCATAGGAATTGGTATTTCTATTGTTGTGAATTCTTTTCACCTGCCAAGGAAAAGAAACCAGGATATTCTGTTTGTTTCGGGAGTGGATGAGGTGCTGCTGACAGCGGATGAGCATTTAAATTCTTACAGTATGGTTGAGCTTAACCGGTTGATTGAGAGAGGAGCCAATATTACGGTATCCACAGGAAGAACACCGGCTTCATTGATGGAGGTCATAAGTCCCATCCGCTTAAAGCTTCCTGTTATCGTTATGGATGGGGCGGCTTTATTTGATATCCGAAAAAAGTCCTATCTTCTGACCTGCGTATTGTCTAACCAGCAGTCTAAAGAGATTATGAAGGTGTTGGAGCAGTCAGGAGTCAGCTATTTTGCCAATGTTGTAATGGATGATGTGCTGGTGATTTATTATGAGGAATTAAGGAACTCTGCAGAACAGGATATTTACAGCAAATTAAGCAAATCTTATTACCGGAACTATGTAAAGCGAAGACCGCCGGAAAATGAAAATGTGATTTATTTCATGGTAATTGATTTAAAGGAAAAAATCACAGAGGTTTACAGCCGGTTAGAGAGGGAAGGATTTACAAAAGAGTATAAAATACTGACCTATGATTCAAGGGAGTACGTCGGATATTCCTATATAAAGATATATAATAAGGAAGCAACCAGAAAAAATATGCTGGAAAATCTAAAAGAAATGCTGAATCTGGAAAAAAGTGTGGTGTTTGGCACCAATCCTGAGACATGTGATGTTCTGATACAAAATTTTGACAGCAATGGCCTGGTGAAATCCATTCGGAAGCTATATGAGCCTGTGAAATTTTTCAAATAACGGCAGGAGAGGACGCAATGTATTTATGCGTCCTCTCTCTTTTATTACAGATCAATGATTTCCAGATCGTCGGGTATGAATAGACGGCCTGTGAAATAATGCCTTCCCTCCTCCTGGTACAGAGCCTTCCGCTGGGAAAGCTGTTTATCTTCGGTGTGGTAGAGAAGAAGGTTTTTAACCTGCCATTGTTCTGCGTAGGTGCAGGCATCTTTTACAGTGTCGTGATTTTTTTCATAAGGTTTAAAAATGTCCTTATCCCTGTAAAGGCATAAAACCTCACGAAGCAGCCAGTCACTTCCTGCGGCATAGGGAAGCCCTGCATCGGTACACGGTTCGTCGCCGAGACATGTAAGTCTCTTACCGTTTTTTAAGGTAGTGGCAAACCCGAATTGTTTCATCTTTTTTGATTGTATATCGAAAAAATGAAATTCATATCCGCAGATAGGAAGGACTTGCTTATCTTCAACACCTATGAGGAATATCCTTTTATCCACATGTTTATAGAACTTGGGCTGAATGGTCAGTTCGCCGATTGTGCGGATGACAGGGATGAGGTCATTATGGCAGTATATATGCAGATCCCCCGTGTAATCCCCTTTGTTCATGCTGGTTCCTATGACCCGGATGAGCCAGAACAATCCAAAGAGGTGGTCTGCATGGCCGTGGGTGATAAAAATATCATGAATCATTCTGTAATCAATGCCGGAATCGTGAAGCTGCCGCAGGATTCCATTTCCCCCTCCGCAGTCAACCAGAATCATGGAGTCAGGATTGCAGATTAAGTAACAGGTGTTGTAGCAGTGAATTGCGGTTGCATTGCCCGTACCCAGCATAATTAATTGTTCTTCTGTATTGGAAGTTGGCATTTTTGTATCCTTTCGGTAAAATGTGATAGCTCTGTAAAGTATTTTAAATCCATTGGCCCGGGTTTTGCAAATAGATAAAAGTTATAGCAGAACATGTTTCTAGCTTCTGGCATAGCGGGCGGGATACCATTTCTGAAACCATGCTGTAAAAATACCCATCAAAGCAGGAAGTGCGGAATTGATTAAGCCGATAAAAGCAGAGAGGCTGGTTCCCATGATTAAGTAAGTCCAGATAGGAGTTATAAGATACAGCCCTCCCCATGCCGCGGTCAATATGCGGTTTATTTTTATAAAGAGAGGGTTGGAAAAGGCACTTTCTCCTCCGTAGCTCCTGGCACTGTAATGAGCGGTCAAAGGGATTTTGGCAAATGCACCGGAAATCCACATCAGTCCAAACAGTAAATAGCTGCCGGGAATCACAAGCCTGGTATCTGTACCCAGCAAAGCGGCAAGGGAAAGACAAGCCGTGATTGGGATGGCGGCCTGCTCGTATACAACGGGCCGGAATATAAGCCAGAATAAAGGGGTAAGGGAAGCGGCGATAATGCCTGCTGCTCCGCCGGTTACAGGATCGGCTGCAATAACTGTCCAGATCACAAGCCATGGCAGGAGAAGGACCATCATGCTGGCTTTTCTTTGTGTTTTTTCTCCTTCTGGTTTTATAGGGGTGAGCAGGGGAAATAATTTATCCCATTGAAGCATCAGGTTAAAATCACCGAAGACCTTATACATGCGCTGAAACAGCGCCTCCTGTCCTGAAATTTCATTGCAGGAAATGGCACGCCAGACCTTGTAGGGCGTTTCGATTCTGGTGGTGTATGGTTTAAAACCGTCTGTTATGACCTCTGCTCCCTGTTTTGTCAGTAAAATCTGATATGTTTTATCAATGTCTGTATAGAAAAACTCCAGAACCCGCTCCACCCCATCCGGCTGATAGAAAGCCGTCATCTGGGTTGTAAAGAGAAGGCTGTCGTCTTTTGGATTGCCTGAATCTTTGCTTTTAGAAATACCCCAGGAAGCGTCAGCAGCCTTTTCAAACACATCACGGGGAAACAGGGGCTTTTCAATTTCCTCCCGGGTTTTGGCATCAATTCCCCCGGCGGCATATTGGGCACCTGCCCGGCGGATGAGTTCCAGATACCCGTCAGTGCGGCCTTTCAGCTCCGGTACACGAAACAGTTCTCCTTGTCCGCAGAGGATTGTTGTATAACGGCCTTTTCCGCAGAAGTGGTCAAACATGGAGGTAACTGCATCATAATTCCCCGTTGGTGTCCAAAAGCCGCAGGTGGAGATAACAATATGCTTTTGATCAGCCAGATCATACCTGGGCGGATGAGAGCCGCTGTCGCTTTCCCCTTCCATAAAGGGAAGATTTAAGGGGAGCTGGCGGTCAATAAGGTTTTTAAGGCTGCCGGGAACGCTGAAATAATATAAGGGAAAAGACCAGATAATCACATCGGCATCAATGATCTTAGCCAGGATTTCAGTCATGTCATCGTGTATGACACATGCCCCGGGGGTTTTGTTCCAGCAGGAAAAACAGCCTAAGCAGCCCTTTATATCAGCCTTTGCCACATGGATGATCTCTGCATCTGTCCAGCCTGCACCTTTTAAAAAGGCGCGGGTCAGATGCATGGTATTGCTGGAGTCCCCTTTTGGAGAACCGTTTATGACCAAAACTTTCATGATTCCACCTCCTCTAAAAGGGAGATTGCTTTATCCGCCCAGTTAAGACCTGCCTGAAAAAACTCATCTCCATAAAGCGCTGCTATTTTCCAGTATTTGATTCTTTGATCATCCTTTACAATTGCCCCATATTCTGAGATTGCGTCACGGGCAGCATTCATCTTCCTAATCTGTTCAGAGCATTCTTCCCGGTATGCGTAAAGCATGTTCAAAGCTTCTTTTGTGCTGGTTTCTCCGGCAAAAAATACACGCATCAAAAATGCACTTTTAACACTCATCGCATCCGAAATATCGGCTTCCGGTGTGGAGAGCCAGTTTTTCAGTTCTTCTTTTCCGGTGCCGGTTATGGTATATACTCTTTTATTTGGTTTTTCGTTTTGTATGACCCGCTGGCTGGTCAGCCAGCCCTGTTGCTCCATGGTGTTTAATTCACGGTAAATCTGGCTGGTTTTTGCCTGCCAGAAAAAAGAAAGAGAATCTTTAAACGCTTTATCCAATTCATAGCCTGTCATAGATCCATAATTCAAAAGCCCTAGAAGCCCATGTTTAAGTGACATACGAAATAATACCTCCACCTTTTTATATTATACAAGTTGAATATACCATATTGTGAATATAGTGTCAAGAATGGACATATCATGGACTTGTTTTTTATATTATTTTCAAAATTACACAAGCCTTCCCCTGCATCAGTTAGAAAGACACACCCAAAACAGCAATAAGGACATAAGAAAAGTGCACAAAAAAAATGGAGTAATTTGTTGAAAACTAACGATTTTAATATAAAACAGAAAAATACTGTTTACAAACAATATTAAACGTGCTACATTACAACTAACTTGTTAAACAAGTTAGCAAACATATTCAAAAAGTTACTAAACAAGTATAAAAATGGAGGATACTATTTATGAGGAAATCAATCAGAAACTGGGCAGCGATTTTTATGGCAGTTACCATGGCAGGCAGCATGATGGCAGGCTGCAGCAGTTCTGCCCAGAAAGGAAGCAGTCAGGCTGAAAGCGGAAAGGCTGAAGGTCAGGAGCAGGCAGAAAGCGGCAAGACATCAGAGGCAGTAGACGGCAGCGGCGCACACATAGGAATCATATTTACAGAGGCTGGCTTAGGCGGCAACTCCTTTAATGACCTGGCTTTGGAAGGTGTTAAGAAGGCTGCAGAGGATTATGGCATTACCTATGATGAGGTAGAACCGAAGTCAGTATCAGATGAGGAAATCATACAGGACGAGATGGCTGCTTCAGGAGAATATGATCTGATCATCTGTGTAGGTGCAGAGCAGGTGGATGCACTGACTAATGTGGCAAATACATATCCGGAGCAGAAATTCGCACTTTTAGATGCCGCTTCAGATTTATCCAATGTAGCTTCCTATTCCTGTAAAGAGCAGGAAGGTGCTTTCCTGGCTGGTGCTCTGGCAGCTATGGCCAAGGCTGAAAAGATCGATGACAAGCTGGGAGACGGCAAAACCATCGGATTTATCGGAGGTGTGAATAATCCTCTGATTAACAGGTTTGCAGCAGGCTATCAGGCAGGTGCCCAGTATGTGGATCCTGATATGACGGTTTTAATTGACTATGCAGGCGGCTTTAACGATCCGACTACAGCCAAGACCATAGCCAACACATTTGTGGAAAAGGGCGCAGATTTAATTTTCCATGCAGCAGGTGCTTCAGGTATGGGTATGTTCCAGGCCGCTGAAGAAAAGGGATTTGTAGCCATAGGCGTGAATTTAAACCAGAACGGCATTGCTCCTGACTTTATCATGGCCAGTATGCTGAAAAAGCTGGATTCCTGTGCTTACCATGCTATCACCAGTATTGTAGAAGGAACCTATACGGGTGAAAATCAGGTACTGGGACTTAGTGACGGTGGTGTGGAAGTAACTGCAGAAGGCAGCAATATAACGGTATCTGATGATATTCTGACAAAGCTGGAGGAGCTGAAGCAGAAGATTATTGCCGGAGAGATCGAGGTTCCTTCAGAACTGAACTGAGAGGAGATACGGATATGAACGCAATCACAATGACAGGTATTGTCAAGTGTTTCGGGCCTGTACGGGCCAACGATGGTATAGACTTTACTGTGGCAGCTAAAGAAATCCACTGTTTACTGGGAGAGAACGGCACAGGAAAAAGTACTCTGATGAACATTCTCTTCGGGCTTTACCACCCGGATGCAGGTGAGATTATGATTAATGAAAAGAAGGTCTCTATCTCAAGCCCCAACGATGCCTATAATCTGGGAATTGGTATGGTACACCAGCATTTTATGCTGGTGAGCCAGCTGACAGTATTAGAGAACATCATCCTGGGTAAGGAATCCGGCGGCTTCTTCTTAAACAGAAAAGAAAGCCGGGAGCGTGTGGAAGAACTGGTGGAGCGGTTTGGGTTTAAGCTGGAGCTTCAGGAAAAGGTTGCCAATTTATCAGTAGGTATGAAGCAGAGAGTGGAGATTTTAAAAACACTGTACCGAGGAGCCGACATCATCATACTTGATGAGCCTACTGCAGTTCTGACACCTCAGGAGGTAGATGAACTGTTTAAGATACTGAGACAGCTGAGAGAAAAGGGAAAAACCATCGTATTCATAACACATAAACTGAATGAAACTATGGCACTGTCAGACCGGATTACAGTTATCCGTAAAGGTAAAGTGGTATTTAACTGCAATACATCCGACACCAGTGAAAAAGAGCTGGCCACCCAGATGGTAGGCAGACAGGTAGAGAATATCGTGGTTAAAAAGGGTCAGAAAACGGGGCCTGTGGTTCTGGAACTGAAGGGTGTACGCCTTCATGAGCGCGCAGGTGAGACTGTCAGCTTGAGTGTACGTGCAGGTGAAATCCTGGGGATAGCAGGTGTAGACGGCAACGGCCAGCAGGAGCTGGAGGAGATGATTGTAGGCAACAGAAAGGTGACGGAAGGGCAGATTTTTATTAATGGAACCGATGTGAGTCAGATGCCTGTCAAAGACAGGAAGGCTATGGGACTGGGCTATATCCCTTCTGACCGTCATAAAAATGCCATGATTTCCAGCTTTTCCATCACCGAGAATTTCCTGTTAGGCTATCAGGGAGCAAAGGAATACTGCAGCAGAGGTTTTATCAGCTATGATAAGCTAAAACAGGATGCAGCGAAACAGATAGAAGACTTTGAGATCAAAGTTGCAGGTGTGGAACAGGAGATCGGACAACTCTCAGGAGGAAACCAGCAGAAGGTAATCCTGGGAAGGGAGATCAGCCATGATCCGGGTCTGATACTGGTAGCACAGCCTGTAAGAGGCCTGGATATCGGAGCCATTGAAAAGGTGCACAAAACTCTGCTGCAACTGAAGGAGCAGGGAAAAGCCATTCTGCTTATATCAGCGGAGCTGTCAGAGATCATGAATCTAAGCGACCGTATAGCCGTGTTTTATGAAGGCAGTACCAGTGCCGCGTTTGATAATGGCTCCTATACGAAAGAAGAGATCGGGCTGTACATGGCAGGCAAGAAACAGGAGGTAAGAGATCATGAAACAGATGTGTAAGAAAAATGCGGCTGAGATCGGCAAATCTGCAGCAGCCATAGGGATTGCACTTCTCATCGGTGCTCTGTTTATCCTGATATCAGGAGAGTCTCCTGTAAAGGCCTATGGCTCTCTGATCAGGGGAGCTCTTGGTACGCCCCAGTCCATAGCGAATACCATCAGTAAAAGTATCCCTCTGGCCTTTACCGGGCTGGCAGTAGCCATGGGCTCCAGATGCGGTATGCTCAATATCGGTGCAGAAGGCCAGCTTCATGCAGGTGCCATGGCATCTGTTATCACTGCTTTGTTTTTTTCTTCCCTTCCGGTTCCTTTGTTGATGATTGTCAGTATTCTGGCAGGTATATTGGCAGGAATGGCAGTGGGAAGTGTACCAGGTATTTTCAAGGCCAAATTCCGTACCAATGAAGTGATTGTAGCGATTATGCTGAATTATATCTGTATACTGTTTACCTCATATCTGGTAAATGGCCCCTTCAAAACAGAGGGCTCCACTGCCCAGACAGAACTGATTTCTGAGGGGCTTTGGTTTGGGAAGCTGCTTCCCAGGACACAGTTGACCTATGCGCTGTTCCTCCTGCTGATTGTGGCATTGCTGATGTACATATTCTTATGGAAGACCTCCGTAGGCTATCAGCTGAGGGCGGTGGGGGCAAATCCTTTCGCATCTGGAACAGCAGGCATCCGTGTTAATGTTTACTTCATCATGTCCATGGCCATCAGCGGAGGTATTGCTGCTCTGGCAGGTATTACAGAGATATTCGGAAAATATCACCGTTTTATTGAAGGATTTTCTCCTTCCTTTGGATTTACTGGTATTGCAGTAGCTATACTTGGCAGAAATCATCCGGCCGGTGTGCTGCTGACTGCGCTGCTGTTTGGTATCATGGATATGGGCTCTTTGCGTATGAGCAGGGAGACTATGGTTTCCACCAACATGGTGACAGTGATTCAGAGCCTGGTAATTCTTCTGGTTGCAGCTCCTGAACTGATTAAATGGAGCAGAAAGAGAGGACAATAGATGAACGTGATGAATCATTTTATCGCACTTACCCTGCAGCTGTCAGTCCCCATCATCCTAGGGGCGCTCTGCGGAACCATAGCCGAAAGAGGCGGTGTGATTTTACTGGGTGTGGAGGGAATCATGCTGATCGGGGCTTTTGCAGGAGCAGCAGGCTCCTATGCAGCGGGCTCAGCTTTTGCAGGAGTGGTTTTATCAATTGTACTGGGCGGCCTAATCGGTTTTATTTACGCCATGTTCTGTATCAAATGGAAGGCTCATCAGTCAGTAGTCGGAGTAGGTGTAAACCTGTTTGCCAGCGGTTTCACCGCTGTGATGCTGAAGGCCATCTGGCAAACGGAAGGTATGTCGCAATCAGTGCCATCCATTGCCAGCATAACAGTGCCCGGGCTTTCTGATGTACCGGTAATCGGAGCATTTTTCAAGGATCAGTCTCCTTATCTGTATGCCATGTTCCTGATTGTGGCTGCTGTATGGGTGATATTTTATAAGACGAAATTCGGGCTTCGATACAGAGCTATTGGGGATCAGCCCCATGCGGTACAGACTGCAGGTGTACCTGTCAACAGATACCGTTATATAGCCATGATTACAGCAGGAGCCATAGCGGGACTGGCAGGTTCTTACCTTTCCATCTCCCAGAACAATCTGTTCGTATCAGATATGACTGCAGGCAGAGGCTTTATGGGTCTGGCTGCGAATATATTCGGAGGCTGGCAGCCTCTCGGTTCCATGGGAGCCGGTATGGTCTTTGCCGTAGCACAGGCAGCCAGGTTCTACTTAACTGATGCGGCTATTCCATCTCAGTTTGTGCAGATGCTGCCTTATGTGGTAACACTGGTGGTTCTGCTGTTTGTAGGAAAAAGAGTAAAAGGTCCGGAAGCACTTGGCAAATTGGTGGATTAGTTCTATACTTAAAAAATGAGAACAAAACCAGAAGCATATGAAAGGAGTATTTAGACCGTTGAGGGATACAGCTGTAAATGAGAAAGATGTGAAGATACCGTTATATGTGACTGTCTATGAGACCATCAGCCAGTGGCTGATGGAAGGGAAATACAAAGCAGGGGAGAAGCTTCCCGGAGAGAATATACTGGCTGAGCAGCTGAAGGTCAGCAGGGGGACCCTGCGCCAGGCCATGCTTCTTCTTCAGGAGGACGGACTGATCAGCAATCATCAGGGTAAGGGCAACATCGTCCTCTCCAACCAGGATATGAGTAAAAACGGACTTGAGAAGATCGGAAATCCTATTGCAGATTTTTCCAGTGAACCTGTAGACAGGGTGGAGACTACCATTGGTTTTCAGCCTGCTACGAAGAAGCATCAGCAGGTGTTAAAGCTGAGGCCCTCCAGTGTGGTGGCTGTTATAGACATTACTTATTATTCAGCTCATACACCAGTAGGCTTTGTCATGGTGTATATGCCTCATGAGATCCTGGCTGGCAGCAATGTGGAGCTTGAGAATACGGATACGGTTTATGAGTTCTACACAGAGCTTTTGTCCACCGGCGTCCTGTACAGCGATACCAAGATCAGACTGGGGCAGGTGCGGGAACGTCTGGCTAACATCCTCTCTATGGAAGAGGGCGAGCCGATTCTGATACTGGAGGAGGTCCTGTATTCAGAGTATGACACCCCTGTATTGTCCCAGAAGATGTTCTTTGGTGCCGGCCAGCATGAACTGAGCATACGCAGAAAGAATGACAGGACCAATATAAAGAAAGCGGAGTAAAAAGTATGAAGACTTTTCATAACGAGGCAGAGGAAGGCCAGATCGGGAAGGCGGTTTTGATGCCTGGAGATCCCCTTCGTGCCAGATATATTGCAGAAACATATTTAACGGATGTAGTCTGTTATAATAAGGTCAGGGGAATGAACGGATACACCGGATATTATGAAGGGAAGAAGATATCTGTCCAGGGAAGCGGCATGGGCATCCCTTCTATGGGAATCTATGCCTATGAGCTGTATCATACATATGGAGTCAATGCCATCATCCGTGTAGGAACGGCAGGAGCCATCAGAGAAGAGGTTGCGGTTGGGGATATTATCATGGCTATGGGCTGCTGTACCAATTCCAACTTTGCATCCCAGTATCACCTGCCCGGAAGCTTTGCTCCCATAGCTGATTTCGGGTTGTTAAAAGCAGCCGCAGATGAGGCAGAGAAGGTCAAGGCCCCTTACCATGTGGGCAATGTCCTCAGCTCGGATGTATTCTATGAGGATCAGCAGGGAGAAAAGGCACAATGGGCCAAAATGGGCGTTCTTGTCCAGGAGATGGAAACTCTGTCCTTATATACCACAGCAGCCAGGGCAGGAAAAAAGGCTTTAAGCATACTGACGGCAGGCAGCAGCCTTCACAGCGACAGGGCCCTGACCAATGAAGAACGGGAACAGAAGCTGGATATGATGATCCGCTGTGCGCTTCATGTGGCTTTATGGAAGGCAGAGGAATGAAGAAATTAAAAGTGTTAATAGATGCAGATACGGGTGTGGATGATTCCATTGCCCTTCTTTATACCCTGTTTCACCCTCATGTGGAGGTGGTGGGTATTTCTACTGTATGCGGCAATGTGGAAGCATGGCTGGCTGCAGAAAACACCTTAAAGATCCTGGATCTGGCAGGAGCGCCTTCCATACCAGTAGTAGCAGGTGAAGAAAAGTCCTTATGCGGTGAATGGGAAGGACGTGTTTCTTTCATCCACGGAGACAATGGCCTGGGGAATGTCACGCTCCCGGACACCAGCAGACAGCTTAAGAAACAGGATGTCAGCCAGTTTCACATGGAGCTGGCTGACAAGTACCAAGGGGAGCTGGTGGTAATTACTCTGGGTCCTCTGACCAATATCGCACGTACACTGAGGCGCTTTCCTGAATTTGCAGGAAAGGTAAAGCATGTTTTTATGATGGGCGGTACCTTATCCATGAGAGGAAATGTTTCTCCTGTGGCAGAGGCAAATTTTGCCTGTGACCCAAAAGCCTGTGATGAGGTTTTTATGTCTGGTATGGATATCACAGTGGCCGGCCTGGATGTGACTATGAAGACAAGGTTAAGGAAAGAGCATATAGACTGGCTGGCAGGCTGCTGCAGGCCGGTCTGTGAGCAGTCTGTGGATTATATGAGTAAGGCACTGGTTCACTACTTAAAGGGAAATCAGACTCAGAATTACTGTATGGGTGACTGTCCCCTCCATGATCCTCTGGCTGTTATATGTGCCCTGGCCCCTGAGCTGTTTTCCATAGAGAAGAAAAAGGCCAGAATCGAATGCGGGGGCACTTACTGCAGAGGCATGGTTGTGACGGATCTAAGGGAACATACATTTGCTGCGGAATATGTGAATTTTGCTGTGGATGTGGATGCGGAACGGGCGATCAGGGAATTGATGTCGGTGTTTTGGGAGAATTGAGTATATAATTAAAAACGCCTGCTGCCTAAGTAATCACTTAAGCGGCAGGCGTTTTTGGGGAATCCGGCTCTTGTTATTTGTTTTCTTCGGATTTCTTACTGTCTTCCGCAATATCAACCCGGTATTCCATGATTTCTTCCACCTTGCAATCCAGGATTCTGCAGAGCATATCAATGGTGTGAGTGGAAACAAAGTTATTCTTTTTCAGGCGTCCGATCTGCCCGGCACTGACTTTGCAGTATTTGATCAGATGATACTGGCTGATATTTTTCTTTTTCATGGTTTCCCATAATCTATCATAGACAATCATGTATTGTCACCTCCACCCCCTATTAAACCTTGATTACCCGGCAATGCATATTATCTATAACTGGATAATTGGAAAAGCGGAAGTGTGGCAGTGTTACAGTCGTAGGACAAAAGTCATGATCCAAAAAAAACACCTGGAAGCTCCCAATCAGGAGGTTCCAGGTACAATGAAATTATTTCGTATATTTTTCTTCGCAGTATCTGCAGCGATAGGTTTCGCTTTCCTCATCAGTGAGATAGAAGGTGTGAGGCAGTTCCTGCTCAATGGAGGTAATACAGCGTGGGTTTTTGCAGTGAATTACATTGGTGATCTTTTTAGGAAGACTTAAGGTTTTCTTTTCCACGATGGCATTATCCCGCACAATGTTAACGGTAATGGTGTGGTCGATAAAGCCCAGAATATTTAAGTCAATGTGGTCCAGGCCGCCTTCTATTTTAATGATGTCTTTTCTTCCCATCTTGCTGCTTCTGGCATTTTTGATGATAGCCACCTGGCAGTCCAGCTTGTCCAGTCCCAGGTTATAATAAATATCCAGGCTTTTTCCGGCTTCAATATGGTCTAATACAATTCCTTCTTTTAATCCGCTGATATTTAACATGATTTTTCTACCTCCAATAATGTCATGATAAGAGCCATTCGCACATAAACACCGTACTGTGCCTGTTTGAAATAAGCTGCTCTCGGGTCACTATCGATTTCTACGGAGATTTCATTGACTCTGGGAAGAGGATGGAGCACGAACATATCCTGTTTCGCCAGTTTCATTTTTTTCTTATCCAGAATGTAGCAGTCTTTTAAGCGGATGTAATCTTCCTCATTAAAGAAACGTTCCTTCTGAACACGGGTCATGTAAAGGATATCAAGTTCAGGCATGGCATTGTCAAGGTTGTCCATTTCGACGAATTCCATATTATTGGCCCGCAACACATCTTCTCTGATGTATTCAGGAACCCGTAACTCCGGAGGGGAAATTAAGATAAACTTGATGTTTTCATAGCGTACAAGCGCATTGATCAGAGAATGAACCGTACGGCCGAATTTCAAGTCACCGCAGAGGCCGATGGTTAAGTTGTTTAAACGGCCTTTTAAAGAATTAATAGAAAGCAGATCAGTCAGGGTCTGGGTTGGATGCTGGTGGCCTCCGTCACCTGCATTGATGACCGGGATAGTTGAATAATTGGCAGCTACCAAAGGAGCACCTTCCTTGGGGTGTCTCATGGCGCAGATATCAGCATAAGAGGAAATGACACGGATGGTATCTGCAACGCTTTCTCCTTTTGCAGCGGAACTGGAGTCGGCAGAAGAAAAGCCCAGTACACTGCCACCCAGATTCAGCATAGCAGCTTCAAAACTCAGACGGGTTCTTGTACTTGGCTCATAAAATAATGTGGCTAATTTCTTTCCATCGCACACATGGGAATATTTTGGAAGATTTTCTTCGATATCCTTTGATAGGTCTAATAAATGCTGTGTTTCTTCAACACTAAAGTCTAAAGGGTTTAATAAATGTCTCATAAGAATCTCCTTTATCTGTTACTGTGATTTCAAAGTCTATCCCATTATATAGTATTCATTCAAATATTTCCACACTTTTTTTAAAATTATAATATAATTATTTTTCCACCATTTTCCTTGTAAGGAATATGTAATAAAGTGTAAGAAAATTAAGGATGGCTGATTCCAATATCTTGTTGTATAATGTGTATACAAGTTGAAGTAAGGAGGTATCCGCTTTGGTGAAAGGCAAAACGCCTATGATCCAGGTCAAGGATCTATATAAGGTGTATCAAGTGGGAAATACCAAGGTTTATGCGTTAAACGGCGTGGATTTTACCATATATAAAGGAGAGTTCTGTGCGATTGTAGGTCCTTCCGGTTCCGGTAAATCCACCCTTTTGAATATGATGGCAGGTCTGGAAAAGCCCTCAAAGGGGGAGATCGTCATTGCCGGAAAGCATATTGAAAAGCTTTCGGAAAATCATTTAGTTGCGTTCCGAAGAAAGCATGTGGGATTTATTTTTCAGTCCTATAACCTGTTAAAGACCATGAATGCAGTGGAAAATGTGGCTCTTCCCCTTTCCTTTCGGGGAGTGCCAAAGAAGATCAGAAATGAAAAAGCAAAGGAATACATAAAGCTGGTTGGATTGGAAAAACAGATGAAGCATCTGGCCAATGAAATGTCAGGAGGACAGCAGCAGAGAGTGGGCATTGCCAGAGCTCTGGCCTCAGACCCTCAGATCATCTTTGCCGATGAGCCTACGGGAAATCTGGATTCTAAGACCACCAAGGAAATATTGAATCTGATGCAGCGGATTGTCAGGGAACAGAATCAGACATTAATCATGGTTACCCATGATAATTATATCGCCCAATTTGCTGACAGGCAGTTTCATATTGTAGATGGAAAGATTTTTAAGATTGAAGAACAGCACCATGAGGATGCAGAGGAGGATACAGGGAATGAAGAGGGTTAGAAAAGGAGTTTTATGGCTGCTCGCGGTCATTATGATTATTTCGTCTGTACCGGTGACAGCTTTTGCAAGGCCGGGATACGACCGTTATATTGATGTGAAAAAAATCCCCAGCGGAAAATCAGGACAGAACATGACCATTAGCATGGTTTTCACAAATATTGATGATATTGATTTGGAGGGCGTGGCAATTCGTTTTGACGAAGGATTGGCAAACCAGGAAAGCGATGCTTTTGAGGATGGGGAAACCTTCACCGGAAGCGTTTTTCCTTTTGAAATCACCACCGATACCTTCGATAATAAAAAGATTGGAAATGTGAAGAGCGGAAGCTCTAAGACAGTCTCTCTCACAGCAAGGGTCCGGAGAGACATAGCAGACGGCTATTATTCCGTTCCTCTGGAGATTGTAACAAATGCCACTGCTAAAAATGATGGAAGCGGTCTGGCCCGTGAAAAAATTAATATCTGGATCACAAAATCCACCTCAACCACAGATCCGGACGAATCAGAAGGAGATATCCGGTTTGAACTGGGAGAGGGACAGAATACACCCTCTGGCGTTTACCCCCAAGTCATGAACTTTGACATCAACTTCCGCAATTCCTCTAATATTACGGCCTTTGATGTAAACATCCGCATGGGTCTTGACCAGGACAGCACCAAATTTCCTTTTGACATCAACGACGGAAGCTACAACAGGCATTACGATAAGATCAGCGGCGGAGAGACGGTTGCAGTGCCCTACAGCATGGCCATCCGCAAAGATGTATACAGCGGGTATTACCCCATTACCTTTACCATAGAATACCGGGAAAGCACAGAAGGAGAAGTTCAAAAAACAGAGCAGATTTTTTATGTGAAGGTGCAGAATAAAGAGAGAGAAGAAAACACAGGAGAGTTTGACCCCAATGACAGAACAAGGGCCAGAATTATAGTAGACGGTTTTGAAACCATTCCGGAAACCATTTATGCAGGAGAAGAATTTGAACTGATTCTTCATATGAAAAATGCTTCCGACCACGTTGCAGCCAGCAACATTCTGCTTAGCCTGGAATCGGAAAAGGTGACTGACAGTGCGGTATTTACCACAGATGCAGGCTCCTCCTCCTTTGTAGTGAATCACCTTGGCGCAGGGCAGACAACAGATTTAAAGGTAAAACTGCAGGCAGGGGCCTGGGTGGACCAGAGAACCTACGCCATAACCATCAATGAAAAATATGACAGCCCTGAATTTAAAAATGCCGAAGAAAAGGTAACAGTAAACATTCCGGTCAGGCAGGTAGCCCGTCTGAATACGGGAACCGTTGAAGTGATGCCGGATTCTATCAACGTAGGCTCAGAAACCAATGTCATGTTCCCCATTAACAACACGGGAAAGGTCCTTCTTTACAATGTCATGGTATCCTTTGTGGGGGACAGCATTCAGCAGAACAGCAGCTACGTGGGAAATATTAAGCCGGGAGAGACCGGAAATGTGGATATTATGCTCTCCGGTGCCGCACCTACTATGGATGACGGAAAGGTGAAAATTCTCATCACCTATGAGGATGAAAACGGAGTGGTCAGCGAGCCTATCGAAAAGGAACTGACCCTGATGGTAACAGAGCCTATGGACCCTGGCTTTGATATAGAAGATCCCGGGGAATTTCCCGTAGACGGAGATGCTCAGGGCACATCGGGACTTAGTAAAATCCTTATTCCGGTGCTGGCAGTCGTGGTGATTGCTGCTGCGGGAGGAATTGTTTTCGTACTGAAAAAGCGGAAAAAGAAGGCACAGGAGCTGGGAGAGGAAACAGATAATGAGATTTAGCGATTTGCTTTCCATGAGTGTAAACAATTTAAGACGCAGGAAGCTGAGAACATTTTTAACAGTTCTGGGAGTTTTGATCGGTACGGCTTCCATTGTGGTTATGGTGTCTTTAGGTATTGGTTTTAATGAGCTTACTATGGAACAAATTGCTTCTTATGGAAGCCTTACGGAAATTACCGTATATTCCAATGCCATGTGGGGCGGAAATGACGGCAGCAGTGAGCCTGATTATATGACTGATGAGGTGATTAGCCAGTTTAAGCAGATTCCTCATGTCAATGACGCTTCTCCATTGCTGGAAACCAATGTCCTTATGTTTCAGGGGTCTTATCAGGCCAATATCAATATCATGGGTGTCAGCGAAGGGTATATGAAGAACATCGCCTTAAAAGAAGGAACCCATCCGGAACCTGGAAATAAAGAACTGAAGATGGTTATTGGAAACATGGTAGCCAGGCAGTTCCATAACCCAAAGAAAATGAATTCCGGTTATGGCTATTATGAAGACTTTTCTTCTGTTCCTGATGTTGATTTTATTAATAAGCCCCTGTTTGTGATTTTTGACACAGATGCCTATTACAATTCCCAGGGCGGGGGCACCGGACCGGATGGCAATCCTGTCAAGCCTCCCAAAAAGTATCTTCTTTCCACTGCAGGGCTTGTGGAGGGAGGGCTGGAAGACTGGAACAATTACAGCTATGGGGTTTATGTGGATCTGGAGGCTTTAAAGTCCCAGCTGAAGCAGATATTTAAAAAGAAGCCTATACCCAATCAGCCAACCAATAAAAAAGGAAAGCCTTATAATTATTTCATTTACCAGCAGGCCATTGTGGAAGTGGATGATATGGCCAATGTGACCGAAGTGCAGAAGACCATTACAGATATGGGATATCAGGCCAACAGCAATATGGAGTGGCTGGAGCAGTCCCAGAAGCAGGCTAAGATGGTTCAGGCCCTTTTGGGAGGAATCGGAGCTGTTTCCCTGTTTGTAGCTGCTATCGGAATTGCCAATACCATGATGATGTCCATTTACGAGAGAACAAAGGAAATCGGAATTTTAAAGGTTTTGGGATGTGATATGAGAAATATCAGGAACATGTTTCTTCTGGAGTCAGGCTTTATCGGCTTTTTAGGAGGAATAACGGGAATTCTCTTCAGCTACGGGGTATCCCTTCTTATTAATAAAATCCTTGCCGGACGGTTTATGGGAGGTGTGCCGGGAGATTTATCGAGAATTCCTCCCTGGCTTGGAATGACAGCCATCTGGTTTGCCGTATTTGTGGGAATGGCTGCGGGATTCTTCCCGGCCTTGCGGGCTATGAAGCTGAGTCCGTTGGCTGCCATACGGAATGAATAGTTTAATTTGTGCTTGCATTTTAAGCAGCAATATTATATGATATTGGAAAAGTACGTGCGACTGGCGGATCAGTGGGATTAAACCACAGGGAGCACGATACAAAAAGCCGACCGCCTGGGCATTTCTATGGGATGCCCAGGTGGTTTTTTGTGTTTTTACACGGAAAAGGAGGATGAATGTGGTTTCTTTAAGAGAGGATTTAATGAACAATTCCTATCCGGGAAGAGGGATCATTATGGGAAGGACACCTGATGGAAGAAAGGCGGTGGCCGCTTACTTTATTATGGGAAGAAGTGACAACAGCCGGAACCGTATCTTTGTGGAAGAGGGAGAGGGAATACGGACCCAGGCCTTTGATCCTTTAAAGCTGGTGGACCCAAGTCTGATCATTTATGCGCCTGTGCGTGTCATGGGAAATAAGACCATTGTGACCAACGGGGATCAGACTGACACCATCTATGAGGGTATGGACAGGCAGCTGACCTTTGAGCAGTCCTTAAGGTCCAGGGAATTTGAGCCGGACAGCCCTAACTATACACCTCGCATTTCCGGCATCATCCACATGGAGAAAAACCATTTTAACTATGCCATGTCCATTTTAAAGAGCAATCACGGCAACCCTGATTCCTGCTGCCGGTATACCTTTGCCTACGAAAATCCCTTGGCAGGAGAAGGCCGTTTTATTCATACTTATATGCATGACGGAAATCCTCTTCCCAGCTTTGAGGGAGAGCCTAAGCCGGTGGAGATTTCTGACAGTATAGAAGACTTTACTGCCATGATCTGGGAAAGCCTCAATGAACAAAACAAGGTTTCCCTTTTTGTAAGATACATTGACGTGGAATCAGGTCTTTACGAGACACGGATTGTAAATAAAAACAAATGACAGGAGTACAGAAGATGAAGGAATTACAGTTAAAATACGGATGCAACCCAAACCAGAAGCCGTCCAGAATCTTTATGCCGGGCGGAGAAAACCTTCCTATTGAAGTGTTAAGCGGCAGCCCTGGGTATATTAACTTTTTAGATGCCTTTAACGGCTGGCAGCTGGTAAAGGAGTTAAAGGAGGCGGTAGGTCTGCCTGCGGCGGCTTCCTTTAAACACGTTTCTCCGGCAGGTGTGGGAGTCGGACTTCCTCTTGACAGTGTTCTTGCCAAAGCCTGCTGGGTAGATGATCTGGAAGAGCTTTCTCCCCTGGCCTGCGCTTATGCCAGGGCAAGAGGGGCGGACCGGATGTCCTCTTTTGGGGATTTTATCTGCCTGTCTGATATCTGTGATGTTTCCACTGCCAGACTGATCAAACGGGAGGTGTCTGACGGAGTTATTGCACCGGGGTTTGAGCCGGGGGCCTTGCAGATTTTAAATGCCAAGAAAAACGGCAAATACAACGTGATCCAGATAGACCCGGACTATGAGCCGGAACCTCTGGAGAAAAAAGAGGTTTATGGAATCGCCTTTGAGCAAGGGAGAAATGAACAGAAAATCAAGGAAGACCTTTTTAATAATGTGGTGACAAAGAACCGGGATATCCCGGAGTCAGCCAAACTGGATCTGATCATTTCCCTGATCACCTTAAAATACACTCAGTCCAATTCCGTGTGTTTTGCAAAGGGAGGACAGGCCATTGGAATCGGAGCAGGACAGCAGTCCAGAGTCCACTGCACCAGACTGGCCGGAAACAAGGCTGACAACTGGTTTCTGCGCCAGTCTCCTCAGGTTCTGGAACTTCCGTTTGTGGATGAAATCCGTCGGGCGGACCGGGACAATGCCATTGATACCTACATTGGAGAGGATTATATGGATGTGCTGGCAGACGGAAGGTGGGAATCCATTTTTAAGGTGAAGCCTGACGTATTTACCCAGGAAGAAAAAAGAAAGTGGCTGGACAGTATGGCAGGTGTGTCCTTAGGCTCTGATGCCTTCTTCCCCTTTGGGGACAACATTGACCGGGCCTATAAGAGCGGAGTCAAGTATGTGGCACAGCCCGGAGGCTCTGTCCGGGATGATCAGGTGATTGAAACCTGCGATCAATACGGCATGGCTATGGCATTTACAGGTCTTCGTCTTTTTCAGCATTAAAATAAGTACCAGCCAATATTTTTTGTAAAAGCACTTTAACCCGCAGGCTGGCATAAAATGAGAGTAAGTAAGTTTAAGGTGGCTTTCTTTGAAAACTTTTCCGAAACCTTTAACTGCGCGAGAGGAACGAGAGTGTCTGGAACGATACCAGGAAGGGGATCAGGAGGCGAGAGCCACACTCATCGAACGGAATATGCGCCTGGTGGCCCATGTGGCTAAAAAATATCAGAATACAGATTACGATATGGAAGATCTTCTTTCAGTAGGAACCATTGGACTCATTAAGGCAGTTAACACCTTTCACCCGGACAGAGGTTCAAGACTGGCCACTTATGCGGCCAAATGTGTAGAAAATGGTATCCTATCAAAGCGACTCCCTGCCGGCTGCCAGAAATCAGGTTTAAAAAGCCTGCCTCCCTCATATATTGAAAAAAACGCTGCTGCATGACCGGGGCTCATCCTTCGGTCAAGCATCTGTGTTCCATCAATAATCAGCGGAGGTTTTTTCATGGAATTAAACTTATTTCTGGATTTTGTGAGTAACAGCGTCAGAAAAATCAGCAGTGATGTAGGAAAGCTTCACTTAAGCCAGGGAGAGGGCAGTCATGTCCTGGACCGTTTGAGCAGTGAGGCAGTTATGCTGGAGCATCATATCCGGTATTTTATTGAAGCCAATCAGCTTGGTCTGGAGAATATACAGCCGGCCTATGAGCCGGTCCAGGTGAGCCAGACAGAGCCTGAGCCGGAAGAAGAGGTTCCTACAAGGTATTTTACTTTGGAAGAACTGGCTTCTTATAATGGACAAAATGGCGCTCCGGCGTATGTTGCGGTCAATGGGGTTGTGTATGATGTGACCAATAATTCGGTCTGGAGGGGAGGTCCCCATTTTGGCCTTGAGGCGGGAAATGATCTGACAGAGCAGTTCGCCACCTGCCATCCGGGTGCCATGGTGCTTCGGATGCTGCCTGTAGTGGGATATTTATATTAAGGCGATGAGAGCTCTTCCAGAATTGCTTTTATAAGGGCCTGCTTCTGGTAATCAGGACAGGAAAGCTGCCGTACATACAGAAGCACTTCCTGGTTATGTATGACAGCAGCTCTTTTTTTCAGTTCCTTTTTATCTGTTTCTGTTTCCGGGCGATATACGATCATATTCATTGGAAGCCTTGGAGTATGTAATTATTATAATGTATGATATGACCCATGTCCTGTATGTTTGGGATAGGGCCGGGGAGAGTGTTAGGTGGAAGTCAGGAAAAAGCAGTTTGCTGTTTACTCCCGAAAGTCAAAGTTTACAGGCAAAGGAGAGAGCATAGGAAACCAGATCGAGCTGTGCAGGCAGTACATATCGTCTCACTATGGAGATGACTTTGCAGGCAGTGCTTATATTTATGAGGATGAGGGCTTTTCCGGAGGAAATCTGGAAAGGCCCCAGTTTAAAATGATGATGCAGGAGGCAAAAAAGAAGAAATTCACGGCTATTGTCTGTTACCGTCTTGACAGGATCAGCCGCAACATCGGTGATTTTGCCAATCTCATTGAAGAACTCAATGAACTGGAAATTTCTTTTATCTCCATAAAAGAACAGTTTGATACCTCTTCCCCCATGGGAAGGGCCATGATGTATATTGCATCCGTATTTTCTCAGTTGGAGCGGGAAACCATAGCCGAGCGAATCCGAGACAACATGCTGGAACTTTCCAAAAGCGGAAGGTGGCTGGGGGGAAATACTCCCACAGGTTATAAGTCAGAAAGCATGACCTCTGTGACCATTGAAGGAAAGGTGAAAAAAGCATATAAGCTGCAGTTGATTCCAGAGGAAGGGGAAGTAATCCGGCTTATTTTCCGGAAGTTTTTAGAAACAGGTTCCCTGACCCAGACAGAGACGTATCTGGTTCAAAATGGATACAGGACTAAGTTTGGGCGGTTGTTCAGCCGGTTTGCCATAAAGGGGATATTGGCAAATCCGGTTTATATGATGGCAGATCAGGAGGCTTACGAATATTTATCTGAAAAAAAGGTGGATTTATTTGCCGGTCCGGAAGAATTTGACGGCCGTTTCGGGGTGATTGCCTACAACAGAACTCTTCAAAGACAGGGTAAGACCCACGAGAAGAAGGATATGGAGGAGTGGATCGTGGCTGTGGGAAAGCACGAAGGGCTGATTCCAGGTTCTATTTGGGTCAGCGCCCAACGGCTGCTGGAACAGAATAAGTCCAAGAACTACCGGAAGCCCAGAAGCAATGTGGCCTTGCTGTCCGGGATTTTATTTTGCGGAAACTGCGGGGACTATATGAGACCGAAGCTGTCAGGACGATATAATGAGCAGGGGGAACAGATCTATTCTTATCTTTGTGCTATGAAGGAAAAAAGCCGGATGAAATGCTGTGCAATGAAAAATCCCAACGGAAACAGTCTGGATGCCATGGTAGTGGAGGAAATTAAGAGAATTTCCGAGGATGGGGAGGAATTTAAAAGGCAGTTAAATCAGAGCATAAAGCTTCTGGAACAGAGCGGGCAGGAGCTGGAAGCAGAGGAAATCCGCTTAAAGGACCAGGAGAAGGAAATAGGAGAGCAGATCAAGGGACTGGTATCTTCTCTTGGCAAGGCCTCAGGAACCGGGGCGGCGGAGTATATTGTAAACCAGATCCAGGAACTGCATAAGAAAAAAGAAGAGATCGGACAGAGGATCAGGGAACTGGAGGAGGTTTTTGCAAGCCGTGAGCTGTCTGAACTGGAATTTCAGATTTTAAAGCAAAGCCTGTCCTCTTTTGGGGAAGCATTTGAAATGGCTGATGTAAAGCAGAAGAGGGCGGCCATCCGCAGGCTTGTAAAAAAAGTTTTATGGGATGGAGAAACTGTCCATCTGTATTTGTTTGGCTCAGAAGAGCCGCCATGTGACGGTTGCAAATGAAATACTGATGCTGCTTCGTGCAAATAAGAAATATTCAAAAGAGGTTTCTTTGTTTGAACCCATAGGCGTAGACAAGGATGGGGAGACTGTAAGCCTTGTGGATGTGATTGAAATGGAAAACAAGGAGACCTTGGAGACTATTATTTTAAAGCAGGATATTAAGGAACTGTATGAAGCATTTGACAGCTGCTTAAAGGATAATGAGAAAACCATAATCAGCATGCGGTATGGGCTGAAAGGGGGAAAGGAATACACCCAGAGAGAGATTGCCGATCTGATGGGAATTTCCAGATCCTATGTATCCAGGCTGGAAAAGAAAGCACTGGAGCGCCTTAGGGCAGAATTGAAAAAAAGTGGTGTGTAGCAGAAGAATATATTTTGCAGTTCCCACCTTGCACTGTTATGAGTTTTAGGCTATACTGAATCCGATGGACGGCGCTAAATACAGCGCTTTTTATGAGAAGCTGAAAACCAGCTTCTCATAAGCTATATCATAACAGGAAAAGGAAATGAGAATTACATGGACATAGAAACAAAACATAAGACAGCGATACCCCGCTATCAGCAAATTGCGGTAGAGGTGGCATCCCGGATTGCCAATGGGGAATATCAGGAAGGGGAAAAAATTTACGCCCGTTCATCCCTTGCCAGTCAATACAGCGTATCACCGGAGACTGCGCGGCGGGCGATCTGCATACTTAGTGACTTAGGGATCGTTTCCACGGAAAAAGGCAACGGGATCATCATTAAGTCCCAGAAAAAGGCGGCGGAGTACATTCAGCAAAATGGAAAACGCCAGACCATTGATACGATCAAAGAGAATCTTTTAAAAAGTGTCAGCCGTCAAAAACTGGAAATGGAGTATTTAAATGACTGCCTGAAAGATCTCATAGAGACATCGGCCCACTTTCGTTCAATGAATCCCTTTATGCCCTTTGAAATACGCATCACGAAGGAATGCAATTACTTAAATAAGACAGTGACAGAAATCCAATTCTGGCAGAGGACCGGGGCAACGGTCATTGCGGTCAGCAAGAATGATATTATCATAAAGTCCCCCGGACCATATGTGGCTCTTTCTGAAGGTGATACCATATATTTTATAACCCAG
Source organism: Lacrimispora sp. (assembly GCF_036758025.1). Classification (GTDB taxonomy): domain Bacteria; phylum Bacillota; class Clostridia; order Lachnospirales; family Lachnospiraceae; genus Lacrimispora. Next base: position 35,259 of record NZ_DAIOXM010000009.1, on the reverse strand, counting down.
GATGACACTGCAGACAGGGTAAAAGAATTTTTATATTCTCCTAAATAGGAACTTCAAAATAACGCTTAAAGCCCATTGGCTTCAGGCGTTATTTTTTTAAAAATTTGACAAAGTGACAACTTTGCAATATAATTAAGTTGTTACTTTGGTAAAAGGAGGGATAAAACATGATACATTTTGAACAGATTTCAAAATCTTATAAGACAAAAAAGGTTTTGAATCAAGTTACATTTTCGATAAAAGATGGAAGCTTAGTTGCTATTATTGGTGAGAGCGGATGTGGAAAGACAACGCTCTTAAAAATGGTCAACCGTTTAATTAAGCCAACATCAGGTAAGATTTATATTGACGATAAAGACATCAGCACCATGGATGAAGTGGCTTTGCGAAGGAAAATAGGATATGTAATCCAGCAGACAGGTCTGTTTCCTCACATGACGGTCAAAGAAAATATTGAACTGATTTCAAAGCTTGAAAACATGTCTCCCAGTGAAATGGAAGACAACACCAGGAAGCTGATGCAGATGGTGGGACTTGACTGCGATGAGTTTTTACATCGCTACCCAACGGAGCTCAGTGGAGGACAGCAGCAGCGTGTAGGGGTGGCCAGAGCCTTTGCCACTGATCCGGACATTATTCTGATGGATGAACCGTTCTCTGCTCTGGACCCTATAACGAGATCAGATCTTCAGGATGAGCTGGTGCAGCTCCAGGCAAAGCTGAAAAAGACCATCGTTTTTGTGACACATGATATGGATGAAGCCATTAAGATCGCAGATATGATCTGCATTATGAAAGATGGAGATATCCTCCAATACGATACACCGGAAAATATCTTAAACAATCCGGTGGATGAATTTGTTTCCAATTTCGTAGGAAAAAACAGGATATGGTCATCGCCGGAATTTATTAAGGTATCCGATATCATGATTGACCGGCCGGTCACTGCTTCCAGAGACTTATCAGTACTGAAATGCATTGACAAGATGCGCCAGAATAAGGTTGACAGCCTTCTCATCGTGGAGCGGGACAGCAGGCGTCTGGCAGGGATTGTCAAGGCAGGCAAGCTCAGGGGCGTGGAAGACAGGACTCAGTTGGCAGAGAAGTATATGTATGAGGACTTTCCGACTCTTTTGCCGGAACAGTGCATTCTGGATGCCTTAAAAATTGTGACGGAAAATCAAGTGTCCACAGTTCCGGTTGTGGACGATCAAAGGCGGCTTATGGGCCTTATAACACGAAGCAGTCTGGTGACCACTTTAAGTCAGCAGTATTTTGACTATGAAGGAGGAGAGACAGAATGAAATTTTTAAATTATATATCAGGTAATTATCCACAGATTCTTTCACTGCTGGTTGACCATTTGAAGTTGACCGCAGTATCTGTAGGTCTGGCTATTTTAATCGGTGTACCCCTTGGTATTCTTATTTCTTATGCGGCCAAATCCAGCAAGCCTGTTTTGTCGGTTGCCAATATCATTCAGGCCATTCCCAGCATGGCTCTTCTCGGCGCCATGATTCCTTTACTGGGTATCGGTATTGTTCCTGCCATTGTTGCAGTTGTGCTTTATTCTCTGCTTCCTATTATTAAGAATACTTATACAGGAATTGAAAATATCAACCCCCAGACTCTTGAGGCTGCCAAGGGAATCGGCTTAACACCTTTTCAGGTGCTGACCAAGGTACAGATTCCTCTTGCCCTTCCCGTTATTATGGCCGGTGTGAGAATTGCTTCTGTAACGGCAGTTGGATTGATGACCATGGCTGCATTTATCGGTGCAGGCGGTCTGGGCTATCTGGTCTTTTCCGGTATACGTACGGTCAATAACAATCAGATCCTGGCGGGAGCCATTCCTGCCTGCGTGCTGGCACTGATGGTAGACTTTATCCTTGGTCTGGTTGAAAAACTGGTAACGCCTATCAGCCTTCAAAAGGGCGATAATTCTCTAAAGAAAAAAAGACGGAAAGCCCAGAAGATAACGCTTGCAGGGGCTGCAGGGCTTCTTGCAGTGGTCTTTGTTTTAACCTCAGTAGGCGGTACCGCACAAAATACACGTACTGTCTCAATCGGTTCCAAAGACTTTACCGAGCAGGAGATTCTGGGTAATCTGGTGGCGGATTTAATCGAAGACAGAACTGATATTTCTGTAAACAGAAGGCTGAGTCTGGGTGGGTCCCAGGTGTGCTTCGGTGCTATACAGACAGGAGATATTGACCTTTATATTGATTACACCGGAACGGTATACAGCGATGTTCTTAAGCATACGCCTATCAGTGATGTAGAGCTGGTATACCAGACAGCCAAGGCTGAGCTAAAGGATCAGTTTGACTTGGAAGTGCTTAAACAGATGAGCTTTAATAATACGTATACACTGGCAGTCACCCAGGAGATGGCAGCGGAAAACAACCTGGAGAAAATGAGTGATCTTTCCAGAATTGCTGATACTCTGGTTTCAGGCACTACCTTTGAGTTCTCCAACCGGGAGGATGGATTGCCCGGGCTTTTGAAAACATACGGTTTTCAGATGAAAGAAAATATTACTCTGGACGGTTCTCCCCGATATACGGCTTTGAAAAACGGAGAGATCAATATTGTTGATGCTTTTGCAACCGACGGACTTCTTAAAAAATTCGGTTTAAAAACACTGGAAGATGATAAGGGATTCTTTCCGCCTTATTATGCCATTCCCGTTGTCCGGGCAGATACTTTGGAAGAATATCCGGAAATTGCGGTGGTTTTAGAAGAACTGGCACCGGTTTTAACCGATGATGTTATGGCTGAACTGAATTATAGAGTAGATGAACTTCAGCAATCCCCCGCTGATGTGGCCAGAGAGTTCTTGAAAGAAAGCGGATTGATCTGATGATTTTAGGAATTTTGCTTTTTGCTTCCTTATCTTTTGTTTTTTCTTCTCCCAGGCGTCACCGGCTCATAAGCACTGAGCCGTGCCTGTCGCCTAAGGAAGAAAAAGCAGGTGTTTTGTTTGGGCGGTATATGGGGGATGCTGCTGTTGTGCTGCTGTTTTTGTGGGCGCTGGGAGCTTTAAACATTCCCTGGATTCATTTGATTGCAGGGTGTGTGTTTTTCCTGCGAACTTTGGTATTTTTTATTCAATTAGCACAGGTTCTTATAAGAGATTAAAGTTATTTATAAAAAATGTATAAAAAGTATGAAATTCTATTGACTTTTTTCTGAAAAGCTGATATAGTGTCTATAAGTTAATAACACATGGATTGTTACTGGAAAGCAGGCAAAACCAATTTTGATTGAAGAAATAATATATTATTTCAAAATCAGGATTGGTTTTTTTATTTGCAGGGTGGGTGATATGAAGATTGATAAGATCATCAATAATAATATTGTAAGTGCGCTGGAGCCGGATGGAAAAGAAGTGGTCATCATGGGCAGAGGAATCGGGTTTGGTGCAAAAGCGGGAAAGGAAATTCCCGAGAGCAAAATCGAAAAGGTGTTCCGTCTGGATAGTCAGAACAGCATGGATAAATTTAAGGAGCTGTTGGTAAATCTGCCCCTGGAGCACATCCAGGTTTCAACGGAAATCATTAATTACGCCAATCTGGTTTTAAACAGAAGTCTTAACCAGAATATCTACATCACGCTGACAGACCATATTAGTTTTGCTATTCACCGCTTTAAGCAAAAGACCATATTCAGGAATCCTCTCCTCAATGAGATAAAGACTTTTTATAAGGAAGAGTATCTGGTGGGTGAATATGCAGTGGCTCTGATTGAGCGGAGGGTGGGTGTGACCCTTCCGGTGGATGAGGCGGGATTTATAGCCCTTCATATTGTAAATGCAGAGCTAAACAACGTGATGCGGGATACCATTGACATTACCAATCTGATTCAGAACGTGGTAAAAATCGTGAAGGAGTATTTCACTATGGAACCGGATGAAACTTCTTTGAATTACCAGCGGTTTGCCACTCATTTGAAGTTTCTTGCTCAGAGGATTGTTTCAGGGAAGATGCTGGATAATGAAAATGCGGAATTTAACAGTTTAATATCTGGAATGTATCCGGAGGAGTATCAATGCAGCTTAAAGGTCAGGGATTATATCATTGAGACCTACCATTATAGCGTAACGGAGGAAGAGACCGCATACCTGGCGGTTCACATCAAGAGGCTGAGAATGTAGAAAAAAGGAGAGGTGATGAGTATGTTTCACTCATGGAAAAAGATGCTGGGAAAAGGCAGTGAGAAGGGGAGAGAGCAGATTCTGGCGCCAATAGAAGGAAGGGCAGTACCTTTAAGTGAGGTCAATGACCCGGCTTTCAGCCAGGAAATTCTCGGAAAAGGGGTTGCCATCATTCCTGAAAAGGGAAGGGTTGTGGCACCGGCTGACGGAGTGGTTACGGTTTTGTTTGAGACAAAGCATGCGGTCAGCGTTACCACAGACAAAGGAGCCGAGATTATTGTACATGTGGGGTTGGATACGGTCAATTTAAAGGGCGAATATTACACCGCCCATATAAAACAGGGGGAGCGGGTGAAGGCAGGAGACCTTCTTCTGGAATTTGATATAGAGGCAATCAAGGAAGCAGGATATGAGGTGATCACACCGGTTCTGGTCTGCAATGTCCAGAACTTTCCGGATATGCTGTGCCATACAGGGGTGCAGGTGAAAGAGCTTGACCCGGTCATTGAACTGCAGCCGGCTGAATGAAGGAGTTGAAAAATTATTTGATCTGAACCTGCATTTTCGCAGGAATGGATAAGAATGTCCGCAGGACAAAGAGAAAGGGGTTTCTTTATTATGATGAAGTATTTGCAGAAATTGGGGAAATCATTGATGCTTCCGGTAGCGTGTCTTCCGGCAGCGGGAATTTTGATGGGAATCGGATACTGGATCGATCCCACAGGCTGGGGAGCCAACAGCGCCATTGCAGCCTTTTTGATCAAGGCAGGAGGAGCCATCATTGACAATATGGCAATTCTCTTTGCCATCGGTGTAGGTGTGGGAATGGCAGATGATCATGAAGGTACTTCTGCTCTGGCAGCAATTGTTTCCTGGTTGATGATTCAGACAATTCTATCTCCAGGTGTGGTCGCCATGTTAAAGGGTGTTGATGTCAGTGAAGTAAATGCTGCTTTTGGAAAGATCAGCAATCAGTTTATCGGTATCTTATCCGGTGTCATTGGTTCTTCCTGTTATAACAGATTTAAGAACACCAAGCTTCCGGATGCTCTGGCCTTTTTTAGCGGAAAACGTTCCGTAGCCATTGTAACCACCCTGATTTCCCTGGTCGCTTGTCTTGTTTTATTCTTTATATGGCCGGTGGTATATTCCGCACTGGTTGCATTTGGAAAGGGAATCTTAGGCTTAGGCGCCATAGGAGCAGGTATTTATGGCCTCTTCAACCGTCTTCTGATTCCGGTTGGGCTTCATCATGCTTTGAACTCTGTATTCTGGTTCGATGTTGCAGGTGTGAATGACCTTGGAAACTTCTGGGCAGGTACAGGAGTTCTGGGCCAAACCGGTCAGTATATGACAGGCTTCTTCCCGGTAATGATGTTCGGACTTCCGGCAGCCAGCCTTGCCATGTATCACACGGCAAAGCCGGGCAAAAAGAAAAATGCATACGGTCTGTTACTGGCGGCAGCAGTCTGCTCCTTCTTTACAGGAGTAACAGAACCCCTGGAATTCGCATTTATGTTCCTTGCACCGGGACTTTACTTAATTCATGCAATTTTGACAGGTATCTCTTTGACCGTTTGCGCTCTGCTTCCGGTACGTGTAGGATTCAACTTCAGCGCAGGATTTGTTGACTGGTTTTTAAGTTTTAAAGCTCCAATGGCTGTAAATCCTCTGCTTATTATTCCCCTGGGCAGTGCTTACGCAATCATTTATTACGTTGTATTCCGTTTGGCAATTAAGTTGTTTGACTTCAAGACTCCCGGACGCGAGGATGACGACGCAGATGAATCAATTGTCACTCTTGCCAACAGTGACTATACTCAGGTTGCTTCCATTATTTTAGAGGGTCTGGGCGGAAAAGACAACATTACCAGTGTTGATAACTGTATTACAAGATTAAGACTTGAAATCAAGGATTATAGTCTGGTAGATGAGAAGAAGATCAAATCAGCCGGTGTGGCCGGCGTAATCAGACCGGGAAAAACCAGTGTTCAGGTAGTTGTGGGAACACAGGTACAGTTTGTGGCAGATGAATTTAATAAGCTTTGCAGATAGATTTAGACTATAAAAAAGCAAGGACGGGCAACTGTCTTTGCTTTTTTATTTGCATTGCTTTTACCAAAGCGGTGGGGATTTCTGCCCGTATTTTCACATCTTGTCTGTATTTCCTATATTATACAGTATGAATATAATTGAAAGGAAGTGTAATATATGAGTTATAACAGGTGGGATGACAGAGGCCGCTGCGGTCCTGATGGCTGGAATTGCAGACATGACCGAGATAGAGGCCGCTGCGGCCCTGACGGATGGAATTGCAGACGAGACCGTGACAGAGACCGCTGCGGTCCTGGCGGCAGAGATTGCAGGCATGGCCGTGATGACGGTCGTTGGCGTGACTGGGGTTATGGCAGAAGTTTCTGGCGTTAGAATAAAAAATCTAATAAACTGACCCTTTGGAACAGGGGTGCTATGCAAAATAAAATACTACTGTTCAAGAATAATTTATGTTATACTGAATCCTGGTAAAGGTCAGACCCAACGGAAAGGGCAGGATAATATGAAAAAGTACCGAAGGCTTAGTTTTCAGGTAAAGCTACTGGGGATATTTCTGGGAATTACATGTTTATTCGGCGCAATTTATGCGGCCTATTATAATATTTCCAGAACCATGATCCGAAAAAATATGATCGCTTATTCAGAAATATATGTGGACAGCATCAGCAGCTCCATTACAAATATGATCCAGGAAATAGACCGTCTGAGCATGACTTTTCTGCTGCAGAATGACATGATCCGGGATCTGGGGAAGGGGATACCAAAGGAACTTCCGGAATATGGGGATTACTATAGAAGGGTCCGGTATTCCATTGAACAGATGCTGAACATCAGGATCGATATGGAAGGGATTCTTATTGTGGATTCCTTTGGAAGAGTAATAGCCGGAGGACCCAATGCTTCCTATAGTGACGGTGCCAACATTTCAAAGGAAAAATGGTATCAGGAATTTTTAGAGTCAGAGAAGATGTTTCAGATTATGCCATTAAGGAAAACCAATGCTATGGAGGTATTCTCCATTGCGAGAAAATTGAGAAGCTATGAAGAAATGAAGGTAAATGGTATTGTCTGCATTGACATGAAAAAGAGGCTTCTTGATGAAATATGCAATAAGACCAGATTAAATCAGAACAGCGTACTGCTGTTTGACAGGGATAAGGCACTGTTTTATGTGTCCGGTGAAAAACCGGATGAGAGAGAAATAACGGAAATCACAAAGAAACTGTCTCCGGAAAATGGAAACTTTCAAGTTTTAGGTGGCAGGAAAGCCCTGAATATCAGCTTAAATTATTCCGAATATTTGGATATGTACATTGTATACGTTGTCCCTCAGAATGTTTTGATGAGCGGTCTCAATGATTTGAACCGGATTGCCGTACTCCTCCTTTTTCTGGGAGGAAGTGCAGGCATTGGTCTGGCAGTGGGTGCCTCCCGTGTGATGAGCAGGGGCGTGGGCAAGGTGATGCAGGGAATGCAGGCCATTGAAGCTGGAAACCTGGATGTAGAGATTGAGGTGGAAAGCAATGATGAAATACGCACCATCGCCGGGGGGCTCAACCACATGGTCAAACGGATCAAAATATTAATGGAAGAAAAGTCCCAGATTGAGGTAAAGAGGAAGGAAGCGGAAATGATGATGCTTCAGAGGCAGATACGGCCTCATTTCCTGTACAACACCCTGGATGGAATCCGCATGAAGGCCCTGCTGAATCAGGATCACGAGGCCGCTGAAATGATTGAAAAGCTCAGTGTTCTGCTGCGGAGAACCACAGATTTAAAGACAGAGGAAGTGACGGTCAGGGAGGAACTGGAGTATGTCAATTCCTATATTGATTTGCAAAACCTCCGCTTCCGGTATAAGTTCCAGCTCATTACAGATATTTCGGAGGAAGTCAGCAAGCTGGTGATTCCCAAGTTTTCTCTCCAGCCCTTGATTGAAAATGCCGTTCATCATGGCCTGGAAAAGAGGAAAATAGACCGTCAAATCCGCATCAGTTCGGAGCTGACAGAGGAAGCTGTCCGCATTATCGTATATGACAACGGCCAGGGAATCAGCCTGGAACGGCTCCAGGAAATCCGAAAAACCCTGGAAGATCCTCAGATGCAGGAGAGTGAACATATCGGACTGAACAATATTAACATAAGGCTGAAATTGCACTACGGAAAAGAGTATGGGCTTACCATTGACAGCGAAGAAAATGCAGGAACAAAGCTGACCCTGCATCTGCCCAGACAAAGCTCCGGCAGGATCGGAGGAAACGATGTATAAAGTGGTTTTAGTGGATGATGAAGAATTGATCATTGAAGGAATGCAGAAGCTGGTGGATTGGCAGTCTCTTGGATGTGAGGTGGCGGGCGTTGCCTATGACGGGGATGAAGCTCTTGACATTGTCAATGAGGTCGAGCCCCATATCTTGATCACGGACATCCGGATGCCTGCTATGAATGGGCTGGAAATGCTGGATTATGTAAAAGAGCGGTTTCCCCATATTGTCATCATGATTATGAGCGGATACAGCGACTTCGAATACGCCCATCAAGCTCTGGAAAAAGGGGCTGCCTGCTATATGTTAAAGCCGGTGCTGGAAAAGGAATTGACAGAGAGGCTGGCCCAGGCTGTAAAAAAGCTGGAAGAAAAAAGACAGAAAAAGCAGGAAGAGGAAGAAATCACAGTCCGCCTTTATCAGATGGAACGGGGAGCGAGGGAGAACTTTCTCAGAAAGCTGATCAAAGAGAAGATGTCTGATGCCTACATCAAAAAGATGTGGGAGGGAATGAAGCTGTGCAGACCCGAAGAATACGTGACTGCAATCGTCCTGGGGGCGGATACTCCTTTGCAGGATGCAGGAGGCTCTGTCATCAAATTTGCCATTGACAATATTATTGAAGAGATCTGCGGCATGTCTGAAAACCTGGAAAGCGTTTCTTTGGGAGACGAGCACTCCGCCATATTTATGATGTGCGGTCAAGATGGCGGGGAGAGGGAAGCGGCTATTGTTATCGGTAAAATACAGGAAACAGTAGAACAGTTTTGCAAAATCCGGATGTCGGCAGGCATCAGCTCGGCTCATCCCTTTCCTTCCGACGTAAAGGAAGCCTATGGGGAGGCCGTTCAGGCTTTGGAAAAACGGTTTTACGAGTCCGTTTCCATGCATATTTACAAGGGAGCTGTGGTCAGAACGGAAGTCTCTTTTAAAGAACTGCGGGAGTGCGGAGAAAAGCTTTTAAACGGCGTCAGCAGCCAGGAGGAAAAGATGGTTCAGATGTACTTGAGGCGGATTTTTCATCTGATGCTGGGTTCATCCATGGAATTGGAAGATATCTATAATGAAGTGAAGCGGCTTTTAATGGGGTATCAGGGAATCCTTCTCAATCACCAGAGCCAGAAGGGAACCTATGAAAATCTCCAGGTGCTTCAGCCGGAATATCTTTACCAGTTTAAATTAGGAAAAGAGCTGCAAAGCTGGTTTGAAACGGTCACCGCTCAGGTAATGGAATTTCTAAAGAAAGAGCCTTCAGAATCCTCGGACCTGATTGACCGGATTAAATTTTATATTTCTAAAAATTACCGAACAGCCACCAGACAGAATGTTGCGGATTACTTTTTCCTCAATCCTTCTTATTTAAGTCAATTATTTAAAGCGGAGACAGGGGAAGTATTTACAGAATATATGACCCGCATCCGTATGGAAGAAGCGAAGAAAATGCTGGAGGAAACCAGCTATAAGATTCATCACATTGCAGAATTGGTGGGTTACACCTCGAACCAGCATTTCACCAGAACATTTAAAAAGTATACGGGGTTTCTGCCTGTGGAGTATAAGAAGAAATTCGTGTGACATTATCTGTAATTATATTGGAAGTGTTATAAAGGGACATCTGGTGTGGGGACTTTTAAAAAGTAGTTTTGATAAGTTTTTTTCATTGTATCACCTCAAAGATATGGTATGATGGATGGAAAATAATAATAACGAAAAGAATATAAAATTATAGCAGGGGATAAAATGGTATCTTTAAAAGAAATTAATGAGAGCAATTTTAGGACAATTGTGGGGATGAAATTAAATGAGGAACAAAGTAAGTATGTAGCCTCAAATGTCTATTCATTAGCGGAAGCATGGCTTTATTCTGAAATAGCAAAACCCTACGCTATTTATAATGATGAAGAGGTAATAGGGTTTATTATGCTGGATTGGAATGAAAAAGAGCGTAAATGCGGTATATGGAGATTGATGATAGCAGAGCATCAACAAGGTAAGGGATATGGCAGAAAGGTGTTAGACTATACGCTTAATATGATAAAAGAAACCGGAAAGTTTGATTATGTGTCGCTGGATTATGTTCCTGGCAATGCTGCAGGAAAACATTTATACGAAAGCATAGGATTCATAGAAACGGGTGAAATCGAGGAAGATGAAATTGTTATGGAATTAGAGTTAGCAAAGTATGGTTCTAATAAATGATTTTAGTCTGTAATTTACTGCATAAAGCCATACTGTACCATAGCAGATTTGAATTTGCAGAGGCGAGGTGTAATTGTAATGATTGAAACAGAAAGATTAATCATGAGACCATTTCATGAAGATGACTTGGACATTATTATGGGTCTTTATTCTAGTGAAGAAATAATGAGATATATGCCAAATGATGTCATGAACGTGGAGGGAGCTCAAAAGCATTTAAATAATGTTATACGTGATTGGGAAGAGAAACCACAATTGAATTTTGAAATGGCAGTAATTTTAAAGTGTAATCAGAAAAAAATTGGCCGTTCCAGAATTCATTTGGATTATGAAAATGACACAGCAATGATTGGCTGGTTACTATTAAAAAAAGATTGGGGTAAAGGTTATGCAACAGAAATGACAAGGGCGTTAATTGATTATAGTTTTGATGTATTAAATGTACATAGAGTTTGTGCGTTATGCCACCCTGAAAATATCGGTTCATGGAGAGTTTTAGAAAAATGCAATATGCGTAGAGAAGCACATTTTATACAAAAATGTAAGTATATTAAGGATGGCAATACAATATGGGAAGATGAATTGGAATATGCCATGTTAGAATCAGAAAGATAAATTTGAATGGAGGGATTGCATGGTAAATAAAACAGATGTCATTGAGATAATAGGATATGTCGAAGAAAATGAAATTAACATTTGGATAGACGGCGGTTGGGGTGTAGATGCACTATTAGAGCAGGAGACAAGGACACACAACGATATTGATTTATTTGTGGAAGCAGGAAACAGTAAAAAGTTTATAGAATTATTAAAAGAAAAAGGCTTTTTTGAATTTACAGAAGCATATACAACCACATTTCACACGGTTTGGAAGGATACTAAAGGCAGGATAATTGATCTTCATATATTTAAATTCAACGAACAAGGATACATTGTTTTTGAGGGAGAAGCATATCCCCCGGACGTGTTTAGTGGTATTGGCAAAGTAAGTGATAAAGTGGTAAGATGTATTAATGCTGAAAATCAAGTATTATTTCATTTGGGCTATGAGCATGATGAAAATGATGAGCATGATGTAAAACTATTGTGCGAGAGGTTTGATATTCCTGTTCCGGCTGAATATAAGTAACCAACAAACTAAGATTTAATATGTATCAATTATTTTTATTAAAATATCCTTTTTCTAATAACAAGCCCAATAACAAGCCAAATATTAAACCTATTCCCAGATTATTTAACATGGAAGCAAGTATTAAACCCAGGCATACACCGATAGCCAAACCGTTTTGGTTGTAAGTATTGTTATTTGAATTTAACATGATATATTCTCCTAATATGTTTTAGAATATTTTACATCAAGCGTCAAAGGAAGTACACTGGAAGTTTTTGAGAAAGGAAGACTTCGAAAATCCAAAACCTGATGATATTAAGAAAAATTTCAAAGTGATTATTTTTAATAAATAAAAATTAAACCAACTATCAATATTCAGTAGTTTGTTTTTTTATTGCCATAAATCAGGTAAACGAAGATTTGCCGGAGATATATGCCCCCCGGCAAACAGAGAACTATTCCATTAACTCAGGATTTACTTGGGCTGCATGGAATAAATTAGCAGCCCAACATTTGATTACTGTTTTTTGTGAATTTCGTTATAAGCTTCTAAAATACCATTTTTAACAGCCCTTTTAATTATGAAATATATAAGGACAAAAATACCAACGGGTATTGCTATAACTAAAAATACGTTTAAAATGGTTAAAATTCCAAAGATTCCAATATTCATAAAAATAGCCCTCCTTCTTACTTACATCCAATTTAAGTATAACATAATTTTAAAGGAAGGCTGGATAAGAAACAAGTGGCAAAATCATTACGATTAATAAAACTGATATTTACTGACTTACATAATAATAGCCGTAGGAACAATCCTACGGCTATTATTATACAAATATCGGACTATTGTATAAGATTTAAATAATAAGAGATAAGCAAAGAGAATCATTTATCTACAGTCTAAGGCCGCTGCAATATAGCAGCGTTTTTTTTATAACCTAACAAAAAGTTAATACAGGCATAACGGGAGGTTCACAAAAAGAATCGGGAATCGGGTATAATGATGCTACTAACAATAAAGGAGAGATGTATTTATGAAAAAGGTGAAACAAATTGCCGCATGTGCTCTGGCAGGCAGTATGGTGTTATCTGCAGTGGGCTGCGGGGGAACTTCCTCTTCAGGGACAGAGACAAAGGCAGGAAGCTCTGCTGCCGCAGAGTCAGGGGAAACCACAGAAATCCGCATCTGGACCAAGGCCAGCGGCCCTGACCAGGGAATCCAGAAGCTGATTGAAGCCTTTAACGAGTCTCAGGACGAGGTTCATGTAAGCTATGAATATTATGGAGAGAATTATGCCAGCGTGGTTCAGATGGCTATATCCGGTGATTCTGCTCCTGATATCTTGGAGTGCAGCGGGGGAATCACGGTTCAGACTCTGGCAAAGCAGGGAAAGCTGGCTCCCATTGAGGACTGTTTAACCGATGAGATAAAGGAAAATTACAATCCCAGCGCCTTCACCCCTGAGGAATTTTACCTTGATGGAAAGCAGTATTCCGTACCTGTAAGAGTGAGCGCATATCGTCTTCTCTATAATAAAGATCTTTTTGAAAAGGCCGGATTAGACCCTGCAGCTCCGCCAAAGACCCTGGAGGAAATGCAGGAATATGCCAAAAAGATCACAGAAGCAGGAGGCGGAGAAGCCTATGGCTTTGGACTTCCATTAGGTGTGGCCCAGATTTGGGAGCGTGTCATTGATCCTATTTCCTATGCGACCAGCGATGTTCAGCGGTACGGCTGGAACGTGGGAACCAAGTCCTATGACTTCGGCGCAAACAAGAGATATTTTGAATACTACACAGACCTGATGAAAGACGGTTCCTTATTCCCCGGATATTTAACTCTGGGAATTGACACCTTAAGAGCTAACTTTGCAGCAGGAACCATTGGAATGTATATTGACGGAAACTGGATGCCAGGCAGCTATGCCACTCAGATGGATACAAAATGCAACTGGGATGCAGCTCCCCTTCCGGTATTTGAAGGAGATAAGGCAGACAAGTATTGGGCAGAAGGCGGCGTGAACTGGGTCGTTACCAACGGCAAGAACGTGGAAGCCGCAAAGAAATTCTATACCTTCTGGCTCTCCAATCAGACCATTGCTAACAAATACATGCCTGTTCCCAGAAATGACAACAGAGCCAATGAGCTGGAAGCTTTAGGAATTGAAGATTTGAACCTGCAGGGCGTGGAATACAGCTTTAAGACCGATGATCTGGATATTCCGAAATTCGAACCTCACAAATTCATCAGCCTGGAAGGAGACGACAGAAATGCCGTATTTACCAATCTCTTTGCCAAGGCAGCAGAAGGCGCTGATATTTCCGCCTCCCTGGATGAGGCTATTGAAGATCTGAATAAGCGTTACACTCAGGGCCTGGAGGATGCGGTTTCAGGAGGCTCCATTGCAGAAAGCAGTGTGAAATAATCAAAACAATCAAGCTGCTGCAAAACGAAAAGAAATCTTATGTGAGATCGGACAGTTTTGCAGCAGTTTTTATGCCTTATCAGGGAGTATTACATATAGGATCGGATCAGAAATGGAAAGGTGAGTAAAGTGAAAACCAATAACAGGAAAAAAGGCTTTTTAGCCTCTCTTGGAACGTATAAGCAGCCATATCTGATGATGCTGCCCACAATAATCTTGGTAATGCTGTTTGGCATATACCCCCTTATCTATGTGTTTTATTACAGCTTTTTTAAATACGATGGATTCTCTCCGGCAATCTTTGTCGGTTTAAGAAATTATATCCGCATTTTCAACGATGGGACCTACTGGAATTCAGTCATTAACACACTGCAGATGGGAATTGCCATCCCACTGGTTCAGATTCCATGTTCCCTGCTTCTGGCTGTACTGCTGAATAAACGGTTCAGAGGCCAGAGCCTTGCCAGAGCCGTAATCTTTGTGCCTAATATTACCAGTACGGCCATTATGGCTATTGTTTTTTACTTCATGTTCGCTTCTTATAACGGAATCGTAAACGGCGTTTTGATGAAGCTGGGCCTTATTGACAAGGCTATTGAATGGTTTGGAAACGGGCTGATGGCAAAAATCGTCATTGTCCTGTTCTGTACCTGGAGCGGAGTGGGATTTTATATGGTGCTGTTTTTATCCGCCCTTCAAAGCATTCCCTCTGAGGTATACGAAAGCTCCAAAGTGGACGGGGCAAACGGAGTCCAGACATTCTTTCGCATCACCATTCCTATGATGGGAAGCATGTTTCAGACGATTACAGCTTTGTGCATCATGAATGCCTTGAAATTATTTGACTCCGTAAAGGCGCTGACCAACGGAGGACCGGGAAATTCCACGGAGGTTATGACCATGTATATTTACCGGTATTTTTTTGAGACCATGGGAACATCCCAGCAGGGATATGCTTCTGCAGTCAGCATCCTGTCAACGGTTCTGGTCATGCTGGTTACCCTTATTTATATCAGAAGCACCCGAAAGATGAATTATTAAGCTTTAAGCCTTATTTGCAAGGAGGAAAAAATGTCAAGAAAAGCAAATCGTACAAGAAATATGTTCCTGCTTTATGCAGGACTGGCCATAATCATCTGTTTGCTGGTGTTTCCGCTGATTTATGCTGTGGGAGGTTCTTTTAAATCCACGGAAGAATTTCTATTAGGCGGCATGAAAGTGTTTCCGGAGATCTGGCATCCGGAAAATTACGGAAAGGCGTGGAAGCAGGCCAACTTTGCCAGATATACCTTTAACAGCGTATTCTTTGCCGCAGCTTCTGTGCTGGGAATCATGGTCACCACTTCCATGACCGGGTACACCATGTCCCGGTGTAATTTTCCTGGAAAAAGTTTATTGGCCGGAACCTTTGGCTTTATGATGTTTCTTATCGGTGCCGTAACCCTGTTTCCTATTTTCCAGTTGTGCCGCAAGCTGGGGCTTTTGGACTCTGTATGGGGAATGGTCATCACCCAGGTGGCGACGGCGCAGCCATTTTTCTGTATTCTGGTTTTAGGATACTGCAACGGCATTTCCAAGGAAATTGATGAAGCTGCCATCATTGACGGAGCCAGCTTTTTTAAGGTATACACCACCATCATGCTTCCCATTATGAAACCTATTCTGGCTACCACGGGAATTCTGGCTTTCCGGGATGCATGGAATAACTATATGATGCCCCTGGCCTTTACTTTATCCCGGTCAGAACTGCGCCCCTTAACTGTAGGCGTGGTGCTTTTAAAGGACCAGGGAGACGGCGTTGCCGCATGGAGCACCATGCTGGCAGGAACGGTAATGTCTATTGCGCCTATTTTGGTGGTCTATCTGTTTTTGAACCGTTACTTTATTGAAGGAATTACAGCAGGAGCAGTGAAAGGTTAAGGAGGAAGCCATGAGCGAATACGGATATTTTCAGAAAGAGGGAAGGGAATTTGTCATCACCACTCCTGACACACCCAGGCATTGGTACAATTATCTGTTTAACGATCAGTATATCACCTTTACTTCCCAGGTGGGATTTGGAGAAGGAATTGTCCAGGGATATTTAGGAAGGAGAATCATGCTGGTAGACAGCCGCCAGGTGTATATTTCCGATGCTGAGACAAGGGAGTTCTGGACGGCCAACGGACTTCCCTTAAGAAAGCAGTATGAAAGTTTTAAATGCATCCATGGAATCGGGTATACGGAAATATCCTCCCAATTCCAGGGGATAGCCACAAGCTGGCGTCTGTTTGTTCCCCAGGAGACACCGGAAGAAATCTGGACCGTCAAGGTGAAAAACTGTTCCCAGCGCCGGAGAACCGTCAAGGTCATCCCTTATGCTAAAACAGAAGCAGACGGCGCTTACCGCGCCCAGGGATACAATGTTGATACAGCCGGTTTAAGAGAGGAATACAACGGTATTGCCACCAGATCCTATGCAAAGATAGAGAGCAACCAGTTTCAGGAGGTATCGGCTTATTTCCTTGGGGATAAGAAAGTCACTGGATATGACACCAGGAAAAATGCATTTATAGGAACCTATGGAAATGAACAGGACCCGGATGCCATGTACCTGGGAGGCTGTACAGGAAGCGAATGCAATGCGGAAAAAATCTGTCTGGTTCTGGAAAACACAGTGACCCTGGAGCCGGGAGAAGAGGCAGAATTTCATTATGCTCTTGGAATCGCCCTTCATCCGGAGGAACTGGAGCAGGCTGCAAAACGCATCAGCGGAGGAAAGACAGAGGAACGTCTGGAGGCTGTGAAAAAGCAGTATGAGGAGGAAGAAAAAGGGGTCACCATTCATACACCGGATGAATCCTTGAATTTCCTGATTAATGCCTGGACAAAGCACCAGACTAATATGGGAAGCAGATGGGCCAGAGTCCGCCATAACGGATACAGGGACATGGTAAGCGACAGTGAGTGTCTGGCGGCCATCAACCCCAGACTGGCCTGGGAACGGTTTAAACGGGCGTTGACTTATCAATACGGCAGCGGATATGCCCCAAGAACCTGGTTGGATGGAGAAATCCGGGATAATAACTTTGCAGACTGTGCCGTATGGATTCCCATGGCAGCCGCCTCTATTATAAAGGAACTGGGCGATCCCTCCTTTCTGGAAGAAAAAGTAGAATTCAATGATAAAACCTCTGCCAGCGTATACGAACACGTGAAACGGGCCGTAGAATTTCTCTGGAATTTTAAAGGGGTACATGGACTGATCAAGCTTTGGGGCGGCGACTGGAATGATATGATGAACCAGGCGGGTCTGGAGGGAAAAGGCGTCAGCGTGTGGCTGTCCATTGCCTGGTGTCAGGCAAACAGGCAGTTTGGCCTTCTGGCGGAAGCTCTGGGAAAACAGGAAGATTTGTTCTTTTCCCGGCTCAGGGGACAGGAGATGAAGGCTGTTATCAACGAATTTGGGTGGGATGGAGAATATTATATCTGTGCCATCAACGATCAGGGAGAGCGTCTTGGCTCCTCAGAATGCGAGGAAGGGAAAATATACTTAATTCCCCAGCTTTGGGCTGTCATGGCAGATGTGGCCGATGAGGAGAGAAAAGAAAGTATCTTAAAGGCAGTGGACAAATATCTGGAAACTGATTTAGGAACCCTGGTTTCCTGGCCTGCTTACCACAATTACATTCCAACCATCGGCCAGATGACCCAGAAACCGGCAGGAGTCCATGAAAACGGAGGCGTATACCTCCATCCATGCTGCTGGAAGCTGGCTGTTGACAGCATGATGAAGGACAATGACAAGGTGGAAATGGGTTTAAAGAAGATCCTTCCCTTTCACCATGAATATCATGAGAAAAAGTGCGAACCCTATATTATGTGCAACTCCTATTTCAATGAAGAGACCGGATACAGACTGGGCACTGCGGGCCAGACCTGGAGAAGCGCGACTGGCGCATGGCTGACCAAAGCCCTTTTGCAGTATGTGCTGGGGCTGAAGGCGGAACTGCCCGGACTTAAGCTGGAACCATGCCTGCCAAAGGACTGGAGGGAATGCTCGGTAGTAAAGGAGTTCCGGGGTTCCGTTTATGAAATTCGGTTTATTCAGGAAGAAGGAGGCTGTAACAGCATCAGAACCATGACTGTCAACGGGGAAACATGGGAGTCAGAATTTCTTCCAAATGAAAAGGGGATGAAGTATCAGGTAGAAGTCCGGTTGTCCAGATAATATGCAAGGTTTGCGGTTCTTACAGCAAGAGATAAATCATTACTCTTGTCATCTTTTTAAGGTGACAAGAGTTTTTTTCTTTTCCTTGAGTTTCAGAAGGAAATGCCTTTATAATAAAACCATGAAGGAAATACATCAGCAAAAAGAAGGTTGTATAATTATGAGTGGAAATCTTTTAATAGCCCAATCCGGCGGACCTACGGCGGCGATCAATGCAACTTTGTCAGGGATTCTCCGGGTGGCTGCGGTAACCAGGCAGGTGAAGAAGGTATATGGGGCAAGAAATGGAATTGAAGGAGTCTTAAATGAACAATTGATGGATTTACAGCCTCTTATGAAAAATGTAAATGTCATGAAGCATCTGGCCTATACACCAGGAGCAGCTCTGGGTTCCTGCCGTTACAAGCTTGAGTCTGGCAGCAGGGAGGATTCTGAAAAAGTAATTGACATTTTCCGGCGCTACGGAATTACCTATTTTATTTACATAGGAGGTAATGATTCCATGGATACGGTGATGAAATTGGACCGGTATATAAAGGAAAATCATATAACCGATATCCATATCATCGGAGCGCCGAAAACGATTGATAATGATTTGGCAGGAATTGACCATACACCGGGATTCGGCTCTGCGGCCAAATATATTGCCACAACCTTTGCGGAACTGGAACGTGATATTATGGTGTATGATACACCGGCCATAACCATTGTAGAGGTTATGGGCAGAAATGCCGGCTGGCTGACGGCGGCCTCTTCCCTGGCACGGGTCAATGGTGGCAAAGGACCTGACTTCATCTATCTCTGTGAACATCCATTTCATATGGAATCCTTTTTAAATGATTTGGGGAATAAGTTAAGCAGAGAAAAAAGTCTGCTGATAGCAGTCAGCGAGGGGATTAAAAATGAGGATGGGGATTATATTTCTTCCGCCATATCAAAGGGTGCTGCCGACATGTTCGGCCATTCCTGCATTGCCGGTGCTTCAAAGGTTCTGGAAGAGAGCATTCGTAATGAGATTGGCTGCAAGGTACGTTCCATTGAATTGAACTTAATGCAGAGATCCGCCATGCATGTGGCAAGTGAAACAGACTTATCAGAGTCCGAAATGCTGGGTATGAAGGCCCTCCAACTGGCTCTGGAAGGAAGAAGCGGGGAAATGGCTTCTCTCTGCAGGAGAGAGAAATCCGGCTATGAGGTGGCATATACCTCGGTTCCCATAGAGAACGTGGCTAACAGTGAAAGAAAAGTGCCTCAAATATGGATTAACGGGCAGGGGAATGATGTGGAGGAAAGGCTGATTGAGTATATGTATCCATTAATCCAAGGAGAAATCAACCTGGAATATCATAATGGGATTCCACATCAGTTGATACTAAGCGCAGAATCTCAGGAATTGGTTGAAAGAGCTCCATAATATCGGAAGGAAGAGAGATATGCAATTTTCACCCAGACTTATTCAAATATTATTTTTGCTCATTAATACGGAAGAACATATCCCGGCGGCAACCCTTGCAAAGCATATTCAGAGCAGCAAAAGGACGGTTTTCCGTGAACTGAGCTATATAGACCGGCAGTTGGCCGCCTATGGGCTGATCCTGGATACGAGATCGAAAAAGGGGATCTGTATCATGGGAGAGGAAGCGGGAAAAAAGAGACTGTTGGATCGCCTGGAAAGGTCTGGAATCAAAGTTCCGCAAAACCGGGAAGAACGCTGCAATCAGTTGATCCAGGAGCTTTTATGGCAGGAAGAGCCAAATAAGCTATACGCCTATGCAGCCAAGTTTCAGGTCAGTGATACGACTATCAGCAAAGACTTGGAAAGAGCAGAGCCATGGTTTCAAAAGAACCACATCACGATTATAAAAAAAGCAGGTGTGGGCATTTATTTGGAGTATGAAGAACCGGATTACCGCAAGGCCTGTATGAGATATATTTTTCAAAACATGGATGATCCTTTTTCCACACTATGCGATCTTGTAGATGAAGACATCCCTGAAAAAGTATCTGCTTCTATACAGAAGGCAGACAGTGCCAAGCTAAATAACATGGCAAAAATCTCCTGTACGGACTTAATGATCTATTTCTGTATTATGATACATCGCATTCGAAGGGATCAGAGCATCCTCTCCGCAGTTTTGCTTACCAAAGAGGACCGGCAGTCTTCGGATTTCAGCCTCGCAATCCGGCTGATAGAAGTTTTAAGCCAGACGTTCCAGATTGAAATTTCGGAACCGGAGCTGACCCACTTATATATTTATCTAAAAGGGATAAAGCCCCAGCACATGAATGATGATATTTCAGAAAGCAGTTTTTACGACTTGGAATGCCTGATATTTCAAATGATACACCAGTACGATCAGGGAATCGCTTTTCAGCTAAAGCACGACGAAATTTTAATAAAGGGTCTGCTGGCACATCTGCGCCCTACGATTGTGCGGATACAATACGAAATCGGAATTCATAATCCATTCCAGGATGAAGTGATGTCCGAATATCCGGAGGTTTACCGAAAGACGGAAAATGCAGTCAGGGTGTTGGAAGATACCTTGGGATTGGAAGTGCCGCCGGAAGAAACCGGGCTTTTGGCCCTGCATTTCGGAGGAGCGCAGGTGAGGCTTGGGAATCGGGAAAAGCTGATGAAAAAAATTGCCGTAGGGGTTATATGTGCCAGCGGAATCGGTATTTCCACACTTATGGCCTCCAGGATATCCCAGGCGTTTCATGGAAAGGTAAAGGTAAAAAGCCTGACTCTTGGAAATATAGCAAAAGGCATTCCTAATGATATTGAACTGCTGGTGTCTTCTTTTGAAATTCCGGATGCAGCCTATAAATATCTGAGGGTAAACCCTATGCTGACGGAAGCGGATATTTCCGCTATCTCAGAGGGAATTGATTCCATAACAAAAATACTGCCGGCCGGTCCGGATGAAGCGGGTAAAGATATCTTTTCTAAAATTGATGAAATTGAGTTAATCAGCAAGGAAATACGCTCTATTCTAAAGAGTTTGGATATATACCGGGTGCATTCTTCTATATTTTTTCAGGATATGGTTAGATTTGCGGCAGAAATCGCTGATGAAACGGACGGCTTAAGCAATGTGATTTATGAGGATCTAATGAGGCGCGAGGCGTTATCCACTCAGGTAATACCGGAATTACGGTTTACGTTACTGCATGCAAAGACAAGGGGAGTCAGCAATTCAAAGTTCTTTATTATCTGTCCGGAAACAGGCATATTTTCAGAACCTCATTTTATGGAGTCCGCTGTGGTTGTGGTTATGCTCATTCCAAATGATGATCCCAGAGAAACACTGGCAGTATCCGTGATCAGCCATGCATTGTTTGAAAATGACATGTTTTTTGACAATATCAGGGCCGGGCGGAAAGAGCCGGTCAAAAAATATACGGAGAAGCTTTTAAGAACCTATCTTCAGGATAAAGTGAATGAAGTTGATAACTAAAGGTAATAAATTTTGGCCTGATTAAGGCGGTGGAGAGGAGACAGCATGTTAAAAGAAATGCTGAAAAATAAAATTACGGTTATGGATCAGGCGGGGGGATGGCAGGAAGCCATACGCATTGCAGCGGGTCCGCTTCTGGAGGAGCAGTTTATTCAGGGGGAATATGTAAATGCAATGATTAACAGTGTACAGGAAAACGGTCCTTACATTGTGATCCTGCCTCAGATCGCAATTCCCCATGCCCGGCCGGAAAACGGAGTATTGAAAACAGGGCTGTCCATGCTTAAACTTTCAAATTGTGTGGTGTTTCCGGGATCCATAGAAGTCCGGCTGCTGATTATACTGGCAGCAAAGGATTCTGACCGGCACATGGAGCTGATTTCTGAATTGGCAGATGTGTTGATGGAGGATGATATTGTCAATGGAATTCTGGCGGCAAAGGTCCCAGAAGAGATTATGGAGCTGTTGTGATGGAGAAAAAGAGGTTTTCATTTCATGTAAATGGGCTGCCGGTTGAGGCAGAGTATGATGAGAAAAACATTGAGCAGATATTTATTCCCCTTCTGGCTGAGTTAAACCGCCGGTTTTTGCAGAAGGGGAGCAGATTGATTGTGTATCTGGCGGCGCCTCCCGGTACCGGTAAGACAACACTGGTTCAGTTTCTGGAGCATTTATCCGGCTCCATCCGGGGCATGGCGGGAGTCCAGGCCATTGGACTGGATGGATTCCATTATTCCCAGGACTATTTAGATTCCCATGAAATAAAAAAGGACGGTAAGCTTGTTCTCATGAAGGATATTAAGGGGTCTCCGGAGACCTTTGATATAGAAAAAGTAAGGAAGAGTGTTCATGCATTACAAAGAAGTGACGTAAAATGGCCAATTTACGACCGGACTCTGCATGATGTGGTGCCGGATGCGCTTCTGGTAACAAAGGATATTATTTTAATTGAGGGGAATTGGATTCTCCTTGATGAAGATGGGTGGAGAGAACTCATCTGTGATTCTGATTTTAGTATTTTTATTACTGCAGAAGAAAGGATGCTGAAGGAACGCCTGATTGCGCGCAAAATAACCGGCGGACTGACAGCCCGGCAGGCAGAGGATTTTTATGAAAGAAGTGACGGAAAAAATATCCGCCGTGCACTTTCTTCCCGTCTTAAGCCTGATTTACTGCTTCATCTGCAGGAAAACGGAGAGTACACCGTAGAAGGAGATTGGAATGGAGAGAAATTATAGGGCCAAATTACAGGCATTTGGGGGATTTTTAACAGGTATTGTTATTCCGAATATGGGTGCGTTTATTGCATGGGGGTTTTTAACAGCATTATTTATTCCGACAGGCTGGATTCCAAATGAAGCCTTCGGCAGCATGGTTTCACCGATGGTGATCTATTTGCTCCCTCTTCTTTTGGCATATTCCGGGGGCAAGCTGGCAGGCGGAGAAAGGGGCGCAATTGTGGGAACCATCGGTACCTTCGGATTGATTGTGGGTTCGGATATTCCTATGTTCCTGGGAGCCATGATTATGGGACCTTTAAGTGCCTGGATCATAAACAAATTTGACAAAATGATTGATGGAAAGATACCGGTGGGCTTTGAGATGGTGATAAACAATTTTTCTCTTGGTCTTATCGGACTGGCACTGAGCCTGGCCTCCTATGGACTGATCGGGCCGGTAATCCAGCAGGCGAATAACGGAATTACCGTCATGATCGAGGGATTGGTGAAAACCGGGTTTTTACCTTTGTTATCTCTGATTAATGAACCGGCCAAGGTGCTGTTTTTGAATAATGTGATTGACCAGGGAATCTATTATCCTCTTGGCATGCAGGATGCGCTGAAAGCGGGGAAATCCATTTACTTCATGGTTGCGTCAAATCCAGGCTCCGGCCTTGGACTGCTGCTGGCATACACCATGTTTGGAAAAGGGGCATCAAAAAAGACGGCTCCAGGTGCGATTATTATCCACTTTTTAGGCGGTATCCATGAGATTTATTTTCCTTATGTATTGATGAAACCAATTCTTATTATCAGTATGATTTTAGGAGGAGGGACAGGAACTTTAATTTTCAGCCTGTTCGGTGTGGGATTAACAGCAGGGCCCAGCCCAGGTTCTATTTTCTCCTATCTGATGCTGACCCCCAAGGGAAATTTCCTGGGTGTAATTGCCGGAGTTTTGGGAGCAGCCCTGGTAAGCTTTGTGGTAAGTTCACTGATACTGAAAAATTCCAAGACGGAAAGTGAAGATGACCTGGAAGAATCCATTGAAAAATCCAGGAGTATGAAGGCAGAGGGAAAAGCAGTTCTATCCTCAAAACTGGGGGCTTCCGTACCTCAAGGGGAAATCCCTGAGAAAAAGATCCGTTTTGTTGCTTTCGCATGCGATGCAGGGCTTGGGAGCAGTGCAATGGGAGCAAATGCTTTTAAAAAGAGGCTGGAAAAGCAATCATTGGATGTGGAAGTCGATAACTATGCCATTGAAAAAGTGCCGAAAACGGTTGACGTGATTGTGACTCATAAGAGCCTTGAAAAAAGAACCAGGATGGCCTGGCCGGATAAAAGAATTGTCACCATAGATAATTTTATGAAAGATGAGCAAATCGAGGGTTTACTGGAAGAAATTCAGAATCAGAACAATAAGGAGCATAAATGAAGGCAAGAGCAGCAGTATTAGCAGGTAAAAAGAAGGTTATGATCAGGGAATTTGAACTGCCTCCCATCACAGAGGATGAGCTTTTGGTAAAAATCATATCCAACAGCAAATGTCTGTCTACTTATAAGGCGGCAATCAGGGGAGAAGAACATAAAAGAGTGCCGGCTGATTTGGCCGAGCACCCGGTAATCACCGGACATGAATTTGCCGGCATCATAGAAGAGGTGGGAGAAAATTTAAAAGGGCGGTATCAGGCAGGACAGAAATTTGTCCTGCAGCCGGCCATGGGGCTGGAATCCGGCTATTCGGCAGGGTACAGCTATGAATACTTTGGCGGAAACGCCACCTATTGTATCATTCCCAAAATCGCCATTGATTTGGGCTGTGTATTGCCTTATCATGGAACTTATTTTGCCGACGCCTCTCTGGCAGAGCCTATGTCCTGTATTATCGGAGCTTTTCATGCCAGCTATCATACCACACCTTATGTTTATGAGCATCAGATGGGAATCAAGCCAGGCGGCAGAATGGCGCTTTTAGGCTGTGCGGGACCAATGGGACTGGGAGCTATTGAGTATGCCATAAACGGGCCTGTAAATCCCTCCCTGGTTGTTGTGGTGGATATTGACGGAGAACGCCTTAAAAGGGCTTCTGAGCTGATTACGGTAGAAGATGCCAAGGCCAAGGGAATTACGCTTCAGTATTTAAATACCTCCGGACAGGATGGGGCAGCTGTTTTACTGGCGCTGACAAAAGGCCAGGGATATGATGATGTCTTTGTTTTTGCAGCCGTTTCTGGTCTGATGGTGCTTGGCGACGATATTTTAGGCAATGACGGCTGTTTCAATTTCTTTGCAGGTCCTACGGATAACAGGTTTAAGGTTCCCTTTAATTTCTATAATGTGCATTATGAAAGCACCCATCTGGCAGGCACATCAGGGGGGTCCACCGGCGATATGCTGGAGTCCCTTGAGTTGTCCTCCAGCGGGAAAATCAATCCCTCTTTTATGGTAACTCATATCGGGGGACTGGATGCGGTGCCGGAAACCATTTTGAATCTGCCGAGTATTCCCGGTGGAAAAAAGCTGATTTATCCTCATATTGATATGGAACTGACAGCCATTGCAGACTTCGGGAAACTGGGAAAAGAAGATCCGCTGTTTCGCGGGCTGGCGGAAATATGCAGCAGGAACCGGAATGTGTGGTGCGAGGAAGCAGAAAGGTATTTGATGGAATATAAGCAGATTATTTGAAGCAAAAACATTTTTCACTTTTGAAATTGGTTTTTATTGACATGGAAAAGCTTATAGGGCATACTATTCCCATGCAGAGGATTTTCTGTCAAGAAATTCAGAGAGCAAAAGAAGGGAGAATGTCATATGTTTCAATCATTGAAAAAAATGTTCGGCGGAGGAAATGAAGAAAAGGGTGAAAAGATATTAGCTCCTTTAGAAGGAACTGTCATTCCTCTCAGCCAGGTCAATGATCCTGCTTTCAGCCAGGAAATACTTGGAAAAGGGGTAGCTATTCTTCCTGCTAAGGGACAAATTGTAGCACCTGCAGATGGTGTGCTTACAGTTGTGTTTGAGACAAAGCATGCGGTCAGCGTTACCACGGACAAGGGTGCTGAGATTATCATCCATGTAGGACTGGATACAGTCAGATTAAATGGAGAACATTATACTTCCCATAAGAAACAGGGAGATCGTGTAAAAGCGGGAGATCTGCTTTTAGAATTTGATATAGAAGCCATTAAAAGTGCCGGATACGAAGTGGTCACTCCGGTCATCATCTGCAACCACCAGGAGTTCCCCGATATGGTATGCCATACTGGGAAGGACGTAAAAGAACTGGATGTGGTCATTGAGCTGTAAATAGTTATAAAACAAAAAAGAGATCCCAGGATCTCTTTTTTTTATGCCGTCTAATCTGTTTTCAAATAAAATTAGCAAAAATAGAAGCAAACACAACGGTGCAAAGCCCGGAGGTTGCAATGGCAAGACCGCTCATGGCGCCTTCAATTTCTCCTATTTCCATGGCTTTGGCTGTTCCCATGGCATGGGCAGAGGCGCCAATGGCAAGTCCCTTGGCAACCGGTTCTGTGATTTTAAATATTCTGCATACAGTCTCCGCAATAATACTTCCCTGAATTCCTGTAACAACGATGCTTGCAACTGTGATGGTCACAAACCCCTTCATTTCTTCCGTTATTCCCATGGCAATCGCTGTAGTGATGGATTTAGGCAGAAATGTAACGTATTCCTGGTGGTTGAGGCTAAAAATGAGGGACAGCAAAAACACTGTGATCATGGTGGTGAGAACGCCTGTCAGAGTTCCTGCCGCAATGGCTCTGGAGTGCTTTTTAAGCAGATCAAACTGGCGGTAAAGGGGAACGGCCAGAGAGACGGTGGCAGGAGTGAGGAGATAGCTGATGTATTTGGCGCTGACAATATATGAACTGTAATCGATACGGAATACAGATAAAAATACCATCACAATAGCAATGGATATTAAAAGAGGATTAAATACAGGAAGTTTTAACCGCTTTTTGATGCGAAGCCCCAGTTCATATCCCAAAAGACTGATCACCGCTCCGAAGAACAGAAAATCACCTGCCGTACTGTTCATGATTGTTCCTCCTTTTTCTGTTTCCTCATAAAAGACTGGGTTACTTTTCCAGTCAGGATCATGACCACCACTGTGGAAAGTAAATTAATGACCAGAAACGGAACCAAAATAGGGCGGAGAGAATCCCAGGATTCCAGAAGCCCTACAGCGGCCGGAATGAACATGACAGGCATAATTTCTATGAGAAATGTGCTGGTCTCTTCAACGGCTTCCAAAGGAATGAGCTTTGTGCTTAGTCCGATCAGCATAAGCACCAGCCCGTAAATGCTTGCGGGGATTGGAAGAGGAATAGCCAGACGCATAATTTCACCTATCAAAGAAATGAAAAGAATGATGCTGAATTGACGTATGTATTTCATCGCAAAGCCTCCTGCTGTTTTATCTGTGTTTTACTGAAACCCATCCTAAACTTAATTTTAAGACTTGTCAATTATTTTATGAAACCGTTTTTTTAATATTGGAATTTTCTGTATAAGGAAGTATAATGGCATTATTAAATAAAAAGGAGCTGAACGATATAATGTCTGGAATCGAATTTGAGTTCCTGTATTTTTTGCAGTCCTTACACACTCCATGGCTGGATCTGTTCATGAAGACAATAACCAGTCTGGGAGATCATGGATTTATCTGGATTGTAATTGGAATCGGACTGCTGTGCATAAAAAAGACAAGGTTTATAGGTCTGTGCATACTGCTTTCCCTGGCAGCAGGCTACGTCATTGGAAATATATTTTTGAAAAATTTCATTGCCAGAGACAGGCCCATCTGGCTGGATGACAGCGTCCTCCTTCTGATTCAAAACCCCAAAGACTATTCCTTCCCCTCAGGCCACACCCTTGCAAGCTTTGAGGGAGCGGTCAGCATCTGGCTTTATAACCGGAAATGGGGAACTTTGGCCCTGGTTCTGGCGGCTTTGATTGCCTTTTCCAGAATGTACTTATTTGTTCATTTTCCCACGGATATTTTAGGAGGCCTGATTTTAGGCACTCTGATTGCCTTCCTTGTCCATTGGGCAGTGGAGAGGAGAAGGACCGGCTGAAAAAATGTTTGCTTTCTCCTGAAACTGTGTTATACTGAGGGCGTTACAAAACAAAATACATTAAGCAGAGTAGACTTGTGTGCGTTAAGTGCCGGCTGAACAGGGAGTTGTCAGCTGGACGAAAAGATTTTCTTGCGGTACACGAGTCGCATCCCGCTGCATCAGAAGATAGGCATTTTATCTCCGTTGTAGTATGAGGTCTGCAAAGGAGGTTTTTTTATGAAAAAATTCGTTACTTTGTTCACCGATTCTTACGAAGAACTGAAGTCTGTAAGAACCATCACGGCCGCCGCCATGTTTGCCGCAATAGGGATCATCCTCCGTGTGTTTTCCATTGATGTGGGAAATTACATCAGGATTGGATTTTCCGGCATTCCCAATGAAATGATGGCCTATTTGTTCGGCCCGGCAGTAGGAGGGCTTTTTTCCGGAGGCCTGGATATTTTGAAATATCTGATAAAGCCCACCGGAGCCTTTTTCCCGGGCTTTACTCTGGTGACCATTTTATCCGGCATCATCTATGGAACCATGTATTACAAGAGACCCATTACCCTTAAAAGGGTGTTTCTTACCAAACTCTTGGTTATAGTGGTCTGCAACATGGTGCTCAACACCTTGTGCCTGTCCATACTGTACGGAAAGGGGTTCATGGTTCTTCTCCCGGCCAGGGCGCTGAAGAATGTGATTATGTGGCCTATTGACTCCATGATTTTTTACACTCTGACAAAGACCCTGGAAACCATGGGAGTCTTTAAAATTATTGGCAAAAGCCCTGCGGCAGGGATAAAATGAAAGCCTTAAAATTTTGAGATTTTATAGGAGGAATGAAAATGAGTGATGTAAACTGTACCCATAACTGCAATACCTGCGGGGAAACCTGCGGCAGCAGACAGGAGGACCAGACCAGCTTTTTAGAGCCTTTAAACCCTGTCAGCACAGTGAAAAAAGTGATTGGCGTGGTGAGCGGAAAGGGCGGTGTGGGTAAATCCCTGGTCACCACCATGATGGCAGTGCGCATGCAGGCAAAGGGATATAAGACTGCCATTCTGGATGGGGATATTACAGGCCCTTCCATTCCAAAGGCACTGGGAATTACGGCTGCGGGCATTGGAGTGACGCCAAACAATCTTATGATTCCTGCAACAACAGCTACGGGAATTGAAGTCATGTCATCAAACCTGATTCTGGATCACGAAACAGATCCTGTCATCTGGAGAGGCCCTGTCGTTGCAGGCGTTGTAAAGCAGTTCTGGCAGGAGGTTCTCTGGGAAAATATCGATTACATGTTTGTGGATATGCCTCCGGGAACCGGCGATGTGCCCCTGACCGTATTTCAGTCCCTGCCTCTTGACGGAATCATCATCGTGACATCTCCTCAGGAACTGGTATCCATGATCGTTGCCAAGGCGGTCAACATGGCAAAGAAGATGAATATTCCCATCCTCGGTCTAATTGAAAACATGAGCTATTTGTCATGTCCAGACTGCGGCAAAAAGATTTCCGTATTCGGAGAGAGCCGTATTGATCAGGTGGCCCAGGAGCATGGGCTGGAAGTATTAGCCAGAATTCCCATTGATCCTAAGATTGCGGAATCAGTGGATGGAGGCTTGGCGGAATATCTGGAATCCCCATGGCTTGATGAAGCTGTTTCGGCTGCTGAAAAGGCATAAAAAAATCCTCTGCCTCTGCCCGTAAATTACGAGGGCAGAGGCAGAGTGACAGTAAAGACAGTTCCCGTCTCCGGGCTGCTGGATACGCCGATCTTTCCTTTGTGGTATTCTGCAATGGTCTTGGCAATGGAAAGACCCAGGCCGTAGCCTCCGCTTTTGCGGGCTCTGGACTTGTCCGTCCGGTAAAAACGCTCGAAAATGCGCTTTTGTTCCTCCTGAGAAATAAGCTCTCCCGTATTCTGAACCTTTAAAACGGCATGATGGGAGACTTTTTTTAATTCCACGGAGACAGATCCGTTTTTCCCTGCATACTTGCACCCGTTATCCAGCAGTATGGTGACCAATTGCTTTAGCTGGTCCCTGCAGCCTTCCAAAGGAATATCGGTTTCTATATCATGTTTTAAATCCACCTTATTTTCAAATGCAATGGATTCAAAGAGAAGAACTCCGTTCAGCACCGTGTCGCTGAAATCCAGGGGTTCTTTTTTTGTATGGTCCGCCTGGACGGCCTTTGCATCGGAACGGGCCAGAAAGAGAAGCTCCTCCACCAATTGTTTCATCCGCCGAACTTCCTCCTTGGTATTATCCAGCCATTTTTCCTGGTCCCGGATGGTCTGGTCTTTGTGGGAAGAGAGGATTTGTAAATTAGCCAGGATTACGGTCAGGGGCGTCTTTAACTCATGAGAGGCGTCTGCAATAAACTGGTTTTGCTGCTTCCAGGCAATTTCCACAGGCTTTAAAGCCAGGCGGGAAAGAAACAGGCTTAAAATCAGGAATAAAATGACCGCCACAGAGAAAATCAGCAGACAGTTGACCAGCAGGGCTTTTAAGCTGTTCCATTCATAGCTCTGGTCTGCAAATGCGATTTTCATGCCTTCCGAAGTCTTGACCTTAAGATAGCGGAGGGAGTAGTCTTTTAAAACACCGCGGTAAAGTCCGGAGTCCTCCGTCAACTGAATAAGGGTCTGTGCCAGCTCTTCCGTGACAGTGATGTTGCTTTTCCGTATATTCACGATGGAATGATCCTGATTTAAGGTCACCACAAAGACAGGAGTAAAGGGAGTGGAGTCACTCCTTGGCCTTGGTCCGAATATGATCCTGGTGTGAGCCAGGTTCATCCTGTCCCGGTCAATGGCCTGAATGAGAACCATTTCAGACAAACGTTCCATGCGCCTTACATTGGAATAATAAAAGATGCCAAGGACTGCAATGAGAATGCTGATCACAAAAGCCATATTGATTAAGATAAACTTCCCTCTAAGCCGTTTAATCATGCCATTTCCTCCAGACGGTATCCCACCTTGCGGATGGTGCCGATCTCTACCGCCGAACCTACAAAGAACAGCTTTTTGCGGAGAAAGGAGATATAGGCTTCCACGTTATTGTCCTCTGCATCAGAATCGTTTCCCCATACTCTGGATATGAGAGTATCCTTGGAAATGATTTTTCCGGAGCTGCCCATGAGGATTTTTAACACCTCTGATTCCTTGTAGCCCAAATGAATGGATTTGGAACCGCAGCATAAATCATTGGCAGACAGGTTTAAGACCAGGTCCCCGAATCTCATTTCCTCAGAAGTTCCTTCTCCCTGACGGCGGGAAAGGGCACGGATGCGGGCTAAAAGCTCTTCGGGAACAAAGGGTTTTGTCATGTAGTCATCGGCCCCCTGGTCAAGCCCCTTCACCTTGTCGCAGATTTCATCCCTGGCAGTGAGCATGAGAACCGGAGTCTGGATATGGGCTTCCCTTAAGTTTTTCACCACCTGAAATCCATCCATTCCCGGAAGCATTACATCTAAAATGATCACATCATAGCTGCCGGAAAGGCCGCAGCTTAAGCCCTTGCTTCCGTCATACACAAGATCAGCCTGGTACTGCTGTTCCTTCATGATCTGTCCCAAGGCTTCAGCCAGCCTGATTTCATCTTCTACAATCAATATTTTCACTTTTTTTCATCTCCTTACCCTTATGATGAACTCATCTGATAGTTATTATAAATTGAACCGGCTTTTTAGGCAACCGGGAATGCATTTCAGACTAATTTCAGCTAACTGTCACAAAACGGACATAGGAACCTGATAAAATAGGCGGCAGATAGGAATGACGAGAGGAGAAATCTGGATGAATGGACGAAAAATAGCGGCTTCCCTGGCTGTTGTGCTGGCTGCAGAGGCAATAGCTCCTATGATGGCGGAGGCCGCAGTTAATTTTGATTTACAGAAAAAGGTGATAGGGCTGTCAGGTATCATGAATACCTCCAATGACGGGGCCTGGGTCACACGGGGGGAATTCGCCTCCATGCTGGTAAATGCTTCTTCTTACCGGAGCACAGTAAGCGGAACCAGCAACACTTCTGTTTTTGCCGATGTACCAAGAAACCAAGAGTATGCTTCACAGATCCGCATTGCGGCAGAACAGGGCTGGATGAACGGGTATCTGGGAGGGAATTTTAAGCCAGAGGAATATATTACCCTTCAGGATGGGGTAAAGGGCGTTCTGGCTCTTTTGGAATATGTTAACTCTGATTTTACCGGAGACCAGTCAGGCTCCAGGCTTTCCAAGTACTATTTTCTGGAACTCAATGAGGGCGTCAATAAAGAGGCCATGGATATCCTGCAGAAGAAGGACTGCATAAGTCTCTTTTACAACTTGTTAAAGACGGATACCAAATCAGGAACCATGTTTGGAAAAAGTCTGGACTGCGAACTGACAGCAGATGGGGAGATTAATCCCTTTACCATGGTGGATAACAGTTTAAAAGGACCGAAAATTGTAAGAAGCGAAAGCGGTCTGGAATCTTATCTTCCCTTTAAACTCAAGCTGGCTAATGTTTATATAGACGGGGACCCGGTTTCTGATTCCAGTGAGAGGGTTTCGGTTGCACTGGAAAGCGGAGATGGGGTGCTGGTTTATTATCACAGTCTGTCGAAAACCGTATGGCTTTACACTATTGGAACCGAAAATGAAAACGGACGTTCCGCCGTATCAGGGGAAATTGAAAACGTGGTTTATAATTCTGCTGATTTAATGACTCCAAGCGCCATTATCCTGGATGACGGCATCACCTATGAGCTTGAGGGCACGGAGATGCAGTTCGCATTTTCCACCTACGGAGATTTACGGGTGGGTGATTCGGTGACACTGGTTTATACGGTGGCAATGGATCAAGAAGGAAATGAAACGCGGACAGTCATTGATTATATTGAGGATTAGCAGGGGAGATGGAAATGAAAAAGATAATCCGGAAATTATTTTCAAAGAAGAAAAGGACCCTTCTTCTGCTGATTGCCGTTGTTGGAGTGATTGCGGCTGCCATAACAGGGGTGAGCCTGAAAAAATCAAAGGAAGCCTCTGCTGAAAATAAAAGCGTCAGAACAGCCAGTGTGACGAAGCAGGATATCAGGTCCGAGCTTTCCTCCACAGGAACCATTTCTCCAAAAGATACCTACGAAATCACTTCCCTGGCAGAAGGGGAAGTCATAGCCGCGGAATTTGAAGAGGGAGATGAGGTGGAAAAGGGGCAGATCCTTTACCAGATCGACACCTCTTCCATGGAATCGGAAATGACATCAGTGAGCAATTCCCTGGAAAGAGCCCAGGAAAGCTATGAAATCGCACTGGATAATTACAATACAGCCTTAAAGGATTACAGTGGAAATACCTATAAATCCACGGAAAACGGCTACATAAAATCCCTTTCCATAAAAGAAGGGGATAAAGTCAGCAGCAATACGGAAATCGCCTCCATCTATGACGATCAGACCATGAGGATTAAGGTTCCCTTTCTGTCGGGAGAGGCAGCCGCTATGACGGCCGGAAATGGGGCGGTTTTAACCCTTACGGACACCGGAGAACAGCTTCCCGGCGTGGTTTCCTCTGTCAGCAGTATGGATGTGACCTTAACCGGAGGCAGGATTGTCCGCTATGTCACCATAGAAGTTGCCAATCCGGGAGGCCTTACCACGGAAACCGCCGCTACAGCATCGGTGGGGGACTTTGTATGCACCATGGAGGCCACCTTTGAACCAAAGCTGGAAACCACCATGAAGGCAGATTTGTCCTCCGGCGTGGAGGTGGGAAGTCTTTTGGTTCATGAAGGTGATTACGTGGCAAAGGGAACCCCTGTTTTCCGCATGGAAGAGAAGTCGGCAGAGAAGCTGCTGCGTACCTATAAGGAAGCCCTGGATAAAGCCCAGGAGTCTTTGGAATCGGCAAAGAGCAGACTGG
This sequence comes from Lacrimispora sp., assembly GCF_036758025.1. Lineage (GTDB taxonomy): Bacteria > Bacillota > Clostridia > Lachnospirales > Lachnospiraceae > Lacrimispora. The sequence continues at coordinate 1,156 of NZ_DAIOXM010000009.1, read as the reverse complement.
AAAGCACCCAGGATACTTACGGCAACTATACCATTACGGCCCCCATTTCCGGAAGGGTTATTACAAAGTCTGTAAAGGCAGGTGATAAGATTGCCAAAAGTTCCGGAGGAACTACCACTTTGGCAGTCATCTACGATATGTCTCATTATACCTTTGAGATGTCCGTGGATGAGCTAGATGTAAAATCCGTTGAAGTGGGCCAGAGCGTGGCCGTAACAGCCGATGCGGTGGAGGGAAAGACCTTCTCCGGCATAGTTACCAATGTGAGCCTGCAAAGCTCCACCTCCAACGGAGTGACCAATTATCCGGTGACAGTGGCCTTAAATGACGGAATGGAAGATTTGCTTCCGGGCATGAACGTGGACGGAGTGATCATTCTGGCTGAGGCCAAGGATGTGCTGGCTGTTCCCGCCGATGCCCTCATACGTGGAAATCAGGTTTATGTAAAAGACGAAACCGTAAAAGAGGCCCAGGGAAATATTCCGGCAGGTTTCCGGGCCATTGAAGTCACCACAGGACTGATCAGCGGGGATTATGTGGAGATTACGTCAGGGCTGGAAGAAGGCCAGGAGGTTTATGTGGCCCAGTCCACCGTAACCTCGTCCCAGAATGTGATGATGCCGGGCGGCATGGGCCCTGGCGGTGAGGTCCGAGTCCGGACAGGAGGAAGCGGCGGAGCCGGAGGAGGAAACAGCGGCGGAGGCGGCAGAACCGGAGGAACCGGCGGCGGTTTCTCCCGCCCCTGATGGAAGCAGGAGGTAAAGATGTGGCAGAGCCTTTAATTGAATTGAGAGATATTTATAAGATATACCGGATGGGAGAAGAAGAGGTGCGGGCAAATGACGGAATTTCCTTAACTATCTGCCGGGGAGAGTTTGTAGCAATTGTGGGAAAGTCAGGAAGCGGAAAGTCCACCCTTATGAATATTATAGGAGCTCTGGATGTGCCTACCTCAGGGGAATATCTTCTGGGAGGTGAGGAGGTTGAAGAGATGTCCGATAACCAGCTGGCCCGGATACGCAATAAGATGATCGGTTTTATATTTCAGCAGTATAACCTGCTCCCCAGATTAACTCTTCTGGAAAATGTGGAACTGCCCCTTCTGTATTCAGGGTCAGGGGCTGCTGAACGGAGGTAGCGTGCCATGGACTCCCTT
>NZ_DAIOXM010000008.1:114950-160734 GCF_036758025.1 Lacrimispora sp. | reverse complement strand
TCGGAAATGATGACCGGGCGGATTATATTAAGGAATGCCTGTCTGAGGAGGGAGTTTCCTATGACAGATCCAGAAAGGTCTATGCCCACACTGCCCAGCCCAAGGTCTATTTAAAGGACGGGGACCGTGTGTTCGCACCGGGACCGAGAGATAGCTGCCAGCATCTCTTTGCCATAAAGATCGTAAAGGAAGATATGGAGATCATAAAAGAATTTGATATCTGTCACACAAGCTGCTATTCCAATTTAGAATATGAGCTTCCGGAGCTGTCCAAAATATGCAGTCTTTCCTTTGACTTTTCAGACAGGCATGAAAGAGAGTATTTAGAACGGACCTGTCCTTACCTGACTCTTGCATTTTTCTCAGGGTCGGATATGAGCGAGGAGGAGTGCGGGGAGCTGTTAAAACTGTCTTCAAGTCTGGGAACAAAAGTGTCCGGGGTGACCAGAGGTTCTGAGGGAGCCGTCTTTTATGACGGGAAGACATTTTACAGGCAGGGGATTAAAAAGGTGGAAGCCATTGACACTATGGGAGCGGGAGACAGCTTTATAGCAGGCTTCTTGACTGCCTGGGGAAATGGAAGGACCATGGAGGAAGCCCTTGATTACGGGGCGGAGCGCTCGGCAGTCACCTGTACGGTCCACGGCGGTTTCGGGCATCCCCATCCATTTACAGAATCATGATGTTTGAAAGAGAGGTAAAACAGTTGATTTGAGGGTCCTTGTAGTATATAATAAAAACAGGCCTGTATGGATAAATTTGAAACTTAGGAGAAACTTTTATGCTAGACCAGAATGCATTGATTCCGCTTTATGAGCAATTGAAAAATGCGATCACAGAGGACATCAAGGCGAAGATATATCATCCCGGAGACCGTATGCCCAGTGAAACAGAGCTGGGAGAAAAATACGGAGTCAGCCGGATTACAGTCCGGAGAGCGGTGAAAGAATTGTGTGAGGAAGATATTCTCATCCGCAAGCAGGGAAAAGGGACCTTCGTACTGAATACAGGGATGAAGAACCGGCTGGACCTTTTAGGCGGCTTCCATGACTGCATGGAGGAGCAGGGGAGGGCAGTCAGGGCAGAAATCCTGGAAAAATCTATTATCCGTGTAAAAGCTTCCTATGCAAAAGATTTACAGATCGGGGAGGACGAGGAGGTCGTATACTTAAAGCGTATTATGTATGCGGATGATATTCCTATGATGATGGATATGTGTTATCTGCCGTTAAAACGTTTTCCAGGTATTGTTGACAAGATGACAGGGGATTTCTCAGTGTTTCGGATTTTAAAGGAAGAGTACTCCATCAACCTGAAACGGTATTACAAGGTAATCAAGGTACGCAAGGCGACAAAAGAGATTTCCGCTCACCTGCAGTGCCGCATTGGAGACCCCATGTTCGACCTTTTTAAAATCACCTATAATGAGGACGGAGTGCCTCAGCATATTGCCATCAGTATTTTAAAAGGTGAAAACACCTCTTATGTCATATCCAGTGATGAAGACGACCAGATGACCCATGTGGGAATAAGCTGGAAGATATAGAAGAAATGAAAAAACCTGAGGAGTTCATGCTCCTGCAGGTTTTTTCATTTCTGGACTTTTATGGGCAGATACAGTTCAATGTAATGAATGGATCTGGTGTTTTGTTCATCAGCGGCACAGCTTAAGAGACAGCCGCTGTAAGCGGTGCCAAGAGGGGAGTAACCCTGGTCCTTTGCCCAGGCAGCTGCATTTAATATGTCTTTGACATCGGCAGCAGGGGCTTCTGATTCTACAATGGTGTAAACACAGGTTTTATGCCGGAGCATGGGGGGTTGGCCCAGCCTTTGCTTGATTTTCATCAAAGCAGCCTGTTCCTCTGATATCAGAAAATATTCTGATGTCTGCTCTGCACTGTCTCCAAGGAGTCTGTATTCCTGGTATAGACAGCACAGATCAGAGATTTCCAGGTCATTGACCAGCCGGTTATCTTCCAGTTGATAGGAAGGAGGAAGAGGGCGTAAGTCAAATCGGTTTAAGGAGCGTTCCACATCCAAATACAGTTTTTGCAGCTGGTTCAGATGAAGAAGGGCCTGGCGGTGCTTTTCTGCCACCTGCTTTTCTTCTTTTATTTTTTCCCTGACCATGATCCGGTGGGAGGAGAGGGAGCTTTTGTAAAGAATCCGCTCAATGTCCTCAATGCTGAAATCAAGCCTGCGGTAAAACCTGATTTTTAACAGCTTTAAAATATCGTCATATGTATAGGTGCGGTAGCCGTTTTTCTCTTTTTCCGGGTGTATGATTCCTTTCTTTTCATAAAACCGGAGGGTATCCCGGCTTAACCCAATCCGGTCTGATACTTCTCCAATGCTGTACTTTTTCATTTCAAGTCCTCGTTTCAGTCACGTATTGCATCTATTATTTTACCACAAAAATGCAGTTTTTCAGCCTTACGGTTTTCTTTCTATGATTACAAAATATTAACAGAAAGAATTCAAAATATTACAAATTTGTGATATGATGGTACAGGAAATAAAATTTTTAATAATAAAAACAAATGTGAAAAGGGGGAATTTACGTGGCAGAGGACAAAAAGAAGCTGGTCAAATGCCTGGTGTGCGGTGCAATATTTGAAGAGGGGGAACCAGTCTGTCCGGTATGCGGGGTAGGTCCGGAATATTTCACTCCCCATGAGGAGAAGGAAAAGAAGTTTCGCAAGGACACCGAAGAGATCTACATCATACTTGGAAACGGAGCAGCCGGCGTCAGTGCGGCAGAGGCGGTCAGGGAGAGAAACGCCACCTGTTCCATTGTTATGGTGACAAAGGAGGATGTCCTTCCTTATTCAAGGCCTATGCTGACCAAGGCGGTCATGGGAAAGGATGAAAGGGATGAACTGCTTCTCCACGAACCGGAGTGGTACGAGGAGAGAAGGATTTTAAACCTTACGGGAAGGAAAGCGGAGAAAATTGACACAAAGGAAAAAGAAGTTATTTTTGATGATGGAATCCGTCTGAAATACGATAAATGCATTTACGCCCTTGGTTCGGAATGCTTCATCCCTCCGATACCAGGGCATGAAAAGGGAGAAGTTATTGCCATAAGGCGCCTTTCTGATATAGAAAAAATCAATTCCCTTCTTCCAAGGTCTAAAAAGGCCGTGGTTATCGGAGGCGGAGTTTTAGGCCTGGAAGCGGCCTGGGAGCTGAAAAAGTCGGGGCTTTCCGTAACGGTTTTAGAGCATGGAAGTCAGCTTATGAGCCGTCAGCTTGATCAGGAAGCCGGAGAGTTTTTAAAGTCATTGATCCTGAAAAAGGGAATTGAAGTGAAATTCCAGGCAGACACCCAGGAGATTGAAGGAGATGACCGTGTGACAGGAGTCCGCCTGGAAAGCGGAGAAGTCATTCCGGCAGATCTGGTGGTAATATCGGCAGGAGTCAGGGCCAATTGTTCCCTGGCCCAGGAAGCCGGAGCCAGCACAGGACGGGCTGTAGTGGTAAATGAGCACATGGAAACTACCATACCGGGAATTTACGCCTGCGGGGACTGTGCTGAGTATGAAGGAATCAACTACGCCATCTGGCCTCAGGCCCTGGAGATGGGAAAGGCTGCCGGAGCCAATGCTACCGGAGAACGGGTGTCTTACAAAACTGTGCTTGCAGCCCTTACCTTTCACGGCATGGACACTTCCCTGTTTGCAGTGGGAGATGCGGGAAAAGACCCTGAAAAGCCTTATAAGGTATCCATTGAAAAGGACGAGGATCAGAAGACATATAAGGCTTATTATTACCAAAACGACAGGCTGACCGGAGCCATCCTCATTGGAGATACGTCTGAGATGGGTAAAATCCTGGATCAGATGGAGAAGGAAACAGTATAAAACAAACAGCATAAAAACAAGTGCGGCAGATTGAATTCAATCTCCGCACTTGTTTTTTTATTCAACAGAAATATGATAGGTTTCCAGCCAGTAGTTGATTTGAAGAATATAGGCCAGCATCTGAGGCCCAGCCATCAACTGGCCGTACCAGGGCTTTCCGTAGTCCGAGGGACTGGTTAAAAATGCCTCCAGCTTCTCCTTATCCAGAAATTCCATAACAGGAGAGGAGCCCCCCGCCGCCATATCCCGGACACGGCTGACCAAAAGAGCCTCGTAATTAGTGTCATAGGTTTTGGGGTAAGGTGATTTTTTCCGGAAGAGGATTTCGTCAGGGAGAAGGCCCTTTCCAGCCTGGCGCAGGAGGTTTTTCACCACTCCATCCCTGGTCTTCATATCCCAGGGCACATTCCAGACGTACTCAATAATCCGGTGGTCTGCAAAGGGAACCCGTGCTTCCAGGCCGGAATACATGCTGCTGCGGTCCATACGGTTTAACAAGGTCTGCATGAACCAGCGCAGATTCAAGAAGGCAATTTCCCTCCTTCTGGCTTCCACAGGATTATCCTCTAACAGGATTGGAGTTTCAGCCAGGGATTTTTGGTAAGCTTCCTGCACATATTCATCCATTCCCAGATAATCCAGGAAGTCGTCTTTCAGAAGCATTTTCCGGGATTTTAAGTCCATGGTCCAGGGGAAGGCGGAGGCTTTGAAGCATTCTTCCTTGTGAAACCACGGATATCCGCCAAAAATTTCATCGGCGCATTCTCCAGTTAATGTCACCTTGTTGTGCTGTTTGACCAGGGAACAGAAATGGAGGAGGGAGGAGTCGATGTCTCCCATGGCAGGCAGATCATGGGCCTTCACAGAGTCGTAGAGGCGGTCGGCCTGGGTCACGTTGTCGCACTCCAAAAAGTGATGGTCGGAATCCAGGAATTTTACCATCTGCTCCACAAAAGGCAGGTCTCTGGAGGGCTGGAAGGCGCTGGCTTTAAAATATTTGTCATTGTTGACAAAGTCAAAGGAAAAGGTGGTGAGCTGTTTGCCCTGTTTTTTCAATTCTGCAGCGCAGACTGCGGAAACCAGGCTGGAATCCACTCCTCCGGATAACAGGGTACAGATGGGAACGTCGGAGACCATCTGGCGCCTGATGGAGTCCTGGACCAGGAAAGAGGTCTTTTCAATGGTTTCCTCATAGCTGTCTTCATGGACCTTGCTTTCCAGCTTCCAGTAGCATTGAAGGCGGAATCCGTCTTTGGAGCAAAGGAGCATATGGCCCGGGAACAGCTCGCTGATCCCCTTAAATACCCCGCATCCGCTGGTGCGGGCCGGACCTATGGAAAATATCTCGTTTAAGCCTTTCTTATCCAGAACAGGAGTAATGACCGGATGAGCAAAGAGGCCTTTTAATTCTGAGGAGAACACGATTTCCTCCCCTCTGATGGTATAAAAGAGAGGTTTTACCCCGGACCGGTCCCGGAACAGGCAGAGCCGCTTCTTCACCGGATCAGAGATGGCAAAGGCAAAGATGCCATTTAACTGCTTGACAAAGTCCGGGCCGTATTCCATATATCCGGTCAGGATTACTTCCGTGTCACTGGTAGTGGAAAAGGTATGGCCCTTTTTTTCCAGATCCAGACGAAGTTCTTTGGTATTGTAAATCTCTCCGTTGTATGTGATTCCAAAGGTATATCCGGCGTCTGCTTTTTTCATGGGCTGGTCGCCGGTTGTCAAGTCAATGATGGAAAGCCGGGCATGGCATAGGCCGCCCTGTTCAAAGAGCCAGACACCGGAGTTGTCAGGGCCCCTGTGCTTTTGGACCTCGCACATCTTTTTCAGTATGGTTTCATAACGGGGTTCATCTTTCTTGTAATCCTGAAAAGGATTGTAAAAACCGGCAAATGCACACATATAATTCCTCCTATGAGCGAATGGTTATAAAAGAAAACAAGCAGCAGCAAAGGTGGCAAGAAAGCCCAGGATAACAGGAGGAAGATTCTTTCTGGCAAGTTCCATAGGCTCTACGCCGCATATAGCCGCCACGGGAATAAGTCCCCAGGGAACGATGGTTCCTCCCCCTACGAAAATTGCGGTGATCTGTCCGAGAGAAGCTAAAACAGGAATGGAAGCGTTCACTGCAGTACCGAAGGTCCGGGCCAGGGAGCCGGTGAGGGGAAGGCCGGAAAAGCCTGAGCCGTCTAAGCCTGTCAATCCGCCTATTACCATTTGCACGGCAGCGGCAGCGTACTTGTTAAGAGGAGCGTGCTGAGCCAGCCATACAGCCCAGTCATTCATGATTCCTCCCTTAAACTGTTGGCCCATAATGGTGGAAATTCCCTCTCCGCCCAAAAAGAAAAAGGCTCCGATGATGATGACAGGGGCAAAGATCCGGATGGCAAAAAGAAAACCTTCTGTGACGTAATCCGTCACCTTTTCCAGGGACTGTTTTCCAAAGCCCAGAACAGAGCCGATAGACATTGCCACCAGCGCCGTACCGGAAACCATGCTGGTGGCCTCTCCTCCTTTTAAATCAAAGGCCAGCATAAGAATAATATCGGCCAGGAACAAAAGAGGGGTGAGGACTGCCATGACCAGGGCTGTTTTTCCGGCTTTGGGCCTTTCTTCCCGGGAGTTCACAACAGGGAGATTTACGATTCCGGCTTTGATATGTCCCCTGTTTAACAGGTATGCAGAGCAGACGGTAACAATGCCCATGACCAGAAACAAGGGCCGCCCCTCGGTCAGAATATCGGAGGGAGAGATAGAAGCCGCTCCTGCGGAAATGGCCGGGGCTCCCTGGATGACCAGGTCATAGCTTAAAGCAAAGCCGTGTCCGAATAAGTTCATGGATATGGCGGCTGCCAGAGGGTTTAAACCGGCTTTGACGGCAAAGGGAAGCATGATGGCTCCTACCAGGGCCACGGAAGGGGAGGGCCATAAGAAAAAGGAAAATACCATCATGGTCAGACCCAGAACCCACCAGGTCAGATCAGGGTTTTTCATAACCTTTGACATGGGAATCATCATCAGATGATCACTGCCTAAGTCTTTTAAGCATTTGGACAAAGCTGTGACCAGGGCAATGGTGGCAATGACCTCCATAAATTCCTTAGAGGCATAGAGGATGGCATTAAATATGGTCATAATGCCTCCTGTCACGGACCCAAGGCCCGCCAGCCCCAGCAGAAATAAAAATGCAATGCACACCAGAGGGGTATCTTTTCTGAGAATCATGACACTTAAGATTACGATAACACCTATGAGATAAATATAGTGCAGCGGTGTCAGTATCAGATTGGGATCAAGCATAGGAACCACTCCTGTCAGAAGAATATATCTTATACTATGACAGGTGGGAATGGGCAGTGTGATTTTTTTATGGCAGAACTTGAAATTTTTCTGTCCGCCTTTTATACTTATATTCTATAAAGAAGTTCCAGAAGGTGATGCCCAAGGGAGGGACTATGCAGATTACATCGGTACACATCAAAAATTTCAAATCAATCCGGGATATGGAAATCCAGGATATTGAAAATGCCCTGATTTTAGTTGGGAAAAATAATACGGGAAAAACAGGAATTCTGGATGCCATAAGGGCGGCCACAGGTTTTTATGAAGTCCGTCCCGAGGATTTTAATGAGCAGAAGCAGAATATAGAGATCACCATGACTCTGGGTATTACAGAAGAGGATTTAAAGCTGTTTCACAAAGGCGGACTGGTTAGTCAGTATAAGAGGTATGACGGCTGGCTTCACGACTTTGAAGAAAAGCTTCCGTCTTACCGGGATGGGAGTCTCACCTTTACCTTTTTAGTCAATTGGAGCGGAGAGGTGCGCTTTCAGGATGGATACCGGAAGAATAACCGGTATATCAAAGAGATATTTCCAAGGCTATACTACATTGATTCGGAACGGGATTTAAAGCAGTTTCAAAATGATCTGCTTTTGTTTCAGGAAGATGACCAGTTGGTTAAATTAAAAAACAACTTATGTCTGTTTGACGATACAAAGGAATGCAATCAGTGCTTTCAATGCATCGGCTTAATCAATCAGAAAACGCCGGAGGAGCTGCAGGTTTATGAAACCGTAAAGCTGCTGGAATACAAGATGTACCAGCTTAATTTAAATGACTTTGCAGCCAGGGTCAATGAAAATTACAAAAAAAACGGAGGGTACGAGGAGATTCGTTTTTCCCTTAATATGAGCTCCAATGAACTGTTTCGTGTGAAGGCGGAAGCCTATCATATGGAACGAGGGCGGTTAAGCCCCATCGGCACCTTAAGCACCGGCATGAAAAGCCTGTATATGCTTTCCCTTTTGGAGACTTATACAGAGGATGAAAAACTGATTCCCAGCATTGTAATCGTGGAGGACCCGGAAATCTTTCTTCATCCCCAGCTTCAAAAGACCTCCAGTGAGATTCTTTACCGCCTGTCCAAGAAGAATCAGGTGATTTTTTCCACCCATTCTCCCGGGATGCTCTTTAACTTCACCCGCCGCCAGATCAGGCAGGTGGTTTTAGATAAGGATGGTTATTCCATGGTTAAGGAAAGGACCGACATTGATGCGATTTTAGATGATCTGGGCTATGGAGCCAATGACCTGTTAGGGGTCAGCTTTGTGTTTATCGTGGAAGGAAAGCAGGATAAGAGCCGCCTTCCCCTTTTGCTGGAAAAGTATTATTCGGAAATCCAAAATAAGGACGGGAGTCTTTCCAGAATTTCCATTATTACCACAAACAGCTGTACCAATATAAAGACCTATGCCAATTTAAAATACATGAACCAGGTGTATTTAAGGGATCAGTTTTTAATGATCCGGGATGGAGATGGAAAGAATCCGGAGGAGCTGGTGAACCAGCTTTGCAAATACTACGATGAGCGAAGTATGGAGGATGCTGACAAGCTTCCCAGAGTGACAAGGAGAAATGTTCTTATATTGAAATACTATTCCTTTGAAAATTATTTTCTCAATCCAAAGATTATGGCAAAGCTTGGGGTTGTGGAAAGTGAGGAGGAGTTTTACCGGATATTGTTTGACAAGTGGAAGGAATACCTTCACCGGATTAAAAGCGGAAAAGCGTTTTTAGAGGCAGTGGGAAAGGATATGGAATCCGTAGAGGAATTAAAAGCTCATATGGAGGAATTTAAGATTCATATGCGGGGACATAACCTGTACGATATTTTTTATGGGCCGTTTAAGAAACAGGAGGGGGAATTGCTGAAGAAATATATTGAATTGGCTCCCAGGGAGGATTTTAAGGATATTTTAGATGCCATTGACCGGTTTGTTTATTTTGAAAGCAGGAAAACAGAAGGGTAAAAGACAGAGAACCGCCCCGGGTGCTGCAAAAGGGCAGCAGCACCTGAGGTGGTTTTAATACTTCTGTTTTATGAATTCCGCCACATCGGATATTTCCGGATTTTCTTTGGATTTCACAATGTATTCAATCATATAATTTTGCTAGATTATGAATACGGCGGATTAATTCATCTCTGACATGGATTGGCTCTATACACTGGCATTTGTCTCCAAAACTTAAAATAAGGTTATAGCCTGAATCGTCATCAATAAATGGAAGCAAAGCGATAAAATAGTCTTCACCATATGGGAAAATATTTTCGCTTCCGCAATAATCGATGACCTTATCTCTTGCAGACGTATGAATGAGCAGTTTGACTGTTACTTGTTTTTTGTCCATCATATCTGTAAACTCGGAAATGATTGGAGGCAGCTCCCGTAACGTGTAGGATTCATTCAGTATCTGCAGACTCGACATTCTTGACAGCTTAAATAGGCGAAAGTCCTGCTTTTCCAGGCAAAAGCCCTGAATGTACCAGCTATGGGCCTTTAACATAAGCTTATACGGTTCTATTTTGCGGCTGGACGTTTTGCCGTTCCGGTCAAAGTAGTCAAAGGTTATAAGCTGCTGTTTCTCTAAGGCTTCATTTATGTTATTGAGAAATGTTTGCAATTTCGGATTGCCTCTCCACGGCTGTAAATCGATTAATATTTGATTTGACTTTAATTCGATATCATTGGTATGTTCAGATGGGATAAGGCTTCGGACCTTTACTAAGGTATTTATGATATCTTCTCTGTTTGTGACTGCTGAAACACTTTCCAGACCCCGTAAAAGAGTAACAATGTCGGAAGCAGAAAACACTTTTTTATCAACCTTATAGTTGTCCATAATTTGAAATCCGCCGTTTACGCCGGATGTTGAAATGATGGGAATACCTGACATATTAATGGTATCTATATCCCTGTATATGGTTCTTAATGAAACCTCAAATGTTTCTGACAGTTCTTTTGCACTGACTTTTTTTCTCTCAAGCAAAAGCAAAATAATGGAGATAAGCCGGTCGATTTTCATGTTGATCACCATTTTTATTTTATAACACTGACATAATGCTGTCAACGATTGGTGGTATGATAGTGATACAAAATAGTTCAGGAGGAAACAAATATGGATTACACAGAGGAGTTTTATAATATTGTAAAAAAGGCAGCAGCTATTGCAGTAGCAACAGCAATTGAGAATCAGTCTAATGTGAGACTGGTTAACCATTGTATTGATGCGGACAGACCCGGAGTCATTTACTTTGCCACAAACAGGACAAGCCCTAAAGTGGCTGAATTTGAAAAAAATCATGAAATATCATTTTCAACCGTTCCGGTGCCTGCTGACGGACATATACATGCACGAAGCAAAAAAGCGATGATTCAAAAAAGCAGTTTTTCCATTGAGGAGGTAAAGGATTTGTTTATAAAACAGATTCCAGGCTTTGATAAAACCTTGTCCGCAATCGGAGGTTTTTTAGATGTATATGAAATTCATGTCAGGGAAGCAAGCGTTGTATTAGGGCCCATGCAGACGGGGGAAGTTAGATTTTGAATCAGGCCAATCGATTCAGTAAGGCTGATCGGATGCCTGTTAACCATAATTTTGCAATATACAGAGAGTGAGTGTAAAATTACACTTACTCTTTTGCTTTTAAGAACTAAAAAACGTCAATATCATACAAGAGGAATCTATAAAAGTATGTTATAATTTACACGAAGCATAAGGAGGACAATTTTATGACAGTCCGGGAACAACGTTTCGTATGTTATGATAATGAGCTAAAAATCGAAGCACACCAATTTAATGGGATCATGCAAAAGTTTCCAAATCACTTTCACGAATATTATGTGATTGGATTCATAGAAAGCGGAAAGAGGCATCTGACCTGTAAGAATAAGGAGTATATCATAGACGCAGGGGATCTGGTGTTATTTAATCCTTTCGATAACCATGCCTGCCAGCAGGCTGATGAAAAAACACTTGACTGGAGAAGCATCAATATCAATGAGAACATCATGGAGGAAACGGTCCGGCAGATTACAGGCATCGGCTATCTCCCCAAATTCACCACAACGGCAGCACATCACAGTGAGAGTGTACTTCTATTAAGTGAACTTCATCAATTGATTATGGAGCAGAGAAAAGATTTTAAAAAGGAGGAGGTTTTCTTTTTCCTCATTGAACAGTTGATCAAAGAATATACGGAACCTGTAAAAGAAAGCCTTTCAGAGGTCAGTGAGGAAATTCAAAAATCCTGTACTTACATGGAAAACCACTATGGGGAGTTAATTGCACTTGATGATTTGAGTGAGCTGTCCGGCTTAAACAAATACACCTTGCTGAGAAACTTTACAAAGCAGCGGGGAGTTACCCCTTATCAGTATCTTGAAGCAATACGAATCAGTGAAGCAAAAAAGTTATTGGAGAATGGAATCGATCCTTTGGAAGCCGCCATGAAAACAGGCTTCACAGATCAAAGCCATTTTACAAAGTTTTTCAAAAAATTAATTGGACTTACCCCCAGACAATACAGGGATATATTTAAGGAAAGTAAAGGTTAGATAAATACATATGAAAACAAACAAAGAAATGACTGGACATCTGCTGGCGGCTATTACAACTTTTATATGGGGAACAACCTTTATATCCACGAAAGTATTGCTTGTCAGCTTTACACCTATTGAGATATTATTTTTCCGTTTCGTCATGGGCCTGATAATTTTAACCGCGGTATTCCCACACAGGCTGAAGGGGACCACCTGGAAACAGGAAATCCTGTTTGCCGGTGCCGGATTATGCGGGGTTACGCTTTATTTCCTTTTGGAGAATATCGCATTAACCTATACCCTTGCGTCCAATGTGGGGGTCATTATATCCATTGCACCGTTCTTTACAGCGCTGTTTTCCCATTTGTTTTTGGAAAATGAGAAATTAAAAGCCAACTTTTTTATCGGCTTTGTGATCGCTATGATTGGGATTATTCTTATTAACTTTAATGGAAGTATGGTTTTGAAATTAAATCCCATGGGTGACTTATTGGCTATATTAGCAGCTTTTGTGTGGGCAATATACGCAATACTTACGAAAAAGGTCAGCCAATTCGGCTATAACACCATACAGACCACCCGGAGAATATTTCTTTATGGAGTGATTTTTATGCTGCCTGCATTGTCCGTACTTCCGTTTAAATGGGGATTTGAAAGGTTCCTGCAGCCTGTTAATTTATTTAACATTCTGTTTCTTGGATTAGGAGCATCGGCACTTTGTTTTGTTACCTGGAATACGGCTGTCAAGCTGCTGGGGGCGGTAAAAACAAGCATTTATATTTATCTGGTTCCGGCTGTTACCGTTATCACTTCCATACTTATATTAAATGAAACAATCACATGGATTGCGGCCTGCGGAACCCTTCTTACATTGGTGGGATTATTTATTTCCGAAAGGAAAGTAAAGAGAAAGTAAACTTCTTCGGGGGCAGCAGCCCCCTTTATATTATTTATTCTTATACTTTTGCTACCACTCTGCAAGGTAAGCCCGTCATCCCTGCATATTTGACCGGATAGGTGTTAGCAATGAATTCTCCGCTTTTTTCCTGCAAAAGCAGCATTTTTAAATTACAGATATTCTCAACCACAAAAACATTTCTGTCCGCACAGTATTGATCCTTTGGGGTATGCTCTGTCCCCCGCCTGATTCCGGCGCAATCAATGCCTATAATGGAAATGCCCAAATCCAAAAGCTTCTCAATTAAATCATCAGAAAGCTGAGGGTGCTCCTTAAAATAACGCCTGCCGCCATATCCTTCTTTTTCAATAAAGCCCGTATGAAAAGCCACAAACATCCCGCTTTTTACCTTTAAAATGTCGATGTCTGAAATGTCAATATCCCGATCTGTCACTGTGCTGACATCAAATACAACTGCATTCCGCTCCACATATTCCAGCGGAAATTCCTTGTTCATCACATCAAAGTGTGTTCCCAAATGGCCTGCCAGGGCCTTTTTTTCATTTCCCTGAGCATCTTTGACCATGTTTGGCGTAATCAAAACTGTCAAATCAATAAACATAAGATTTCCTCACTTTTCTGTTTCCCCTTTTCCTGAAAAAGAAGAAAATAAACTGTTGAGAATCATTCCAAAAACAATCAAAAGTATACCGACACCGCCCATACTGTCAGGAAGAGAATCACCTAAAAATAAAGTACCTCCCAGCAATGTAAAAATCACTTCCCCGGCCTGAGTGGATTCAACCACTGCAAGCTGTTTTTGATTAGATTTTACCAAATCCGTTGCCCGGAAAAACAGGAGAGTGGCAATCACCCCGGAAAACATTGCTACACAAAATGACTGGAAGAACTGACCCAAAGAGGGCAGGCCCACATGTACTGTGCCAAAACCAGCCATTAAGAGCCAGAAGGGAAGGCTGCATAATGTCATTCCATAAGTTCTCTCAATGGTGGACAGCCGGTTTTCGCTCATTGCCATGGTTTTTCTGTTGCCAAGGGGATAGGAGATGGCTGCAATCAATATGGGAATCAAAGTCAGGAGAGTGGTGCGCACCTCTAAATTTACCATATTATGTACCTGCATCAGGAATACTCCCAATAAAATGATTCCTGATGCAGACAAGTTTTTAACAGGAACCCGGCTGCCGAATAAGGGGGACATTAAGATTCCCATTACGATTGTCATTTGCCAGGAAGCGGCGATCAGCCAGGATTCTCCGTAATTTCCTGCATAGGAAAGGGGGCCGTAGAAAAGACCGAATCCAATTGTGCTCCAAAGCAGCCAGCCCTTTGGATTCTCCATGATGATTCTGTGAACATTTTGAAATCCATGCTTTTTTCCGACGATGAGAGCCAGTATGGGCAATGTAAACAGATACCGCAGGCTGGCGCTCCATATCCAGCTCCCACCGGATAAATGCATGCTCCGGTTTAGGATAAATGTGAAGGCAAAAAAGAAAGATCCGGCTATACCGAAAAAAAGTGATTTTTTCATGTTCATCTGATTTTGCTCCTATTATAACATTATTCAATCAGGATTTTTTTCTTTCCTGAAAGTAAAATTCCCCCTATAACGGCTGTAATCAGCTCTGTTGCCGGGAATGCACACCACACTCCGGTTATTCCTCCTACGGAAGAGAGGAAAAGCGCCATTGGAATGATGATCAAAAATCCCCTTAAAACGGAGATCAAATGAGCCGGAAGAGCATGTTCCGTTGAGGTAAAGTAAACGGATATGATAATGTTGAATCCGGCAAACAAACAGGCCGTAAAATAGAGCTTCAGGCCCGGTACGGCGATGCTCTGCAAAAGCGGGTTTCCCTCGCTGTTAAAGATGCCGGCAATCTGCGGCGCCTGAAAGAACACCGTAAGATAAATGGCACCCGACAGGATTAACAGGGAAATCAAGGCGTACCGCAAGACTGCCCGGATATTTCCCAGGTTTCCGCTTCCGTAATAACTGCTTATGAGAGGCTGGATGCCCTGGGCAATGCCCGTATAAATAGAAAGCACCACCAGAGAAAGGTTGGCAATGATTCCGTATGCAGCAACCCCGGCATTTCCCTGAAGATTCATGATAATAATATTAAAAACAATCATAACAATGCCGGAGGACATCTCAGTAATCAGAGAAGGAAGTCCGCTGGAAAAAATACGGCTGATCCTTTGCCCTGAAAAATCGAGTTTCACTAAATGAAAATGATTCTTTCTTTGGAAAAAGAAGGGGGAAAGGATGATCATGCTGATCACCGGAGCCAGGCCGGTGGCCAGAACCGCTCCGAAGATTCCCATTCCCAGAGGAAACATAAAGACGTAATCCAGAACGATATTGGAAAAACTTCCTCCCAGCATTGCCATCATGGAAAGCTGGGGAGCGCCGTCGTTTCTTACAAAGCATAAAAGTACATTATTTAACAGAAACATGGGAGAAAACAGCAGAATTACCTGCAAATACGTTTTGCTCATTTGAAAAACCTCTTCATCAGCTCCCAGCATCCTTATGATGGATTCAGAAAAAAATGCGCCCAGCAGAAAGAAGACTGCGGCAAAGCTGAGGGCCAGAAAAATAGCAGAGGTAAAGGTGCGGTTTGCCTCCTCCATCCTGTTCTGGCTTTGGGAAATGGAATATCTGGTAGCCCCTCCCATGCCGAACATCAGGCCGCTTCCATGGATGAAGCTGTATATGGGAATTGCCAGATTGAGAGCTGCCAGGCCGTTGGCGCCAAGGCCCTTTGCCACAAAAAAAGTGTCTGCCAGAATATAGCAGGACAGTCCTATCATGCCTAAGACATTTAACGATGAGTACCTTAAAAATTCCTTTAAACAAGATGCTTGTTTCATAAAATCAGACCTCCATACAAAATAAAAGCGCCGGAGCCTCGTATCTTCTATGGCCTAACGATACGAAGTCCAACGCTTAAGTTTTTACCCGGCGGTAAAAATACGTTTGCAGTTTATTTTACTGCACATAAGTGTAGCACAGGGTCTCGTTTTTGTCAAAGTCTTATTAAATGTCAGGTTTTATTTATTGCAGGATATAAGAAAACCACAAAGCTTGTTTAACTTTGTGGTTCCTTTTAATGGAGATAGTGGGATTCGAACCCATGACCTCTTGAATGCCATTCAAGCGCTCTCCCAGCTGAGCTATACCCCCATGTCCGCTATTATAGCAAAGCATGAAAAAAATTGCAACAACATATTGCATTAATTTAAAAAAATGTTATAATACATTCAGAACATTTGAATATAGTAGTCTTCAGGGCAGGGTGAAATTCCCGACCGGCGGTAAAGTCCGCGAGCGCAGCAGCGCAGAATTGGTGTAATTCCAATACCGACAGTAAAGTCTGGATGAAAGAAGATGTGTTAAATAAGGATAATACACCTGTCTATTTTTAACACCTGAAAGACATACTTTCAGGTGTTATTTATATTCAGGAGGATAAACCATGAACACAACAAAACAAACAAACAGACTTACCTTGATGGCCATGCTTTGTGCGCTGGCCTTCGTATCCGTAGCCACAATCCGGATACCGTTGATTCCTGCAATGCCTTTTCTGCAATACGAGCCTAAGGATGTCATTATCCTGACAGGAGGATTTATCTTCGGCCCTATGTCTGCGGCACTGGTTTCTGTCATTGTCTCTTTCATAGAATTGTTCACCATCAGTAACACCGGAATTATCGGATTAATTATGAACATCCTGTCAACGGTGGCCTATGTCTGCCCTGCAGCTTCCTTTTATAAGAAATACCACTCTACCGGAGGAGCGTTAATGGGTATGCTGTCAGGTACAGTCCTCATGACCCTGATTATGGTTTTGTGGAATTATCTTATTACCCCCATTTATATGGGATACCCAAGAGAGGCCATCGTTGAGCTTCTTGTTCCGGCAATTGTTCCTTTCAATCTTTTAAAAGGAGGAATCAACACAGGCCTGACTCTTCTTATTTATAAGCCGCTGGTCACCACCTTGAGAAAATCCGGTTTGCTGGCTTTTGATTCACCCAGTCCTCAGAACAGCCGAAAGTTTAGCCCGGGCATGACCTTAACTGCTGCGATAATCCTTATAACCTGCATCATGTTCATATTGGTTTTGCGGGGAAATTTATAATTAAATACAAAGATGCCTTCTGGCTGACGGGTTCCGTCCAGAAGGCATCTTTTATTTTGGGAAGTTACGGTTTAAATTCCTTCCATCTTTTTAAACTTCCTTTTTCAAACACATACTCTGGTGTGATCAAAGTGTCCTGTATCTCTGATTCATAATACCATGGGTCCTCTTCGTGAAGGGGATTTTTCAGAACATGGAATTCCTGAGCGGGCATATAGCCTTGGGCCAGGAGGAAACACTGATTTCCCTGGCTGTCCTCCGCAGTATCCACCACCATAACGCAGTGGCCCGGGCTGCCGCCCCGGATAAATAAGTCACCAGCCAGAATCCTTCCTTCTTCAACAGGACTGGATTCCTTGTCCAGAGACAGAGTTCCCGCATAGACCATAACCTGTCTTAAATATTTTGTAAAAGACTCCCTGGAATTATCATAAGAAGCTTTCTTTACCCAGGAAACCTGATTTCCATTGACAGAAAGCCTTTTTCCTGACATCCAGGAGGTATAGTCCATTAAAAATCCATTGGTCAGATGAAAGGAAATGGATTCATAATCCTCCATCAGCCAAAAGTATTCCCCATACATCCGGATCACGCTGTCTGCACACTGCTGTAAGTCTCCTTCCACCATTGGCATGGCGAAAACTGCTGCATGAATATCTTGAGCCGCTTTTTCCCTGCCATCATACAGAAGCACCGGGCTTTTGTCCGGCTTTAAGGGATACTGCCTTAAATATGCCTGGAAACTCCCCAGGGGTTTTTCCACCCTGCCATACCCTTTGGGCACAGAAAATCTCTCTTCTAAGGTCAGGCCTTGGGAATGAATCAAAGGTTTCTCTGCTTTGATGATTTCTTTCCCGGTTTCCTCCAGGTAAATGATATCTTTATATTCCGGCGGGATGGACGTACTTTCTGCACCTTCCTCACGGGAAGCCGGCCTTCTGTCTCTGGCATGGCTGAACAAAGGCGCTGCTGCGCAAAAAAGGCTTCCGCCAAGTAAGAGTGCCGCAAGTATTCTCATATTCGTTTCTCCCTCTCCCATAACCCACTTCATTTCCAGATACTTTTCTCCATTGTATCACAAAAATTTTTTGATTTCCAATAAATAATTTTTTTATATTAATAAGGAAGCATTTTTTTGACTGCTGTGAAGAAACTATAAAAAAGTGTGAAAAGTATCAACGATTACTTGACACAATCCCGGTATTGAATTATAGTTTTTATTAGAGTATTGTGTGTTTACGCCAATGATCCTTCTGCAACTTTCATTGCCGTGGTCATGCAGTGCACGAGAACAGGGAGCATTGCTTTTTTAAGGGCAGTGAGACCAGTTAAATAGGCATGACCAAAGCGGCATGACCTAAATAAAATTAAGGAGTGCTTTATGAAACAGTATTTTAACCTATCCGTTTCAGAGACCGCACAAGACTTACAGGTTGACTTAAACAAAGGCCTTTCCAGCCAGGAGGCCTCAGAGCGCAGCCAAAAGTACGGTCCCAATGTTCTGGAGGGCGGAAAAGAAAAGAGCCTTCTGGAAATGGCTCTTGAGCAGCTTAAGGATTTTTTAGTTCTCATCCTTATGGTTGCAGCAGTGATTTCGATTTTTCTGGGCGAAGCACTGGAAGGTATCGTTATTCTGGCAATCGTCGTATTGAACACTATTTTAGGCGTATACCAGGAAAACAAAGCCAGCAACGCGCTCAAGGCACTTAAGGAAATGGCAAGTCCCCACGCCAAGGCGCTGCGTAATGGACAGGTCGTTGAAATCGCTTCAAATGAAGTGGTTCCCGGCGACGTAATCATTCTGGAGGCAGGTGATTATATTCCTGCTGACCTTCGTCTCGTAGAATCCGTGAACTTAAAGATCGACGAAGCAGCCCTGACCGGCGAATCAGTTCCCGTTGAGAAGGATTGCAAGGCAGTTCTGGCTGAAGATTCCAGCCTTGGAGACCGCATCAACAGTGCTTACATGGGTACCGTCATTACCTACGGACGAGGAAAAGGTGTTATTACCGACATTGGCATGAAGACCCAGATGGGTAACATCGCAGGGATGCTCAATGACGGTGACGATGAAGCTACCCCGCTTCAGAAGAAGCTGGACAGCCTGGGTAAACTCCTGGGTATTGTATGTCTGGCAATCTGTGGTATCATCTTCCTTCTCGGCTTAGTCCGCGGTATGGAGCTCTTTGATATCTTCATGACCTCTGTATCACTGGCGGTTGCAGCTATCCCGGAAGGACTTACCGTTGTTGTTACTGTTGTTCTTGCCATGGGTATGCAGAAGATGGTAAAGGTCAACGCAATCATCAAGCGCTTAAGTGCGGTTGAGACTCTGGGAAGTACAACTGTTATCTGCTCCGATAAGACAGGTACACTGACCCAGAACAAAATGACCATCCAGCGAATTTATGATGGTAAAGAGCTGTATGATGTAAGCGGTACAGGCTATAGTCCTGTAGGTGATATTACTGACAAGTCCGGCAGCAAGAAAACAGAAGCAGTGCAGAAGGTGCTTGAAAGTCTTGTTCTTTGTAATGATGCTATTTATGATCCTGAAAAGGAGACCATTGTAGGTGATCCTACAGAGGCTGCCATGGTTGTTCTGGCACATAAGGCAGGTATGGTTAAGAAACAGTGGGATGAGAAATATCCCCGTCTGCAGGAAGTTCCTTTTGATTCAGACAGAAAGCTGATGTCTACCTTCCATACTATTGACGGAAAGAACGTTATGTACACCAAGGGCGCGCCTGACGAACTGCTGCGCCGCTGTGTTTCCGTTGATATAGGCGGTAGTGTAGAAACACTTACTGACGCAAAACGCGAGGAGATTCTGTCTGTAAACCAGAGCTTTGCAGAATCCGCATTGCGAGTGATCGGTGCTGCTTACCGCAATGTCGATGTAGTAAACGCTTCCTTTGAAGCAGAAAATGATCTTACCTTTATCGGCCTTGTAGGCATGATTGATCCGCCTCGTGAAGAAGCAAAGAGCGCGATCGACATCTGTAAGAAGGCTGGAATCCAGGTTAAGATGATCACTGGTGACCATAAGATCACAGCGACAGCCATTGGCCGTCAGCTTGGTATTGTTGAAGGAGAAGCCGTTGCTGTAGAAGGCCGCAGAATCTCTGAAATGAACGATCAGGAACTCCAGGAATGTGTAAAAACTGTTAATGTATTTGCCCGTGTTTCTCCTGAGCACAAGGTACGCCTTGTTGACGCAGTAAGGGCAAACGGAAACATCGCCGCCATGACAGGCGACGGCGTTAATGACGCTCCTTCCCTGAAGCATGCCGATATCGGTGTTGCCATGGGAATCACCGGTACGGACGTTTCCAAGGAAGCGGCTGACATGATTCTGACTGACGATAACTTCGCCAGCATTGTAAAGGCCGTTGCAGAAGGCCGTACCATTTACAGCAATATCCGTAAGGTAGTAGGATTCCTGCTCTCCTGTAACATCGGTGAGATTCTGGTTATCTTCCTTGCCATGCTGGTAAACCTTCCGGTTCCCCTTGTTGCAATTCAGTTGCTTTCTATCAACTTGATTACAGATGCGTTCCCTGCATTTGCTCTTGGTATGGAAAAGGAAGAGCCTGGCGTTATGGACAGAGCTCCAAGAGATCCTGCTGAACCTATCGTTGATAAGAAGATGGCTGTTGCAGTAGGAATTCAGAGTATCGCTCTGGCAATCGGAACACTTGGT
This sequence comes from Lacrimispora sp., assembly GCF_036758025.1. Lineage (GTDB taxonomy): Bacteria > Bacillota > Clostridia > Lachnospirales > Lachnospiraceae > Lacrimispora. Next base: position 140,206 of record NZ_DAIOXM010000008.1, on the reverse strand, counting down.
TCTTTCATGTACGGCTATTATGTACATGACGATCTGGACGTAGCCCGTACCGCATGCTTCCTGACTCTGGTACTTGGCGAGCTGCTTCGTGCATACTCTTCACGTTCAGAGCATATTTCCGTATTCAAAATGCGTATTCTGGAAAACAGCTACCTCAATAAATGCGTATTGGCATCCCTTGCTTTCCTGCTTGCCAGCATTTATATCCCTGCTTTAAATCCTATTTTCAGTACCGTTGCGCTTACCTTAGACGAAATGATCGTAGCTTTGCTTCTTGCATTTATTCCAATGCTGGGCGGCGAGCTGGCAAAGAAAATAGTCAACAAATAAGTATTCCAAAAAATCCCTGACGGGACAGGAGCAGGAAACGGCCTTTTTACGTGGGCGGTTTCCTGCTCTTTTTAATGTTTTTATCAATGGTTGAAAATAATATAGGAGGGGATATAAAATGAAATTGACAATGTTAGGAACAGGAAATGCATTGGTTACGGATTGCTATAATACCTGCTTTGTTTTGCAGGACGCTGACGAATATTTTATGGTGGATGCCGGGGGTGGAAACGGTGTTTTAAGCCAGTTGAAAAAAGCCGGGATTGACTGGAAAGAGGTCAAGAATATTTTTATTACTCATAAACATATTGATCATCTTCTTGGTGCGGTTTGGATGATGAGGATGATTTGCCAGTATATGAGACAGAACCAATACAAGGGTGAAGCAAATATATACGGGCATTCTGAGGTCATACAGACCCTTCGCTCTATTGCGGAGATGGTTCTTCAAAAAAGCGAAGTCACTTATCTTAACCAGCGATTACACCTGATTGCAGTTGAAGACGGTGAAGAAAAAGAGATTATGGGCCGATGTGTTAAGTTTTTTGATATTCATTCCACAAAGGATAAGCAATTTGGTTTCACTATGGAACTTTCGAAAGGTAAAAAGCTGACATGCTGCGGTGATGAGCCCTATAATATATCTGAAAAGGAGTATGTGGAGGGAAGCTGCTGGCTGCTGCATGAAGCGTTTTGCCTGCATTCCCAGGCGGATGTGTTTCATCCCTATGAAAAGCATCACAGCACAGTGAAGGATGCCTGCCAATTGGCCCAGGAATTTGGAGTGGAAAATTTGGTTTTGTATCATACAGAGGATAAGTCATTACATCAGCGCAAGGAGCTGTATATGGCGGAAGGGGAAACGTACTTTCGGGGTAATTTGTATGTTCCTGATGATTTGGAAACAATTTTAATTTAGGAAAATCAGCATAGAGCAAGAAGTAATTATATATTGGCTTTTTTTGAGAATCGTGTATAATTAATGCTAATAAAGCCGAGGAGGTTCTACCATGAAAACAATTTTGCATGATATACAGAAAACTGTTATTCTCTATGCTGATATTTTGGCTCAGATATTAAAGGTTGATGTTACGATTGTAGATAATCAGATGAATAGAATTGCTGGATCTGGTAGACTTTTAAAAGAAATAAATACAAATATGGCAGATGAAGGTCATATATTTCGCTATGCTATGAATACGGGAGAAACTCAGATTATTTCTGCCCCTGGCAAGGAGCAAGTTTGTTTAAGCTGTCCTAAAAGTGAAAACTGCCGTGAGACATTTCATATGTGCACTCCAATTATGCTCAATGGATCAGCAATTGGCGGTATTGCGTTTGTCTGCTTTAATGAGCAGCAGCGCAAACATGCAATGAAAAATAAAGATGTTTTTGAACAATTCTTAAAGCAGTTTGCGGAATTGATAACACTAAGTGCAAAAAGGTCCTTAGAGGAGAGAAGAACTGTCTCTATGGTCAATCTTTTGGAATCTATAGTGGATCACATTGATTGCGGCATTATGGTATTACGGCAAAACAAGCAGATTGTGCGAATGAATACAGTGGGAAAGCGAATTCTTCGCATGATGGAATCTGATATTACTGGCATATCAGATATCAAAATGACAGGGAATAAAATATTGGGATTAGATGAATATCTTCTATCTTTCAGCAATAAAACTTATAGGCTTATTGGAAAGATCTTTGATATTGATATTGACAACTACTCATCGGTATTTTTATTTCAGGAGGCTGAGCAACTGCCCCAAACAACATTAAGTCTCAATGGAACAGTCCCTAAAGGGGTTTCGGCAATTATAGGAAAATCCCAGAAAATTATTGACTTAAAAAGGGATTTGTTAATGCTTTCTACTTCTGCTTCACCAGTGTTAATCTCCGGGGAGAGCGGCACGGAAACTAAGATATTTGCCAGGGCAATGCATGAAGAAAGTAACCGGCAGAAGTTTCCTTTTATTTCTGCAAATTGTACGACCATTCCTCATGACCTTATGGAAGAAGAATTGTTTGGCTGCACCAGAGTTGATGAGAAAAGCAAAGGTAAAGTGGGGAAAATTGAGCTGGCGAACAATGGAACCTTGATGCTGGAGGAAATTTGTGATTTACCATTGTTTATTCAGACAAAGCTGTTATCATTATTGGAAGAGCAGAAGATTATGAGAGTTGGGGCAAAGAAACCAACTAAGGTAAATGTACGTGTTATTGGAACTACAAGCAAAAGTATTTCAGATGTGGTAAATGCCGGTCTCTTTTTAAAGTCATTATATTACAGACTTAATGTAATACCTTTAAACATACCGCCATTACGGGACCGGGATAATGATGTTGTTTTGCTTGCTAAGCAGTATATACAACAGTATTCAAAATCCATGGGGAAAACGGTACATTTAATTGAACAGGATTTTTGGAATCATATTGAACAATACTCATGGCCGGGAAATGTATGGGAATTGCAAAATGCGATGGAATATGTCATGAATGTAATGCGGTTAGACGGCATGATTAGTGCAAAATTATTGCCCTCCAATATTTTAGGTAAAGAAGAAGTATACTTAAATGAAAGCCTCAATTTAAAAGATATGGAAAGGAAGCTGATTTCCCAGGCTATAGAGATATACGGTAATCACTCTGATTCGAAGCAGAGAATTGCAGATTCTCTTGGAATTGGAGTTGCCACACTATATAGAAAGATGAAAATATATGGCTTCAGATAATTCCCTGCTTATTATAAAAAGGGAGTAAATACGTAGAAGATTATGATGTTTTTTTGTGAAAATTAAATAAATATTTAAGCGAGGTGTTGTATTTTACATCTCGCTTTTTTACTGTGAATTATCAATATGATATATATTATCATATTGATAAAGTTTATTTTATTATGAATATGAGATGAAATGCAGTACTAATTCCAATAAAATAACGTATATCAAACTTATTTATCAGTGCAAAAGCGTTGCCATCTGAAAAAATATAAATTTTAAATTATCATTTTGATAGAGATTTAAGGTTTTTAGAAGGATACGCCCAGGTTTTGACAAGCATTCCGCGGTATTTTATACTTTGGCATTATAAGAGTATTACTGCTGCGGAAGGGAGGGCTTGCAATGCAATATTTACTTGAATGATAGTCAGCCTTGGGGGAATCAAAAGGAGTCAATGAAAGTTATTAGGTCAAAGGTTAGTATTGTATCTAAAATTCTCTACTTAGGAAAGGGGTATTTTTATGAGCGTTGTTCAGGCATTGAATGGTATTTTTTGGGGGTGGCTTGTTGCTGGTATACTGCTTACAACAGGTATATTTTTTACCATAAGTTTGAAATTTCCTCAGGTCAGATATTTTCCACGGTTATTCAGGAATCTGCTGGAAAGTATGAAAGCAGAAGGAGGGGTATCTGGTTTTGGCGCCCTGTGTGCAGCCCTGGGAGGCCAGGTTGGTACGGGAAGTTTGGTAGGTGTTGCAACGGCTTTGGCTTCCGGGGGACCAGGTGCGGTATTCTGGATGTGGGTCACTGCAATTCTTGGTATGCCAATTAGTTTTAGTGAAGCAGTTCTTGCACAGCTTTTTAAAGTGAAAAATCCTGATGGCACTTACCGTGGAGGTCCGGCGTATTACATGGAAAAGGGCCTGAAAAGTAAAGTATTGGCTGCTTTGTTTTCTATCAGCATCATTGTTGGAATTGGATTTTTCTATGCTATGATTCAAAGCAATTCTATTTCAGTGGCATTATCAGGTGTTGTAAGTATTCCGCCGGTTATATCAGGAATTGTGCTTGTAATAATAGTTGCACTGGTTATTTTTGGGGGAGTAAAGCGCCTTTCAGAAGTATCCTCTTATATCGTTCCATTTATGGCGCTTGGGTATATTATCATAGCATTATTTGTTGTTATTACTAATATTGATAAGCTTCCTGCAATTTTTGCTTTGATTTTCAAATCTGCATTTACGTTTCGTGCAGCAGCAGGCGGTGTTGCAGGATATACCATTAAAGAAGCATTCCGGTATGGTATTGCCCGTGGTCTGTTCTCTAATGATGCAGGAAACGGTACTGCTCCCAGTATGCATGCATCTGCAACTGTTAAACATCCAGTAAACCAGGGCTTTGCTGCGATGCTTGGTACATTTATAACAACTATCATTATTTGCAGCTGTACCGCATTCTGCATACTTTTTACAGGTGCTTTGGATTCTGGTGAAACTGGCATAGCATTAACCCAGACTGCCTTTGGAAACGCTCTTGGAGGCTGGGGAAAATGGATTGTTTTTCTGGCAATGTTCTTATTTGGATTTACAACACTTTTAGCAGATGTATATTATGGAGAAGTAAATCTTCAATGGTTTTTTAAAGAGAATCCTAAAGTAGTTACCATTTACCGTATCGTCTGCTGCGGCCTGATTGTGTTGGGGGCAGTGGTTCCTGTAACTGCTTTATGGGAGTTAGTAGACTTTGCCAGTGCTTTTATGGTATTCTTTAATGTTATTGCATTAATTGGTTTAAGCAAGTATGTAATCTATATTTTTAAAGATTTCGTCAGACAAAGCAAGACTGGTGAACAGCCGGAATGGAATTATGATAAAGACATTACAGAAATGGACTTGAAGGCAGATTCCAAAAAATAAGTTTGCACAATATTTTGTCAGGAGGATCATTAAATGAATAATGAAGAATTTGTAGAACAGCTGAAAGCGTGGAGACATTATCTTCATATGCATCCGGAAAGTGCATTTGAGGAGAAACAAACATCAGAATTTATTGCGGAGCGTCTCACTGAAATGGGATTGGAAGTACATAAAAATATAGGCGGAACGGGTGTGGTTGCGAGCTTAAAGGTTGGAGATGGCGGTAAAGTAATTGGATTGCGGGCTGATATGGACTGCATCAATATGATGGAATGCGGAGATTTGGAATATCGCTCCCAGAATGAAGGAAGGATGCATGCATGCGGCCATGACGGCCACGTTACCACACTCTTAGGTGCGGCGCAGCTTCTGTGTGAGCGGAAAAACTTTAACGGAACTGTACGCTTTATTTTTCAGCCGGCAGAGGAGCCGGGAAAAGGTGCGAAAGCAATGATTGAAGATGGTCTTTTTGAAAGCTTCCCTATGGATGAAATCTATGGACTTCACAATGCACCATTTCTGCCGGCTGGTGTGATCCATACGCGTACGGGTGGAATCATGGCAAGTGAAGACAATTTTACGATTCGTATTAAAGGAAAAGGTTCCCATGCCTCCAGTCCGCATATGGGAATCGATCCTTTGGTGACAGCATCGGAAATTATTCTGGCTTTGCAGACTATTGCTTCACGGAATGCAAATCCTCTTGATCAGGCAGTTGTTTCCTGTACTGAAATCCACACAGATGGAGCTCATAATGCGATTCCATCAAATGTGGAGATTCTTGGAGATACCAGAAGCTGCACCAATGAAGTACAGGAATTAATTGAAGCAAGAATGAAAGCCATTAGCGAGAATATTTGCAAGATGAATGGTGCCCGCTGTGAATTTATCTATACTCATGAGTTTGCTCCAACAGTCAATTGGGAAGAATGTGTCTCCGCAGCGGTGAAAGCTGCCCAGAATGTTGTTGGACCTGATAAGGTTAATGGAAATTGCATTCCCTGGATGGCTTCTGAGGATTTTGGTACATTTTTAAGGGAAATACCGGGCTGCTTTGTATTTTTGGGAAGTGGAAAGCATGCAAATGCATCAGACAACATTATGCTTCATAATTCCATATATGATTATAATGATGATGTCCTTGCAGTTGGTGCAGAGTTTTTTGCAGAATTGATTCGAATTGGTTTGCCTCAATAAATTGTTATGGGATAAAATGATAGTTTTAAAGGAGGTATTAATGGACGAGTGTGTAAAAATTATAAGCTATGACAGAACTGATAAGAAAGAAGATGTACTAACCAGCTTTACTCCGGAGAATGCGAAAAAGGCGATGGCATTCCATAAGAGCTTTCCGGAGTATACAGTGACTCCACTGATGAACTTAAAGAGTCTGGCAAAAACATTGGGAGTGAAAAGCATCCATGTAAAGGATGAGAGTTACCGGTTTGGCTTAAATGCTTTTAAGATTCTTGGCGGCAGCTATTGCATTGGTACTTATATTGCAGAAGCATTAGGAGTGGATATCAGTGAACTTTCCTATGATAAAATCATCAGTGAGGAAGTGAAAGCAAGAGTAGGGGACATCACATTTGTAACAGCTACTGATGGGAATCATGGGAGAGGAATTGCATGGACTGCTAACAGGATTGGTCAAAAAAGTGTAGTTTATATGCCCAGTGGAAGTGCTCAGGAAAGATTAGATAATATTAAGGCACTTGGGGCAGATGCTTCCATTACTGACTTAAACTATGATGATGCGGTACGCTTGGCGGAAGTCCGTGCCAATGAGAATGGCTGGGTTATGGTGCAGGATACTGCATGGGAAGGATATAATAAGATTCCCAACTGGATTATGCAAGGCTATATGACCATGGCTTTGGAAGCAGTCGAGCAATTGAAAGGTGAAAAGCCAACTCATATTTTTCTTCAAGCAGGAGTAGGTGCAATGGCGGGGGCAATCGCTGGTTACTTTACAAATTTATACCATGCAGAGGAACGCCCGGTGATTGTCATAGTAGAACCAAATAAAGCAGATTGTATTTATAGAACTGCTGAAAAAGGGGAAGTTCAAGCAGTGAAAGGTGATATGAATACGATTATGGCTGGCCTTGCTTGTGGGGAACCTTGCACGATTGGCTGGGATGTATTAAAAAATTCTGCAGACCACTTTATTTCCATGCCGGATTATATTGCAGCAAAGGGAATGAGGATACTTGGAAATCCGTTAGGAGAAGATAGAAAAGTAATTTCGGGTGAAAGCGGAGCCGCCACAGTGGGTTTTGTAGCTGAAGTAATGCAGAATGAAAGTATGGATTTCTTAAGGAAACGTATAGGTCTTAATGAAGATTCAAGAGTTCTTTGTTTTTCAACAGAAGGAGATACTGATAGAGAGAATTATAGAAGAATTGTGTGGGATGGTTTTTATCCCAGCTTTTAGGATTGAATATCAGGTAAAGTAACTTCTAATGAAATCATAAAGAAGTAAATGGAGTAAGCTGCTGTACTGGAGGAATATAGAAACGGGCGTATCGAAACAATGATATGCCCGTTTGCTATGCTATAGGCACTTTCTATCTTAATTGCTGATTCTATTGTATGCTGAACACCTTTATTTCTTTTTCTCGTCGGGATCATAGATTTCTTTCGAAAATTCCGTCAAAATACGGCGATGCTCCGGTGTTCCTGCCGGATATTGTTTCTGTTGGAGCATCTTTTGTTTGTTTGCCGCCTTTACAATCACATAGCAGATCATAAAAAAAGCAACGAGAGCCATGCCCGCAAAAAAGCCTAAGGTCTGCCCTTTTAAAAACGGCATGCTGAACATGGCTATGATCAGTCCGGCCATAGTAAACAGAGAACTATACGGAAATCCGCATAGACGGCAGTTCCCTTCCGGTTTTCCGTTCTTTTTCCGGAAACGGATATGGGTATACATGAGCACAATATAAGTGAAAAGCAGTGCAAATCCTCCGGAGCTGATTAAAAACAGATAGACTCCGGGAAAGAACAATCCGACGCATAGAAACAGTATCATGGACAAACCGGAAAATAAGATTCCCCGGTAGGGAACATCGGTTTTATCCCTTAAAAATGCGGGACCAAGCCCATCCTCCACAAGAGAACGAAGCATTCTTCCGATTCCAAACATGGCAGCTACCATAGTGGACAAAATTGCACTGATTAATATAACCGTCATGGCAGTACCGGCCCAGGTCATTTGATATCGGTTTAAGGCGGTAACCATGGGGCTGACGTTTTCACTTAAGGATTCGCTGGGAACCAGAAGCACAAGAACTGAAATACACAGAATATAAAGTGTCACGAGCCAGAAAACTGTCAGGTGAATTGCACGGGGCACATTTTTTTCCTTATTTTCTGTTTCACTGGCAGCCAGCCCGATGATTTCAAAACCTGCATAGGTGAATAAAACGATCAGCATGCTTCCTGCCAGGCTTTTTAGGCCGCCGGGAAGAAATGGCTCTGACCGCAATATACTGGTTCCCAAGGGCTGGGAGCCCGGTAAGACACCTAAAATGATAATGAAACCTAAAAGAATAAATCCGATAATAGCAATAATCTTTATTGCAGACAGAATACTTTCCAGATGACTTAACTGTTTTGAACCCAAAAGGTTTAATAATGTTACGGTAATGATCAGTACAGTGCCCAGGATTGGGATTGAGACGGATGGAAACCAGGTCCGGAACAGTAAGGAAACTGCGGTAGCCTCACTGGATATAGCAATAACCATTCCGGTCCAATAGACCCAGCCCACTACAAAGCCAGTACCATTGTTTACATACTGGGACGCAAACGTTCGGAAAGAAGCGGCATCCGGATTGGATACTGTCATTTCTGAAAGTGCAAATAAGATAAAATAAACCATAACAGCGCAAATCAGATAAGAAAGAATAATTGCCGGGCCGGCAGCTTGTATGGCAACCGATGAACCTAAAAAAAAGGAACCGCCGATTACGGTTCCCAGAGCCATCATCGTTAAACGGCCTGCAGTTAGACCACTTGCTTTATTTTTCATGGGATTCCTCGCTTTTGATTTTTGTATTATTATTCCGGGTAGCGGAAAAGTTATTCGGGACATTGAAAATACAATGATAAAGCGGAATCTGGTGCAGGAGGCAGTAAAATGCACTTTTCTGCGATATGCATTACTTCCCATAATTGTATAATTTTTAACAAAAGTGAATATAATGTAATAAAAGTTCCTGGATAAAGCCAATGTATAACAGTAATGGGAGAAAAATCAGCTCCTGCAATGAAGACAATGGTTTTGCGGAAAGATATTTGAATCCATCTGATATCTACATTATCAGTGGTTATAAAATAGAAGTATTTATAAAAAATCTGAATTCGCCAATTGGGATAGTTTTTAATGAAAACGGGGAGATGCTGGTAGCTGATTCCGGTTTGGCTGACGGAAATCCCCGGATATTACAATTGATTAATGGTCAGTTTGAAACCATTGCAGATGGTTTTGTTACCCCCATATCAGGGATTAACTATTTAAACGGCGTGATCTATGTATCTCACAGAGGATTTATCACAAAGATTTACAAAGATGGTACAAGGCAGAATGTCATTATGGGACTGCCCAGCAACGGTGACCACTATAACAGTCCGGTGGCATTTTCTCCGGATAATAAGATGTATTTCGGACAGGGAACGGTGACTAACAGCGGTGTCGTTGGCAATGACAACGAGTGGGTGATTGCTTCTCCGCTTCTGTGTGATTACGCAGGAGATTATATCATGATTCATGGACAAAACTTCGCAACACATAACATACTGACAGAAGGCTTGCCGGATGATACCGCGTTAACGGGAGCTTTTTCTCCCTATGGCATTCCTAATATCGAGTACGAGATCAGAAAGCGGTATATCAAGGCATCGGGAAGCATTCTCAGGGCAAACCTGGACGGCTCCAATTTAGAACAGGTCGCATGGGGATTCAGAAATCCTTCTTACTTAAAATTTGATTCCAGCGGTCAGTTATATTTGGGCAATAACGGTTATCAGGCAGTGGGCAGCAGGCCCATTGAGAATGCCACCGATGATTTTTATTATATTACACCTAATTTGTGGTATGGATGGCCGGATTATTCCGGAGGCGATCCCGTAAATTCAACGCGTTTTACGCCCAGGGGAGGCGTACAGCCTTCTCTTATCTTTAAAAATCAGCCCAATGTTCCCCCAAGACCTTTTGTCACATTTCCGCCCAATTCCTCTATAAGAGGATTTGATTTTAATTATAATTTCCAATTCGGTCCTTATGGAGATGTGTACATCGCTGAATACGGCAGTACCATACACACCCAGGTCGGCGATACCATATCTTATGCCAATGCAGGACACAGAATATCCAAAATCGATATGAAATCCAGGACCATCAGCACGTTTGCCATCAATCGGACGGGATTTCCGTCGTCTTTGTCAAAGGGAGGAGGTCTTGAGAGACTTGCCCACCTGTTATTCGGTCCTGACGGAGCAATGTATATCGTAGATACCGGACTGAATATTCAGGGAAATCCGGATAAGTTTATTCCCAATACAGGGGTCATCTGGAGAGTGACCAGGGCGGAGTAAGGCGAAAATATTTCTTTCGTAAGGGGGCTGAGGTATTGGCTGATATTTCTGATTTAAAGTGTGATATGTTTCAAGAATAAATTTTAGGAAAGAGAAACCCATGAAGCAGATTGCAATATTATCCGACACTCATGGTCTGCTGCGGGAGCATGTTGTGGTTGAACTTGCTGAAGCAGATTGCGTTATTCATGCTGGCGATGCTGACACACCATGCATTATTGAGTCCATAGGGCAACTGGGAGAGGCCTATGTGGTACGTGGCAACAATGATAAAGAATGGGCAGAAGCCTTGCCTGAAAGCATTGCCGTCACAATTGAAGGTGTGAGGTTCTTCATTGTTCATAACAAGAAAGATGTACCAAAATACTTAAAAGATGTGGATGTGGTGGTCTATGGCCACTCCCACAAATATTCTGCAGAAGTTATTGAGGGAATACTGTTTCTCAATCCCGGAAGCTGCGGTAAACGGCGTTTTGATTTGGAAATTACAATGTGCCGTATGATTGTAGATGCAGGGCACTACAGGTACGAAAAAGTGATAATTCCCTATGACATCTAAAGGAATGATTATAATCTGTATTGTCTGTACAACCGCAAGTACTGATTTTAAATAAAGTGAAAGAACCGGATCATAAGCCGGAGAATGGAGTGCAGAAATGCACTTTTATTCTCCGGCTTTGTGGTTTTCTGGAAAGGGAAAAGTTATGCTGATGACATCAGTGCTAACTCAAGACCTTCCTTATATTGATTCTCCTTAAGTTTCGATACAACAGTCCAGTAATGGCAGCTAAAATCAAGACAGCGGCCACTGTAATAAGCTGCCCCTGTTCAGGGAACACAATACCCAATGCAACAGGGGGAGCTATTGCTGCAAATCCAGCCAGCATAGCCGCCATAGCTGACATAGACTGTTTTACCGCTTGCTGAGGGCTCTTCCAGTCAAACTTCAGGAATCGAAGATTCGCAGACAGGCCCACGACAGCGATAAACCCTGCATAGACTACTGGCGTTACAAAGACCATCAATATGGAAAAGTAATTCAAAGGAAAGGTCATGGCCAGAATCAGACTGCTGAAGATAATGGGTGGCAGCAAGACCGTTAAATTCACCAGAATCTTGGAGTCGAAAATTTCCTTGGCACTCACCGGCAGGGAGCTCAAAATCCAGCGGTTCTTCCCTTCCATGTTAAGTGAAACTGCGGTAGTGGAAGACATGACGACAAATAATGATGGAAAAAAAGGTGTCATGTGCTGCAGCAGTCCTGGCAGCCCTGGCAGCTGCAGCATGGAAGAAAGCTGTTCAGAGCCGAAAATCCTGAGGGCCAGGATAGCCGCTACCATCAGTACCGGTCCAATACAAGTATTGAGAAGATACACCGGGCAGGAGGTCAGCAGCTTTAATTCTCTGCGATATAGTGCTTTGTTCGCCGTAGCGGCGGACAGTTGGGTTATGCGGTAGGAGGTTCGTGTATGCTGTGTGAAAAGTGCAGAGTTGATCTTTGCGTATACCTTGGACAACAGAAATACGAAAAGGGCAGCAGCAACGGCTGATAGCAGAACAAATGAGATCAGTGCCAAAACGTTCCTCTGGGACAACGCAGCAGTGACCAGCCTTGCCGGAGGGTAAAAATGCCCGATTGCCTGCCCAAGCTGGAGGCCCAGATCAGCCAGTAAATCCACATCCACCGCCTGCATGGAAAAAGACAGTGCCATTGCTCCGATGGTGGCTCCAAAACTGAGAAGAGTGATCACCAGATTCTTGTGGCGGAACCGGACGCTGATTGCGGTGATCACTCCTCCCATGGTCATGGCGACAATCATAGGCAGCAGCGGAGCCGACAGCCATATGAGTAATGCTGACAGCCAGAGAATAGCAGGAGCCCCGCTTTCTTTCATGAAGACCGTCATAGCCGGAAGAAGGACCAGACTGCCAAAGAGCAGGTTGCCCAGATATACCGTCAGCAGCCGGCTTAAAATGACTGAGGACCGGGGGACCGGCAGAGACATGATCAAGTCATAGTCAGAAAAGCCAAACAGAGTTCCGCTGCTGCGAATCAGGGTGAAGAACAAGGTAATCATGGAGAAAAACAACAGAATGATGGCAGGCACCAGTTCCACCAGTCCAATAGCGGCGTATCCCACCGCAGTTATATAACTGAAAAAGACAATCATAGCCCCTAAAAGCAGGGCCACTGCTCCCATGAGGGCTGCTTGCAGCCGGGCCCGGGAATCCTTTGTATGGATCAATTGATTTATGCCAAAGAGCCCCAGAACCTGAATTTTGGTAAGCAAAAATACGTTAGTCATTGTCCAGCACCTCCAGGAACGCATGCTCCAGACTGGAGTCTCCCCGTACATCCTCGGTGTTGCCGCAGGCAATCAGCTTGCCATTTTTGATAATACCGATACGGTTACACAGTTTTTCAGCTACATCCAGCACATGGGTGGAAAAGAAGATAGCTCCTCCTTCGTCACACATTTCCTTCATCATTTCTTTCAGCCGAAAAGCTGCTGACGGATCCAGTCCAACAAAAGGTTCATCCAGTACCAGAAGACGGGGCTTGTGCAAAAAGGCAGAGATGAGGGCCAGCTTCTGCTTCATTCCATGGGAGTAGGAGCCAATTAAATCCCCCAGACTGGCGGTCAATTCCAATCTTCCGGCATAATCTGCAATTCGTGTTTCCCGTTCTTGTTTGTCCACTTTAAAAATATCGGCAATAAAAGACAGGTATTGGATGCCTGTGAGATATTCATAAAGATCGGGGTTATCCGGCAGGTAGGCGGTAACTTGTTTGCAGGCCAAAGGTTCATCCTGCAGGGAGTGACCGTCAACCGTAATATTGCCATGTTCAAATTCTAATACCCCTACTGCGGAGCGGATCGCAGTGGTCTTGCCTGCACCGTTGTGTCCGATAAAACCAAAGAGATCTCCTGCATGGACGCTGAGACTCAAGTCATCCACAGCTTTTTTATTTCCATAAGTCTTGGTCAGATGTTCTATGCGTAGAATTTCACTCATTTTTGCTCTCCTCCTTCTTTGGGTGGTGTGATGATAATTGCAAGGGAATGCATCTTTCTGCCGGGTTTAGCGGCTTGTTCCGGTGTGCGGTAGGGCGCGGTCAGTTCCCCGATTTTAAGCATTAAGTCTTCCAGCTCCTCCAGATTCACTGAAATGGGACCGGTGGAAAAGCTTGAACCGTCCTTTAAAATATTAATATCATCACGGGCGGCGTAATCGGCAAATTCCCGCATGAGAGCGGCTGAAAACTGGGCAAACAAGCTCATATAGACATCTCCCCGGTTCTCTTCCAACAAGCGGGGGATGTCCTGGGCAGTGTCCATGTCTATTGCATAGACCTTTTCCACCACTGCACGTACCGGCCGTTCTTCCGCTATTTTCAGTACACCGCATTTGACCATTTTTCCCAGATGACGGTACAGAGAGGCTTGAGCAATATCGGGCAGTGCTTTAGCCAGCTCTTTGGCAGTGGCGGTTTTTCTTGCTGTAATCTCCATCAGGATTCTGCTGTCGGTGGGATCTACAAAGCAGGATATCAGATTTTTCATTGTTTTATGGTTCATATTATGCCTCCTAATGCTATCACTTATAATAATATTATCATATTGAGAATGTTATTGCAATTGATAATATTTGGATGTTGAAACAAAAGTACCATAAAGATTTGATGGCCGAACCGTCTGTGTAAATTGGCCGTGTATTACCTAGCTTTTAGGCTGCAGGCTAAGGCGGGTCCGTTATTGGCATTATATATTTTAATAGTCAATATGCAGTGATATACTTTCCATCCTGGTTTTGTTATAATTAAGAAAATTTGAATTTAACGGTGGAAATAATGATGGAGAAAATGACAAAAGAAGCTGAAAAAGTAATGATTGAACGTTTTGGAAAAGATAATGTTATTGCATTAGCAACAACAGATAATGGTGTTCCTTATGTGCGTAGCGTAAACGCATTCTATGAAAATGGAGCGTTTTATATCATTACGTACAGACTTTCTAATAAAATGAAGCAGATTGAAAATAATCCGGTTGTCGCTATTTCGGGGGATTGGTTTACTTCACATGGAAAGGGTGTTAATTTGGGCTATTTTGGTAAAGAAGAAAATAGACATATTGCTGAGAAACTGAGAAAATCTTTTGCTGAATGGATTGATAATGGGCATAACGATTTTAATGATGTAAATACCTGTATTCTTTGTATTAAACTCACAGATGGTGTCTTGCTATCACATGGAACTCGATATGAAATTGATTTTTGCAGATAAATGTGATTTTTATTAGTTATAGTGGTTCACTGCAAAATTCTAATTATGAATAATTTTGTAATCCATGAATCCAGTTCCTTGCTTTGACAGGAATGATGGCAAAACGCTGTAACGTGAAGCGTGTGATGGCAGAAGCAGTGAACTGGGGAAAAAGAAGCGCCCGTATTAACTCCATTTCCCCGGGGATTATCGTAACCCCTCTGGCTATTGATGAATTCAATGGCCCCAGAGGAGATTTTTATAAAATATAGAAAGGGAGATGGGATATAACACATTTGCATTGATTTATAGAATGGGTTATGCCAGTTAAGCTTTACTCGACACACGGCAGTCCTTTAGATTTTTCCCGTGTGTCACGAAATTCCTTTGGTACGTCATCATCTTTCATTGCTGCATGGACTGCACAAGTACCGGCTGCTTTTGCAGTTTCGTAATACCAATGTTTGTACTCTAACATATTTAGGGTTTCTTTCATTTGTTCCATTTGCTTCAAGACAGCTTCACGCTGCTGGTCAATTAAAGTCAACCGCTGTTCAATCGTAGAGTCTCCTTCCACACACCAGTCAATAAAAGTTTTAATATCCTTAATTGACATCCCGGCTTTTTTCAGGCATTCAATGGTAGATAAATATTCAAAGTTTTCATCTCTGAACATTCGGATGCCGCCGCCAGAACGCTCCAAGAAAGGAAGTAAACCTTCCTTGTCGTAATACCGTAAAGTGGATGGAGCCACATTCAATTTTTTTGCCATTTCTCCTACTGTATATAGCATGTTATTTTTCCTTTTATGATTTTACATATTTTTTTAATTAAACCATCAACTTAAAGTAGCTTTAAGATATAAAACCTAGGTTAAGTTAAACACATTATATCTTCAAAAATATAATTGGTCAACACGAAAAACCAACTTGAATTGTTTGCTGAAGTGATAAATGGAGAGAGTTTCTTGCAATATAAGTGAGGCTATATTGCTTGCAGCCTGTAATTGGCTTGATTCTGCTCAATATATTAATAAAAAATTAAAAAGCACAAAATCCTATTGACTTAAAGTTAAGTTTAAGTTGTATATTTGAATTAAACTTTTGGTTCTGTTTTTTATTGGCCTAAAGAAACTAATATATAGAGAAAAGGAGAAAATACATTATGCCACAAACAGGTAATTACATTTTTGAATTAAGCAATAAGGTAACAAGAAAATCCGTTTCCTATAAGAACCGGTATGGGATTACGATTTCTGCTGACTTGTATATCGAAAAAGATTTCGATGAAAATAAAAAATACCCGGCAGTTATTATTGGCGCACCATATGGAGGAGTAAAGGAACAAGGGCCTGGTATCTATGCACAGAACATGGCAGAGCGTGGATTTGTCGCACTTGCTTTTGATCCATCATTTAATGGATACAGCGGTGGAAGCCCAAGGCATGTTTCATCACCGGATTTTTTTGTGGAAGACTTTAGTGCGGCAGTTGATTATATCGGTACACGCACATTTGTAGACAGAAATAAAATAGGAGCCATCGGCATATGCGGCAGCGGCGGATTTGCATTGAGTGCAGCCCAGGTAGACAGGCGCATTAAAGCGATTGCTGCAATAAGTATGTATGATATTTCACGTCTGAATTCAGATTCCATGACAAATGAGGAAAGAAATGCAAGGCTGGACGCATTAAATGAACAAAGATATATAGACTTTGAAGGAGATTTCCCTGTTCTTTCTCAGCGGGGGGCACCAATTGGTTTTGATGATACGACAGACCCAATCGGAATAGAATTTGGAGAGTTTTATTCCACTCCGCGCGGATATCATCCAAATTCTATTACACAGTTTACAGTGACAAGCAGCATGTCATTTATGAATTTCCCTCTTTTGACTTATATTAAGACAATTTCTCCCCGTCCGATCTTATTTATAGTAGGAGAAAATGCTCATTCCCGTTATTTTAGTGAAGACGCATTGAAAGAAGCATTAGAACCGAAAGAACTTTACGTTGTCCCCAATTCGAATCATGTGGATTTATATGATAAGACAGATATAATTCCTTTTGAAAAGCTGGGTTCATTCTTTACAGACAGTATGAAATAATCATTAAATATCTGCAAGCGGGGAGGAAATGCTGTTACATTTCTGCTTTTTACAAGTAAGGAATAGAATCAAACTTTATAAAAGCCTTAACTTAAAGTATGCTTTAATATGTACAATAAACTAAAAACAAAAATACAATGTATTTTAAATCTTAACAAATATTGAGGAGGAAAATAATGAACAGACCATATATATTCTGTCATATGATGACTTCCATAGATGGAAAAATAATGGGATCATATATGGAAACTCCTGAAGGCAATGCGGCAGGAGATGTATTCTATAACATTGCATTTGGCAGCCACCCTTATTATAAGCATCAAGGCTGGTTATCCGGCAGAGTGACCACAGATGACAATTTTACAAACTATCAGAAACCTGAACTTGATGATAATGCACCGCTTGTACCGGAAGGTGATTTTATTGCAGTGAATAATGCTGAGAAGTATTATGTTTCAGTTGATCCATCCGGAAGGCTGGGCTGGAAAAGTAATACACTTACTTACGGCGACACCACTGCCCATGTGCTGGAGGTGCTCACTGGAAAAGCAAGCAATGCCTACAAAGCATTCCTGAGAAAGCTTAATATCTCATACATGATTGCCGGGGAGGATTCCCTGGACTATGCAATTGCTATGGAAAAAGTCAAAACAATGTTTGGTATAGAAACTTTGATGCTGGGCGGCGGAGGTGTTCTCAACTGGTCCTTTATACAGGCTGGTATGTGTGATGAGCTGAGCGTTGTAATCGCTGCGTCTGCCGATGGTTCTTCAGAAACTCCGGCACTATTTGAAACAAGGGGAGGTTTGGCAGGTGACAGCCCCGTGGGATTTACATTGAAAAATGCCGAAGTCAAAGAGGGCGGAAGCGTATGGCTGCGCTATACTGTTAAAAATTAAATAATAGAAAGGAAGATAAATGCTATGGGTAAGGATTTTGTTAGTGTTTTCCCCACAGGAGAAAAAAATGAGGCATATGCAAAATATTTTGTGGGACAAAGTTATTTGAATATGTTGACTACCACCGGTGTAGTAATCGGCAATGTGACATTTGAACCAGGGTGCCGTAATAACTGGCACATCCACCACAAAGGAGGACAAATTTTACTTATTACCGCAGGGCGGGGCTATTATCAGGAGTGGGGCAAGCCTGCACAGGAACTGAACCCCGGCGATGTAATCAATATCCCGCCAGAGGTTAAGCACTGGCATGGAGCTGCCCCGGATAGCTGGTTTGCCCATCTTGCTGTTGAAGTTCCTGCCCAGGGAGCATCCAATGAGTGGTTGGAGGCAGTCTCAGACGAGGAGTATGCTAAATTAAAATAGGAGGATGATAACATGACAAAAGTAACTGCAGGGCGCGATGCCTTGGGCAGCTTTGCCCCCAAGTTTGCAGAACTCAACGACGATGTGTTATTTGGACAGGTCTGGGCGCGGGAGGATAAGCTCTCCCCCAGAGACCGAAGCCTGATTACCGTCACGGCCTTAATGTCAAGCGGTATTCTGGACAGTTCTCTGCAATTTCACATTGCAAAAGCAAAAGAGAACGGTGTAACAGAAGAAGAAATGGTTGAAACCCTGACTCACCTCGCCTTTTATGCAGGCTGGCCTAAGGCCTGGGCTGCTTTCCGTATGGCAAAGGAAGTCTATTGCGATTGACAAAAGAGAAGTCCACGGAGGATGAGGCGAGTGTTCATAAAGATACTTTGTGAACCGCCTAAAAATGCGGGGTATAAGGCGGACAGTTTAGGCTGTCCGCATTTTGCTATGCCCTAAATTGCGGCTGGAAGCTCGCCATCGAAAAGCATTTCATCATCCATTCCATAGAATTCTTCCATAGAGGGGATATCAAATTCTTCTTTAACATCGTTCAGCATTCCAATGTCACGGTAGTAAATCCAAATATCCTGCGGGGCGGTTCGAGAATATTTCTCAGCCTTTTCTCCCACCACAATTTTTGCAATGAACATTCGGAGTAGCTCCGGTGTCAGTTGATAGCACGAACAGACTCAATATATTTTTTCTGCACGATGCCGAGTATTCCACCTTTCAGCAGATTGGAGAAATCGGGTCCAGCATCGTCGATTTCTGTGGGCTGGATTTTTCTGAGGTTCAGGAAAAAATACAGGCATTGGAAACCATGGCGGTTTCCAGCGCCGGTTTTGAAGATATTCAGGCAGAGTTTTGGGAAACGGTTGATTTACTGAAAAAGAAGCACAGCTATGTACACTTTTTCTTAAACAGTAAGGTAGTACGGACACTCTGGGTGTCTGATTAGTCCGTAGAAGAACAAATTGATTATTTACTGTTCATCTTCCATTACTATTTTGAATTACAGACACAGTACAGCGAGGCACTGGAGTTCTGCCTGAACACGCAAGTGCTGGAGGAGTACACTCTCCCCGAGCGGTATGCAATATTCTGCAATCTGCATCCAAATTTTACGCAACATATGCTCCGATCCATGTATGGGATTGCACCGATCTCCCATGGGCATTTCGATGCCGAAAAGGTAATTCGATTTGAAGACCCCGGCAAGGTTGATGATACACAAAAAGTTTTGCAAAATATTCATCGAGACAGTGAGCATGTGGCAGTATTTTGCCATTCAGAGTTTGGAGGAGATGCTCTATCTGGAGCTGATGGAAATGATAAAACGAGGAATCCGCGTCAAACGCTGCGTCTTGTGTGACCGATACTTTGTTCTTGTGGATAAGCGGAAAGGAGATTACTGCGACAGGCCATACAAGGGTCAGCGTACCTGCAGACAGGTCGGGGCAAGCAGAAGTTTAACGAGTCAATTGGCGATGACATTTACCTGCTACAGTTTCAAACCATTTACAACCGAATGTACTCCCGCTATTACCGCATGATGCTTGGGAGAGCGGCCGCCAGACCAACAAACCGACTGAGGAGCAGTTCAAGGCATGAACGGAAATGGCATCCAAAGCAAGGTGGGAATACAAGGCAGGGGAAATCAGCGGCGAGGAGTTGCTTTTCCGGATAAGGACTGATTAATTAGGATACTTATGGCACAAGGACACAAATACTAATTTATCGAAAAGTAATTGTAAAAGTAATTACTTTTCGATACAATAAATGTTATATACGCGAGAAATGAGGTGTGGCGGTTGGCTGATATAAAAACGAAACCTAAGATACCAATGGAGAAAATCAATATAGCAGAACTTAATCGTGGACAATCCTCAAAGCTGATACGAGGCTTAGCTGAAGATGACAAAGTGGTCAAAATACTAAAACATAGCAAGACGATAGCGGTTGTTATGTCTTATGAACGCTATAAATGTCTTTTAGAAAAGGATATTGACATAAATGAGTTTTGACACACTGTTTCTAAATTTGTCATTAAGATAAAAACAGCAAAGGAGGCCGCGGTATGGCAAGCTCATCAAACCAAAAGCTGAAGCTCATGTATCTGATGAAGATATTGCTTGAACGGACTGATGCCCAAGCACCTATGACAATTGCTGAAATCGTAGAAGCACTTGCCGGATACGATATCAAGGCAGAGCGTAAATCCCTTTATAGCGACATGGAGCTTTTACGGCAGTTCGGCGTTGATATTGAAATGCAGCGCGGTAAGACGGTAGGATATTACATAGCTGAACGGCAGTTTGAATTGCCGGAATTGAAGCTGCTGGTTGACGCAGTGCAAAACTGTCGCTTTATTACCAAGAGGAAAAGCGAAGAACTGATAAAAAAGCTTTCCTCGCTCACAAGCAGCAAGCAGGCCAAGCAGCTTCGCCGCCAGGTTTTTGTGGCAGATCGTGCAAAGACCATCAATGAAACAGTCTACTGCAGCATCGATCAGATCCATCATGCCATCGACATTGAGGGAATCCCGCAAAACGGCGGTGCCTTGGCATTTAAATCATACGGAAGAAGGGTAAGTCATGCAGCTTGGTTGGATAGATTTTTCGTGCAGTGAACGTAACAAGATTATACAGACTCTAAAAATGCTTGAGGAATCCACCGCGTTGGATGAGCTTGGGATTGGTGTGATCCGTGATGGGTATGCCGACATCCTCTTTCCGGGTATTTCAACGCTTCAAACGAGAGCCAAATACTTTGTGCTTCTCCCATATCTGTTCAAGGTGGCTGAGCGGCAAAGCTTTAAGCGCAGCAGCGAGATTTTGCCATGGATGCACAGGCAGGAGGATTTGCTTGTTCCCACGCTTATTAAAAACAGCGAAGACACCACCGGTGTCATCGGTCTCCGGGCGCATAAGCAAGGAAAATCGGTGAAGGTGAAATCCTCAAGTATTTATTGGAACGGGATGCGAACCTTTGAGATTTTAAGGGACGAGCATCTGTCCATATCCAATGTTTGCAATATCATTTATGGTAAGCAACTGCGCAGAAATTCAGTTAAAATTAAGACCGAAGCAAAATCAGACGGCACAGAAGGGTTCGACGATGAAACAGCGGGTAACGAAAATATGCCTTTGTTTTCAAGTATCACGCCGGACTATGCGGTCATGACCGAGGCGGCGATAGAGCTGACCAAAACGGAGGCCGAATATCTGTATCAAAAGATGACCACAGCTGTCGGGTCTCGCGCCTCCTTGCTTGCTTTCATGTTAAGAGAGAAGTGCTTGTTCCCGAGCTTTCAAGACATCAATGAGGAAATCCTGCCGGATGACCTGCGGCGTTCCGTTGAGCTTGCGAAGGCCTTCGCTCATTTTATTTCCGGTGCGTACACCCGCTACAATGTGATTTTTTCAAACAGCGGGGATGCAGACCAAACCGAGAGATACCGCGAATGGAAGGAAACTTTTGATTTTGACGGCTTTCATTTATCGGACGTTCTTTCGAGGGTAACCGGGAACCCACCTACCAATGCGTTTTTGAAGGAATTTTATGAGGCCTCTAAGGCAGGAAATGACCAGGCCGTTAACAGGCTGATTATCCAGCGCGAGAAATCCATTAAGCGGGAGCGGGCGAAGCTGGGCAAGCCACAAGAGTATCAGTACGACAAGCCGGTACATGATTATTTGCTAAATTATCGCTACGGCACGGCATACACGATTGTAAACGATATTTTGAGCGGATTGGAGGGATAGGTATGGGCAGAACGCTGTTTGACTATGAAGAAAATCGCCTTGACTACGGCGGCTTGCTAACGCCGGACATCGGCTATGACGTAGATTTTGCCGTTGCCTTTACCTATTCCCTCGATCTGGAGGCCTTATTGGGTGTCCCCGTGTCTCTGGGGCTGCTGGATGATGATATGGATACAGGGTTGATCGACAATCCCTTTTTCCTATTGGAAGCCATCAGAAAAAGCAGCGATAAGATCGCCATCTTCTGCAACGCCGGAAGTATCGCTCTTCCTCGCAATATCCGCATTGTGTTCGCTCTGTTGGAAAATAGCGTTTTTGAAGTCAATCTCAGCGGGATGAACAGCTTTCATCCGAAAATGTGGTTTATCAAATACACCAATGATGCTGGCGATTCCTACATAAAGCTGATTGCTCTCAGTCGGAACCTTACCTTTGACCGCAGCTTTGATTATGCCGTAGAGATGACAGGCAAAATTGGGAATCGAAAGCTGAATAAAAACAAACCGCTTTCTGATATGCTCCAGTTCACCGCCAAATATGCCGGGGCTCAGAAGAGAAAGAAGATACTCGCTTTGGCTGAGGATCTTTTGCGCGTGAAACGGTTTGAGTTGGATGACCGATTTGAGGACTATGATTTCCTTCCGCTCGGCATCACGCCCGGCGCGGCAGAAAGCACGGGGCTTTTTGATAGCTGCAATGATCTCATTGTTTTCTCGCCATTTTTAAGCTCCAATATGGTCGGGAACTTGGCGAACAATGCGAGGTATAGGAAAACCCTCTTTACCCGCAAGAGTTCCTTGAACAGGAAGATCATTGGCCTGTATGATGATGTCTATATTACGAAGGACATTGTAATGGACAATGAAATCATGTCCGAGGGCGAGGCTGAGCCAAAAGGGTGTGATATTCATGCCAAGCTGTATTTTACGCGCGGCGGCAATGGAAACTTCCTGTATGTCGGGTCAGCCAACGCCTCTGATAAAGCCTTTTATAACAATGTTGAATTCTTGCTGAAGCTGAAATACAAGCCGTATATGGCAAGCTATGATGCCCTTCTCAAGGAGTTTTTGCCGGAGGACGGCTGCCCGTTTGAGCGCATTGCGGATATTGAAACGGAAGGATCAGCGGAAGATACGAGCCTTTTGGAAAAGTCCTTCCGTGAGGCGCTGCGCAGTATAAAGAGCGCAACCGTCACCGCCGATGGCGAACGCTTCTCCATTACTCTGCAGACAAATGGAAAGCCCTTAGAAAAGACTGTCTGCATTGCTCCATTGTTTCGGGCGGGTAGCTTTGCCCCCTTGACAGACGGATTTATTTTTACGGATATGCTGCTAAAAGAACTGAGCGAGTTTTTCATCATAAAAATTGAGGACAAGCAGATTGTAACAAAAGTCACTTTGGTCGGCATTCCCGAAGGCCGCGATCAGGCAATTTATAAAAGCATCATCCAGGATAAAAACGGGTTCTTGGCCTATGTTTCGTTTATGCTATCGGACAATTACTCCGAGAGCTGCTTTGAGCAATATGAACTGGCAAAGCAGCTTTTGAACGACTCCGACGCACCGCAGGCTGTCATTCCCGCCGCCCTCTATGAGAGAATGTTAAGTTGCACCGTGAATAACCCCTCCCGCTTGCTTGACCTTGATCACCTGATGAGCAAGTTGGGTGACGATATTGTAGGCGATTTTGTGACGATGTACCAGCCGTTTAAGGAAATCGCAAAGAGGATGATAAGATGAAACCGAAGGATTTTCAAGAAGCGACGGCAAGACGGATCGTCGAAATATTTGAAAAAGAGAAGCAGAATCGGGTTTTGCTCGCCGATGAGGTCGGTCTTGGCAAAACCATTGTTGCGCGCGCCGTTGTTGGCAAAGTGTCGGATTGGCATAGGAAGATGGGTGACAAGCATTTTAAGGTCGTATACATTTGCTCCAATATCAACATAGCCAACCAAAACTCAAAAAAGCTGGGCATTCGTGACGAGGACTGTTTGAGAGTATCAGAGAGCCGTTTGTCCATGCAGCATTTGAAGATATACCAGAATCAAGGCCGAGGCCACAGATTTCAGCAGCTCATCCCCCTTACCCCGGCAACCTCCTTTTCGATGACCGGGGGCTGTGGAAACCAAGAGGAGCGGGCGCTGATGTTTGTCCTGCTGCGTCGGCTTCCGGCGTTTTGGGAGCTATCCGGGCTTTCGGACTTCATGCGTTATTATGAGCTAAAAAATTGGGATTACTTTGTCAACCTGTATGAAGGACAGGTTGTGTCCTGTGATGAAAATGGGAGTGGATACATTTCCATCATGACGGAGGCTCTGAATCAGGCGATCTCAAACGAAATGATCTGTGAAATACAGACTATCTGCCATAAAGTCGCTCCGGAGGACAGATGGCGCAGCCGCAACATCATCAATTCGCTTCGCTGTATCTTTGCTCAGATCAGCCTTGATAAGTTAGAGCCGGACTTGGTCATAATGGACGAGTTTCAGCGTTTTCGAGATTTGATTGCGCCGGCCGACGATGAAACGGGTATGCTCTCCAAGAAATTTTTGCAGGACAGCACCACAAAGGTTCTGCTCCTGTCGGCAACCCCTTACAAGCCGTACTCGACGCTTGAGGAAATCGGCCAGAATGAATGCTTTGACCACTACCGAGAGTTTATGCAGGTGATGGACTTCCTTCTGTACGACGCTCGGAAAAACGCCGAGTTCAAGAGCGTTTGGCGGGACTTTTCCCATTCCCTTTCGGAGTTAAATACCGGCAGGCTCACCGTCCTCTATGCCAACAAAGCTAATGCGGAAAACGCCTTATACAGCAGTATTTGCCGCACAGAGCGGTTCAGGGTGGGGATGATCGATGCATCAAGAGCTGCGGAGATTGATATTGGCCGGAATGACATACTCTCCTTTGCCGAGATGCAGAGGTTTTTGAATGAATACAATATCGGCAATGTGCCGGTTGACTATGTGAAATCCGCGCCTTACCTTTTGTCATTCATGGAGAGCTATAAGCTGAAAGAAAACATTGTAAAGCAGTACAAGGCAAGGCCAAACGCTCAGCTATTAAAGCGTTACAAGACCATGCTGCTGCGGAAAAGCGACTTGAATGTCTATAAGAAGGTGGACTCCGGCAATGCAAGGCTCCAATACCTAATGAACACCGTATTCGACGGCGGAAGGTCAGACATGGAGAAATTGCTGTGGCTACCGCCGAGCAAGCCGTATTACAAAACAGCCG
>NZ_DAIOXM010000008.1:2739-114940 GCF_036758025.1 Lacrimispora sp. | reverse complement strand
GATGTTTCGGGGCGGCAGTCCTCTCTCAAAGGTGCTTGTGTTTTCAAGCTGGGAGATGGTCCCCCGTATGATTGCCAGTATGCTTTCTTATGAGGCGGAACGGCTGAACTGTGTAAAAATCAATGAGAACAAAGGAAATAAGACCAAACGTTACTTCGCTGCCGACAGCCTCGAAGCTGATAGTAAGCGCAAGCGCCGTGCTGTTGTTGTGCGTCTAAGGGACTATGCGGAAAAGGTTGTTTCGTATCCCTGCAAGAAGCTGAGTGAGCTTTATGACCCTCTTGAATATCTTGGGCGCGGCCTTGATTCCGTTCAAAAGGATGTCGCTAAAAAAGTACACGCACTGCTTGGGCAGATCAAAACCAAGTATGGGCTTTCTGAGGGGCGCGGCAGCGCAAAAGACTATTTCAACGTTATGTACCACCTGTTTGATGGTTTTGAGGGAGAAATGCCGTCCGTCCTCCCCTATAATGCGGAGGCTATTTTTACCAACATAGCCATTGCTTCGCCTGCTGTATGCGCCTATCGGCTGTTTAAAAACGATGAGCAGGCCGATACCTTAGCGGAGAACTTTGTATCGCTTTTCAACAAAACCGAGTCGATGGACATTGTGGATGTTCTCTACGGAAAGAACGATGATTTTTATTATGAGGATGTCCTTCGTTACTGTGCGGAGGGAAATTTGCAGGCTGTCCTTGATGAGTGGGCGTATGTCTTGGGCGAGAAGAGTGATGACCTATTAGAATCTATGCAAGGCTCGTTTCTCGGCACAGCATCTGTTCAGGTGGATACCTACGAATCGTTTTCCAGCCAATCGGCAAAGCCGAGGATGAGAAACCATTTTGCCGTAGGCTATTTTAACGCTCGGTTGGATGATAAAAATGTCCAGCGGACGGAAAGCATACGCTTAGCTTTCAATTCACCGTTCAGGCCCTTTGTTCTTGCAACTACATCAATCGGGCAGGAGGGCTTGGACTTTCACCTGTACTGCCGGAAAATATGTCATTGGAACTTGCCCTCAAATCCTGTTGATCTGGAGCAGCGCGAGGGGCGCATCAACCGCTATCTGTGCCTTGCGATCCGTCAAAGCATTGCGAAGAAGTATGGAAGCATAGCGTTCCACACCGACGTCTGGGACGAGATGTTTCATGCGGCCAGGGAAGCAGAAAAGCAAGACCTTTCCGACTTAGTCCCCTTTTGGTGTTTGCCTGACGACGGCAGTAACACTGTGAAGATTGAACGCATCGTACCGATGTATCCGCTCAGCAAGGATCGCCTTATATACGAACGTCTGGTAAAGGTTCTTACTCTTTACCGTCTTACATTGGGGCAGCCACGCCAAGAGGAACTCCTTGACGCGATTCACGCCGCGGAGCTGGATGACGAGACCCTCGACAAACTGTTCATAAACCTCAGTCCGTATTTCAGAAACGGACAAGCTTGCGGAGAGAAAGTGGAGGCGCTGATATGAAGGGTGATTACATTACCACCTATACGAAGCTATCCTTCTCGCCGCTTGACCCAAAACCGGAGGACATACGCATTGTCGACATAGCCCATGCCCTGTCTTTGATGACACGGGCAAACGGCCATTTTAAGCGATTTTATTCCGTTGCCCAGCACTCCATTAACTGCGCCCTTGAAGCGCGAGCAATGGGATGTGCCAGAAAGGTACAGCTTGCTTGCCTTTTGCATGACGCAAGCGAGGCCTATCTATCTGACATAACGCGCCCAGTCAAAAAGCACCTGCCGTCATACCTTGAAATTGAAAACAAACTGCAAGGCACGATTCGTCAGGTATATGGACTTTCTCCAACGGATGCGGAACACGCTGTTGTAAAGCAAATTGATGATACGATGCTGTGGCATGAGTTTTTTGTGCTGATGGATGAACTGGTTTATGAGCCAAAGCCTATCATACATAGCAAGCCAGATTTTTCGGAACGTCCATTTCGGGATGTGGAAAATCAGTTTCTTTGGCTGTTTAACTCGTTGACCGGCGAGGGCAAAACGCACAAATGCGTTGGGGTTGATGGAACCAAGGGCGGTTGGCTTGCAGCGTGTATGAAGGCTGATGCAGTCAGCATTCAGTTGTATCGCACAATCCATGAACTGTGTGCGGAGTATTCCGATACCGATAGTATTCTAATCGACATTCCGATTGGGTTGCCGGAAAGCGATACGGATATTCGTCCTGACAATGTGTTGAGGAACAATCTAAAAGGTAAAGCATCAAGCGTCTTTAATACCCCTTGCAGACAGGCTGTATATGCCTCCAACTACGAAGGCGCTAACGCCATAAACAAGGATGTGATGGGAAAAGGGCTCAGCAAACAGTCCTTTGCCATTTGCGAAAAAATCAAGGAAGTGGATGCGTTTTTACAGAGCAATCCCGATTGGAAAAACAGACTTGTAGAAAGCCACCCTGAATATGGGTTTGCCCTACTCAATGTCGGCGCCCCTGTCGTGGAGAGCAAAAAGAAACAAGCCGGGGTAAGCGCCCGAATCTCTTTGCTGCGTCCGCACATCACCCACCTTGACACCCTTCTGACCAAAGTATCCGGCGATTCTGCCGTTAAAAATCGTCTCGACGATATTCTTGACGCGCTTTGTCTTGCTGTCATCGGAGAATTGGGGATGGCATATGGATTCTTTACATTGCCTGATCTGCCCCCAACAGACAGCAAGGGTTTAAAAATGCAGATTGTTGGCTCAAAAGTAGAGTAGATATTGGTTTGAATGGTGGGATAAAAATGATTGGAGCAATCATCGGCAACATTGTAGGGTCGCGGTTTGAGTTTAATAATCACATAAGCAAAAATTTTGAACTGTTCGGCAACGGCGCAGCCATGCGGGACAGTCCTGCGGGATTTACCGCCACTACGGAGCTGGAGGCGGAAGCTCTCTCAGAAACCGTGACCGCCGTAATCCACAACCACGACGAGGGAATCAAAGGCGCAAACGCAGTGACGATTGCGATTTATTTGGCTTGCCGCGGCTTACTACGGCGTTCCCGCCGACATGAAAGGAAAACCCCTCGCCTATTTAGACAAGGAGCTTTGCACGATTTATGCTGAATGGATGGCGTTTGTCCCTGTGGACGATGAAAAGTTCAAGGTGCTTACAAAGTATATCAGGAAGCTTGATGTGGCTGATTTATTCGGCAATTGGATAAAAAAGAATTGCAGAAGAATCGACATCCTGTTAGATGCTGATTTAGGGATTTTCACATTGGAGCTGATTGAGGCGACTCTCCATTATAAGTACGAGCCAAAGTATGAGGGCTTTTTGGCGCAGCGGTAAGCCGCATCATAAAAACTATCGAGGAACGGGGTGAAATGCCATGATTGGTACTACTGATCTTCAAATCGAAATCATGTCCTATGACAATTTTGAAAAATCTGTTGCGTATGACTTGGACAGGATACTCTTTGATTTGAATAATAAAATAGAGTTCTTGTCGAGCCAAGCGGATAAACTCGACTACCTGATTGCTATCGGCAGCGGAGTGCTGTGCAGTTTGCTCGACATTCTTTGGGTTGGCGATTTCAGTTTCGAGCGAGGTCGTGGCATTGCGAGCGATGAAATAGATAGCCTTGTCACAAAAACGGCGAAACTATTGGGTTGCAAAGACGATGACGTAAAGTCAGCCGTAGAATTTCTTGAAAAGAAATTTCCGATACCAAGCGATGGCAACACGCCGGGCTTTGGTGGCGGCTTGCAGCATCATCTCCGTGATTTTGCGCATCACCCTACTATTGTAGGACTGATATTTTCGCTCCTTACGCAGTTTACTTATAGGTCATACGGCACTGACGTCAACGGAGTATTTAAAATTGCAGATGTTACAGAAGTGAGCAGACAGTTCATCGGCGAGGATGTCCCATCAAAAATACTCTTTGGAACAATCACTTGGTTCTTTCACCTTGTAAGCGATGTGGCCGGTTCAAGCAGTTCTGTTGGCAAGAGCGGCGGCACCGGAATACCCGGGCCCCTACTTGCTTTGGCAAAGGAACTGTCCGCGCTTCCTTTTTTTAAGAACATAAATGTCGGCAATAATTCACTATCCGTTTTTTTATCAAAACTCTTTAACGGCACTTTGCTTGCAAAGCATGACGAATCCGGCACGATTATCAAAGATACTGTGTTGAAGTTTGATTTGCGGGGTGAACTCGGCATTGGAATCGAACTTGGCCGACAGGCGATTCCTGTTGTCGCAAATGAATGCATCGTGAGAAGTTTCTATTTCATTCGCCGCCTTGCAATGGAAATACGCGAAAACGATATTCGCTCTGTCGCAGGCTTAAAACAGATTGAATGGAGCAAAGTTAAGCCGCTGAAGAATCCTACCATAAGCAGAATGCTTACGATTTCAACAGGCGTATTTACTACCGTCGATGTCAGTGAAGCAATTATTACTCAAAAATACTGGGTGTCTATCAACTACGTTGGCATTGGACGGTTCGCCGTTGCTATCGGCGAGGATGTTACTTGGTATTTGAAGGCCAGAAATGTCCAGAAAATAAAGCAAATGTATGAGGACATCAAACGGTTTACATATGCGCAATCCGATGAAAACATTTATAAAAGAATGGGTGCCGATATGAATATAGATAAACTTGGCTTAACCGTTGAGCAAACAGAGATTCTATACAATCTCGAATACCACAAAACTCTAAACGACATACAGTCCGCCAAATTACTTGTTAACAATGAAGGCGTAAAGCGTCTAAAACAGGACTGGCTTTATGAGTGGAAAGGATACATCTCAAAGGGTTTTTCAGGCTTCTTGCAAATTGAGGATGCTGAACTTCACTGGTATACGGAGCAAGAGCTGATCCGGAAAGTTGAGAAAAATGAGCCGCAGAACACATGGTTCCGACTGGTACTTCTTGAAACAATGCTTTTCGAACCTTATTATCCTTTGGAGCTTGAAAAAGACAAAAAAGGCAATGACATACCGAGCAAAAAATTTAAAGATTTGCAGAACATCATTAACGGCTATAAAAAAGGCATCGGTGACGACTACCTTGATTCGTTTTTCTCTAGAAGTTATTATTCGAAAGGCTACATCAAGAGGCTTCGGAAGTGCTATGACAAAGTGCTGCGAGAACTGAATGAGGTTCTCAAAACAGTAATTACTTCGTTATCCATTACGGCGGTGATAGCGATTGCCGCTATTGCAACAGCAGGGGCATTCGCTCCAACGATTGCCGTTGCGTTGGTAGGTTCGAATTTTGTGGGACTTAGCGGAGCCGCCTTAACAAGCGCTTGTCTTGCCTATCTTGGCGGCGGTGCGATTGCTATCGGTGGTGCCGGAATGGCTGGCGGTACGATAGCTGTTGTCGGTGGCGGTGCGGTTTTGGGATTCGGTGTCGGTGCCGGTATCGGTGGTGCTGTCGGTGCCGTCGGCTTGCTTGGAAAGCAAAACACCATTTTACAGTCTGCAAAACTCCTCGTTTCAGTCAGAGAAATATTTCTCAATGACGAACATGATACCGTGTATTCAAACAGTGTATATGAGCAGTATGTGCAGAACATTATGGATATCGAAAAAGGTGTGGTCGAATTGAAACTTCAAGCAGATGTGGCAAGTGGCAAAGAAAAGAAAGACCTAAAGAACAGGATAAAGAAAGCCGAAGAGTCCGCTGAGGCTATGAAAATCGCAAGGAAAAGCTTAAGCAAATTCATGAGCTCATTTGAAGTTGGATTGTCCCAAGAATAAATTGAGCTACTGAATCCTTGTGAGATTGAAAGAGAGGTTTGTCTGATGAAGATTGAGATGGGAGCTAAAAAACAAAGATATCCTTGCCGATCTTTTGAAATGCTCCGATGAAGTGGCTGGCACTTCGAGGATCGAAGGAAACTCGTGAGAAATAAAAATTATACCGCTAAGCGTCACAAAGAAATTGGCAGTATTTCAACCGTTGGTAGATAAAGAGTTGGCTGAACTACAAGTATAGCAGTATAAAAAAGCAACCGCAAAGGATTTTCTCCCATGCGATTGCTTTTTTTGTATTCAGTTTGCCTTGAACCTCGGTTCACAAGTTGTCTTTATGACTACTCGTATTTTTTCCTATGGACTTCTTTTTTTGCAGCAAGTCTTATAACAGCTATTATGTAAATGATTTGCTTCCTGGCAAAGCATATGTTTTCTTTTGGTTTAAATCATGAAACCGGTTGACTTTGCCGTAATTTTAATATATATTTATTTTATTACTTATTATAACTGTTATAATAAGTAATAAAATAGCGGATAACCTTATTAAGCAGGTATCCGGCAACCTTTTGAGAGGAGGAACTATTTATGGATTTTCATATGCATTCCTGCTACAGCGAAGATGGCGAGTACACGCCCTCTGACCTCATTCAAATGTGTATTGATGCAGGTCTTACCACAATGGCTATATCAGATCATAATTGTGTAAAAGGGGCTAAGGAAGCAGTCAAAGTGAAAAGCGCAATTGAAAAAGCAAATAATACCCGTATCTATTATTACCCGGCCATAGAAATTGACTGTACCTTTGAAAATGTCAATTTTCACGTCTTAGGTTATGATATTGATCTTGAAAGCCCTGACTTTGAGGCTATTGAACAAAATGTAAGAAAACAGTGCGTTTATTCTTCAAAAGAACGGTTCCGGCTGATTAATCAAATGGGCTTTGACCTCACTGCTGCGGAGCTTAACGCGATAACTGCCGGGGCATACTGGAGTGAACATTGGACAGGAGAGGTTTTTGCCGAAGCCCTGCTGAAAAATGATAAATATAATCAAAAGGATCTTTTGCAGCCCTACAGAGAGGGCGGTAATCGAAGCGATAACCCTTATGTGAATTTCTATTGGGACTACTGCTCACAGGGAAAGCCCTGTTACGTTCCAATGACATTTCCTGATATGAGGGATGTCATTAATATAATACATAGAAACGGCGGTAAAGCTGTTTTGGCCCATCCGGGGATCAATCTAAAAGGAAATTTTGATATGATAGATCAATTAATTCCGTTAGGCTTTGATGGAATCGAGGCTTACAGCAGCTATCATTCCGCTGAAACGGCCAAGTGGTTTTCAGAAAAAGCCAGACAATTTGATTTATTTGTTACATGCGGAAGTGACTTTCACGGAAAAACGAAACCAATGGTTAAGCTGGGCCATTGCGGCTTATAGGATATTACTTAAATTTTAAGGCAGGTGATTTTATGGGTATTAACATGCTGGACATGAAGCAAAGCAATGCGCAGACTGTTCTTTGGAAGCTATGTTCCTGCAGGACCTCCACAGTGAAGGACCTGGCTCAATTAACAGGACTTAGCTATGCAACTGTAGGAAACATATTAACTGATTTTGTGAACAGCGGAGAGGTGCTGCTTGGAGAAATGCTTTCTGCCACCGGCGGAAGGCCGTCCCAATTTTATACATTCAATGCAGAACATGCTCACGTGCTTGCGCTGTCGGCACGGACACGAGAAGGAAAACATATGATTCGTGCCTGTGTAGGAAATTTATACGGCGAGTTGGTATGGCAGGCGGAACAATGTTTTGATGATATCCAGCTTGCGAGTTTTGAACATATGATTGACTCTGCTTTGCATACTTATCCGTCTATCAGAATTTTATCTTTTTCCCTGCCTGGTGTAGAACGGGACGGAGTCATTATAACCAATGATTATGCCAATCTGCGGGGAGTTTCTTTTACAAAGCATTTTCAGGAGAAATACCATTTACCAGTCATAATTGAAAACGATGTCAATGCGGCGGTATCTGGATATGGGAAAAATGTAGAAACCGATTCTGCCATTGTAGGAATTTATTTTCCCAGGTATTTCGGCCCCGGTGCAGGTATCATCATTGACGGTAAGGTTTTAAAAGGGGCTTGTGGATTCGCAGGGGAAATATCCCTGTCACCCATTGGCATTGACTGGCTTTCTATGGACTATGAAAAGCCCCGGGAAATAGGATATGCCATATCCAGGCTCATAAGTATTTTCTGCGGTATCATCAACCCCAAGCATGTAGTCTTATACGGGGATTTCTTTACGGAATCGGTAAAGGAAACGATTATGGAGGGGATTCCTACGGAAGATTTGCGCAATATTTTTCCCACGATTATTTATCAGAATGATTTGGATTTTGACATTATCACCGGATTGATTTCGCAGGCAGTATCCGTTTATCAGTCCGGGTTAAAAGGAGATTTTATATGATTTTTTTAGCATTGATTTATTTGGCATTTATTAGTTTAGGGCTTCCCGACTCCTTGCTTGGTTCCTCATGGCCTTTGATGTACGGGGACTATGGGGTTCCGGTGGGAAATGCGGGGTTTATTTCTATTATTATATCCACAGGCACAATTATTTCCAGCCTTTTTTCGCACCGGGTAATCCGGCGGTTCGGCACAGGTAAGGTGACTGTTGTCAGTGTTACCTTTACAGCCATTGCGCTGTTGGGCTTTTCGTTATCTCCCTCTTTTCTATGGCTGATGGCATGTGCCATACCCTTGGGAATTGGCGCAGGGGCGGTGGATTCAGGGTTAAATGAATTCGTTGCGGAACATTACGAAGCAAAACACATGAACTGGCTGCATTGTTCATGGGGAATCGGAGCTATGCTGGGGCCGATTTTGATATCAGCTTTAACTCAGTCCAGCTTTAGCTGGCGAAGCGGATATAAAAGCATATCTGTCATCCAGTTTATTTTAGTTGCATTGTTGTTATTTTCCCTTCCCATGTGGCGTAAGTTTGAAAATCCAGGTTTAGAGGCCCAGGAAGTTGAGAAACAGGCAAAGAATAAAACCCAGGGGGTGTTCGCTCCTCTGCAGGCAAAGGGTGCTATTTTTGCTATGCTGACCTTTTTCCTGTACACATCGGTTGAAAACTCCATGATGCTTTGGGGAGCCAGTTATTTGGTAAACATAAAGGATATCAGGCCGGAGAGTGCGGCGGGCTGGGTATCGCTGTTTTTCCTGGGTATTACGGCTGGGCGCGCACTGAGCGGTTTCATTTCCATGAAACTGAGCAATGAAGCTCTCATTCGCATTGGCAGTATTCTTTTAATCGCAGGGCTGGTTATTATGCTTCTGCCTCTGCCTGCTTCGTTTACGATGATAGGATTTATTGTTGTGGGGCTGGGTCTCGCGCCTATTTTTCCGTGTATGCTTCATCAAACACCTATTTATTTCAAGAAGGAAAATGCACAGGCAGCCATGGGGCTGCAAATGGCCTTTGCTTATTGCGGTACTACATTGATGCCTCCGTTGTTCGGCCAGATTTTTGCACACGTTTCGTTTTCTTTGATGCCTTATCTGCTTTTGTTCAGCGGCATAGCAATGTTTGCCTGTACGGCACGTCTTACTATGAGTGCAAAAAAAGGTTTTGCTGCTCAGGAATTGTAAGGCAGAGGCAGAAGCCCGACAGACCGTTTTTTTCAAGTTTTTGAAGATGAACGGTCTGTTTTCATTTTTAAATTCAATACTATATTTTTTCTCTTTTATTTGCTATAATGAATCGGATTAGATTGTGAAGTACATAGATGAACAGAGCGTATTAAAAAAATAAAATAAACAGGGGATTTTTGTTATATGAACAGTCATAAACCGATTCATGCAGTGATACCAGGCCTTGGGCAAAGGAGTTTAAAAACTGCTTTAGCGACGGCAATACTTGCCCTTATGTACCTTCCATTCAGGGGAAATCCTACCTTTGCCTGTATTGGAGTTATATTCGGAATGGGAAACGGAATTGAAGATTCTAAAAAAAGCGGCGGAAACAGGCTGGTGGGAACAATTATCGGCGGCCTTTTGGGAATAGGTATATTTTGGATAGAACACAGGATCTTTCCCAAGGGAGATTATTATCTGAGAGTTGTACTTATCTTTTTCGGGGTGATCCTCTTGGTATGCTTATCAGTTATCTTTAAGTGGCCCGGTGCGGTTCAGCCCGGAGGAGTGGTGCTTTGTATAATCCTGTTCAATACTCCGGCAGATCATATTGACTATGCTTTGCACAGAATGCTTGATACTGCTATTGGTGTTATCTTTGCCATAGCAGTCAACGCATTTTTCACAAGGGAAAGAGTTGACAAATGGCTTAAAAGAGAAGTTGCGGTGGAAAAAATGGAATAAGATTTATATTTTTGAAAGGGCTTTTATTTAGTGGATGGAAGCCTTTTTGATTTTCCCCCATACTGCAAACCCCTTTATAGCAATATAATTTCAAGTTATACGAAAGATTCTTTATTTGTATTATTGTTATACCAGCGGATGTGATAAAATGTGGCATATAACCATGAATTGAGGAGAGGTAAAGATGAGTCAAGGTAAAATCTATAAATTTCAGAATGATTTAGATACAGACCAGATTATTGGTTCACAGTATTTGTTATTGCCCAGCATTGATGAAATGAAAATCCATGCTTTTGAATCACTTGATGCAGACTTTGCAGAAAAGGTCCGCCCTGGTGATTATGTTGTAGGAAGTGAAAACTTTGGCTGCGGCTCCTCCAGGGAACAGGCTCCTGCCGTGTTAAAGGCCTTGGGAGTAAAAGCAGTGATTGCAAAGTCATTTGCCCGTATTTTTTATAGAAATGCCATTAACATCGGACTTCCGGCCATTGTCTGTAAGGAACTGCCGGACCATGTCTCCACTGGTGATCTCATGGAACTGAAATTAAGTGATGGTGTGGCCGTGGTGGGAGATCAGGAATACTCCTGCACAAAATTGCCTGAATATATGCAGAATATTTTAAATAAAGGCGGTTTGATTTCATTTCTGAACGAAGAGGAAAAGGAGGAGAACTAATTATGGGAATGACAGTTGCAGAAAAGATCATTGCAGAGGCAGCAGGAGTTTCATTTGTAAAGCCCGGAGATATCCATACCGTGAAGCTTGACCGGATGATGAGTAATGATGGAACCACCCATCTGACCATAGATATGTATCATAATAAATTGAAGAATCCCAGGATTGCGGATGTGAACAAGCTGGTTTTTATTGTGGACCACAATGTGCCGGCTGACAGCCCGAAAACAGCCGCTTCCCAAAAGAAGATGAGGGATTTTGCAAAGCAGCAC
Organism: Lacrimispora sp.; assembly: GCF_036758025.1. Lineage (GTDB taxonomy): Bacteria > Bacillota > Clostridia > Lachnospirales > Lachnospiraceae > Lacrimispora. The sequence goes on along the minus strand of NZ_DAIOXM010000008.1, from coordinate 103,874 downwards.
AAAATCGATTTCTGGGAAGGAAAGGGTGTCTGCCATCAGATCATGATGGAAAACTATGTGAATCCAGGCGAGTTGATTTTCGGTGCGGACAGCCATACCTGTACTTACGGCGCTTTGGGTGCTTTTGGAACCGGTGTGGGCTGTACAGACTTTTTATATGGTATGGTAACAGGTACCTCATGGGTGCTGGTTCCGGAAACCATTAAATTCAATCTGGTTGGTTCTCTGCCTGAGGGCGTTTATGCCAGAGATTTGATGCTTGCCATTATCGGTGAAGTAGGCGCTAATGGATGTAATTATCAGGTTATGGAATTTACCGGCGAAGGTGCAAAGTCTTTAAATATCAATGAGCGTATGGTACTTTGTAATCTTGCGGTGGAAGCAGGAGCAAAAACTGCTATATTTGAGCCGGATGAGGTTGCCCTTGCTTACTTAAAAGACCGGGGAAGGGAAGCAAAAAAACTGTTTTTCAGTGATGAAGATGCCAATTATGTGAAGGAATATATCTTTGATTTATCAAAGATAAAGCCGGTGGTTGCAAGGCCTGATTTCGTCGACGATGTTGTGGTTGTGGATGAGGCAAAGGGCGTGAAAATTGATGAAGCATTCCTGGGCTCCTGTAATAACGGACGGATTGATGATTTACGGGTTGGTGCTCAGATTATCAAGGGCAAAAAGGTGGCAGACCATGTCAGATTTTTAGTTGTTCCCGCCAGCAATGAAGTGTATCAGCAGGCCATGGATGAAGGGCTGATCCAGACATTTATGGAGGCTGGTGCCATTGTGATGAACAGTAACTGCAGCGTATGCTGGGGAAGCTGTCAGGGAGTTATCGGAGAAAATGAAGTGTTGATCAGTACCGGAACCAGGAACTTTAAAGGCAGAGCCGGGCACCCAAGTTCCAAAGTTTATCTGGGGTCTGCGGCTACGGTAACTGCCTCCGCCATTGCGGGATACATTACAGAAAACAGGTAAATGAGAGGGCAAGTATGGATGCAATAAAAGGAAAAATCTGGACTTTAGGAAATGATATTGATACGGATATTATTATTCCTACGGAATATCTGGCATTAAAAACCATTGAAGAAATGAAAAAATATGCATTTTCACCATTGCGGACAGACCTGGCAGCAGAAATACAGCCGGGAGATGTGATTGTGGCCGGTAAAAACTTTGGCTGCGGCTCCTCCAGGGAGCAGGCTCCTGAAATCATCAAAGCTCTGGGAGTTTCCTGCGTTATTGCAAAGTCTTTTGCAAGAATATTTTACCGCAATTCCATCAACAACGGACTTTTGCTGATTGAACAGTCTGACCTTTATGACGATGTAAAAGAGGGAGATCAGCTCACTGTTTATAAAAATGAAAAGATCGAATACAAAGGAAATTCGTACCCCATTACAGCTTTACCCGATAATTTGTTGGAAATTATAGAGGCAGGCGGCCTTGTAAAGGCTATGAGAAAGAAAAATGGACTGGAGTAGGGGAAATATGGGATTAACAGCAATTGAAAAGATCATAAAACATAATGTAAAGAAAGAGTCGGTGAAAGCCGGTGACATTGTTACCGTTTCTGTAGACCGGGTCATGATTCATGATATCTTTATTCCGTTTGTAGCCAATAAATTTGAAGAAATGGGATTTGAAAAGCTATGGGACCCGGATAAGGTGGTACTGATTTACGATCACCTGGTTCCTGCAAGCCAGTTGGACGATGTTCGCCATTTTAAAATCGGAGATCAGTTTGCGGCAAAGTACGGTATGAAGAATGTCCATAGAAGCGACGGAATCTGCCATCAGTTGATGACAGAAGCCTTTTATGTGAAGCCCGGTGATGTGGTATTTGGTACTGACAGCCATACCACAACTTATGGTTGCATCGGGGCATTTTCTTCCGGAATCGGATATACGGAGATGGCCAGCATTTTAGGCACCGGAAATATGTGGGTAAAGATTCCGGAAACCATTAAGGTTGAGATTAACGGAACATTGCCGGAAGGCGTTATGTCCAAGGATATTATACTTACTTTGATTGGAGATATCGGCGCTGACGGTGCTTCTTACTGCGCGCTGGAGTTTACAGGGGATACCATTTCCCGGATGTCTGTAGCCAGCCGTATGGCTATGGCTAACATGGCGGTGGAAGCAGGTGCAAAATGTGCGGTGTTTACACCTGATGAAAAAACAGAGGAATACTGCCAGATTGAGCTGGATGAATTCCAGAGGTCTATTTACGGGGATGAGGATGCAGAATATAAGAAAGTGATCACTTATGACGCAGCGGATTTTGTTCCGGTTATGGCATGTCCGTCATCGGTTGATCTCATCAAGCCTGTTTCAGAATTAAAGGATATTTCCATTGATCAGGTGTTTATTGGTTCCTGCACCAATGGGCGATTAGAGGATTTAATGGCTGCGGCAGAGGTTTTAAAAGGACATAAGGTGGCGGAATACGTGAAACTGATTGTCACTCCGGCCAGCAGGAAAATATACCAGCAGGCTTTGGAAAATGGAACCTTGTCTGTGTTGTCGGAAGCAGGGGCTATTATCACCCATCCGGGATGCGGGCTGTGCTGCGGCAGAACCGGAGGTATATTAAGCGACGGAGAGCGAGTGGTTGCCACCAATAACAGGAATTTCCTTGGAAGAATGGGAACATCTAAGGTTGAGATATACCTTGCTTCACCGGTAAGTGCTGCCAAGTGTGCAGTGGCGGGGAAGATTGCGTTGTAAAATAGAATTGGTTCATTATAAAAATACTGTGGAGGGTTTAAAAACACCTTCACAGTATTTTTATATTTAAGCGGATTCTTGTGAAATGTATGGTTTATTTAAAAGTTAAATGATTTTATGTATGTAAAGGAATGCATGCAAAGGGCGGGTAAATAATTGACGAGCATATGTTCCAATGTTATAATTTGATTTAATAAACGGATACCCCAATCTGGTTTAGGAATGTATTTATGAAAGGACATATGACAAAAATGAAGGTTTGCATCAGGAAATGCGGTGAATGGTGCAAGTCAATGACGGAAGCTGTTGCACACAGCAAAATAGAGTAAGGTCAATGTATCAAGTTACAGGTCAATTTATTGATTCTACAAATGTGGAGGGATTAAAAAATGCGAGGAGTCGAAACAAGAATACAGGAAATACGTCATAAGATTTTTACAGAGGTTGCAAGTCTGGCATATGAGTTGGAGGGTTCTATTGATAAGAGAATTGAAGAACTTCCATATAAAATCATACCGGGAGAAGTAGGGACTTTTAGAAATAATGTATTCTGGGAAAGAGCAATTGTTGGAGAACGTCTCCGTCTTGCCCTGGGACTTCCTTACCGCAGTGCGGCTATTCACGCTCCGCTGGCGGAAGGAATAGAAGAAGCAGATAAGCCTGAGACTTACTATACTCCTCCTCTTATTAATGTGATTAAGTTTGCCTGCAACGCATGTGATGAGAAGAGAGTATTTGTTACTGATGGATGTCAGGGGTGTCTGGCACATCCTTGTGTGGAAGTCTGTCCCAAGTCTTGTGTCAGCTTAGATCATTTTAATGGCAGGGCACATATTGATCAGGATGCCTGTATTAAATGCGGCAGATGTGCGGACGTATGTGCTTATAATGCAATTATTATTCAAAAGCGTCCATGCATGGTTGCATGCGGTGTAGACGCAATCGGCAGTGATGAAAATGGAAAAGCTGATATTGATTATGATAAATGTGTTTCCTGCGGTCAGTGCCTTGTCAATTGCCCATTTGGTGCAATCGCGGATAAGTCACAGATTTTTCAGGTCATCCGGTCCATTCAATCCGGAGAGAAAGTATATGCAGCAGTAGCACCTGCCTTTGTTGGACAATTCGGTCCCAAGGTTACTCCGGGCAAGCTCAGGGCGGCTATGAAAGAACTGGGATTTGCTGATGTATTTGAAGTTGCAATCGGAGCAGATCTCTGTGCCAACCAGGAGGCAAATGACTTTCTTGCAGAAGTACCGGAACACCTTCCGTTTATGGCAACTTCCTGTTGTCCGGCCTGGTCAATGATGGCAAAAAATATGTTTCCGGAACATGAGAAATGTATTTCCATGGCATTGACACCAATGGCGTTAACTGCCCGCCTTATTAAACGTTATCATGAAAATGTCAAGGTTGTATTTATAGGCCCGTGTGCAGCTAAGAAGTTAGAGGCAATGCGGAAGTCTGTCAGAAGTGAGGTGGATTTTGTGCTCACATTTGAAGAAATGTCAGGGATTTTTGCTGCAAAGGATCTGGATTTAGAGACTATTGAAGAAGATATGAACGGCGTCAATGATGCTTCCACAGACGGCCGGAACTTTGCAGTGGCAGGCGGTGTTGCAAAAGCGGTAGAGTCCGTCATTAAAAAACAGTATCCGGACAGAGAAGTCAAGATCGCTAATGCAGAAGGCTTAAGAGAATGCAGAGACTTGTTAAAAAAGGCAGTTGCCGGAAAGTATCCTGGCTATCTGCTGGAAGGAATGGCGTGTCCGGGAGGATGTGTTGCTGGAGCAGGAACCATGCAGCCTATTAAGAAGTCACAGGCAGTTGTTAACCAATATGCTTTAAAAGCGACTCATAAGGTGGCTGATGAAACAGAGCATGTAAAGGAATTAGATAAGTTAGTTAATTAATTGGAAGAGGCTGAGCCTTTTAGGAGATATAAAACGAAATTTCATGCCAAACGGCGGTTCATTTTGAACCGCCGTCTTTTATTTGCATGACATACAAGGAAAGGAACTGTCTAAGGTGCCATTTCTTCAATCAGCTGTTGCGCCCTCCAGAGTGTTTCATTAACCGGCCGCTTTTTACCGGCTGCATCGATTACCAGCTGACCCAGTGAAACTTCAAATTTTCTCATATCCAGCCGGATTCCCTGGTTGGTATAAATACTTTTTCTGCTGCCCATCTGTAGGTTTTTTTCAAAATCCTGGAGCCAGGGATAGGTATTCAGTACTTCCACATGCTCGTAACCGGAACGGCAGGGGGAGATACCTCCCATGATCATCAGGCGGGCTGCTATTTCATCGCTGGTGGCCCACTGGATAAACCGGTAAGCATCGTCTTTGCGGGACGAACCGGAGTAAATTCCTAAAGTGCCTCCGCCGTGGAGGGGACGGGCACCGGGAACAGGGGCAAAGCCCACTTGATTGGAAGAGAGAGCATTCTGAGTCCGGATAATGCCGGAAGCGTAGTTGCTAAACAGAATAGCCATAGCGGTTTCACCATGGATGAAGTTTTCAGTCACTGCATTCCAGCTATGGATGACAGCGGGATCTGCATATTCGGCGGTTTCCAGATAGCTCTTCAATGCCTTTTTTGCCTTCTGGGTAGAGAGATATAAAAGGCCCCGCTCGTCCAGCTTATGGCCGCCCATTCCCAGAAGCCTCACCAGATATTCGCTGGCAGTGGAAGACGCTGTACCCAGGGCGATGCTGGAACCGTAAGCTGTCGGTGAATCCGGCCTGTATTTCCGGGTGAAGAACCGGGCGGTCTCGTTATATTCTTCAAATGTTTCCGGTACTTTCAGTGAGTGTTTGGTCTGTTCAAAGTAACTGCGCATCTGCATGGAATCTTCGAACAGATCTTTTCTGTAAAAGAGCATCTGGATGCTGATGTCAAAGGGCAGGGCGTACAGAGTTCCGTTCACATAGCCGTAATTATCAGTCAGTCCGGGGATAAACCGTTCCAGCTGCCGGGTAACGTCAGAATCCAGGTTATTCAGCGGCTCCAGAATACTTGGGGCCAGATAATCAAAGCTGGAGACATCCAGGCGGATAATATCGCAGTTTAAAGCTTGATTGGTATGGATGTTGTCATAAAAAGTGCTCAGCGGGTGGGTTTCCACCTCCACCGGTATTCCGGTATGGCGGGTAAATTCAGGAATCAGACATTCCAATGCCGTGGAGGTAGGAGAAGCCAGAGTCAGCAGGCGCAGTGGCGCAGAGGTTGATTTTTTGCTTTCGCTGTGCTTCGGATAAAACTGGGAGGAATAAAACTCCCGCGAGGTCAGTTCCGCTTTTTTCTCCACGGAATCAAGCAGGGCATTGGCTGCCTCAGCCCCCATATTGGAATAGTTCAGCGGAAGATTATGGTACCGGTAATCCAGTATGGCCCGCAGTGAGGTTAAGGTATAAAACGCAGGTTCCGGCTCCCTGCCCACCGTGTGGCAGGCACTATAGAGCTGATCTGCAAATTCGGCTCCCTGAACCAGAAAACTGTCAAATACAGCCCCTTCCTTAAACGGGAGATAGGCGTCTGTAGAATATTCTCCATATTTCATTTCTAATATATCTTTTGCTTTTAAATCCGGGTAAATCTGCCTGATTCCACTCAGAAAATCTTTGTTCGGTGAATAGTATTGATTTCCCGTCACGACACAGGGATTGGTACAGCCCTGTTTTCTGGCATGTTCTGCAATGATTCGTCCGGCTTCTTCGTAGTTAAATGAATAATGGGCCAAAGAGGAGGAATCGGGATTGCGGTCCAGAAATAAAATCGGTGTCTGCTCCAAACTGGGAATCCGGTAATAGGAAGATGCATATTCCAGGCTGGTGACAGCCAGAATTGCACAGGCCTTGGCGGCGATTGCGCTGTCAACGGCCTGTTTTTCCCGGTAAGGCATGTTGTCGGTCAGATACAGCCGGGCCGAGTAGCTGCGGTTTTCCAGGCTTTTTAAAATACCGACATATAAATCACAAAAGCTGTTGCTGCGGATATCCGGAAGAATCACTGCGACGGTCCGGGTAACTCCTTTGCGCAGCAGACTGGCCTGTTCGTCTATGCGATAGCCCATAGCACGTGCCGTTTCCTGCACCAGACGGATCTTTTCGCTGCTGACGCCGGATTTTTTATTCAATACGTTTGATACTGTGCTGTGGGAGACCCCGGCAGCTTTTGCAATGTCTTTAATCGTAGGCATATATGATAATCCTTTCCGTGCCTCTGACAGGCAGTTAACCTGGTTAATATTATAGGAAATATTGCTGGAAATTGCAAGGAAATACTGGTGGAATGGGGAAATGACCAGTATTTTAACACGTTTCAAAATAATATAAAATATAATAACTAAAATATTGACACGTTCTAAAATATATTATATACTAAGTGCATGAAAAGTAAAACAAAGATGTGGAATATGTGTGCAAATAGTACAAATAAAAAGGGGAGAGACTTATGGAAGCAGAATATGGATTGCAGATTGGAGTAAAATTTGATTTGAATGGGGCTCCTCTGAAGTACCCGGGAAATACGGTTATCGCTGATGTCAGAAAGGGCAATCCGGCTTATGCTGTTTTGGATCAGACCAGCAGCCGTCTGAGACAGACGGATTTTAGTGACTGTTTTATTTTTCTGCCGGAGGACAGTTATCATGTGACCATTATCCGGGGCATGAATGATCAGGTGAGAAAGCCGGGATTCTGGCCTCCCAAATTGCCGCTGGACACGCCTATGGATCAGGTCGATGATTATTTTGAGGCAGCGGCAGGGCCGGTTTCGGTTCCGGAAGGCATCCGGATGAAATTTGTCAGACTTCAGATCAATGAAGACGATGTAAGAGTATGCGTGAAGCCGGCTGATACGGAGCAGGAGCAGATTCTTAAGGACTACCGCAGCCAGGTGGCACACAGCCTGGGCTTTCAGCTGCCGGGGCATAATGAATATGTGTATCACATTACACTGGCCTATCTGCTGAAGTTACCCGGTGCAGAATATCAGCAGGAGCTTCACCGGATTGAGGAAAGTATCAATAGCTGTCTGAAAGGGCAGGACTGTTTTTATTTATCCCGTCCTTATCTGGCTTATTATAATGATATGATGCAGTTTCACCCGCAAAGGTTTCCCAGAACATAAAGGAGGTACATACCATGGGAGAAAAAATTGTCAACGGATTTTTGCTGATGCTCAGCCTGTTTTATACCGTAAATGCCAGGCAGTATTCCTTCGGCAGACCCACTGCTCCAAAGACCGGTTTTCTGCCCCAGCTGATCGGATATTGTGCGGTGGCGGTTTCTGCATACCTGTTTATCCAGTCTCTGAGGGGAAAAGGAGATGCCGGAAATGTAAAGCTGAACTGTGACGGCAGGCGTCTGGCGGGACTGATCGGGGTGATGGCCGCCTATATCCTGGTTTTTAAATCAGCGGGGTATCTTTTGAGCACCGTTATTCTTCTGTTTATCGTCATGAAAATCGGAAGAGTGAAAGGCTGGAAGGTTCCGGCGGCGGTATCTATCATTACCTCCGGTTGTTTCTATCTGATATTTAAAGTCTTTTTGTCGGTGCCGCTGCCGTCAGGAATCTTATTCTGAGAGGAGGAGAACTATGTTAGATACATTTCAGGCGTTATTTCAGGGATTTGCCGTAAGTTTCAGCCTCCAGAATATTCTGGCCTGTATTGCAGGGGTTATGGTAGGCACCCTTACGGGAGTGCTTCCGGGAATTGGTGTAACAGGTGCCATGGCATTGCTTCTACCTCTCAGCTACGGTATGGATGCGGTTCCGGCTACAATTATGTTTGCCGGTATTTACTACGGTGCCATGTACGGCGGTTCTACCACTTCTATTCTGGTGAACCTTCCCGGTGAGGCGGCATCGGTGATTACCTGCCTTGACGGCAACCAGATGGCAAAAAAGGGCAGGGCAGGAGCGGCTTTGTCCATTGCGGCAATCGGTTCCTTTATTGCAGGAACCATTGGACTTATCGGCCTGACGTTTTGTGCTCCGGTTCTGTCCCGGGCAGCGCTTCGGTTCGGTCCGCCGGAATATTTTGCCATATCGATTCTGGGGCTGGTGCTTCTGACTAATTTAACCGGAAAGAATGCGGTAAAAAGCTTCTTTATGGTGCTGGTGGGCCTGATGCTCAGTACGGTGGGCGTGGACAGCATTGCAGGAATTACCCGGATGACATTCGGCATTCCCAGCCTGATGCGGGGCTTTGAATTTGGAGTGGTAGCCATGGCAGTGTTCGGCATCAATGATTTGTTCGGAACCCTGGTAGAGCCTCAGGAAAAGATGGAGATCGGCCGTGTGAAACTCAGGGAGCTCTACCCTACGAAACAGGAAATGAAACGGTCTGTAGGGCCTATATTCAGAGGGACTTTCTTAGGCTTTTTAATCGGTCTGATGCCGGGACCGGCAGGCACCCTTGCCAGCTTCAGTTCCTATTCAGTGGAAAAAAAGCTGTCCAAGCATCCGGAAGAATTCGGACACGGTGCAATTGAAGGTGTGGCAGGTCCTGAATCTTCAAACAATGCCGCCAGCAGCGCAGCCATGGTTCCCCTGCTTTCCCTGGGACTTCCCTTTGCGCCTCCGGCAGCCATGCTGCTAACCGGTTTTATCGTTCATGGAATCACTCCGGGTCCAACTCTGATCACCCAGCATCCCAATGTGTTCTGGGGACTGGTAGCCAGCATGTATATCGGAAATATCTTTCTCGTGATCATTAACCTTCCCTTTGTAGGAGTATGGGCCTCCATGCTGCGGACTCCGGCTAATATTTTAATGCCGGTGGTCATGGTGGTCACATTTACAGGGGCGTTTGCAACAAATAACAGCATTACCGATATGGTGGTACTTTTGGTTTTAGGCATATTTGCATATTTCATTTCGAAATACGGTTATTCTATGGCTCCTCTGGCAGTGGGGATTGTTCTGGGGTCAACCATTGAAAAAGGTCTGATACAAGGCATGATCATCTGCCACGGAAGCATCTGGGAAATGCTGACCAGACCCCTTTCCGGAACAATCTTGTGGGCTGCGCTTTTGCTTTTGGCGGTTACCATTTTTAAACCGGTTAAGAAGCTGCTGTTAAACAGCAAAGAAGATTGAGAAACTATATAAATAAAACATATATTACAGGAGGAAACACTATGTTAAAGAGAAGTTATGCATTGGCAATGGCAGCAGTTCTGGCCTTATCATCCTTAACCGGATGCGCAGGAGGTACAAAAACAGCACCCCAGAAATCCGGAACAAAACAGGCTTCCCAGGAGCCCTCAGCAAAGCAGACGGAGCAGCAGAACAGCTATCCAACCAGTGAGATCAAATGGCTGGTTCCTTATACGGCGGGAGGCAGTTCAGACCAGATGGCACGCCTGATTGCCAAATATGCCAAGGATTATATAGGTCAGGATATTGTCATTGAAAATGTCGGCGGGGGAGGCGGCAATGTGGGCCTGAGCCAGTTTGTGACAACTGCAAATGTAAACGACGGATATAATATTACCAGCTTTAATACCACTGCAAATTTACAGCCCATTTACGGAACCAGCGGTTATGACTGGCTTGAAGAGCTGACGCCTCTGGCCCTGTGTGTATCCATTCCTATTGTTATTGCAGTTCCTGGAAATTCACCCTTTAATACCATTGAAGACCTGGTTGACTATGCCAAGGCCAATCCGGGAGGAGTCCAGTACGGACACGCAGGCATCGGTTCCATCACCAATGTGGCGGGAGAACAGTTCTGTCTGGAAGCCGGAATTGAGATGACAGCAGTACCCTTTGGCAGCGGCGCCGATGCCCTGACAGCAGTTATGGGTTCACAGATTGATGTGGATGTTGCGGCTTTATCTGAAGTACTTGCTTACGGACAGAGCGGAGAACTGAAAATCCTGGCTCTCTGCACCGATGCCTCTATTGAAACCATGCCAGAGGTTCCCACTCTGATTTCCAAAGGCTACAAGGTAGATCAAAAGGTAACACAGGGAATTGCAACAGCCAAGAATACAGATCAGGCTTATGTAGACGTTCTTGACGAAGGCTTGGGAAAGATCATCAACGATGAAAACTTCCAGAAAGAGCTGCGTGACTTTGGTATGGATGTGGATTATTTAAATGCTTCTGATTTCAGCAATTTCCTGAAGGAACAGAGAGAAACATTTACAAAGGTTGTGACGGATTCCGGTATTTTGGATCAGGTAAAGGAACAGACAAACTGATTATAATAGAAGAAGGCGGTTGGATATGGAGATAAAGGTTTTATTTTTGGATTTAGACGGCACAACATTGACCAATGATCAGGTTCATGTATCGGAACGGAATATGAACGCCATACAAAAAGCAATAGATAAAGGCATCCAGGTTGTGCCCTGTACCGGAAGAGTGCTTGATATGTTTCCTCCGCAGCTGCTCAATATGAAAGGAATCCGGTACTGCATTACCAGCCATGGTGCCAGGGCTTTTGACCGGGATACCGGACGAACCCTGTACGAAAATCTCATCACTCCCGCAGATTCCTTAAAAATCTGCCGTATTATAGAAGGGAATGGAATTTATGCGGAGATTGCAGCACAGAATACCATTTTCCTGGAGCGGGCTGTAGATGAGAAACTGGATGAAATGCCTGTTCCGGCTCATCACATCTGGTACATAAAAGATGAGCACTGTCAGTTAGCAGTGGACTCACCGGGGGAATATCTGCTTTCCCATGGCATCGGGATTGAAAAGGTAAATATTTATGGAATACCGGAAGCAATGCAGGAGTCCCTGTATATTCAGCTGACGGATACCGGCTGCATTAAGCACACCCGGGAGGAGGTTAAGCCGGACCTGGAGTTTTCCAGCCGGACTCTTGATAAAGAGCAGGCAGCGGCAGCGGTATTAAAGGAGTTGGGGGTATCACCGGAAGAGTGTATGATAATCGGTGATTCCAGCAGTGACCTCGACATGATTAAAAAGGTGGGCTTCGGCGTTGCCATGGGAAATGCACCGGATTTCATTAAGGACCAGGCAAAGGCAGTGGCACCCCGCAACGATGAAGACGGGGTGGCTTCAATGATTGAAGCGTATCTGCTGTAAAAGGAGGGAACATATGACAAAGACTGTTGATGGTTTTCGACCAGCCCACGATTTCCTGATGTGTATTGATTCCGATGGATGTGCCTTTGATGTGATGGAGCTGAAGCATAAGGAATGCTTTTGCCCGGCAACTGTGGATGCCTGGGATCTTCAGGCAGTATCCAGATATGCCAGGGAAGCATGGGACTTTGTCAATCTTTATTCAGTATACAGAGGGATTAACCGCTTTACGGCACTGGAGCTGGTGCTGGAACTATTGGAACAGAGAAGGGAAGTCAAGGCTTTGACCGGTTTTACCATGCCGGAGCACAAACGGCTTAAAGAGTGGATTGAAAGCGGTGAGCCTTTGAACCATCAATCTCTGGAGCGGCATCAGGATATTCCGGAACTGAAAAAGACATTGGAATGGAGCCTGGAATGCAATCATAGAATTAAAGAGATGGTCAGAGGAGTTCCTCCATTTCCTTTTGTCAGGGAAAGTCTGGAGGCACTGGCCTTGCAGGCCGATATCGTGATTGTTTCAGCCACCTCTACGGAGGCCCTGATGAGGGAATGGGAGGAACACGGGCTGCTTCCCTACGTATCCGCTGTGTGCGGACAGGAAGCCGGAAGCAAGGCAGATTGTATTGGCCGGGTTAAGGCGGACTATGCCTCGGACCGCTGCCTGATGATTGGAGATGCTCCGGGAGATAAGGCGGCAGCCAGCGACAACGGGATTTTATTTTATCCGGTTCTGCCTCTTCGGGAGGCAGAGTCATGGAAACAGTTTTATCAGCAGTATTTAACAGCTTTTATAAGCGGAACCTATGGCGGGGAGGCGGAAGATATGGTGCTGGCACAGTTTGATCAGGCACTGTGCAAAAAGCCATCGTGGGCTTAGAATCATTTGAGGTGAGGATATGGATTGGATTGTGATGAATTATCATCACCAGGCAGAACTTTTAGGACGCATGATTTTAGCTTGTTTTCTCGGCTATCTCATTGGGTATGAGCGGAAAAACAGGGACAAAAGCGCAGGAATGAGAACCCATGCCATTGTCAGTCTGGGAGCGGCTCTGATTATGATTGTGTCAAAATACGGGTTTATGGATATACCGGATTATGATGCTTCCAGGGTGGCAGCCCAGATTGTGTCGGGAATCGGTTTCCTGGGTGCAGGAGTGATCTTTGTAAAAAACAATACGGTCAGCGGTCTGACCACAGCCGCCGGTATCTGGGCGACAGCCGGAGTGGGTATGGCGGTAGGTGCAGGCGCCTACTTTGTGGGAGCCAGTGCGGGCATTATGATCGTTCTGACACAGGTTATACTGCATAAGACCACTTTCTTAACGGCCGAACCGGTGAGAGGATATTTAAAAATGGTTGTGGCAGAAGAAAATGAGGAAGTGCTTGACGAATTGCAGCAGCAGTTTTGTGAAAATAAGATTAAGCAGATCAGGATGAAGGTCAATAAAGAAAAATCAGGAACAAAACTGGAGTTTGAGCTGGTTTATCCGGCAAAATATGATAAAAATGTGCTGATTACCCAATGGTCCAAGGATTCCCGGGTCCATACAATTGTAGGGTAATATGAAGTGAAAAAACGCAGCCTGGCTCAACACACAGGCTGCGTTTTTTTGCATCCAGCCATCTTCAGCGGCAGAAATCACATATCAGGAGGAAATTTTTCGTTCTGCCTGCCACATGGCGGCATATTTTCCTCCTTTCTCTAAAAGTTCTTCATGAGTTCCGGCTTCCGCAATTTTCCCATCTGCCACCACCAGAATCTGATCCGCATTTTTTACAATTGACAGGGTATGGGCGATCATAACCACTGTCTTTTTGTTTTTCAGCAGATTGGCAATGGCCTGTTTAACAGCCAGTTCATTTTCAATATCCAGGGAGGCCGTGGCTTCATCTAAAAGCAGAATAGGACTGTCCTTTAAAATGGCCCGGGCAATGGATAAGCGCTGCCGTTCCCCGCCGGAGAGGAGATTGCCGTTTTCCCCGGTGGAAGTGTCATAGCCCTGTTCCATTTTACCAATAAATCCGTCGCAGTTTGCAGCGATGCAGGCGGCTTCAATTTCCTCATCTGATGCACTTGGGCGTGCATGGCGGATATTTTCACGGACGGTATCATCAAACAGAAATACATCCTGTTCCACCATGGATATCTGCTCCAAAACCCGTTCCGCTGCCACATGGTTGATGGGTATGCCTCCTATGGAAATGGTACCGCCATCCGCTTCATAGTACTTGGAAATCAGATTTAAAATGGTTGACTTTCCGGAACCGGAATCCCCTACAATGGCGGTCAACTTGTGCTCCGGCACGTTGAAAGAAGCCTGCTTTAATACAGACTCTCCTTTGACATAGGAAAAATCCACATCCTGAAATTCAATATCCCAGGATTTCGCCTGAAATGGCCCTATGGTTCCGGTTTCCTCTTCCTCACCCATGATACGGAGGATTTTCTCTTTGGAAATCATCAGGTTTTTATAGCTGGTTAAATCAATGAAAATGGTATTGGCAAGCTTTGCACAAAAAAGGGGCAGCATGCAGATCAACAGGTAGGAAACTGTATCAAGGGTGCCGGATTCCCATGGAGTGTAAGCCAGCCATATGGTCAGAGGGCAGGACATCCAGATTAAAATTCCCAAACCAACGCCGATGGGAATCACCTTTGCTTCATATAGAAAGCTGATATCGCAAAAGTCTTTCATTGCCTTGGTGACAGTTTTATTTTTCATTCCTCCCACCCCATAAGCGCGAAAGGTCTGTATCCCGGAAACGTATTCCACAATGCTGCTGACATTTTCCGAACAGATGTCATTTTTCTCATTTCCATATTTGCGTACCATGGAAAAGGAGAGCCAGAGGCCTGGGACCAGCAGCAGATCAGCAAAGAACAGAACCAGCCCGGCAGGTAAGTACAAGCTCATGACAAATACGATCAGCATGAGGGAGAGGGCAATGCTTTTTGCCAGATCTCCGATCTTATGGGTAAGTATTTTTTCGTAGCTGTTGACATCGCTGGTGATGGTATTGATATAGCCTCCGGTCTGCCCTTTTGTGAAGCGGGATAAAGGAATCTTTTTTATTTTATCTCCCAGAAACAGTCGGATTTCTTTGCTGACCTGGGCACCTCCGATCTGGGCTTTGGTATATCCAAAGCTGTATATCAGGATGCGGAGGGCAAAAATTCCCGCTAAAATCCCTGTAAGAAGGAGGGAACGGTTTAAGTCAAAGCTATCCGTCCACAGAGATTCTATTGTGGCATACAGAAGCATGAATAAGCTGCCTGAAAGCAGGCCTTCCAGGACGGTGCCGGTCACACCGATATAAAAGTTTTTGTTTTTCTTTAAGACTTCACTGCCTGTCATTTGGTTCCCCTTTCATTAATAAGTGATGCTTCGGGCTGCTTCATAATCAGCCCAGGCTTTGCGGTAGTATTCGTTGCTTTGGCGGATTTCCTCATGAGTGCCGACGCAGGTAATGGTGTTATTTTCCACAACAGCCACACTGTCACACATTTTCAGGGCGCTCAGACGGTGCGCCACCACAATCACAGTCTTTCCTTTGCACAGGTTCTGGATGGCCTTATCAATTTCCACCTGATTTTCCGGGTCAGAGGCAGAGGTGGCTTCGTCAAGAATCAGAATAGGAGCATTTTTCAATATGGCCCGTGCAATGGCAATACGCTGTTTTTCACCGCCGGAGAACCGGGAGCCAAAGCTTCCCACCTTTGTGTCGTAGCCGGCGGGAAGGGACATGATGAAGTCGTCAATCTGGGCTTCCTTTGCAGCGGCCCTCACGCTTTCCAGGGAGGCGTCGCTGCCCATGCGTATGTTCTCAAAGACGCTGTCACGGGTCAGAAATGTTTTTTGAAACACAATAGCTACATTTTTTAAGATTGTTTCGTAATTAAGTTCTTTTACATTCTTTCCGCCGATCAGGACTTCCCCTTTTCCTGTATCATAGAAACGGGAAATCAATTCAATGATTGTGCTTTTCCCGGCACCGGAACGTCCCACCAGGGCCATGCGCTCCCCATCTTTAATCTGAATGCTGCAGTTTTTTAAAACCTCTGTTTTTCCGTCATAAGAAAAATCCACATGTTTCAGTTCAATATGATGCTCCTTGGGAAAGTCAGTGCCTCCCTCATAAATGGGAATATCCAGGATTTCTTTGGTTTTGGTGACTGCATTCAGCACATTTGCAAGGTTTGTTCCCAGCTCCTGAAGAGGGCGGATTTCGGTCAAATACAAAGAGCCTATATAAATAAAAAGCAAAAGGGCGCTGGCACTTATAGAGCCTTTTAAGAAAAATATGCCGCCGAAAGGAACCATGAGCAGCATGCCGCACTCAATAATGACCACAAAGGCTGCATAGGGAGGCCCCATACGGCGGGACATTTCATTCCACATGTCGTTTTCTTCCTGAATGGCGCTTGAATATTTCTGAAAGGATTTGCTGCCCATGTTATAAGCTTTAATCAGCTTCATTCCGCTGATATACTCAATCATGACAGAATTGAGGGAAGCGATGGAGCGGCTTGCCCGTTCCATCAGGGCAGTTGTATTGTGAAACATCATTCCCATGACCAAGGCAGCAAGAAAAAGAGGGGCCAGGGAAATGAGGGCCAGAGGTACATTGACTGTAAGAAGATAGACGAAAATGACCACCGGGCCAGCCAGATAGCAGACCAGATCCGGAAGGCTGTGGGCAAGGAATAATTCCAGCTTTTCAATATCTTCATTAAGGACGGTTTTTATATCTCCGGTGCGTCTCTCATTTAATGCCCCTAAAGGTACCTTTGCCATGTGATCGGCGACCATGCAGCGGACTTTATACAATGCTCCGTAGGCTCCTTTGTGGGAAGCCAGGCCGGAAAGGCCAAACAGGCCAAAACGCAGGATTACTGCTGTGGCTATGAGGAAAGCTGTCTCCATGGCCATATGTTTTGTGAAAGTTTCTGTAAATACAGCTTCCATCAGCCGGTGAATTCCGATATACGGAACCATGGTGCAAAGGCCGCTTAGAAGCGATAGGAAAACGGATAGAATCAGCCAGATTCTCTGGTCTCCTGCCCAGTCAAGCAATAAGGCGGCGCGGTTTACTTTTTTTCTGTTCAAATATATTCCCTCCTGTTTATGGGCGGCGGTGATTGACAGGGCCGCCTTCTTGTGTTATTTTGAGGTTAGATTACCCTAACTGTTTTTATGCTACTATTGATTCAGGACATATGCAATACGTTCAGGGCAATTGCGTCTGATCAAGGTATAAAAACGTCTGATCAAGGCATGGAGGTGATATTTTGGCTGAAGTACATGATATTTTAGAGGATTATTATGGGCCTCTTTTAAAAGAACACGGGTTTTCCCTTGAACCGGAAAACCATGAATACGGCAGGATGGGGCTTTGCTGGCGTCTTTCTCCCAGCCTTGGACAGGGAACTTACTGGACTTACGGACAGAAGGATTTGTTTGATATTAAAATTCACAATTTTTCGTTTTATAAGGACAGCCTTCTGGAGTTTTCCTTTCCGGAATGCCTGAGCATTACAAGGTATGACTCCATTTCAGGGGAAGAACTTTCTCCATACCGCCGCCTGTCAGCGGGTTGTATCAAAACTTTTATGGGAGGGGAGGAGCCTTACAAGGTTTTGATTCACAAGAACATTCCCATTCGTTCCGTTGGAATTGAGATCATGCCTGCATATTATGAGAATTATTTGAAAAACCAGTATCCGGATGAATATGTAAATCCTCAAAATGCTTTTCGATGCATCGGACAGACGGCCGGCTTTCCTGAAATGTCAAGGCTGTTTACGGAAATCATGAATTACAGAGGCGAAGGCATTGCTGCTAAGTTATTTTATGAGGGAAAGGTGGCAGAGGCCATCTCTCTGGTCATTGAACGGCAGAAGGGAAGGAAGGGAAAGGAACTGCATGTCCGCACCCTGCCGGATCAGGATATGATGCAGATTCAGAATGTCACCGCATACTTAAACGACCATTATGCATTTGACGTGCCTATGGAGCGGCTGATGCAGATTGCCTGCATGGGAGCGACCAAGCTTAAAACAACGTTTAAGCAGGTAAATGACTGCACCATAACGGAGTATATACAGCAGAGACGGATGAGCCAGGCAGAGTATTATTTAAGCGGTACGGATTTCTCCATTGGACAGATATCCGGTCTGGTGGGGTATTCCAATGCCAGCCGGTTTGCTGAATTATTCCGGAAGAGTACGGGGCTGCTGCCGGGGGAGTACAGGAGGATGGCGCAGCAAAAGTGAGGTCATGGCTGAATTATATTTGTGATAATATTGTAGATTTTAGTATGGATTTGTTATGAGTGGTTTGCTTGTGTAGCAGAATGGCATAAGTAAGCCGGAGTATGCAATGCAGTTTAGTATCGGGAGAAAAACCTATATATGGCTTGGTGTATGGGAAAAGAATGCCAAGTCTATTGCATTTTATAAAAAGAGTGGATTTTATGAAATTGGAGCAGATTCTTTTTTTATGGGAGAAGAAGCACAAACAGATTTATTAATGCGCAAAGACTTATAATTTCTAAATATAGAAATAGAAAAATTAAATAACATAGTTTATATGCCTCCTCTACTGACTTTGAATAAATATTTCTTGTAGTTGGTATTGCTTTATAGTAGAATGTTAAATAAAAATTTATAAATTAATATACTGGGGGCAATAGGAACGTTTAATTCTATGACTTACAAGAATGTTATGATCGGTAACGATGTATGGATTGGCGGCAATGCAGCAATTAATCTCGGAATCACAATAAGAAATTTTGCTATAATCTGAATCAGAATGGAGGGATTTTCATGACTTTAGAGGAACAGAGACAGTATATTTTAACTGGAAAAATGTATAATGATTTAACATCGGAATTGGTAGAGGCGAGAGAAAAAACAGTTTTATTGACAAATCAGTACAACGCTTCATTTGGGCAGCCAGCACATGTAAGAGAGGAATTATTAAAACAGGTATTACATTCTATCGGTTCTAGCGTACATTTTGAACCTACATTCAGATGTGAGTTTGGTTTTAACATCTCCATTGGCGATAACTTTTATGCAAATTTTGATTGTATCATGTTAGATGGCGGTGGGATTGAAATTGGCAGCAATGTCTTATTTGGACCTAAAGTGGGTATTTATACGTCAAACCATGCAATTGACGCGGATGAACGTGCCGCAGGCGGCTGTTATGCAAAAAAAGTAACGATTGGAAATAAAGTTTGGATCGGAGCCGGCGTGCACATCAATCAAGGTGTTACCATCGGTGACAATTCAATTATTGGTTCCGGAAGTGTTGTAACTAAAGATATTCCTGCAAATGTTATCGCTGCGGGTGTTCCATGCAGAGTTATCCGGGAAATTACAGAGGCAGATAAAACTGGTTTCCCATATATTTAGAGCAATCGATCTGCATTAGCAAATAAATAATCAATGAAATATCTGCTTGCAATCGGTAAGCTGTTTTTCTCTTTATAGCCTACTGCCAGTGTCCGGGTAATAGGCGGCTCTGTAGGGCGAATGGCAATATTATAATTGGTGCGCTGTAAAACAAGCTCTGCTAAGATACTAATACCAAGACCGGCTTCTACCATTGTCATAATTGCGTAATCATCATGAAGCGTATATTTAATATTGGGCTTTAGACCACAGGCTTCAAATGCTTCTAATGGTTCACTGTAATGTCCTTCCTCTAACAATATAAATGAATCATTAACTATTTCATCTAAACGTATTACCTCATAAGAAGACAAGGGATGATCTTGAGGAAGAATTACCGGCATAGTTCCAGTTTTTATTGTGTGGGTTACTATTCCATTTACTGCATATGGGTTAATAAAGCCAAAATCCACAGCTTCAGTTTTTATCCACTCTTGTATTGAGCTGTAATCCCCTTGGTGCAGTATAAATTGTACATTTGGATACATAACTTGAAAATCTCTCATTAAGTTTGGCAGCCAATGGCAAGTGATACTGGAAATTGTGCCAATACGAATAATTCCAGTATCTAAGCCTTTTATCTCTTTTGCTTTTTCCTGCAATCCCTGGTATTGTAAAATCATTTTCTCAATAAACGGATATAGTTCTTCCCCTTCCTTTGTCAATTTTGCTCCGACACGGGAACGGTAGAGCAGTTTCATGGATAATTCTTCTTCTAAAGATGCAATCATTTGGCTGATAGCAGATTGGGTATACCCAAGTGCGTCGGCTGCTTTTGTGAAGCTGTTGAGTTCAATGATTTTTTCAAGTGCAATATATCTATTCATAATTGACAAATCACCTTTTCTAATAATTGGATTAGAATTATTTGTTTTACTAATTTATAAAGTCAGTATACAATAAATCCAAGAAAAACACAAGAAACGGGTGGTTAATGCCGATGACAACTATTAGGAAAAATAATCTCATTTCTATTTTGCTGGTGACAACAGCTTCCTGCCTGCTCTACGGTATAGGCTCAGGAATACGCAGTAATTACGGTATTATGCTGGGTGCTATATCGGCAAGCAGTGGTCTTGCATACTCCTCTGTCAGTTTTGTGTTAGCTGTAGGACAGCTTGTGTTTGGCATCATGCAGCCGGTATTCGGTATTGTGGCACTGAAAAAATCCAATCTTTTTGTGCTGTGCTGGGGTATTCTCTCCATGGCGGCGGGGCTTTTGATGATTCCTTTTTGCCGGTCAGCCTGGATGCTGATGATCTTTCTCGGTATCGTATTGCCTGCTGGAACCGGCGCACTGTCCTTTGGAATTGTAATGGGTGCGATTACACCAAGGATTCCCGCCAGCAGCGCTTCAACGGTTTCAGGTTTTGTCAGTGCAAGCAGCGGCATCGGCAGTATCATACTGTCCCCGGTTGCACAGGCTTTGATCGCTTCCAGTGGACTGATTGGGGCAATGATTTTTCTAAGCGTTCCGACGCTGGTGCTTCTTCCGGTGGCTCTATGGCTGTGCAGACCCAGGACAGGGCAGGAATCCTCACCAAAAGACGAGCGCCGGGAGTCCATGAAGGAACTGTTTTTTAACGCGATTCATAGCAGTACATATCGTTTTTTGCTGATTGGATTTTTTACTTGCGGATTTCACATGGCAATTATTGAAACACATCTATATACCCAGATTACCACCTATGGAGTTTCGGAAAAAACCGCTGCATATGCATTTTCCATTTACGGACTCGCTTCAATTATCGGATGCGTATTAAGCGGTGCGGCTTGCAGCCGGTTACAGATGAAACAGGTGCTTGGCTTTCTCTATGGGTTAAGATGTATCATTGTTCTGACATTTTTTCTTGTCCCCAAAACCCTGTTGACAATATACGCTTTTACAATCCTTTTGGGCATGACCGGCAATTCGACGGTTCCGCCTACCTCTGGTCTTGTCAGCCGAACCTTTGGAGCTGCAAAGCTGGCAACACTATTTGGCATTGCTTTTCTCTCTCATCAGATTGGGAGTTTCTTCAGCGCCTGGCTTGGAGGAGTAAGTATTTCAGCTACTGGCAGCTATACTTTTATATGGGGCACAAGTGTATTGCTCAGCGCACTTGCATCTTTTGTGAGCTTTCGTATCAAAGAAGCCTGAAAACAAATAAAGGAGGAACACAAAAATGAAACAATACGTAGTTGACGCATTCACAGATAAGGTATTTGGCGGAAACCCTGCAGCTATTTGCATTCTGGATACCTGGATTTCGAATGAATTAATGTTGAAAATTACAGCAGAAAATAACTTATCTGAAACCGCCTTTGCGGTGAAAAAGGGAGAAAAATATCATCTGCGCTGGTTTACACCAGGCGGTGAAATCGACCTATGCGGCCATGCAACTCTGGCTTGTGCCTATGTTGTACTAAATTATATAGAGACAACATGGGACATTGTTACATTTGAAACGCTCAGTGGAGATTTGATTGTGAAACAACAGGAAAATCTTTATGAAATGGATTTTCCCGCTTATGATCTTAGTCCTGTCACCGTAACAGAGCAAATCATTCAGGCTTTCGGTGCTGTACCGAAAGAAGCCTATATGGGCAGAGACTTGATGTGTGTGTTTGAGGACGAAGCCACGGTGAGGAATCTGAATCCCAATTTAGAGAAAGTGAAGATGTTGGATGGGTTACTCCTCCATGCGACTTCTGAGGGAAAAGATTCCGACTGTGTATCACGTACATTTGCCCCCAAATGTAATGTCTCTGAGGACCCGGTATGCGGTTCGGGCCATTGCCATATTGTGCCGTATTGGGCCAATAGACTGAAAAAGGATAAGATTGTGGCGTATCAGGCATCTGAGCGGGGCGGCATGCTTTATTGCCGGATGGAGGGCAATAGGGTAAAACTCAGCGGTAAAGCGGTGCTTTATTCTATAGCGGAACTCTATATTGATAATTAAATCGCAGAAGAGAAAGAATAGCCCCGGCTTATCGTAATCAGAATTTTTCAAAAGAAGAAATCGAAATATTATCTTCTAAATCTTAATGTCAAAAATATTTCTTCCAAACAAATTCTGGAAATTAAAAGACGAGATTGATGAATACATGGAATACTATCAAGCTTTCTTGATGGTTAAAGAATCTTGACCCCATAAGTTTTTTGACCTGTATCTGGCAGGCGATGAAATGGCGAAGGAACATTATATCCCCATGAGCAAAAATGTTAACTATAATTAACGAATAATTTAATCGCGGGGCTTGTAATCCAGATAACTATTAGGGCAAAATCATCAGGAAGTATATATGGTGATTCTGCCACTTTTTGCATTGGATTTAGCATGTTTTTTTGTGGAATACTATTTGTAAAAATTTTAACTTTGCAAAAAAAAAATGTAAAATACACAAAAAGATGTTGACAAACTATTCAAAGAGGCATATATTGAACTTACATAGATAAACCGTTCCACCAAACTTCTTATTTTTTTCACATCTTGATAAACCGGTATACTAAACCGGTATACTAAACCGATTCACTTTTTATTGATATTCTTAACTGAATCATGGTAAAATAAGGATATTATTTATTATAACAGAGGTGAAGCGATGAAGAATATAACAATATCAGATGTGGCAAAATTTTCAGGTGTTTCTAAATCTACAGTATCAAATTATTTAAATGGAAACTTTGCGAGAATGTCTGACGAGACAAATAAAAAGATAAGAAGTGCAATTGAGACTTTGGGATATACACCAAGCCTGAGTGCCAGGCGGCTGTCCTCAAAGAATCACAGTAAAACGATTTGTCTAGCTATTCCGCGGAACATTTCACAGTTGTATGATTCAATGTATTATCCGGTTGTGTTTTCCGCAATTGGAGATGAGGCAAAAAATCTTGGCTATAATATCTTGATTTATTCGATGGATACTGACAATCAGAGTCAGACCATTGAGTATCTCAAGAGTCTGGCGTCGTCACTGGTTGATGGTATTCTGCTGTTTGATCTGGAAGAAGGTAAACCAATCTTCCGGGAATTTGGACGGGCAGGAGTACCGTATGTCTGTGTCGGTAAACTCTATAATGAAGAGGACTATAACTACGTTGCGTCTGATCATGCCGGTGGACTGAAGCAGGTGCTGGATTATTTTTATACATTCGGGCACAAAAAGGCAGCCATTATTACAGAGGGGACGGCAGATGGTGTCGTAGAAATTAACAGGAATATGGCTTTTCTTGAATTTTTGGCAGAGAATAAGGAGATTGAAAAACAGTATCAGTACCTTAGAATTAACTGGAGGCATAGGGTTTCGGATATCAAGCTGCTCTTTAATGAAATGCTTAATCCAGCTAACCGCCCGACCGCTGTATGTATCAGCAGCTGCTTTATTGATATCTTTATGGATGTTGTAAAGGGGTATGGACTGCAGGTACCGGGGGATATTTCGGTAGTGATTCTTGAATATTACAAAAAATCAAAGGTAACGGAGCCCTATAGTGATTTTTCTTGTGTGGAATCGCGGGTGGAGAAGGTATCAAAGACTGCGCTGCACAAACTGATCAGATCAATTGATACGGGCAAACCGTTTAAGTCAGAATTGATTCCGTTAAAACTGCAGATCAAAAATTCCAGTATAAAGCCCAAATAATGGAGGGATTTACATGAAAAAAACCAAATGGAACTTGTTGTGTGTGGCACTTGGCGGAGTGATGCTGCTTTCCGCAGCGGGATGTTCCGTACAAAATTCAGACAATGTGGTGACAACGGCTGCGCCTACTGAGGCAACAACAAAAGCAGCAGATTCCCAGGGGACAGAAAAGCAGGATCCAAAGGAGAAACGGCAATTGGTATTCTGGGACAAATCGGAATATGTAGAAGGATATAACACTCTTATGAAAGCAAAGGTCGATGCTTATGGGGCCGAGCATAATGTGGAGGTGAATTATGTCATTGTTCCGGCGGCTGATATGAAACAAAAGCTGATGGCAGCAATTGAAGCGGGGAATGCTCCGGATTTGATTGTGGGAGACGATACTCTGGTAGGTCAATTTGTATCCATGAATCAGATTGCCGATTGTGCCGATGTTTTTGCAGACGTAGATTTTACTGATAATGCCAAGATTCTGGGAACATTCAACGGCAAAGAATTTTTAGTACCTCTGGCATTTACAGCGCCGGGGATGTATTTAAGAATGGATAAATGGCAGGAGACCGGAATGGAAATTCCTCAAACATGGGAAGAACTGAAAGCAGGAGCCAAGGTTATAAATGATCCGGCCAATGGTTTTTATGGAATGGGCTTTGCTATGGGCGCATCAGGAGGCGGCGATGCCGAAGGATTCTGCCGGACAATTATTCTTGACTGGGGCGGAGTGCCGGTTGATGAAAGCGGGAAAGTAACAATTAATTCACCGGAAACACTGGAGGCACTTAAGTTTATTGCCGGTCTTTATGAAGAAGGATTGATTCCGCCGGATGGGATTACAGGTGATGATGGCTGGAATAACAGTGCTTATCTGGCTGGAACGGTTGGTGTGATCTGTAATTCCGGTTCGGTAGTATCCAGTATGAAAACAGAGAATCCGGAATTGCTGGAGAAGACTCAGATCATTGCTTATCCGGCAGGACCTACCGGAACGGCATATACATTAGGGGGAGCCAATGTATTCGGTGTTTTTGAAACCGGCAAGAATACCGAGACAGCAAAAGAGTTTATCAAATACTATTTCAGTGATCTGGATAATTATAATAACATGATCGAAGCAATGGGAGCAATGTGGCAGCCCGTAGTGAACGGTGTTGATGATACTGAATTCTGGAAGGATCCTGTCAATGCAGGGTGGCTGGCCAACTCGAAGAATACATATAAGACTTATTATCCGGCACCTTCGGATGAGAGGGCCACGGTATCATTCTCCAATCAGTTATGTGTAAAGACGGTTCAAAAGATTGTTGTGAATAAAATGGATCCGCAGGAAGCTCTGAATCAACTGGAAGCGGAATTGAACAAGATATACAAGTAAAGTTGGCGGTCTGCAGGATGGAGAAAATCATCCTGCAGGCATCAGAGAAAGGCGAGAGAAGATGAAACCAAGAAAACATTCACAACAAATCATTGATAAGTGGCATGGTATCTTGCTGATGGTTCCAATCGTATTAATCATCTTCGGAATTACCGGTATTCCTTTTGCCCGTGCGGTGTATTTAAGCTTTACCGATAAGGTGGTGGGCTTGAAGGAGGAATTCGTCGGACTAGAGAATTACCGGATGCTTTTTACCGATAAGGTCTATTGGAAGTCGCTTAATAATACGGTGGTTTATACTGTTGGGAGTATTGCGGCGAAGTTGTTGGCGGGTCTGCTGCTGGCGGTATTGTTAAACCAGAATTTCCGGGGAAAATCTTTTTTTCGTACGGTGCTGCTGATTCCCTGGGCATTGCCAGGGATGGTTGCGGCTACCACATGGCGCTGGATGTATGACAGCACCTATGGCATTATCAACAGTATGCTGCTGAAGGCAGGGGTTATCGATCTGCCGATACCATGGCTTAGCGATCCCAATATTACCCTTCTTTCCACAATGATTGTCAATGTGTGGAGGGGAATTCCGTTTTTTATGTTTAGCCTGCTGGGGGCATTGCAGACCCTGGACAGACAGGTGTTTGAAGCGGCCTATGTTGATGGCGCAGGTTCATTTAAACAATTTATTTATATAACATTGCCGGGAATATCAAGTGTTCTGGGAATTTCAACCTTACTTTCAACGATCTGGACATTTAATGATTTTGAAAATGTTTTTTTGATCACCGGAGGTGGACCGATTTACTCATCAAGTGTGATATCCACATATACGTATGATCTGGCGTTTATCCAGAATTCCTTTGGCAGAGCACTTTCGGTAGCGGTTTCGGTTATCCCCTTGATGCTGTTGATGATTATTGTATCGCGTAAGATTATCAGCCGAGATATCAGCGAATAAATAACACTGAATTCTGGAGGTAATTATGGTAAAGGCAAAGCGAAAAAGAATTACGAATTCAGTGCTGACCTACGGAATTTTATGTCTGGCACTGATCTGGACGATTTTTCCGATCTATTGGATGGTCAAATCATCTGTGTCATTGAATTCAGAAATGTATGTGGCAAGACCGGCGCTTTTTTCAAAGGTAATTACATTTGACCACTATGTTGATTTGATTTTTAATACGACTTTTTTACACAGTGTCTGGAATAGTCTGGTAGTTGCCACGATTACGACAGTGATTTGTCTGACGATTGGCATACTGGGGGCGTACGCCATGACCAGGCTAAAATATCCGGGCCGGGAACTGTTCCGCAGCAGCATTATTGTATCGTATCTGATGCCGACGGCAGTTCTGTTTGTACCAATGTATGTGTTTGTCAGCAGTCTCGGATTTTATGATAACAAATATGCCCTGCTGATTATTTATCCTACATTTGTAGTACCGTATTGCTGCTATATGCTGATCAGTTATTTTAAGGCAATACCCTATGCTTTGGAAGAGGCTGCGTTGATTGACGGCTGCAACCGGATGCAGACCTTATGGCATATTATTATTCCGATTGCACTTCCGGGGATCGCCGTGGTGGGTACATTTGCGTTTACGATGGCGTGGAATGAATATTTATATGCAATGATTATGACTACCAGCAATGCCCAAAAAACGGCTACCGTTGCAATTTCAGCCTTTAAATTTGCAGATTCGGCCATATGGGGCAGAATTATGAGTGCATCGGTGGTATGTTCATTGCCGGTAACAATTCTCTATATTGCGGCACAGAGCCTGCTGATATCAGGAAAATACGAAGGAAGTGTAAAGTAAAGGAGATTTTTTTATGGATACAAACTATGATCACTTATTAGAACATGTACATACGGCATCATCACCATCAAATCTGCGGATTACTGATATCCGGGTGGTGGATATTGTCGGATCGCCCATGCATTGTACCCTGGTAAAGGTATATACCAATCAAGGATTGGTTGGATTCGGCGAGGTCAGAGACGGCGCTTCCAGGAATTATGTATTGGCACTGAAGAGCAGGTTGATTGGCGAGAACCCATGCCAAATAGACAAGCTGTTCCGCCGGATCAAACAGTTTGGCGGAGATGCGCGTCAGGGCGGCGGCGTTTGTGGTATTGAGATTGCCCTTTGGGATCTGGCGGGCAAAGCCTATGGCGTCCCGGTTTATCAGATGCTGGGCGGAAAGTTTCGGGACAAAATAAGGATGTACTGCGATACCGATGTTGAAGGCAAGCATACCGGTAAGGAGATGGGGGCAGCCTTAAAAGCCAGGATGGATAGCGGCTTTACATTTCTGAAAATGGATCTGGGGATCGATCTGTTGTATGACAAAAAAGGTGCTTTAAATGCTCCCTTGGGAATTGTCGAAGAACTGAAAAAATCGTCCCTTGCCTATGATGCGGTCAAACGAAAGGTTTCACCGCTGGAACGAGAGCAACGCAACCGGTATTATGATATGCAAAATATTCCCCACCCGTTTACAGGTGTTCAAGTGACCGAGCATGGTTATGAGATTTTAGAGGAGTATGTCAGAGAGGTCAGGGAAGTAATCGGGTATGATATTCCATTAGCAATTGATCATTTTGGACATATCGGTGTAGAATCTTGTATTAAGCTGGCCAGGCGTGTGGAGAAATATAATATTGCCTGGATGGAGGATATGATTCCGTGGCAGTATACGAAGCAGTACATAAGGCTCAGTAATTCGACCTGTGTGCCAATTTGCACAGGTGAAGATATTTACCTGAAAGAAAACTTCCGGCCACTGCTGGAAGGCGGCGGAGTGTCGGTGATCCATCCGGATATCCTGACCAGCGGCGGAATTCTGGAAAATAAAAAAATCGGTGATATGGCCCAGGATTACGGTGTGGCTATGGCCGTTCATATGGCGGAGAGTCCAATTGCCTGTATGGCAGCAGTCCACAGTGTGGCCGCGACTGAGAACTTTTTGGCACTGGAATTTCATTCACAGGATATTCCCTGGTGGTCTGATCTTGTTAATGGACTTCCCAAACCAATTGTTCAGGATGGTTATATCACTGTGCCGGATGCGCCGGGACTTGGGATTGAATCATTAAATGATGAGGTTATCAAAGAACATCTGCACCCGGACTATCCGGAGATGTGGCAGGAAACAGCGGAATGGGATGATGATTATTCACATGACAGAGCATGGTCATAGTATAGGAGGAATGAGATGATATATTATACAAGGGAACAGATTATAGAATTGACTCAGTTGTGGCAGGGGGAACGGCTGCCGGATGGCAGGCCAAAGGTTGCGGACCATTTACTGGAAAAGTTGAAATCAATGACTCTGGAAGAAATCTGGCTGCCCTTATATATGAAAGATTACCGGTTCCAGTTTGAGGGTGAATTAAAGCCTCTTCATGCCGGAAAAAAACTGGTCGGCAGGGCGGTGACAGCTACATTTATGCCGACTCGCCCGGATCTTATGGATGGTATTAAACGGGAAAGGGGGACCAAAGGATATTCAGGCACATGCAATCAATGGGTGGTCGATAACCTGTCAGAAGGCGACGTTGTGGTTGCCGACATGTATAATAAGATATGGAATGGAACATTTTTGGGCGGAAATCTGACTACTGCAATCAATATCAAAACAAAGAGCGGCGGTGCGGTGATCTGGGGCGGTGTCCGTGATATCGAACAGATGGAAAAGATTGATACCCAGGTTTATTTCCGGGGAACTGATCCCACACCGATCAGGGAATGCCTGATGGCATCTTATAATGGCCCGACGAGAATCGGAGCTGCGGTTTGTATGCCCGGGGACGTAGTGTTTGGTACAAAGAGCGGTGTCCTGTTTATTCCGGCACATCTGGTAGAAGATGTGGTTAACAGCGCGCAGAAGACGCAAGCCAAGGATATCTTTGGTTTCGCAATGTTAGCCCTTGGGAAATATACGGCGGCTGAGATTGACAGTACGATCTGGACATTAGATATGGTGAATGAGATGATTTTTTTCTTAGATACTGATCCGTCAGGAGAACAATATCGCGGGCTGGATTGGTCCATGGAGATTAATGCGGCACATGGAGATCAAGCGGCTATTGATGAACTGATGAAAGGATATTTGATTTGATGTTAGATTTGTTCAAACGGTTGGCGAAAAGAAGGGGCTGCCGGATCATATAGATTCTTAGCTCGTTTATCTCAAAATAAAAGCACCCCCATATGAATCATGTTTCCTAAGCATTGATAAATTCATATGAGGGTGCTTTTATGTGAACATAAAAGGAATTAGTACGATTGTTATGTATGTTCCTTTTTGAGGTTAGATTCAAGATGTTTATACTTCATATTTTATGTTGACAAGGATAAAAAAGTATAGTAAATTAAAAACATCGCAATTAGTTTAGTGACTGAATTATATAAGGAGGAAATAAGTATGGGCTATTTTAATGGTATTGGAAAAATCAACTATGAGGGACCTGAGAGCAAAAATTGTCTGGCATTTAAATATTATAATCCAGATGAGATTGTTATGGGAAAAACCATGAAAGACCAGCTTAGATTTGCCATGTCTTATTGGCACACATTTACTTACATGGGGAATGATCCTTTTGGAGGACCAAGTATGTTCCGTCCCTGGGATAATACAGAGGATACCATGGAAAAAGCAATTGAACGTGTTCATGCAGCATTTGAATTTATGGAAAAGATGCAGATTCCTTTCTTCTGTTTCCATGACAGGGACATTGCTCCCATGGGAAAGGATTTAAAAGAAACCAATGAAAGACTGGACGTAATTGTAGGTGTTATCAAAGAAGAGATGGCCAGAACGGGAATTAAGTGCTTATGGGGAACTACTAATGCATTTGGCCATGAAAGATTCGTTCATGGAGCTGGGACCTCCTGCAACGCAACAGTATTCGCTTATGCAGCAGCTCAGATTAAAAAGGCGATGGAAATCACAAAAGACCTTGGCGGCGAAAACTACGTATTCTGGGGCGGACGTGAAGGTTATGAAACCTTACTCAATACGGACACAGCATTAGAACTTGATAATCTTGCAAGATTACTTAAGATGGCAGTTGACTATGCAGAAGAAATCGGCTTTACAGGACAATTATTAATCGAACCAAAACCAAAGGAGCCAACGAAACATCAATATGATTTTGATACTGCAACAGTGCTTGCATTCTTAAGAAAATACAATTTACAAGATTATTTTAAACTTAACATTGAAGCAAACCATGCAACTCTTGCACAACATACATTCCAGCATGAATTAAACCAAAGCCGTATCAATGGTGCACTTGGAAGTGTAGATGCAAACCAGGGAGATATGTTACTTGGATGGGATACCGATCAATTCCCGACTAATGTTTATGATACCACTCTTGCCATGTATGAAATTTTATTAGATGGAGGATTTACAAAAGGCGGATTAAACTTTGACTCTAAAGTGAGAAGGGCTTCTTTTGAGGAGGATGATCTGTTTTATGCATATATAGCTGGTATGGATGCATTTGCAAGAGGCTTAAAAGTAGCGGCCAGATTAATTGAAGACAGAGTTTTTGAAGACTTTAAAGAAAATCGTTATGCAAGCTATAAAGAAGGGCTTGGAAAAGATATTGTAGAAAATAAAGTGGGATTTAAAGAATTAGAGACATATGCTTTAGAAAATGGAATTACACCTAATGTGTCGGGGCGCCAGGAACTATTGGAAAGCATCTTGAATCAGTATATTATGGAAACAAAATAGTTACTTTATACGAGGAGAAGGACTATGTTATATATTGGTGTAGATTTAGGAACATCTGCAGTTAAACTGCTCCTTATGGATGAAAAGGGAGATATTAAAAAAATTGTTTCCAAAGAGTATCCGATCTACTATCCACAACCGGGATGGTCGGAGCAGAATCCAGAGGACTGGTATGAACAGACAGCAGCAGGAATAAAAGAATTAACTAAAGATTGTGATAAGCAAGCCATTGGAGGAATCAGCTTTAGCGGACAGATGCATGGACTCGTTATTCTGGATAAGGAAGATAAAGTAATCCGCCCTGCGCTCCTGTGGAATGACGGAAGAACAGCGGCAGAGTGTGATTATCTGAACCGTGTAATAGGAAGAGAGAAGGTATCTGATTATACATCCAATATAGCGCTGACAGGTTTTACTGCTCCTAAGATTTTATGGGTAAAGAATCATGAACCGGAGAACTTTTCTAAGATACAAAAGATTATGCTCCCGAAAGATTATATTGCTTATAAATTATCAGGTGTTCATTGTACAGATGTGTCCGATGCTTCGGGGATGCTGCTTCTGGATGTAAGAAAAAGAAGATGGTCTAAGGAAATGATTGAGATTATAGGAATTACAGAAGATCATCTTCCTAAAGTATTTGAAAGTAGTCAAGTGGTAGGCACTTTAACAGAAGAGGTGGCTGCTGAACTAAATCTTCCGTCTGATATTAAGATAATCGCCGGAGGAGGAGACCAGGCTGTTGCAGCGGTTGGAACAGGAACAGTAGGCGATGGTATGTGTAATATATCCCTTGGAACTTCAGGAGTTGTTTTTGTATCCAGTAAAGACTTTGGTGTAGATGATAACAATGCTCTTCATTCCTTTGCACATGCAGATGGAAGGTATCATCTTATGGGAGTAATGCTCAGTGCAGCAGCTTCTAATAAGTGGTGGATGGATGAGATCCTGGATACAAAAGAATATCAGAAGGAACAAGAGCTTATTACGAACCTGGGGAAAAATCATGTTTTCTTTTTACCTTATCTAATGGGCGAAAGAACTCCTCATAACAATCCCAATGCGAGAGGAACCTTTATAGGAATGACTATGGACACCACGAGAGCGGATATGACTCAGGCTGTACTGGAAGGAGTTGCTTTTGCCCTTCGTGATACTTTTGAGATTGTAAAATCTCTGGGTATTGACATTAAAAGAGCCCGCATAAACGGAGGAGGGGCAAAGAGTTCCATTTGGAAAAAAATAATCGCTAATATTTTAAATGTTAAAGTGGATACGATTAATAGTGAAGAAGGCCCTGCTTTTGGAGCTGCTATATTAGCTGCCGTAGGGTGCAATGAGTATGCTACTGTAGAAGAAGCAGCTTCTGAACTTATAAAAGTAATCAATACCGTAGAACAAGAGGAAGTGCTAGTAACGGCATATGACGAACAGTATAAAAAGTTTGTGGGAATTTATCCTGATGTGAAGGACTTGTTTGACAAACTACTATAAAACGTTATTTATTTGATGATTAAAAACTGAGCAAGGGCATTCCTTATAAGCAGGAATGCCCTTATGAAATGTATGGCAGATAAATTTTTGGAGTTATGCCGATTGAGAAGGCTTTGTATTTAATTGAAGATATTTAATACCTAAAAAGTTTTTAATACAAGTACAGGTTCCTCCAAGAAGGGTTGCAATATCCTGAAGCTTAGAAGGTAAAAGAGTACAATATTTATTCATTCGGTTTGTAATAGAAGACTCTATCCTATCAATAGTATCAGGAAAATACGTAACGAAGGAACTGTTAATAACAATAACATCAGGATTAAAAGTATTTAATATGTTATTAACTCCAATCGACATATATCTAATGAATTCATTTAATATAATCTGTGCGTCCGGATCACCCTTTTTATAATAAGAAACAAAAGAATCAAAATCCATTTGGGGAAGATTTTTTAATTTGGAAAATTCCTGCATCAGAGCCTTTTCAGAAGCATATTGTTCAAAGCACCCCTTATTTCCGCAAGGACAAGGTCTTCCATCAGGAACAATAATGGTATGACCAAACTCACCGGCATAGCCATTATATCCAGTATACAGTTTGTTTTGTGAAATAATGCCAATACCAATACCCGAATGTACACTGATATTAATAATGTTAGGATAATCATAACAGAAGGTTTTTTCGCCTATTACCGATAGATTAGCTTCATTTTCTACATAAACAGGGATATGAAATATATCTTCCAGTTCCTTTTTTAAGTCAATCTGTTCTAAAGAATAATAAGGAGTAAAAACAATGGAATTTTTATAAACAACTCCGTGGATGCTAAGAGAAATTCCAATTACACCATAAACGGTAGTGGAAAGTTCAGCCAGAGTATCGTCAATGATGTTCTTAAGAAGATCTATAATACGAAAAGAAGGCACAGAATTTTTATATTGCTTTAACTTGCGGTTTTCTCCTTTTAAGTCTGATAAAAGAAGGGAGATGTGATCAACTCCTAAATCAATGGATATCACATAACCTTCCCTTTGATTAAAAGAAAGAAGAATAGGTTTCCTTCCCTTGGTAGTATCATCACTTCCTATTTCAATTACTAATTTTTTGTTAATTAAATCTTGTACGATAGCAGAAACAGTTGCTTTTGTAAGCCCTAGATTTTTTGCTAAAGTTACTCTTGAAATAGAGCTTACATTAATAATAGATTCTAATATTAGGTTAGTATTAATATCACGAATTAGTTCTTTGCTTCCAACAACCATTATAACTACCTCAATTTCTATACATAATATCAATGTATTTTATCATAGATTATTCTATACTTGCAAGTCGTAAAAACACATAGGGATAACTGTACTAGGAGTAGTTCTGTAATAGGAGCAAAAGAACATAGTTATAATGTCTGCAGATAGTTGAATTTATTGAGATGCCGCAAAAATCAGGAATTAGCCTTGCGGACCAATAAAAATACGCTCCCAGGCCATGTCACATAGCTTGGGAGCATATTTTTATGTATAATAATATCCGAGCTGGATATTTGTTTCCTAAGAATTTTCCATAAACGACGCCAACTTATATGGGAGTCTTAATTAAATGATTAACAATTAAATTCAGAGTCTTTAATTGTTAAAAATGTCACAAAAAATCGGGTAAAAAGCGGTTGACATTGTTAAAATAGTCTGATAATATCAATATTAAATAACGGAAGAAGAATCCGAGAGAGAGCACAGAAACATGCCGCCGAAGGGGAATGCGAAAACTCTCAGGCAAAAGGATCGGGTTTGGACGTAACTCTGGAGAACATTTATGTACCGAAGAAGTCAATCTTTCAGGTAAAAGGACAGAGGCAGTTAGGAATATCTCATAAGGATATTTTTTTCTGCCTCTTTTTGTTAGATAAAGGGAAGACTTTCCTATTACATGTAAATTTTAAGGAGGATTACAACATGGAACTAAAAACACCGCTTTATGAAATGCACTTGAAGTATCATGGCAAAATAGTCCCTTTTGCCGGGTATCTGCTCCCCATCCAATATGAACAGGGAATTATCAAGGAGCATATGGCAGTAAGAACGGGAGCCGGGCTTTTTGACGTTTCCCATATGGGGGAAATCATCTGCAAGGGGAAAGATGCATTAAACAACCTGCAGAAGCTCCTGACCAATGATTTCACCGGCATGGCAATCGGGCAGGCAAGGTACAGCCCTATGTGCAATGAGCACGGAGGGACGGTAGATGATCTGATTGTGTATAAAAAGCAGGATGAGGAATATTTTATTGTGGTAAATGCGTCTAATAAAGATAAAGACTACCAGTGGATGCTGGATCATCAATTTGGGGATGTTGTATTTGAAGATATTTCCAGCCAGGTCTCACAAATCGCCCTTCAGGGGCCTAAGTCCCAGGAAATACTGATGAAGCTGACCGCTGACATCCCGGAAAAATATTACTATGCTATTTTTGATGCCAAGGTAGCCGGAATTTCCTGTATCGTATCCAGAACCGGATATACGGGAGAAGATGGATTTGAACTTTATCTGGACAATGAACATGCACAAACCATTTGGGAAACTCTTTTAGAAGCTGGAAAAGAATATGGAATCATCCCCTGCGGACTGGGAGCCAGAGACACCTTAAGGCTGGAGGCCGGAATGCCCCTTTACGGCCATGAAATGAACGATGAAATAAACCCTGTGGAAATCGGACTGGGATTTGCCGTGAAGATGCAGAAGGAAGATTTTATAGGAAAAAGCCATTTGCCGGATAAGGATTCCCTGACCAGAAAGAGGGCAGGCTTAAAGGTAACGGGACGGGGAATCATACGGGAGCAGGAGGAAGTTCTTGTAAACGGGAAAAAGATCGGTTTTACCACATCGGGAACCCACTGTCCCTATTTAGGCTACCCGGCTGCAATGGCTATTTTGGATAAGGAATATACAGCAATAGGCACAAAGGTAACCGTAATGGTCAGAGGAAGAGAAGTAGAGGCAGAAGTAGTGCCCCTTCCATTTTATAAAAAGTCAAAATAAGTGATCAAAAAAAGCACCCTGCGGGCATACTTATATGCAAAAAGCAAGGGAAATCATATTGAAAAGGAGACGAAATTATGAAGGTATTAGAAAATCTGGTTTACACAAAAACACATGAATGGGTGAAGTTTGAGGATGAGACAACTGCTTTGGTGGGACTTACGGATTATGCCCAGCATACACTGGGAGAGCTTGTATTTGTGAACCTTCCGGAGGAGGGGGATGAAACAGAAGCAGGCAAGTCCTTTGCCGATGTGGAGTCTGTAAAAGCCGTTTCTGACGTGTATTGCCCGGTAACAGGAGTTGTGGCGGAAATCAATGAAGAACTTCTGGATGCGCCCCAAAACATCAATGAAGCTCCTTATGAAGCCTGGTTTGTAAAAATCACAGACATTACGGATAAGGAAGAATTCTTAAGCCCTGAGGAATACGAGGAATTTGTGAAAAACGAGATGGAATAAAAAGGAGGTTCGCATATGGGTTCATTTATACCTGCAACTGATCAAGACAGAAAAGAAATGCTGTCAGCCATCGGTGTTGAGAAAATAGAAGACCTTTTTGGACAGCTTCCCCAGGAGGTTATGCTGAAAGGAGAATTAAACCTTCCCCGGGGAATGTCTGAAATGGAAGTGTACAGAAAAATGGAAGGCATTGCATCAAAGAACAAGGTGTTTCCCGTGGTATTCCGTGGAGTAGGTGCATATAAGCACTATATTCCCTCCATTGTGAAAAGCGTGCTGTCCAAGGAAACCCTGTATACGGCTTACACTCCCTATCAGGCGGAATTGAGCCAGGGAATTTTGCGTTCCATATTTGAATACCAGACCATGATCTGTGAACTGACAGGAATGGATACGGCCAATGCTTCCGTGTATGACGGTGCGGCTGCGGCTGCAGAAGCAGTGGCTATGTGCAGGGACCGGAAAAAGGATAAGGCCTTTGTTTCGGCCGCAGTTCATCCTCAGGTTATGGAGACTATAAAAACATATTGCTTTGGAAATGGGATGGAGCTGGTTGTCATTCCTGAAAAAGACGGCCTTACAGACCTGGATTTCTTAAAGGAAAAGGCAGACGCACAGACTGCATGTGTCTATATCCAGAATCCTAATTATTACGGCAGCTTAGAACCGGCAGAGGAGATCGGAACTATAGCAAAGGAAGCCGGAGCAAAGTATATTATGGGAGTGAATCCTATTTCCCTGGCGCTCATTAAGACACCGGGAGAGTACGGTGCTGATATTGCGGTGGGAGAGGGACAGCCTCTTGGACTTCCTCTGTCATTTGGAGGACCGTATATCGGTTTTATGGCCTGCACCAAGGATATGACCAGAAAGCTGCCGGGAAGAATTGCCGGAGAAACCGTTGACTCCAACGGAAAAACGGGATACGTTCTGACCCTTCAGGCCAGGGAACAGCACATCAGGAGAGAAAAGGCATTGAGCAATATCTGTTCAAACCAGGCCCTCTGCGCTTTGGCAGTATCCGTATATCTTTCGGCAATGGGGCCGGAAGGGCTGAAAGAGGCAGCGGTCCAGTCCATGTCAAAGGCCCATTATATGGCTGACCGTTTGGAATCCATTGGATATCCGGTTATCAATGAAGGGGAGTTCTTCCATGAGTTTGTGACCATTTCCAAGGCTCCCACAGAAGATGTTCTGAGGGCCCTGGAGAACCAGGGAATTCTTGGAGGCTATCCCTTAACCGGTAAAAGAGCAGGGCAGATCCTATGGTGCTGTACGGAATTGAATGCAAAGGATGACATTGACCGTGTCATCGACATTCTGAAGGAGGTGTAAGGATATGCTGATATTTGAAAAGGGACGGGAAGGAAGAAGCTTAAGCATTCTGCCGGAGTGTGATGTTCCGGTCACCATGCCGGAAGAGGGTAGCCAGAGAAAAAGAAGTCTGCATCTGCCTCAGATGTCTGAAAATGATATAAGCAGGCATTATACAGAAACTGCAAAAATGGCATACGGCGTCAATGACGGCTTTTATCCTTTGGGCTCCTGCACCATGAAATACAACCCAAAGATCAACGAAGACACTTCCTCTCTCCCCGGTTTTACCCAGATTCATCCGCTGCAGCCGGAGCATACGGTGCAGGGGTGTCTGGAGGTGCTGAAAACAGCAGAGCAGTACCTTTGTGAAATTACGGGAATGGACCGGATGACCTTTCAGCCGGCAGCAGGCGCTCACGGAGAATTTGTGGGACTTTTGCTTATGAAGGCATACCATGAAAGCCGGGACGACAAAAAGAGAACTAAAATCATAGTTCCGGATTCCGCTCACGGAACCAATCCTGCAAGCGCATCCATGGTGGGATTTTCCGTAGTCTGCATTCCATCGTCAGAAGACGGCGGAGTGGATTTGGAAGCACTGCGAAAGGCAGTGGGAGAGGATACGGCAGGTCTGATGCTGACCAACCCCAACACCTTGGGACTTTTTGATAAAAACATACTGGAGATCACAAAAATCATCCATGATGCAGGCGGTCTGGCCTACTATGACGGAGCCAATTTAAATGCTGTTATGGGCATGGTAAGACCTGGTGATATGGGCTTTGATGTGGTTCATTTAAATCTTCATAAAACCTTTTCCACTCCTCACGGAGGCGGAGGCCCGGGAAGCGGACCTGTAGGATGCAAGAGCTTTTTAGCTGAATTTTTACCCGGCGATCTGACCGAGAAGGAAGGCCGGTATCTGCTTAAAAATCCGCCTCACAGCATGGGCCGGGTGAAGAGCTTTTACGGAAACTTCCTGACCGTAGTCAGAGCCACAACTTATCTGCTTATGCTTGGAAAAGAAGGGGTTCCAGAGGCGTCACAGCATGCTGTGTTAAATGCCAATTATATGATGGCGAAATTAAAGGATATTTACGATATGGCATACCCAGGACTCTGCATGCATGAGTTTGTCATGAGTCTGGCAATGCTTAAAAAGGAAACAGGAGTATCGGCCATGGACATTGCAAAGGGATTTTTAGACCATGGAATCCATCCGCCTACTATGTATTTCCCGCTGATTGTGCCGGAGGCATTGATGGCAGAGCCTACAGAGACAGAATCCAAGGAAACTTTAGATCATGCGATTTCTGTATTCCGCAGCCTTTATGAAACGGCAAAGTCCGATCCGGAAACCCTGCATCAGGCTCCCATACGCACACCTGTCACCAGACTTGATGAAGTGAGAGCAGCCAGAAATCCAATACTAAAATACGACTTCTCAGATAAGGAAACAGACAAAGATGATACAGGAAATTAAATACGTAGACGGAAGCGGCTATGATCCCTATTTAAATCTTGCCATTGAAGAACATTTACTGGAAACAACAGGAAAAGACGCCTGCACCTTATATCTTTGGCAGAATGAAAATACAGTTGTAATTGGAAAAAACCAGAATCCATGGAAGGAATGCAGAGTCCGGGAACTGGAACAGGCTGGCGGCCATCTTGTAAGGCGGCTTTCAGGCGGAGGTGCTGTATACCATGACCTTGGAAATCTGAATTTCACATTTCTTGTTCAGAAGGAAAATTATGATCTGGAAAAGCAGTTGGAGGTCATATTAAGCGGGGTTAAAAAGCTGGGAATCCACGCGGAAAAATCAGGACGGAACGATATTACCGTATCCGGACGGAAGTTTTCCGGCAACGCCTTTTATACCAGAGGAGATAAATGCTATCACCATGGAACTTTGATGGTCAGTGCTGATCTTGATAAGCTGTCCCAATATCTGCAGGTTTCAAAGGATAAGCTGGCATTAAAGGGAGTGGATTCCGTCAGATCCAGAGTGACCAATCTTTCGGAATATCAGCCTGATCTGACCATTGATCTGTTAAAGGAAAAGCTTCTGGAGGCATTTGAAGAAATTTATGGCTGTAAGGCGGCTTTTTGCAGGCAGGAGGAGCTGGATCAGAAAGCATTGGCAGAAGGAAGGGAGAAATTCTCTTCCTGGGATTGGCTCTATGGCCGGAACATGGATTTCCAGTATGAACTTTCAAAACGGTTTGTATGGGGAAATGTAATCTGGCAGTTTCAGGTAAATGCAGGAATGATAAAGGATTTGCAGGTGTTTTCTGATTCCATGGAACCGGACCTTATGGATATGCTTCCCGGTTATATAAAGGGATGCAAGTATGACAATGATACGATCTGCGGCAAGCTGGAACAGGTACCTGCTAAGACCCAGGCCCATAGGACTATCATTGAGGATTTAAAGGAATTTTTTGTGACTGCAGAATTGTAAAAATCAGGGGCGTTTGAAGTAAAGTTCAAACGCCCTTTAAGGAGGAATTGGATGGAGGAAATGTATGATCTGCTGATTATCGGCGCAGGCCCCGGAGGGTATGTAGCGGCCATTAAAGCAGCAAAGCTGGGAATGAAGACAGCGATCATAGAAAACCGGGAAACAGGAGGCACCTGCTTAAACCGGGGCTGCGTTCCGGCCAAGGCCATGCTCCATGCTGCAAAGCTGTATCAGGAAGTTTTGTCAGGAGAACGGTTCGGAATCATTTCAAAGGATGTAAGCTATGATTACAGCAAGGTGATGTCCTATAAAAATGAGACCTCTGAAAGCCTCAGACTTGGTGTGGAGCAGCTTTTAAAGGGAAATAAGGTGGACAGGATTCATGGAACCGGAACACTGACAAAAGATGGAAGTGTCAGGGTCACAACAGAGGACGGGGAAGTGCTTCTTCAGGGCAAACATATACTGCTTGCAACAGGGTCAAAACCTTCTTTTCCGCCTATTGAGGGAATCCGCCTTCCCGGAGTCATGACCAGCGATGAGCTGTTCCAGCTTGACCATGTGCCGGAAAGCCTGATTATTATAGGAGGCGGAGTCATAGGAGTGGAATTTGCCACCGTATTTGCTTCCTTTGGTTCCAAGGTCATGGTGCTGGAGGCGGAGGAACGGCTTCTGCCCGGACTGGATAAGGAAATTTCACAGAATTTAAAGCTGATTTTGAAAAAGAAAGGCGCCGACATTTATACCAAGGCATTTGTTCAGAAGATAGAAAAAGAGGGACAGGACTTTATCTGTACTTTTTTGGAAAAGGGAAAGAATAAGGAAACAGTCGGGGTTTTAAAAAGTCCTTACCTGCTTTCAGCAGCCGGAAGAATTCCCAATACAGAGGGGCTGATGGAGGAAGGCGTTTCTTTGGAAATGAACCGGGGCCGGATTCTGGTAAATGAGAATTTTGA
Organism: Lacrimispora sp.; assembly: GCF_036758025.1. Classification (GTDB taxonomy): domain Bacteria; phylum Bacillota; class Clostridia; order Lachnospirales; family Lachnospiraceae; genus Lacrimispora. Next base: position 63,126 of record NZ_DAIOXM010000008.1, on the reverse strand, counting down.
GACAAGTATGCCGGGAGTATTTGCGATCGGCGATGTGACCGGAGGGACTCAGTTGGCTCACGCTGCCAGTTCTCAGGGGATCTGCGCAGTGGAGGCGATGAAGGGTGAAGAGATGTCAATTGATCTGTCAGTCATTCCATCCTGTGTTTATACTGATCCTGAAATTGCTTGTGTGGGAATAACGGAAGATGAGGCAAAGGAAAAGGGAATTGAGGTTGTTGTGGGAAAGTTTTTGACGCATGGCAACAGCAAATCCTTTATCACCAAGGAAGAGAGAGGATTTGTTAAGGTTGTAACGGATAAGGAAACCGGTGTATTGCTGGGAGCTCAAATGATGTGTGCCAGGGCTACGGATATGATAGGAGAGATGGGAACAGCTATTTCCAACAAACTGACTGCCAGACAGCTTTTAAAGGCAATGAGGGCTCATCCGACCTATAATGAATCAGTGGCAGAAGCTTTGGAGGACAGTATTGGCGGAGCCATTCATGCGCTGCCCCGGAGATAGGGAATGTCCAAAAGAATTGAGTTTTCCTCCCGACTATGCTAAAATAATAAGAACAAGTGAACAAGAGAAAAATGGTTTTGCAATCATTTAAGGAGGGAATCATTGTGAGATTTTTTGTAGATACGGCGAATTTAGAGGAAATCAAGAAAGCAAATGAAATGGGAATTATCTGCGGAGTGACAACCAATCCGTCACTGATTGCAAAAGAGGGAAGAGACACCAAAGCAGTGGTAGAAGAAATCGCAGGCTTGGTTGACGGCCCCATCAGCGGTGAAGTGAAGGCTACTACAGTTGATGCAGAGGGAATGATAGCAGAAGGACGGGAAATAGCCTCCATTCATCCCAATATGGTAGTAAAAATTCCCATGACAGTAGAAGGCTTAAAAGCTGTTAAGGTGCTGAGAGCAGAGGGGATTAAAACTAATGTGACCCTGGTTTTTTCAGCAGCTCAGGCGCTTCTGGCAGCCAGGGCAGGAGCCACTTACGTTTCTCCTTTCTTAGGAAGGCTGGATGATATTTCCATGCCGGGAATTGACCTGATCAGGGATATTGCAGAGATATTTATGGTTCATGAGATCGAAACGGAAATCATTGCTGCAAGCGTGAGAAATCCCATCCATGTAATTGACTGTGCTAAGGCAGGTGCTGATATAGCAACGGTGCCGTTCCCTGTTTTACTTCAGATGACAAAGCATCCGCTGACAGACCAGGGAATTGAAAAGTTCCAGGCTGATTATAAAAAAGTGTTCGGAGAGTAAGAAATAATTTGAAAATGCCGTAATTGCAGCCCCTGGCGGAATCCGCCTCCGGCCGCAGTTACGGCGTTTTTCTATTTGCCGTGGTCTTTGCTCTGTGGTAAAATGGTATTAATAACCAACTACGAAAAATCAGGAGGTACAGACAAATGAAAGATCCGATTCAGAAATATTTTCAGGTAGGAACCATCCAATGGATGAGCCATCCGCCTGTTCAATACGATATTCTGGATTCTGTAAAAAGAATCGCATGTGATGAATATTTTGGAGCCATTGAGCTGACTCAAATTGCAGATGAAGAAAAGAGAAAACAGGTAAAAAAGATGCTGGAGCAGTCCCATCTTACGGTGTGCTACGGAGCCCAGCCAAGACTGTTAGGCCCGAAGCTGAACCCCAATGACATTGACGAAGAGGGCAGAAAAGCGGCAGAAAAAACTCTCATGGAAGCAGTCGATGAGGCTGAGTACCTGGGAGCCAAAGGAATTGCATTCCTGGCAGGAAAATGGGAGGCATCCACAAAGGATCAGGCCTATGAGCAGCTTTTAAAGACGACCAGAAACCTGTGCGATTATGCCGCTGCAAAAGGGATGGTTGTGGAACTGGAAGTATTTGATTTTGATATGGACAAGGCGGCCCTTATGGGACCGGCTCCCTATGCGGCAAGGTTTGCAGCAGATATGCGGATGAGTCATAACAACTTTGGACTGATGGTTGACTTATCCCATTTCCCCACCACATATGAAACCAGCAAATTTGTAATTCAGACCCTTCGTCCTTATATCACCCATTTCCACATCGGAAACGCTGTGGTGAAAAAGGATTGTGAGGCTTACGGAGACCAGCACCCCAGATTCGGCTATCCAAACAGCGCCAATGATGTGGAGGAGCTGAGAGACTTCTTTACCGTTCTGAAAGAAGAGGGATTTTTCAACAGCAAAAACCCATACGTCCTCTCCTTTGAAGTAAAGCCCTGGGCAGATGAAGACGGGGATATTATCCTTGCCAATACAAAACGTGTCATTAACCGGGCATGGGCACTTCTGGAAGATTAAAGCGCAAAAAGGGTGATTTCAAACATTAGAAAGGGAGGCAGACGAAATGAAAATCGTAATATTAGACGGATATACGGAAAATCCGGGAGACTTATCCTGGAGCGGAATGGAACAGATTGGCGAGGTCACTGTATATGACAGAACGCCCCAAGAGCTGATTATCCAGCGGATCGGTGATGCAGAGGCAGTTTACACCAACAAGACACCTTTGACCAAATCCACCTTGGAAGCATGTCCCAGTATCAAATATATCGGTGTGCTTGCCACCGGCTACAACGTGGTAGATATTGAGGCGGCAAAGGAACGAGGCATTCCGGTGTCAAATATTCCCTCATATGGAACGGAAGCTGTTGCCCAGTTTACCATTGCATTGCTGCTGGAGCTTTGCCACCATATCGGAGATCATTCCCGGTCTGTCATGGCAGGAGATTGGACCAGAAGTGAGGATTTCTGCTATTGGAATTACCCTCTTACAGAACTGGCTGGAAAAACCATGGGAATCATCGGATTTGGAAGAATCGGACAGGCTGTGGCTAAGATTGCCCAGGCTTTGGGAATGAAGATTCTGGCTTATTCCAGGACAAGGGAAGAGGGATTGGAAACGGAAACCTGCCGTTATGCGGAGCTTGATGAGCTTCTGGCAAATTCTGACGTGATTTCCCTTCATTGTCCCCTTCACCCTGATACCCAGGGCATGATCAATAAAGAAACCATTGCTAAGATGAAGGATCATGTCATGATTCTCAACAGCTCCAGAGGGCCTTTAATTGTGGAAGAGGATTTAAAGGAGGCATTAAACAGCGGGAAGGTCGGGGGAGCAGCAGTTGATGTTGTTTCAGCGGAGCCCATGAAAGCAGATAATCCCCTGCTGAAAGCCAGGAACTGCATCATCACCCCTCACATTGCCTGGGCTCCAAAGGAAACGAGACAGAGGCTGATGAATATTGCCGTAGATAACTTAAGGGCTTATGCCGAGGGCTGTCCCCAAAATGTTGTAAATAAATAACCGGCACTTATTTTCAGAATGCCGGTAAAAATAAAAGGTTTGTGGAATGAAAAAGGAGTATTGCAATTATGATGGAATAAAATGACATTTGACTGGAAGAGGAGAGCATATGATAGTTTCATGGATGACAACAAACCAGTGCAATCTTAAGTGTAAGCATTGCTATCAGGATGCAGGCAGCAAAAAGGCAGATGAACTGACAACAGAGGAAGCGAAAAAACTGATTGATGAGATTGCTGCGGCAGGTTTCCGCATTATGATATTCAGCGGAGGGGAACCATTGATGCGCCCGGACATTTACACTTTGGTATCTTATGCGTCCGGCAAAGGGCTCAGGCCTGTTTTCGGCACCAATGGAATGCTGATTACAGAGGACGTGGCTAAGAAGCTGAAGGAGTGCGGTGCCGCATCTATGGGCATCAGCCTTGACAGCCTGGATGAAGAAAAGCATAACCAGTTCCGAGGAGATGAAAACGCATACCGCCTGACTCTTAAGGGAATTGAAAACTGTAAAAAGGCCGGTCTTTCTTTTCAGCTCCATACGACCATTATGGACTGGAATCAGGAAGAGGTAAGCGATATCATTGATTTCGCCGTAAAAGCCGGGGCTGCCGCCAGCTACTTATTTTTCCTGATTCCCGTTGGAAGAGGAATATATTTGGAGGAAACCTCCCTGGAAGTGATGGAATATGAAAGGCTTTTGCAGACCATTATGGCAAAGCAAAAGGAAGTTCCCATTGATATCAAGCCTACCTGTGCCCCTCAGTTTACAAGAGTGGCAAAGCAGATGGAGGTGGATACCCGTTTTACAAGAGGATGTCTTGCAGGACTTTCCTATTGTGTGGTCAGCCCTGTAGGAAAGGTCCGGCCCTGTGCCTATATGGTTGAGGAAGCAGGGGACGTCCGCAAGGACGCTTTTGACCAGATATGGAAGAACAGCAGCCTGTTTGAAAGCCTGCGCACCCAAGATTATAAGGGGACATGCAGAGAATGCACCTATGGGAAAGAGTGCGGGGGCTGCCGGGCCAGAGCAGGATATTATCATGAGGGTGATTATATGGCAGAGGATAGTTACTGCGCTTATGGAAAACAATTATTGGAAGAAGGAGCCTTGCTTAATTGAAGATAAAAATAATGTCTTATGCAGTAATGTTTCTTATGGTGTTAAGCGTGCTTGCAGGATGCGGGAAAAAGGCGGCAGAACCGGCCTCTGCCTCCCAGGAAGGATATCGGTTTACCGATGCCCTGGGGCAGGAGATAACGGTTCAAGAGCCCAGGCGTGTGGTTGCTTTAATGGGAAGCTTTGCAGAAATCTGGCTGTCAGCCGGAGGCACTTTGACAGGTGTTACGGATGATGCTTTTGAGGAAAGAGGGCTGGAGCTTTCAAAAGAAATTGTTTCCGTGGGGAAATACAACAGTCCCAGTACAGAGGAAATCATAGCCTTAAATCCGGATCTGGTTCTGCTGTCCTCGGAAACAAAGGAGCAAGCAGCCCTTAAGGAAGTTTTCAAACAGGCAGGTATTCCGGCGGCTTATTTTAAGGTGACTCACTTTGAAGATTATCTTTCCATGCTTAAAACCTGTACGGAAATAACAGGAAACCATGAGCTGTATCAGAAAAACGGGCTGGATGTGGAAGCAGAGATCAAAGAAATCCTTTCCGCACCAAGGCCTCAGACAGCGCCGTCTGTTTTGCTTCTCATTACCTATTCCGGCGGAGCAGCGGCTCAAAATTCCAAGACCATGACGGGAAAAATGCTGAATGACTTGGGCTGCAGCAACATTGCCGATGAGAATCAAAGCGTGCTGAAGGAATTTAATATGGAAAGCATTGTAAAGGAAGACCCGGATTATATTTTTGTGATTCCTATGGGAAATGACGATGATCTTGCCAGAAAGAACTTAAAGGAAACCATTGAAAAAAATCCGGCCTGGAGCACCCTTACTGCGGTGAAAGAGGGCCGCTACATCCTTTTGCCAAAAGAAAAGTTTCTGTATAAACCAAATGGAAAATGGGCAGAAAGCTATACATACCTTTGGGAGATTCTTTATGGAACGAAATAATAAAGCCAGGATTCTGATTATCCTTTTGTCAGCCGCAGGGCTGGCGGCTTCTGTTTTGCTTGGGTTGTGCCTGGGAGCCAGTCATATCCGGCCCTTTGAACTTATTGCCACACTCTTTGCAGGTGATCCTGCTGATTCCCTATACCGGATACTTTACACAGTGCGTCTGCCCAGAGTGATGGGAGCCCTGCTTGCAGGAAGCGCCCTTGCAGTATCCGGTGCTGTGATTCAATCTGTTCTGAACAATCCTCTGGCCAGTCCAAATGTCATAGGTGTTAATGCTGGGGCAGGGCTGATGGTTTTGTTGACTTCCGCCTTTCTTCCGGCAGCCCCTTTGCTTTTGCCTTTGGCAGCATTTTCCGGTGCACTTTTGGCCTGTATGCTGATTCTGGCAATTACCATGTTTGCCAGGATGTCAAGGGTTCTGCTGGTTTTGACTGGCTTTGTTGTCAACAGTATTTTCAGTGCAGGGATGAATACAATTATGATTTTGTATCCTGATGCTTATGTAGGGGCCGGAAACTTTCTTGTAGGAGGGCTTTCTGCAGTTACTTCCGGCACCCTCGTTTATCCTGGGGTTTTTATCGGTGCCGGGCTTATTCTGGCATTGTTTAGTTCCAAAGGACTTAATATTTTAAATCTTGGGGCTGACAGCGCAAAAGCCCTGGGCATGAATGTAAATGCATGCCGTTGTATTTATTTGACCATTGCCGCTATCCTGGCGGGTGCGGCGGTCAGCTTCGCAGGAATGATCGGCTTTGTAGGCCTTTTGGTTCCCCATGGGGTGAAATTAATCATAGGGCAGGATAACCGCTTTGTCATTCCTGCCAGTGCTTTGGCAGGAGGAATGTTTGTTATTTTATGTGATCTGCTGGCGAGAACCTTGTTTCTTCCGTATGAGCTTCCGGTGGGCATTCTGATGTCATTTTTGGGAGGTCCGTTTTTTCTTTATCTGATTTTTAAAAACATGCAAAAGAGGTGAGAGAAATTATGATCAGGCTGGAAGGCGTGACTTATTCCTACAGTAAGCAGCCGTTAATTCAGGAAATGGATTTAAGCTTTGAAAAGGGGAAGATAACCACCATCATCGGCCCCAATGGCTGCGGAAAGAGTACAGTGTTAAAGCTGGCCTCCCGGCTTTTGCATCCAAATAAGGGAAAGGTGTTTTTAGAAGAGAAAGAGATCGGCGGTATGAAACGGAAGGAGTTTGCCCAAAAGGTGTCCGTGTTGCTGCAAAGCGGATATACACCTGATATGGCCGTGGAAGATGCGGTGATGTCGGGAAGATATCCTCATCAATCCCCTATCAGCATTTCTTCTGCCGAGGATAAACGGCTGACGGAATATGCCATGGAGGTGACCTGCTGCCAGTCACTCCGAAAAAAGAGCCTGCGCCAGCTATCGGGGGGAGAGCGGCAGAGGGTTTTTCTTGCCATGGTTCTGGCCCAGGATACTCCGGTTATTTTTCTCGATGAACCGACCACTTATCTGGATATTAATGTTTCCTATGAAATTATGGAACTGATCAGCCGCTTAAACAAGGAACTTGGAAAGACCATTGTGCTGGTTCTTCATGACCTGAATCTGGCTTTGAACTATTCAGACCGGCTGGCAGTGATGGAAAAGGGGAGAGTAGCTGCTTATGATGAGGCTTCCAATTCTGAGGTCCATCGCTGTATCAGTGATATTTTTAAGGTGGATATCCGGCAGATGACGGAGAATGGGAGGTCTTATTATTATTCCTTTAAGATATAAAAGAGAGGGGAAGGGCGCGTATTCAATATATGCAATGTATGGCAATGGTCAACGGCTGGATAACATCGATTTATCTGAATATGTAACGGTTGTTTATAATGGCATAGAGGCAGAAAAAAAGCCACTGGATATTCCATCCAATAGCTTTTTAAAAAATAAATTTAGTTTCCCGAAAGTATTTTTGCCAATTCACTGTCTTTATTCAAAACAATAGTCTTATTTTCGCCCTTTAACGAAGCTTTCAACGCATCTAAAGACCGGACATAATTATAAAAATCAGCCTTCGATTCATCATTATATGCATTACTTAGTATCTGCATATATTCAGCTTCAGCCTTTCCTCTGGTTTTTTCGGCTTCAGCCTCAGCTTTTGCAATGGTTTCTTTTACTGATTTATCAGTTTCATTGCGAATCAGGGAAGATTGATAGTTTCCATCTGCAGTATACTGTGCAGCTATATTATTCCTTTCTGATATCATACGCTGATAAACGGATTCTTTATTGGAATCGGGAAGATCCAATTTTTTGGTTTCCACAGCATGAACTAAAATACCGTAGGAATCCATGGATATTCCTATATTTTCTGTAATTGTCTTGGCCAATAGCCCTTCTCTGCCGGAAATAATATCGTCCTGGCTTGTTGATGACATGATTGTTTTAATTGAGTTATAAACAACGTTATCAAGTCTTATTTCAGCTTTTTCAATGCTTGCATTCAAAGATGAAAGATATTTTACAGGGTCTGTAATTTCCCAGATAACGAAAGAATCCACATTCATTACTTTTTTATCTTTCGTAGTGACATCGCTTGGACGGAGGTCGTAGATCATCTTCATCTTTGGAATATTCTGTGTCGTTTGAATAAGGGGGATTTTATATGACAGACCAGGTGAGGATTCCACTCGAACCACCTGACCAAATTGCTTAATCAGGGTATATTCATTTGCTTTTGTAACTACTGTCGGATTGAGAACCAGAAAAGCCAGTAATAATAAAAGGCAGATTGCCAGGACTTTCATTGTTTTACTGATCGCTTTCATTTGAAACACCTCCATTTTGTATATTTGTGGAAAACTGATCTAATGGCAGCAGCATCTGGGTTCCATCGGAACCATCAATGATAACTTTTAAAGAAGGCAGCACATCTTCCATGGTTTCATAAAACATTCTTTTCTTGGTAATAAGGGGATATTTTATATATTCATCATACATTTGATTAAATCTTGCCACCTGTCCTTCCGCTTCACTGATTCGCTGCTGATAAAACGCATCTGCATCTTTTCTGGCTTTATCCGCGCTGGCATTTGCTTCCGGTATCCTTTCTGACTGATACTTCTTTGCTTCATTGATCATGGTATCCATACTTTGTTTGGCATCTTCAACAGCCTTAAAAGCATTGTTTACTTCTGTTGTTGGAGGCTCTGAATCCTGAATTGTGACGTTTTCAATTCCAAGACCGATATCTTCAAGTTCCAGGCGTTCTGACAGCTTGGACTTTACTGTGGCCTGTATCTCAGCTTTTCCGGTAGTAATTACCTCATCAACATTGTAAACACCAACGGTATCTCTGATATAAGACTGAGCCAGATTCCTCAGTATTTCAACAGATGTGTCCTTATGGATATAGGCTCTGACCGGATCAATGATACGATATTCAATGTAGAAATCAATATTGACGAAATTGAAATCTTTTGTGATCATTTCAGATTCAGAACGTGTGGATTCATCCTGCTCATTATATCCGATACTCATACCGCTTATTTCTTTTGACATTTTATAAACTTCCTGTATAAATGGAATTTTAAAATGAGGGCCTGCTTTTGTTACACTTATTGGCTTGCCAAATGTATTTACAACTGCAACCTTGTCTTCCGATAACATGTAGAAGCTATTGGACAATAAAAAGGCGGCAACAATCAAAAGCAGAACTATTTTAATTCCGCCGGCACCGGCTTTGGCTATTTTTTCTGTTGGAATCTGGTGAGAATTCCTTAGTTTTTTAAACATAGAAATCTGATTCTCCTTTTCTTTTTCTCTAATAAAAATAATATGAGTGACTTCATTTAAGTAGTATAGCATATAGTAACTGGTGGATGCAAATGGACAAACTTTCGTCACAAAAAATAGATTGACAATAAATGAATGATCGTTTATTATAAAGTCATAGAGGTGATGGCATGAGAAAAAAAGACGACGAAAAGGCGAGAAGCATAAAAGAAGCAGTAATTAAGCTGATCCTGCAGGAGGGCTTTCACGGCACCTCTGTCTCTAAAATTGCCAGACTGGCAGGGGTTTCGCCGGCAACGGTGTATATCTATTTTGAGAATAAAGAAGATATGCTCCACGACATTTACACGGAGTATTCAGAAGATATCTATGATTACCTTCTGGCCCGCATCAACCGGGAGATGGAAGGACGAAGGCAGATTGAAATGCTGATCCGTAGTTACTACAATTATATATTAGAGAACAGGGACGTATTCAGCTTTGTGGAGCAGTTCTCCAACTGCCCATCTTTAGCCAATAACTGTTCCGGAAAAAAGGGTGTCTGTAACATCTACGATCTGATGACAGACATGAAGAGGAGCCGCATCATAAAGAATTATCAGGAAGATAATTTACTGGCGATCATGTTTCAGCCGGTAAAAGTAATTGCCATTGATAACTGCAAAACCGAAGAGCAGAAGGCAGATCTTTTACAGGAAATGATTCAGATTATTCAGGATGCAATATTATTATAAGGTTTTTAACAGGCGGGATTCTTTTGTAAAGCTGTTTTTACGAAAAGTCTCGCAAAAAATCGAAACATAATTAAACGAACATTCACTTTTGAAATACTCACAGAAAGGATAAGACCATGATGAATAACTATGAAAGCAAAACAGGAATCGTTTTTCCCATATCAAATAAAGTTATACTTCCTCATACCGACGCTATGCTTCTGTTTGATTCTGTAAACAACAGCCAGATTCAGTACCTGGAAGACGGCGAAGCCGTAAAAATCGCTCTTCCTTTGAGCAGCAGCAACAGCGGCAATCTTAAGGAAGAAGATTTTCATAAAGTCGGCGTGATCTTTAAGGTAAGCGGTGCAGAGCTTACAGAAAAAGGCGCCAAGGTGGCCGCAAGGATTTTAGACCGGGTGGAAATAGGAGAAATCCGGACAGAGGGCGGTGTCACATATGCCCAGTACCGGCTTAGTCCTGACCAGGAGGACTTAGATGAAAAGAGCCGGGAGGAAATCCTTGGCTATATTAAAAAAATCACCGGTGAAATCAGTGCCAAATTTACAGGCGGAGAGCAGTATCAGAAAGTGGTCAACGGTTTTCACGACATAAATTCTCTCATATCCTACTTATCCCAGTTCACCCAGATACCGGCTCAGGAAAAATATGAGCTTCTGGAAATGAGTTCTCTAAAAGAGAGAAGCCTGCGTTTTATGGACTATCTGTTAAAGCAGAAGGAAATGATTGAGCTTCAGATGGAGATATCCGAGAAGTTCTCAGAAAAGGCTAACAAGAATTACCGGGAAACCGTACTCCGAGAGCAGTTAAAGGCCATTCAGGAAGAACTGAACGAGGGCAGAGAAGGCGGTAAAAAGGACGTAGATTACTTAACCAGAATTGAAGAGGCCGGTATGCCTGATGAGATTAAGGAAGCCGCTCTGGAAGAACTGGATAAGTTAAATGAACAGGAATCCAACAGGCCGGAATATAATATTATCCGTAATTATTTAGATCTCCTTGTTCAGCTTCCCTGGAAAAAGGAAGCAGCAAAGTCTATTGATTTAGAGAATGCCAGAAAGATTTTAGACGACCAGCATTACGGCCTGAAAAAGGTAAAGGACAGAATGATCCAGCATCTGGCTGTTATGCAGTTAAATAAGAACAAAAAAGGTTCCATCCTGCTTCTTGTAGGACCGCCCGGAACAGGTAAGACCAGCTTAGGAAAGAGCATTGCAGAGGCCCTCGACAGAAAATATATCCGCTTAAGCCTGGGCGGTGTCCGGGATGAATCAGAAATCAGAGGCCACCGGAGAACCTATGTAGGGGCCATGCCGGGAAGGATTATTCAAAGCATGAAAAAGGCCGGGGCAACCAACCCTGTCATGATTTTAGATGAGGTGGATAAGCTGATGTCCGGCGGTTTCAGCGGAGACCCTGCCAGCGCCTTGCTAGAGGTTCTGGATCCGGAGCAGAATAACACATTTACCGATCATTACTTAGATCTTCCTTATGATTTATCCGATGTATTCTTTGTGGCAACGGCCAATTCTCTGGATACCATACCAGGACCCTTGTTAGACCGTATGGAGGTCATTCAGATATCCAGTTACACGGCAGATGAAAAGTTCCATATCGGAAAAAATCACCTGATTCCATCTGTTTTGGAAGAACATGGATTAAAGCCGGAGCAGATAGTTATTGATGACCAGGTATTGCAGAAGATTATCAGCGACTACACCCTGGAAGCAGGAGTGCGGGGACTGAAGAAGCAGTTGGCAAGCATAGCCAGAGTTACGACAGAAAAAATCGTTTCCAATAAAGCAGAGCTGCCCTTTGAGATTAGAGAAGAAGATTTGGAAGATATCCTGGGCAGAAAGGTATCCCGCCACGACAAGGCACAGCTTGACAATCCTCCGGGAGTGGTGACCGGCTTGGCCTGGACTCCGGTGGGAGGAGAAATCCTCTTTATAGAAGCGACCCATATGCCTGGAAACGGAGCCATTATGCTGACCGGAAAACTGGGAGATGTGATGAAGGAATCAGCCAGAATCTCTCTGAGCCTGTTAAAATCCAGACTTCCCTTAAATGCCTTTGATTTTAAAGAACGGGATCTTCATATCCATGTTCCGTCAGGAGCTGTTCCAAAGGATGGCCCGTCAGCGGGAATCGCATTATTTACAGCCCTGGCCTCTCTGGTGACAGGCAGCAAGGTGGACCCAAAACTTGCCATGACAGGCGAACTCACCTTAAGGGGTGCCGTACTTCCAATCGGCGGCCTGAAAGAAAAATTATTGGCAGCTCAAAGAGCCGGAATTAACCGTGTTCTCATTCCAAGAGATAATGTCAGTGACTTAAAAGATGTTCCGGAGGAAGTGAAAGACCAGCTTACTATTATTCCGGTAGAAACCATTGAAGATGTGCTGAAAGAGTCCTTAGGCATTTTCCTTCCCCGCATTGAGCATGTACTCATGCAAAACAGCGGGAATGGACGGCTTTTGGAAGGACCTGATCCATCATACATGAGTATGAAAGGAAACGCTTGACAAACAGAACGATCCTATGTCAAGATAGAGTGACACCCTCCTGAATGCCGGTATAAATTCGGAAAAGGGAGTGATACTATGGGTGAAATCGAAAAAAGGAGTTCAGAAAACTTATGATCAAGCCATACATCTTTTTTAACGGTAATTGCGAAGAGGCCTTTCAGCTGTATGCAAAAGCCTTTGACGGAGAGATAATCCACATGCAGAAATACGGGGAGATGCCGCAAAACATCGATTTTCCAATCTCAGAAGAGGAGAAAAATCTGGTGCTGCATGCTCAGGTAAGTTTGAATGAAGGCGGAGTTTTAATGGGAGCTGATGTTGCAAGACCTTTGGAAAAAGGAACAAATATCAACTTCAGCCTTGAGATGACTTCTGAAGAAGCAGCTAAAAAAGCATGGAACCTTCTGAAAGAAGGAGGTCAGGTGCTGATGGAACTGGAGCCCTCATTTTTTGCCAAATTACACGGTTCTCTCCAAGATAAATATGGAATGATCTGGCTGTTTTCTGTATCATAGTCAGTATTTGAAAACGGGGCGCAGTGAGGAAAACTGTCCCCGTTTTTATCTGCGTCTAAAAACTTTTTGAAAAAAGATTGACAAAAGAGCATCGTACTAGTATAGTAAACATATATGTTTAGTATGATATGAATATAAAGCAAGGAGAAAAGACATGAAAATCAATTACCAACAGATTATGAACAACAAAATGCAGTGCTGTTGTTGCTGTAGATGCTTCGTTTGTGAAGAGATACGGCCTGTTGGTGTGCGCATTTAAGTGTCTGATTTCCAATTTTTGTCTTGCAGTATTGAGAGAATGAATGGAAGGGAGCGGGTGTGCGCGCATGCCCCTTCCTTTTTTCATTTTATATGAAAAAGGGAGGAATATTATTACATGTATCAGATAGAGGATAAGGCGGGAGGGGAGAAATATCATGGATTTTGAATTTATCCGCGCCCATGTGCCTATGTATATAGAAGCGGCAGGTATCACACTCCGGATTTCTTTGGTGGGGATTCTGCTGGCAACGGCCATTGGCCTTTTATGCAGCCTGGTCAAGGTATTCCACATACCGGTACTTAGAAATATTGTAAACGGATACATCGAGGTTTCCAGAAATACACCTTTATTGATCCAGTTATTCTTTTTATATTTTGGCCTTCCCAAGCTGGGAATTGTTTTAAGCTCTGAAAGCTGCGCCATTATCGGCCTGTCTTTCCTGGGTGGAAGCTATATGGCGGAGGCGTTCCGGACAGGAATTGACCAGGTGCCGCCCATTCAGTCGGAATCAGGTCTCAGCCTGGGACTTACAAAGTGGCAGGTATTTCTCCACATCATACTTCCCCAGGCCATTACCACGTCGGTTCCGGTGTTTTGTGCCAACATCATATTTCTTATTAAAGAAACATCGGTGTTCAGCGCAGTTGCCCTGGCTGACTTAATGTTTGTGGCAAAGGATTTGATTGGAATTTACTATAAAACAGATGAGGCCCTTTTCATGCTGGTAATCGCTTACCTGATTATTTTACTTCCAATATCCTTACTTTGTACCTGGATAGAAAGGAGGGTCCGTTATGCAGAATTTGGGAATTAGAATACTGTTTGAGGGAACCAACTTCCTGCGCCTCCTTGGCGGGCTTTGGGCATCCCTTCGGATTGCGGTTATAGCCATGGTGCTGTCTGTAGGGCTTGGAATTTTACTTGGAATGGTCATGACCAGCAAGAAAAAGCCTGTCCAGATATTCTGCCGCCTTTATCTGGAGACTGTAAGGATCATGCCTCAGCTTGTGCTTTTGTTCCTGGTTTACTTCGGAGCGGCAAAGCATTGGAATATCAATCTCTCAGGCGGAACAGCGGCCATTATTGTGTTTACCTTCTGGGGAGCGGCGGAAATGGGAGATCTGGTGCGAAGCGCCCTGGAATCCATACCGGTTCACCAGTACCAGAGCGGTTTTGGACTTGGTATGACAAAGCTTCAGGTATACCGTTATATCATCATCCCCCAGACCGTGAGAAGGCTGATTCCATCGGTGATGAATCTTTTGACCAGAATGATCAAGACTACCTCCCTGGTGGTGCTGATCGGAGTCATTGAAGTGGTCAAAGTGGGAAAGCAGATCATTGACGCTTCCAGATATACCATTCCAGATGCATCCCTTTGGGTGTACGGTGTGATCTTTGTGATGTATTTTGCAGTCTGTTACCCGTTTTCCAGGGCAGCCGCTCTGTTGGATAAAAAATTAAAGGATTGAGAAAAATGAGACAGGAAGAGATTTTAAAAATAGAAAACCTCAGGAAATCTTACGAAAACGGGCAGCCGGTTTTAAAGGATGTTTCCTTTACCTTGGAAAAGGGAGAGGTAGTTGTGGTAGTAGGGCCTTCCGGATGTGGAAAGAGCACATTTTTACGATGTATCAACATGCTGGAGCCCATTGATTCCGGGACTATCCAGTTTAAGGATCAGGTCATTGACAGAAATGGCCGTGATGTTTATGAGATCAGGCAAAAGATCGGCATGGTATTCCAGAGCTATGATTTATTTCCCCATAAGACCATTCTGGGAAATATCCTGTTGGCGCCTTTGAAGGTGCAGAACCGGGATAAAAAGGAAGTGACGGAAGAGGCAGAAAAACTTCTGGAACGGGTCGGGCTTTCAGATAAGAGGGATGCCTACCCGAGACAGCTTTCCGGAGGTCAGAAGCAGAGAGTAGCCATTGTACGGGCTCTCATCATGCACCCGGAAATCCTGCTTTTAGATGAAATTACAGCAGCCCTGGACCCGGAAATGGTCCGGGAGGTTTTACAGGTAGTATTGGAGCTGGCAAAGGAAGGAATGACCATGGTCATTGTCACCCATGAAATGGAGTTTGCCAAGGCAGTGGCAGACAGGGTCCTGTTTATGGATCAGGGAGTCATTGTGGAACAGAGCCGGCCGGAAGAATTTTTTACTTCTCCGGAAACAGACCGGGCAAAACAGTTTTTAAATACGTTTCATTATGAAGCGTTATAAAAAAATATAAATGGAGGATATTATTATGAAGAAAAAAGTATTCGGTGCATTATTGGGCGTAGTCATGGCAGCAGGTATTTTAGCAGGCTGCGGTCAGACAGGTGGAACAAAGGAGAGCGCAGCAGGAGAGGCTGGCGGAGCATCTGCACAGGCCAGGACTCTTGATGAGATTAAGGAAGCCGGAACTATTAAAATCGGTGTATTCAGCGACAAAAACCCATTTGGATACGTGGATTCCAACGGAGAAATCCAGGGCTATGACGTTTATTTTGCAAAGCGTATGGCAAAGGATCTGCTGGGAGGCGAAGACAAAGTTGAATTCGTATATGTTGAGGCTGCAAGCCGTGTGGAATATTTAAAGTCTGCTAAGGTAGATGTGATTTTAGCTAACTTCACTGTAACAGATGAAAGAAAAGAGCAGGTAGATTTTGCACTTCCTTACATGAAGGTTGCTCTGGGCGTGGTATCACCGGATGCAAGTCTGATCGAGGATGTGGCTGATTTAAAGGATAAGACTCTCATTGTGGTAAAGGGAACAACAGCAGAAACATATTTCTCTCAAAACCATCCGGAAGTGAAGCTGTTAAAGTTTGATGAGTACCAGGAAGCATATGATGCCCTGTTAGACGGAAGAGGAGATGCTTTCTCTACCGATAACACGGAAGTTCTTGCCTGGGCAATTCAGAACAAAGGATTTACTGTAGGAATTGAATCCATCGGAAACCTGGATACCATTGCTCCAGCCGTTCAGAAGGGCAATAAAGAACTGTTAGACTGGATCAACAGCGAGATTGAAACTCTTGGAAAAGAGCAGTTCTTCCATAAGAATTTTGAGGAAACCTTAAAGCCGGTATATGGCGATGAGATTGATCCGGAAAATCTGGTTGTAGAAGGCGGTCAGGTTTAAGAAATAGAAAATAGAATGAAACGGGCAGAGGCAGTCGGAGAATATCTGACTGCCTCTGCCCGTTTTAATATTGGATGGAAAATGGGGTGAGATGGTGGTACAATACAGATATGCGGGATGTTTTATTGTAATAGTCAGATGAAACTGAGGGAAATAAGGAATGGAAATGATATTGAGAAAAGGGGAGTCGAATACGGGTATGAGATTATTTCAGATTTATTTTAGTCCGACAGGCGGAACAAAAAAGATTGTTGATTTCATGAGCAGGTCATGGGACTGTGAGAAAGTGGAAATAAATTTGTCAAATTCTTTGGAGGATTTTTCGGAATATGAATTTGGTGAAAATGATGTCTGTATGGTGGCAGCTCCTGTATTTGGGGGGCGTGTACCTATGCTGGTGACGTCAAATATCCGGAAGCTGAAAGGGAATGGTGCAAAAGCAGTTCTTATTGCAGTGTATGGAAACCGGGCTTATGAGGACGCTTTGCTGGAATTGAAAAATACCGCGGCATTGGCCGGATTTTGCTGTATTGCCGGAGTTGCTGCTGTTGCGCAGCATTCTATTATGAATCAGTTTGCAGCGGGTAGGCCGGATTTGCGGGATGAGGAAGAGTTGCTGGATTTTTCTGAAAAGATTAAAGGTATTACTGGAGAGAATACAGTGGGAGCTGAACTGTGGGTTCCGGGGAACGATCCTTACAAAGAATATAAAGTAGTTCCGGTGATTCCGAAAACCGGAGAGGAATGTAACCAGTGCGGTTTATGCGCAGAAGAATGTCCTGCTGGTGCCATTCCCAAGGAGAATCCTATGCTGACGGAACCGGAGATGTGTATTTCCTGTATGCGGTGTGTGGTGATTTGTCCTCAAAAGGCCCGTTATGCAGATGAGGGGCTTGTAGAGATGATGTCAAAAAGGTTAGGGGAAGTATGTTCTGTCAGAAAGGAAAATGAATTGTTTCTTTTGGACTTTGCGGAGGAGTGATATGAATAAGGGGATTCAGGAGTATATTGAAAGGTACAGCAAAGAAATACAAGACCTTTTTGCCGAAATACGGAAACTTATCATTAAAAGTGTCCCGTGTGAGATAGAAGAAAAATTATGGGCCAAACTGCCAAGTTTTTATGTTGGGGATAAATTTATAAAAATTATTCCTTTTAAGGATCATATTAATATTGAAGCTGCGGCAGTTATCAGGTATAAACCGCAGTTGGAACAATATAAAATCACGCCTAAAGGGATGTTGCAGATTTATCTGAATCAGGATATTCCATGTGTTATTTTAGAGTCAATTTTTATGGAATCATTAACATAGCTATATTTTAGCAAGGAGGGGCCAGATGGAAATTAAAAATATTGATCAGCTTTCAGATGAATTTATTTGGCAGGATTCTGTGGGGTTAATTACAAAATCATTGGGTGCCGCAGGAGGAAGTCAGAAAGTTTATGTGAATATTGATTATGTTCCGCCGAAAGCATATAGTACCAAATACCATAGTCATTCCCAACAGGAAGAATTTTTTATAATTCTTTCCGGCACTGGTACCTTGCGGTTGCAGGATAAGGAACGGGATGTGAAGCAAGGAGATTTTTTTGCAAAGCCCGCTGGGCAAAACATTGCCCATACATTTTATAATTCCAGTGATGATATTTTAGTTATTTTGGATGTCGGGACAAATGAAAAGGAAGATACCTGCTACTATCCGGACGAAGATGTGTACATGCAAAAGTCAAATGAACAGCGCCGTGTTTTTCGGGGAGGGGATTCAGACCTGCTGTGGACATCGGAACCTAATCAGTGAGCGTTGTATGAGTTTAAATTTCAACTTGCAGTCTTATTAAAAATGTATTCCACATATAATACGGATTATATTTTAACGAAAGAAAGTGACTTTGAAAAGGCTGTTTATGTTCTTGGATGCAACGTCTACGAAATGAAATAATAAAATTCTGGTTTTTTGAGCCGGAATTATTGAATGAATTACAGGTGACGGAGGGGAGAGTAAGAAATTAAAATGAATGGTTCTTTATTGTTATTACCCTTTTGGCTGATAAGGTTTGGGCTTTTGTCAATTTTAAGCAAGGATGCCATAAGACGTGCGGCCCATTTTCCACCAATGTTTGGAAATGAGATATTAGCATATTGGATATATCAGGTTTCAAATGCAGCAATATTTGTGTATTTATGTTTTCTCAAAGTTACAATAGAAATTTCTTGGCAATTCTATACAGGATTAGTTTTCTATATATTTGGATTAATATTATGTACAATCACAATGATAAACTTTGCGTTTTCTTCCAATGAGGGATTAAATCGTAATGGGCTTTACCATTTTTCACGTAATCCTATGTATTTGTCATATTTCATATATTTTATTGGGTGCACCTTGCTGACGCGGTCATGGATATTATTTGGAATCGTATTAATATTTCAAATCGCTTCCCATTGGATTATTCTTTCGGAAGAAAGATGGTGTATTGATAAATTTGGAGAAGAGTACAAGAAATATATGAAAAAGGTCAGACGATATATTTGATGTTAAATGTTACAGCAACTAAAACAAAAGTTAAATAGAGGAGAATAATTTACCGGGGGGATCGGGAGCAGAGTTTTATAAAAAGATAGGATTCATGCCCAATAAAGATATCTTTTTAAGTATTCTTTGTAAACGGTTTTGAAATTGAAGAATTTAAAGTGCAGATTATTTATATTACAGGAGGCTCACGATGACAGAAAAAGAACTTTTTAACCCTGTGAAGTCCGTTATAGCTATTTATCTGGTATGTATCGTATTCAGGGTCATTGAATACATGGTTATCCGTACGGATCAAAGTATTTTTGGGGAAGCGTTTCTACATAAATTGGCGGGTATTGCTGTGCTTTTGCTTGCGATGCGGTATGTTTCCCTGAAATGTATGGACATGGGTTTTGCAGGTAAGTCAGCAATGAGATATGTGACCTATGGACTGTTGCTGGGCGCAATCGTATTTACAATTGCCTACGGAACCGAATTTTTCATACATCTTTCAAGTGGCAGCCAACCTGGACTTCAAATTTATATGACCAGCTATGCAATTGACGGTAATATTGGACGGCAAACTGGCCTCATGTTTTTTATCTTTTGCATAATTGGAAATTTAATCAATGTAGTTATGGAGGAAGGAGTATTCCGGGGCCTGTTTGTGAAGCTGCTGGAAACGAAATACTCATTTATTAAAGCAGCTATTTTTTCTTCAGTGCTCTTTGGTTTTTGGCATATCATTGCTCCAGTACGCGGTCTGTTGGATGGGGAAATTAGCCCAACCGGAGCGGTGATGTCCGCCCTTATGCTGGTTGTAACCACAGGCATCACTGGATTAAAATTCTGTTTGTTGGCTAAAGTCACCGGTTCGCTATGGATGTCCATGGCTGATCACTTTTTAAATAACACGGTTATCAATCTTCTGCATGTCATAACAACCTCCGGCGCGGATGAGTTTCAGATAATACGTATTTCAATCGCGCAGACGGTATCATTTCTGATCGTTCTTTTTATCTATTGGAAAAGCGGAGCGCACCACAAGCCGACATTCCGCACATAGGTATACAGATAAAAACATTGATTGATGAAGATTAAATCAGATCAGGGTAAATAGTTTGCGCAAACCATTTGGATAAAGTATACTGATTTTAAGAAAAATTACAATAGAGGGATGAATTTAAAATTGAAAGGATTTGATAGCATATGAAAAAGAATCCGGCAAGGAATATGGCTGCTGCAATTTCTTTGTGCGTGATCCGTTTTTTACTATTGGCACTTCAATCATAGAGGGCTCTTTGCGGTTCTTTCACCGAAGAAATGAAATCCTTCCAATCAGAGATATTCTCGTTAAAGAAGCCTATGACAGCGACGCTTTTTATGTGTCAGTGCCAAGACCAGATATTTCGGAAGGGTTAGAAGATGAAAAGGGACCTTTTTTGGAGGGTGGAGATATCCTGGTTTTAGGAAAAACTGTTTTTGTGGGCAATTCCGGATTAGCTTCAAACCATAATGGCTATCTTTGGCTCAAATCATATTTGTCCCACTGGAATTACGAAGTGGTGGAGGTTCCGCTGAAAAAAGATGTGCTTCATTTGGATTGTGCCTTAAGCTTAGTGAAGGATGGATTGATGATTGTTTGCGAAGAAGCTCTGTTAAACGGAATCCCCGAATCATTGAAGAATTGGGATAGAATTTCTGTTCCTTATCAGGATATTGCCTATCTGGCTGTGAATGGCCTTCCCGTAAATGAGTCTGTTTATATTTTAGATCCTCAATTTGAATATATTGCAGAGCAATTAAGAGCGCGAGGGATAACTGTGGAATATGTTGATTTTAAAATCTCAAGAAGCCTGGGAGGTTCCTTTCGATGCAGTACCCAGCCGCTTGTAAGAATATAGATGGAAAAGAGGTATATCCTGTTAAAGAGACTGCGTTGGAAGGTATACGTTTTTGGAGGTGCATACCATTAAGGAGATCGTTGCTAAAAGTCTGATTTCGGCAAAAAATAATATGAACATATACCGTGGCTGTACACATGGCTGTATATATTGTGATAGCCGAAGTGAGGTTTATGGTAAAACCTATGATTTTGAAGATATTGAGGTAAAAGTCAATGCAGTAGAACTAATTGAAATAGAACTGTCTAAAAGAAGAAAGAAATCAATGATAGTAACTGGCTCAATGACTGACCCTTATATTCCGCTTGAGAAAAAGCTGGAAAACACAAGAAAATGCCTTGAAGTCATTGAAAGGTATGGTTTTGGAGTGGCTCTTTTAACAAAATCAGATTTAATTTTAAGGGATATTGATTTGTTAAAGAGAATCAATGAAAAGTCAAAATGTGTTGTTCAAATGACACTTACAACTTTTGATGAAGAACTTTGCAAACTATTAGAACCTAATGTCTGTACTACAAAAAGACGGGTTGAAGTGTTAAAGGAAATGCAAAGGGCAAATATTCCTACTATTGTTTGGCTTACTCCAATTCTGCCTTTTATAAATGATACAGAGGAAAATATTTTAGGTATTTTAAATTACTGTAAAGAAGTGGGTGTGAAAGGTATTATAACCTTTGGTATTGGTATGACACTCAGATATGGAAACCGTGAATATTATTATAAAAAATTAGAAGAACATTTTCCAAATCTTAAAAAAGAATATATGAAAAAATATGGTTCCGCTTATGGGCTTAAGAGTCCTCGTAGTGGAAAATTATCCAAACTAATACAGTCATTCTGCAAGGAAAACAATATGCTTTATGGCGAAAAGGAAGTTTTTAACTATGTTTGGGATTTTACGGAACAAGATGGACAACTCTCATTGTTTGAGAGTTGAGAAAAAACAGATTGGATACGCTATTTGCTTTAAAATAGATCATGTACCAATTTCCAAGTGGCAGGGTGGGGGAATCCGGACTATGTGTTTGGTTCGGTATTTCTACGGCATATGGCTGCACCCGGTATAAATGAGAGGAGAGAATATTATGAATGACAAAACTGTAGTATTAAACGCCGGTCTGGTAAATTATGATGGAAATGTTGATTACTCACAAATTGCATCTGAGGTGGTAATCTATGATGAAACACCAGAAGATAAAATTTTGGAGAGAGTTGAAGGTTTTACGATTGTTGTAACGAAAGAAATGAAAGTCAGCGGTGACATTATTAGAAAGTTTCCTGATAGTGTAAAAATGATTTGTGAAGCCGGAACCGGATACAATAATATAGATTTGGATGCGGTACGTGAAAAAGGAATCATCGTATGTAACATCCCTGCGTATAGCAGTGAGCGGGTGGCACATACAGCAATCCTTTTAATTTTAAGCCTGGCAAGCTCAATGCAAAAACAGATTCGTATGCTTGCAGAAGGCAATCATGACAATTTCCATAAACATTTAATGGTGGACCACGTAGAATTAAACGGCAAAACATTGGGAGTGATCGGTTATGGAAATATTGCAAAGGAAATAATCAAAGTAGCCCAAGCACTGGGAATGGATATTTTAGCAGCTACCAGAAATCCAAGAGCAGATGTGGGGAACATTCACTTTACAACTAATGAGGAAGTTTTAAGGCAAAGTGATTTTATTTCCCTTAATTGTCCTTTAAATGAATCAACAAGACATTTGATTAACAAAGAAACTTTAGCAATGATGAAACCAACAGCATACTTAATCAATACTGCACGAGGAGCGCTGGTTGATGAAAAAGCACTGATTGAAGCATTGCAAAATAATGTAATTGCAGGAGCGGGATTAGATGTGCAGGAAATAGAACCATTGGATGATGCAAGTCCATTGTATACAATGGATAATGTGATCATTACTCCCCACATGGGCTGGAGGGGATTAGAAACAAGACAACGTTTAGTTTCATTAATCCAAGGCAATATCAGTGCTTTTTTCAAAGGGCAGCCGATTAACAGAGTGGATTAAAAAGTCAATTAGAATCTTAGGTTATGGCCAATATCCGGCATAATAAGAGCAAGGCAGTTTTGTATTTATTGATATTAATATTTAGTAGATAGGAAAAAAGAATGAAGTCATTTTTACTAATTGGACAGTCAAATATGGCAGGTCGTGGATTTACACATGATGTGTCTCCGATTTATAATGAAAGAATTATGATGCTGCGAAATGGCAGATGGCAAATGATGACTGAACCAATTCATTTTGACAGGCCGGTTGCGGGTGTAGGGCTTGCGGCATCATTTGCAGAGGCTTGGTGTGAGGATAATGAGGGAGAAAAAATTGGTCTTATTCCATGTGCAGAAGGCGGCAGTTCCATTGATGAGTGGTCGACAGATGGAACATTATTTCGTCATGCAATAAATGAAGCTAAATTTGCAACGGAAGACAGCGAATTGGCAGGAGTACTATGGCATCAGGGTGAAAGTGACAGCCAGGATGGAAAATACAAAGAATACTATGAAAAAATGCAAAGAATTTTTCATGAAATAAGAAGAGAATTATCCATACCTAATATTCCATTTATCATAGGTGGTTTGGGTGATTATTTGGGTAAGGAGGCATTTGGCGCAGGATGTGTGGAATATCAATTCATTAACGAAGAACTTGAAAAATATGCACAGGACAAAGAAAATTGCTATTATGTTACTGCTAAAGGACTTACATCTAACCCAGATGGTATCCATATTAATGCCATGTCACAGAGAAAATTTGGCATAAGATACTATGAGGCGTATCATAAAAAAGAGCATATATATGAACCATTGACAAATGAAAATGAGTTGGTGGATAAATGCCATAATAGAGTGAATACCTCAACAGAAAAAACATATATAACACTGGAAAGATTTACTTTGGGAAAGATTTCTTATGAAGAGCTGATGAAGGCTTTTTCGTAGGAATATGGCGGCAAGAAATTTCAATTTGAAAGGATGTACTCTATTATGGAAATCAAAATATTAAAACAAGATTTATCAGTATGCAAAGTTAAAGATTTATCCCAAGTGGATTATTCAGATGAAATCTTCTTTATTGGAAAAACAGATGAGGAATTGTCTTTGGTTTGCAGTTCAGAAAAAGTGCCGGACAACGCCATTGAATGCGATAACGGCTGGAAAGCATTCAGGATCCAGGGCGTTTTAGATTTTTCGCTAATAGGAATTTTATCTAAAATATCTTCGTTGCTGGCTGAGAATAAAATCGGGATATTTGCAGTATCCACATACAATACGGATTACATTTTAACGAAAGAAAGTGATTTTCAAAAGGCTGTCGACGTTCTTAGCTGTAATGGCTACGAAATCAGACAATAAAATTCTCGTTTTTTGAGTTGAATTATAGTTTTATATCAGCCGAATGCAATCCCGAATACACACAGAGAGGTATTATCATGAAAGAAAATATATTATTTCAACTAGATATGTGCTGGCAGCTTTATCTTTATCATATGAACGATCTCGGGGAAGAAGAGGCACTATGGGTAATCAATCCGGAAGGGCTGCAGGTACACAAAGAGGATGAAGGCTGGCGTATAGACTGGCCTGAAACTGAAAGCTACGACCCAGGGCCGCCCAGTATTGCATGGACTTTATGGCATATTATGTATTGGTGGAGTTCTGCATTGGATTACAACTTTGGTGAAGGTACTTTAGAGAAAGAAGACATTCTCTGGCCTGGAAGTATTGAAAAAGCAAAGGCAGAAATAAACTCCCTGCATGATAAATGGGTTTCAAAGCTAAATGATTTATCAGATGCAGACTATGTTTCTAAGCAATATACCAAATGGCCGCTGACTGATCGAAGTTTTCTGGATACTGCCTTATGGTTGAATGGAGAATTGATGAAAAATGCAGCGGAAATAGGTTACGGACGATTCTTATATAAAACCTGTCAAAAATAAGCAGGAAAACGTGACGGATATGGGAGGAAGTGTATGACATATGCAGCATTGTTCCGGGGGATCAACGTCGGAGGAAAAAACATTGTTAAAATGGAAGAATTAAGGCGGTTTTTTCTTGATTTGGGAGTATCTGAAGTAAAATCTTATATTCAGAGCGGCAATGTGGTTTTTGAAACGGATTTGGAAGAAACATATTTACAAGGAGCAATTCATAAAGGTTTTGCTGAACACTTTGGATTTGAAAGCCATGTGATTTTGCGAAATATAAATGAAATAGAAACTTTAATTACCCGGATTCCGATTACGCCGGATGAAATTACAGCAGCAGAAGCGTTTGATCCGAAGGTAGAACACCTTTATGTCTGTTTTTTAGATACTGTGCCGGAACAATCACAGATTGACTCCATTTGCAAGGAATATGTGGGCCGGGATATGTTATTGGCGGGGAAGAAGGAACTATATCTTTTATGTTATGAAAGCGTACGCAATTCAAATCTGGCAGTTCATATAGCAAAGGCGTTTCCGGTTTCCACTATGAGGAACTGGAAAACTGTTAATAAATTGTATGGTATGATGACTGGTCTGTAACGCTTGCGTTATTCTGATGAGTTATAGCAGATGAGATAGGAATTACGAAAGGATATAATCCATATGAGCAATGCGTTAATTGTTTATTATTCACTTTTCCGTAATACGGAAAGTCTGGCGTTAGAAATAGCGGTACAAACTGGCGGTACTTTAAGAGAGTTAATTCCTGAAAAGAATTATTCTTTTGATTATAATACAGCTGCAAAAGAAGTGAGAAACCAAATCTCCCGGGGATATGCACCTAAGCTAATATCCGGATACGAACCAATAAATGATTATGAAACAATATTTATAGGATCGCCTAACTGGTTTAAAACAATAGCGCCGCCAGTTCTGAGCTTTCTTAGGCAGCATGATTTTACAGGCAAAACTGTGATTCCCTTTTGTACTCATGGAGGCGGCGGATTTGGACAAATTGAAAATGATATATCCAAAGAATGCTCTAAGTCCTTAATCTTGCCAGGTATTGCTGTAAACGGTAATGCTGAACCTGAAGATATTATAAATTGGCTTGAGGCAATTGGTTATCAATGACAAGAAGTTCTAATTTTGCGGATGAAACAGCAAAGCATGAATTTTACAGGTGATTAAAATGAAAAATTTTAACAGGACAAACTTATCCTTTTCACTTTGCGGCCTTAATTGCGAGTTATGCCCGATGCGCTTAGATGGGCATTGTCCCGGATGCGGAGGCGGCATAGGAAACCAATCTTGTGCAATCGCAAGATGCAGCATGCAGCATGATAAAGTTGAATACTGCTTTCACTGCACGGAATATCCATGCCAACGGTATGAGGGGATAGAGGAATATGATTCATTTATTACCCATCAGCGCCAATTAAAAGATATGATAAAGGTCCAGGAAATGGGAATAGAAGCTTACAATGCGGAACAGCGTCAAAAGGTCAAAATTCTGAAAACTCTTCTGTCCGATTATAACAGCGGACGTAGAAAAACATTCTATTGTGTTGCGGTAAACCTATTACCCTTGAAAGATATAGAAAATGTGATGGGACAGATTGTTAAAAATGTTTCATTTTGTGACTGGACAGCAAAAGAAAAGGAAGAAAAAATAGCTTCTCTTTTTCAGGAAATTGCAGTCGAGCAGGGGCTTATACTTAAGCTCCGTAAAAAGCCGGTTAAAAAGAGTGAATAAAGATTTACAGGAGCTTCGACCGCTGAATCATTGGTCATAGTGGAGGTGAATATGGATAAGCGGATACAGGAAGCTATTTTAAATTTACAGCGGAATAATATGGCTGGATATTTTGTCGAAACCAAAGAAGAACTGCTGGAACTTATGGCATCATTAATAAAAAGCGGAGAACGGGTTGGCTGGGGTGATTCTGTTACGCTGGAAGAAACCGGGGTGTTTGAATTTGTCCGCAGCGGAAACTTTATACTTAATGACAAGCACCAGCCTGATTTAACGTCGGAGGAAAAGAGGGAGATATATCTGAAAAACTTTGATGTTGATACATTTCTGACTGGTACGAACGCCATTACACTGAATGGGAAGCTATTTAATATCGATGGAAACGGGAGCAGGGTTGCGCCCATGCTGTACGGGCCCAGGCAGGTAATCGTTGTGGCCGGTATCAATAAGCTGGCAGATACTGTGGAAGATGCGATCCATCGAACAAGGCAGATTGCGGCACCTTTGGATGCGGTAAGGCTTAATAAAGATACACCGTGTACAAAACTGGGCAAATGTATTGATTGCAGGCACGCACAAAGGATTTGCAATGATTTTGTGCTGATTGCAGGACAATTTGTGAAGAACCGGATAAAAGTGATTTTTGTTAATCAGGAATACGGGTTTTAATTGGTGAATAAAAAATTCCTAAGGAGGGATGCAAGTTGAGTAAATATAATTTATTATGGGAATATGTTCAGAAAAAAGGGGATCAATCATTCAAGTTAAGTTTTGAGGAAATCAAGGATATTGCCGGAATTCCCTTAGATCATTCTTTTTTGAACTATAAGAAAGAACTGGTAGATTTTGGATATCAGGTAGGCAAAATATCTATGAAGGAACAGACTGTTATTTTCAACAAAATTAACTGATCAATTTCTCTTTCTCAATATTGAAGAAATGCATATACCGGAAATAATATCTTTTGACTTTGGAAAGGGAGTAAACAATCAACACTTATATATGGCTCAAGGAGGTGCTCTGGTGTTTAATGCTGGAAACAGAATTGTGAACAATTGGATTTATTCTATTCCAGAAGGATTTGTATTAATTGATACTGGATATGAAAACGGATTTGCACACCTTAAGAAATGGTTGTCTTCACAAAGCATAGATATAAGAGAGATACGCTATATCTTTTTGACACATGCACACGATGATCACGCAGGCTTTTTGAATGAGCTTTTTGATGAATTGCCTGATGTACAGGTGATTATGAGTGACAAAGCTATAGAAGGGCTATATCGGGGACAGAATTCATTTACCGGAGGGTGTACCAGCCGGCTGGCTCTGTTTTTCTGCTGTTTCATGGGATTTGTGGGAAAAGGCGCCCATCGTTTTCCACCGTTGAATAGGGAATTTGAAAAAAGATGCATTGCTGTGTCGGACTACAATCGTGAAGAGGCGGGAGTGAAGCTGAATGGTTCAATTATAGATACACCTGGGCATACCGGTGATTCCATTTCCCTCTTCCTCAATGACGGCAGCTTGTTCTGCGGGGATGCGGCAATGAATGGATTCCCAAGCCTGTACAAAATTGCAATTTGGGCGGAGGATAAAGAAGCCCTTCTTCAGTCTTGGCGAACAATTATTGGGCTTAAGCCTGCAAAGATTTATCCGGGGCATGGAAACCCATTTGATTACAGTGAATTAGAGAAAAACCAGTGTCATGTCCACAAAATGAAGCTGTACCCTTTAAACAATGCAAAATAAATAGAATGTGGAATTCAATAAACTTGAAAGGGGAACGATCAATGAAATACTATAAAAAGCTGGTTGGCAGCAAGGTTTACTTATCACCTATGTGTTTAGACGATGCTGAAACCTATACAAAATGGCTCAATGATCTTTCTGTAACTGAGAAACTTGGCACGTCACATAACATGGTATCTGTTTCTGGTGAACAGGAGTGGATAAAGGAGAATTCTCAGGGCACACAATTCGCCATAGTCAAGGCTGAAAATGATGAACTCCTCGGTAATTGCGGATTTAATTCTGTGGATCAGATACATCAATGCGGGGAAGTCGGGATATTTATAGGCGATGAAAAAAATCGGAATAATGGCTACGGATCAGAAGCAATGGGACTTCTTGTGGATTTTGGATTTAACTATTTAAATCTTAATAATATAATGCTGAAAGTTTTTTCCTTCAATGAAAATGCAGTGAACTGCTACAAAAAAACAGGTTTCAAAGAAATTGGGCGCAGGCGTCAGGCGTATTACTTAAAGGGCAAATATTATGATGAAATTTTCATGGATATCATACGGTCGGACCGGCATGAATATTAGCTTAAATGAAAAAAGACAGTTGATATGATAGACAGTTTTAACATAATTCAATTTTTGCAGCAGCCGGAACAGATAGTACAAATTATTTATATTTTTCAAGAAAAGCTTGACTATCACCTTGGGTATTGGCTTAAGCTTTTGTTGAGGTGATAAATATGTTAATAAATCAAGTTAGCAAAACAACAGGCTTAACTAAAAAGGCAATAGAATATTATACTTTACAGGGGCTTATTTCGCCCTCCATTTTAGACAACGGATACCGGGACTACAGCAAAAATGATATTGAAACCCTAAATAAGATTTCTATACTGAGAAAGCTTAACTTAGGAACAGATGAAATAAGAACCGTTCTTTCTGACAAGTCCAATACTGCTTTACAAGCTATTTCCGCCAGAAAAGAACTGGATTTTCAAAGGGAAGCGGTCAGAAATACAATCCTCAGTAAATTAAGCAGCGGTAAATCTTATTATGAAATTAGTACAGAACTGCAGGCCCTTGATCACAATAAAACAATTACCGAAAAGCTTTTAGAAGCCTTTCCGGGGTATTATGGCAGATTTCTCTGTCTGCACTTTGCCCGGTTTTTGTACGAGCCTATTAAAACAGAAACTCAGCAGGCCGCTTATGAAACGATAATATCTTTTTGGGATAATGCTCCGTCATTTGATTTACCGGAAGAATTGCAGCAGTATTTAATCGAGGGTACAAGGCATATTGGCACAGAGCAGATTAAAGATATGGTTGAAAGCACAAAGAAGTCCATAGAAAATTTCGATGATTTTCTGGCAGCAAACAAAGAAGCATTAGAACAATATCTGAAATTTAAGCAGTCCGATGAATATAAAAATTCTCTTGCTTATAAAAGCATAGAAATGTTAAAATCGTTTAATCGTACAAGCGGATACTATGATATTTTTATTCCGGCGCTTAAGCAGTTGAGCAGTTCATATGCAGAATATTGCAGACAAATGGAAACGGCAAATGAAAAGCTATTGGTTCAATACCCGGAGATTTCGAAATTAAATAACTAAAGATAATGGGTACTATGTTATTTTTCACTTCCAGAATCTTTACATGTAATGATACCCAAAGATACTCCAAATACACCTATTACAACACCTGTAATAAAAGATATAAGTGTATTACTATTGTACCATATGAATAATGAACGTCTGAAGACAATAGGCAAATGGAAGGAAAAAATGATGAAAATTGAAAAAGGCTGCCTGAATGATATAAATGAATTAGAATGTCTATACAATGATTTAAATGATTACCTTGAGACACATATCAATTTCCCGGGCTGGAAAAAAGGGGTATATCCTGTAAAGGAAACTGCCCTGGAAGGTATTAAAGAAGGCAATTTATTTGTAATTAAAAATGACAAACATATCGTAGGCAGCCTAATTCTAAGACATGAGCCGGAGCCGGCTTATTCCAGTGCTGATTGGAAAATAGAGTTAGATTATAAAGACATCTTCGTCGTATACACATTTGCAGTGCACCCTCTTTATTTAAAACAGGGAGTAGGAAAGGCACTGATGGATTTTGTTATTCAGTACAGCAAAGACATGAATATAAAAGCAGTTCGTTTGGATGTGTATGAAAAAAACACACCTGCGATTTGCCTTTATAAAAAATATGGTTTTCAATATATAGATACGGTGGATTTAGGCTATAGCGAATATGGCTTGGATAAATTTGAACTTTATCAAAGACTTTTATAAATTTACCACTGACCACAGGATCTAAGCGAGGTACTCCAATGGATAAATATATGGATAAGATACTTTATAATGAATATGGAATCCGCGTGCAGTCTTTGCAGCAAGTTCCTGCAGGCTGGTCAGCATCTGCATGGAAAGTACATTCTGATTGCGGTGATTATTTTTTGAAGGTTTATGATAAGCATAAGCCCTCCACAAAAAGCTGGGTTGCAAGAATCGACAGTTATATGCCGGTTGTTTTATGGTTATATGAAAACACAAAACTTCAAAAGAAAATGATAGCACCGATTCTGACCAAAGATGGAGATTA
Organism: Lacrimispora sp.; assembly: GCF_036758025.1. GTDB lineage: Bacteria > Bacillota > Clostridia > Lachnospirales > Lachnospiraceae > Lacrimispora. Next base: position 32,305 of record NZ_DAIOXM010000008.1, on the reverse strand, counting down.
TAAAATAGAAGATTCATCTTTTATTTACATGGTGTTTCCCTTTATCCAGGGCTCAACCCTATGCAATGAAAAATTAAAACCAGAGCAGATAGATGAAATTGCGCAGATTATTTCCGAACTCCATCTTTATGGTGCTGAGATACCTGTACCGGCGAACAGCTTGATTGAGAACTTTGATGTTTCGTTTTGTATGATTTTAATCAACCGGCTTAAGAATATACATGGTTCTGTTTACTTACAAGAGGTATTAAAACCCTATATAACAGAGCTTATTCAAGCGATAGAAGAGCTTCAAAGTATGGCGCGCTGGCTGCAAAATTCTCAAATGAGATATACCCTATGCCACACAGATATACACGGCTGGAATCTGATACAATCTGAAAATCTCCTCCTGATTGATTGGGAGGGATTGAAACTCGCACCTGTAGAAGCCGACCTCTTTTCGTTTACTGAAACGTTCTTCTTTGGTTACGCATGGGACGAGTTCATAGCTTCTTACCGTGGTGTGCATAAGGACTATGAGATTAATGCCGATGCAATGCATTTTTACAGATTGCGGCGCAGACTGGAAGATATCAGTGAGTTTGTTGAAAGTATCTTGTTTGATAATCTCGAACAGGATGATATGAGCCAATCACTTAATTATTTGAAAAAGGAATGTGAACTGCTGAATGCAGTGCGCTGACAGGAATATTCACTTCACAGCTTTCGCTTTTCAATAAAGGAGTTTCTATATGAATCAAAAAATATATGAATTTGATGAAATCATCCATAAGGTTCCTGACATGGACGGCGCATATGTGGAAATTCCGTTTGATGTAAAGGCGGAATTCGGCAAGGGACGTGTACTTGTTCATGCTACATTTGATGGTGAGCCATACGATGGGCAGATGGTGAAAATGGGCACGCCATGCCACATCATTGGCGTACGTAAAGATATCCGGCAGAAAATAGCCAAGCATCCGGGTGATATGATTCATGTAACTGTACAGGAACGAGAGAAAAGTTAAGGTCAAATATGTTCTGGAAAGGCGAGGATATATATGAAAAGAATGATCAGTTCATTATTAATCAGTTTGATAGCCCTGACTCTTTGCGCCTGTTCTGTAAATGATGGTGCCAAAGAGCAAAGCTCAACATCTCCCTCCATAACCACACAACCCGTTACTGAAGGCAATAAAAACAGAGAAATGACTGCCACCGCCTATTCACTTGGTATCACTGCGAAGAATTATCCAATCATTGATGGATCAACTTCCACATTGCCCCTTGTACAGGCCATATATCGGGCGATGTACGGTGATGAAGCATATGGAGACAGTAGCTACCCGAAAGAAGCGTCGAAAACCGTTCCTTCCTACCGTCGCCTGATCCGAGGGGAAGCCGACCTGATTCTCGTTCCCTATGCCTCAATTGATGTACTGGAAGAGGCAAAAAATGCAGGAGTAGAACTGGAATTCCACAAGATTGCTTCCGAGGCCCTGATATTCATTACTTCTGTTGAAAATACAGCAGAATCCATAACCTTAGATCAGGTTAGAGAAATATATCTGAACTATGGGATTACCAACTGGAGCGAGCTGGGAGGGCCGGATAGAAAGCTGGTTCCCATTTGCCGGAATTCTGACAGCGGAAGCCAGTCTCAAATGGATAATCTGGTTTTAAACAATGAGGAAATGCACCCTGATATTCAGAATAATTATGTGGAATTGACTATGGAAGGCATGCTGGAGCTGGTGGCATTTTATCATGGAGGAGGAATGTCCGGAAGTCCAACTAACAGCTATGCGTTGGGCTATACCCTTTATACCTACCTGCAGCAGATGAATGAAGTCACTGGAATTGGTGATCGTCTAAAAATTCTTTCCTTTGATGGAGTACTCCCTACAGCAAAAAACATAGCAGACGGCCATTATCCGCTTGCAAACGGCTATTACGCAGTTGTTCGAGCTGATCTTTCAAATGATCATAGTGCCCGTAGCATTATCACATGGCTTCAAGGAGAAGAAGGTCTAGAGGCTATAGAAAATCTCCAACTGATTCCCAGTGTAAAATAAACGCAGTAAGAAATACGGTGTATCCCAATTCACTGAAGGAAATAATTTGCCGGAGAGGATCATTGCATCAATGAAAAATATAACTATTGGAAAAATAGGTTCAATTATCACGGGAACAGCAGTTTTAGCCTTTGCAATCTCTATGCTGATTGGTCTGTTTTCAGATACTATTTTTGTAAGCTGTTTATCAAGTATATTTATAGCTATTGGTTTTTTACCATTTATGACTGCACTTTATAGTGTAAATGAGGATAAAGAGAAACAAGCATGCGGTATTGCAGGTATTGGTTTTGCTGTTATTTATGCTGTTTTGGTTTTTATTGTCTATTATGCGGAATGTACTACAATCCGCATGAATAAAGGACTGAGTGAAGCAACACTGTCTATTATCAGCTATGGGCATTTAGGCAGTCTGTTCTTTAATTATAATTTATTAGGATATGCTTTTATGGCATTGTCAACATTTTTACTGGGTACAACGCTAAATGTAGATAATAAAGGGGATAAGTGTTTCAAAGCAATGTTAATGATACATGGAGTGTTTTTTATTGTGTGCTTATTTATTCCTATGTTTCCTATCTTTACAGACGGAACAAGCAACGTCGTAGGAACGGTAATATTAGAAGCATGGTGTATTTATTTCTTGCCCATATGTGTGCTTGGATATAGATATTTTAATAAGCAGTACAGATAAACTCCTATTGAAAATGTATCATTAAGCAGGATTACAATTTTACAGAAAGAGAGGACATCAGCCATGAAGACACACACGACAAATTATTCAAATGTTTTTATAGAAACATCAGAGGACTGTCCGGTAAAAATCGCTGAAATTCCACCCGATAGAGAACCCAAAACAGCGGTAAGGCTGGAATACGAAATGTTGGCTGACAGTCCATATAGTTACACCTCAGATGATGTGATATATGAAACAAAGGGAGTGCCAAAAGGAATCAACCGTGAGACGTTTTTTTCAAAAGGTCAGCCATGTTTCAGGGCTTCAGCACTGACTAAGCGATATGGCTGGGGTGTTCATAGTGATGCAGAAGGCAAAATCGCCATTTATGCCATGGAATCCCCAGAATATAGTCATTTCGTATCCGACGAATCAATCGAGCATATAAAGGCCATGCGAAACAAGAAAAAATGAAAATAATCAGGAAAAGTCATTTACCGGCAATCAGGTTGGTTGATGAAATAAGATGTGAAAGTATAGCAGCAGATTATCAATATATAATGAGACAATAAAACAGGAATTTATGGAGGAAAAGTCTTGAATATACAACTTATTTATGAGCCCCCAACAGCACAGGACTATGTGAATCTCCGGTTACGTTCTGGGATGGGAAATAAAGATTTGAAGAGAAGTCAGACTGCCCTGGAAAATTCTTTGTTCACAGTATCACTTTATGACGAAAAAAGGCTTGTTGGATTTGGCAGAGTCGTTGGTGACGGAGGAATAACCTACGTTGTGAGCGATATTATGGTGGACGAAGAATATCGGCGGAAGGGTTTTGCAGAGCGGATTATGGGTGCAATTGATATTTATTTTGAGGAAAATACACATGAGGACAGCTATATCTGTCTGATAGCAAACCACCCTGCTGATAAGCTTTATCACAAACATGGATTTAAGTATTTACCAGAAGATAAATGCGGAATGCTGCGAAACCAGAATAGTGACAGCACCAAACTCTGAGCCTGATTCGCAGAAGGAAAAAATTTATCGGCAGCCGTATTATCTGGTGGAATGTGCTGGAAAAGTATGGTTACGGATTTTAAAGCTGTGTACGAGATGGTGAAACAAAGGTTTGTGACCGGAAAGTCTGATCTTAATATATTATCGAAACAAAAGATAAAATTGAAAGTCTTTTGAAAACTATAATGGAAAGGCAAAATACACATATGCAAGAATTGGTAGTAAGGAAAGCAACTAATCTGGATATGAACGATATCATGAAGCTACAGGTAAATGTATTTTCAGGAGAACAGAAGATCCCTGAAAATATGATTGAGGTGATCGGAGAAGAGACTGTCCAATGGTGGTGTGTCACGGTAAATTCATCACTTGTAGGAGCAGTTGCAGCATGGAGAGAAGATAAACAGACTCATTGGGGAAGATTTGCAGTAAACAGTGATTATAGGGGGAAACAGATTGGTACAGCGTTGGCTAAGTACTCATTGGAAGACTTGTTTTCACAAGGAGTTAAAGAGGTATATATGGAAGCACGGGAGGCAACGGTGAAGATTATTTGTGGTATGGGCGGAAAAATTGTTGGTAAGCCTGTTTCATTTTATGAAGGTACAATCACTCCGGTGCTCATATGCGAAGAAGATTATTATAGATAAATAGAATTGCTGCAATATACACTTTAACTTAAATTTCAATCTACAGGAGGAAATGACTTGAAAACAATTGGATTACTTGGCGGAATGAGCTGGGAAAGTACAGTTACATACTATCAAACCATAAATGAAATAATAAAACAGAAGTTAGGCGGATTGCATTCAGCCAAAGTACTGCTATACAGTGTGGATTTCGCCGAAATTGAGAAATGCCAGGCGGAAGGTGACTGGGAAAAAAGTGCTGATATTCTATCCGCAGCAGCAGAGAATCTTGAAAAAGCCGGTGCCGATTTTATTGTAATCTGTACCAATACCATGCATAAGGTAGCTCCCCGGATTCAAAGCAGAATTAAGATTCCCATCCTCCACATTGCCGAAGCAACGGCAGAGGAATTGAAATTACGCAATATTACAAAAGTTGCACTTCTGGGAACAAAGTACACAATGACGCAGGATTTCTACAAAGAAAAATTAACAAATGCAGGGATCGCTGTTCTTATCCCAGACGAACAGGAAATCGAGACAATAAACGATGTGATTTATCATGAATTGTGCTTAGGAATTATTTCAGAAACATCAAAGGAAGAATACCGCCGGATTATTGATGGACTTGCCAGGCAAGGTGCCCAGGGAGTGATTTTGGGATGTACAGAAATTGGCCTATTGATTCAGCAAAAGGATACTGACTTGCCTGTGTTTGACACAACTCAAATTCATGCTTCCAAAGCTGCCATGCTTTCTATAGAAAATTAAAAAATCAAAGCTTGATAAGGAGTATCCAATGAGTAATTACGGTGAAAAAGATTTATCAGATGCATTAAAAATAATATCTTCCACAATCAGCAACTGTGAAAAGACGCAGCTTAAATTTGCAGCTGGAACATCACACCATTCCCTGCTGAAAAACAGAATAAAAGCGCTCTATATATCCCAATCACTGGTAATGGATGACGGTTCAATAAGAACGTATACTCAGGAAGAACTGAAAAAAGCATTACCGCCTGTAACATCTATTATAAGCAAAACAGAAAAGGCCCAGAGCAAGTATGAAAGGGAAAGTACGCAATACAGGCGGTTTGAGCCCATTATTAAGGCAATGCAAATTTCTGAAGCATTGATCAAAAAAGAGCTGCATAAAAGAGAAGATTGTTAAATTTCCCAGACCCGGCCAATATGTGGAAGCTTCGCAGCTATCTGGAAAAGAACCTTATCCATATTCGTCGCTGAATGTGAATATCTGGTATCAATATCAGGAATAATAAAATCAGGAAAGACCGGCTGAATATGCCGGTCTTTCCTGATTTTGTTATCCAAAAAGCAGCTTGCACAAGAAGAGATTTGTTTCAAAATTAGAATCAAGTGTATCCTTTTATGTATTTTTGTAATGTGGTAAACACTATTTATTGAAAAACAATTTTTGTAAACTAGTAATGCACAAATAAAAATTCTAAGCTACAAAGATGGGGTAAGACTAGAATGAAAAAGACCTTAGGGAGAAGAATTAACCAGTTACGAAAAGAAAGGGGTATGACCTCTGAACAATTGTCAGAACAGTGCGGTGTGAATGCGGTGCATATTCGCAGAATTGAGAGTGGAAGCGGTTTGCCAAGTTTTCATCTTTTTCTGAAAATATGCAATGTACTTGGAACTTCTGCAGATTATCTGCTGGGAGATCTTTTGGACAGCCCTGTCATTCCTGACAGTGTGAAACAGCTCGGTAAGCAGCTCAAGCATCTGGAGCCGGATCAGGTAGACATGATCAATGAGATGGTCGAAGTCATGATCCGGCACACGAAAAAAGAATAGGGCGTAAGACAAGCGGGGGCCTCTGGTTAAGAGGCTCTATTTTAATATCTTATTTGTCTTGCCTTTTCAATGGTCTGTAGTTTATAATGATACAAAAGATAGTATTATGTTACAATTGAGGATCTCCTATGAGAAATACCATACAGAAGATGAAGAATGGAGAAAGCGAGATGCGCAAAAAATCCAATCACCATAAAAAGTATTATTTTCCGGATAAGCTCATAAAACAGCTGGACCAGATACCGGACTATCCATTGACCATTGTGGAGGCACCGTCGGGATTTGGAAAAACAACAGCCGTCAGGGAGTATTTGAAAGGCAATCTTCCTGACGGTGCCTGTGAGTATTGGTATACATGTCTGGGAGGCCCCGCTTCTGTTTCGTGGCAGGGCTTTTGTGAAGTATTTGCAAAGGTTGATGAAAAGACGGCTGAGGATCTTAAAAATCTCAACCTGCCGGCAAGGGATACATTGTTTTATATGGCTTCATACTTAAAGGATGTCTCCTGCCAATCGGAGACCTATTTTGTAGTAGATAATTTTCAGCTATTTGACTGCGAGTTTCCTCACAAGCTGGGAACTGCTTTTTTCATGCATGGAAATCCCAATCTGCATATTATTATCATCACTCAGCAGATGAAAGCCGGACAAAAAGTGTCACTCTACAACAGCGATGTTCACATGATTGATGCTCCTTATTTTTTCTTTGACAGAGAGAGTACGGATATTGTGCTCCGCATGGAAGGGATTCAATTAAATCAGGAGGAATTAGAGAAAATATATGAGAATACGGAAGGCTGGGTATCGGCAATCCGGCTGCAGGCCATTAACTTAATAGAAACGGGTTCATTCAGTTTTAATGCCAATATTGAACAACTGGTAGAGACATCCATTTGGAATAAACTTGATCCGGAGGAACAGGACTTCCTGATGTCAGTATCAGTTTTAGGCAGCTTTACAGCGCATCAGGCGGCTATTATGCTGGGGCAGGAGACTATCCCTCATAAGATTGAAGTACTCCTTAAGAATAATGATTTTATACGCTATTTTCCCCATAAATACCTCTACAGTCTCCACAGTATCCTGCAAAATTATCTGAAAAACCGCTTTTATCATTTTCAGCCGGAGGCATATCAAAAACAAGTGTACCGAAGAGCCGGGGAATCCTACGCCGTCATCTCACAGAATTATCTGGCCGCCGTATTTTACTATAAAATCAGAGATTTTGATGCTATCCTGTCATTGCCTTTTACCGTTGAATGCATGGACATACAGGAAGCAAAATACCAGCCTGAATTCATTGAGAAAATAGTCTATGAATGTCCGGAAGAAATATGGATTAAATATCCCTTTGCTATATTGGCTTTTGGATATTATGCGCTGATAGAGGGATACATACAGATATATGAAAGACTGAGCGGATTACTTTACCGGGCAGTTGAAGATGAAACAAGCTTCAGCTCAGAAGAATTATGGAGAATAAAAGGAGAGCATGCCATTTTAGAGACTTTGGGAAATTTCAACCAGGTTCCCAAAATGATAGAAGGTCATGAAAAAACTCTTCAATATTTAAATAGCCATTCTAATCTGGTCAAGGCTGGTACGCCTTGGCTGTTTGCTGCAACCTCTGTATTAAATATGTTCTGGAGAGAATCCGGCACACTTAATGAAGTTCTGCAGCAGGTAGACAGAGGGGCTCAGTTATATTACAGGTTTACACAGGGAAATGGTGCCGGATATAACATCATCATGCGTGCCGAAGCCATGCTCATGCGCGGGGATGATGATGAGGCTGAAATTCTATGTTATAAGGCTCTTTACGAGGCCCGCAGCAACAGACAAACCGGCATGTGTATCTGCGCAGAATTTATCCGTGTCCGGATTGCCATTCTCCGCGGGGATGGGGAAGGTTACTCAGAAGCAATAACCAATCTCCAGGGCTATGGGAAAGAAAACTCTGATTTATATATTTTGCATATGATTGAATACTGTATGTCGGTTATAAGTGTTGTATTAGGTGTAAAAGATTATGTAGCCCCATGGCTTTATGATATGGAGCGCATAAAAAAGGTATTGCATGTTCCTATGGTTCCATTTGCGCAGATGATTCACTTAAGCCTTTTGCTTATGGATAAAAGATACAATGAATTCTATGGTGTTTGCCAGCTTGCCCTGGATCAGGGAAGAGATTTCAATGAAAGAATAAAGTATCTCATGCCTCAGGTATACAGCCTTATATTTTTTTCTATGGCAAAGCGTAACAGCGGGAAGTATCTGGAGGCTCAGGAACGCCTCAGAGAAGCTCTTGATCTGGCACTGCCGGACCAGGTTTACCTTCCTTTTGCTCAATTTTCAGGTATGGAAGAGTGCTTGTCTGAGATGATTGTGCGCCATGTTGGTCTTGAAAATGAAATGAATACCCATGCCGGCTGGGGCGGCAAAATCGCTGCCTTAAAGATTCTCTGCATCAGGCAGCAAAAAGGCGTATCCGATATCAGAAAAGCCATTCTGCAAAAGAAATCTCCTCTCACCTCAAGGGAAAGAGAGGTTGCCCTGTTGGCTAAGGAACGGCTGACTACAAAAGAAATTGCCGGAAAGTTATATATTTCTCCAACAACTGTAAAAGCAATCCTCAGAAATGTGTACAGCAAGCTGGATATTCATTCCAAAACCGATCTGACTGCACGAGATTTCTGATAAAATAGTCCCAAAAGGAGTATGCCATAAAAAATAATCTGCGGTAAGCTTTATATAGCAGATTATTTTTTATATACTCTCTTTTTTGCCATGACGTTTATGCTCATGGTGTTAATCAGGTAAACTTGTTTCGTTAATTTCGGAGGTGAAAAATATGAAAAACCGGCTTGAAAGCAAAGGCAGCTTCAATCCTGAAAAAGCGAAAGGGGACCGGTACTTTAAGAGTGTGAAGGCCTTACCGGATTACCGGTTGGAAGTGATCATGGAGACTGGTTCCATTATTCAGTTTGACTTTCGTTCCAGACTGAATACTGCCCGTTTTGGCGTGCTTCGTGATGAGGAATTGTTTCAAAGTGTAAATACGGACGGAGATTACTTGATTTTCTGTAAAGAAAAAAGAATGCCCGTTAGAATTACGGCTTCAGAGTTTATGGACCTGATACTCATTGATCGTGGGAAGTAAGGCACATCCCAGGATCTCATTAATAAAAAAGTATACCAATAGAGAAAGGACAAATGATATGTTAAATTCAACGTTAAACTCAAGTCAAACAAAAAACAGCATTTTTAAAAACCTCACTGTTACAAAAAAGTTGGGTGCCGGATTTGGAATTATACTCGCTTTGATGATGTCAGTATCTCTTTTAGCTCTGTTTTGCATCAATAACATCGGCAAACAAGTGGAGCTGTACGGAACGTACACGGTGCCCAATGCGGAGCACGTCAGGAGCATGCAGGTAAATATGCAGGGGATTCTTCATTACTTGCTGGATGCAGTAGTGGAAAATGACATGGAGTCTTCCAAAGACAGCCTGGATGCGGCCAGCGCTTCCGGTAAAGCAGTTATTTCCTCGCTGGATGCATATGAAAGCAACCAGAGGAATCATGATCTGGACGCAGATATTGAAAAGATCCGCACAATTTTATCAGAGGCCGCTGAGAAACGGGAGAAGATATCAGCCCTTGTTTTAGAACACTCTGATGCAAGTCTGGAGGAAGCGTTTGCCTTTTTTAAGGACGAATATGAACCAAGAATTGATGAGGCGATGGAAATTCTGTTTAAGCTGTCCACAGTCGCTCAGGAACGGGCGGTGCACCAAAGCGATGAAGCGGAAGCAGCTCAGCGGCTTGCGTGGATTTTGCTTGTGTCTTTTGGCGCAATCTCAATATTACTGACGGTCATAGTGGTACTTGAAATCAGAAAATCAATCCTTCATCCGATCAATGAGATTGTAGATGCATACCGCGAAATATCCAAAGGCAATCTAAACGCTGAAATAACGTATCAAAGCAGGGATGAAATGGGGCAGATGGCTGAATTCATCCGAAACGGCAATCGTATGCTGATGGCCGTCATTCATGACGTAATTGAAAAAATCACCCGGATTGCCCAGGGAGATCTTCGGATCAGGGTAGACCTGGACTATCCGGGGGATTACAGGGTGCTGAAAGAGGCAATTATCCATACTGCTTCGTCCATAAACAGCACAATGCATACCATCAATGCCGCAGCCGGACAGGTCAGCATCGGTGCTGATCAGGTTTCCAGCGGAGCTCAGGAGCTTGCAGCCGGTTCCACAGAGCAGGCTTCTTCTGTGGAGGAATTGAGTGCCTCCATCATGCAGGTCGCAGAACAGGCTGCCCAAAATTCAGACAGTGTCACAACTGCTGTTCACTATGTGAGACAGGCAGGTGAAGCTATTTCAAACGGCAATGAACATATGGAACAGCTTACCCAAGCTATGTCAAATATCGCTTCTGCCTCAAGCCAGATTGCCAATATTACAAAAGTGATTGAAGACATTGCTTTCCAGACCAACATCCTCTCCCTGAATGCTGCCATTGAAGCGGCCCGGGCCGGAGAAGCCGGAAAAGGCTTTGCTGTTGTGGCTGACGAGGTTCGCAATCTGGCTGTAAAATCTGCGGAAGCAGCCCGGCAGACAGGAACCCTCATACAAAATACAGTCAATACTGTATCTGACGGAACGAAGATAACAGAACAGACAGCACTGGCTCTGCAGGAAATGGAGACCGATGCCAATCAGATAGGAGCCATCATGGGAACCATCAAAAGGGCATCATCTGAGCAGGCCGATGCAATTGAGCAAATTAAGCAAGGCCTGGAACAGGTTTCTGCCGTTGTCCAGACCAATGCGGCAACTGCTGAAGAAAATTCTGCCACAAGCGAAGAGATGTCAGCCCAGGCAGCCACATTGCGGAAAGAAGTGGAACGGTTTAAACTGGACTCCCTTCCTCCTTTTAGCTCCGGCGGACTGGTGACGGAAGCTGTATCAGGTTTGGGAAAATATTGAACCCGGAGGGGGAGGAGGATATTATCATGAACTTATGAAAAACCTTGTGGGGCAGTTTCAAATGAGATAAAAGGATAGCACCATCGACGGGGGTATATAAATAGGAGGTGCCATTTTGTATAATCTGAATATATTTGCCATGCTTGTCTTTGCGGCAACGCTGTGTTCAATGCTTCTGGTATTATACTCAATTAAGCAGCACCATGCTGAAAAAGCTTACTTTCTGATTTTTTTGTCCGTCACTAATTTTATGTACAACTTTGGATATCTGCAGGAGATCACTTCGGCCACGCTGGAAACGGCTTTTTCCAGCGTCCGCCTGCAGTATATGGGACTGCCTTTTCTCCTTCCCATATCATATTTGTTTGTACGTGACATATATGGACAAAGGAGGCTTAATAAGGTAAGGCTCTTTTTGATTTTTTCTACGCCTTTCCTCAGTATGCTTGCTATGCAGACATATCCGGTACTGAAGATTTTCTATAAAAACATGGAATATATCTCCAATGGGTTCATCGCTAACTGCAGGGTGTACCCCGGGCCGGTTTATCACCTGTATACCGTATACAGCTACGTAATTTTTTCCCTGATCCTTCGTCTGATTCTCAGGCATTTATTTTCAAGGGAAAGCAGCAGGCTGAAAAGACAGCAGAGCCGTATTCTTTTGGTATCATGTCTGGTTCCTATGCTCTGCAGCATTCCTTATGTCTTTTCCACTGCCAAATTCCGCTACGACCCAACTCCGGCCAGCAACACCATTTCCATGGTTCTGCTTCTTTATTCGGTCAGATATCACAATCTGCTGAACATAGTGCCTTTGGCACGGGCCAAAGTGATTGAATCAATGGATGACGCCTTTATTGTCTGCGATAAGGATTTTAATTTTCTGGATGCAAATGAGGCTGCTAAAAGGCTGTTCCCTGTTCTGAAATCTTTAATACCGGGTGATACCATACCCGGCATAGAGAGGTTTAAAAACTCAACGGAGCTGATGAAACTGCTGACTGATAAGGGGGCACGGTGTTACCGGGCAACCCAGACGCCCATCCTGCAGGATGCAGCGGTCAGCGGCATATGCTTCCTGCTTCACGATGTTACTGAAAATGAAAAGCTGTTAAAGAAGCTGCGCATTCAGGCTTCCTTTGATCCCCTGATGCGCATTTATAACCGGGGAACGTTTTTTGATTTAGCCAAGCTAATGCTGTGCAATGGAGAGGCAAAACATACTCCCTATGCCTTGCTGTTGATTGATATTGACTTTTTTAAGAGGGTAAATGATACTTATGGGCATCCCGCAGGAGATGCTGTACTGAGGTCTGTGGCCCTTATCGTGAAGAACAGTTTTCGCAAGGCTGAGGATATTGTAGGACGGTACGGCGGCGAAGAAATCGTTGTTCTTCTTGGAAATGTTTCCATGGAACAAGCATTTGCTGCCTCTGAGAAGCTGCGGAAAACCATTGAGAAGACACCTGTTTCTTATCAGAAACACTCTATAAATATCACTGTCAGCATTGGGATGGCATACTCTTCTGGCATGGAAAATGGTCATTCCCTGGAAAATATGTTAAATGAGGCTGATATAGAGATGTACAAAGCAAAAAATAACGGACGCAACCGGACAAGTCCTCATTGTAAAATTGCCGGGGGATAGAAAAATCCGTGGGTTGGTGATACAATGGAGTCAGGAATAAAAAATTTACAGCACACGGAATTTGGTGGGGTATTGAAACAGGAGGATTTTATGGTTAAGCGGGATTATATCATGCGTCTGATTTATGAAATGATAAGAACTTTGTTAAAGCTGGTTTTTAGCATTGATTTGGACAAAAAGGAAGAACTGGTTTTTCCAGAGAAGGAAAAACAGGAAGAGTATGATAAACTGCGAAGCCTCATTGACCTGGGAAATATCAATGAGGCGGAAAATGAATTGTGGAATAAATTGAATGCCGGGGATGTGGAATATTATAAAATGGCGCTTATGTTTTATTCCCATCTCAATGAAAAGAGTGTAAAATTTCTGGAAGAACATGATTTTTCAGAAGAAGAAATAATCGATGGACTAAAATATGCTTCATCTATCTATGGTTATGAGAATATGGCAAATACGCTTCTGGAGATTATATCAGAATAAGCCTGATGCCCCTTTTATATCACAAAAGCAGAGAAAAAGGGGCGGACAAAACGATCATTTACACAGCGTTATAAAATCTTTGGCGCTCTCTGTCAGGAATTTATTGCGATGGTGAATGACGCAAAAATTTTGACGGAACTGCATTCCATTTAAGTGAAATTGATTAATTTCATCCCTGTCCAGGGAATCCTTTACCAACAGGTAAGGAAGCACCGATACACCTAAATTAGCTTGGACCGCACGGACTATTGCTTGGGTGCTGGTGCTTTCCCATGCCGGGGAAATTTCCAGTCCATAAGTTATCATCGCTCTGCTGAATATCTCACGTCCCGCACTTCCTGACTCTCTTAAAATAAAATTTTCTTGTTGCAGCTGTGACAGTTCAATATTCTCATGCCCGGCAAAGGGGTGGTCATTTGCACAGATCAGTACCAAATCATCATCACGGAATTTTTGATCAATGATATATGGACTATTCAAAGTTCCTTCAATCAGCCCGATATCTATTTGATTAGACAAAACATACTGTTGAATTTTGTCAGAGTTATCTATAACTGCTTTCACATCCATCTGAGGATGTATCTGCTTAAATTCTTTTATATATCCGGGCAGCAGGTAATTGCCGATGGTAATACTTGCTCCAATGCGGATCACACCCATTGCATCAAAGTTCTTAATCTCTTTTTCCATGTCCTCAAAAAGTCCCACAATATGTGTTGCGTATTGAAGAAAATGCTTACCGGCTTCTGTAATATGAAGCCTTTTTGCAATGCGATCAAATAATTTAATTCCATAATAATCTTCAAGTTCAGATATTGCAAGGCTGACAGAGGGCTGTGCAATAAATAGTTTTTCTCCCGCTGCAGTTGCACTTCCGGTTTTACAGACAGTGACAAATATTTTCAGATGTCTCAGAGTCATTATATCCTCCTGTTTTAATATAATAAATATATTATGAACCATATAATATAATACTATTTAACATATATAAAAGCAAGCCTTATAATAAACTAAAAGGAGGTTTGGTTAAGTGGATCATAAAAAACATATTTACAGAAAGCTTTTTAGCTCAACGTTTTACTTAAGTGCATTTACCTTTGGAGGGGGATTTGTCATCATCCCTTTAATGAAGAAAAAATTTGTGGATGATTTGCAATGGATTGAGGAAGAAGAGATGCTGAATATGGCAGCAATTGCTCAATCTTCCCCCGGAGCTGTTGCTGTAAATGCCTCCATACTGCTGGGATACCGTATGGCAGGCATATCAGGCACTGTCGTTACCATTTTAGGGACAGTACTGCCGCCGTTGATTATCATTTCAGTCATATCTCTTTTTTACGCGGCATTCAGAGACAATATCGCAGTCAATGCGGTTTTAAAAGGAATGCAGGCAGGCGTTGCCGCTGTCATTGCTGATGTTATACTGAACCTTGGCGGCAATGTTGCAAAGGAAAAAGATATCATATCTCTGCTTGTTATGATTGGAGCATTTACAGCAACATTTTTTTTGAAAATCAATGTCATGTACATTATTTTAGTATGTGGATGCATTGGAGCGGCAAGACTGCTGATTCAGGCAAAGAAAGCTAAAAAGGAAGGCACATGCAAATGACAATTATAAATCTTTTTTGGAGTTTTTTTCAGATTGGTATGTTCAGTATTGGGGGAGGAATGGCGGCAATACCGCTGATCCAAAATCAGGTGGTTGAATTGAATCATTGGCTGACTTTGACCGAATTTACTGATTTGATTACCATTGCCGAAATGACACCGGGACCCATTGCAGTCAATTCCGCCACCTTTGTGGGAATCAGAATTGCCGGCATTCCAGGGGCGCTTATTGCCACCTTTGGCTGCATTCTTCCCTCATATGTCATTGTTTTATCGCTGGCATGGGTTTACTTTAAATGCAAAGAATTAACCATAATACAAGGCGTACTCTCCGGGTTAAGGCCGGCGGTTGTTGCATTAATTGCATCAGCTGGTCTGTCCATTTTTATATTGGCTGTATGGGGAGAATCGGGATTTTCAATCAATCCTCAATCCATAAACTATATTGCAATCCTGTTATTTGGATCAGCTTTATTTATATTGCGAAAATGGAGGCCCAACCCGATTTTTGTGATGCTGGGTTCAGGGGTTATGGGAGGAATCGTTTATTTATTGATATAGGGAGGGAAAGGTTATGAAACTGCGAATTCGAAAGGGACTTTTCGCTTGGAGCCTGATAGATGAAAGCGGAGAGACAGCGGCAAAAATCAGCAATCAAAAGTTTATAGGAGCGGCTAAGAAGATCAGTGATGGGAAAGGTAATATTGTCTTTACCACAGACATTATAAACCTTTCCAAAGACAAAGAGGATTGGAATTGCGATGATTCTAAAAAATATATCATTTATAAAAATACTGCTCCTGTAGTAACTGCAACCCTTTCTTTTACAGAAAAAACGGAATCTGCAAAATCACAGAATTTCAAGTTAAGACCTCCCCGGGTTGAAAAAATGGACTTGGAAACACCGTATGGTATTTGGATTATTCAACGTCAGAAAAATCACAGTTTAATAATCACATACGGTGATGTCCAGTTGGGGAGCGTCACTCCGTTTTTTTCACTAAAGCCTGTTTACTTTGAATGTACAGAAAGATATGATGCTGTTTTTTGGGCTGGAATCTATGTGCTCATGGAGTATATGATGCACGAAGATGATTTGGTTGTGGTTTAGATGTTTTGAAGGCTGATCTTACCAGATTCCCAGAAAATGCTGTAACACAAGGCTTACCGCCGTAA
The DNA here is from genome assembly GCF_036758025.1 of Lacrimispora sp. Lineage (GTDB taxonomy): Bacteria > Bacillota > Clostridia > Lachnospirales > Lachnospiraceae > Lacrimispora. Next base: position 16,170 of record NZ_DAIOXM010000008.1, on the reverse strand, counting down.
TCCCTGTCCAGCAGCAAAATCCCATAATCATCGGTTTGCCGCCTGACTTCACCAGTTTTACCACATCGGAATTCAACCCAATGGCTGACATTGCTAAAACAATTAAAAATTTACTCAATTCTTTAAATGGCATAAAGACAGATACCGGAACCCCAAAACCTGCAGCAGCCGTAGTGATAACAGAAGCCAGTATAAAATAAATAATAAAAAACGGAAAGATATTTCTCATATTGACTTTCTTCCCAGCGGAATTTCCTTCCCTCTTTGTCCGGACAAATGCCAGCACAAGGGTAATAGGAATGATAGCCAGGGTTCTTGTCAGCTTAACCGTAACAGCTTTATCAAGAGTTGCAGAGCCTAAGCCGTACATACTGTCCCAGGTGGAAGCGGCGGCAGTTACAGAGGAAGTATCGTTAATTGCAGTTCCGGCAAAGATGCCGAAGGGGCCTCCGGAGGAAGTGGAAAATCCCAGCCAGGTACCAAGAGAAGGAAATAAAACAGCAGCAATAATATTAAAAAAGAAAATCACTGAAATCGCCTGAGCCACTTCATCATCATCTGCATCTATGACGGGAGCAGTGGCGGCGATTGCAGAACCGCCGCAGATGGAAGATCCCACACCAACCAAAGCGGATATGTTTGCCGGTATACCCATGGCTTTATGCAGGATGAATGCAATAACAAGAGAAGCAGTAATTGTGCTGATAATAATTGGCAGAGACTGCCTTCCTGTTTCCAATATAACAGACAGATTCAGGCCAAATCCCAGCAGAATCACAGCATACTGCAAAACCTTTTTTGAGGTAAAATGAATGCCTGATTTATATTTTCTCTTATCTTTCACAAAAAACGTGACAATCATGCCGGCAATAATTGCAATCACAGGCCCGCCGGCAATGGGAAACCGGCTGCCCATGAACCAGGCCGGAATAGCAATAGCCAGACACAGAGCCAGTCCGGCTCCATTTTTTTTGATGAAGTTCATAGTTACGCGCTCCTTTTTCTATTTGGATATGGAAATCCAATCCTTGTAAACGTTTATAAACATATCATAAGCGGACAATAAAATGAAATTATAAATATTTATTATTTCATAAGAAAATGTTATCGATTGTGATATAATATAAATAATTACTTAAGAGTATCAGAAAAGGAATGGGAAAGATATGAGAGATTTTAGGATTGACACTTTTTTAGAAGTGTGCAGATATATGAACTTTACAAGGGCTTCTGAAGCGCTCAGCATCACCCAGCCTGCAGTGTCACAGCATATTCATTACCTGGAAAATTTTTATGGCGCAAAGCTGTTTGAATATGAAGGCAAAAAAATGTATTTAACCGATGCCGGAAAGACCTTGTATCAGGCGGCCATTACCATGAAGCACGACGATCTTTACTTAAAGCAGATCATCCAGGCTTCCGGCAAGAAGAAAAACAATCTGGTCTTTGGTGCCACCTTAACCATAGGAGAATTTGTCATAGCTAAGGGAATCAAGCAGTACTTAAGCCTGTATCCGGACACAGAGGTGCGGATGCTGGAAGGCAATACCAGTGAGCTGCTGGAAAAATTAAATTCAGGAGAAATCGATTTTGCAATCGTTGAAGGGAATTACAGCAAGAGAGAGTATGATGATCTTCCCTATTCCCAGGAACGCTATATACCCGTGTGCAGCAAAGATTATGCATTTCAAAGCAAACCAAAAAAACTGGCAGATTTGCTGTCAGAACGAATCATCATAAGGGAAAACGGTTCCGGAACAAGAGATATATTTGAAAAAAACATGGAAGCCAGAAATCTTGAAATAAGAGATTTTAAATATACAGTTGAAATAGAAGGGATCAATGCTATAAAGTCCCTGGTAGAAGAGGGCTGCGGAATTACTTTTCTCTATGAAGCAGCAGTAAAAAAAGAACTGGAGGCAGGAAGTCTCATAGAAATTAAATTAGAAGATTTCCAGGTACTCCATGATTTTGCATTTATCTGGAACAGAGGAAGTGTTTTTTCTGAGAATTATCGTGAAATATATAAAATACTGAAAGCCTGAGTATCGGTGAAAGAAAGTCAGGTAGCCAAAAAATAAGGGTGCTCCCAAAGCCGCGAAACAACTTGAGGAGCATCCTTATTTATATTACATTTATATTCCCATTTCCAATGTCTTAGCAGATAAAGCGCTTCCCTTACGAAGCTCCTGACGTGCTGTCTGTATGAGGGAATCCATTTTTTCAAGTTCCTCCAGCAAGACCTTTTCTTCCTCACTGGTATCAATCACCTTGCTGATTCCGCCGTTTTTAATAATAATACGCCTGTCAGCCATAAGCGCCAGAAGAGGATCATGAGTTGCCATTAAAACGATTTTGTCAGAAGAAACCAAAAGGTCAAGAGCCTTTTTCCGGTCAATTCCGGCATTTTCAATTTCATCAATGAGAACGATAGGAGAGGAGCTTAAAATGGCGGTATCCGCAATCATCAAAGCTCTGGACTGTCCTCCGCTTAAGCTGGTAACAGGAGTGGTCAAATCAAATTTTTCTCCTGCCAAATTGTTGGCGGCCAGAATAATCCGATCGATGACACTCTGGGGATCCTCCACCAGACGGCTTACGGCGTGCATTCTTAAAAAGTCCTCTACCGTAAGGTCCATAACAAAGTTCATGTTCTGGGAAAGCTGTGCCACCAGTCTGTTGTTGGAGGAAAAACGCCATTTATTATCAGGCTTTTTGCCGTTGATTAAAATGCTGCGGCCCGTAGGCGTATCATTTTGCGCTGCCCATTCAATATCGGCCAGAAGGCGGCTTTTACCGGAACCTGTAGGCCCTACGATGGAAATGATCTGGGAGGTTTCCACCGTAAGCTCTGAAAAGCCTTCTGAAACACCGGATTTGTCATGTCCGGCCAGTATGGTTAGGGACAGAACCTGGTTGTCTTTTTCCAGACCCAGAAATGCCTTCATCTGTTCAATATAAATCGGAAGATTTGCCAGAAGCTTGTCCTTTTCAATGGCCTGGTCTTCCACTTCTTCCTCTGTAAAATGCTCTAAATATTCTTCAAAGGTCTTATCCCCGTATCCTGCAATATCCAGTTTGTTCTGTTCAAAATAGGATGTGGCAAAGGGATATTCCTTAAGCAGTTGGTCTAAAGTTAAATTCATCATGTCTTATCCGCCCCCAAATTGATTTTTTTAACATTTCCCATCTGAAATGCTTCTCCGATTCTCGTTTCTCCAAGACAGTAGGAGCAAAGAGCGGAAGGCATTGGGAAGCGAAGCTGCATGCCCTGAACCGATTCGATGTTCTGGTTTTCATCGTAGATAAGACTTCCAAGCTCATAGGCACCCTGGCCTGTCAGGCCGTTTACGTGCATGGTGACGGCACGGGGATTGACGGAGCTTACGCAGGAAGCGAAAACTTCACGCTCTGCCTGGGACACAATATCTCCCTTGGTAATGACAACAAAGTCAGCGGACTTCAACATAGGGCCGATTTTTTTCGGCGTATTGATTCCGGAAAGGTTGTCGATCACGCAGACACCCTTGATTTCCTTTAAATAAGGAGAGCATCGGTTGCAAAGTCCGGCGGATTCGGTAATAAGTAAGTCCAGCTTTTCCTGGTTGCCCCAGTTTACCACCTCTTCGATGTTGGAAGCGAAGAAATGGTCCGGACATAAGGCACCGGAAAGGCCCTTTTTAACCGGAATACCGGCTTTTTCATAAGCAATATCATCATCTGTATAAAGACAGTCAAATTTCACTACGCCTACCTTGATATTTCTGGTCCGAAAGGAGGCAATGGTTTTTAAGATGACAGAAGTCTTCCCTGAAGAGGGAGGGCCCGAAAATATAATTAAATTCATAAGAGCTCCTTTTCTGCAGCACGGTAAAACAGTTTTTCAGTGGTTTTGATCAGTTCTCCGATATCATGGCTGTGAATATAATCCCAGCCAAGCCACATGAAGTTCTGTTCCGGCTTTAAGTGATTATCTACCAGCGGATTGGTAGAAGGGAACTTTCCGTTAGAGGAAAGAATATCGCCGATTTCTTTGGAATAAAGGAAATCCACAAAAGGCTTCACCTTATCTCTGTTCTTTCCCTTTGCCAGAAGGAAGATAGGGCTTATGATTGCTCCATCCTTTGGCCATACCGGGCGCATGGGGCTTTTCTCGTCTGCCATGGCAGCAAAGAAGTAAGGAGAAATGGTAACAGCGGGAACCTTATTTCCGTCCCTGGAAATATGGGACTTCACCATCTGAGCCGGATGCATGCTGCGCAGAAGAGCTTTTCCCATCTTCTCAATGCCCTCATCGCCATAATAACGGTGGATATGAAGCAAAAATGCATTGAACATATCCAGATCCTTCATAGGCATGCTGACGCTGTTTTCAAACTCAGGTTTCATTAAGTCTGCCCAGCTTTCAGGAACTGGTCTGTCACCTAAAACATTGGTATTTACCATAAAGACGGCGGGAACAATGCCGATGATGGCATACTGGTTTTTCGGATCTTTTAAGGAAATCGTGTCCTTATCAAAATCAGGATTGATCTTCTCTATATCAGAAAGATCTTCAAATACGCCGGCTTCTCCGTAACGCCCCATCAGGTTTTTATCAAAGAATAAGTCAAAGCCTGCGGATAAGTAAAGATCAGATAAAGCATCTGCATTGCCGTTTGCTGCAATGACACGTTCCTTTACATCGTCAAGGCCTAAGTTGGCAGACTTTAGATTGTAGTCCACCTTGTAATCCATAGAATCCTTCTGGGATTCCATCCAGGCTTCAAATTTTTCTAAAAGAGGAAGACGGATAGGGCAGGGAAGCACGCCTTCAATGCGGATATCCCCGCCGTCTTCCTTCTTAGTAGGGGTGAGGCCGGAGGTAAAGCTGGGAAGATTCTGCTCAATGACTTCTTCCAATTTCTCTATAAAAATTTCCTGATTCAGCTTTCTCATGGATAAAGCCATTTCAAGAGTAATGCTCTTTCCAAGGGTGCTGCGCATGGCCGGGTCATTTAAATTTTCAAAACCGTTTGAAACAAACAGACCGATTGTCTCAGGGTATTTTTCGGTTATATCATAAATGGTATCAGAAGCTTTAAAATAGTTTGCCATTTTTTCGTCCTTTCTCTGGTGATAACGTCAAAGTTATATGTTATACTTATGATAGCATATGATTTCCGGTTTGTGCGTTGTAAATACAACAAATTGAGAAATAAAAAAGACAAAATAATATAAGTAAGATATCACAATTGGCAGATCTGTTAGGAGAATTTTGTATTATAAATATAAAGCTATCCGAGTCCAAATGACTGGAGATAAGGTAATCTGCTTTTATCATTGTTGTAAAAGGATACATGTGTGGCATATACGAAAAGAGTTTAAAGTCGTTTTCCATAATGTCTTTTAAACGGATAAGTGCTTCAAGGCGTGGTTTTACAGAGGCATTATATTGAGTACCCCTGTTTATTTGCATATATGTGATGTCCTTGTTCATAATTCTGTCGACTATTTTTGGGGGATTATATTTTGGAAGAGATAAATCTTTCAAATACTGAAATCCTGCAAGATGAGGAAAATCCTCAGAAGAAAAGGTGAGATTGATTGTATAAAGCTTGTTTTTGCAGCCATATATAAAAACATAGTTGTATTCTGTTAGGCTCTTCCATACAGATGCAGCCTGATAAAGAAGATCCTGGCCTGACTCATTCAAAGGAATCCTCCTTTCCTTTAAAATAAAGGACCTTGCAAAAGCAAGGCCCTATTTATGCGTTTTCGTTCGATTCCAAAGAATCTATTCGGTTAGTGGTTTCCGCATAACCCACAGGCTGGCTCCACAGAAGGCTGCATACCGACACAGTCAACTGCTTCGATGCCGCGATAGCTAGTCAACGCTGCTATCCTCTGCTTTTATTATAGCACACAACAGCCTTAAGTCAATGAAAACCAGGATATCCAAAGCTTGAAGCTGTTATAGACACGCATGTACATGTGTCCTATTTATTATATGCAGAAAGTAAAAAAATGAAAATAAAAATATCTTATAAACCCAGACAATAAATGGATATCCAGTCCAACCTGGATATCCTGAAAATTCATATAATTATCAGGAGGAAACAGATGACCCTGCAGCAATTAAGATATATCATACAAATCGCACAGACAGGCTCCTTTCACACGGCTGCACAGACCTTCTTCATTACCCAGCCCAGTCTTTCCAAAGCCGTTGCAGAGCTGGAAAAGGAAATGGGTATTTTGATTTTTCACCGCACCAACAGAGGGGTGACCCTGTCCGAAGAAGGAACCAAGTTTTTGTCCTATGCCCGTCAGGTCATGGAACAGGCAGAGCTTTTGGAACAGCAATATAAGCAGAATACGCCGGTGCGACGGGTCTTTGCCATTTCCGCACAGCACTATGCCTTTGTGGTTAACGCCTTTGTAACCCTGATACAGGAATACGGACAGGCCCAGTATGAATTTTCCCTGAGAGAGTCGCGGACTTTTGATATTATTGAGGATGTGCGCACAAGGCGCAGTGAGTTGGGAATTCTGTATATGAGCCATTTTAACCGTGAAGTCATAAAGCGCATTCTGCGTGAAAATAACTTACGCTTTGTATCCCTTTTTACCGCACAGCCCCATGTCTTTGTCAGCAGCAAAAACCCTTTGGTTAAAAAGGAATGGGTCACCTTGGAAGACCTGGCGGATTACCCTCGCCTTACCTATGAGCAGGGAATCAACAATTCCTTTTACTTTTCAGAAGAGCTGCACAGCGTGGAATTCAGTCCTAAAAGCATTGTGGTTTCAGACCGTGCAACGCTTTTTAATCTGCTGATCGGCATTGACGGATATACAATTTCCTCCGGCATTCTCAGCAAGGATTTAAACGGAACCGATATTGTGTCCATTCCTTTAAAAAGCGAGGAAACCATGGATATCGGTTACGTTTATGACGAAGGCAGCCAGTTAAGCCCTCTTGGAGAGCGCTATATTACGCTGCTGCGTGAGTACGTTGCCTCTTATTACACGATATAGCTTTAAGTTATCGCAAATGATTGAATTTTAGTATTAACGCATAGCAGTGAGCTTATTGTATAATGCAGACATACAAAAACAGTTAAGGAGATTATACATATGAGCACACAATTTTCTGCACGCACCAGTGCACCCTTTCGTTACGATATTGTCGGAAGCTTCCTGCGTCCGGAGCATTTAAAACAAGCCCGTTTGGATTTTGCCCAGGCTAAGATAACTGAAGAACAGCTAACCGCCGTGGAGGATGACTGCATCCGGGATTTGGTGGAAAAGGAAATCCAGGCCGGACTTCTTTCCGTCACTGACGGAGAATTCCGCCGCAGCTATTGGCACCTGGACTTTATGTGGGGATTTGACGGCATTGAACACATTGAAATGGAACACGGTTACTTTTTCCACGGTGAGGAAACCCGTGCAGATTCCGCAAGGGTCTGCGGAAAGATCCGTTTTTCCTCTCACCCCTTCATTCAGCATTATGAGTTTCTCCGTGACACGGTAAATGGCCGTGTACTGACCCGTCAGACCATTCCGGCACCGGCACAGTTTTTTGCAGAACTGGTCCGAGGAGAAAATGAAGACCGTTTAAATACCGTTTATCCTGACCGTGAAGAGCTCTATCAGGACTTGACAGTTGCTTACCGGGACTTTATTCTGGCTCTTTACGATGCAGGCTGCCGAAACCTTCAGCTTGATGACTGCACCTGGGGAATGCTCTGTGACCAGGGCTTCTGGAAAAATATGGCCGGTGATTCCTACAGCCCGGAAAGCTTACAGAAGCTTTACCTGCGCTTAAATAACCTTGCCGTTGAAAATCTGCCTGCCGATTTAACAGTCAACACACATGTCTGCCGGGGCAATTATCATTCCACCTGGGCAACCAGCGGCGGCTATGGACCTGTTGCCGATGTGCTGTTTGGCGGTGAAAACGTACAGGCGTATTACCTGGAATTTGACGATGACCGCTCCGGTGACTTTGAACCGCTTTCCAAGGTTTCCGATAATAAGCTGGTAGTTCTTGGCTTAATTACCTCCAAGTATCCCCAGCTTGAAAATGAAGACCAGATCATTGCACGAATTCATGAAGCCAGCCAGTATGTACCTTTAGACCGGCTCTGTCTCAGCCCTCAGTGCGGCTTTGCTTCCACGGAAGAAGGAAATATTCTGACCGAGCAGGAGCAGTGGGATAAGATCAGCCTTGTAAAAAGAATTGCAGAAAAGGTATGGGGATAAGCTGATACGTCATATTTGGTGCTTGTCAGCCTGTTTTGGTAACATAAGTAACACAAGTAATATAAAAATCCGGCAGAAAATCTCATGCATCAGATTTTCTGCCGGATTTATTGTGACTGAATCCAGACTTTCCTATAAAACCATATCTTTTCTCAACTTGGCATACCAGATAAATCCCGCTATATCCGCCAATGCCCAGCCCATAGGAATGCTCCACCAGATACTGCTGAGACCAAATCCCAGCCATACAAGAGCATAGGAGAAAGCTACACGTATTCCCAGAGAAATAAGTGTCAATACCGTTGATGTATAAAAGTGACCAAGGCCGCGGTAAAAGCCATAATGCAAAAACAGATACCCGATCAGCACATAAAAAGCCCCTTCAATGCGCAGATACTGAACACCGGCTTCTATGACCGCCTTGTCGTCAGGAACAAACAGGGCAATGAGATTGGGAGCGAAAAAGCAGACGGCTGCGGAGATGATTCCGCAGAAAACCGTGGAGCAGAGAATGGCGGAGTGAAAACCTTCCCTTATGCGTTCCGTTTTCCCAGCCCCCTTATTCTGGGCAATATAAGTAGCAAAGGCATTTCCGAAATCCTGGGCTGGCATATAGGCAAAGGAATCAATTCTCACCCCTGCGGTAAATGCCGCCATTGCCACGATTCCAAAGGAGTTGACCAGCCCCTGTACCAATAAAATGCCGAAATTCATAATAGACTGCTGTAAAGAAGTCAGCAGCGAGTATTTGGCGACCCTGATGAACATAGTCTTATTAAAGCGGAAGCCAATATCCAGGAAATCCAGCTTTTTCAGTGCAAATATGCACAGTGGAATTCCTGAAAAAAATTGTGCAGCAAAGGTAGACCAGGCCGGTCCCTTTACGCCAAGGGGCGTATAAATCACCAATATAAAGTCAAACGCAACGTTAATGACGGATGCAAGAATGAGAAAAATCAAAGGTGTTTTGGAATCCCCTGCCGCCCGCAAAACCGCAGAAGCAATATTGTATAAAAACATAAATGGAAGCCCGGCGAATATAATGCGCAGATAGCTTTTAGAAAGCACAAGGGCATCCTCCGGCACCTGAAACATGCGGACAAGAGGGTCTAAAAAGATAATGCAGACAGCAGAAATAAACACTGTCACACTGAAAATAAAAATCACGGTAGTGGAAACTGCATCAGATAATTGCTTATATTTTTTTGCACCATAAAATTCTGCAAACAAGATACCGCTACCCATACACAAGCCGATTAATATAGCATTAATAAAGACCACCAAGGCAGAAGAGGAACCTACGGCAGCCAGGGCTTCCTTTCCAAGAAAACGCCCTACTACTAAGGTGTCTGACATACTGTATATTTGCTGAAATACGTTTCCTAAAAAGATCGGTAAGGAAAAAAGCAGTATTTTCTTTGTTGGATTTCCGGTTGTCATATCAATGTTTTTCAATTCTATCTCTCCCAGCCAGTTCGTTTTTATAAATACATCGAATATTCACCATACCAGCAATCCCTTTATTTGTCAAATCTTTCTGTTTTTCTGATTTTATATTTCATTAAGAAGTCAAAGAAGAAAGTTATGGTAGAATGATTCTGACTTATTTAGTATAATGAATGAAAGCATATTTGGAAAGCAAAGACAGGAGGAGCCATGGTAAATGAAGTAAAGCGGTGCGACTGGGCTGCAAAAAATAAATTAGAGCAGGAGTACCATGACAATGAATGGGGAATTCCCGTCCACGACGATAAAAAATTGTTTAAAATGCTGATACTGGAAGGTAAACAGGCTGGACTCAGCTGGTCAACCATTTTATCAAAAATGAACACTCTTTGTGAAGCCTTTGACAATTTTGCCCCAGCAGTCCTTGTGACCTATGACGATGCAAAAATAGAAGCACTTCTGCATAACGATGGAATCATTAAAAACAGGCAAAAAGTAAATGCAGTGGTTCATAATGCAAAGGTATATTTTAAAATCTGCGAAGAATTCGGTTCTCTGGACAACTATTTGTGGTCATTTGTAAATTACCAGCCCATTATCAACTCATGGACCCGGATTGAAGAAGTTCCGGCCAGCACCCCTGTTTCAGACGCCATCAGCAAGGATTTAAAAAAGAAGGGCTTTAAATTTGTGGGCAGCACCACTGTTTATGCATTTATGCAGGCAGTTGGAATGGTTAATGATCATTTGACTACCTGTGCCTTTTATAAACGCAGCTAATTATAAACGAGAAAGAGGTAATTATGGAAAGCAAGGAATCAAATCACAAGCGCCGTGTTCGCTATAAGGGGACTCACCCCAGAACATTTCAGGAAAAATATAAGGAACAGCAGCCGGAAAAATACGGGGATACCATTGAAAAGGTAATCCAGAAGGGAAGTACGCCTGCGGGTATGCACATTTCCATCTGTGTCAATGAAATCCTGGAATTTCTTCAGATTAAGCCCGGACAAAAAGGGCTTGATGCAACTCTTGGCTACGGCGGCCACACCCAGGAAATGTTAAAATGCCTGGAGTCAAAAGGCCATATGTATGCTCTTGATGTGGACCCCATTGAGATTGTAAAAACAAGGGAACGTTTAGCGCAGGCAGGCTATGGCCCTGAAATTCTAACCATCAAACAGCTTAATTTTGCCAACATTGACCAGGTGGCAGAAGAAGCGGGGCGGTTTGATTTTGTGCTGGCAGACTTAGGCGTTTCTTCCATGCAGATTGACAATCCGGACAGGGGATTTTCCTTTAAAACAGAAGGCCCTCTTGATCTGCGGTTAAACCCGGAAAAGGGGATTCCAGCAGCAGAACGGATACGAACCATTTCTCAGGAGGAGCTGCGGGGCATGCTCCTTGAGAATGCGGACGAGCCTTATGCGGAAGAAATCTCAAAACGGATTGTAAATGAGATAAAAAGAGGAAATGAGATTGACACCACAACGAAATTGCGGGAAGTGATTGAAAAAGCCCTTGCATTTGTACCGGAAAAGGATCAAAATGAAGCCGTTAAAAAATCCTGCCAGAGAACGTTCCAGGCTTTGCGGATCGATGTGAATAACGAATACGAAGTTTTGTACAGCTTCCTGGAAAAGCTTCCAAAGATTCTTGCGGTCGGCGGTCGGGCGGCTATCCTGACTTTTCATTCCGGAGAGGACAGGCTTGTGAAAAAGTCTTTTAAGGACTTAAAAAAGGCAGGAGTTTACAGCGAGATTTCTGAAGAGGTTATCCGTCCGTCAGCAGAAGAGTGCAACAGAAATCCCCGTGCCCGTTCCACTAAAATGAGGTGGGCGGTGAGGGCCTGATAAATACAGGCCATGGTCAAAAGCCAAACAGGATCAGGCAGGTTTTGTGAAGACAAAGCCCGTCTGGTCCTTTTTCTGATCTCTTGAATCTTACAGTCTTTTGCCATATACCGATCCATTCAAAAAAAGTGAAGTAAATTGGATTTGTTGGCGGTTTCATTGGAATGCTATACTCATTACATGAAGGAGGAAACTATGGAAAATCGACTTCCGGAAATTTTCCGTCTTGTCTGCCAAAGCAGCCGTGAGTTCACTGTCCGGGAACTGGCGCAGCAGTTTTCTGTAAGCACAAGAACCATTTACAGCGATATTAAAAAGTTAAATGAATTGCTTGAGGCTTCCGGCTATTCTGAAATCAATGGGGATAAGGGGAAACTGTTTTATAAGTCACCGCTGGTGATTAAATTTGAAAGTCTGATCCATTCGACATCAGCCTTTGTTTTATCAAATCCGGGGATCCGGCGTTTGCGGATTATTGAAACCATCCTTTTGTCCGGTGACCAGTTTACGGTAGAAGAGCTGCTGAAAAAACTTGATATTTCGAGAAATACCCTCATCGGTGATTTGAAAGAAATAAAGGAAATGCTCAGCTTCCATTCTATTGTAATAGAAGCGGCTCCTTTTAAGGGGTATCGGATTTCCGGAAAGGAGCGGAATATCAGGAATCTGCTGATCCTTTCCATCAGCGAAGATCCGTTGTTTTTTGAGCATAAGGCGGATAAAAAAGCTTTACAGATATTAGATTCCTGCGAGAAGTTTTTAGACGATATAGCCAGGGAGATCAATGTAGAACTGAGCGATCTGTGGTTTAACCGTGTACTGATCGCCTTTTATGTCACCTGTGCAAGGATATCCATAGGAAAAGTTTTCCCTGAAGGTCCAAGGGAGGTTCTGACAAGAGAAGAAAAGGCTTTTGTGGAACGGCATAGGGAGATCGAGAAAATATTCGGCCGGGAAGTTTCTTTGGATGACTGCTTTTACCTGGCAACTAAGCTGGCAGAAGCTTCTGTCGTCAGATCTGAGGAACTGCTGTCTGAAAAATGGCTGCCTTTTAATCTGGTAACAAATCAGTTTATCGATGCTGTGGCGAAAGAATATCCCTTTGAAGCATTCCGGACGGATTCCAAACTTTATGAAGGCCTGCTGAATCATCTGCGCCCCGCTTATAAGAGAGCCCTGGCAGCAGAATGGGCTGAGAATCCTCTGATAAACTACGTTCTGGAAAATTTCTCTGAGCTTAACAAGGCGGTGGAAAAAGGGGTTAAAGTACTTGAAGAAAAGCTTAAGGTTCATTTCAATGATCATGAGATATCCTATTTTACCTTATTTTTTGCTTCGGTAATCGAAAGAAACGAAAAACAGATATGCAGGACGCCCAATGTCATCATTGTGTGTAATGCAGGAATCAGCACCTCTGAGATATTAAAAAGCAGGCTCCAGGCCATCTTCCATGTGAATGTATGGGGAACCTTCAGTGTGAGAAATGCTGCGCTCTGGTTGGCGAATCATGCTCCTGACCTGATTATTTCTACAGTTCCTTTTGAATGGAAGGACGCAAAAGTATTAAAGGTGACTCCTTATTTGTCGGATTATGACATAAAGGAAATACAGAACCAGTTGTCCTTTCTCACTGCCCGGATTCATATGGGTGAGGTAATGGACATCATCGTCAAATATGCGGAGATCGAGGATCGTAAGCTGACTCCTTTAAAAAACGAATTGAGTGCATATTTGGGAATTACTGAAAATTCAGAAACAAAGAAAGGAATTTATCAACCCATGTTAAAAGAAATTTTGACTGAGGATTTAATCAAAGCAAAATTTGAAGCAGACAGCCGGGATGAAGCCGTTAAAGCCAGCGGCAGACTCCTTGTGGACAAAGGGC
>NZ_DAIOXM010000008.1:0-2729 GCF_036758025.1 Lacrimispora sp. | reverse complement strand
AAGGGCTGGCAGAGGAATGCTATATCCAGGCTATGCTTAAAAACGTCGAAGTAAACGGGACTTATATCGTAATTTCACCGGGAATAGCCATGCCCCACGCCAGACCGGAGGAAGGCGCCCTGGATATCGGCCTCAGTATTGTGACATTGAAAAATCCTGTTGTATTCGGGCATCCAAAAAATGACCCGGTAAAAATCGTAGTAGGCCTTTGTGCCATTGACCATCAGTCTCATTTGAAAGCTCTTACCGAGCTGGCAGATATTTTGATGGATAGAAATAAGGTTGAAAAAATAACAAATGCGGATTCCGCAGAAGAAATATTACAGATTATAAAGGAGGGTTCATGATGTTAAAAATTGTTACGGTATGTGGTGCAGGAGTAGGAAGCTCCATGATGCTTCGCTTGTTTACTCAGCAGATTCTTGATGGGGAGAAAATTGAAGCAACGGTGGATGCTTCGGATATCGGCTCCGTCAGCCCGGATTTTTATGATATTCTGATTACCACCTCAGATTTTGCTGATGTGTTAAGGGATTCTAAGGCTCATATCATACGGATCGACAATATGATGGATAAGCAGTATTTAAAAGAACAGCTTCTTGAAGCGATAAACAAGAGGTAATCAGAAGGCTGACGGCAGCCTCAGAAAGGAGAAAAAATGGGAGTAGTAATGTATTTGATTAATAATATTTTCAGTCAGGCTGTTTTCATTATAGGGATTGTTGTGATCGCCGGCATGGCTGCCCAAAAGAAGACCTGGGATCAGATTCTTCCCAGTGTGATCAAAACCATGATAGGCTTTACCATGATCAATGTAGGAGGGCAGACTCTCGGCATGTCCCTGCTGCCTTTGCAGGGAATGATCACTAAAATATTCAACATGCCGGCTGTTTCTGCGGATATCGGAGCAGCACAAAGCGAAAGCCTTTCAGGAATCGGCACGGAAATGGCCCTGATCTTTGCATTGGGTTTTCTTGTGAATCTGCTGCTTGCAAGATTTACACGCTTTAAATATGTGCATCTGTCAGCTCATGTGTCCTTTTTCTATGCTGGATTGATTGCAGCGCTGTTGAAATTCGGGACAAATCTGGCTTTTGTTCCTCTGGTAATAACAGGTTCTCTTTTATTGGGTGTTTATATGACATTTTCCTGCGCCTATGTGGCCGTATTTATGAAAGAGGTAAAAGGAGGAGAGGGATTTACCCTGGCTCATTCCAGCTCCATTGGAATCCTGATTTCTTCCCTGCTTGCAAAAGCATTTGGCAATAAGGAAAATGACCTTGAAAACCTGAATATCCCTAAGAAGCTTAATTTTTTAAGAGAGATGACTATTTCTCTCACCATTGTCATGACCCTTCTCTTTTTGAGCATAAGTATTATTTCCGGTCCCTCATGGGCCAGGGAAAACATAACGGGCGGTCAGGACATCGTTGTATTTAGCTTTTTACGGGGATTATCCTTTGGTATGTGGATCACAGTCATCATAACAGGAGTGAGGATGATGCTTTCCGAGATCATTTCCGCATTTCACGGAATTGCAGGAAAGATCATACCCAATTCCGTACCAGGTCTGGACATTCCTCTGCTTTTCCCAAGCTACCCCAATTCCGTCATATTGGGCTTTTTAACCAGTCTGATTGCCGGGTTGATTGGTATGATGATTCTTGGATTTGTCAATTATCCGGTGGTGGTATTTCCGGCTTTGATCCCCACCTTCTTCACTGGAGCGGTGACGGCTATATTCGGAAATGCCCACGGCGGACGCAGGGGAGCTGTCATAGGCTCTTTTGTAAACGGACTGATTCTTATTTTCGGACAGGCTCTGCTGCTTCCCATGATCGGGACTTATGCGCCTATCATGCGTATTTTAAGCGAAACGGATTACTCCTTCTACGGGCCTGCTTTAGGCTGGTTGCTTAAACTGTTTGGAGGCGTCTGATGAAGAACCTGGTATTTTATCTTACATTGCATTATCCGGACAGGGAAACCTTTTTTCAGATTCTGGAATTGCTGGACAGGGAAAAAGCAGGATACATTGAAATCGGCATACCGGTTTCAGACCCTTACATGGACGGAGATGCCATCCGCCAGACTCATAAGGAAGTTCTGGAGAAAAATATAACAAAAGAGGATGTGGTACATACCCTGGAGGAAATCCGCAGGCGTTTCACCCTCAAAGTGGTATTGATGACTTACAAAGAAGGCGTGGAGAATTTTCACCTCCATGAGATATCAAAAGACCTGTATGATGGCTTTTTATGTGTGAATGGGGATTTCCCTCCCCAAACTTTTCAAAATCAGATCGCTGTGCTGGGACAAAACCTTGACCGGGAGGACATAAAAAAAGCCCTTGAAAACAATAAGCTGTTTGCTTACGTGGTTTCAGGGAAAGGAAAGACCGGTTCTTTTGATCGTCTTCCTACGGAATACGTGGAAGTTGTGAAAAAGGTAAAATCTGTTTCTTCCATACCCGCGTATGTAGGCTTCGGTGTAAAGTCTGCCGATGATGTGAGGGAAGTTATGAAAAACGGTGCTGACGGTGCCATCATTGGAACTGAATTCGTAAAACGCTACCAGCTTGGAGGGTTGGACGCTCTAAAAGCGTATCTTGAGCAATTAAAACAAACGAATGCATGAGTTAATGTTCTGGCCTGTCTAAATGGCAAGGGGAGTGCCGGAAGACAGCAGAGAAAGAGAATGGGAACACAATTTTAAATTTCAGACAGAAA
>NZ_DAIOXM010000007.1:0-163567 GCF_036758025.1 Lacrimispora sp. | reverse complement strand
GCCTGAAAGAAGTTTTTGCCGCCGTTTTCAGCGGCGAGTTATATCATAACAAAGGGGGAGGGAAATGTCAACAACTTTTTAAAACTTTTTTGTTTATTTTGAAAAACGTGATTTTTGCAACAATTTCCACATTTAACCAGAGCCCGATCTTCTTAATTACAAAGACCAGGCTCCATGGAAAATCTTAGTTTTTCTTTCCGCAGCATTTCTTATGTTTTTTCCCACTTCCGCATGGACATGGATCGTTGGGATATACTTTTTCAATGTTTTTTCTTTGGACAGATTTCTCTTCCAGGCCCTTCATGACCATTTCATAAGGCTTATGGCCTCTGTTGAGCACCAGCCGGGTGTGATTCCAGACATCATTGATAATAGAAGAAAAGGCTTTTGTCTGTTCATCATTTTCAAATACAACTTCTGCCTCTTCCAGATCGTCAATTAGATCCTGAAGCTGCCCTCCTGTGCTGATTTCTGCCTGGACCTGATGCAGAATGTATGGAATCCTGTCTTCCGGAACATTCATTACTTCAGCCAGGAACTTGCCGAGACGGTCTAATTCCTCAGTCATGATAAAGCCTGAGTTGTCCGCCATGGAACGGATTTCTGACCGGGTGGGAATATAATAAGGAACCTTTTTCTGCATTTTCAGCAGTTCCCTAAGACCGTTCTGCTCCATCAGAGCGCCGTCTGCAAAATTGCCGTCTACGTATGCAACGAGACAGCGGTATGGTAAAAGAAGCTCATAGGCCTGATTCAGTTCTTCCAAAGTGAGCTTGGCGTCTTCGTACTTATTAAATGTTTCCAGCACGACAGAGGGAGGGGTAACTGCATACAGGAAATTGGCTGCCAAAAGGTAGTCCCCGATTTTACTGAGGCGTCTGCGCTTTTCTTCAAATTCCGGCGTATTCCATTCTTTGTATGCCTTTATTACTTCTTCTGCTGCCGCAAAACTGCCGTCAGCTCCCGCAGTCACATAGCCTCCTGCGTAAAGAAAGTCCATTCCTTCCAGTTCGGAGTCTAAAAGCTTATGGTTTCCTGCTGCAACCTGTTCAAACAGCTTAATTTCTGAATCACGGGCACAGAGGAAATAAGAGCTCATAACTTCCTTATCTAAAATATGGGCGATAATCTGTTCTGCCAGCTCTTCCTTTTTTAACTTAGAAAGTCCGCTCATGTGGTGTCTTCTTCCGATCTCCAGAAGGCTGTTTTTGTCATAGCAGTCATATATGTCCTTGATATGGACTTCTTCCTGTCCCTGATTTCCATTGCCGCTCAGGCGTTTGTTGACATCTTCTATATGATAAGGCTTAATCTTTTTTGATGCTTGTTCTAAAAGCTCATAGTATCCGGCCATGTCCCCACAGCTTTCCGGAATGGAATCTCCCTTGAACTTAATGACCTGGGCAAAGCTTTCCTTATAATCTGCGATCACGTCTTCCACCTGGATGGCATAGTCCCAATTATGACAGGTATATATAAATTTATTGGCGCCGGACACCAGCTTGTCAATGGCTGTACCGGTCAATATATATTTAGAATTTTGAAGTCCGCCCTCTTCACTTGGAGCAACCCGTACTCCTTCGGACCGGAATTCAAATTCATACAGGTGATCATCGGTCCGGCAGAATGCGGCCTGAATAATCCGGTGCAGTTCTTCAAACGTAATTCCTTCCGGTACAAGAACCCTCCTCCAAACCGGCGGCTTACTACCTTTGATCGTGATTTTCAATTGATATGCTCCCATGAAAACGTCCTCCTGTTTCCCTCCGTTCCTGTACATTTCTGATTAAGGAACGTTTCTTCTTTCTTCTTTTTAAGATCAAGTGTACGTTACAATTTACCACATTTTCGCCCATTCTGTCCAGTCCATCCCTTGTTTTTTTGCAAATCAGGCTAACTTTTCTGATTTATTTCAAATAGCAGCTTTACACAACCTTTACATTTTCTATACAGAAACATGATATCAAAAGAATTTAGAGGCTGATATACTTCATCATGTAAGCGAAAGCAATTTATGAGAAAAGAGGAGAATAACAATGATGAAAAAAAGATATGGCAAAGTATTTGCACTTGCAGGAGCAGCAGCTTTGATTATGGGAAGCTTAGCCGGATGCGGCAGCAGTAATACAGAGACAAAAGCCCCTGAGACACAGGCTTCAGCCGCAGGAACATCTGCCGGAACCACTGCAGCAGCTTCCAGCGAAGAAGCAGCAGCTGATTTAAAGGGTTCCATCAGCATGGTAGGTTCCACTTCTATGGAGAAGTTCGCAACTGCTTTAGGTGAAATTTTTATGGAAAAATATCCTGACGTTACCGTTCAGAGTGAATTCATCGGATCTGGCGCAGGAATTGAGGCAGCCGGAAACGGTTCTGCAGATATAGGAAACTCTTCCCGTAACTTAAAGGATGAGGAAAAAGCAAGTGGCATTGCTGAAAACATCGTTGCAATCGATGGAATCGCAGTGGTTACCCACACTGGTAATACAGCAGAGAGCCTGACAAAAGATGAACTGATTAACATTTACAACGGAACAATCACTAACTGGAAAGATGCAGGCGGCGCTGATCAGCCAATCGTTGTAATCGGACGTGAAGCCGGTTCCGGTACAAGAAGTGCATTTGAAGAGCTGTTAAAACTGGAAGACGCATGCAAGTACAGCAATGAATTAGACAGCACCGGTGCAGTTATGGCCAAGGTAGCTTCTACTCCCGGCTCCATCGGATATGTTTCCTTAGACGTTCTTGATGACTCAGTAAAAGCCCTGAGCCTGGAAGGTACAGCACCTACTCCAGAAAACATCAAGGCTGGTTCTTACTTCTTAAGCCGTCCCTTCGTTATGGCTACTAAGGGAGAAATCTCTGAGCAGAAGGATGTGGTACAGGCATTGTTTGAGTTTATCCACTCTGACGAAGGAAAAGAGCTGGTTGAATCCGTTGGCCTGATTCCGGCTAACTAATAAATAAAAAGATAACATAACAGAGGGATACAGCAGCCAATCCTGTTGTATCCCCGTTTTACGAAAGGAGCTTGTTTATGCAACCAAAGTCTTATTCCATATTCGGAGGACAGGGAAGCAAATCAGGCGTGGAAAGAACTGCAGAAGTGGTCTTTACTATCTGCGGTTCCTTTGCCGTTCTGGCTGTTGCTTCTATCAGTCTTTACATGCTTCTCAGCGGTACTCCGGCGCTTTTTAAGGTGGGAATCCTGGATATTTTGTTCGGTACTGTCTGGCAGCCACAGGCAGCTGTGCCCAGCTTTGGTATCCTCTATGTTATTTTAACTTCCATTGTAGGAACAGCCCTGGCAATTCTTATCGGAGTTCCCATCGGAGTCATGACCGCTGTTTTCCTGGCGGAAACTGCTCCCGCCAAGCTGGCAGGGGTGGTGCGCCCGGCAGTGGAGCTGCTGGCAGGTATTCCTTCTGTTGTTTACGGACTTCTTGGAATCCTGATCTTAAACCCTCTTATGTATAAGCTGGAATTGAAACTGTTTGCAGGCTCCCAGACCCACCAGTTTACAGGAGGCGCAAATTTGATTTCTGCGGTTCTGGTTCTGGCTTTGATGATTCTTCCTACGGTAATCAATATCAGCGAAACAGCCCTCCGCTCTGTGCCTGGGCATTTCAGGAGCGCTTCCCTGGCCCTTGGGGCCACCAAGATCCAGACTATTTTTCATGTGGTGATTCCGGCTGCAAAATCAGGCATCATCACCTCTATCGTACTTGGAACAGGGCGGGCCATCGGTGAGGCCATGGCTATCAGCCTGGTTTCCGGAAGCGTGGTAAATATGCCGCTTCCATTTAACTCTGTCCGCTTTCTGACCACTGCCATTGTATCAGAAATGTCCTACTCTTCCGGACTCCACAAACAGGTGCTTTTTACCATCGGACTTGTTCTGTTTGCATTTATTATGATCATTAATGTTTCCCTCAGCAGACTGTTAAAGAAGTCCGCAGTAGAGGCAGACCGGCCCATAAAAGTCAAGGGAAGCTCAAAGAAAGGAGATGAACGCCATGACCAATAATTTAGTCATTCCAGCCCAGCAAAATCCTGCTGCTTCATACAGCATTTACAACCGGAAAACCAGGATTTCAGATATGGTTCTGACAGCACTCATTTATTTGTGCGCTTCTGTCTCCATTCTGGTCCTGATCGGAATTATGGGCTATGTATTTGCCCGGGGAATTTCCCAAATCAACGTAGAATTCTTGACCACCGTTCCCAGCACAATTAAAGGAACCTTTGGTATTATCGGAAATATTGTAAATACTTTATATATCGTTATTATCACATTGCTGATTGCCACTCCCATGGGCGTGGGGTCTGCCATTTACTTAAATGAATATGCAAAGGGAGGCAGGGCAGTCCGTGTGATCGAATTTACGACAGAAACTTTATCCGGCATTCCTTCTATTATCTTTGGTCTGTTCGGCTACGTATTTTTCGGAACCACTTTAAGGCTTGGATATTCCATTCTCACCGGTTCCCTGACCTTGTCCCTTATGATCCTGCCCCTTATTACCAGAACCACCCAGGAAGCTTTAAAGACCGTTCCTGAAAGCTACCGGTCAGGTGCTTTGGGCATCGGAGCTACCAAGTGGTATATGATCCGGACCATTCTTCTTCCCAGTGCCATGCCCGGTATTGTTACGGGTGTTATTCTGTCCATCGGACGAATTGTGGGAGAATCTGCTGCCCTTCTCTTTACGGCAGGAAGCGGCTACCTTCTTCCAAAGGACTTTTTCGGAAAAGTATTGGAATCCGGCGGAACCTTGACTATTCAGCTTTACTTATCCATGCAGAAGGCCAAATACGACCAGGCTTTTGGAATCGCAGTTGTTCTTCTGGTCATTGTACTGGCAATCAATGGATTGGCAAAGTTTCTCTCCCATAAATTCAATACGGAGGTTAAAGAATCATGAGTACTAATACGGTTAAAATTTCAACAAGCAATTTAAATCTTCACTACGGCACAAATCATGCGTTAAAAAATATTAGCTTAGATCTTTATAAAAATAAAATTACTGCCTTTATCGGGCCTTCCGGCTGCGGAAAATCCACTTATTTAAAAACCTTAAACCGGATGAATGACCTGGTTCCCGGGGTTGTTATTGAGGGAGAGGTTTTACTGGATGGGGAAAATATTTACGATCCAAGAGTGGATACCACCCTTCTGCGCAAGAAAATCGGAATGGTATTCCAGCAGCCTAATCCATTTCCCATGAGCATTTATGACAATGTGGCTTATGGACCCAGAATCCACGGCATTAAGAATAAATCAGAGCTTGACGCCATTGTGGAAAGAAGCTTAAAGGGAGCGGCTCTTTGGGATGAGGTTTCAGACCGGCTGAAAAAATCAGCTCTGGGCCTTTCCGGAGGCCAGCAGCAGCGCCTTTGCATTGCCCGGGCCCTGGCTGTTGAACCGGAAGTTCTTCTCATGGATGAGCCTACTTCGGCCTTAGATCCTATTTCTACTTTAAAAATTGAGGATTTAATGGATGAATTGAAGGAGAAATATACAGTGGCAATCGTTACCCACAACATGCAGCAGGCCACCAGAATTGCAGATCACACCGCATTTTTCCTGGTGGGAGAAGTGGTGGAATACGCTCCCACTACTGAGCTGTTCACCGTGCCCAAGGATTCCAGAACCGAGGACTATATTACAGGACGTTTTGGCTGATCCGGCTTATTTATAGAAGAAGAGGAGATACGAACATGTCAATGAGAGTTAATTATGAACATGAATTGGGTCTTTTAAATAATGACATTAAGGAAATGGGGAGGCTGGTTGAAAACTCCATTGAACAATGCTTTATCGCTTTTGAAGACCAGAATTTTGAAAAAGCAGAGGATATTATCAAAGGGGACAGGACCATCAATGACCTGGAACGTTCTATTGAAGCCCGCTGTCTGTCCCTGATCCTGCGCCAGCAGCCGGTTGCTGGGGACTTGAGAGTGGTTTCCAGCGCCCTTAAGGTGGTTACTGACTTAGAGAGAATCGGCGATCACGCTTCTGACATTGCAGAACTGGTTCTGCGCTTAAAGGGAGAACACGTTTACCATGTGATCCGCCACATTCCGGCTATGGCCGCAGCGGCGAAGGAAATGGTTCACGCTTCTATCGAGGCTTTTATCAATCAGGATTTAGAGGCCGCAAAGGAACTCCAGAAAAAAGATGATGTGGTGGATGAACTGTTTGACAAGGTGAAAACTGATGTGGTGGAATTATTAAAACAGCCCAGCGGACACATTGACCAGTGTATCGATCTGCTGATGGTGGCAAAATATCTGGAGCGTATTGGAGATCACGCTGTCAATGTATGTGAATGGACGGAATTTGCTAAGACAGGGGCTTTGAAGAATGTGAGGATTCTGTAGGGGGTGTTGAAAATGTCAATTTGACATTTCATTATGTTTTTTATATAATTACATTAAAAATATAAACGCTGTGCTTTCTTCACCGGATGAAGGCATATAAGGCATTCAGGAATAAACCGCAGGTACGGTGTGATTTTCACACTATAAGGTTTGTTCCTGGGTGCTTTTTGTTTTGAGGAGGTTCATATGATAATAAAAAAGTACAATTATTTACCGGAAGAAGCTTCGCAAATAAGAATAGACGTGTTTGTGGAGGAACAGGGATTTTGCCATGAATTTGATGCTGTTGATGATACTGCTGTACATCTGGTGATGTTTGATGAGTCATCGCCTGTGGCTACATGCCGTTATTATTGGAATGAAGACAAGAATTCCTACGCTGTGGGACGGATTGCTGTCAGGAAGGAGTATCGCGGAAAAGAGATGGGAGCTAAAATCTTATCAGAAGCCGAAAGACAGATAAAAGAAACAGGCGGACAAGAAGCATATCTATCCGCCCAGGTCAGAGCTGCCGGGTTCTATAAAAAGCAGGGATATTCTGTCTCAGGAGAAGAATATGGAGATGAGCACTGTCCTCATATCTGGATGAGAAAACGTCTTGAAAGCTGATTATTTGTCCAAAAAATCAGGGCTGAAGGCTAAAAACATTCCTTCAACCCTGATTCTGTTTACATAACTCTATGTTCTTACAGCATAGCCGCTCCTCTACAATATGTCTGCACCACATCATAGGAATCTTCAAGGACTACCATATCTGCATCGTATCCGGCAACCAGTCTTCCCTTTCTGTCGTCCACGCCAAGGCACTTTGCCGGGTTGATGGTACAGGAATTCAGCGCCGAATCAAAGGGCACCATAGCCTCTTCCACCAAAATCTTCAGACCTATATTAGACTTCAGCGTACTTCCCGAAATCGTATCCGTTCCCTTCAAATATGCCAGACCATTTTCCCTGATCTCAATACTATGACCGCCTAACTGATATTCATTTCCCGCAGGGCAATGCTTTGCGCAAAGAGAATCCGTAATCATGATGGCATGATCTTTTCCCTTTATGGTGTAATAATTATTAAGCGCCGCCAAATGGGAATGGCAGCCATCGCAAATGATCTCACCGTATATATCACGAACTCTGAATGCAGTTCCCACCAGCCCCGGATCCCGGTGATGATAGGGTGTCATGCCGTTATATACATGGGTCATAGAGGTTGCCCCGTTTGCAATCCCCATAAGCGCCTGCTCATAGGTGGCAGATGAATGACCCATGCTCACCACCACTCCGGTATCCTTGCAATACCTTGTCAGGGCAAAGTTCTCATCATGCTCCGGAGCAAGGGTAATGTATTTAATCATGCCCTTGGCCGCTTCCTGATATTTCTGAAACTGTGTTATGGAAGCGGATGCAATTGCCTCAGGAGGCTGGGCCCCTTTGTACTTCATGTCCAGGTAAGGCCCTTCAAAATGAATTCCCAGGATCTCTGCCCCTTCATATCCGTTTTCCGCCACAAAGGCCACATTGGCAACTGCTTTCTCCAATACTTCCGGCATCTGGGTCACTGTGGTAGGAAGGATGGAGGTTACTCCTTCTTCTGGTATCCGTCTCATCCAGTTCCGCAGCCCCTCCGGTTCTCCGTCATTGGTATCGTATCCATAAGCCCCGTGAGTATGAATATCAATAAATCCGGGAACGATCCGTTTATCGCCATAATCCCGGTCTGCCTCCGACTCTCCGTAAGGGCGGACCGCATTGATCTTTCCGTCTACGATCTGAAGCTGTGCCGGGATGAACTGGCCTGCAATCCATACCCTTCTGCTCTGTATTATCATTAAAGTAACCTCCCTTTTCTGTTTTCTAACCCTTTGTCCTCAGTATAAACAGTTCTTTCCAGATTTTCAAGCAGGTTTCAAAATCTTTTTCAAAGGCATTTTACAAAGGGATGGGCCACCGGATGAGAACGCGGAATAAATCAGCTTCCACTTCCACCTGAAGCCTTCCGTTCTGAAGCTCCACAAAGCTTTTGGCAATCGCCATTCCAAGGCCTGACCCTTCCGTGTTGCGGGACTGGTCGCCCCGGGCAAACCGCTCCGTAATCTCCTGGGGGTTGAAGGTCAGTTCGGAGGCGGAAATATTTTTTAAGGTGATGGTCACATAGCCATCTTCTTTTTTCATATCAATGTAGGCCCTGGTGTCAGGCATTCCGTATTTGATGATATTTGTTAAAAGGTTGTCAAATATCCGGTAGGTCTTCTGACTGTCCAGGGGAAGGACTATTTTTTCATCGGGCAGATTCCAGCGGAAATCAATGGCAGACTCTTCTATCTTATCACTGAGTTCATAGCTGACTTCCTTTAAGAGGCTGACAATGTCCACATCCTCTAAGTTTAAGGTGACATTGTTGCTGTTGGCCTTGCTGATCTCAAACAAATCTTCTATAAGAGACTTTAAGCGCATGGACTTTTGTTCCAGAATGTCAATGTAGGCCTTTCGCTGTTCCGGAGTCACATGCTCTTCTCTTAAAAGATTTACATAGGTTATAATGGCAGTCAAAGGTGTTTTCAAATCGTGGGACATGTTGCTGATTAAGTCTGTTTTCAGCTTCTGGCTTTTTACTTCCTCGTCTACAGCCACCTTAAACCCGCTCTGTATCTTCTGGATTTCCTTTTTAAAGGGTTCAAATACGCCCAGATCTTCTTCAATGGCTATCTCTAAATTTCCTTCTGCGATCTGGTTGGTGGCCTTTAAAAGCACACCGTATTTCTGGCTTAAATCCCTGTAATATTTTCTCATAAGAACAAACAGGGCGATGGAATAGATCACAAGAGCTCCAATTCCCAAAAACCACAGACTGCAGAGAATTGCCAGAATGATGAAGTTCACACCTATGATCCGTAAAATGGTTTTATCCGACTGATCCTGGAGATCAACTCCAGATAAAAAATCATAGACCTTCCTACAAAGCCATTTTACCCATTTCCAGAAATACCCGAAAAAGGTCCGGTCCCTGATGTATGCCTTAAGGCCGATGTGAAACACATCCCTCATGCATAAGACGGCCCAGTATACGATTGCAAAGGGCAGGGCCCACCAAAGCAGGTTCCATAGTTTTACCATCACACCGGCGGCAGTTGGAAGGAAGTTGGCCCGGAGAAGGGTATTTTCCAGTTCTCCTCGGTTGGTCATTGCCACAAGGCCCGTAAGCCCGGCCCCAAAAGCTGCCGCACCGCAGCCAACAGCAAATACCGCTTCAAAGGGAGTTCTCAAAATCCGGCTGTCCTCTGCCCATGTAACATCAAAGCAGGAAAAAAGAAAGGCCAGAATTCCCACTGCGCACGCAAGCCCCAGAAAAACCCAGGGTATAACTCCGGAGACATGATAGGAGTTCCAGTCTGTTCCCTGAGTCTCCTTAAGGGCAGCAGCCTGCTGGGCTGTCATACCATAGGCAAAGGTTATATTCCTGGGGCTTGTGAACTTCAGCTCAGGTTCATAAATGTATTGTCCCCAATAGCTGTTTTCCATGGGATCCCGCTCTCCATATGACTGGATTCTGCCTCCAAAGCCTGCTGCGTTCTCTCCGTCTGCCTCCGCCACCTCCATACGGCCCAGGCTGTCGTAATGAAGCACTGCCTTAAATACATACTCCCCGCTTTGAGAAATGGAGCGTCCCTGGGCATGATCGGATAATATTTCTCCGTTTTCACCCAGAATCTGATAATCCACGTAATGACGCACACTGCCAAATTCCCGGCCCCAGCTTTCGTATTCCTGCATCATGTTTTTGCGCAGAGTCTTTAAATATTCATTTTTATCCTCCGGCCCTTCTTCATATTCCTGAACGGCTGATTCCCCTTCAATCACTGGGGCTTCTTCTCCCACGCTCTTTTGTTCTTCTGCCTGGGGAAAAAAATACCGGAAAGGAGAAATCACCTCTCCCTGCTCACGCTGTGCCTGCTCCATGGCAAGGACGTAATTGCCTGATACCAGCTTCCGGAGGAAGGATTCATCTTCGTAGACCTGTTCTTCATACCTGGCTGATTCATTTTTAAAAAATGGGTACAGGCCCACCATGACTGCCGCTGCCGACAATACCACTGTTATAGCAAGGATCAGGCTGATCCTATGCCTGTTTTTCAATTTTGTATCCAACTCCCCACACCACCTTTAAATATTTGGGTTCCCTGGGATTGATCTCGATTTTTTCCCGGATCTTCCTTACATGAACCATGATTGTATCCGTATTGACAGCTCTTTCATTCCAGACTCTCTCGTAAATCTCTTCTGCGGAAAACACCCGCCCCGGGTTTTTCATAAGAAGGGCAAGAATCTTAAATTCTATGGGAGTGAGCCTGGCAGGCTTTTCATCTACCATTACCTCCACCGTATCTTCGTTCAGTTCCAGGCCGCCTATGACATAGACATTGCTTTTTTCCTTTTCTTCCTTGGCTTCCAGCATATCCATGTACTTCCCATACCGCCTGAGCTGGGAATTGACCCGGGCAAGCAGTTCCATGGGGGTAAAAGGCTTTGACACATAATCGTCGGCCCCGATATTAAGCCCCATGATCTTATCCACTTCCTCTGATTTTGCCGACAGAATAATGACCGGAAAATCATGGTTCTGCCTCAGTTTCACCGTCATGGTGATACCATCCATGCGGGGCATCATCACATCCACAATGGCAAGGTGGATTTCTTCCCGCTCCAGTATCTTAAGGCCCTCAATTCCGTCTGCCGCCTGAAATACCTGGTATCCCTGGCTTCTCAAATAAATCTCTACCCCTTCTCTGATTTCTTTATCATCCTCCACCAGTAAAATGTGGTTTCTCTCCATCTGATTACTCCTTTCTTCATTTACGCCCATGATTTTAGACACACTGGTATGCCATAAGGATACCCAACCATTCTTAAATCCAATAACCGGGAAAACGAAACAATTTCTAAATTTTAAATATAAAAGGCCCAAAGGAAAGTTATGATTTTCCCTTGGGCCCCTTTAAGGAAATCCGGGTTGCCAAAAGGCTTATCGGACGTCCTCGGAAGTCTTTCTTATATTCGTATCCATCAGCCGGTTAAAGCCCAGCCAGCCGTTATTTTCTCCCGCCCCTTTGATCACTTCGATCATGGTTTCTATCTTTGCATCTGTGTTATCTGCAAAGTTTAAGGCAAGGGCTTCAATTAAGGCCGGTTTTTTGGGAGAGCCGTATTCCAGTTCTCCGTGATGGGAAATAATGCAGTGCTTTAATTCAGAAGCCAGCTTTTCCGGGAAACCGTCAATGGTCCGTATCCTCTCTCCCACCATTTCTGTTCCTATGATGATGTGGCCCAGAAGCTGTCCGTCGTCGGTGTAATCATTTTCCGGAAATGTGGAAAGCTCTTTGGTCTTTCCGATATCATGAAAGGCTGCTGCCGTAATCAGCAGATCCCGGTTGATGACGGGATAATAGCCTGCGTAGTAATCACACAGCTTGATCACGCTTAAGGTGTGCTCCAGCAGTCCGCCCACAAATCCGTGGTGAACGCTTTTGGCTGCGGAATGGAACTGAAACGCCTTAGCAAAAGCAGGGTCGTCCGCAAAAAAGCTTTCCAGAAGCTTTTTCAGATAAGGACTTTTTATGGTTCTGATGAAGCCGAGAAGTTCTTCGTACATCAGTCCGATATTCTTGGAGGATACAGGTAAGTAATCGCCTGGAGTAAATTCTTCTTCCCCGGCTTTTCTGATCCGTTTGATATTTAACTGGTTGGAATTTTGGAACACGGTCACATCTGCGTCCACGTATACATAGTCCAGTGTCTCAAAATTCCCAATTCCCGGAGAGCCTAAGTCCCAGATCTTGGCATCGACCGTACCGGTCTTGTCCTGCAGAATCAGGTTTCCGTACTCTTTTCCTGACTTGGTAAGAGCAATCTGCCTGTTTTTACATAAATACACATCTGAAACATGCATTCCTTCCCGGAATGATTCAATATATCTCATTCTTTTCCTCCATATTCTAGCTTCAGGCAACATGGAAGCCAGGAAAATTACCTGGCTCCAATGGTTACCGGATATTGAATCTCTTTATATTCTTCTCTCCCATTGCGGGAAACGGTCACAGATATTAAATCTCCCGCATTTAACTTTTCAAGGGCTACCTGGAAATCCTTCATTGTGACAATGGATTCCTCTCCCATGGCGGTTATGATGTCTCCGCTCTGAATTCCGGCGTTATAAGCAGGTCCGTCTCCGTTTGCATCCACCACGTAAACCCCCAAAGGCATTCCTTTGCTGTTCATGGCGGCGCTCACCTCCTGACCCCTGATTCCAAAGTAAGGGAATGCAACGCCTCCGCTCATCCGTTCCAGAATGCTCTTATAATCGGAAATAGCCATGGCAGCCGTCATATCCTTGCTGCTGTCATTTTTATACTGGTCTGTCACCCAGCCGATGATCTGCCCTGCCGTATTCATGAGAAATGTACCTGTTGCAGCATTGGACTTTGCATCAGAATAAAGGATACGGGTAATGCCGTCGGTGACCTGGACATTTCTGGTGATGTAGGTGATAAATCCATAACCGGAAGAGTGGATCATACCTGCAGGTCCGCCTATGGCTATGACCATATCCCCCTGTTTGACAGAATAGGAATTTCCAAGCTCAATGGCCTTTACTTCCTCC
Source organism: Lacrimispora sp. (assembly GCF_036758025.1). Classification (GTDB taxonomy): domain Bacteria; phylum Bacillota; class Clostridia; order Lachnospirales; family Lachnospiraceae; genus Lacrimispora. The sequence continues at coordinate 150,534 of NZ_DAIOXM010000007.1, read as the reverse complement.
AGCAGAGTCTTGCCAAGGCCATCTGTGGAAACACTGACAATAGCCATGCCTGACGGTTTATCCGTCTGCTTGATGGTGCCCGGCACCTCAGTTCCGTCAAAAAACACCACTCGGATGGCTTCTGCGTCTTCCACCGCACCTTCCGGAGTCAAAACTAAAAACTCCTGGTTTGTGGAGGCGATGACCACACCTGCAAACTGGCCCACATTTTCCACCGGATTGTCAAACCAGTCCTTCTGGGTCCTTACAGAATGGACTGCTACCACACCCTTGTCTGCTTTTTGAACGACACCTTTTAAATTCGCGTACAGAGTATTTAAATCCTCCACAGAAAAAGGATACTTTTCCATGGCTGACTTTAATATGTCTTCAATGGGTTCTGTTTCAACCGTTGGTTCTGTCTCTGTCTCAGTGGGTACTGCCTCAGGATCATCTTTTGGTATGGTAACAGGAGTGCTTTCTTCCCTGGATTCCCTGGCAAAAAACTTCTCAGCGGCAGGCAGGGAAACGACAAACGTAACCGCAGCAACCATTCCGAAAATAACTCCGGTCATGGAAAGTCCCAAAATTCTCTTTAACATGTCCCTCTTTGACATGGGCTGCCTTACTATCTTTTCATTGATAAACTGACGGGGTTTGTCCCTCTTATCATCTGGTCCGTTATGTTCCGGCATACTTACCCTCCTTTGCAGAAGACTTAAATACTATTATAAGGTTCTTCGCCTTTTTATGCAAGGAAAACCTTTGAACTTTGACCAGGCTGGAAACCAACCTGAGGATTGCAGTTTTCCTCTTATTTATGTTATACTGTATCCGACACCATTCACGGCAAAATTTATTATTACTGTTCAATATGTAAATCATCTTGCATGACCTTCAGTCATACAAGATGCATCGAAGGTTGCTCCGATGAGAATAATGATGTAAAAACCAGCTTACAAGCAAGCTTGATGCTGATTTTGACTCCATTACTCCGCCGTACTGAACAGTTACGTAAATATTATAAGAAAGTAGAATGAACAATCTATGAACCATAAAGCATTAAAAACATTAGAATACCATAAAATTATTGCACAGCTTACGGAATACGCTTCCTGTGATTTCGGAAAAGAGCTGTGCAGGAATCTGGTCCCTTCCACAGACTACGGAGAAATCGTCCAGTCTCAGAAAGAGACCACCGATGCCGCAACCCGGGTCCGCCAAAAAGGAAGTATCTCCTTTGGAGGCGTTAAGGACATCCGCTCTTCTTTAAAGCGGCTGGAGGTAGGAAGTTCTCTAAGTATTTCAGAGATCCTTGCCGTCAGCACCCTTCTCACGGTTTCAGCCAGAGCAAAGGCTTACGGCCGTCATGAGGAGGAGGAAGGTTCTGAGGATTCCCTGGAAGAGTTTTTCCGGATTCTGGAGCCATTGACTCCGGTTAACACGGAAATCAAGCGGTGCATCCTCTCCGAAGAAGAGGTAAGCGACGATGCCAGTCCGGGGCTTCGCCATGTAAGGCGCTCTATGAAGTCTATCAACGATAAAATTCACACCCAGATGAATTCTATTTTAAATTCCAGCCGGTCCTATCTCCAGGATGCGGTCATTACCATGAGAGACGGGCGCTACTGCCTTCCGGTAAAAGCGGAACACAAATCCCAGGTTTCCGGTATGATCCACGACCAGTCTTCCACCGGTTCCACCTTGTTTATTGAGCCAATGGCAATTGTAAAGCTGAATAATGACTTAAGGACCCTGGAGATACAGGAGCAGAAGGAAATTGAAATGGTCCTGGCTGACTTAAGCAACCAGCTTGCTCCTTATCTGGAGGAGCTGGAAACCAATTTCAGAACCATTACCCAGCTTGATTTTATCTTTGCAAAGGCAGCTCTGTCCAGACATTACAATGGAAGTGAGCCTGTATTTAATACAAAAGGAATTATCAATATTAAAGAAGGGCGCCATCCCCTGCTGGACCCTTCCAAAGTGGTTCCCATCACCATCCACCTGGGCCGCAGCTTTGACCTTTTAATCGTCACCGGTCCCAACACAGGCGGTAAGACGGTTTCCTTAAAAACAGTGGGCTTATTCACCCTTATTGGACAGGCAGGCCTTCACATTCCGGCATTTGACGGTTCTGATCTGGCTGTGTTTGACGAGGTGTTTGCGGATATCGGAGACGAGCAGAGCATTGAGCAAAGCTTAAGTACTTTCTCCTCCCATATGACCAACATTGTCCAGATTCTCAATAAGGCAGACAGCAACTCCCTGTGCCTGTTTGACGAACTGGGGGCCGGAACAGACCCTACTGAGGGAGCGGCTCTGGCAATTGCTATTTTGACCTTCCTCCACAACATGAAATGCCGCACCATGGCTACCACCCATTACAGTGAGTTAAAGGTATTTGCCCTGACCACTCCAGGCGTGGAAAATGCCTGCTGCGAGTTCAATGTAGAGACCTTACAGCCTACCTACCGGCTTTTAATCGGTGTGCCGGGAAAGAGTAATGCTTTTGCCATTTCAAAAAAGCTGGGGCTTCCCGATTATATCATTGAGGATGCTAAGACTCATTTGGAGGCCAAGGATGAGACTTTTGAAGATTTGCTGACTCATCTGGAGGAAAACAGGGTTACCATTGAGCGGGAGCGGATTCATGTGGAATCCTATAAGCGGGAAATCGAGCAGTTAAAGGCCCGTCTGACCCAGAAAGAAGAACGGCTTGACGAGCGTAAGGACAAGATGATCCGGGATGCCAAGGAAGAGGCTCAGAGAATTCTGAGGGATGCCAAGGATACGGCTGACCAGACCATACGCCAGATCAACAAGCTGGCAGCGGACTCAGGCGTTAACAAGGAACTGGAAGCAGAGCGGAGCAGGCTGAGAAGCAAATTGCAGGAAGTGGATTCCTCCCTGTCCTTGAGAAAAGAAAAACAGCAGTCAGGAAAAGGAATCGATCCCAAGACCCTGAGGCTGGGAGACGGAGTCAGGGTCATAAGCATGAATTTAAACGGAACTGTCAGCTCTCTCCCCAATGCAAAGGGAGATTTATATGTGCAAATGGGAATTCTCCGCTCTTTGGTCAACATTTCCGACTTAGAGCTTTTGCAGGAAAAATCAGTTTCCACTCCTTCCGGGGGCGGTTCCAAAAAAATAGGAAGCGGAAGCAGTTCCACCCGCATGTCCAAGTCCTTTTCCATATCGCCTGAGATCAACCTGATCGGAATGACCACGGATGAGGCCATTCCCCAGTTAGACAAATATTTGGATGACGCTTATTTGGCTCACCTTCCCCAGGTGCGGGTTGTCCATGGCAGGGGAACCGGGGCGTTAAAAAATGCGGTCCACAAGCATTTAAAACGATTAAAATATGTAAAGGAATTCCGGCTGGGCGTTTTCGGTGAAGGGGATTCCGGAGTAACCATTGTTTTCTTTAAATAGACTGATCGGAGGTTTACCATGGCTGAAAAGCAGCGGATATTGATTATAGATGATGATAACAACATTGCAGAATTAATTTCCCTATATTTACTGAAGGAATGTTATGAAACGACAATCGTCAATGACGGGGAAGAGGCTCTCCGGGTATTCCCGGAGTTTAAGCCCAATCTGGTGCTTTTAGACTTAATGCTGCCCGGCATGGATGGCTATCAGGTGTGTCGGGAGATGCGTTCCCTCTCCCAGGTTCCTATTATCATGCTGTCAGCCAAGGGAGAGGTCTTTGACAAGGTTTTAGGCCTGGAACTGGGGGCTGATGATTATATGATTAAGCCCTTTGATTCCAAGGAGCTGGTGGCCCGGGTGAAAGCGGTCTTAAGACGTTACCAGACCTCCCAGATACCAGCCACTCCCAACAGGGACCAGCAGGGGGATTACGTGGAGTACCCGGATCTGATTGTAAATCTCACCAATTACTCGGTTCTCTACAAAGGGCATTCTGTGGAAATGCCTCCCAAGGAGCTGGAGCTTTTGTATTTCCTGGCTTCCTCTCCAAACCAGGTGTTTACCAGGGAGCAGCTTCTGGATCACATCTGGGGGTATGAGTATATCGGTGATACCAGAACTGTGGATGTCCATATCAAACGGCTTCGGGAAAAAATTAAGGATCACGCAGGATGGGCGTTGACTACGGTTTGGGGGATTGGTTATAAGTTTGAGGTGAAGAGGTAAAACCAGAAGATAGAAAGTACTTTGACAATATAATATACTTACCCGGGGAGCCGAAGGGGCGATTACGCCAACCGCCAGGAAGGAGGTTGGTGCTTATGGTATCATGGACTGAATTATTTGCATTTGTTACCATGCTTTGTGCCATTATTACACTTGTTAGGCACAAAAAACAGCGCCCCTGTCCTGGTAAGATAAGGCGCTATTTTTAGCTACATAACTACCGGCGGCTAGGCTGTATCTAGCTTTCGGCTCTCTTGTTAAGTATATTATATGTCAACTTTCCTTATTTGTCAAATATGAAAAAATAGAGGTAAAACACCAGTGACACACTCTCTTTACTACAAATTCATCCTTGGCTACCTGCTGTTCGGCCTTTTAGGATTCATATCCATTGCCACCTTTTCCTCCGAAATCACGGACCGTTATCTGCTCCGCCATCATTCGGAAAGCCTGTATGACGAAGCCAACCAGATTGCTTCCTCTTACAGCGGCATGTATCAGGGAAAAAACAGATATCTTTCTTCTTATCCTGAAATGCTGAAAGAAGTTGGCTATCTCCATGCCCAGATCTGGATTATGGACCGTCAGGGCAAGGTGGTGGCAGACAGCAGGACTCCGGGAATAGAGGGGCAGGTCATCGAAGACTTTGACCCCACCTTTATGGGGAATAAATCCTATACCATCGGAAATTATTATAACCAATTTCCGGAAGAGGTGTTAAGCGTCCATGCTCCCATAACGGGAAATTATACCACCTACGGATACGTGGCGGTTCATCTTCCCGTATCTTATTTAAAAGCGGAGCGAGATGGAATTTTAAATATTATCTACATTTCATCTGCCGTCTTATTCGGCCTATCCCTGATCATCCTTCTGGTGTTTACGAGAACCGTTTACTTCCCTCTTAAGAAGATCACGGCAGGAGCCAACGAGTACGCCCAGGGAAACTTAACCCATCACATTGGAGTCAATACCAGAGATGAAATGGGTTATCTGGCCGGCACCCTCAACTACATGTCGGACGAGATGAACAAAATGGACGAGTACCAGAAAACATTTATTGCCAATGTCTCCCACGACTTCCGCTCTCCCTTGACCTCTATTAAGGGATATCTGGAGGCAATTCTGGACGGAACCATTCCGCCGGAACTGTATGAGAAGTATTTAACACGGGTTATATCAGAAACAGAGAGGCTCAACAGCCTGACCCATGGCCTTTTAACCCTTAATTCTCTGGACAGCAAGGGCTATTTAAACCGCACTAATTTTGACATTAACCGGGTTATCAAGGATACGGCTGCTTCCTTTGAAGGCACCTGCAATGAGAAAAACATCACCTTTGACTTAATCTTTTCCGACAGCATCCAGATGGTTTACGGAGACCTTGGAAAGATTCAGAGGGTTCTTTACAACCTGATTGACAATGCCATTAAGTTCAGCCATCCGGATTCCACCATTTATATCCAGGCTTCCAGCAAATACGAAAAGATTTTTATTTCCATCAAGGACACTGGAATTGGAATTCCAAAGGACAGCTTAAAGAAAATCTGGGAACGGTTTTACAAGACGGATTTGTCCAGAGGAAAGGATAAGAAGGGAACAGGGCTTGGACTTGCCATTGTCAAGGAAATCATCCAGTCCCATGGAGAAAATATTGATGTGGTCAGTACAGAAGGGGTTGGGTCTGAATTTATATTCAGCCTGCCTAAAGCATCCAATTTATAGCCAGAACCACACGGCTCTAATCAAAAACAGCAAAGTCCGAGGCATAAGCCCGGACTTTGCTGTTTTTGATTATATTTTATTACCTGGCATTCTCAAGAGCTGCTGCAACTGCCTCTTTGATTCCATTGGCAGAGTTGGTTGCACCAGATACCCCGTCTACCTCAACACTCTGAGTCTTGATAATGGAAGCAGTGACAGTTTTTTCTGCTGCCTCGTAAATTCCCGGTGTCTCATCATGGTCTATGAGTTTTATAGTTACCAAACTACCGTCTTCTACCAACACTTCTACTGTAATATCTCCGTTGTTTCCCTTTCCGGTTCCAGTGTAAGTTCCGTCTTTGTAATTTCCCTTTACTTCGGGCTGCACTGCTTCCTCTTCTTGTACCGGCTCCATGGTCCTCTCAGTAAATCCACCGTTTTCCATGATATAGTCATAAGCCGAACTTCCAGCCAATCGTCCGAAGACCACGATATCTGTTACAGCATTGCCTCCCAGACGGTTTGCTCCGTGAACACCTCCAACTACTTCACCGGCTGCAAACAGCCCAGGTATTTCACTTCCATCCTCTTTTAGCACCTGAGTATCCGTGTCAATCTTGACGCCACCCATGGTATGATGAACAGCAGGCGCACACAGTCCCGCATAGTAAGGCGGCTGATTTACCGGTACCTCCATACTCTCTCTTCCAAATTCCGTATCAGTTCCCTCCGATTGGTAAAGTGCATACTGATCCAGGGTTTTCTTTAATTGAGTTTCGTCAACTCCTATGGCTTTGGCCAGTTCCTCCGGCGTATTCCCCTGTATAATAATGCCTTGGTCAATATATTTTTCAATAGCGGATAAGCTTTCTCTTACGCTTTGATCAAATACAATAAAGCAGGTCCCCCCCTCCTGGCTTAAAATGGCCTCTGAAACCACATCTCTCGTTTCCAGTTCATTGACAAAACGGTTTCCAGAATTGTTGACTAAAATTGCCCCGTTTCCACGGACCCCTTCCGTGTACATAGTAGTTGTATCCGGATTAACCGTTGGGTGGGTCTGAATCTGATCAATATCCACAAGCCCTGCCTTCAGCTCCTCAGCCATGACTATTCCATCACCGGAAGCACCTAAATGATTGGTAGTGAAAAAACCCGCCAAATCCTTTCTGTATTTCACTACCATCTCAGAATTTGCTCCAAAGCCTCCCGTTGCCAGAATCACGGCTTTACAAGATATGGTATAAGGTTCCCCTCCCTTTGTTACTACCTGTACTCCCTCAACGGCACCTGTCCCATCAAGTAAAATATGCACTGCCTCTGTTTCCAGAAATACAGGTATATCCAGTTCCTTCAGCTTTGCATTAAGGGCTTTTACAAGCATGGGGCCTACTGCAGAAGTGTCAGTGGGGCGATGAATTCTCTTGACGCTGGCTCCGCCAAACTGCCCTACTACCGATAAGTCTCCGCCTATTTCATTCACCCATGCAACTGCATCCGCAGATTGTTCTGCCATCACCTGTACAAGCTTGGGATCATTTAAATCCTTTCCTCCCTTCATGGTATCTTCTATAAACAGCTCAATGGAATCTTCAATTCCCTCTGCCTTTTGATAGGGAGTTTCGGCTGCATTTAAGCCGCCTGTAGCACGCACGGTATTCCCTCCTGTAATCGGCATTTTTTCCAATACAACAAGATTAGAAGCTCCCTTTTTGGCCGCTTCAATAGCCGCTGTCATACCAGCTCCCCCTGCTCCGATAATAACAATATCTGCCTGCTTCTCTTCTTCCGGCTTGCTTTCCGCGACTGTTTCCTTCACACTCGATTCTTCTGCTGATTTGTTTGATCCGGTATCAACCGAACAACCTGAAAGCACAATCACTGCTGCCGCTATGGCAGCAAAACCTATCAATTTTCTTTTTTTCATATCTTTCTCCTTATATTTTCTCTGTCTGTGACAGTGTTATCAAAACTTTAACAAAAATTTAACATACATTATATTACTTAAAAAGCTTTGGAATATAAAAAAACTTATGTAAGTAAAAAAAATAAAGAGATAAACCATATCACAAAATCCTCCAAAAAGTATTTTCCATAATAACTGTTATTCTAAAAAAAGCAATTATTATTTTGAAAACTCTTCATTGGAGGATCTGTTTATATCCTATTAACTATATTTAAAATAATATCTGAGTCAGAATACTTGCCACAATCAGAATGAGTGCACCGCAGATCCTGGTTGCAATCTGGGCAAATGGCAGAAGTTCCATTCTTTTAGCCGCTGAAAGAACCGCAATATCTCCTGTTCCGCCCATATTTGTAGTACAAAGCCCTGCCGTAATTGCAGACTCTACCGGATAAAAACCAACCAGATGGCCACCAATTCCAGCACCTACTGAAACACTTCCTACTACTACGAAAACAAGAAGAAGATACATAGGACTTACTGCCTTAACTACTGCTCCTAAATCAATCATGGAAATTCCAATTCCCACTAAAAGAGCACTGGTCCAGTTCTTCATAACAAACTGTGACCACTGACGTGCTGAATCTTCAAACTTAGCAGGAATGAAACCACCTCCCTTACTAACAGCCACCAGAATAATCATCCATGCATAAGAATGTACCGCTGGAACAAATTTATTAATAATAACCCCCATTAAAAAGAAAACCATTGCGGTGATCATTCCAATTCCCAATTCTTCCAGACTGACAGAAGAGTTGTTTTTTTCGCTCATTTCAGAATTATGATTCCTCATGAGAAGACCGTTTCCAGTTAAGCCTGGTTTTATATCTCCCAGTTTTGCAAGCAATCCTGCCCCCACAATTGCCATTACATTCCCCAAAGTAGATGCCGGTATCATCCTTGATATAATGGCTGCTGAATCTGTATGAAGAGCTTCCGCATACATGCCCGATAAAGGAACCACTCCCGCTCCCATTCCGCCTCCCATCATGGGGATTGCCACATACATAATCGCATCCACAAATCCATATCCGACCAAAGCTCCTACCATACCGACACTTAATATTGCCAAACTCATTGCGCATAGTGCAACTGGCAGAAACCGCACTGCTGCTTTTAACAGAAGGGACCGGTCCATACCAAGAATACTTCCGGTAATCAAAGCAGCTATGTAGAAATTCAAAAAACCGGTTTTGTTCATAAATTGGTCTACGTTTTCCACTATATCTTCCGAAATTAAACCACTATAAACCAGAGCAGCAGAAGCAAAGATACACACAATTGCTCCTCCGCCCAAAAAGGTTTTGACAATAGGCAGATTATTTCCAATGATATTAAAAAGCCCTCCTAATATCATCATAACCAGCAATGCACCGATCATTCCTGAAGGAAGCCACTTCACTGCAATAGAAACCCCGGTAATTATGGTAAAGGCCAGATAAATAGGCAATGGAATTCCGGATATTTTAATATTCATAGCAGGAAAGTCCAAAGTACTTTTTTTGTTTTCCATCTTATTTTACTACCCCCTGCTCCACAGCTTTTTGTTTCACCGCTTCTGCTACCTCTTTTGCAACACGTTCATCGAAGGCACCTGGTATGATGTATTCTTCTGTCAGCTCTTCTTCCTTTATAATTCCTGCAATTGCATAAGCAGCCGCAATCTTCATCTCTTCGGTAATGTCCGTGGCCCTTGCATCAAGGGCTCCCCGGAAGATTCCCGGAAATACCAGCACATTGTTAATCTGATTGGGGAAATCGGACCGCCCTGTTGCAATAATCCTCGCTCCGCCCTCTTTTGCTTCCTCAGGCATGATTTCAGGTGTTGGATTTGCCATTGCAAATACAATCGCATCCTTTGCCATAGAAGCAATCATCTGGGATGTAACCACTCCGGGAGCTGAGACTCCGATAAAGATATCTCTTCCTTCCATGATATCTTTTAAATTTCCCCTTTTATTTTCTGAGTTTGTAACCTGAGCCATGGTCTTTTGGGCATCATTCATCCACTCTTCCCCTTCTGCCAGCGCTCCCTTTTTATCAACCAGAATAATATCCTTCATTCCGATGCTTAATAAGAGTTTGCAGATTGAAATACCGGCAGAGCCAGCTCCATTGATAACCGTTTTTACCTCCTCAATTTTCTTTCCCACTACCTTTAAGGCATTAATAATTCCGGCTGATACCACAATTGCAGTTCCATGCTGATCATCATGAAATACCGGAATATCCAATTCTTCCTTCAACCGGCGTTCTATTTCAAAACATCTGGGAGCTGAAATATCCTCCAGATTGATTCCTCCAAAACCAGGTGCCAGATAACGTACGGTTTTGATAATTTCCTCTGTATCTTTTGTATCCAGACAAATAGGGAATGCATCCACTCCGCCAAAAACTTTAAAAAGAATCGATTTACCTTCCATTACCGGCATTGCTGCTTCCGGACCAATATCCCCTAATCCCAGCACTGCTGTTCCGTCTGTAACTACAGCCACCAGATTCCCTTTTGCAGTATATTGGTATACCTGGGATTTATCATCTCTGATTTTTCTGCATGGCTCTGCCACACCCGGTGTATATGCAGTGCTCAAATCCTCTCTGCATTTTACTTCTACCTTTGAGATTACTTCTATTTTTCCTTTGTTTTTTTCGTGCAGCTCCAGTGCAAGTTTGTTATAATCCATAATCTTTCACCTTTCCCTTTCGTTAACTCGTTAATATAGTTTTTATATTATCACTGATTACGGCCCTTTAACATCTTGTGAACATTATTAAAGACTTATGTAGGTAAAGAAAACAGATTTTAAAATTATCCCGTTGATTTTCCACTCTGCATCTAATACAATAAGGGGTATCAGGAGGGGATGTCATGAACGAAAAACCATTGGAATACCAAATATATGTTTCCCAAGTTTTCAGCATCATCCTTGCTATTTTACTGTCCTTGGGTGTGTCTCTGCATTATAATCTGGTGACAAACAAAAATTCTCTGGATATGAATATAAAAAACGCCGGTATCTTTATTTCCAGAATGCCTGGAGTGGCAGATATGCTAAAAAAAGAACAGCCTTCGGAGTCCTTTAACCAACACATGGATATGCTGATTGAGGAACTGGATTATATTGATGTTGTTACCATCTGTAATATTGACAGCATCCGTTTTTATCATAATAATAAGGCTCTAATCGGAAAAAGCTTCGTAGGCGGTGATGAAACTCCTATTTTAAATGGCTCTTCTCCATACATCACAAATGGAAAAGGAACTCTTGGAAGTCAGCGTCGTGCATTCTTTCCCATAACGGATGAGCAGGGTAAAATCCTTGGCTTTGTAATGGTCTCTGTGCTGACCGCTAACATTTCCCAGAGCACAAGAAATATTCTTATTGTATTTTTCCTTTTAGCTCTGGCACTTCTTTCCATTGGTTATATTGTTTCTCAAATACTATACAACCGATTGAAAAGGATTCTTTTGGGTTATAGGCCTGAAGAATTCCGTAAGATTCATATTGAAAGGAAAGAAGTGCTTGATGCCCTGGAGGAAGGAATCTTTGCTATTAATGCCAAAGGAGAATTGAGCCTGATCAATGAATCAGCCAAAAAATTACTGGATCTGGATACTATGCCTGAACATGGAACAATACTCACTGATCTATATCCGGAAACCAAACTTCCTCATGTCCTTCAGACAGGTATACCGGAATATAATATCAGTCTTATGATAAACGGAAAGCACATCATATCAAACCGGATTCCCATCATAGAAAACGGAAAAACTACAGGTGCTGTATCCATTTTCCGCAACAAAACGGAATACACCCGTCTGGCAGAGGAATTGACGGGAGCACGGTACATGGTGGAAACACTGCGTGTATTAAACCATGAATTTAAAAATAAGCTTCATGTGATCCTGGGCTTTATCGAAATGGGACATCCGGAGAAAGTGACTGATTTTATCATTAATACAAGTATGTCTTCTACCCTGGCTATCAGTGAGGTAACAAAACAAATACAAGTTTCCAGCATAGCCGCCCTCTTAATCGGGAAGATTATCCGTGCCGGTGAACTGGGCATCAACCTCACCATCAAGCCCGATAGCTCCTGTACAGAGTCAGAGCTTCATCTACCTGTTGATTTATATATTACCATTCTGGGAAATCTGATTGAAAATGCGATTGAAGAATTAAATGACCAAAACACCTCCATTAAGGAAATTAATGTGGGTATCAATATATGGCAATCAGGAAGCATCCTTTCTGTTGATGATACCGGAAGGGGAATCCCTGTTGACATGCAGGATAAAATCTTTGAAAGAGGATTTTCCACAAAGGGCGAGGGACGCGGATCTGGTATGTTCCTGATCAACAAGCTGGTATACCAGCATCACGGAACCATTGAGATGGAATCCGAAGAAAATACCGGTACTTCATTTACTATCACCTTTGCAGAGGAGGAATATCATGTATAAGGTAATAATTATAGAGGATGATCCCATGGTGGCTTCCATTAACAGACAATATGTGGAATTAAACAAGTATTTAAAGGTAACCGGTCAGTTTTCCAATGGAAAAGAAGCACTTGACTACCTGAAGAATCATCCTGCTGACCTGGCAATTATGGATGTTTATATGCCGGTAATGGGCGGAGTGGAACTTCTTACTGAGATACGAAAGCTTCAAAAACACATAGATGTCATCATGGTAACTGCAGCAACCGATGCCTCTCATGTAAAGCAGCTGCTAGGACTGGGAGTCATTGATTATCTGGTGAAGCCTTTTGAGTATGTCCGTTTTAATCACGCACTGGCACGGTTTATGGAGCATCAGGAACTACTCAGACAAAAGACTTTCTCTCAGCAGCAGCTGGATTCTCTTTTTGAGCTTTCCACAGGGCCTCCTTTCCGGCAAGAGGGGCTTCAAAAGGGGCTTCAGGAAAAAACTCTGCATACCATTTTGTCCTACATGAAGAAGCACCCTGGCGATGCCCTTACCAGTGAAATGATTGCAGAAGAGGTTCATCTATCTCGCGTAACAGTCCGCAGATATATGAATTATCTTCTGGATAAAAAACAAATTGTCAGTGATATTGATTATGCCACTGGTGGACGGCCCTCCATTATATACAGGTATAATCGGGTAGGAGATAGTTAACTATTTTATCTACAGTCCTCCCACACCACCAGGAGGACCAGGAGCTTTCACCCATTAGAACATGCGCCTGATCTGAGCGCACAAGAAAAAAAGAGGCATCTGCCTCTTTTTTCTATGAATTAAACCTGGACAAAAACGACTGAAGCCTGGGCGTCTGGGGATTGTTAAAAATCTCCTCCGGGGAACCATGCTCCGCTATGACGCCTTCATTGAAAAAGGCCACCCGGTCTGCAACTTCCTTTGCAAAATCCATTTCATGGGTAATCAGAAGCATGGTCATGTCACTTTCAAAGGCGATTTCTTTAATGACCTCCAAAACCTCTCCTACCAGCTCCGGGTCCAGGGCAGAAGTGGGCTCATCAAAAAGCATGATATTAGGCTTCATAACTAAGGCCCTGGCAATGGCAACCCTTTGCTTCTGGCCGCCTGAAAGCTGGGCCGGATAAGCGTCCAGCTTATCTTTCAGCCCTACCTTTTCGATCATTTCTTCCGCCCGAAGCCTTGCTTCTGCTTTGGAAAGCCCCAGAACTGTTACCTGGGCTTCCATCACATTTTTCAAGACCGTCATATGAGGAAACAAGAAGAAATGCTGAAAAACCATGCCGATATTCTTTCTCATTTCCCGAAGGTGCTTTCCCTTTGCCCTGACAAGCTTTCCATTGATCTCTTCCTGCCACAGATTTTTCCCTTCCACCTCAATGGTTCCGGAGTTGGGCTCCTCCAAGGTCATCAAAAGCCTGGCTAAAGTTGTTTTTCCCGAGCCGCTGGGCCCGATTAAGGCCACCTTTTCCCCGGGATAAATATCAAAATCAATATCTTTTAAAACTTCTAAGTCTCCATATGTTTTTGTAATCTTTTTATAGCTGACAATCGGTGTCATAACATACTCCTTTCCGTGTCAATCAGCTTTTTCTGCCAAGCTGAACCTCCAGTTTCTTGACCATTCGGGAAGAGGGGTAGCTCAACAGGAAAAATATAACTCCCACAATGGTAAATCCCTCCAGATATCGGAAGGAACCTGCCCCGATTATTTTGGCTGTCTGCAATATTTCCACCAGGGTTATGGCCGACAGCAGAGGCGTTTCCTTAAACATGGTAATCAGATAGTTTCCTATGACAGGAATGACCGGAGGAAGTGCCTGAGGCAGAATGATCTTTGCCCATGCCTGAGGCTGGGAAAAGTTCAGGGCCTTTGCCACCTCCCACTGTCCGGCAGGAACAGACTCAATCCCGCTTCTGAACACCTCTGATAAGTAAGTGCTGTAATGAATGCCCAGACCGATTACACCGGCCGTAAACGGCTTAAGAGTCACTCCAAACTCAGGCAGCACATAAAAAATAAAATAAAGCTGCACCAAAAGCGGCGTATTTCTTATAAATTGTACAATTCCTTTTACAGCAAAGGATATGGCTTTTATATTCAGCCGGGTCAGAACCGATAACACCAGCCCTAAAAATAAAGCCAGTAAAAACCCGAAAAAAGTTGCGCTTACGGTGATCCCCAAAGCAGACAGTATCTGAGGAAGTATGGAAAAAGCGTAGTCCCAGTTCCACATGCTAAACCCTCCCTTCTGAAACTATTCGCTCCAACAGCTTCATACCCTTAGACAGGGGAAGCCCGATCAGAAAATATATGATCAGAAGCATACTGTACACCTTGGTAGTTTCAAAGGTGGTGGCATTTAAAATATTGGCCTGATAAGTCAGATCTGTCAGCGTGATCATGGAAACCAGGGAAGTGCTTTTTAACAGCTCGATCAATTGGTTGCCCAGATTGGGAATCATCATCGCAAATGCCTGGGGTATGATGACTCTTCTCATACGCTGAGCTCTCGTCATATTCAGGGCAATGCAGGCTTCCGTCTGGCCCGTGGGTACTGCCTGGATGGCGCTTCGTACGATCTCAGAGCAGTAGGCCCCATAATTGAGCCCTATAGCCAGAACTCCAGTGCTGACTGCTGAGAACCGGATTCCCACAATGGGAAGAGCAAAGTAAATCCAGAAAAGCTGCACCAGCAGGGAAGTACCCCTGAAAATTTCAATATACACACTTGAAATAACGCGGATTACTTTATACTTCGACATTCGTGCCAGACCGGATATAAAACCTAATGCAAGGGCCAGAACAGCGGAAAAAATGGTGACTTCAACAGTGACTTTCATTCCCACTTTAATCAGAGAGGCAAATATTTCGTATGTGCTCAAATACGCCACCCCCTTATTCTCTTGATATCCATTATTTGATCAGTTCCTCCAGCGTCATATCTCCGGGAAGCTCTTCCTCCGTAAATCCAAATTCCTGAAGGATCTTCAGCAATTCTCCGGAATCCTGCAGCTTCTTAAGCTCTTCATTAAATGCCTCAACAAAATCTCCATCTTCTTTTCTGAAAGCAGTAGCTCCGTATCCCCGGACACTCTTTCCATCTATAACAGGCTGCTCAAAATCAGTTACCCGCTCGAAATCCGGATTATTTGCCGTATCCAGAGTAGCCTGTAAGGAGGGGCCTGTGGCAGTAATCACATCAACACGGCCTGCCTGTAAAGCTGCAAGAGCGGAGGGCATATCGGGAACTGTCACAATTCTGTCCTTAGCCACGCCAACGGCTGTTAAGTAATCATACTCGATTGCTCCGCCGGGTACGGCAACCAGGGCAGTTTCATGGCCTGCAATGTCCTCATAGCTGTGAAGCCCAAGGGGATTTCCCTTCTTTACGGCAATGGCCTGGCCTATGCTGTATTCAGGATTTGCAAAGCTTACGTCGCCTGCCCGCTCGGGGGTAATAAACATGCCCGCTGTAACCATATCGAACCGCTTGGCCTGAAGTCCCGGAATCAGGGAACCGAACTCCGTGAGCACTCCCTTCATCTCATCAATGCCCAGGTTTTTAAGCACCGCACGGGCAACCTCCACTGCTTCTCCTGTCAGCTCTCCCTCAGCTGTCTGGTAAGCGTAGGGCTTTTCATTGGCAAAGCCAATGGTTACAGAGCCTTCTCTCCGGGCTTTTTCAAGTGTGGTTTCACCTGCTGCCGCACCCGAGGAACTATTTTGACTCCCCGTCTTTGCACACCCTGTAAATGAAAAGGTGACCATTGCAGCTGTCAGCAGCATGAAGCAGATTCTTCTTACGTTTTTTGTTTCTGAGTGAAATAAACTCATAACATCTCTCCCTTCTAATATCTGCGGCACTAAAAATGCCGGAAATAAAGTTAAGAGCAGTAAAAAACGTCTACAGCGCTTATTTAATTTTGTTTTGTTGGATTTTGGGTAACACAAATAGGGCTGTAAGGCCCAAAAGAAAAAATAAACGTATCAATTTAAATCTGAATGAAACAAATGAATGATTGATTCATTTAAAAGAATTGTTAATTAAAATTCTGTTTCACACGCTTACGAGGTTAGCTGACGGGTTCGGGCAGAAACTACCCTATGGCCTGCTCCAACACAAGCCAATGCACCCCAGAAAATGGTTCCCCCGTTTTCCTTTTGGAAATTCAGCAAAAATTAATTCACTGAGTTTTTTATGCTCTTATAAAAGGCTAACATAAATTAAAAGCCATGTCAACCGTAAATCCCTTTTTCTGTAAATCACCCTTTTTTCAACAAAAAAGGACATAGGCAGTAATTTCTCCTATGTCCTTGGGAAATAAAAGCTCATTTATTCCAGTGCAGATGATGAAGTTCTCCCTCCATGGTCATATGCTCAAAGCCATTTTGACGGTAAGCCTCATACAGCACGATGGATACAGAATTCGACAAATTAAGAGACCGGATATCTCCCCACATAGGGATTCTGACACAGCGGTCCTGATTTTCCACAAGAATATCCTCCCGAATTCCTGCACTTTCCTTGCCGAACATGATAAAACAGTCCGGCTCATAGGCTACATCCGTATACACATGCTGCCCCTTGGTGGTAGCCATGTAGATCTTGGCTCCCGGATTTCTGTCCAGAAAGTCCTGGTAATCGCTGTATACGGTCACGTCAAGCTTATCCCAGTAATCCAGTCCTGCCCGCTTGATCAGCTTGTCATTGAGTTTAAAACCCAATGGCTCGATCAAATGCAGCCTTGTATTCGTAGCCACGCAGGTCCGTCCGATATTTCCGGTATTGGCCGGCATTTCCGGCTCCAATAATACCACATTCATAGTTTACGCCTTTCCATCCAGTTTATTTACAAATCGGCTGATGCGGCTTAATGCTTCCTTTAAATTCTTCAGGGAATAAGCATAGGAAATCCGCAGAAAGCCTTCTCCGCAGTCTCCAAATGCAGTGCCCGGCACAACCGCTACCTTCTCCTCCATCAACAGTCTGGTGGCAAACTCATCAGAAGTCATGCCAAACCGCTTGATGCTGGGAAACATGTAAAAAGCACCGTAAGGCTCAAAGCATTCCAGCCCCATTTCATCAAAAGCATGTTTTAAATAGCGCCGTCTCTGGTCATAGGATTCCCTCATTGCCTGAACATCCTTATCCCCGTCCTTAAGAGCTGCTATAGCCGCATACTGGCTGGTAGTGGGGGCGCACATGATGGCAAACTGATGGATTTTTAACATCTGCTCTAAGATCAGCCTGGGAGCAGCGGCATAGCCGAGGCGCCAGCCGGTCATTGCATAGGATTTGGAAAAACCGTTAATGAGAACGGTTCTTTCCCTCATGCCCGGAAGGGCTGCAATGGTGGTGTGCTGGCCGCCATAAGTAAGTTCCGCATAAATTTCATCGGATATAATAAACAAGTCCTTTTCAACCACAATTTCAGCGATCTTTTCCAGTTCCTCTTTCACCATGACAGCTCCCGTGGGATTGTTGGGGAAGGGCAGAACCAGAACCTTGGTCTTTGGTGTGATCTTTTCCAGAAGCTTTTCCGGCGTCAGCTTAAACTCATCTTTTTCTTCCAGTTCAATGATCACCGGAACACCGTTTGCCAGAATGGTACAGGGAACGTAGGAAACGTAGCTGGGCTGGGGAATCAGCACCTCATCACCTGGGTCCAGCATGGCTCTTAAGGCCACGTCAATGGCCTCACTGCCTCCTACCGTCACCATTACCTCATGATCAGAGTCATAGGAAACGCCAAAGCGTCTGCTTAAGTAGCTGCATATCTCCACCTTCAATTCCTTAAGACCGGCATTGGAGGTATAAAAGGTCCGCCCTTTTTCCAGGGAATAAACTCCCTCCTCGCGGATATGCCAGGGCGTATCAAAGTCAGGCTCTCCCACGCCTAAGGAAATGGCGTCTTTCATCTCGCTGACAATATCAAAAAACTTCCGGATTCCGGAAGGAGGAATCGTTACGATTCGGTCTGACAATGGATTTCTCATGGAGTGATCAGCATCCTTTCATCGGTAGTTTCTTCTGCAAGAACAGTGCCATGGTCTTTGTATTTTTTCAGGACAAAATGAGTGGCTGTGCTTAACACCGATTCCATGGGTGAAAGCTTCTCGGAAACAAACTGGGCAACCTGCCTCATGGTTCTTCCTTCGATAAATACGGTGAAGTCAAAGGCCCCTGACATGAGGTAAACGGCATTTACCTCGCTGTACTGATAAATGCGCTCTGCAATCTTGTCAAATCCCATTCCCCGCTGGGGAGTTACCTTAACCTCAATCAGAGCCACCACCTTTTCATCACTGGTATTATCCCAGTTAATCAGGGTGTGGTAGCCGCAGATAATCCGCTCTTTTTCCATTTCCGCAATCTCATTGGCAATGGCAGCCTCGCTTTCTCCTAAAAGAATTGCCAGGTCCTTTAAATCAATCCTGCTGTTTTTTTCAATCACTGCCAGTATCTTTTCCCTCATAATCCTTACCTCCTGCTCATTCTGCCAAAACCTTATAAATCTCATCCCTTGAGGGCCGCTCCAAATAGCCTGTGCTCTCTTCATGGGTGATAATCCTCTTAATTCCGTCCGTCACCTTGCCTATGACAGCCCCGGTTATTCCTTCTTTCTCTAAAGCTAATACCAGATCTCCTCCGTTGTCAGCCAAAAGGACCAGACAGCCGGTAGAGAAAAGGCGGTACGGGTTTAAGTCGTACCGCTCACAGATTTCGATGGTTGCCTGATTAACCGGGATTTTGCCAAGGGAAAAACAGATTCCGGTCATATACGCCCCTGATAAGTCCCAAAGGGCCTTTAACACTCCGCCTTCTCCCGCCGCCTCACATTCTGATGCTCCGGCTTTTTCCCACTTCTCCAGGTTTCCTTCCAAGGACATGGACCCGTTTTCCAGTATCCGGTCCAGATAATCCTCAGAAAACCATTGACGCAGGTCATCTTTTTTATGTTTTACAATTTCTACAGTTCCCCAAAGCCCGGCATATCCTGCTATCACAATATCCTGCCCAGGCTTCATGGTTCCTGTATTTTCTCTTTCAATCCGTCTCATACTTCTTTCCTAAACTCCCGGTCCTATAGGGCCTTGGGAGGATTCGTCTCCCGGTCCCTCCGATGTTGCCGGAGGCGCAGGCGGCAGCTCTGCCGGAGGCGTCTCTGCAGGCACACTTTCTCCTGGAGGTACAGGAACACTTTCTCCCGGCTGTACAGGCTGAACCGTTACAGGTGCCGCAGGCCCCACTCTTATAATGGCCTTTGAAGGATTATAAGTATCCGTATGGAGAATCTCCCGGCTCTGCTCCACGCCGTCAACATAAATGATTTTCCAAAGTCTGGATTTGATTCCTGTATGTGCCGACTGGACCTGTTTTCTGCTGCCCGGAGCCATGGCAGGATCTACAATTTCCTTGGGAGCTCCCGGGTCCGTAACCTTTAAAGTTTCAGAAACAAATTCAAAGGTGCGGTTTCCCGGTCTCGTTTCCTTGCCGTATATGGTAAAGGTAAGGGTCTTTCCGGAAATGCTTCCTTCCACAAAAATAGGAGTGCTGTAATTATTGGTAAATTTCAAGTCCTTGTAGGTGCCTGCAATGGCAGCATCCTCGGAGGGCTTTACATAAGTTACGATCATGGAATGATTCTGCCTCTGGGCAACGGCAAGCTCTGCCCGGAGCACTGCATTGTAAAGAGTGGTGGAAATCTGGCATACGCCGCCTCCCACGCTGTCAATTACCTGCCCGTTTTCATAGGCCGCCGCAGTGGCATAACCGTTAGCCACGGTGAAGGGATGCATGCATTCGTAACCGGAAAGAGTCTCTCCCGGCATCAGCACCCGTCCATTGATCTTGTTGGCACCAACCTTTAAGTTTGTAGACCTGGAAGCGCCGCTGGAGGCAAAACTGGTGGAAAATGTTCCCAGCACATCCTGAATGGAAGCCAGATCCTCTGTCAGGATACCAGGTTTTTTCTCTTCAATCACAGCCACCGCATTGACAGGCTCATCAAGCCCTTCAGCAAGAGCCGCGTCAAGAGCCTGCTTTGTGGCTCCGATGTCCACGGACTTTCCAATGACCGACGGAGTCACCACAAAGGCGCCGTTTTGTCTGACAATGGTGGCATTCCTTGCCTCTGTCTCCACAGGTGCGCACTTTTCTGCCACAAAAGCAGCCACCTTTCCCTCGTCAAGAGCTGTCTCCAGAGGAATGATGACATGGTTCTTTTCAATGTCCTTCTTATTTAAATACCGCTTGATTAAATTTCCGCCCTGCCAGGCTGATGCGGCCTGGGATACTGCTTCCGGATTACTCCAGTGAAATCCCAGTTCCTTTGCCGTGGTTTCCACGGGCTGTCCGTCTACCACCAGGGTGATCTTCTGGCCTTCCATTTCATCTACCAGCCCCTGGATCTTTTGACCGGCCTCCTCTTCTGTCATGCCTCCCAGATTGTGTTCTCCTACATAAATCCCATCGGGAAGGGAATCAGCCATGGCATGGATGGGGGAAAGAACTCCTATTCCCGCCGCCAAAATCACTGCTGCCAGGCTCATTGACAATATTTTCTTTTTCATATTCATTCCTCATTGCTTGCTGGGTCAATACGGTATCTCCGGTTCTCCTGATTTTACAGGACGCTCAGCAGCACGGGAACTACCATTGAAGCTATCAGCAGAACTACTACCGCAATCATGGCCGCAGATAAAATTTTTTTATTTTTTCTATTGTTAAAATTCATCATTTCGTATCACCTCTCTCTTATTCTTCCATACTGTGCTATGATTCTATCCGTAATTCTGGATATTTCATTTCTGGACAAATGGTCTGTCTGCACAGATAAAACTATTTTATGATATTTTAATAAATCCTGCAAGTGTTCTTTTTGCCTTTTTGAAGCAGGCTGCTCCTTTTTCACCTTATAAATTAGGTCTTGAGAACCAAATACGGAAAATTCTTCCTCTCCATGGCATTTTACCATCTCCTGATAGAGAAAATGGGACGCTCTGGCGTCTGCCAAAGCCCGGTGGCTTAAATTCATTTCCACTCCGAAATATTCACAGGCTGCCTTTAAGTTCTTCTTTTTCTCAGGAGGCATAAACCTTCTGGCCAGCTTTAAGGTATCAATTCCCCGGCGCTCAAAGTTAAGGCCCTGGTTGACTGCAGCCCGTTTTAGAAAGCTGTAATCAAAGATCACATGATGGCCCAAAAGGGGCAGGTCTCCTGCAAACTCCAGAAACGCCTTTATCACTTCTTCGATTTCCGGGGCAGACTCCACCTGACCATCCCTGATTCCCGTAAGGGCTGCCACCTCTTCCTCCAGCTTGCGGTGAGGATTTACAAAGGTTTCAAAAACTTCCCTTATCTGTCCGTCCAGTACCCGTACCGCACCAATCTCAATGACCTTATCCAGTTTCGGGTCCAGGCCCGTTGTCTCCAAATCCACCGCAATATAAGATGATACCACCCTAATGTTCTCCTTTTCCAGCCTTCGCCGGCATAGCGCTTGGGCACAGTTCCCGTAAGAAGCATTCCCCGCACTTGGGGCTTCTGGCAACGCAGATGGTTCTTCCAAGGGTGATGATGTGGATATTCCATAAGATCCAATGCTCCTTTGGAAGCACCTTCATCAGCTCAAATTCGATCTTTTCCGGGTCCTCTGCCTTTGCAAAGCCCAGTTTTCTGGAAATCCTCTTCACATGGGTGTCCACCACAATGCTGGGTTCGTTATAGATATTTCCCCGGATGACATTGGCTGTTTTCCGTCCTACTCCTGCCAGGGAGGTCAGTTCCTCTATGGTAGAGGGCACTTCTCCGCCAAATTTCTCCACCAGATCCTTACAGCAGGATATGATATTCTTTGCTTTCATATGATAAAAGCCCAGGGAGTGGATATCCTTCTCAAGCTCTTTTAAATCCGCTTGGGCAAAGCTTTGGGGAGAATCGTATTTTTTAAATAAATCCACTGTCACCATGTTCACCCTGGCATCGGTGCACTGGGCGCTTAAAATAACTGCAATTAAAAGCTGCCACGGGGTTTCGTGGTTTAAGTAGCAGATGTATTCTGTTCCATATTCCCGGTCAAGAGCTTCCAGCACCTTTAATACTCTGGCCTTCTGCTCTGCTTTTGTTTCTTTTCTTGCCATTCATTCCTCCATATGCCAATCTCATAATTTGCTGCATTATGGGATAAGGCATCCCGTTTCTTATAATCAAAAAGCACTGCCCTTCCATCCCGGAACACCTCGATGTGGGCCATTTTGATCAGTTGTCTTGCCTCATAGCCTTGGTATCCTTCTTTTAAGTAGCGGAAGGAAAGGGCTTCCTCTGCAAAAAATGCCCTCACCCGGTCCTTAAAGGGTTCCTGGTCTGCTGCAAAGGAAGGACGGCTCTTTAAATTCTCTCTTAAGTAAAGGTCATATACCAGAAGGTCCCGGTACTTGGGAAGCTTTTCCGGCACCAGGGTTCCAATAAACTGCTCCAATATATCATACCGTGCCATGCGGCTGTGGCTGATCCCAAAAAGCCCCTGGTTCTCATAATATCCGGCCAGGGCTTCAAACAGGTCAAAAGGCGTTTCAAATTCCCTGCAAAGCTCTTTTATGGTAAGCCGGAACTGGCCGCTGTTTCCGTAGACCTCCAGCATTTCTTCCAGAGCCTTTAATTTTAAAACCTCACCGTAATTAAGCCATTTGGTAGACAGCACCTCATAAGGCGGCTTCTGCCTGAATCTCAAGCCGTATTCCTCTGCCATTTCTGCCATATAGGAGCCTTTCAGCACCTTTAAGAAGCCAAGCTGGAGCTGCTCCGGCTTCATATCCCAGACCTGGTTAAAGGAATTTCGGAAACTTTCGTAGTCTTCATAAGGAAGACCTGCAATCAGATCCAGGTGCTGGTGGATATTTCCAAAGCTGTTGATGCGGGCTACCGCATTTTTCAACAGAGTCAAATCCATTTTCCGCCGGATTTCCTCTATGGTGCGGGGATTGGTGCTCTGAACCCCGATTTCAAGCTGGATCAGCCCCGGCCTCATGCGGGACATCAGCTCCAGTTCCTCTTCATTTAAAAGGTCCGCAGAAATCTCAAAGTGGAAGTTGGTCACCCCATTGTCGTGTTCTATAATATGGCGCCAGATTTCCCTGGTATGTTTCCTGCTGCAATTAAAGGTTCTGTCCACAAACTTCACCTGGGGAACCCCTTTTTCAATGAAAAAATCCAGCTCCTTTAAAACCAGGGACGTATCCCTTAAGCGCACCGACTTATCCAGGGAGGAAAGGCAGTAACTGCAGGAAAATGGACAGCCCCGGCTGCTTTCATAGTAAATAATGCGGTTTTCAAAGCCTGACAGGCTTTCGTACAGAAAAGGGATGGAACTCATGTCCGCTGCTGTTTTTAAAGGATTTTCAATGACAGCCCCATCTTCATTTCTCACCGCCACTCCGTCTATGGTACAGAGGGCGGAAATCTTGTCCTTGTTATGAGACTGGTTTCCTTTTAAATAAGCCTGTACTACCTTTAAAAATGTTTCCTCCCCTTCTCCCGTCATAATCCCGTAAACCGACCGTTCCTGTTCCAGAATCCGGGAGGCGTCATAAGACACTTCAGGACCTCCCAGCCAGATCTCCACATGAGGGAGAACCTTAGGAAGGTCCCGGACCAGTTCCAAGACAAAGGCAATGTTCCAGATGTAGCAGGAAAATCCCACTGCATCCGGTTTCCGGCTGTAAATATCCTTTAAAACCTCATCGGGCTGATTGTTAATGGTATATTCCCCGGTCTCAATCTGAAAGCTTCCATCCTCCAGTTCCCGTTCCTTCCCATGGGCTTTGGCATAAGCCTTTAAGCTGTAAATGGCCGGATTGGAGTGGATATACTTGGCATTGACAGCCGCCAATAAAAACTTCATATTAAACCTCGATCTCTATTTTTCTTCCCGTGGACTCGTACTGGTAATGACGGACCCCTGCTGCATTCATCATCCGCTTGGAGGCATTGACAGCCGGAGTATGGGCGTACTTGTCCGAGCCGTATACAACGGTTTTGATTCCAGCCTGTATAATGGCCTTGGCACATTCATTGCATGGAAACAGGGTCACATAAAGCTTGCTGCCTTCCAGACTTCCTCCCCTGTAATTAAGAATAGCATTTAATTCACTGTGGGTGGAATAGAAATATTTGGAATTATAGGGGTCTTCCTGTTCACTTTCCTTGGTCCAGGGAAATTCATCATCAGAGCAGCCCAGAGGAAATCCGTTGTAGCCCATGGATAAAATCTTATTATCCTGGCTGACAATACAAGCACCCACCTGAGTGCTGGGGTCCTTGGAACGCTTCCCCGAAAGAAGGGCCACTCCCATAAAATACTCGTCCCATGTAATGTAATCTTCTCTCTTTCCAGACATATCCGTTTCTCCTTTTACGTTTCTATAATATAGCTTATGAGAAGTTATATTTCAACTTCCATAAAAGGTGCGCTTTTTTGCTCCGTCCATCCGATTATGAAAACGCCTTTTTGTTTTCATAATATAGCTTATGAGAAGTTGCTTTTGGCTTTTCATAAAAGATGCCGGTTTTAGCACCGTCCATCCGATTATCAGAACACGTTTTATGTTCTGATAATATGGTATCCTGCCGCCTTTACCAGGCGGTTCATAATGGCCTGTCCCAAATGATCCTTGGAAAAGCTTTCGGAATAAATATAATCCGCTTCCAGATCATCAAATTCCCTCAGCACCGAATAAAGGCTGTGGGCTATGGTCTCTTCTTTTGTCCGGGTTCCTAAGCTGCGGACAATACCATTAGGATAGCTGTTCTTGGTTTCTTCCGTACATATGATTCCCACCCGGAAGTCTTCGGAAAGCCTATCCTCTGTCAGATGGTTAATGGTCTTCACCACGTCTTCCATCTCTCCCTCTACCAGAGTCAGTTCTGCCTTGGGGGCATAATGCTTATATTTCATTCCCGGCGCCTTTGGCTTGACTTCAGCCTTCATAGGGCCTGAGGCAATGGCAGGGTCTAAGTGGATTTCCTGTCCAAGGACGCTGGAAGCCATTTCCTGAGTGACGGCGCCGGGCCTTAATATGACAGGTTCTTCCCCCGACACATCAATGATGGTGGATTCCACACCGATTCCCACCGCCCCTCCATCCAGGATCATGTCTATTTTCCCGTTCATATCCTGCCACACGTGATCTGCTGTGGTAGGGCTGGGACGCCCGGAGGTATTGGCGCTGGGCGCTGCCACCGGAACTCCTGCAAGGCGTATGAGAGCATTTGCAATCGGGTCAGCGGGCATACGCACAGCTACTGTATCAAGGCCGCCTGTGGTGCCATAGGGAACCAGCCTGCTTTTTGGGAAAATAAGGGTCAGGGGGCCGGGCCAAAAGGCTTCCATCAGCTTTTTTCCGGACTCCGGCACCTGGGAAACCAGGGGAATCAAGTCGTCGAAATCAGCAATATGGGCAATCAAAGGGTTATCGGAAGGTCTTCCCTTTGCCTCGTAAATTTTCTTCGCCGCTTCTTCATTTAAGGCGTTGGCTCCCAGGCCGTAGACTGTTTCCGTGGGAAATGCTACCAGACCGCCGTTTTTTAATATTTCCGCAGGTTTTTTTAATAATTCTTCCTCCGGATGTTCTTTATTTTCTATTATAATTCGTTCTGTTTTCATGTGTCTCAGCTCTTTCCTTTTCGCTTTCCTAATCATATCACAGGGGCAGTGACCATGCAACTTTTTTACCGTTGTATGGGGTTTTAAACTTGATTTTCCAGAATTATGAAGAAAACAATGGTTGCAGGATTTCTATAATAATGATACCATTAAAAAAACATTTTATTTTGGAGGAATACCACATGGCACTGATTATACCCAAAGGTTACGACCCCAGGCTCTCCGTACGGGAGACCCAGGAGGCTATCAAATACATAAGGGATACGTTTCAGAAGGAATTCGGAAAAGAAATGAACCTGGAACGTATTTCAGCCCCTCTGTTCGTGGAAAAAAGCAGCGGTTTAAATGACAACTTAAACGGCGTGGAGCGTCCGGTAGCTTTTGATCTCTTAGGCATTCCCGGTGAAACCATTGAAGTGGTTCAGTCTCTGGCTAAATGGAAGCGCATGGCCCTTTATGAATACGGTTTCCAGCCCGGCGAAGGGCTTTACACCAATATGAACGCGATCCGCAGGGACGAAGAAATGGATAATCTCCACTCCTGCTACGTGGACCAGTGGGATTGGGAAAAGGTCATTACCAAAGAGGAACGGAATGAGGATACCTTAAAGGATACCGTCCGCACCATTTTTAAGATCATCAAGCACATGGAGCATGAGGTTTGGTATAAATATCCCAATGCAGTCAAACAGCTTCCGGAGGACATTACCTTCATCACCTCTCAGGAATTGGAGGACCGTTTCCCTGATAAGACTCCAAAGGAGAGGGAAAACCTCATCACAAAGGAATACGGCTGTGTTTTCCTCATGAAAATCGGAGAGAAACTAAGCAACGGAGAGCCTCACGACGGAAGAGCCCCTGACTACGATGACTGGCAGTTAAACGGAGATATCCTCTTCTGGTTCGAAAATTTAAACTGCGCCCTGGAAATCTCCAGCATGGGAATCCGTGTAGACGAAAAATCCCTGGCAGAACAGCTTGTAAAGGCTGGCTGCGAAGACCGCCAAGGCCTTCCATACCACCGAATGCTGTTAAATGGGGAACTGCCTTACACCATCGGAGGAGGCATCGGACAGTCCCGTCTCTGTATGCTCTTACTGGACCGTGCCCACGTGGGAGAGGTTCAGGCCAGCATCTGGCCCGCCCAAATGCGCAAGGAGTGCAGGGAACACAAAATTTTTCTTCTTTAAAATAAATAAAAAACGGTCATCGCAGAGGTGTATTGCTGCAATGACCGTTTAATTTTATCTTCCATTTAAATATTCCATAATCCCCATGTGGATGGTCCATGCCATCCGGTCCTGGTAGTCCTCTGTATTCAAAAGAGCCGCTTCCTTCCAGTTGGTCAGGAAACCGCATTCCACAATGACAATAGGAGTCTTTGCATGCAAAAGCAGGAAATAATTATCATTTGGCTTTGCCAGTCTGGTGTTTTTCTCTCCCAACACATAATCAAATCTTTTTTGCAGGATTTCAGCCAGCTTCTTTCCTTTTTCCGACCGTTTATAGTAAAATACCTGTCCTCCGTAAACCTCCTCCTGGTGATAGCTGTTCTGATGAATGCTCACCGTTAGAGCGGGTTTTGCCTTGTTGATGATTTCACAGCGCTTATTCATATCCGCCACCTTTTTTCTGCTGTCCTTTTCAGAATATAGGCCGTTATCATCTTTCCTGGTCAAAATCACTTCCACGTCAGAGGCTTCCAGATACTTTTGCAGCCGTTTGGCTATCTGCAGGTTGATGTCCTTTTCCAGACTTCCGTCAACCCCGATTTTGCCCGGATCATTTCCTCCGTGTCCTGCATCTATCACCACCACAGGCTTTTCTTTTCCTGTCTTTACACTGATTCCTGCGGCCATTTTTCCGGCACGGCTGGATATTATGTATACCAATACCAGCAAAAGCACTGCCATAAATGGTTCCCATCTTTTTAATTTCACATTTTCTACCCGATATATTTTCTTAATGAATTATATCTTTCTGCGAATTAAAAAAGAACCGTTCCCATGACTTTCCCTCTATTCCCCTGTCAAAACATTGTAGTCCTTTGTTCCGTCTCTGACGATCCATTCCAGATACTGGGACAGGATGCTTGGATATCCCTCATCCATCCATAGCTTGTAGCCGTTCTTCGCCATGGCTTTATCCCGGATTTCAAACACTTTTCCGGAAGAGCAGGCCACATTCAGCTCCGCATAGACTTTTGCCATCTGTTCCCTTTGGTTGGGAGTCAGATTCTTTAATGAATCCAGGCGCTTAAATTCATCCTGGGCCAGGTTATAAAATACCTTGCTTAAAAATTGTTTTCCGAATTCATTAAAATTTAAAAGCTCTTTGTTGGTGACTCCTGCCTGCTTTGCCCAGCCCTCCATATCCAGGGCCTTTGTATGGTACTGGAAACTGCCGTCGTCTCCGTAGTCCAGAATACCATACTGGCAGGGCGGTGTGGTTAAGGAACTGGTGACTATTTCGTAAATTCCTGAATCCTCGCCAGACCGCATGTGATGCTGCACGTGAAGGTGGCCGCTTAAAAACAGGGGCACTTCCCAGCTTTCTAACTGGTCGATCAGCTGCTCACTATGTTCAATGGTGCAGTCCTCCAGATAGACCTCGCTTTCATCAAGGAGGTTGTGGTGAGCCACTGGGATCACGTTCATTCCCAGGTTCCACGCTTCTTCCATCTGCTCTTCAATCCAATCGTATGTATCATTTTTTATCATTCCGCCTACCAGATTTCTGGGATAGTACTGGCATGAATCAAGCATCAGGGCTCTGGTATAGTCATTGACTTGGTATACATAGCTTAAAGAGGCGGAATCGCGGCTGACAGCTTCGTTGTAGCCAAAGTTCTGGTAAATGTCTTCAAAGTCCTCGGCCTCTATGGACTCAATTCCCTGGACTGAATCTCCTGAAAAACGGACTGCATAGCGGTTGTTGATATCATGATTTCCCGGAATAACAATGACAGGGATTCCGGCTTCTTCAATCTCCTCCAGCTTTTCGGCAAACTCAATATGGCTTTCCCATTCTCCATTGTAGGTTAAGTCCCCGCTTAAAATTACCAGATCCGGATTTTCTTTTTTTACTTCATAGATAAATGCATCTGTAATCTCCCAAACGTACTGCATGACCTTTCCATCCTCGTGCTCTACACGATTCGTAAAGCTGCTTTGGAAGTCAGTCAGTTCCCTTGCCAGATAATGCATGTCAGTGGCGATGATGATGCGGCTGCCGCTGATTTCTGGCTCAGAAGTTTCTTCCGGCGTGGTTTCTTCCTGGGAGGGCGGCTCTGTTGTTTCCTTTGCTGTTGTTTCCTCTGTTGTGGTTTCTGCAGGTACCGTACTTTCTGCTGTTGTGCTTTCTGGTTCCGGCTCCTTGAAAGAGCAGCCTGCAAATATGCAGATTGCTGTCAAAACTGCTGCCAATACTATCTTTTTTTTCATAACCTGACCATCCTGTCTCTCCCATTTCTCCTATTCGCTCTTATTCGTTTTGATCCATCCGTACCTGGTCCCACAACCCGGATGGCTCAAATCCCAGCTTCCAGCAGGCTACTCCTGCCAGATCGTATTCTTTGATTAAATCCATTTTCAGACCGATGGAGCGCTCTTCCTCCATCCATACTTTTTTAAGGCCTTCTTCTGACTGCAATTCTCCGTAATACTGTCCCAGCTCCTCCTGCCAGTACAGTTCTATCTGGTTTTCATCGATCCATTTCTGTGCCTGTTCAATGCCAAGGGCAGAAGAAGTGGTGTTTCCGTCGTCTCCTTCGGTCCATACTCTGGTGTAAAAGGGAATGGCATTGATCACCTTTTCCTTTGGTACCTGGGCCAGGGTATTTTTGATTCCATTTTCCACATATTCGATGGAAGCTACAGAACCGGCATCTCCTCCGGCATAATGTTCATCATATCCCATGATGATCACGTAGTCGGCTACAATTCCCTGTTCTTTTCTGTTGTAGAACTGGGTGCCTGCGGTGGGAACGTAGTTGTCTACGGATAAGACGATTCCTTTTTCTCTGCATGGGATGGATAGTTCCCGGATGAATTGGACGTAATGGACTCCGGCCTCTTCCTTGATTCCTTCAAAGTCCAGGTTCAGTCCGTCCAGATTGTAGCGCTCCACTTCTGCCATAAGGCCTTCGATCAGTTTTCTTCTGACAGAGGTTTTTGACATGAGAATTTCTGTGTTTACGTCGGTGCTGAAGTTGTTGATGAGAGCCCATACTTTAAGGCCTTTTTCATGGGCTTTCTTTACATATTCTGTGTCGGCTAAGGAGCGGAAGCTTCCCTCATTGTCGGTGAGTTCATACCAGGTGGGGGAAATTACATTGACTCCTTTGGTGTTGGCGATTACTTTGTCGAAAGAAGCGTTTCCGTCCGGGCTGGTTACTTGGTGCCAGGCAAGGCAGACTGGCTCTTCCATGGAAATGCTTTTATAGGTTGGAGGGGTGAAGGTGCTTTGCGGGGTCTGGCTGGTGACGGTTCCGAGACGCTTGCGTTCTATGTAGCCAATGAAGCCATCCTGGGTGCGTACTTTATCCCATTTTTCCATGGATTCCAGAACTGTGACCTGGGAACCAGGGGTTATTTCGGTTATGATAGGGCTTTTTACGCCGCCTTTTACCCGGATGCTGCCTTCTTTGACTGCTGCTGCTTTGTTTTCCGGCTCCCAGAGGTTGTTGATGAAGATGCGTTTGTGTAGGTCTTGGTCGTATGTGGATAGGCGGATGTTTGTATAGTTGGCTATCAGGCCTATGGATAGGTAAACGCCGTCCTCATTGACCCATATTAAGGGCTTTCCGGAAGAGCCCAGGGTGGTGTGGTCTGCGTAGACGATGGTGTCTGGCAGGGCATATACCAGGATTTTCTCGTTTTCGTCCCAGTAAAAGCGTTCGTTTAAGGTTTGATTTACCCATTCGATAGGGAGGTATGTTTGGCCTTGGAGGTAGAGTCCTTTTTCTTCTTCCAGGGTTTCGTTTAAATAAAGGGCTACTTCGTTTTCCTTTACTCCCAGCAGTTGTGATAGATCAGCCGGTTCTTTTGAGGGGATGAAACGGTCTAGGAAACGGTAACCGAAAAATATTGCAATTATTAATAAAATTAATCCCAGCGCTGCCAGAACCGGCATTGCTTTCCTCTTCATCTGTTTTCCTCCTAGGCATGTATGTGTGGAATGAATTCTTTTTGGGGTGGCCGAGTACGCAGTGGGGACCATGAATTCGGCGGGCTCGTGAATTTATGGACATTGGCCGATTCCGTAGTGCAGTCCATGAATTCGGCGGACTCGTGAATTTATGGGCGTCGGTCCAGTCCGCAGTGCGGGTTGCTAATTCTGTGGCTTTGTGAATTTATGGGTATTGTTGGCCAAGTCCGCAGTGGAGCTCACGAATCCTGCGGACTCGTTCGCTCACGGGCATTCGCCCTATGAAACAGAACGCAGAAGAATTTTCTTATGTGCGAGCACAACGAAAATTCTTCTCCATTCCGTTTCGCACTGCTCATTGCTTTCATGGAGATTATACCACACTTCTCCCCAATTGGAATTTACATTTTCATTACTTTGCAATTTCCCCTATCCCGCCCTGGCGCACCTGTTGACCAGCTTAAGGCTGAAGATGGTATCCCGGATGCGCCCCTTTTTAAATATGAGGCTGATTACTTATTATAAACACGGTCAAATCTTATTTCTTTGAGTTTTCCGGTTTCCTCATCGGATATGTAATCAGCCATATAGAAGCTGTTATCCTCCCTTACCTCAAATATTTTATTCCAGTCCTTTTCCGGCAGTTCCTCTCCATCAACGCAAATGGTGATCCCCTGCTCACGATACCTTTTCAGCCCGGCCAGGCACTGTTCCTCTTTTGTGAGTTCCTGACCTAAAGCCTGGTTTTGCTCTTTTTTCATCCATTTTCCCCTGTATTTCTCTTTTTGTATTGTAAATCCTTTCAGCTTTCATCATATCCGGGAGAAGACCACTGGAAAGCTGTAGTGACATATTTCCTCTCCCGTCATTTGAAAAACTGCTGGTAAAAGCATATGGCTTCTCCGGTGACAGCAAAAGCGTCTACTGAAACCGGAACTCTCCGTACAGGAATTTTAAGCCTTTTTTCCATGTTTTTTCTGGCCTCCTCGCTTCCAAAGGTCACGAGAGTCTCCCAGCTTTTTTCGGTCTTATCCCTCTTTCCTTCGAATTCCAGAAACGCCTCCATCTGCCACTCACTTAAGCTCCCAAGAACAAACTGCCTGTCACATCTTAAAAATTCTCTCAGACTGCTTTGACTTACGGTTCCGTAATCCACAATCACCGCCTGATATCCGGACTTTTTACACAATAATAAGGTGTCTATCCCGGCTCCTTCGTAATAATCCGCTTCCAGAATCCGGCAGCCTCCATTCAAATCCTTCTCTTTCCCGCACATCTTTCTCATGCGCAGAAAATCCCCATGGCTGTTCCACTCTAAAACGGCACACCGCTTTCTCATGACTCCACTTAAATACCCGGCTGTCATGACCGCCAAATGGGTCACCCCAACGCCCAGACCGGTTCCTATGATCCCAATGATCTGCTGATCCTCCGGTTTCTTATGGGGAATCAGGCTTTTCCATAGTGCTTTTATCGTTCCTTTCATTGGGCTTTATCCTTTCCAGACGGAGGGTATCTTTCCTTAAACCGCAAACCACCTTGGGGAGCCTGTGTACGGCCTAACTTAAGAATCTGTTTAAGGGCATGTTTCAAAGTCTCCTTAATCTTCTTTAAAACCCTGTTCATGCCGTTTTCCTTCCTGCTTTTATGACCCCATATTCCCTCTAAAAGCACTTTGTAAAAATCCCTGAATAAAGGGCCTGCCTCAAAAGGGTTGGAATCATAGGGTGCCCGGAAACAATAGGAAGGGTCAGCCCCTTCAGGAAGCCTGATCCTGGTTTTCTTGTCCGTGTGGTTATATACAATTCTATAAGGTACATTTCCTTTAATAATCCGGGCTGCTGCCTCCCAGGCCACTTGTCTGCTCCATAAACTGGTATCACATACCAGAATCAGAACATCCGGATTTTTTAACAAAGCCTGTTCCACATCGGTTCCATAGTCCAGAACCCGTATTGCTACCGGCGGCTCCTTCAGCTTTACGCCCGGCCCGTAATATGGTTTCCATAGGAAGCCCCGGTACTGCATCAGGCCATACTGATCCCGTTCTGCACCCGTAAATGCTCCCAGTCCGGTTCCCATGCCGGAGTCGTTCATTTCTGTAAATAGGTTGGGGTATCCGTGATTTTTAAGATAAACAGACAAGCCGATGGCGATATGAGTCACCCCGGCTCCAGATTTGCTCCCTGCAAGAGCAATGATAAGAGATGATGATTGTAGACTGTTTTTTGCAGCCGTTCCTGTGCTGCCAAGTTGTTCAAGCCGTTCCTTAAGCTCCTGTGCCGATGAAAAACGGTCTTCCTGACGGGATTGAACGC
Organism: Lacrimispora sp.; assembly: GCF_036758025.1. Lineage (GTDB taxonomy): Bacteria > Bacillota > Clostridia > Lachnospirales > Lachnospiraceae > Lacrimispora. The sequence goes on along the minus strand of NZ_DAIOXM010000007.1, from coordinate 117,118 downwards.
ATCCGTTTATGACTGCGGCCAGATCAGCATCCATGGAGGGTGCCGGCACATACGGCAGTTCAGGAAATGTTCCGGAATAAAGGTAATGGAGGACAGCACCAATGGCATAGATATCTGTTCTTTCATCCAGCACTCCATCCTTTAAATACTGTTCCGGAGCCGCACATCCCACGGTTCCGTACCGCTCTCCCGACATATTGGCATCAGCAAGAGAAGCGGCAAATCCAAAGTCAATCACCTTCAGGGTATCGTGGCACAGCAACAGGTTTTTCGGCTGTAAATCTAAGTGTAATATGGGGTTTGATCCTGCGATATGCAGGTAATTGATGATACGGGATAGCTGAATTCCATAGTAAATGGTCAGTTCCCGTGAAAGATGGCCCTGTTTTTCTACAAGGTCATATAGAGAGTTACCAGCAAGAAACTCTTCAATCAGATAGCTGTAAGATTCATCTTCTTCTACGTCGTAAATAATTGGGATTCCAGGATGGCGAAGTTCTTTGAGGACCAGTGCCTCATGCCTGATGTGTTCATAATTCAGAAAGCTTTTAGGCACCCGCTTGATAGCGCGGTACTCTTCAAGCCCAAGATGAACCGCCAGAAAGACAGTCCCTGCCCGGCCGGTTCCCAGGATTTTACATAATTGATATTTTCCAAACAGTTTTTGGTCAAGAACGCTGCTGACTGCAGCCACCTCCTTTTGCCTGTCCAATATCATCTCTTGTGGTACATTGTAGTATAGTTTGTGACTTTTTTCAACTATTTTCTGTTAAACTTTTAAAATTTATAAAATGAACTACTTAAACAAAGGCTATATCTTTAGAGAATTGGATTCCTGTGCTTGAAATTGCAACAGCGGCAGAACTTTTTATGCAGATGAGAATATGGAGATATTGTTGTTTTGCTAATAAATGATTCGAAAAGGCCGTTGATGAGGTGAACTTTATAACGGAATAAAAAACCGACAAAAATGCACTTTTAATCGTAAAAAATAGGGAATAGAAGAGTGATGAACTCAACTATTCCCTGTAAATTATTCATGTCTCATATATCGTTTAAAATAAAGTATAATGTGGCCGTTCTTCGTTAAATATCCAATATCTTAACCAGTCATCAAACACGATACCTGTCAGACACAACGGCAGCCACAGAGCACAAAAAAAGGGCATATCTGCCCCATAATACTTCCAGGAATATGACTATAATCCCAAACTCCCCAACCAAATTGGATATTGACTATGTATCCAGTTATAAATTCAAGAATAGTTACGATTATATCTCCAAGTAATATCTGCTTATAAAGTGGCATTTCCCATGGAATTAATTTATTTATTAGACCCAATGCAATAAAGCAAAAGGAACCAAGAATAAACATAGTCCAATGCGAGGAGCCTCTAAAGCTCAATTCTATAATTATATAAGAGGTTCCTCCAACTAACCAGAGGAATAAGTATTTAAAGATCTGTTTCATCATTCTGTTCCATCGGTTATGGCTGTGATCTGAGCCAGATAAGCCTTTAGAACCTCAGATTGATACTCCTCTGGCACGTCAGCCCCGTAATAAATAGTCTCCAACTCACTATTCATCTCTGCTCCATCAATCCACGCCCTTAAACTATTCGCATATGTAGTATGGTATGAGGCATGGAACATGGCTTTTTCAATTAAGAGAGTAATGTCAGAAGCTGGATAGAAACAGCAGGGTTGTCCATCCGCATGGTAGATGATCTGTGTCACTCCTAAGGCGATTTGCGCCTGAAGACCAAGAAGATTTAGCTGGTCTGTTTGGGAGAGGCTGAAGTGCTCAAAGCCGGTGGACAGCTCCACGGTGATTCCGTTGCAAATATTCTGGCCGCAGGCTGCATTTACCTCTACTCTCTTTACTTCTTTTAACTCCTCTAGAGTAGGCTGAATGGTGATTCCTGCCTCCACGCCTATTCCAGTTATTTTTGATAGATGAGAAATCTGAGAGTCAACAATTTTAACCTGTTCTTCGGCAGTCGGAACATAGTTGATTATAGTTTCTTTTCCATCTTCTCCAATCCTATAAAATATCCCATCGCAATACTTGTCGCCAATACCGCAAGGATATTGTAAACAGTCAACAGCAAAAGCCTCATCACCATAGGAAGCTCTGGTCAGCCAGTTAGCCATTTCGTAATCATTACAAACAATAATATTTTTTATTTCCTCATTATAAATTTGTGCAAAAACCTGATGTACAATCATTTTTTATATCTCCCTTCTTAATATCCCCAGCGAATGATACAAATTCCGGCTGCACCTCCTGAATTAGCCATATCCCCCATAGTCATTCCTTGACCACCACCGCCGCCGCCTGTATTTGCAGTAGGTTTAATTGGAGGGGCTTGACTTCCTCCCCCGGTACCACCGCCACCTGCACCACCTGCACCAGCTGCCGCGGCATAGGCTCCACCGCCACCGCCACCTGCATATAGTGTTCCAGAAGCCTCCCCAAATGCTCTAGTTGTAGTTCCTTGACCAGCTCCTCCACTAGCACCCGGTATAGAAGCCCCGCTGCTTCCGTTGCTTGCACCAGCGCCTCCACCCCATGTTTGATTAGTGGGGGAACCAGTTCCGTACCAGCCAGGATGTCCCCCTCCTGAGCCACCTCTTCCAGCAGCTGATGAATAGGAATCACCTCCACCATAGCCTCCTTGCGCCAAACATTTTTGAGAACCATTAAGCGTAAAATAACTACTGCCCGATTGGCCTGAGTAGCTAGACACACCAGAGGAAGAACCAATAGTTACTTGTAACACGTTACCAGGAATTACACTTACCGCCTTTTCCGTGGTCGTATACCCACCACCGCCACCACCACCTGTATAATGGCTAGTGCCAGACTCGGTTTTTCTACCCCCATTACCTCCAGCACCGACAGCAAATAGGTCAATACTCCTCACATTGGCTGGGACTGTAAATGTGCCAGATGATGTAAATACCTGTTGTCCTTTTGTGGTTGCTGCTGTTGCAGTATAAGTAGTTGCATGTATCCACTCCGCGCCATCTTTAATTGCGTAGGAAAATACCCGAAAATAATAAGTTGTACCTCCTGTAAAGCTCGTCACAGTAGCACTCGAGGTTCCGGAAGTGGCTGTGTTATTTCCAGTTCCTTTGTAGTACCTTGTACTATCTGATATACTCGTCGGATAAGACCCTGTTTTTCCCACAATGATAACTCCGGAAAACGGCCCCTTGGCTGGATTTTGCCAAGTGAACGTAATCGCCGTGGACGAGTACACGGCTGCACTAAAAGACAGGATACTTTGTACTGCCATAGTCCCTGTTCCTTTAATCCCATTTCTCCAGTATGTATCTCCACTCATAACACGATTGTCTGTTGCTGTAGCGGGGGTCTGACTTGCCAAACTATTGGCATTTACATTAAAACTTTGTGCATGGAACCCCTCTTTAACTAAAAAAGAACCACCCGCATTTAAGTTTTGATTTGCTGTGGTCCCGTTATTAATCATTACACCAGCACCTTTTTCATCATCTGTATCAGCTCCAACATATTCCAATCCGCTTAAAACATAATCTTTGGTGACAGTAAGCTCATCAGAACCGATTCCGCCACCGCCACCAATATTAGTAATTCCGCATTTAGCCATTATTTTCTCACCACCTCTACATAATCAATATTCAAATTACTTTTAGGAAGTTTATTTGCTTTTAAGACAAAGTTTCCTTCACCAGTGTTACTCTTGACATAAATAAACGCCTTTGAAGCATTCAGTTTACTATCATCAGCGAAATATATTAAGACTCTGTCATCTCCTAAAATATCACTTGAATGATAAGTAAACTCTAAATTACTGTCCCAGTCTTCCAATGATATTGTAATATTATCCGCAATCGTAACTCCTGTTAAAAATTCTGTTTTTTCAGCAGAATAAGCATTTGTTTTCTTTTCCTCACCAAGAGCAGTATCATCAATTCCAATGGTATGCTGTGCAACTTCAGTGATCATTGCATCAACTCTCTCTTTAAAAAACTTCTGTGTAGCTTTCGTTTCATCTAAAACAACATTAAATTTATCAGCATTAAAAAGAGATTTCTCTAAGTTTGGATAATGAGACTTCAGTTGTGCCATTTTATCAACATCATTATTTAACCATGCCTCGTTATATTGTTCAACAACAGGGCGCAATGTGGCAGAGACATCCTGCATATTTGGAAGCCTACATATTTCCTCTGGAAAATTACTGCGTGGATATTCTGGATAACTCATTTAATTATCTCCCTTCTTTATTTGTTTTTGCGATTATAAACATAAGAAAAACTCTCCAGGAACTTATAGAGAGTTACATTCATAACGCCTTCGCCAGTAGACCAATTTATATTTTTAACAATATATTGTCCCTGTATTTTATTGTATCTGGGTGTATAATCAACTTTTGTATTTACCTCTAACCATGGTACAACCAAGGTGGTTAAATTAATTGTATCCATCATAGCTGTTGACTTATATGTTAAAAATTCAGCCTGGTTATAACAAGCTGCATCATCTGATAAATTATCATAATCAATTGACCTTATAATCTCATAACCTATATTGGTCACTGAAAAAGGACACTCAACAGATTCTTCAACATATCTCCCATAGCATTGGAATTGTCCCAATAAAAAAAGAGCATTTTGCTCTGCATTTATTCGCCTATATCTAAAGATATAGATATTGTTTGCTTTTAAGTTTTCAGGTTGTAATGGATTGCCATTTCCATCACATATAGGGATGGGAGCGAAATTGTTAATCGTAAATTTGGGTGCATTTAAATTATTACTTGATACCTTAAAGGCAATCTGCGTAAGATTATCCACATCCTGCCATGATGTAAAACTATCAAGGGTAATACGATAAGTATTATCGGTGTATGCTGAAGTATCGGCATATCTGTCTGACTGATCTAATTCCAATACTTTCCCCCATACTTCCGTAACATTGTAAATATCAGAGAATTTCATATCAGCATTTTCATCTTTAACGATGCTTTGCATCAAGTTATCATCTAAAGTTACCGGCTCATGTAATCCAGTTGGGACTTGTCTCCAAATAAAAGTGCCGTCTGCATCAAAATAAAACTCCCATGAATCATATAAATCTCTAATTTTCGTCCAAACATCTGAATAAACTGCACCGGTTGAAAAGGTTAAATCATATGGAATTGGTTTGCCTATATCTTCCACAATATACTTATTTATTCCGGCTGCCTTTAAAGTCCCTATAATTGCCAATCTTATATCTTCACCGGCAGGAATTAATAGATTTTTAACTGCGTAATCAGGTGCATTGGGTATGGAACCTTTTCCATGCAGCTGCCCATTTAACGTTCCGTCATAAAGTGACATCAAATCCCCACAAGTCAAAGAGAGAGTACGGTCAGTTCCAGTACTTGTATATTTCATACTTATATAACAAAAAACTCCTAGTTGATACCAAATAATCTTATTTTCCCTAATTGATTTTACTCCATAAAAAACTCTAATTCTTTTGTCAAACCATATTTTTTTATCTTTTCCAATAATAAAAGTTGAATTCATAACTTTTAGATCGCAACTATAGCTTCGTCTTTGTAAAGACTCTGAATCTTGGGAGTATCTGTCGTTTAAAACATAACCTTCCAATGAGTCGAGAATTTTAAAATTTTCATTGAGTAATTCAACTTTTAAATGTATCTCCTGTTCACCCTGGCGCAATATACTTAAATCTGTTTGTGTCACCTCATAAGCCATATTTCACCTACCTGTCTAAATCAGTATCGATAAATCCATTGTCATATAAATCACCAATCGAAGAAGTCTCTCCGCACTCAACTACTGAAAATTTACTTTTTACATGTTCATGGTGGTCCGAATCTTCCGATATTCCACTTGTAATTGCGATCATCCATGAGTTGCCCTCAAAATCTTTCAATATTTTGGGTCTGCCATTTGTTAAAAATTGATATATCTGATTTCGATATTCCCATGAAGAATCTATAAGCCATTGGCAATCACGATTTTCTATAAATGTGCATTCCATATCTCCCGAATAGTAATTAGTAATACCACCCTTAATTACAACCGGTTTTAAACGATTGGGTAACTCCACGACACCTACAAGATGATTAAGCTGTTTCTTGAAAGCGGTGTCTAAAATTATAGGATAGGAAACATCTTTTTCACAAATAAAGTATGATTCAAATTTTGATTCAACTCCATTGCTGATATAATTGCCTTCGCCCCCTGAAATAACGGGAACGTAGGCATATTCTATGTTTCCAATCGGTTCCGTGTAGTCTAATAAAATTATTTCAAAATCTTCATTTTTATTAATAGGTTTTTCATATATTGTTTTAAATGTCGGCTCGTTTTTAAGTCTCCTTTTTATTCTGATAAATTCAACTACATCAGTAGAAAAGCCAACGTTACCCCCATGTAAATCACCCATAAATTCAGCGTGCAAAAGCGTGTTAAAACCCCAGTCTGATGGGATAGAAGCATCAAAATTTGTAATGTCTATTAAATTATTACTCACATATATTTCATCTAAAACAGCTGACTTTACAGCTAATTGTTGTATATTCTTTGCTTCAACGGCAGATGAAATCAATGTTTCTTTTGAAGAAGCAAAACTGTTACCTAGAAACATTAAGGTTCACCCCTTTCTATAATAACCACCTTTAAATCATAGTAAGTTCCTTTACGATTTACACATAGAGCGAATTGCTGGTATTCAGACGGTATGTCCGTATAATTGCTGCAGCATATATAATTAATACCACAAGAATTTACAACCAATTCAAAATACGCTTTTTCACCATTTGAATCCGAATAGTTTCCTATCCGGTAATAGATATTGGCGTCTAAACCGTTTCCATCACTAAATGAAATAATAGAATTATTTCTTTTGGGTTCATAAAAAATAAAGGCTTGTGTAAAGTCACCCTTTACTAAAAAGCCTTCATTATAAGTCACCTTATTGTCCCGTAAATCAACATACTCATTCCCTATATAAATCACATCTTTTTCTGGCACTCCAATAGCAGAAATTATATTGCTTTTAAGTTCAATTGCGCCCGATTCCGGCTTATTATTCAGTTCAAGGGTATTAAAAACTTGTGCAATCGTATACGAAACAGTAATAAGAATAAAACCAGTATCTAATGTTATTCCATGCAGCGTTTTTCCCGTAACCCTAAGATAATATTGTTTTGCATTTTCCAGTCCCGAAATAATATAAGATAAATCTGTTGTATCATAGATATCTCCGGAAGAGGAAATTAATGTTTTTTGGTATGTATACAAAAAAACAGAAAAAGAATTTAATGGTTCGTTTTGGGATTGTAAATAATCTATATCAATTTTACATGCTGAGGTCTGAATGATTCCGCCATCAGAAATGGAGGACTTAAAAATGGGTTTAGAGAAACAGTAAAATGGTGTGCCAATTTCCTGTAAACCGGATTCATTGTTGTTTACATCAAATACTGTAATATAGGCGACATAATATACTCCATTAATTAGTTGGCTGTCAGGCAAAACGGTATAAGACTGCTTCATCGTATTTTCTGTTTGATCATATACAATCGCACCGGTTTCATTATTTTTCACGACACATCTGACCTTGTATATCTGATTACCCCGCCAGGTAAATTTAATTTCTGTGCCCAGAGAAGAGTCAAATGGCTCTATTGGATGAATGATCGCATACATATAAGCACCTCCCTTCGTATTTTTTATTTTATGTATTTGCTGTCAGATACTTCTTCGCCCAAGATAGAATCCTTTTTATTAATTGCCTCTTGCTGCGTCTGAGATACCGGTTTACTATTGTCTGAGGTATGATCAACATTCCCCAATGCAATGTTATCAGGTGAAATGTTTACATAGCCTAATTTGTAAAAAACTTCAGCAGAGCCTTTTACTTCATTGACTGTTGAAATAATATCCTCCGATTGATATGTCTGTTGTATATACAATTCATTCCAATTATTTCTTGGAGCACACACCCAGACCGCATCTCCAATTTTTACGTTCCAGCCACATGATGCCGGATATCCCTTATTTTTATACAAAATTGTATATTTATTTGTGGATATTTGATCTACTATTTTAGCACGAAAAGTTTTATCATAACTCATATTTCTTGTTTTTTCTGTTACCATTCTTTCAATATCTTTATATATCTGGTAACAGGCGTTCATTGCCTTCATTGCTTACCTCCAATCTAATAAGAGGGTTATTTAAAACCCTCTTACAATTATCATCGTCTGCCTAAGCCCTGATTAATAGCCATTGTTAATCCACCATTTAAAATTTCAGATGCTAAATCGTCACTATTATTACATTCCTGTATATTAATTCCTCCATTAAAGGTTATAACAGGAGTTGTTGTCCTATCAGCTATATTAATATTTTTGAGTATACTGCTATAATCAGGAATATTTACATTGGGCACAAATCTCTGAGTGGATGCAAAATTCTCCAGCAGTTTATATTGCTGTTCCCGATTCAATACTGCTTCCCCCTCATGGGCAAGAATCGGGACTTGTCCTGGTTTTAATTCATTTGTAGCCAGGTATCTGATCATTTTCCCCCGTTCATTGTCAGACGAAGAACCAACCAGACCATTTTTAATTCCATCAGCGTATATACCAGGGCCATTATTCACATCACCGGTTAACCAGCCTTTGCCTCTGGATTTATCATATGGCTCGTCATCGTAATCATCGTTATCGTAATCATCTTCTAACGCATCTCTGACTTCTCTTAACACATCCAGCATCTTTTCAACGTTACTTGTAAGTTTCTGCCAGCTAGAGGTGTGTTCAGATATGATTCCAGCGTTCTTATTGTACTGTTCCATTGACTTCAACAGTTCGGTGGCCGTGTCTTTCAGCCCGCTTTGGATTCCTTTTAAAACGGAATCTGCATTTGCTGATGTATCGTTTACAATACCTAAATAATCAAAGAGGTTCTGTAAATTTCCAGTAGCTGACATATTCTGATTAAGTTGAGAAAGAAGGGTGTTGATACCCCTTACAGCTTCGGAATATGTAATCTCACCGGCCTTATAGGAAGCCACATAATCCTCTAATAGAGACTGAATGTTATTAGTGGAGTCTATTTGGTCTTGATACTTTTTAAGCTGTTCAGCGGTGTTTTGATACATTTTGGAGAAAGTATTAAATAAGGCTGTATCATTGCCGGAGAGTACCTGGCCTTTCCAATTATTGCCGAGGATAGAAGAAGTTTTTGCTTCGTTTTGAGCTGTCTGAACCTTTTCAGAAATTTCAGACCAACGATTTGATATGATCTCTAATTTTTCAATTTGGGAATCATATAATTCATTTTGTTTCTCTAAAGCTTCATCGAGTGAATCAATTTGATCCTGAATTGCTCCAGTTTCTAAATCGAATTTTGCATTTGTGACTTGTTCCTGTGCTTCTCTTAACTTATCGGCGTCAACTTCATAAGATTCCTGCCCATTACGAATTACCAGCTCTGTTGCTTGCTGATTGATTTTTTGAAGGTTATATAAACTTTGCTCATAGGCCATCTGACGCTTTAACTGATCATTTTGCTTCTGTAGTAAGTCAAGTTTATTTTGAAGGCCTTTTTTTTGTGATTCGTTGGCTTCTTGATAGGCCGTTTTTTGATTGTTTATAACGTCAATCTGCTTTTGAATGGCTCCAGTAACTGCGGATATAACTTGATCCTGTTCACTCTGAACTTTACTCAACCCATCGGCAACTTTTTGTAATTCAGACGAAAACCCACTAATATTCTCAATAGGCATCTTAAGTAATTCTTCGTTCCATTTCTGAAGATTACCGACCATAGAAGAAACCTCTGAATTTACTGAAGTTAGTTGCTGATATAATTTGTTCCACTGGTCACTGCCAACATTATAATTTTCTTGAACGTCGGCAATTATCCTACTCTGTTCGTGAAGCTGATCAATTACTGTCATACCATTAGAAATCAAATTCTGATAGTAATTAGTATCTAGTTTTTTACCAGAAGCTTCAACTTCATTACCCCAATTTGAGATAGCAGTACCAATATCTTTATACATCGAAACAAGAATAGACATATTTTCAATTGGCAACTGAAGTAATTTGTTATTATATTCTTCCTGTGCTTTCTTTAATGTGTATACGCTGATTTCAGCATCACTTATTTCACCATTGAGTTTTGCATATTCTTCAGATGAACTTGATACACCCTCTGCAATCAAATCCTGTAATTCAGCACGTTTATTAGCAAGTAAGGCTTTGGTATTTGCTACTTGACTTGCCGTATTTTGAATTAGCCTGTTGTAAAATAAGGAATCAACGACAACACCTGCCGACTGATAATACTCAATCTGCCTTTCCAACATAGAGTTTGAATTTTCAAGCTGTTTATTCTCATTTAGAATAGAAGATGAGATGTTATCATATTTAGCCACGATATCGTCAAGATACTGTTTCTGTTTTTCGTATTGTGCCTTTTTGGTTTCATTTAACTTATCGTAATCGGTAATAGCCTTCTGTACTTCTTCGGACTCATCACCAGACAAAGTGTCGATAGATAAATCACCATTTTCAATCTTGGCTCTATATTGTGGTGAGATTTTAGCAACAGATTTGTCATACTCTTCTTGATATTTTTGTACTGCATCAGCATATTTAGCAAGCGCCTCTTTATCTATTTCTAATGCTTGTTCTAAATAACTTTGTCTTGATTCCCCAGAAACTCCGTTAGCAATGAGAGAGTAAAGTTCTGCTATGGTCACACCAGCACTTCGAGCCATATCACCTAATTCATCAAATCCTGATGGTATTGATTCTGGGTCTGAATTAAACAACTCTTGCGCTCGGTTGAATTGTTCTTGGGTAATTCCAAGATAGTCGATGTAGGTGTTACCAGCTTTATTTAATAACTCTGATCGTTTATCATCGAGGAGTTTAAGCTGACGGTCAATCCAATCAATGTCTTTGGAGGGATCTTTTTTATCTTTATTTGAACCATCAGAACCGATAAAATCAATATCCGGTACTTTAACTATTATATTGGCAGCCTCATTAAGTCTGTTTATAAAGTCATTGTGTTTATCTTTTGCTGCAGAAGCGGCGTCTAAAGCATTTCTTTCTGCCTTAGACATTTCGCCGCCAATACCCTCTGGTTTACTACCTGCCACACCCTCGACAGATGCCAAATGTGTAGATTCATCAAACACTATCTTATAATATTTTGACCATGCATCTGATAAATTTCCCATTAGCTGTTGGTCAATTTCAGCTTTAGCTTTCGCCATCGTCTTCCAGTTTTCGACGTCAAGACCATAGGCTTGGCTGAGATCATAAAACAACGATTGATTATTACTTTTAACCTTTTCAAAGAATACTGTATCATCAGATAATCTTTGAGCCATTGAATTTCTATAAGATTCGGCATCCGCCTCATAGGTTGTATGCAACTTTGATATTATATCATCAACACTTATCAGACCCTGGGTATACTCAGTGACTGCTGTTCTTAATTGAGGATATTGTTTAGCAATAGACTCTAATGAGGATAGACCTATTTTTCCAGTCTCTTTATACTGTTTTTCAACATTTTGAAGTAAGTTATACCCACTCTGGATATTAGCGGTTAAATCTGTAGATAACGTATATCCATCAGCATAATCCTTGATTGCTTTTACTGCATCCTCTGCGCTTGTACCAGTCTGAGACATAAGGTCATTCAATTCAGATATTGATGATATATTCTTTTCAGTCATATCCCCAGAATTAAATAATGAAACGTACTCCTCAATTTTACCAACTGGAAGATTTGAAAACATATTCGCAAAGTCGGCTGAAAGTCCTTTGCCAGATCTAGCGATATCCCCTTGTACAATACCCATTCTTACCAATTCATCAATTACTTGGTCTACAGTAAGTTTATATTCATCAGCAGAAGAAATAAGTTTGTCAAAGTTATCAAATTTATCATCATCTTGCATTGCTAACAATTCTTCTTTAGTTTTACCTTGTAAGCTAGGTAGAAAATTAGCTATACCATTCTTATTATCAGCTAATGCGTCTCTAAAATCATATATTCCAGTATTAGCCTCGTTAAATACATTAGAAATTATGGAAGCGTAACGAATCCATTCCTCGCTTGATAAATCAATAGAATTTTTTACTTCTCCAAGGTTATTTCTGGCGTCAAGAATCTTAGTCTCATCACCAGAAATTACAGCTTCATTATATTTAGTTACAGCTTCGTATGCTTTACTGTAACCTTTAGATAATTCATCATCTGCAGCGATATTTGCCATAAGTGAAGCGTTGTAATCAGCTTGGTAATCATCTAATATCGACCTATTATTCTTTAGAGCCTTTGTTGTATAGCTTAAAACACTACCGACAGCATCATGATCCTTAAATTCATTATCAAGATCCTGTATCTTATTTGAGAGTTCACGGATAACCTTTTCTGCTTCCTCGGCGTTTCCATTGAAGGTAATTGTATATGCAGGTAAATCGGTGCCTTCAATCTGAGTTAAACTTACTCCCTGATCTTTATACAGAGATGCTACGTTATATATCTCTCTTGAGTAGTCATCATTTAAGATTCCTGTACTTCCTAACTCATAAGTACGTTCTTTAGCCATTTCCCTGGTCGCAGTTTCGATCCCCTTTTTATTGTCAAGAAGGTGATTTTGTGCAGCCGCCTTATTCATGTCTAGGATAGCTTTAGTTTGATCTCTATAAGCATCTGTTACGAGATTTAATCGTCCATATTCATCCCCATAAGAGTTGTTGAGTTCTTTTTGCAGTGATAGTAAGTCACTTTTGATTTCGTTCTGTCTTTCTTCTGATGTATTGGCATCTAATAATTCCGTATGCAACTCTTTATATCTATCTGCATAGTCTTTAATAGCAGAAGAGGTTGAGTTGAATTCATCAGTTGCTTTATTACTTGCTTGAATAGCTTCTTGTACGGATTGCTTATATACGTTCCACGCTGTCGATACGATAGTTACAGCCATTCCAATTGCAATTAGGGGTTTAGCCATCATTGTGGCCCAAAGTTTCTTTAGGGCTGTACTGAAACCTATTGTTGAAACTGTGGCGGCCTTTTGAGAGGTTGAGAGGGTGGCGGTGGATATGGCTTGATTTAACTGTTCGCCAGTAAGTCCTTTTGCTTTAAATATGGCTTCTGCTTGTTTCTTTGTCAAGTTTGCCTGAGAAGCCGCTAACTTAACTGTTTCTTGTGAATAACCTTTCAATCCATCTTTTAAGTCAGAAACAACTTTATTGAAATTACGTTTTGTTATTTTATCAACACTGTTAAATACTCCATCAAATACCATTGTCACATTATTAAGATTGCCTAGATCTTTTAAACGCTTTTAATTATCTTATAATTGTTATTTATAAAATTATATACTGCAACAACAATATTATGAAAAGCAATGGTTTCTGACAATTCAAGAAACAAATGATATTTTTGATTCTAAGGAAGAAGAGGCTTTCGATAAACTATTAGACTACGTTTTAATAGAAGAAGATCATATCAAAGCAACAAAGAAAGGAGCTAAAATAGCTATATTTGAGGGATACCATCGTGGTACTGGAAATATGTCCATTCTCTGACCTGAGGTAATAACTCTGAGCATTCCATTGTTTGTAAATCTTCCATATGTAATGTTGTAATTGCTCTGCTTCGTTAACACCTTACATCTACGGAGAAACTCGAAGAGTTTGTTGCGTCCAATTTGATACATCCCCCTGTTCTCAGCCTAAATTCTTCACTTATTTTTAACACAAATAATCAAATATTAAAAACTTTTGTTTTATTTCAGATAGTATAAAGCAATTACTATTAACAATTTGGCAATATATTTACCAAAACTGATTTGACGACATAAAACGTGCCGAAAAATTTTACTGGTTGGATAAAACACTATATCCAAACGTATTACTAAAACTTTAGAAAATCGCAATACGTACTATGCCTTATAAGCCAAATACATTATGGCTGCATTTAACTCAGAGGATGGGTATGTCTCTGGGGATACTGCTACAAATTGTAACATTGTCCTGCTCATTACCTATCTTTATTTATCACTTAGAAATCACTATATTTTCATATAGCTTATCATATGAAAGACAACAACTTTTTTTGGTTTCCCTAGCAATTTGCGTGTGCCGTTTCCAGCTCCGATTTAGCATGTTGTCAATAAAGGCTTCAAGCATTTACTCCTCCATGTATAGTTTATACTCCGCTAAAAGTGTTTGCAGAGTCTTATTAAAAACTCCATGTATCCATAGGCTTGTTTATAACGCCATTATGTAATATTCTTACCTATGATTGACCGTCTTAAAAATCTAGGCAATTTTTAAGAAATCCTTCTTACAGGATCTATCAAAGTTTTTAACGAATTCTGTTATACCGATTCCTGCACCTAAAGCACCCAATGGAGTCAGAAAACTTACGATTCCATCCGCCCCTTTTATTAAAGCGGTGCCAAGGTCAAGAAAGAAATTAATCGCACCTGAATCAACCAACGTATTGGACAGTCCAATAAATGCATTGCTTAATCTTTCAGTATGAGCCGCAACAGAGTCCTGATAAGCAGAGAACGTCTCCATTGCCTGCCCAGATGAATTAAGGGATGTTTCGGTATATTTCTGAGCTGTTGAAAAGTTTTCCATTAGAACAATGAAATTTCCCATATGGTCAGTCCCGGCAAAGGCATTTGCAATTGCCTGCTGCTGAACCTCAGAATAGTTGTTCCAGTTAGAAGCTGTCTCAGTTAATACTTCATCAAAATCCCGGAACGAATTCTGCGAGTCTCTTAATGAAATACCAGCACTTTTTAGCACGGTTTCCACATTTGAAATATCTTCTCCCGAATTCTGGTAATCCTTTAATTTACCAAGCTTAATATTTCCCATACGGGAAAATACTGAATCAAGAGACGTTCCTGCTTCACTCATACCAGACTGGGAAACCTCACCTATTGCTGTCAAATATCCAAGTAAAGTATCTATACTGACTCCCGCAAGTTTTGCATTATCTGCAACCTCGCTCATACCTTCAACCAGTCCGCCTATGTCAGCGGAAGAGTTCATATCTACGGCATATAGTTTGTCTACAACACCAAGGGTGTCCCCAATTGAAACTTCATAATCCTTCATAATATTCGTAAGGTATTCAGTCGCATCTGCCGATGACATTTTACCTACTTTGGAAAGTACCATTGAACTGCGAATGAGATCTTCTGTTTCCGCTATCGTTTTCCCTTGCTTTAGCCATTCCGTGCCAGACTTGGCAACATCGATAACTGTGGCACCTAACTCATCGCCAAGTTTTGAATATGATTCTATGTATGATTGTAATTCTTTTTTAGATGCGCCGGTTGCCATGGAAAGACCCGCAACTGTCTCATTTAATTCTATGGAAGCATCTTTTATTTTATTAAATCCATTAATCACCATTGTTATTCCATCTGATTCAAACAGCCAAGAACCAACGCGGCCTGCAGTTTTTTTTAGGGAATCAAATAAATTCACTTTGTTTGTTTTATTAGTAGTAGAATCGATATTTCCACCAAAAGGTTTCAGGGCTCCACTATTATTATCAGCCTGCGGTTTGATGCTGTCAATTGTACTCAATTTTTTGACTTCATCAACGGTCTTTCCTACCTCCTTCTGCAATTTCCGTTGATCTTTTATGGCCTCAGTCACGTCCTTTTTGATATCACCACTATTCATTTTTATATCGATACCAGTGGCTTTCTTTAATTTGGACTTTAATTCAGAAATTACCTGTTTAGCTGCTTCCATTAATTCAGCTTTATTTAAACCCACTGAAAGTTTCAACTGATATTTTTTTAATATATTTTGGACTTTGGCAATAGCAGATTTTCCAATTCCACTTGGATCCAATACTACCTTCAGTAATGCTTTTAAATCTTTCATTTATTTACATTCCTCCTTTTAAAAAGAGCAATAATCATGCACCACACCTGCAAACTCCTTCATGAATTCAACCTTCACTTCTTCAGGCGTCATGTCTTTTGCGCTAATAGCTAATTTTGTAAGCAATTCCATATAGTCATCGCTATGGGAGAATGCTTGAAATAACTCCATTTTCAAACGTGCAAAGAATATCTTTGACTTAATATAGTTACTAATAAATTTAAACATACGTTTTTCCTCCAAATAAAAAAGACGAAATCATTTCCATGAAAGCGCCTTTTTCTTAAAATCCGTTTTTAAGTTTTTCTTTGTATAACTCCCGGATGACCTCCATAGAAGTATTCACTTTCCCATTACTTAAATGATTCTCCTCCAACACCTTCTCATATTTTTCATAGATATTTAACACATGATCATATTGTTCTTTACTATAAGCCCTGCCGGATGATAAAGAAGAGGCGAAGTCTAATATTTCGTAACGCATATCGTCTATTGATTTATCAATAAACATATCAGTTAATTTTTTCAAACCGCTTCGCAGGCTCTCATCATGCTTAATAGATTCTTCAACATCAATTTTCCGTTGTTTCCACAACTCATCCAGGCTCTGAGAGGTTTTCATCAATAAATAATGGTCTTCTTGTTTTTTTCTTACCCATTTTACCGGCTTCCCAATGGTTTCTGAGAATTTACCTATCATCGCAACACTGGCGTTAATGGCAGATAAGATGAGAAATCCCGTAATCAACCATGATAAAAAATCAATTTTTTGTAATTCTGCTATATCATTCACTCCTTATCTCCCCGCCTTTCATCATAATACCTTATTCTTAATGTCAAATAAGGCGGTGCCAATTAAAGAGTCTAAGTAAGCCTCAAAGTCTGAATTGGCTTCTTTTAATGACCTGTAAACGGTAGCTGATAGTGCGAGGATTGTCTTGTTTTTTGCCAATTCCTTTACTTCTATTTGCTTTTCAGGGGTCCAGTCAGCGGTTTTCTTTAAATCCTTTACAAAAACTTCATCCACGGATTTAACTGACTTGACAACTTCCTCATATAAGATGGAAGCATATTTATCTAATCTCTTTGTTTCAGCCCATGCATATATCTGTTTCCACGTATAACGCAAAACCGGAACCAATACAACAGTCCAAATGGTTAATAAAACTTCCATAATATCAATGTTTTGTAATATTTCGTTCATTCCGTTTTTCCCTTTTATTGATTAAGAATAAAAATTTGATAGAGCTCCAAATAATTCTTTCGTTTTTTCGTATTTATATGTGATTAACCCATTTACTTTTTTAACAAACGTATACCTTATGTTATTCTCTGTTAGAAAGTTAACTTCTGCTAAATATTGTGTCTGATATTCTTTGTCAAATTTAGTTTCGTATATATTATTCAGTCCTTTCGTGAGTAAAAAATAGGGATACACAAATAATTGAATAAATGTGTATCCCTATTTACACTATGTAATTCAATCACTATTTTTTATTTTCACTGGTTTTAATCTCTATGACTTTATAAATCCCATTTTCTTTTACTAAGTCAACAAGCTTTCCCTTGTAACGTTTGATATTATCTTTTTTATCAAAAACAATATCAGTTACGTTTTTGCCTTCTGTAATAATGAAAGATGGGCATTATACCCATCTTGTCATCTGAATCATAGTAGAACTATTTGCAGCCTTCATGATTTCACATTCAAAGCTTGTTGGTGTTGGATCACCTTCAGCACTGAAGACAAGATTGAGATTAGAACTCCATTTAAGGTTAGGAATTACAACCTGGAAGGCTTCATCTTTACCGGTTTCTCTATTTCGGATAACCGTGTTTCCAACTAATTTATATGTACCACTAAAATGAGCAGCATCGATTACATAAGACTCAGTGACTTCGGCACTGGTAAATGTGTAATAAACGATAACGTTTTTATTAGATGCCGCTGAAACTGTTAAGGTTTTACCTGTAAGCTGTGCGTCTGTCATCACAATTGGAGTTCCACAGTCATCGTTTACTTCATATACAAGAATCTGGCTGGCAGCTTCCTTTGGTGTATATGCCAATTCAATAACTCCAGAATCATTGGCTTTTAACGGATATGATTCACCTTTATCAACAGGACCGGCACCGGTAGTGTCGTATTCTGTAGCCTGTCTCATATAAACGGTCTGTGCCCCGGTTACTGTTGCTACACCAGAAATCAGCTCAAGTGATTTAGGAGAAAGCAAAGCATCTTCGATCGTGAGCTTTCCTTCTTTATTTAATTCCCATGTAATTAACTTGGCATTTCCCTTACCGCCTCTGGCATATACCTTCTCTGCTGTAACTTCAATAGAAGATGTTTTTAAAGTATCAAAAAAGATGACCGGTTTATCGTTAGACATATCATAAAGAATAACATCCATTACTTCCTTGGCTCCGAACTTAGTATTAGCACCCATTATATTTCCTCCTGTTTTTCAATAAAATAAGCTGATACACAAAGTACCAGCTTTAATCATTTGGTTTCTTTATTTTTGAAAGCCAATGTTGAAGTTTTACATCTTCACTTTTAGCACCGGCTATCAATGCTTGTATATTAACGTGAAAGTCATCCATAATTTTTAAACGATTGAACTGATTGTTAAACTGGTATATATCATAACTTTCATATACTTCCTGTAATGACATGTGCTCTGCCTGTGCAAATATGCTTATTAAATCTGTCATGGTAAGACTATCGTCATCACTGCTGATGCTCTTGGCTTTTTTGACTTTTTCTCGCAATTTCTTTCTTTTTTCCAAGAGCTTTTTAGCCATTTCTCCACTAGGATTTTCACATTCATTCACATCATCTAAATCAACCAAGCAATTTCTTTGTTTTAAAATTTCCCTAAAATTATCATAGTTTAAATGATTTAATACGTATTTTTCGTCATTGTCATCACCTATGATAAAGCCATAGTCCTGATGGAATACAACCTTTTTTCTAAAGAAAAGATTCAAGAATGCTGGTATTAAAATAAACAAAGAATTTGAAACATGATCTGGTTCTATTTCTGTCTTTTTTATCTGGGCATGTTCCTGCAGCATATTTAGCATAATCAGCATAAAGGTATTGGGGTTTTCAACGGCTCCGGTTAACAGCTCATTTGCCTTATCATCATCCATACATAAAATAGATATTATGTTTTGTAATTTCGAAAAACCGGCATCGGCCATTTCTCCCAATGTAATCCTATATGTGGGGATATCATCTAAATACAATACACTGCCTCTAAGTAGTTTGTGTTCTAAATCGTGTTTATTCAAATCATCACCATTTTATAATTTGGTATCTATGTTAAACTCAGAACAAGTATAAATCAATCACCCACCATAATACTCCTTGTTTGCGCAAAATGTGTTGCCGGCTGTAACTTCAGTCTTTTTAAGGTGTTTATGGTGGAATAAATTTGAAGCTGGAAGGAGTGAATTTATAGGTCGTTTATTCACTCATTTTCCGTACCAATAGAAAAATGAACCTTTCAACTTTGAATCTTGGCCAAGATTCTTATTATTATTGATTAACGCCTAACCCTGCTCGTCTGCGTTACTGTATGTCTCCGTATTGTTTCTGCCAAGTCTTTCGTATGTGCACTACTATTACACATGGCAGCTGACATATTCCCAATCTGATTCTACTATTATTTCACAAGTCCCCCATATTTCAACGCCCCGTCATCATCAGGTATCAGTGTCACCGGCTCTGCAACCATTTTTCCATCGCTGTCCAGACAGTAAATCTTATTAGATTCAGCAATTAAAGTGCCTTTTAACATAGCGCCGTCAGGGCCGAGATAATGCCAATTACCATTATATTGATACCAGGTATTTCTGACCATAAGGCCGGCTTCATGAAACCAATACCACTTCCCGTTATCATTAAGCCAGTTGTTCCGGATCGGGAGACCTGTATCTCCGTTGTAAAATCTCCAGCCGCCATCTTCCTGGTGCCAGCCGGATTTCTTCTCCGGAGCTGTCGCCAAAGCCTCTTTAAACATATCCCATGTGTGCTTTGTGTGGTTATAGACATATGGATTCGGACATATCTTCCCTGTCACATCATAGTGACGTATGACCCGGTCAACGGAATTTCCATATAAATTCATTAGATACTTTGTAAGTTCAATGGCTGAATTTATGGTGGCATCTTCAAAGTACCAATCTTTGGAGTCCGATGTCCGGGAACCCTTATTTCGTACACATATTTCAATATTTACACAATTCGCATTTTGGGCAATTCCGTATAATGAGCCGCCGCCAGTGGATTGTTTCGTACCGCCAACAGCCCAGCAATACCTTGTCATTGGATTGGGATTATACTGCCAAATGTCTCCGGAAAACCCTACAAAAAAATCAGCCGATGCATTTGTAACAGTCCGCTGATTGTAATAGTTTATATTTGCTTTGGCATCTCCAGTGGCACCAACGTAATGTATAACTATGTATCCTATTTTACCTGGGCGGACAGATGTATTATGTGTCCAAAAATTTGTATTTTGATTAATTTTCATTTATCCCCTGCCTCTTTTCCTACGGTAATTGCGGAAGTGGGATTTGAACCAATGACAACACCACTGGAAATAGCAGTGCTGCCATTGGTTTCACCCTTCCCCTTTATGTCATTATCTCAGAAAGAGTTTTATATGCTCGATGCTCTAAAAGCTTTGATTTTAGCGGGATTTTTCGTGTTTCACTTACTCTTGAATTTTTTTTAAGGATTATTTTATGCATAATATCTGGTTAATGCATTGGTACGGTTGACTTCCCGATAGCAGTTTTCGCAATACTTTGCTCTGTTATTCGTTACTAAAAATCTATCCTTACACTTCGCACATATTTTAGTTCCGTTTACATTAGCTTCGATATTAGAATAAATTACATCACCAAATAGTCTCCAGAGAGTATCCTTATTGACTTCATTTTGTAACTCTCTTATTAAAACATCTACTATAACAGCAGCGGGCTCCCCAATGATACTCTCAAACATTTTACGCTGTTTACCTGAATCCAATTCAATTTGTAAGAGTGCCCGGTTTTTATCGTCTTTTCCAAGGACTGAAAAATCCATATGGGATAACTTCCTTATATTAATGGTATCCACATCTCGATAAAGCTGTATAATTTTATCTGCTAATTCACTGCATACGTTTATATCAGGATTTTTCATCAGAACTTTATATGAATATTTTCCAAGCAAATCTTTAAAAACAATACGATTGGTTTTTGCAATATCATAGATTCTATCTATATTGCATTTACCAATATCCTCGACCTGACATTTGTTTTTATTTTTAGCATAAATGAAAAAATGGGGGACTTTTTTTCCGCTGTATTTTCTATAATTACTTTTGATATTTGGGGGAATATCCGGTTTATATAAAGTTTTGGCGTAATCTATGGTAAAATTCACATCTACACATCTTAAAGCAATAACATCAATAGCCTGCAACACCTCTTCCTCTGTACTATTGGGATTTAAAGTCATCCATACCTTAGTGATTTCATTGCTTGGTGTACCAATGTTGCCATGGTGATATGCCATAACAATTCCGTTAAAAAGAGAAGCGTTGTCCAAAACAGTGGGGCTGGCCTTTGGCATTTCGTAATAGTTGGGAATCATTCCGTATTTTTTTT
Source organism: Lacrimispora sp. (assembly GCF_036758025.1). Classification (GTDB taxonomy): domain Bacteria; phylum Bacillota; class Clostridia; order Lachnospirales; family Lachnospiraceae; genus Lacrimispora. The sequence goes on along the minus strand of NZ_DAIOXM010000007.1, from coordinate 95,483 downwards.
GAAACATCTTAGCACATTTTATAATAACCTTATTGTTATGCACCAATAGTTTATCTCCATCATTATCATACATAAGGAGTTTGCTCATTGTATCTTTCATTCCAATATATATACCATTTGACTTTGTCCATTTTTTTATAGTGTCACTTACCTGGTTTTTTCTAATACAGTGTGCATGATCTAAATGGGGAGAGCGAAGACAATCAACTTCTTCTTCATTCCGAAACAAATTACAGGAAACACTCCCTTCTTTCACAAACCCAAAATCTTCAATTTTCTCTTTATCCATATCGGTAAACCACCACTGCAAACAAGCCAGTGGATCAGGGATTACATATGTATATGCCCCATTGATATCAAACTTACCACTTCTAAGTTTTTTGATCATACTGTCTTTTGTGTTTTTCAGAAGGGTTTTTACATGGAAGTCCTTTAACATCTCAGGATAGACAAGCAGAGATTTTTGAAGCCAATTCATATTATCATTTTTAGTTTCGTCTGCCCCAAGTATACTTAGCATGGAATTTACATCTTTCCCAATACCATTTAAATTTGTGATATTATATTGTGCTAAATCGAAAATATCTTTATTTGACATCTCCGTTGTCAGAGTTTGAAGCACTTGGTAATTTGTTTTGCCATTTAATTTTACCCCCCGCTCAACATTACACCTGCAAGCATCACAGTAATACTTTTTGAAATTATCCTTGTAAACTTCCCAGCCCGTTTTTACAAGGTTGCCGGCTTCATCAGTGATATTATTATAATACTTCCACATTTTAAATTGAGATCTTGTAAAGATATAGTCAACATTTGCAATAGAATGAGATTTTCCGTAAATATCAATAATCTTATTTACTGCATATCCATTTTCACCGCACCAGTCTTGAAATGCTCTCTTAGGACAATAGGCTATAAGTCCTTTGATAAAAGGAAGCCGTATCATTGATGTCTGCATCTTCTTTAAGGAGATTCCAAATCCGTCTGTAAATGGGATTGTAACGTCCATATTTTGTATAGTGATTTTATGATATTTTGACTTGATCCTATCAATACGGTCAATCAATTCAATTCTTTCATCTTTTAATTCTTTTTCATGAGCCACTTCATTCTTGGGACGGCGGTATCCTTTTGGGTATGATTCTTTTTTTGTTTTAATCTCTTTTAAAGCGTCTGAGTTGCTTTTTAATAACTCTTGCAGATTTAAAACTTCTGTTTTGTCTTCCGGGCTTTCCGTATATATATATCTAACTTCCTGGTTAGGAATCTTATATTCAATGTCCTCAACTACGATTGCCTTATCTATATTGAAATCAGTCCATATCTCACTATTGGTCTGACATAAGCTTGTATAAGCAAGGTATTTATTTGTATTCATACCACCTTGATTATTAATAGATTCCTTACTCAATCCACAAAATAACCGTTTAAAGTTCTTATCTAACATATCCTCTGAAACAAATGTACTCTTTTTACATCTGGTTTGACCTGCACCGGCAGTAAAGAAAACAAAATGTTTACTTTTGTAATTAAATCCATGATACATAATTGATTCAAATATATCCGTATAATAAGTTACAACGCTGACAATGTCATCACTATGTTCCATATCTTTGCAGTTAAAGCATCTTGTTAAATCACTCTCGGAAATTGCAATATTTCTAAATTGATCTTCATTAGTGAACTCTCTATCGTCATATATATTCCTGATAATTGTTTTGTTTGTTTCTAACTTTTTATGAAATTCATCACCTTTATTCTTTTTAGTTTCCTTTAAAGTATTCACTTTTTGTTCCTGTTGTTCAAGATGTCCTTTTAACCATGAGTAATAACTATCTTCGATATTACAGTACATTATTTTTGATTTAATGAAAGATATCGATATGTTACAAGATTCAATTTGATATTTTAACTCACCTATTGTTTTATAAATTTTATATTCATCTTCAGTGAGCAGTGGTTCAAAACCAATGTTTAAAATTTCAATGATAGCTTTTCCGTTACCATATGTAGAGTATTTTAAACGAGCATCTTTATTTATATTATTCATTCATTTCCTCCAAGCATTATATTATATCTTCCTATTAGCCATTAGCAGATAACCTTTCCTCTTTATATAAGTCGTGTCCGCGTTCAAAACATTTCAGTTCGTATTCATATCTGTCTATGTATTTCTCAAAAAATCCTTCCTTGTGTAACTCTGCAACGTACTGGGCCAAATCACGCTTGATCGTTTTCATATCAGAATAATTTGTTTCTACGTTGGCAGCCGTTTCAAGCATATCCCATTTGTCAACTGTATTTTCATGAAGCAGTAGAGTAGTAAAGTATCTTTTCTTCTCATTATTCCAATTTGCCATTGCCACTACTTTGTATCCATTTTCTAAATCCACCTCTACCACATTATTTGATAAAACTTTGTATCTAAGCATTTTGATCTTTCTCCTTCATCATATTTATATTTTTTCGCCTATCTCGCTCTTCGCTATTCCTTATACACTGACTGTCAAATTTCATATCTGATAAAATCCGTCCTGTAATATCATGCAAGGTTGAAAATCCGCGGTGTTCTGTATTAAAGCTATCGACATTGATTATGCCTCCATATGTATTATATTTTGAGCATGTAGTTGTTTCTGCCATGTAAGCTGTAATTCTCCTTTCATATTCTGTTTTTACTTTCTCTATCTTTATCTGTCTTTCTGATAAGCATCCGGTTGATTTGGTACATGTAATAATTCTCTGTTTGGAAAAAAGATAACTGTATAAATTTTACCTATGCCGTTTTTTTCTATATTTCTTTAAATCTTGGTTTATAGGTGGGTTTTTTCGGATACTTTTAAGATATCTTGATTTTCCTTGTTTAGATATTGGAATAGAATTGTTGAATATGTGGGATATATTAACTTAAATTAGCTCGAAGCAAATAGCTTTAAAGACATAATACAATGTTCGAACATTTGTTCGATAAATGCAATTGACTCGAACACACGTTTGTGTTATAATCTGAAATAGATCTGGTATTTAGGAATCAACAGTATTGGCGTACCTCTCCTAAACAGACTGCAATTTTCGACAATATTTAAATTACATAACTTCATCTCAGTCAAGCTTATGCTAAAAAGAGATGACAGTAATAGGCATAGCAGAAAGCCAGACGGAAATTATTTTCAGGGAATACATAGATAACTCACTGACTGTTTTTTAATAGGAAAGGTTATAATGAACGATGAACAAAGACAGCAATTATTAGAAGAGTATGCTGCTGATGACATGATAAAACTTAAGCAAATTTGCAATCCCATCATACAAAGAAAAGATGTTCCACAAATGGAGCATGATGATTTATATAGCGTAGCCCTGGATACTCTTATGAATAGCGTTGAACGATATGACAGCACCAAGGATTGCTCGTTTAACACATTTCTTACTGGAAATATTAAGAGGAGATTCTATGACTGGACAAGAGATCATACCAGACTTAGAAGATGCAATCTGCAAAGGAATAGGAATGGAAAAATACAGAGAGATGAAAACAATGATGTGATCGTTATTCCAAACATATCCATCGATGCACCTAACGAGGACGGGATTGATTTTTGTGAGAAGGTTGCATCTGACTTCAATATTGAAGACGAGCTGTCAGATGAATTGGGTTTTTCAACTGATGACAAAATCGGAAGATATTTAAAGAAATTATCACCGAAACAAAAAGAAATTGCTAAATTGATTATGGACGGATATCAGTCTTTTGAAATAAGAGAAAAGTTAAAATTAGCAGAGAAACGATATATCGCTTATATCAAAGATATGGGGTGTTTTGAAAAATCTATTGTGCTAAAACAAAGAAAAGATATTCAAATTGAGGAGAAGGGGCCAATGCAAACACAGACATTAGAAAGAAGTAAAGAAAGGCAGTATTCAATATCATCACTTATTAAGAAAATTGAAGGATATACCTTTAGATTTGATCATCCGACTCAGCGCGAATCGGGTAGATGGAGTTCTAAAATGAAGGGGAATTTAATATCAGATATTTTACAAAACAATCCATTACCAAATCTTGTTTTTGCCGAACAGATTATAGATGGTATTGTTATCACTTGGAATCTTGATGGCAAACAGAAATGTACAAATGTACATGGTTTTTATAACGGTCAATTTAAAGTGTGTAAAAATATAAGAAGATGGAATATAAAATATCAGTCGTTGGTGAAAGATAAAGATGGTAATGTTATTCTATCAAGTAATGGATTACCTCAAATTGAGCAAAAGACGTTTGATATAAGAGGAAAAAAGTTTTCTGACTTACCAAATGAATTACAGGAACGGTTTTGTGATTATACGTTTCAGTGTACTCAATATTTGAATTGTTCAGACGAGGATATTGAATATCATATATGCAGATATAATGAAGGAAAACCTTTAAATGGTTCTGAAAAGGGTATGGGGGAAATTGGCACAAAATATGCGGCTATGGTCAAAGAAATTGCAGCAATGCCATTTTTTACAGATCGTGGTGGATATAAGATGGCAGAATTTAAAAACGGTACAGTAAATAGGGTTGTGGTGGAAAGCATAATGGCTATTAACTTCTTGAAAGATTGGAAAAAACAACAGGAAGAAATGTGTTTCTACATGAAAGAACATTCAACAGAAGATAATTTTGATAACTTTACAGATCTGGTTGAACGCATGGAAGCTGTTGTTACAGAAGATGTTTCGGAAATGTTTAATTCCAAAGACTCATTCGTCTACTTTGGATTGTTTGCAAGATTTATCCGCACCGGATTGGAAGATAAAAAATTTATTGAATTTATGGCTGAGCTTTCTCAGTCTTTACATAAAAAAGAAATTAACGGTGTCACATTTGATCAGTTAAGTGACAAGTCTACCAAAGATAAAAATGTGGTTATCAGTAAGATTGAACATCTTGAGAAATTAATGATCGAATTTTTAAACATCAATGAAGAAACGAAAGCTGTGGAAGTTGCTATATCAGAATTATCAGCCAAACCAATACAGGAAATGGTGATGTCTATTTTAGATTTTGTGAAACAAAACGTAAATCCTAATGTTACAGATGATGACATCAAAGATTATGAGGAAGACTTAGAGGTTTTATCACTGGAAGTTGATAATAATAGTAAACTTCTGGAAAGGCCCAATCGCAATTCTTTAATTGCATTAATTGCATATACATATCAAAACGACATCATTGGATTGGAGAAATGGTTTCCGGATTTCTTTGAGAGAAACCGTGTGTTTAAAATAAATCAAGTAGAGAATTATTTATATATGAAACAGGATCTGGAAGAATATGTCAGGGTATAAAACCTTTTAAATTCAGCAGCCTTTAAAACTAAATCAGAAGGATGTTTACAGGGGAGAAAATGGCCTCTTCCATTCCTCCCCTGATTCCTAAAATTTTTCCCTATGAATTTTTTCAGTCAGCAGTTCTCCAAGCTCATGTGCCTTCGCCTCCGCCTCAGGAATACCTAAAGAAAGAATTGCCTCCAGCCGGAAGCTTTCAGGAAACTCCAGTTTCTCCCTCACGTACTCCTCCGTTGTTTTCCCTTCTGCTTCCCGCAGCCTTCCCTGAATCCAGCAGCTCCCCACTCCCAGGCTGTCCGCCATCAAATGCATCTGGGCCATGGCGATGGAGCAGTCTTCAATCCAGACATCTGTTTTTTCCGAATCACCGATGACAACGATGGCGCAGTCTGCACCCTGGAGCATTTTTGCGGCTCCTATCCTGGATTCTGACAGATATTGGAGAGTATCCTTATCCTGGACAACGATAAATTCCCATGGACGTATGGCACGTCCGGAAGCTGACAAAAGCCCGGCCTGTAAAATCGTTTCCAGCTTTTCCTCAGGAATCTTTTCTCCGGTGTACCGCCTGATGCTGCGGCGCTTTCTCATGATTTCAAGTAAATCCATTCTTATCCCATCCTTTCCTGATTCCTTACAACTTTCTTCTTTTCCTTTGGCCTTGTGAGATCGTAGCTTTCCTGGATCATGCGTTTCACATCCACTTCCGGAACTGTGCCATCCAGAATTATGGAATTCCAGTGTTCTTTGTTCATGTGATAAGCGGGAACTACCGACTGAAACGCATTTCTCCAGAAATCACGCCATTCTGTGCTGCATTTTACATTGATCCAGATATGGTCTTGGCGCTGGTAAATACAGGCAAAGGCTTTTGAATTCTTTTTATGACGCATTAAGGTCCAGTTTGGGTCGTGAAAAGGGTAGTCCTCTGTCACACCCTCAAATTTACTGCAAAATGCAATTGCCTCTTTTCTGGTTTTCACGCTTTCACCTGCAATCCGTATATTTCATATATTGCCAGCATGTCCTTATACAGCAGCTTCTTTCCCATCAACTGTCGATAGGTGGCTGATTTTGTTTTATCCTCTGCCTTCAGTTGTTCCATCTTTTTTACCGCATTGTCATATTCGGTCTGAATGGCTGATTGCATCTTTTCGTAAGCCTTCAGTTTTTCTTCTTTTTCCATAGGCTGATTTTTACCTTTCTCTATATCTGGCTGCCAGTCCCTTTAAAAAACATTTCACATATTTGTCTCCGCACACCCTGTAATTGCGTTGTCCTTCCCTTCGCAATAATGCACTTAATTCTCCATTTGATAGATGGGCCTCTCCCGCTTTAAAAATGTCAAGCATATCTTCACTGGTAAGAGATAGTGCAATCTTTATCTTTTTCATAAAAACATTATTTACAGTCTTACTGTCTTTTATTATAAAGGCCTGCTTCTCAGATTCACCTGGCTTTGATTCTTGTTTTCCTCTTTTAAAAATAATAAAACCATTCAGAAAAGATTCCAGAGTGTGAAGATCACATTGGTTGATATTGTCATCACCGGACTTCTCCTGGGCCGAATCAATGATCCCATTGTCCTTGGACTTTATCAGCATTTTTTGCAGTTCTTCCCTGGTTACTGTGACCCCTCCCATTTTAAATATTGTTATCATATCTGCATCTTTAATATCCAAAGCATACCTCAATCTTATTAATATATCGTTGTTCTCCATATGACCTCTTCTTAAATGTATTTTTAAATATTTTATTACAATAATCCTGTTTTATCAATGTTTATCCGCTGCCCTTATCACCTTTAGCTGCTTGCCATTGATCTTAGTATTTTTCATGGCCTCCAGAACCAGAGGGCCTTTGCCGTTTAATATTTCCACATAGGTGAGCGTATCCTGAATGGCTATAATTCCGATATCCTCCGCTTCCATGCCCTCAATATTGGACAGCACTCCCACAAAATTGGCTGCCCTCAGCTTCTTTTTCTTTCCGCCGTTAAAACGCAGTTTCATGATCCCTTTATTTAATTCATCACTTTTCGTTTTTTTAATCCGGGAAGCCCTGTTTAATTTTTCATCAAAGGATGGCTTATGAGCGGATACTTCCTCTCTGTCAGGCTTTACTGATTCCTGAATTTTAAATCCGATCAGTTCTTCAATATCCTGGAGGTACCTGTTTTGGGTCGGAGCCACAAATGAGACAGCTTTCCCTTTCTGCCCCGCACGCCCTGTCCTTCCTGTGCGATGGACATAGGTTTCTCCCTCCAGAGGAATATCGTAATTAATAACCAGAGAAATATCTTCCACATCAATGCCTCTTGCCGCTACGTCTGTGGCAACCAGATACCGGTACTTTCCCCTTTTAAACCCATTCATAGCAGATAACCTCTGCTTCTGTTCCATTCCTCCATGAATTTTATTGCAGGGATATCCCAGGCCAGCCAGACCATCACATACCATATCCACCCGGTCCTTTGTACTGCAAAAGATAAAACAGCTATCCGGATTTTCCATGATCGTAACATCAGTAAGCAGATTGAATTTATCTTTTTCATCGATGATATAAAGAGAATGCTCCGTATCAGCCGTCATAATACCGGATTCGCTGACATTGATACGGACCGGGCTTCTCATATAGTCTGCTGATATTCTTTCAATCTCTTCAGGCATGGTGGCTGAAAACAGCATTGTCATCCGTTCTGCAGGCAGTTCTGCAATGATTTCCCGGACCTGTTCAATGAACCCCATATCCAGCATCCGGTCCGCCTCGTCAATTACCAGGCAGTCGATCTTACTCAGGGGAAATGTACCTTTCCTGATGTGATCCATAACACGCCCCGGAGTACCGACAACTACGTGTGTTTTCTGTTTCAGCTCTGTTTTTTCTATGGAAAACGGGTGTCTTCCATAAATTGCTGCTGCCTTTATTCTTTTAAATCTTCCTATATTGGTAAAATCCTCTTTTACCTGAACAGCCAGCTCCCTTGTTGGAGTCAGAATGAGGGCCTGAGGTTTATTTTCAAGCCACTCCACTGATTCACATATGGGAATGGCATATGCCCCTGTTTTTCCGCTTCCGGTCTGGGCTTTGACAATAAGGTCATTTTTTTCTAATGCTGACGGAATGACACTGGCCTGGACCTGGGTGGGTATATCATATCCCAGGCCCTCCAATGCCATTTGAATTTCCTCACTGATTATAAAATCATGAAAATCTGTATTATTCATTTTATACCTTTCACTTAATTTGGTAACTTCAGCTTCCCCTCTCTTCCCTTTATTGGGATCTGAATGGTTGCTATCATAATTCTACCCGTTTTTCCATCCCTTTGCAAGCCTGGAACCAATATAAAACGCCGCAGAAATATTGAAATTCAATACACTGCGGCGCACTATGTGTTCACTTTTTAAAAACCAAAGCCTGGGAAAACCTGGCAATTTTATTTGTCTTATTTTAATTCCGGCCAGTAATCTTTGTTGGCCTCTATCATTTCATCTAAAATCTTCTTCGCTGTGATTGCTGATGGTATGGTCTTATTTAACGCAAATGCAGCCAAAGCCTTGTCATAGCTTTCCTCTATTGCCGCCTCTACAATCAGCTTTTCGCAGGCCTCCTGCTGTTCAATCATTCCCTTATAAAATGCAGGAATCTCTCCCACTCTGGTGGCTTCCGGTCCCTCGCTGGTAATATAGCAGGGAATCTCCACCATAGCATCGTCCGGCAGATTTTTTACAGCCCCGTTGTTCATGACCATAACCAGATGGCGTTTCCTTAAATTAAAAGCCAGGCTCATAGCCACTTCCACAATAAACTCGCCATGTACACCGGTAAAAAACGGAGTCATATCAATTTCTCCGGTGGCCTCATACTGTTCCGCCGCCTGGAAAATCCGTTTTTCTCTTCCATCCATAACCTCATTGGCTCTTGTATAGTTCTTATCTGAATGCTTTACAACCTCATCTCCCAGAAGATAATACTGCATATAGGTATTTGGAAGATAATCCGGGAACATTTTCATCAAATTCTTTGCATTGTCAAAGGTATGTTTCCAGGAGGCATCATTGTGGCGCACTTCGCTTCTCTCATCTGGAGGCATATAGCCATGCTCCCTCACATAAGCCTTCAGTTCTTCCGTACGGTCCTCTTCTCCGACACGGATTTTTGTAAACCAGCCAAAATGATTGAGTCCAAAATAATCCGGCACGATGTCTTTTCTGTCACAATCCAGAATATTTGCCATATTTCTCATAATTGCTACCGGCATATCGCAGATATTTAAGATTCTGGCATTGGGACGAAGCTTATACGTCGCTTTTGCAACAATGGCTGCCGGGTTGGAATAGTTCACAATCCAGTATTCCTTACTTGCATATTTTTCACAATAATCAATTACTTCCACCATAGGGTAGATGGTTCTCAACCCATATGCAAGACCGCCTGGTCCGCATGTTTCCTGTCCTACTACATCATATTTTAAGGGGATCTTCTCATCAAGCTCTCTCATATGGTATAATCCCACCCGCATCTGGGCGAAAATAAAGTCTGCATCTGCAAAAGCTTCCTGGGGATCAGTGGTAAGAACCAGCTTCACTTCCGGGTCAAACATTTCAATAACCTTTTTTACCAGAACACCTACCTTATCCTGACGTTCTTTAAAGTTGTCATAAAGCCTTAATTCAGAAAGTTTAAACTGATCCCTCTGATCCAGCAGGCTTTTTACAATTCCCGGCGTATACGTGCTGCCGCCGCCTACAATGACTAATTTAAATGCCTTTTTCATAGTTTTTTCTCCTTTTTATATCATTACATCTTTTCCAGTGCATCATCCACTAAGGTTCTCATTTTAGAAACGCTGAGTCCATATACAACCTGAACGTTATTGCCTTTCTTCATAATGCCTGCTGCTCCCGTACTCTTTAAAGCAGCTTCATCAATCTTTGAGATATCTCCCACTTCCACTCTTAACCTGGAAAAACAGTTTTCCAGACTTAAAATATTTTCTTTTCCGCCCAATGCTTCTACGATAACCATACCTTGCTTCAGCTTATCCTCATGGGTTTCTCCGGAACCGGACTGGCCTGCCTTTAATTGTTTTTTAACCGCTGCCACATTGGCATTTAAGTCCAAAACCGCTTCTGTGTCATCCTCCTCACGTCCTGGAGTCTTTAAATCCAACTTTTCAATCATAAACTTAAACACTACGAAGACCACAAGGATTTCCACAAGGCCAACCAGCACATACAAAGGCCATAAGGTTCTGCCGGGTCCCGCAGGGAGATTCAGTACGAGGAAATCCAGAATACCGTTGGTTGCACAGACACGGACACCAATTAAATAAACCACCATCTGAAAAAAACCATCCAGAACGGAATATACTAGCCACAGCAAAGGTGCTGCAAAAATAAAGGTAAATTCTAAAGGTTCTGTAATTCCGGCAATGACTGCAGTCAACGTTGATGGAATCATCTGGGCTTTTAAGTTTGCCCTTTTCACTTTCTTGGCAGTTACATAGAAAGCCAATGCCACACCGATGATACCAAATGTCTTCATTAGTCCATAAGTAAGGAAACGGCAGGTATCTGGCATCATTCCGGCTGCAGGATCGCTTAAGAGAGCCAGGAAAATAGGTTTTGCACCGACTATATTTTCTCCGCTGATCGCTGCCTGTCCGCCGACAGCTGAATAAAGGAAGGGAGACCAGATTAAATGATGGAGACCTGTAGGAATCAGGAACCGATTCAGGAATCCGTATACAAACACACCTGCTGCTCCGGCAGAACTCATAAAACCGGTCAATGCAGAAATCCCGTTTGCAACTCCCGGCCACACATAAGTCACACCGATGCTTAATACTGCAATAACAGGAATCATGACCATGTAAACCAGCTTGCTGTTTCCATAAGGGGCAAATCCTCCCTCAAATTCAGTATCACAATGTTTGTTGTGAACCAAAGCCACCAAAACACCAATGATCATACCCAGAAACACACCCATATCCGTCACATGAAACCCTAACTGAATGGTCTGTCCAGTGCCGTACAACGCACCAGCTGTTGCTCCTTCCACCATCTTCCCGGACAGCTCCAGCCATCTGCTGTTAGCTCCCAAAAACATGATATATGACATCAAAGCCACGAATGATGCGTCTGCTTTTTTCTTTTTCGCCATACCGTTGGCAATTCCTACACAGAATAGGATGCTTAAATTACCCATAACGGAATTCAGCATACTGTTAAAAAACTTTCCAAGGGTCCATACCGCCCCTCCTTCAGAAACAAGTGCGGTATTGGTCATAATCGCGGTCAGGGCAATCATCATACCTATCACTGGTAAAAATAATACTGGTCCGATCATGGCCTTGGAAAAGCTTTGCATGCCTTTTACTGCCTTATCCTTCATCTCGATTCCTCCATACATGTTTGTTTTTGCTTACCGGTAAATATCTTGCAATAGCAATCTTATCACACTTGCACATAGATCAAAACATTTCCAACCGTATTCACAACATGTTAACCATATAGTAAACATATTCACCGCTCTTACTTCAAATAAAAAAGAGCCGGACTAATCCAGCTCTTCCAATACCTGACTCATCAAATATTCAAATACCACAATTACCCTCGCATAAAAATAATTTGACTGCAGGTTCCGGTCATCCAGTGTCTTATCATCCAAAATCGGAATATTTACTGTAGACCTGCGTCCAATATAATTGCTCTGCTCTCCCGTAAATGAAAGAACAGCCATATGATTTTCATTTGCATAGTCTACAAGTTTCACGATGGTATCTGTTTCACCGCTCTTTGAAACCACAATGACCAATGAGGCATCAAGGCAGTTCTTATCATATACTGCGTAAGCATTTGTCCTGATAATCCGAAAACCTGTCACCAAAAGCTTACGCTCCATATATTCCGCCAGAGGAGAAGAAAAGCCTGTGGCCGACACCAGAATAATGTGATTCTTGTGCATCTTCAGATGCTCCATAAAATCTCTTAAAATTTCCACTGGTATATCATTGATAAAACTTGTGATATCTGACATTCTTTCTTTATTTTTCCGGCGGCTTGTCATCATGAAATTAAGGCGGTAAATCATATCCGTATATCCGGTATATCCCATCTTTTTTGATAACTTGATTATGGTTGCAGCAGATACAAAATTAATGTTGGCAACTTCACGTACAGCCATGTGAAGTACCTGCTGATTATTTTCTAAAATATATTTCAATATCTGGGTTTCCGTATTCGTCAGCTTGTACTTATCAGCCAGTTTATAAACATCAAATTTCATGATATCCCCCATTTCATCCAATCTGTCTTTAAGGCAGGAAAAGCCCTGCTTTCGCAGAGCTTCTCTTACATTTTCTTTCAACAGTTTACACTGTTGGGCCGGATTGGCATAATTGCCCATCGATATTATCATATTACACCAAATATAAATACATGTCAATTTTTTAATAATGTTTTCAAGCCCTTAGAACTATAAGAAACATCAAATTATTATGAATAATTCTCGCTCAATTTATTATAAATCAAGCTGATCAAAAAGCACATTCCTCCTCCTGCTATCAGCGCAAGAACTCTGGTAATGGAATTTTCTCCGTTTAAATCCACAACAATAAATTTAGCCACCATAATGATTGTCAGCACGAGTCCATACAGCCTTATACTTCTGTTTCTCAGCTTAAATCCTGCTGATATGCTTCCTATGGCTACCATCAGTCCTATGATGCTGTATGACGCAGAAGTGATGTTCAAATCAAAGAAGGACCAGAGCACCGTCCATGTCAGCATCAGATATTTAAAGACGATCCAGATTCCTGTTAACAGACTGTTCCGCCCGCTGCCGGAAAGAAGTAATTTGCTCTGTACAAGTGCAATTGCAATCACTGCCAGCGCGGCCATCAATTTCAAGTATACTCTGTCCGCATCTCCCATTTCCAGAAGGCCGTAAAGATATAAAACGGTTGAAACAACATAACTGAGCACCTGCATTCCTTTGTCTTCTTCCAGCCCGTCATTTTTTCCAAAGAAACGAAACTGTTCATTTTTCCAGTTCTTAAAATAACCATATCTCAATAAAACAATGGTGGCAATAACAGCGATGAAATAGCCGGTTACATTGTCAGTGTACATACTGGTTCCTGGCAAATTCAACCTGTTGATAAGATTAGAGGGAATGCCAAAGCTGTTGGCCAGTACGACTATCATGCCCATTATTTTCAAACCATTGATCCGGGCATATTGCTTGGAATCCACACATTTCCACAGTACATATCCCATAACTCCAAGCTGTATAAGGCCGTAAACAGAGGAAATCAAAGAATCCGAGTAATTGCTGAGCAGAAAAATGGAATCCAATAAGCTGATGGCTCCGATTAAAAAGAGCTTGCTCTCCCCTTTCCAAATCTTCTCACTTGCAATCAGCAGTAATCCAATTAAAATAATTCCTGTCGGAACTTCATATAACTCTATGTTAATAAACAAAGAAGTAAAAACCAGGATGACCGTATAATATCTGGTCAGTGCCCGTTCCATTCTCTTATAATATACCTGGTTTAGTATAAACTGAATGAAGTGTATTGTAAAAAACAGCATGTAACAAGTTATTGTTCTTAAGTCCAGATAAGCGGAATTTAAATAACCGATGAATAAAACAGTAAGTAGTGTAGTAACTGCGCTGACGATCAGGTAAACGGGAACTGCCTTTGTATTATTGATCACTTTATAAAGCAGGTTCATAAGAACATAGATAATAAAAATCAAGGCAATCTGCACTGCATAACCGTTGAGCAGATATCCTGATCCAAAAAATCCGTCCGCATAGCAGCGAAGCAATATGGCTGTGTAACTCACCATTGATAAAATCAAAGCTGTTATCAGTTCTGTTTTTCCTTTATTCAGCGCTGTATAAATCATGACCCCTGAAATACAGGAGACAAACACAAACAGCAGAAGCAACTCCGTATCCCCCTGCATAAGCACCAGGCCCAGCATCAAGGTGATATAGCTGCCTATATAGGCGATAATTGTTGTAAAAAACAAATTTGTGTACCGGGAAGATATCATAAAAAGCACTGCCCATATCCCGGCCAAAAGTATGGACATATTATTTCCAATTAAATGAAATGCCAGATTAGCTGATAAAATCGCAATAAACAGCAAACCGGCTCCTGTTCCAAGGATTATGGAAGTGATAGGGTTCTTTTTCGTCCTTATAAGCCAAAAACCTAAAGAAGACAGCGCTGTACCTGCTAATGCTATAATAGACAGCTTGATTTCCGGCGTCATCCGGTTCCACACCAGACCGATAAAGGAAATGGCTGCTACAAAAATAAGCACAGTTGCCAAAGCTCCTATAATGTACTTTCCAACCAGCGCTTCCCTGTCTTTGGGTTGGTTTTTCTGAATAATGGGCTGGCGTTTTTCTTCCTTATTTACCTTTACCGCTGCTGCAGGATTTCCTGGTATTACCGGCTTTTGCACCTGGTTCTGCACCGTGTTTTGTATCGGATCGTGTATTGATTTCGGCCTTTCTGTTTCAAATCTGGTTTCAAAGCTGGTTTCAAAGCCCTTTACAAGGCTTTCCAAATGGGCTACTCTTTGTTCCAGTTCGGCGATTCTCTTTTCTGATGATTTCATTTTACACCTCCTGTTCTCCATTGGGCTGAATGGGGTAGTCGGGACTTACTGATAACCATATTTTACCACCGATAGGTTTTAATTACAACATTTTTGATTGTTTACACACCTTTGCACAATTTCTGCTTCTCCCATCAGCTTCACCCTCTTCTTTGCCAGCCATGCATTACTGAGTAAGCTGTAATATCTTTCTCACCGTATTGGCATTTCTGATGGTAACGCTGTCATATACAGAAGAACCTACAATCTTCGACCACCGGGTTCTTGAAAAAGTCTTAACAGGTGCTGACCAGAAAATAACCCTGCCATAATGATCAACTGATTCATATTCCGGCCTGGTTTCTCCCACCTCTTGAAACACCTCATCTGCAGTTACAGGCGGTATTACGAAAATTGCATTATGCTTTGCCCCCTCATCCTCTCCCCACCAGGCCGGAGCATGGTCAATGGCATCCAGTAAGTCGGCCTCAGATATGATTGCAGCCGGAATGTTTAATTGAAACTTATTCAAAATTAAGGCTTCACATTCCTTTTTCAGCTTTTCCTCATCGGTGTTATCACTGGAAAAAATAATATTTCCGCTGTTTATATATGTGATTACATTCTGAAATCCATTTTCCTCAAAGTACTTCTTTAATTGAGCCATGGATACCTTATTCTTTCCTCCCACGTTGATTCCACGCAGCAAAACAATATACTTTTCCACCGGCAGCCGCCTTTCTTTATACGCTCCAATTGATGTAAATAGGCAGCCCTGTCATAATGGCTGCCTTTTCACTGCAAAAATCCCAAAATTCACACTCTCAACGCTCCCCGGAATCCTCTGGAACTGTAAAAAGAGGGGGCACTGTTATGATATACAAAAACATGCCCATAACGGCGGTCCATAAAAAGGGCGCCTCCCAGCTTTCTGATATCAGAAGGGGTCTTCACCCAGGTAGAAGTCTTGATATCAAATTCCCCAAGCTTCTGCAATTCCCGGTATTGTTCCTCTGTCAGAATCTCAATTCCCATGGAAGCTGCCATGCCGACAGCATTTCCTTCGGGATGCACTCCCTTTTTCTCCCTCTGTTCCTGTCCCGCAGGATCATAGCAGGTATTTCTGCGTCCCTGGGGAGTTTCTGCAGAGCAATCATAAAAAATATATTCTCCGGTTTCTCCATCCTGTCCCACCACATCCGGTTCTCCGCCGGTTCTTTCCATCTCACCAATGGAACGCAGCTTTTCCCCATCAGACTCCAGCCGTTTCCTCACGCTCTCCCATTCCAACCCTTTATGGCGGTCCATATGTGTATGAAAACGGTTTTCCAATATATTGAGCAATTCTGAGTTTGACATAAATCTCCTCCTTTGCTTTGGCTTAAACTAAAAGGCTTCTATTTTCTGCCTCACTTCCCCGCCTTCTCAAGGGCAGCTATATCCAGCTTCTTCATCTTTAAAAGCGCATCCATAACCCGCTTTCTTCCGTCTTCCGTTGTTCCCTCCATAATCTCATCCATACATTCAGGCACGATCTGCCATGACAAACCAAACTGGTCTTTCACCCAGCCGCATTGCTCTGACTCAGAAACAAAGGAAAGTTTCTCCCAGAAATAATCAATCTCCTCCTGATCTTTACAGGAAACCATCAAAGAAAAGGCTTCATTAAACGTAAAATCTCCGCCCATTCCGTGATCCATAATAACCACCTGATTTCCCTCCACATTCAGTTCACTGTAATTTATGACTGCCCTTTCCTCCGGAACCTCTCCCTTCTGGTAATAATTCACATACCCTTTCTCAGCCCCTTCAAAAACCGAAGCATAGTAATCCAGGGCCTCTTCCGCTTTTCCACACGCCTCTCCCCCAAACAGCAGGCTCATCCTGATCCGCTGCTGTTCTTTGTCAGAGTCAACCAGCATAAGCTGCCAGCTAAGACCGTACTTGTCCTGAACCCAGGCATACCGCTTGCTGAAGGGATACTCTCCCAAAGGCATAAGCTCTATCCCTCCTTCAGACAAGCTGGAATGGAGCCGGTCAACCTCCTCCGGGCTGGCGCAGGCCACCATAAGGGAAATGGATGGGTTAAGGGAAAAATAAGGTCCGGCGCTGATAGCACAAAACTTCATGCCTGCAAGCTGAAAGTCAACCGTCTGAGCATCGCCTGACGGGGTATCGGAAATAATGCTGGTTTGAATGATTTTGGAATCCTCAAAAAGCACTGTATACCACGTTGCCGCCTCCAATGCTTCTTTGTCATACCATAAATGGGGAATTATTTTCTGCATCCTGTCAACCTCCTGATTTTTTATTATTGTAACCATAAATTTTTCTGCTATTGCAATTGCCTGCATAAAGTGAAGGATAATTACACAACAGCCGCTGATCAAAAACTTTAAATCAACGGCTGCCTTTTTTCATTATCTTATTACAGAACCCCTTTGGTGGACCACACTCCGTCAATCCTGGATTCATACATAGTAGCCATATCCAGAGCCTTGGCAAATGCCTTAAAGCTGCCTTCTGCAATATGGTGATTGTTAAATCCGCTCATCTGCTTTAAATGAAGATTCATTTCCGCGGAATAAGAAACTGCATAGAAGAAGTCCCGGATCATCTCCGTGTCCACATCTCCGATCTTGGGCACAGTAAACGTGACATCCCATTCAAAATACGGCCTTCCGGACAAATCAATGGCGCACAGCATCAGCGTCTCATCCATTGGAAGAAAAAAGTTTCCATAGCGTTTAATTCCCTTCTTTTCTCCAAGTGCCTTCCTGACTGCCGTTCCAAGGACAATGCCCACGTCCTCTATGGTATGATGAGAGTCCACATGCAGATCTCCCTTGCAGACCAAATCAATGTCAAACAGTCCGTGACGGGCCAAGCCATCGATCATATGGTCAAAAAATCCGATTCCTGTATTGGAACTGCAAATGCCTGTCCCATCTAAGTTGAGAGTCAGAGCAATGTCCGTCTCCTTTGTTGTCCTTTTTATATGCGCAATTCTTGGCTCCATTTTTGTTTCCTCCTCATCCTCCCGATGGTTTGCACAGCCGTTTCTTGTTACCAAGCATACCATATTATTGAACTCCAGGCAACGATAAAAATAAGGCCAGCCCTTTCATAAAAGGCTGGCCCTGTAATTTGTATATTAATAGAATAAACGGTTTACTGCGCTGAAAATACCTCTGATAGACGCTCTGGTAATGTTGGAGCTGATACCCACGCCATAAGTGGTACGGCCTGTTTTTACATCCAGCAGGTGGATATAAGAAGCCGCCTGAGCTCCTGAACCGGAAGTGAGTGCGTGCTCGTTGTAATCCAGAACACGGATCTCAATACCAAGTTCTTTCTCCAGTCCCTTCTGCACCGCATCAATAGGTCCGTTTCCGACACCTTCAAAGATCTTCTCTACGCCGTGCTCGGTATAGCGTACCCTGACTGCTGTTGAGAACTCTGTATCGTCTTCTGCTTCCGTAATCTGCGATTTGCGGAAGTGGATAGGCTCTTTCTTTTCTGTGTAATTGTCCTTGAATTCCTGCATGATCTGCTCCGGAGCAACCTCTCCCTGCTTTTCGGAAATGGCCTGAATTACATCAGCAAATTCCTTGTGCATGCCCTTTGGAAGCTTGAAGCCGTAGAAGGTATCCATAACAAAAGCGACACCGCCCTTGCCGGACTGGCTGTTAATCCGTACAACCGGCTCATACTGCCTGCCGATATCTGCCGGGTCGATAGGAAGATAAGGAACCTCCCAGAATTCGTTCTTTCTCTCGTTCATAGCCTGAACGCCCTTGTTGATGGCATCCTGGTGAGAACCGGAGAATGCGGTGAAAACCAGTTTTCCTGCATAAGGATGTCTTGGCCCCACTTCCATCTTAGTGCAGCGCTCGTAAACGTCTACGACCTCCCGCACATTCTCGATGTTCAGTTCCGGATTGATACCCTGAGAAAACATATTATAAGCCAGAACCATTATGTCTACGTTACCGGTACGTTCTCCGTTTCCAAAGAGTGTGCCTTCCACTCTGTCGGCTCCGGCCAGCAATGCCTGTTCTGCGGCTGCAACGCCGGTTCCTCTGTCATTATGAGGATGGATGCTTAAAATAATGCTCTCTCTGTTCTTGAAATGAGTGTGCATCCATTCGATCTGGTCTGCATAAACATTGGGTGTTGTCATCTCAACAGTAGAAGGAAGATTAATAATGATCTTCTTATCCGCTGTAGCGCCCCATGCTTCCTGTACTGCTGTACTGACTTCAAGGGCATATTCCAACTCTGTTCCTGTAAAGCTCTCGGGAGAATACTCCAAAATCACTTCTCCGTCAAAGCCCTGCATATACTGCTTCACCCACTCTGCACCCTGGACAGCGATCTCCTTGATCTCATCCATGTTCTTGTTGAAAACAACATCTCTCTGCAAAGTAGAAGTGGAATTGTAAATGTGTACAATGGCCTTCTTAACTCCCTGAAGAGCCTCAAAAGTCCTTTTGATCAAATGCTCCCGGCACTGAACCAGAACCTGAATCACAACATCATCAGGAATCAGCTTTCTTTCTACAAGCTGCCTTAAGAAATCAAACTCAATCTGGGAAGCCGCCGGAAAACCAACCTCAATCTCCTTAAAGCCCAGCTTCAGCAAAAGGTTGAACATCTCCACCTTTTCCTCCACTACCATAGGCTCTACCAATGCCTGGTTTCCATCTCTCAAATCAACGCTGCACCAAACAGGCGCTTTCTCAATTTCTTTACTTGGCCATTGTCTTTCCGGGTAATTCATCACCGGCACTCTTTTATATCTCTGATAATTCAACATAATCTTATCTCCTCCATCATATAAGTCGTCTGTAAATCCGGCTCACTGCGATCAGCCTTTTTAATTTCCTTCTAAAAACCGTCACAGGCTTTGGAGTCGATAAATCACGCTGTATTTCCAGACAATGAACAACGTGGTTTTTATAGGTCTAACCCCATCTATCATCATTCCTTTTCGTTAAAATCACATACCTAAGCCAAAAAATGGGGCCTCGGTAAAATGTTAAGTTATTATAGCACGAAAAAAAATGACTTACAACCAGAAAATAACTTTTCTTTCAGTATATATTTCAGCCTATTTAAAAGCCCTTCACTTCAATCCCCGCTTCCAAAAGACCTTTTCTTATCTTTTTTACAAATTCCAGGGCCTTCACTCCATCTCCATGAACGCATACAGAGTCCGCCTCAATGGAAACCACACTTTTGTCAATGGCTTCCACTACGCCTTCTTTCGCCATTCGGATCACCCGGTTTACCGCCAATGTCTCATCTTCAATCATGGAACCCTTCCGGCTTCTGGAAACCAGGCTTCCATCTCTTTCATAAGCCCTGTCGGCAAATACTTCACTTGCAGCAGACAGCCCCGTATCCTTCGCCGCCCGAAGCATCTCGCTGTTGCTGAGAGCCAGAAGAACCAGGCTGTCATCCACTTCCTTTATTGCCTGACATATGGCCTTTGCCAGTTCATAATCCTTTGCAGCCATATTGTATAAAGCACCATGAGGCTTTACATGCCAGAGCCTGATTCCGGCCCCTTTGCAAAAGGCGCTTAAAGCACCAATCTGATATATGGTACCGGCCTTTACCTCTGCGGGTGAAAGGCTCATATTTCTCCTTCCAAACCCTGCCAGATCAGGAAACCCCGGATGAGCCCCTGCCCTCACGCCATATTTTTTACACAAAGCCACGGTCTGTTCCATGACCGTAGGATCACCCCCGTGGAAGCCGCAGGCAATATTAGCTGATGTGACATAAGGCAGCACATCTTCATCCAAACCCATTTTATACGCACCAAAACTTTCCCCTAAATCACAGTTTAAATCAATGACCGGCATATTCTCACCTCTAATTTTTTAATTCCGCATTTTTTAAGTCCGTAATAAACATGTACCCCGGAGAATGGGTGATCACAAAGGGCGGCTTGCTGTTCATCACTGCTGCCTGGGGCGTTACCCCACAGGGCCAGAAAACAGGCACTTCTCCGTCATATATGGTCACCGGATCTCCAAAATCCGGTTTGCTGATCTCTTTTATTCCAAGGACTTCCGGATAACCGATGTGAACAGGAGCCCCGTGAACCCTTGGCATGGAAGCGGTAATAGCAACCGCCTCCGAAACCTGGCGGTGGGGGATTGGCCTCATGCTCACTACCATATTTCCTGAAAACACCCCTGCCGGTGTACATGGAATATTGGTATGAAACATGGGAACATTGACCCCTTCCTCAATCTGCCTCACAGGGATTCCCGCTTCCAAAAGTGCTGTTTCAAAAGAAAAGCTGCATCCAATGAGAAAACTTACCAGCTTTCCCCTTGTTTTTTCGTATTCCTCAAATAAGTCTGATACATGGGTGTATTCACCGGTACAAACCCCGTATTCATACACCCGGTATCTGGGGATGTCCTTTGTGATATCGCTTCCCCTTGCTGTCAGAGGAAAGCTCCTGCTTCCTGCATCCGACACCTCCAGAAGAGGGCAGGCCTTGGGATTCCTCTGACAGAACAAAAGAAAATCCCAGGCCAGCTCCTCAGGAAGAATCACCAGATTTCCCTGGGCATAGCCGCCGCACATTCCGGTGGTAGGGCTCTGGATCACGCCTTCCCTGATCAGACGGCGGACTTCCTTTGGTTCTTTATCCATATATTCAAGTCCCATATTCGTTCCTTCTTTCCTGTTCTACAGCGGCTGCCGGTAAACGGTATTCATCAGCCACTCCTTCAGCTTATCCAGCTTATCCGCTTCCTTTCGGCAAATTGCCACGGCCTCACCTGGGGTTACATACTGAAAAGCCACCCATTCTCCCGGCTTTAACTGAGCCAGAGCAGGGATATCCGTGCTGATCACCGTGGCAATTTTTGCGTATCCCCCTGTGGTCTGATGGTCTGCCATCAACACCATGGGAAGCCGGTCAGACGATATCTGAACCGAGCCTTCTGCAATCCCATCAGATATAATATCAGCCCCGTTCTTCATTTCTATGGGCTCCCCCTCCAGCCTGCAGGCCATGCGGTCACAGTCACTGCTCAACCGGAAAGGACTCCGCACCAGAGTTTTAAGTCCCAAAGCTGTAAATGCATCTTCCTGAGGCCCCATAACGGCACGCAGCAACACGATGGGTTCATTTCCGTAAAAGCGGTAAGGCGTTGACGAACGGCGCATCCAAGGTTCAACCTCTCCCGCTGCCGCCTGCTTCTTATTTCCCCTTAATCTTTTTGCTATTTTCTTAAACCGCCGGGTGCCGCCTCCTGATTCCAGATAGTCTCCTTCCATAAGCTGCCTTCCCTCCAGACCGCCTATGCGGCATTTTAAATTGGTGGAACGGCTTCCCATGACAGAAGGCACCTTGATTCCTCCATAAACAGCCATATAAGCCCGGAGGCCGGAAACCGCAAGCTCCATGGTCAGAATATCTCCCTGCCGCACCAGAATAGGAGAAAACATGGGAACCGGGCTTCCGTTTATGGTGGGCTTCATATCTCCCCCTGTGATGGCGATGATCTCATCAGAGGTAAAACGGAGCTCACCGCCCTTTAATGTAAATTCAATAACTGCCGCTGTTTCCGGTTCTTCTAAGTTTCCGGCAAGGAGGTTGGCCAGCTTCATGGAATACTTATCACAAGCCCCGCTTTCCTGGAAGCCCTGGTTTAAAAAGCCTCTTCTCCCTTTATCCTGAACCGTGGATAAGGCTCCCGGACGCAAGATTTCAAATCCCATCCAATCACTCCTTTTTCTGTTTCCTGCTTATTTCTTCAAATTCTTCCTGGCTGATGGGCACAAAACGAATGGAATCACCGGCTTCATAAAGAGGCTTTCCCGCCTCTTCCGGCTCAAAAAGGCGGTAAGGCGTGCGCCCGATCAACTGCCAGCCTCCCGGAGAATCCATGGGATAGATTCCCGTCTGCTCTCCTCCGATTCCTACACTTCCCGCAGGAATCCTGGTTCGTGGCGTTTTTAACCGGGGAGTGAAAATCCGTTCATCCATTCCCCCAAGATAGGGAAATCCCGGAAGAAAGCCCAGCATAAAAATGCGGTAATCCCTGCCGGAGTGAATGCGGATTACCTCTTCCTCCGTAAGGTTTCCATGCTCCGCTACAAAAGAAATATCCGGCCCGAAGCTGCCTCCGTAGCAGACCGGGATTTCCACCAGCCTTCCTCCTGTCGCCGCTCCGGCTTCCAGGGAGTCTGACAGTTGATAAAGAAGCTTTGATACCGCCTCATAATCCGTTTTCAAGGGATCATAGAAAACAAGGACAGAACAAAAGGCAGGCACTGTCTCAAGAACACCTTTCAATGAAAGCCCATTGATTTTCCGGTTTAACTCCATTACCTTCGCATTTACTGCCTCACTGATGGTATTGCCTAATTCCACCAGGGCACCGCAGTCTCCCACTGCCTTTATTTGAACCATGGCTTATCCCCTTCTTCAAAGAACCCTTTTTCCAGTACAGAGCCAAACCAGTGATCGGAATTATGGGAATACCGTACCGCATAAGCCGTGCACTGGCGCATCAGACTGACAATTCCTGTATTCAGCCGGGTGTTAAACCCATCAATTCCAGGGATCAGAGATCCTGTCATGTCAATCAGTCCAGTTCTGGATGCCACTCTCATCAACTCTGCCTCCATTTCCTCCCGGTGAAGAATCTCCATATCACGCTTTAAGTAAGCCAGTGCCGCAATCAAACCGTAGCAACCCCAGTCGGAACACGTTGCCGTAATTACATGATCCGCCCTGCTGGCCGCTAAAATTCCGCCTCCGCAGCCGCACACACATTCCCCGGAACCGGCAAAAGGGATATACTTTTTAATATGGTCTGCAATGGTTCCCATACCGATCTCATTTCCCAGATCACCAATGGCAATATTTAAGATTCCCTTTTCCCGGAGCATTTCCCACAGTACGTCTGTCTTGGCTTCCAGCTCTGTCACATCGTTTCCGACTGCATTGTGATATACCCCCTTTTCATTGGGGCCGGGGGCTTCTACAGAGATTACTGCTCCGGGAGGCGCCTCTTTTATCAGCCATTTTGCTTCAATTTCCGCTCTGGCCGGATTTTTTGTAAAAGCCGTCACTCCCATGCTCAAAGGAAGTGCCTTCACTTCCTCTATATCCTGGTAAACATGAAGGCCTACCACACCGGCACACTTTCTTACAGATTTTACACAATCCTCCGGGCAGATGATGACAGGCTTTGCACCGAAAGCCATGACCAGAGCCCGGGCCAGCAGCAAGGAACTGACCATGCCATCCATCTCCGGCTTTTTATGGGGCAGCAGTACAAATCCCGTCAAAATATAAACCAGATCATTTTCCTTTACCGTTTCACACAGCTTCTCAGCCGCTCTCATGGTAAGAGGCTCTCCCATCTGCTCCCGGCTTCCGGCATAAAGAATCCGGCACACGCCATATCCTCTGGGATCTAAATTCATAAGAGCATCCAGGTTTTCCCCCACATTTCTTTTTTCCAGCTCGCCTCTGTCCATCATCCACTCCTAATCAAATATGCTTTTCCTGCCTGTATACTCCAGGTATTCTTCCAAAACAGCATCCTGAATCTGCTTTAAGGTTTCCGAGTCTTTTCCGCCTACAGGTTTTCCGTCAATATCATCTGCATGAAGACAGAAGTTAGAGGAAGAGGTGACAATGATTTCATCGGCTGTCATCAGCTCTTCCAGGGTAAAGGCCCTCTCCAGCACCTGAATCCCAAGTCTGTAGCAGGCCTGGATCATGTGGGTCTTTGCAATCCCGCGAAGGATCAGGTTGTCATTGGGATGGGAAATGAAGGTTCCGTTTTTTAAGATGGAAACATTGCTGTGGGCACACTCCGTAACCATATCCCCTCTGTGCAGAACTGTTTCCATGGCTCCCGCTTTTAAGGCCTCCTGAGAGGCAATGACAGAGGGAAGCAGATTTAAGGTTTTAATATGGCAGTGAAAAAATCTGGTGTCTTCCCTTGTAATGAGACGGATTGGCACATCGGGGTCCCTCAGCTTATTGGGCCTTATCATAACCCATAGCTTTCCGGCCATTGCTTCGTCATAAACATGGTCTCTGGAAGCCACCCCTCTCGTCACCTGCCAGTACACAAAATGAGTATTCCCTTCCACCATAGAAAGGAGTTTCGTCAGAAGATTTCCAAACTCCTCTTTTTCCATTGGAATCTTAATATCCAGGGCCTTTGCACTGGAGTAAAAACGGTCCAGATGGTCCTTCAGAAGAAATACCTTGTGGTTCCCTCCAACAGTGGCATCGTATACCCCGTCTCCAAAAAAATGCACCCGGTCCTGAAATGGAACCATCAGTTCCTCAGGAGTTCCGATCTTTCCGTCATAATAAGCAAGCTCTTTCATAATGTCTCCTTCACATTTGGGCCAATTCCAAATTTTAACTCCACATATTTCTTGATTAATTCCACACAATTGTCCAGTCCAAGACTTTCTGTATCCAGACAGAGATCATAATTTTCAGGGTTTTTCCACATCCTTCCCGTATGGTACACATAATAGGAACTTCTGTACTTATCCAGTCTGTCTATGTATTTTGCAGCTTCCTGCTCTGATATTCCCTGCCGCTCCATCTCTCTTTTTAAGCGGAATTCCCAGGGAGCATCCAGATATACGGACACCACATTGGGCTCATCCTTTAAGACAAAATCTGCCGCCCGGCCGATGCAGACATAGGATTCGTGACGGAGAAGCTCCTGCAAAACCTTTGCCTGATAATTAAAGAGCCTCTGGTCCGACAGAAAATTTCCGCTTTCCCTTGGAATGGTTTCGCCGTTGTACACTCTTCTTGAGGCGCGGTATAAAAAGGTCTTTTTCGTATTTTCATCTGCATTGGCAAATATGGTTTCGTTGATCCCGCTGTCTTCTGATGCCAGGCTCAAAAGCTTTCTGTCATATACATCAATCCTGTAATCAGCCGCCAGCTTTTTTCCTATATAGCTTCCGCCTCCGCTCCCGCAGGTGCGGGTAATGGCGACGGCAAAATACTTCTTATTCTCCTCCATAATCCCAGCCTCCTATTGTCCAAGATATGCTTTCTTTACCCGGTCATCCTTTAGCAGATCCTTTGCATTGCCTTCAATGGTAATTTTCCCTGTCTCCATAACATATGCCCTGTTTGATACGGATAAGGCCATTTTTGCATTCTGTTCCACCAGTAAAATGGTGATTCCTTTTTTGTTCACTTCCCTGATAATCGAAAATATTTCTTTTACCAGCAATGGAGAAAGTCCCATGGACGGCTCATCCATGAGAATCATTTTAGGCTTTGCCATAAGGGCCCGGCCTACGGCAAGCATCTGCTGCTCTCCGCCGGACAAGGTTCCTGCCAGCTGCTTTTTCCTTTCTTTCAGCCGGGGAAACCGTTCAAACACATCTGCCATATTGGCTGCCATGTCTTTTCCATCGGTAAAGGCGCCCATTTCCAAGTTTTCCTCTACGGTCATCTGGGCAAAAATATGCCGCCCTTCCGGCACATGGGCCAGTTTTAAATTGATGATCTTGCTGGGCTCTGTTTTTATTAAATCAGCTCCGTCAAAGCTGATCTCTCCCTTGTCAGCCTTTTTTAACCCTGAAAT
Source organism: Lacrimispora sp. (assembly GCF_036758025.1). Classification (GTDB taxonomy): domain Bacteria; phylum Bacillota; class Clostridia; order Lachnospirales; family Lachnospiraceae; genus Lacrimispora. The sequence continues at coordinate 68,905 of NZ_DAIOXM010000007.1, read as the reverse complement.
AGTTCTTAAGATGGTGGTCTTTCCCGCTCCGTTGGCCCCGATGAGGGAAACGATTTCTCCGTCATGGACCTCTAAGGATACGCCGTGAATGGCTTCAATGGCTCCGTAAGATACCGCCAGATCCGTTACCTTAAGCATCGTCCTCTACCTCCTCATCGTCTTTACCCAAATAGGCTTCAATAACCTTTGGATGATTGGCAATCTCCTCCGGAGTCCCGGCTGCAATGGTGGTTCCGAAATCAAGAACCTGAATCCGCTCACAGATCTTCATGACCAGGCTCATATCATGCTCAATGAGAAGCACAGAAATCTTAAACTCATCCCGGATATAGTTGATAATATCCAACAGCTCTTCCGTTTCCGTAGGGTTCATCCCTGCCGCCGGCTCATCGAGAAGAAGGAGCTTCATATCCGTAGCCAGGGCCCTGGCTATTTCCAGACGTCTCTGTTCCCCATAGGGAAGGTTTCCTGCTTCATAATCTTCTTTACCCTTTAAATGCACGATCTCAAGCAGTTCTTCCGCTCTCTTTGTCAGCTCTCTCTCCTGCTTCCAGTAAGCGGAGGTTCGAAAAACGGCATGGAATAAATTGTAGGAAAGCTTGGCACTCATAGCCGCCTTTACGTTATCGATCACGGTCATTTTCTTAAATAACCGGATATTCTGAAATGTTCTCGCAATTCCTGCATCAACGATCTGATATGTCTTTTTCCCATTCATGCGTTGGCCATTTAAGTAAAAAGACCCTTCTGTGGGCTTATAAACTCCGGTGATCAGATTGAACACAGTTGTCTTTCCCGCACCGTTTGGCCCGATAAGCCCTACCAGCTCCGATTCTCCAATTTCCATATTAAAGCTGTCCACCGCCTTTAAGCCGCCGAATTGGATTCCCAGGTTCTGTGCCCTTAATACAGGCATGGTTCCTTTGGTCCCTGCCATACTTACACACCCCCTTCTGTTTTTTTCCGGTTCTTTTTCCCGCCGCCCTTTTTATCTGCCAGCCAGTCATAAATACGGATGAGGGAAAACTCCCAGGCTCCAAAAATACCGCCCGGCTTAAAGATCATGACCAGTACCAGCACCACTGAGTATGCCAGCATACGGTACTGAGAGAACTGGCGCATCATCTCAGGAAGGGAAGAAAGAAAAGCCGCACCAATGATGGAGCCGGTAATGGAGCCGATTCCTCCGATAATAACCTCTGAAAGAAGCTCCGCAGAGTACATGAAGTTAAAGTTAGTGGGAATCATGGCTGTCATATAATGGGCATAAACACCGCCTCCGATTCCTGCAAAAAAGGCTGCAACGGTAAAGGTGAGCACTTTATAATAAGTCACATTGATTCCTGAAGCCGCCGCCGCTATGTAATCCTCCCGGATAGCCTTCACCGTTCTGCCGAAACGGCTGCGGACATACATGTACATGACAGTAATGCATATGACCATGACCCAAAAGCTCCAGTAAAAATTGGAAAGCTTTAAAATACCGCTCATGGTTTTTCCGCCGCCTGTAATGGCAAGGTTGCAGAAAAGAACCCGGATAATCTCTGCAAAAGCAATGGTCACAATGGCAAGATAATCCCCCCTTAAGCGGAGAGCCGGAATTCCCACCAGAATCCCAGTCATACCGGCTGCAATTCCTCCCGCAAGAAGAGCGGCCAGAAATAAAGCTATATCAGGAAGTCCCTTTCCTGTAAGCCCATTGGATACAATGGCCGAAACATATGCTCCCACCGATACAAAGCCCGCATGGCCCAGAGAAAATTCACCCATGCAGCCTACCACCAGGTTTAAAGAAGCCACCATAATAATGGTATAACAGGCTGTGGTGCTGATTCCCTTAATATACTGGGTGGACTTGCCGAAAATATGGTTTTCAAAAAGCAGGACAAACAGGAAAAAAATTGCCAAAACACCAAGGAAATTTAAAAAATAGGAAACTTTAAACCTCTTTTCCATGATCCGCCCCCTCACACTTTCTCGCCCACATTCTTACCCAGAATGCCGGACGGTTTCACCAAAAGAATTACAATCAGAATAGCATAGGTAATGGCCTCATACCAGCCCGGTGCAAAAAGCTTTACAAAAATTTCAATCAGGCCTACAAGAATTCCTCCAAGCATGGCTCCGGGAATGATTCCGATTCCTCCAAGGACAGCCGCAATAAAGGCCTTAAGTCCCATCATGGAACCCATATCATTGGTAACACGGGGATATTTTGCGCAGTACATAAGGGCTGCAACTGCCGCCAGTCCGGAACCGATGGCAAAGGTCATGGTAATCACCTTATCCACGTTGATTCCGGCCAGAATGGAAGCATCCCGGTCCTGGGGCACTGCCCGCATAGCCTTGCCCATTCTGGTATTCTTGATAAATATCTGAAGTCCTGCCATCATAACGATTCCAATGCCAATGGTTAAAATAACATTTAAGGGAAGAGCCGCTCCCATCAGGTTTACAGAGGGCAGATTAAATATCTTCTGGACGTTTTGAGGCTTTGCCCCAAAGAGGACCATAGCCAGGTTTTCAAGAAACAGACTCATGGCAAGTGCCGTAATAAGAGCCGACATGGCACCTGCCTTGCGTACCGGCTTATAGGCGATCACCTCAACCAGAACTCCCACCGCTGCGCAGATGACTACTGCAAGGAATACGGAAAGCCACGCAGGCATTCCTGTATGTATCATCAAAGGAATGGTGTAAAATAAGGTATAAGCTCCAATCATGATAAAATCACCATGAGCAAAGTTAATCATGCGGATAATTCCGTATACCATGGTATAGCCAAGTGCGATCAAAGCATAGATAGCGCCCTGGTTCAGTCCGTTTATCAGGCTTTGAAAGAATAATGAAAATGTCATAGGTTCTTCCTTTCTCAAAAGGAAAATGTGCACCAAAGGCCTTTTAAGCCTTTATGCACATCTCCTTATCTTTTTTTCAGACCTTCCTGCAAGATTTATTTCTTTGTTCCTTCCGGTGAAAGGGTCATAAGCCATTTCACCTTGCCGCCATCAAAGGTATTGATCGCCACGGATTTCTCCGGATCGCCGTTTCCATCCATGGTAAAGGTTCCTCCCACACCCGTAAAAGTCATTCCGGTCATCCCCTTTACCAGGGAAGCCGTGTCAGAGGCTCCGCCGTTTTTGGCAGCTTCCGCCAGCATGTAAATGGCATCATAGTAAAGAGCTGCGCAGGCATTTAAGCTTTCTGTACCATACTTTTCCGTATACTTAGATACAAAGTTGACTACAGCCGGAGCCGTATCCTCAGAGGAGTAGTGGTTGGTAAAATAGCAGTTCTCAAATTGATCTTCAAAACCTGCCGTATCAGTTCCATCCCAGCCGTCACCGCCCATAACGGCCCCCTCAAAGCCTGCATCCCTTGCCGCACCAATCAGAAGAGGAACCGTATCAAGAAATGCGGGGTAAAACAGGAAATCCGCTCCCTTTGCCACTACCTGGGAGGTCTGGGACGAAAAATCCGTATCCTTTGTGGTACATTCTCCCACATATACAACTTCAATTCCATTAGCCGTTGCATTCTCAATAAATGCATCCTTTAATCCATTGGAATAGTCATCATCCTTGGCATAAATAACAGCAGCTTTTGTCCAGCCCTTTTCCTTTGCAAACTGGGCGGCCATCTTACCCTGATAGGGGTCAATAAAGCAATTTCTGAAAATGGTGGAGCCCTTTAAGGTCACATCTTTATTGGTAGCTCCTGTTGCGAGGAGGAGCATACTGTCTTTGGAAGCCTGTTCAGCAACAGGAAGGGTAACAGAGGAAAAGAAGCTTCCCACTATGGCGCCGGGTTCTTCCTTCATCAGGCTGTTGTAGGCATTGATTGCCTGCTTGGCATCGCCGCCGTCATCCACTATTTTTCCGCCGTTAACAATTTCAACCTTATAGCCCAAGTCCCCGGAGTTGATTTCTTCCACTGCCATGTCAATTGCATTCTGCGCTCCCTCACCATAAACTGCAGAACCTCCTGTAACAGGGCCGAACACACCGATTTTAACGGTTTTTCCGTCCCCTGCCTGTGCAGAAGGCGCTGCACCCTGAGCTGACGGAGCTGTACTTCCTCCCGCTGCGCTCTGCTGTGCAGATGAGCCGCATCCGGCAAGAAGTGCTGCCGCCATTGCTGCGGTAAAAGCTGCGGATAATAACCTTTTTTTCATATTCCCTTCCTCCTCAATCTTTTATCATTCAGACGGGCAGAAAACCAAAACGAGGAGGCTTCCCGCAAAATGCAGGGAAACCTCCTCGTTCTCCATGAAATAAAAAAGAAGCCGCAACCGTACTGTGTACGCTTGAGACTCCTTCGTTCTCTCGTCTGATATGTTGGTGGCATTATAGCATCCTCATTTTCTAAATTCAAGGGATTTTGCCATTTTCACGTTTTTCATGGTCACTGCTTTATTTTCTTAACTTTACAGCTTCAAATTCTTCTGTTTCAAAACCAAAAACCAGACCTCTGCTGCAAACTGTTTTTATGGGCCTTACCGGCTCATCTGCAGAAGCTTTGCCTTTAACTCGCCTTCCAGCCTGCCCAGCTCGCTTTCTGCTTCCCGGCGTCTGGCCCTTCCCTCTTCCTGAATCCGTACTACTTCATCCAGAGTTGTGATCAGGGATTCATTGGTCTTTTTAAGGGTTTCCATGTCCACAATTCCCCGTTCCGACTCCTTGGCAGTCTGAATGGTGGAGGTCTTTAATACCTCTGCATTCTTTTTCAGCAGCTCATTGGTCATATCAGAAACCTCACGCTGGGCTCTGGCTGCCTGCTCGGAATGGTTGATGCCGATGGCAAGAACCATCTGGCTTTTCCACAGAGGGATGGTGTTTACCAGGGTGGACTGGATCTTCTCAGTCATTAAGGTATCATTATTCTGAACCAGACGGATCTGGGGAGCCATCTGAATGGATATCATCCGGGTAAGCTCCAAATCGTGAAGCTTCTTTTCAAACCGTCCGCACATGGAAGCCAGGTCATTAGCTGCCTGGGCATCCTCCGGAAGACCGCTCTTCCCGGCCTTATCCATCAGCACCGGAAGCTCTTCACGGCGCACCTTTTCAAGCTTTCTCTTTCCCGCCAGAATGTACATGGTGAGCTCTTTAAAATAAACCGTATTCAAATCATACATCTTATCCAGCAAGGCTACGTCCTTTAAAAGCTGGATCTGATGGTTCTGTAAAACCTTGCAGATCTGGTTCACGTTGGTTTCCGCCTTGGCGTACTTGGCCTTCATTCCTTCCAGACGGTTTGTCCCCTTTTTAAACAGGCCGAAAAAGCCCTTGTCCTCTTCTTCTATTTCAAAGCCCTTCAGCTCTGTCACCACCTGGGACAGCATCTGCCCCACTTCTCCCAAGTCCTTTGACTTTACATTATCAAGGGCTGACTCGGAGAAATCAGCAATCTTTTTCTGGGCCCCTGCTCCGTATTGAAGAACCAGGTTTGAATCCTTTAAGTCAATTTTTGCCGCAAAATCAGCTACCTGTTTTTCTTCCTCAGGTGTCAGCACTTCCTTGGGCCCTGTTTCCGCCGCCAGCTCTGTGCCCTCAATCTTCAATTCCGGAACAGCCTCATCTAAGGGTTCCAGGGTCAGTTCCGGCCCATTGTTTAACATCGCTTCAATATCCTTACTCATGTTTCTTTCCTCCTGTAAAATCACTTCCTGCCCAGCCATCCTGTTTCAGCATTGTCTGAAGGACGGAGGCATCGGTGGTAATGTCCAGGGCAGCATCCTGATAAAGGTCATCAAGAAGCTGCTCAAATGCCCTGTTAATAGTATCTAAGGTTCCTTCAATCTCCGCCTTGGCAGATGCAATATTAGCCCCCTGGGAACCGGTCTGGTCAAAATCCCGGTATGTGGTCACCAGCTTTGCCGTGGTGGGAAGGTAGTAATCCATAAAACGTTCCATCTCATCTATCTGCTCCGGATGCTGGGAAACAGTCTCAAAAATCCGGCGTATCACATCCTCCAGCCGGGAAATCTTCCTGGAAATCACCTCTCCCGGAATGGCATCGTTGGCCTCCCGCAGAATCCTCAAATAATTCTGCCCTTCCGCCATCATCTGCTCCAGCTCTTCGTTTCTTTTCAGGGTTTTAGCCTCTTTCTTTTTGGCCTGTTCTTCCAGGGCTTGTACCCGTTCCCTTTCCTTAAGGGCCTGCTGGGACTCCAGGTACTGCCGGTAAGAAGCATCGCCAAGAATCAGGCAGGTCTTCTGCTCGTCCAGATAAGCCTTTCCCAAAGTTCCAAGCTTAATCATCTTCTGCAGATCTTTTGCCACATATTCCTTAGACTTTCCAACGGCTGCTGCCAGCTCCTCTATGCCGCAGTACATCCGCTTTCCGGCCTGTCTGATATAAAGCCTGGCTCTCTTTAACCGTCCGCTCATGGATATGCCTGTCCGGAGCATGAGGCCAAATATCCCTGCCATTGCCAGCAGGAAAACAGAAGCACCGGTCACTGCCCAGAAAACAGGCTTTGCCACCAGCGCCAAAATCCACACAACCAAAAGCACCAGAAGCATAATTCCCAGCCCAATGCTGCCGAACACCGTATAAAGGATTCCCGCAACACGGCCTGTCTGATTTACTGACACCAACTCTCCCTTTTGGGGAATGCGAGGCTCATAGCTTGTCTGAAAAGGCTTGTAGCCTGGCCCTTCTGCCTTTGGAGGCTTTTTCACCATGTGGTCTCTGGCCTCCTCCAGGGCAAAATTAACCGTGGCAGATATTGTTTTGTTCAATTGCTTAAAATCCATGGAATCAATGGCATCCTGCACCGAATCCCGGATCTGTTCTCCTAAATTTGAAAAATCTTTATTATCCATTGTCCTGGTCTCCCAAAATCAAACATTGTGCAGCTTTTATCATATCACGAATTGCTCCTGTTTACAAGAAAGTTTGATTTGCCAAACGCCGCCGGAACAAAGGGATGACCCTTCCTTCCGGCGGCGTTTTATGATCTTAAATCGGTCAGGAAAGGACGTGGCCTCTCTGCTTCATGACTTCAATAACCTGATTCACACTTCTTTCGCAGGTTTCCAGCTCAGATGCTTCCACCATGACCCGCACCACCGGCTCTGTACCGGACTGGCGCAGCAGGATTCTTCCGTCCTGTCCCAGGCTCTCGGCAACTTTTTTCACCTCTGCCTGAACCGCCTCATCATCCTGAGCAGCGGTCTTGTCGTGAACACGGACATTTTTAAGGACCTGAGGATAGATTTCAAGCTCAGAAACCAGCTTGGCAAGACTTTCCTTCTTCTCCAAAAGAACCTCCATCACTTTTAAGGAGGTTAGAATGCCGTCTCCTGTGGTGGCATGTTTGCTGAAAATAATATGGCCGGACTGTTCGCCGCCCAGACAGTTTCCGTAAGCCGCCATATTCTCATATACGTACTTATCGCCTACTGCCGTTTTATCATACTCAATGCCCTCTCTTTCAAAGGCCTTGTATAATCCGAAATTAGACATGATGGTAGTGACCACCTTATTGTTCTTTAAGGTTCCCTGCTCCTTCATGTATTTGCCGCAGATGTATAAAATAGCATCTCCATCCACCACTTCTCCGTTTTCATCCACCGCAATGCACCGGTCCGCATCGCCGTCGTAGGCAAAGCCCACGTCAGCCTTCACATCCTTTACCACCTTCTGAAGGTGCTCGATGTGAGTGGAGCCGCAGTCTGTATTGATATTCAAGCCGTTAGGGGAATTGCTGATAACATAAGTCTCGGCTCCCAGGGCGTCAAACACGTTTTTAGCGATGGCAGAAGCACTGCCGTTTGCACAGTCCAAAGCCACCTTTTTATTTTTAAAGGATCTGGTTGCGGTGGAAATCAGATAACCGATGTAGCGGTTCCTTCCGGCGGCAAAATCCACGGTGCGTCCGATTTTATCCCGCTTGGCAAGAGGAAGCTCTCCTTTTTCCCCGTCTAAGTATGCTTCGATCTCTTCGATCACATCCTCTTCCAGCTTTTCTCCCTTCTCATTGATCACCTTGATTCCATTGTCATAATAGGGATTGTGGCTGGCAGAAATCATGATTCCGCAGGAAAAGCCTTCTGTGCGCACCACGTAGGATACGCTGGGGGTGGTGGTAACGTGAAGCAGGTAAACATCAGCTCCGGAAGCCGTAAGGCCTGCAACCAGGGAATATTCAAACATGTAGCTGCTGCGTCTTGTGTCCTTTCCAATTACAACCGTACAGGGCTCCTCAGGATTCTTCTGTCCATAATACCAACCCAAAAAGCGGCCTACCTCATAGGCCGCTTCAACGGTCAGATCCACGTTAGCCTCACCCCGGAAGCCGTCTGTTCCAAAATATTTTCCCATCTTCTATCTCCTCTTTATTTATTCTGCTGCTGTTATAAAAATATATGTACTGCAGCTTATCAGAAATTATCTTTTTTATTTTTTATATTATAGGATGCATGTCCTATGCTGCAAAAAAACAGGCGGCTTTAATATACCACAGGATAGCCTAATTTTCAACCTCCGGCACTTCAACTGCATAGAGAATGGTCCGTGCATCGTTAAACTCATAGCTGCAGGTCACAAAAGACCAAAGCCTTGCAGGCTCCTCCTCCGGCATATCCATGACCAAACCTCCGTCTGTCATGTTCACCACATACTGCTGAAAGCTCTCTTCCGTATTAAACTTGGTCATCCTGCGGATGCCCACCGGAGCCGTATAAAGGACTGCTATAGGCTTTAAGTGTACTTCCTTATCCGGCAGATAGACCGTAATATTCTGATGCTCCTTAAAATATGCTTCTTCCTTGTACTTGACAATGTCCTTGAACATAGTCCCGTTCTTCATATGATGCCCATATAAAATGTTATGCCTGCCGGAAAAATCCGGTTCACTTTCAAAATCCAGGAAAATGGCTCCTGCCACACTGGAATTTCCTTCAAAGTCCGTATCCAGATAAGTTTCATTGTTATCGGTCTGGACGATAGGATAGTCAATGGATGTATTCTCGATCCTGAGCCAGCCCTTTACATCGGGATTGATGGCTGCCAGTTCCTCAAACTGAATAGGAGAAACATAGCTTTCTGTCTCCTCGGTTTCCTCTGTTTCAGGAACCGTCTCTGTCTCTGTTTCCGGGGCAGTGCTTTCCCTGGCTAAGGCTGCCAGGCTCTCGTATTGCTGCTGGGCCCGTTCTCTTCTTAAGTACTCAAAGTAGAGTCCGCCCACTCCGACAGCAAAAAAGAGGATGCCTAATATAAGAACAATGATAGCTATTTTTTTCTTTTTCATGGCCGCTCCCTTCTTTCTTTATAAATTTGAAGCTGCTACCAGTATACATTATTTTTATGATAATCACAATCTTTTCTAAGGCAGCCCTAGACTTTTTCACTATTTTTCTATATACTAAGAGAGAAAATACAACCACGGAGACGTTTATGAATAATCAAGAATCTATCATTTATGTAAATATGCTGGGGGGCTTCTCCATATCGATTGGAGACAAAATAATTATAGATCAAAATAATCAGGCAAAAAAACCATGGAGTCTTCTGGAATATCTCATTATTTTCCGGGACCGGGACATCCCGGTGGAAGAGCTGATGGACTTATTCTGGAAGGACGATGCCAGCAACAATCCGGCAGGGGCGTTAAAGACCCTGATGTTTCGTGTGCGCAAGCTTTTGGAGCCATTGGGGTATCCTACCCATGAGCTGGTTGTCCAAAACCGCAAGACTTATGGCTGGACCAAGGAGTTTACTACAGTCTGTGATACAGACCGCTTTGAAGAATTGTGCCTTCGCACGGAAAACACTCTTCTTGGCGAAGACGATCTTTTATCTGTTTGCCTGGAAGCCTTTGGGCTCTATAAGGGCAATTTCCTTCCCAAATCCGAGTGGGAGTCCTGGGTTATTCCCATTCACACCCATTATCACAATCTTTACCGGAAGCTGGTTCACAGAACCCTCATCCTTTTGGATAAAAGAAAGGACTTTCCTTCCATCATTGATGTATGCCAGAAGGCAATTACTATTGACCCATACGTGGAAGATGCCCATTACTACTTAATCTATGCCTTATTCCAAAGCGGAAACCAGATGAAGGCCATGGAGCATTACCAGCGGGTGACGGACATGTTCTACAACGAATTTTCCATCACCCCCTCCGTCCAGTTTAAGGAGCTTTATAAGGTGATCAGCGACAAGAAGCACGGGATTACCATGGACTTGGGCACCATACAGGAAACCCTGCTGGAAGGAAACTCAGACAGCGGCGCCTTTTTCTGCGAACCTTCCGTATTTAAAGATATTTACCAGTTGGAAACAAGAGGCTCTGAAAGGACCGGAGATTCCGTCTTCCTATGCCTTTTGACCATCAGCAACTTAAAGGGAGAGCTTTTAAAGCCTGCGGTCCAGGCCAGAGCCATGGATGAGTTAGGCGAATCCATCCGCAACTCTCTCCGCCGGGGAGACGTATACACCCGGTACAGCGTAAGCCAGTACTTAATGCTTTTACCTACCGCCACTTATGAAAATGGGGAAATGGTTTTAAAACGGATTGTCCAGACCTTTAAAAAAGAGTATTCCAGAAAGGATCTTTCCATCACCTATTCCCTGCAGAGCATTGCTCCCGTTCCAGCCGGTTCGAAAGCAAAAACAAAGGAGGCATCTGATGTTACAAGATGAATATGTAACGCTCACATTAAAAAAGAAAAAGAACATCGCGCTCATTGCCCATGACAACAAAAAGCAGACCCTCATAGACTGGTGCAAGAAGCATAGGGCGATTTTGGAAAATCACATTCTCTGCGGCACCGGCACAACGGCCCGGATGATTACCGACCACACCGGCCTTTCCGTAAAGGGCTACAACAGCGGCCCCTTAGGCGGAGACCAGCAGATCGGTGCAAAGATCGTGGAAGGCGGAATTGACCTGGTGATCTTTTTTTCCGATCCCCTTACAGCCCAGCCCCATGATCCGGATGTAAAGGCCCTTCTGCGCATTGCCCAGGTTTATGACATTCCCATGGCCTGTTCCAGATCAGCGGCGGATTTCATCATCTCCTCCCCGCTCATGGAATCCACTTACGAGCATCAGGTCATTAATTTTAACAAAAACATTTCAGACAGGGCAAAGACTCTGTAGGAATGTCCTTAACGTAAAAATGAGGCAGCCCCCAACCAATCATCGATCGGAGCTGCCTCATTGCTATTTTTTTAACAATTTATCCAAAAACTTGTCTGCACAGCATTTTATATTCCTCGTAAGCAGGAAGTCCCTCCAGCTCCGCCAGACGCTCTGCAATTCCTTTATAATACCAGGCGTGTTCCGACTTATCCTTTTCATTAAAACGCTGCCAGACCTTTTCCCCTACCAGCAAAAGATCCCTTGCCGTTGTCCGCAGATTGCTCAGCTTGTCCGCCAGAGCCAGCATCTTGGCGTCCTTAGAGGCTGTCTCCAAATGAATCAGAGTGGCACCCTTTCTCTCTTTCCAGCATTTAGTCTTATCTTCTGTTTCCCCCATTACAAATCCTGCCACGCGGGGGCCAAATTCTTCCCTTAATTCTTCCTCCGTAATTCCTGCATCTTCTGCCACATCGTGAAGAAGAGCCGCGCAAATCAGTTCTTCATCTTCTGTCATAAGGGAAACGATCACTGCTGTCTCCAGGGGATGGACGATATAAGGAATATTGGTCCCTTTCCGAAAGGTCCCCTCATGGGCTCTGGTTGCCAATGCAACGGCTTTTTCCACCATACTGCATCTCCTCTTCAGCTTCTTTCTCAGACATACTTCCGGCTTTTCACAACTCATATTATGAAAACAAGTTTTCATAAGTTATCTTATCACAAATTATTACGATTTAACAGTTAATCTTGTAAGAAACCTGATTTTCTGATATGCTTAGAAACGTAAAAACTATCAGGAGGAACGTGAACCAGTATGAGCCACTATAACAACCAATCCAGACCCAACCGCAGGAAAACCAGTCCCGGCAGCAAAAAAGGCAGCGGACGAAGCAGCTTCCTGACGGTTCTCCTGTTTTATGTCCTGCCATTTCTGGCTGTCAACGGCCTGATCTTCTTGCTTGTAACCTCCAGACCAAATGGAGAGGTTATCATAGGCGAAAGCAAGGACTATATTTCTACCACCATGGAATTACGGATCAGTTCCCTGCTGCCCATCGCATCCGTGGAAATGACTTTAGACGGAACCCCTGTTGAGGCCTCAAAAACAGGTTCCAAAACCTACACGGCAATCCTCACCAACAACGGCGGGCTTGAAATAAAGCTGACCAGCTTAAACCAGATGAAAAACACCCTGTATGAACAGGTCAATGTGCTGGATGACACCCCTCCTTCCATGAAGGAAACCCGTTTTGAGGAAGGAGTCCTTTCCTTCTTCTTAGAAGATACTCAGTCAGGAGTTGACTTTTCTTCCATTTACGCCTCTGATGAGGACAACCCTGATATCCTGCCTCTTTCCATCGACAGGAGCACAGGCCTTATTACCTTTGAAATTAAAAAAGAAAATCTGACTGTCAACGCAAAGGACAAGATCGGAAATGAGATGCACAAAACCTTTAATCCCCAGGGAGAAAGCGTTGAAGAACCCGAAGAAGAACCCGAATCGGAAGAGGAACCTGAACAGACCAGTGAAGAAGCACAATAGGAGGAAGCGGTTTGAAACCGCCTCCTCCTGTTTTTATGTGGATGAAACATATTCTCTTGTGGATTCTCCAATGACAAGTTGGCCCTTAAACACCTTTTTCCGGTGCTCCGCCTGATTGCGGATCACATCAAATAAAATCCGGATGGTGGCCTCTGCGATTTCTTCCACCGGCTGCCGTATGGTTGTAATGGCTGGATTATAATAATGAACAATGTCCAGACCGTCATAACCTGCCACAGAATAATCCTCAGGAATCCGTTTTCCATGTTCAAAAATAGCTTTGCAGGCTCCGATGGCAATGCTGTCTGAAATGGCATACACCGCTGTAAAATCCAGTTCTTTCTCCAGCACCCTGTTCATCATCTGATAACCGTTGTCCATGGTATAGGATTCTCCACACCCCTCCGAATGCTTCACCAGCTCCGGGCTCCAGGCAATGCCGTTGTCTTCAAGAGCTTTCTTATACCCCTCCAGACGAAGGCGGCCAATGCTTTCATCATCAGGGGAAGCTGCCAGAATCAGGATTTTCCTATGGCCCAGCCCGCACAAATAATTTACCAGCTTCCGGCTTTCTGCAAAATCATCCACTGACACGCAGGAAAAGGCAGGGGACTCATCCAGGTATTCCGTCATACCCACAGTGCTGAGGACATAGGGAACCGTAAGCTGCTCCAGCTTTTCCCTGCTGTGGGAGAAATAGCCTCCAAGGAATACGATCCCCCTCGGCTTTTTCTCTTTGATCAGCTCTAAGGCCACTTCCACCTCATCCTCCCGTTCTTCCACACGCTGCAGGATAAATGAGTATTTCTTTTTCTGGATCTCCTCTTCAAAAATCCGGATCATTTTACCAAAAAAAGGATTGCTGATACCCTTGATCAAGACTGCAATGGCCTTGGAATCAGTGCGCTTTAAATTTCGGGCGCTGTTGTTGGGAATGTAATTATTCTCCTTGATCACCTGCAGGATCATACTTTTCGTCTCCGGATTGATGTCCGGATGGTTGTTAATAGCTCTGGACACAGTGCTGATTCCAACTCCGCATATCCTGGCAATGTCCTTTATATTTATGGACTCCATCAGAAATACTCATCTCCTTTCGTCACACCCTGCCGTAAAGCCTGGCGGTCTTTCTGCATTTCTCCGCAAGTTCCTCTGTCATTTCACCGGAAAGCATGCGCCATCTCCAATTCTTTCCAAGAGTGGAAGGCTCGTTGATCCTGGCCTCTTCTCCCAGCCCTAAGTAATCCTGAAGGGGAATCACCGCCAGCCTGGCTACACTGGCAAGAGCCAGACGGATGAAATCCCAGTGGATTTCCTCTCTGGGGGTTCTTCCATTGCCGATGTAATCCACGGAAAACAACCTGTCTTCATAAGACATTTCCTCATACCAGCTTCTTAAGGTGTTGTTGTCATGGGTACCTGTATATACCACACAGTCGCTGCTGTAATTATGAGGCAGATAGTCGCTCTCCTCCCTGGAATCAAAGGCAAATTCCAGCACCTTCATGCCTGGAAAACCGGTGTCCCTTACAAGTTTTAACACAGAGGGAGTCAAAAATCCCAGGTCCTCTGCAATAATATCCAGTTTGCCGAACTTCTCTTTCATCCGGTCAAAGATGGCAATTCCAGGTCCTTTTTCCCACCAGCCTCCTACTGCATTTTCATTGGTCGCCGGAATGGAATAATACTCGTCAAAGCCCCGGAAATGATCCACTCTCACCACATCATAGAGGCGGAAGCTGTACTCCATACGCTTCAGCCACCACTCATACCCCGTTTTTCCGTGGTAATCCCAGCGGTAAAGAGGATTTCCCCAAAGCTGTCCCGTAGCGGAAAATCCATCAGGAGGGCAGCCTGCCACTGCAATAGGATTGCAGTTGTCATCAAACTGGAACAGCTCCGGATGAAACCAGGAATCCGCACTGTCAAAGGCCACATAGATGGGAATGTCTCCGATGATCCGAAGCCCTCTCTCATTTGCATAGGACTTTAACCGGGACCACTGCTCCTCAAATTTCACCTGGAGAAAGCCGTAAAAGCCAATCTCATCTGCCAATTCCTTTTCATATCTTAAAACCGCCTCTTCGCTTCTGAGACGGATATCCTCATCCCAGAGAATCCAGCTCTTCCCCTCAAAGTGATCCTTCACCGCCATATAAAAACAGTATCCGGCAGTTTCCTCACCTAAAGAAGCCCTGGCCCCCTCTCCCGTATGGCCCTGGTTCTTCCATCGTCCATAAGCCTTCCTCAGCAGGGGAAAACGGTTAAAGTACATCTTTTCATAATCAATATCCCTTGAATTGTCTCCAAAATCAACGGCTTCACATTCCTCTGTTGTAAGAAGCCCTTCCTTTACCAGTTCATCTAAATCAATGAAATAAGGATTTCCTGCAAACGCAGAAAATGACTGATAAGGGGAATCTCCGTAGCCTGTAGGGCCTAAAGGAAGAATCTGCCAGTAATGCTGTCCTCCCTGCTTTAACCGATCTATAAATTCATATGCCTCTTTTGAAAATGCTCCGATCCCGTACTTTGACGGCAGGCTTGCAACCGGAAGCAATATACCACATTCCCGCATAACCAGTCTCCTTTTTCTGTTTGTTTTCAGACACGCCCTAACCCTTCACTGCACCTGCAGCCACGCCCTTAATGATGTATTTCTGACAGCTTAAATAAAATACAACGATAGGAAGGATGGCCAGAACCAGCATCGCCATCATGGCTCCCATGTCAATGGAACCATAGCCTCCCTTTAAATTCTGAATAACCATTGGTATTGTACCTTTTTCCTGAGGAAGAATCAAGCTTGGAAGAAGATAATCGTTCCAAATCCACATGGAATTTAAGATGGCAACAGTCACTGCCGTAGGCTTTAACATGGGAAATACCACATGAACATAAGTCTGAAGGGGAGAACAGCCGTCAATCATGGCCGCTTCCTCGATTTCAAGGGGGATTGCCTTTACAAAACCGCAGAATAAGAACACCGCCTGACCGGCTCCAAAGCCCAGGTAAAGAAGAACCAGTCCGTACATGGAGTTTAAGTACAAATCATTGGCCGTTTTAGACATGGTGAACATGACCATTTGAAAAGGCACAATCATGGCAAATACAAACACATAATACAGCAGGCTGGTAAATACGGACTTCACTCTGGTTATGAACCAGGCTGTCATGGAGGTAAACAGGATGATGACGGCTACTGAAGCCACTGTAATAAAGAGTGAACGGCCAAATGCATGCAAAAGCCCTGTTTTCCGTATTCCCTCCGTATAATTGGCAAAACCTACATAAGTGTCCCCGTTGGGAAGCTGAAAAGGCGCATTGCTGATAAAAAGCTTGCTCTTAAAGGAATTGATCAAAACCAATACAACCGGAAACAGAAATCCCAGGGAAAGGGCGGTCAGACATATGGTGAGAATGGTTCCCGTAGTTTTGCTCACTTCCATTTCTCTCTTATCCATCAGCTTTCCACCTCCTTACGCCTTGTTAGGAAAAGCTGGGTCAGGGAAATAAACGCCACCATGAGAAAGAACACTGTGGCCTTTGCCTGACCTACACCCTCCCAGCCCACTCTTCCGTAAAATGTGCTGTAAATATCAAGAGCCAGCATGCTGGTCTGTCTTCCAGGCCCTCCGGCAGTCAGCGCCAGGTTCTGGTCAAAGAGCTTAAAGGAATTTGTCAGGGTCAGAAACAGACAGATGGTAAAGGAAGGCATAACCATGGGAACCATGATCTTTCCCAATATCTGAAACCTTCCGGCTCCATCGATCTTTGCTGCCTCAACCAGCTCTCCCGGAACATTCTGAAGTCCTGCAATGTAGATAATCATCATATAGCCGATCAACTGCCAGTTCATCAAAATCACCAGCCCCCAGAAACCGTATTTGGCATCAAAGGAAAGAGTAACTCCAAATCTGGCTAAAATTCCGTTTAACAGAAGCTGCCATATATATCCCAGAACAATTCCGCCGATTAAGTTAGGCATAAAAAACACTGTCCGGAATAAGTTGGTGCCTTTAATTCCTCTGGTCAGGACATATGCCAGCAGAAATCCGAACACATTGATGGTCACCACCGACACAACCGTAAATTTCACCGTGAATACCAGAGCATTCACGAAGTTCTGATCCATAAATATCTTTTTATAATTTGATATTCCCACCCAGTCCGCATCCTTTACTGTGGTGAACTCAGTAAAAGATAAGTAAATGCCTATGATAAAAGGGTACAGGAATGCAATGATAAATGCAGCCAGTGTGGGCAGAACAAAAAGCGGAAAATAGCGTTTCATCGTCTTCTGCATGGCAGGCCCTCCTTTCTTCCTATAGAAAATGGGTGAGACATTTCCCCGCTCTCACCCATCTCCCATTTCATCTGTCTTATTTTGTCATAGCCTTTTCATTGGCCCAGTCTGCCTTCATGTCTTCAACCACTGCGGTCCACTCCTTGCCGCCCTGAGCGTACTGAAGAAGGGAAGCACCGAAATTGTCCTTAAAGGTCTGGCTTGGGAAGGAAGTGAAGTTCCAGGTAACAGAATACAGATCACTGTTGTTCATGTACCGGTCAATTTCCTTTGCCAGAGGATCGGTTGGCTTTTCTTCTGCTGCAAAAGTATCAAAGGGAGCGATAAAGCCCAGCTTGTTGGTTACATAATCTTTTCCTGTATCAGAGGTAAAGAGCCACTCCAGGAAATCGATGGAAGCCTGCTGATCCTCTTCCTTTGCCTGGCTGTTGATGGAGAAGAAGTTTTCCGTACCGATGCAAAGACCCTGCTTTTCTTCTCCGCTCACTCCGGTGTAGATAGGAAGGAACCTTACATCCTCTTCTTTCACTGTATTTCCTTCTACTCCTGAAACCTGTCCCCAGCCCCAGTTTCCGTTCTGTACCATAGCTGCCTTGCCCAAAGCAAAGTCTGCCATGGAGTCTTCAACCGTCTTGGCGCCTACCATCTTGGAATCTGTGCAGGAATTGTTAATGTATAAATCAAAAATGTTTTTATAGTTATCAGAATAGGTGAAGTCAAGAGCATCCTTATCGGCTACATTTCCATCCTTATATTCATAATAAACCGGAAGGTTTGCCAGATGAGTCTGCCATCTCCAGTCCTCTCCGGGAGCGAAGGAGGTTGAGGCAAACACGCCTTCAATGCCAAGCTCTGCCTTTCTGGCCTGCATATCCTCTGCAACTGCCTTTAAGGTGTCGAAATTATTTACTTCATCCATGGATTTGGCCTTTGCGCCGTCAAGGGCAAAGTATTTCTGCATAATGGCATCATTGTAAATGATTCCGTATCCTTCCACTACATAAGGAATGCCGTAAACGCCGTCTCCATCTGTGACTGCCATATCCTTGTCAACCAGATGGCTGTAAATAGCCGTATCCTTTAAATTCCTGGTGTACTTGGACCAGGATTTATAGCCAATAGGTCCATTGATCTGGAACAGTGTAGGCGGTTCCTTCTTTGCCACTTCTGACTTTAAGGTCTGCTCATAAGTGCCTGCTGCTGCAGTCTGAACCTTCATGGGGACTCCGGTTTCTGCCGTATATTTTTCAGCCAGCTCTGTCCAGATGTCTGCCACCTCCGGCTTAAAGTTTAAGTAATAGATCTGTCCTTTTCCCTCTGCTGCCTGGGTCTCTCCTGAAGCTGTGGTTTCCCCTGCCTGGGTGGTTTTCTGCTCCCCTCCTGCATTTCCCCCGGAATTTCCGGAAGAACAGCCCATCAGGGTTCCTGCTGCCATAGCCGCAGCCAAAGTAATTGCCGCCAGTTTTCCTAATTTCATAATATCCTCCTTCCGTGCTCTGCGCACATGCCGAAACTTGTCGGTAACGGTTTCGGTAACGTTTCCAATGCCTTATGCCCTTACAATAGCACATTGCACAAATAAATGCAATAGTTTTATAATATATTTTACATTTTTATTTTTTCTCCATCTGTTTCATATGCTTACTGTACGTATTATATACTTTTTGTCCTAATTTATTTCCTTTTATTATTGTTTTGACCATCAAAGAACTATCATTCCATTTTCCGGAATTTTTGTAAATAAAATCTATGAATTTCGACCTGGAATGTTAAGATAAAAGAAAGACTTATTCTGGAATTTTCCGGTACAATAGAATCATGAAAATAAAGGAGGAAATATTTATGAGAAAAATAAAGAAACCATTGGCTGCCGCTCTTATTGCAGCCGCAGCACTCAGCATCACGGCATGCAGCCAAGCAGAAAACCTTTCCGCTTCAGCCGCCAGCGTCAGTGCAATGAATCCGCAGACAGGTGCTGCTTCCATTGACGCCCTGGCAGGAAAGACCGTTCAGGTTCTCAGCACAGAAGCAATCCAGGTAGTTCCTGATATGGCACAGGTCAGATTTGCCGTAATCACTCAGGATGGCAACCCTCAGAAGTGCCAGGAGAAAAACAGTGAGGACACTGCAAAGGTCATTGAGTTTTTGAAAAGCTTCGGTATTGCCGAGACTTCTATCCAGACCTCAGGCTACGGCTTAGAGCCTATGTATGACTGGAAGGAAACAGGGCAGACCATCAACGGTTATCAGATGCGCACTACCATTACCGTATCCGACGTTTCCATGGATAAGGTAGGAACACTGCTTTCCTCCAGCATTGAAGCAGGAATCAACAGCATTGAAGGTGTCAGCTATCTTTCCAGCAAATACGATGAAGCTTACCAGAGCGCCCTTAAAAAGGCCGTTGCCTCTGCTAAGACAAAGGCAGAGGTTATTGCAGAAGCCAGCGGTTCTTCCCTGGGCGACATCGCCTACATAGAGGAACTGACTTCCTATGCAAACCTCAGATATACAGCCACTGCGGAATCAGGAGCAGCTAAAGATAATGCCCTTAAGTCTGTGATCGTAGAGCCCGGTCAGATCGGCGTGGAAGCACAGATTAAGGTAACTTACAAGATAAAATAAAAACGACCAATTTCTTCTGGGAATTTCTTAAATTTAAGCAATACGATTAAAAGATGGCAGAAGGAATACATCCCCAAGGCTCAATGGTTGTTGGTGAATACAGGAAAACTATCAATAACTCTGTAGTGGTACAGTATTTTAAATCGGATGGTGCCTTAGATAGTATCTATGATGATGTCACGAGAAGGAAACAGGAAAAAGACAATTGGTGCTGGGTCGCATCAGCAGAAGTGGTGGGAAAATATGTAAATCTATCAAGTCCTGATTCTCAAAGTTCGGTTGTCGCCTCAATGTTTCTACATGATTTTGATTTACCAGGATTTACTTTCATGTCAGAGATAGCATTAAAGAAATTTGCCGCAGACAAAATCAGGGTATCAGGGATACATGGTAAACCTATGGATTTTATGCAGACTACAGAGCTGATTAGTTCTGCAAACCCACTTATTGGTGTTCTCAAATGGACAGCTACAACAGGTCACATTGTTGTAATATCCGGCTATGGAGTTAAAGAAGAGAAGATCAGAATCATTGACCCTTGGGAGAATACCGCAACAACATTCGTTCCATATGATAAAGCAATTAATGGATTTAATTTCCTTACTGGAACCGGAAAATATACTGATTGCATTTATATTGGCAGATAAAGGGAGGTAACTACGAAAAATAAATTACGCATTTTAACTGCTATTTTGAGTATAACTACACTGTGTTCCTTTCATTCACTAGCAGGTCAGAAAGCATTAATAACTTCCCAAAATGGTTTGGAGGAGATAACCCATTTAAAAGATGAAATAATTGAGCAGGTAAATCATGGTGGACCTGGCGCAGAAATCGGCCGTGAAATTTCAGAAGATGATATTGATTTTAATAGGGCATATAAGGTTTATTCAAATTCAGAACTTTTTAACGACAACATCAGCAGTAAAAAGGATATAGAAAAAACTTTAAAGAATGGAAGTTATGTCTGGGAAATCCCTATTTTCCTCGATGATACCACCATCTTAGTAGATATCGACAAAGTCACCAGCATCAGTGATGATATTCCAGAGGATGTACAAGAAACTTTGAAAAAAAAGCTGGGAAAATGGACTGTCGGAGCAATATATGTATATGATGAACCAAGTATAAACTATCAAAAAAACGTTGAAATCTCCTTATCAAACACAGGATTGGCGTCTGATTCGTACAACTATGAGTTTGTCAGAGGACTGCCCGGCATAAGGTATGCAGTGGCAATCGTGTTTGATGATCAAAAAGCCAGATTCATTATACCTGCAGAAGCATCAGCAGCAGCAGCTTTTCAATCAGGCAGTGAAGCAATGGAATACATCGCCTCTCCTTCTGAGACTACCTCCAAAAGCCATAAAAATGGCGGATTTCCGGTTTATAATTTTGAAGATGTGGCGGAAGCCTCAAAACACTCTTCATCCATTGGCTTAGGCGGAGGCATTGGAATTAAGCCTTATAAAGCCCCCAATATTGGATTAATATACTTAACTATTTCCTTAGCTGCAATCGGATTAGCCGGAACAGCAGTGTTGATAAAGAAGCATACAAAGAAATCCAGCTAGATAAATTACAGCAAGAAGGCGCCCCATATCACATGGCGGCGCCTCTTTTATATCAGTTTTCTATATCAGGAATGCCGTTCCTTAACCTGTACTTCCATCCGGTTATAGGGAATTTCAATTCCCGCCTCATCAAAGGCGGTCTTAACCTGTTCCATAATCCCGCAGCGGGCCTTCCAGAAATCCCCTGTTGCGGCCCAGCCCCTACCTCCCAGCATGACGGCTCCCTGAGCCATCTCACTGACAAAGACTTCCACAGGTTCTTCCTTTAAAATGCCTTCCTGTTCCCGGATAACTCTTTCCATAATCCCTTTTGCTTTCTTTAAATCAGAATCATATCCAATGCCTATGACAATATCCACTCTCCGCTTTTCCATGGCAGTCACATTGGTCAATGCCGAGTTGGAAAGGGTTCCGTTTGGAATGACCACCTGCCTGTTGTCAATGGTTGTCAGAACCGTATAGACCAGACCAATGGTCTGGACTGTCCCCTCCCCATCCTTGGAAATAATGTAATCCCCCGCCCGGAAGGGCTTCATAAGAAGGATAAGCACCCCTCCTGCAAAGTTAGCCAGACTTCCCTGGACCGCCAGGCCGATGGCAATACTGGCCGAACCGAACACTGCCAGTATAGACGCAGAATTAATCCCGATCTGCCCCAATATGATAAATCCCAGCAGACAGTAAAGGAATGCCTTTAAGACAGACAGCAAAAATTTCTTTAAGCTGGTCTCCATATCCATCTTTACAAAGGAACGGTTCATCATCCGGTAAATGAGTTTGATAATCCTGGAGCCTACAAACAATATGAACAATGCAATCAAAAGATTGATTCCAAAGGCAACCAGCTCAGGAAGCCAGTCTTTTATGGTCTCCATAAGGACATTGGGCTTTAACTGGTTTAAGTTTTCCTGAACCTCCTTTTGCAGCTCCGCCAGGGTTTCTTCCGGAAGTACGGTGGGAATGGAAGCAAATATCATTACTTAGAGACTCCTCTCTCTTTCACTTTTGCCGGAGACTTTGGCTTTCCGGCCTTTTTTACCGATCCGGATTCTTTGACTTCTCCAGCGGTTTCAACAGCTTTTACTGGTTCAGCCTTTTCAGCTCTTTTCACCAATTCAGCCGTCTCATCTTTTTCGGTCTTTTCAGCCTTCTTCACTCTTTCGGCCTTCTTCACAGTAGCCTGCTTTCTCTTTTCAGGAGTACAGGTAAATACCATAACACTTAAGGTGCCGCAGTTATTTCAATGGAATTGGGCCTTTCATCTGCCTCTTTCTTCTTCGAAGTCTTCACCCTGGCATTAACCCGGCCTTCTCCTCCAAAGACAGCGGCATCGCTGTTTAAAATTTCCTTATATTTCCCTGCAAATGGAACCCCAACCGGGAATTTCTCATGGGCAATGGTATCAAAGTTGCAGACAAAGAGCAGAGTTTCCTCTTTTTTCTTAGTCTTTCTTAAAAATGCAATAATGCTGTTCTCAGAATCCGTACACTCCACCCATTCAAAGCCATCAGGGTCAGAGTCCAACTGATACAGGGCAGGCTGACTGGTATAAAGGAGGTTTAAAGCCTTTACATAATCCTTTACCTGACTGTGGATAGGATATTCCAGGATATCCCAGTCCAGACTTCTGTTTTCACTCCATTCCCGGATCTGGCCGAATTCCTGGCCCATGAACAGAAGCTTTTTGCCCGGATGGCCTGTCATAAAGCCGTAGGCAGCCCTTAAATTAGCGGCCTTTGCCTCCAGATCCTCTCCCGGCATCTTGCCCATGATGGTGCCCTTTCCATGTACCACCTCATCATGAGAAAATACTAAAATAAAGTCCTCACTATAAGCATACAGCATGCTGAAGGTCAGTTCTCCGTAATGATGCCTTCTGAAAAAAGGATCGCACTGCATATACCCGGTAAAGTCATGCATCCAGCCCATGTTCCATTTATAGTCAAAGCCCAGACCTTCTTCCTTTACATCAGCCGTAATCTTGGGCCATGAGGTAGACTCCTCCGCAATGAGAACCGCCCCATCCTTACGTCCTTTAAATATAGAATTCAAGTGCTTTAAGAACTCCACTGCCTCCAGGTTTTCATGGCCTCCGTAAATATTGGGAACCCACTCTCCCGGATTCTTGCCGTAATCCAGATACAGCATGGAAGCCACTGCATCCATCCGGATTCCGTCTGCATGGTACTTTTCCGCCCAGAAAAGCGCATTGGCAATGAGGAAGTTTTTAACCTGAGGTCTGCCGTAATTATAGATCAGGGTTCCCCAATGAGGATGAGCCCCCTGCCTGGGGTCCTTATGCTCGTAGACACAGGTACCGTCAAAGTTTGCCAGACCAAAGCTGTCCCTTGGGAAATGGGCCGGAACCCAGTCTAAAATTACGCCGATTTCCTGCTTATGCATGTAATCCATGAAGTACATGAAATCATCAGGCGTTCCATAGCGGCTGGTGGGAGCGTAATAACCTGTCACCTGATAGCCCCAGGAAGCATCCAGGGGGTGTTCCATAACAGGAAGCACCTCTATATGAGTATACCCCATATCCGCCACATATTCCGCCAGCTTTTCAGCAATCTCACGGTAATTATAAAATTCAGAGCCAACAATGGGCTTTCCTTCTTCATCCATCTCCGGTTCCCTGCGAAGCCAGGAGCCCAAATGAACTTCATAAATGGACATGGGCTGCTGTTTTGCATTGCGTTTTGTCCGTTTTTTCATCCATTCCTGGTCGTTCCACTGGTATGTCCCAATATCCCACACAACAGAAGCGCTGGCAGGACGCAGCTCACAATAATTTCCATAGGGGTCGCTTTTTAACTGGACATCGGTATTGGTGTGTTTGATCTCGTATTTGTAAATAGTTCCCGCCTCAAGACCCGGAATAAACAGTTCAAAAATGCCGGAGTCCCCAAGCCGCCTCATCTGGTGGCGTCTGCCATCCCAGAGGTTAAAGTCTCCCACCACGCTGACACGCATGGCACAGGGGGCCCATACGGAAAAATATACTCCTTCCGCCTGACCCAGCTTTACGGGATGAGCTCCCATTTTCTCATAAATGCTGTAATGAATTCCTGATGCAAACTTTTTCAAATCCCCCGCCGTATAGTTGGAATCAAAGGAATAGGGGTCCAAAAGCTTATCCTGCACGTCATTGTCATAAGTTACCAGAAGGGTATAATCCACAACGGTCCTGGACGGAATGAGTGCCGCAAAAAAACCTGCCTCATCTGCCAGTTCCATGGGATATTCCTTCCCGTCTTCCCTGGTTTTAACTGTAATCTTTGATGCACTCGGAATAAATGCCTGAATCAA
This sequence comes from Lacrimispora sp., assembly GCF_036758025.1. GTDB lineage: Bacteria > Bacillota > Clostridia > Lachnospirales > Lachnospiraceae > Lacrimispora. Next base: position 44,450 of record NZ_DAIOXM010000007.1, on the reverse strand, counting down.
AAGGCCCGCCTTTGTCACATGAGGCCCCAGAAGCCCATGGGGATTGGTGGATTCGGAATACACGATTTCCTCAATTCCGGCCCAATCCATAAGATCATATAATTTTTTGTCCATTCATTGCTCCTCCTAGTCCTTCCTTATAAAAATATTTTATCATTGAGACAAGTAATTTTCAATAGATTTCCCCAATCCTGGAATCCTTTTCCAGGGAGATTGTGAATATTTTCTTACCATTTTGTAAAACCCCTTGCGTAATAAATCAATCTCATTTAAACTTTGTAATGGAACCATCAGGAAGGGAAGCGAAATATCATGAAGAGAAATGAAGACATACAAAAAGAACAAGGGACATTCAGCTGGAAGGAAGAAATCATAAGCTGGGTCAAGATCATCATTACAGCCGCTGTCATTGCATTCCTGCTCAACAACTTTATTATTGCAAACAGCAGAGTGCCTACCGGATCTATGGAACAGACCATTATGGCAAAGGACCGGGTCATCGGCTCCAGGCTGTCCTATTATTTTGACGATCCCCAGCGGGGAGACGTGGTTATTTTCCATTATCCAGACGATCCTACCGGAAAGACTTATTATGTAAAGCGTGTCATCGGACTTCCGGGAGATATTATCGATATTAAGGACGGCAAAGTGTATTTGAACAATTCAGACACTCCCCTGGAAGAGCCCTATCTGCCGGAACCCATGGAACCAGAACCGGATGCCCACTTCGAGGTGCCGGAAAACAGCTACTTCATGCTTGGTGACAACCGGAATTGGTCCGCAGATGCCAGACGCTGGAAGAATAAATACGTGGAAAAAGATAAGATCATCGCTAAGGTCCTGTTCCGCTACTTCCCCTCAATCAGTAAAATCAATTAAAATAGGCTGTTGCAAAAGCAATATTAATTAACCAAGGTAATTGATATCAGCACTCAACTAATTCATGAGATGAGGTAAACGGTACCCTAATAGTAAGACGCAGAAAAAAAGCCCATTGTTGGGCTTTTTTATGATGTTCTCGACAAAGGGTACAGTTTACCCCGTTTACAAAATCTCTGGGATACTCCTAAAAACACGAGAGCGGTTGATGAAATCAGACTTCTCTATACAATCATTATTTTCCGGCTTGACGCGCCATTTCTTCACCAATACCACTCTTCTCAATAATATCCTTGTAAACGGCCTGCTCAGTTTCCCACTTAGCCGCCAGTTCATCCGGTCCCAGATAATCCACAATATAACCTAAATCTTCAGCAGTTTTTATAAATTCAGGATCATTGATAATCTCTTTAAAGGACTCAACAACCTTACCCTTTACCTCTTCTGGTATATTCTTCGGCGCAACAATTCCAAACCAGGTTGCTGACACAATATCGATACCTTTTTCTTTAAAGGTCGGAATATCCGGAAAGTTTTCCAAACGTTCTTCTGTCGCCACTGCCAGTATTCTGACTGCATTATTGGCAGCATGACCTTTCAGCTCAGAAATCTGAGTAAAACAAACCTGAACATTATTGCCCAGAAAAGCAGTCATCGAATCAGAACCACCTTGAAACGGAACCGCCTCCATCTGGGCACCGGTAGTACTGACAAACATTGCAGAAGCTACATGAGGCAAAGATCCCACATTAGTATAAGCATATTTCAATTCGCCTGGATGTTCGTTGGTATAGGCCATCAAATCCTCTAATGTCTGGATTGGAGAATCACTTAAAACTGCAACTGCAATCGGATTAGATACTGCCTGGGCCACAGGATAGAACTCTTCGCAATAAGTATACTCTGTACCACCATATAGTGGCTGCAAAATCATATTTGTGGCTGCCAGTCCAAGAGTATAACCATCTGCTGCTGCCGAAACGATCTCATTATATCCCAAAACACCGCCGGCGCCTGTTTTGTTCTCTATTACCAAAGCTTGTCCCAGATATTTTGATGACAGCTTTTCCATTGACCGGGCTGTCAGGTCAGAAGGGCCTCCCGCGGCCATCGGTACAATCACATGTACCGGCTTTGCTGGATAATCCGCTTGGGCCGTTCCCGATTTCCCTGCCCCGCTGTTTCCACATCCTGTAGCCAGCATAGATGCTACTACTACTCCCCCCAATAACATTGCTAATCTTTTTGACCTCATAGTCTTCTCCTCTCTTTTTTTCAGACTGATATTATGACGGCTGTCTATTACGCAAAACAGTGCCGACCATTTTAAGTAGAGTTGCTCCAACTAACACAATCGCTGCTGCTAAAATAATTCCAGATACCGGTCTCATAAAGAAATACCCTGGATTTCCATCCCCCATAATCAGGCCCTGAATCAAACTTCTTTCAATAATTGGTCCAAGAATAATTCCAATTGCCAGTGGTGCCGGCGGATATCCGGCTTCTTTAATAATAAAACCAATAAAACCAAAAAAGATTAAAACTCCCAAATCAAACACACTATTGTTTGTTGCCAATGCTCCGATAAAGGTTATTGCAACAATAAATGGAACCAGATATTCCTGTGGTGTTTTCAATAAAGAGGCTAATACACCAACAAAAGGAAGGTTGATTACCAACAGCAAAACATTACCAATATACATGCTGGCTACTAATCCCCAGAAAACTGCTGGATGATCAGTAATCAACGATGGCCCAGGAGTAATTCCATGAACCAGAAATCCGCTTAACAAAATTGCCGCAGGGGGAGCAAACGGTAATCCCAATGATAATAAGGGTACCATGGCGGCTGAACTTGCGGCATTATTTGCCGATTCCGGTCCAGCTACACCTTCAACTGCACCGTGACCAAACTCTTCCGGATTCTTACTAACCTTCTTTTCAACAGCATAAGAAAGGAAAGTAGAGATTACTGCTGCTGGTCCCGGAATTAAACCACAAAGAAAACCTAGAAAGCTGCCTCTTACAATTGGATTAACCGAACGCCGAACTTCTTCTTTGTTGGGATACAGGTCTCGCAGGCGAACACTTTCCATCTCTACTTCCTGTTTCCCCTCATTCAGCATATTAATAACTTCACCCAAGCCAAATACACCCATTGCAACTAAAACAAAATCAATACCTCGGCTTAATTCTCCAACCCCTAATGTAAATCGATTTACACCAGTCAAAGGGTCCAGGCCAATGGTTCCTATCATTACACCGATTAACATCATCATAAATCCTTTAGCAATAGAACCTGACAAAAGAACCAATATAATTAAGCCTAGTAACGCAATAGCCAGATATTCTGGTGGCCCAAAAGAAAGAGCTATCGTTGAAATCGGAGGAGCAAACATCGTCAACAATACCAGGCCAATGGTTCCGGCTATAAATGAACCAATTGCAGAAATCGCCAGTGCTGCTCCGGCACGACCACGTTTTGCCATCTGATATCCGTCAAGACAGGTCATTACTGCTGAACTTTCTCCTGGAACATTTACAAGTATTGATGTGGTTGATCCGCCATACATGGATCCATAGTAAATACCAGACAACATAATCAATGCTGTAGTTGGTTCCATTCCAAAACTCAACGGTAACAATAATGCCATTGCACTTGTTGAACCAAGTCCTGGCAAAATACCAGTAAGCGTTCCAACAATAACGCCAAACATGCAGGCTAACATATTTGTCATCGAAAAACACGCTTTAAAGCCTTCCATTAAGGCAACAAATACATCCATTCCATTCCCCTTCCTTTATGGCAACTGTACATGCAATAACACAACAAAAAGATAATAACTGATTACAGCAAACAAAAAACCAAAAATCACTGGTTTGATCCACGACCTGGCACCATAAAGCTTCGCGCAGAGAAACAGTAGAAAAAAAGTCGCAATGGTATAACCAAGTGGTTTTAACAATAATGCATAAACGCTTACCAACGCAAAGAATATCACAATCTTCGGCCAGCGAATTTCCAACTTTTTCGCCTCAGCCTGTGACCTCATTTCCTTAATTGTCTGAAAAAGGGAAAATATTAATAGAATAGAACCCGATATCATCGGCAAAAATCCAACGCCAGGACGTTTCAAAGTTCCCAAATTAAATTTTCTTCCCAAGAAAAGATATACTACACTAAGCAAAAACGTACATGCCGGAAAGATAACATTTACATTCCATGTGTTTTTCTTCATTGTTTCCCCCATTCTAAAACTTCTTATTGTAAACCGAATATTCACTGCTCTGTTCTCTCTCTCCTGGTCCAACTGGAGCAATCTGAAGGATAAAATACTCTGCATCTGCCAGGCTGATATCACTAGTACGTTTCACTTGCTCCCACATACCACTGCACAACTTTATTTTTTGTTCCTGATAGGCCGGATCATCACCCAGATTTCTTAACTCATGAGGATCATTTCTCAAATCATAAAGCTCATCCTCTGCAAAAGCATTAAAAACATACTTCATATCATCTTCCCAGTAAATCCTTTGAGTAAAGGAATAACGCTGCCCGAAAAATTCTGAGAAAGCAAAATGACGATCTGTTTTCTCACCCATCATCCATGGCACCATTGAATTTCCTGTCTGATTACCTTTCAAACTGCGGCATCCAGCCAGTTCCAATACCGTAGGACCGATCTCATAAGTATTAATGTAAAAATCATAACTACTTCCAGCGAACTGTTGACCGGGCAGCTTCAATACCAATGGAATGCGGTAAACCTCCTCAAAAGACTCCACACTCTTCATCATCAGGCCATGTGCCCCTAACAGATCACCATGGTCAGAGAGGCAAATGATCATGGTATTATCATAAAGTTGATTATCCTTTAGATATTTAATCAACTTGCCAAACTGAATATCAACTAGTGTACAATAGCTGTAATAGCAACGAATTGCCTTACGGTAATCCTCTTCACTTAGTCCCCTCAAAGCATTACGCATCCGTCGATAAATCACTGGCTTGTCATTCATCTCATCATAAAAGCTGACTGGAAGATCGGGTGCACAGTTGTCATAAAGACGATAGATTTCCTCAGGTACACAATAAGGATCATGGGGGGCATAGGTTGAAATAAAGGTACAGAACGGTGCTCCCTTCTGACAAGTCTGCTCAATCTCTGCCATTGCTTTTTCATAAATATAATGCTCCTCTGTATGAGTAGCATCTTCCTTGAAAATACCGCATAACATTTTTTCCGGATATCCAGGATTACTAAGAGTTACTTTGTCATATACCGTCACTGGAAAACCAGGAATGTCCATTTCTGTCTCGTATGTATGAATTCCAAACTTCTCAAGCCTATGAGTCCGCTCAATATGCCATTTACCATAATAGGAAACCTGATACCCATCATCACAAAATGCCTGCGTAACCGTATCTAAACTGTCATCAAAATCAGCCCGATAGGGTGGTACTGTGTGAGTACAATCCACCATTCCATGCACATGAGGCAGTGTTGCTGTTAAGAGTGAAGCTCGGGACGGTGAACATACGGCATTACAAGTACGGGCTTCTTCAAACACCACACCATCCTTCATCAGTTCATGCAGATTAGGCATAATGCACCCGGATTCTTCTTTTATTATCCGTTGCTGCATCTGATCCTGGATCAGAAAAATCACATTGGGTTTCTTCATGAAAACAATTCCTCCATCATTATTATCTGGTACTTTCTCGTATTGCCAAACCGCATGCAAGACGGATACTTTCTGCCGGTTGCTTATTAAGCATATTAATCATCAATTGAGCTGCTACTCTTCCACTTTCACTGATGTGGTTGTCAATGGTGGTCAAAGGTGGATAACACTCTCTTGCATAATTAGAATTATTGAAACCAATTATCTGAATCTGATCCGGAATTGTAATTTTTCGTTCATTAAGCAGGTGAACACCACCTACTGCCAGCATATCGCTTGAGTAAATGATGGCTTCCACTCCCGGAAAGCCATCTATTAAAGCAGCCGTTGCCTGCTTTCCTTCTTCCAGCGTTTTTCCAATCGTTTCCTTCAAATACACTGGCTTGAGATTATGGGCTTTCATCCCCGCCAAAAATCCAGCATTTTTACGTTGATCTGAAGGTGATTGATGACAATAAATCCAACCTATCCTTGTTTTTCCTTTCTGATACAGATATTTAACTGCATCTTTCAAACCCTGATACTGGTCTTGCATTACTTCCCGCACATTAGGCAGAGCAAAATTAGCGTTTACTGTTACAAATGGAACTTCGGAGTAACGCCTCTCAATAGCAATTTTACAAATGCTGCGTTCAAAGACAGAACCCAGCAACACTACACCATTTACCCGTTTTTCAATCAGATTGTCCACCTGATGAATAAATCCACCTTCCACATCCGTCAAATTACATAGAATGGTGTTCAATTTCCATTTCTCCAACTCTTGATTAACCGCATATGCTAATTCAGACATATAGGTATGCCGAATATCGTCTACCATTAAACCGACAGCAAATAAGTCTCGCTGCACAAAATTTCTGGCTGCCTGCCTGGGAGTATATCCATGTTCCCTGATTACTGCCTCTACCTGCTCTTTGGTTTTAGGATTAACCTTGTCATTTCCATTTAGCACACGAGATACCGTGGTGATTGAAACACCAGCCAGCTTAGAAATATCATAGATTGTTAACTTTTGCATGCAAAACTCCTTATAAGGAATATATTTTTACTTCAGGCCTTGTAGTTATATTATAGCGATGACGCTTCCATGAAAGCAATCATTCATCTTCTTTCATCTACCTATTTTATCTTTCCCTTTTTGTGTATATTGCACAAAAAATCGAGAGCTGATGTATTTCATCAACTCCCGAATATATTAATACACTTATTTTATTACCTAATCTGAGAAACAATACTTCGATACAGATGTTCTAAACGTGGATAAGCATATTCAAAAAAAGTCCGATAAGCATCACAATAATAATTCTTACCTAATCCCTCCTCATAGTAATCCCGATCTCGGCGGCAACCACCATAGCATAATGGATGCCAACAGCATTGCCGGCAGTCTTCATGCATAATAGCACTTTTATCGACAAACTGTATTTTTCTGCGCCGGTTATCTAATTCTTCAAAGCTATCTGTTTTTAAATTGCCTAAGCGATATTCGTCTAACATATAAAAGTCACAGGGATACAAACTGCCATCTGCTTCTATCACATACTGGCAGCCACAAACACCGCTCATACCGCAGCTTTCCGGTGCCTGCCTGTCTAATAACAGCAGCAGGTTGTCAAAATAACGATTATAAATCTTATTCCCTTTTACCGCCTCCTGATACCAGTAGTCAAATGCTGTTTTTAAATAGACTTCATAGCATGACGGAGTTAATGACCAGACTTTTTGTCCGCGTTCTTCCCCTAATGGATCCAGACATGGTATATATTGCTGATATGTAAAACCATTGCGTTTAAAAAAACCATACGTCTTGCCAAAATTTTGACAAGTATCACCTGTAATAACAGTTAGAATATTCACATCTACGTGATAACTTTGCAGCAGTTGAATAGCCCTAAATACTCTTCTATACGTTCCCTTTCCCTGAATGTCAACACGGTATTTGTCATGTAAGACCTTGGGACCATCCAGAGAAACCCCTACCAGAAATTTATTGGTTGCAAAAAATTCGCACCATTCCCTGTCAATCATAAGTCCATTAGTTTGAATAGTAAAGTTAATCTTACAGCGATTCACATTCAAGCGCTTGCTGTATTCCACTGCTTTTTTGAAAAAATCGAGACCAGCCAGGGTTGGTTCACCTCCTTGAAAGGCAATGGTGCAATGCTTCTTTGCTGCTTCTAAAGCTTTTTCAATCACTATTGCCAGTGTTTCATCAGACATCATGCCATAGCTGGAGATGGCACGTTTACTTGTTTCATCTGCATAAAAACAGTATTTGCAACACATGTTGCAAATGCCACTAGCTGGTTTTATCATAATATGAAGATAGTTCATCGTTGCTCCTTTTACCGTCACAAATACTGATATACATTGTAAATGCTAATCAAAATAATTATAATCATTAAGATTTGAAACAGCCTGCCCACTGCCGTTTCATCCATCTTTGTATTCAACCTCCGTCCAACCATACCACCCAAAATTCCGCCTGCCACCATAAATACCAACTGCAGAATAGTAAACTCTGGTACTGACCGGCTCCACAATGTCGCAGCCAGACTGGATATCTGACTAAACAGAATAATATACAGGCTGTTCTGCGCCGCCTTTTTGATATTCATTGAAAAGAAAAAATATAGCGCAACTAAATTGATTGGCCCTCCGCCAATACCTAAAAATGAAGATAAAAATCCCAATAATAAACCAATCAATGCACACAATAGGGTGTTTTCTATCTGATAAGTCTTAATTCTCATTTTATTAATTGTATAAATCAAGGTTCCCAATGTCAAAATCGCCAAACAGCCCGCCTGTAAGGCTCCAATCCGGTTGGGGATATCAAACAGCCCTTTTGCTAATATTAATACTTGTTTACCAATAATTCCACCTACCACCGCCCCTAATACTAACGGCGTTCCGGTCTTTAACTCGATCCCACCATCACCGGCCATAAAGTTTTTACTGACATTATAAAAACTCATCGCTAATACCGTACAACCAGATAAAAAACTAATCGTAGAAACGCTGGCAAATCCAAACATATCCATGGTTGGCTTGATAACTACACCACCACCAATACCGCAGATGGCTCCTGCGATACTGGTAAGAAAACTGACAACAAAAAATAAGATATTCACACGATTCCCCCTTTCCTGCCATTATTATTATCTCACCCATTATATAGTCAACCAATTATTGAAAGCAACAGGAAACTACTTTCATATCGTCATCATTGTTACGTAAGTATTTCTAACCAGGTAATAAATCACATATTAAAAAATGCCATTTGCATATAATTCAGTATTATCAAGGATTTTTCACAAATTTATTTTAATCGTTTGTTTTTCTTTGCACTGGAGCTTTTTTCCTTATAAGGCTACTACATTCTTCATATTCATACACCGTCACCTTGAATTTGCAGCCACACTGGAATACTGAGAGCGCAGCTTTAGTTGAGTCAAGTTCAGTATAATCTAGTCACATAATTAATTGTGGGTCCTTCGAAGTCCGTCTTTCTATCTTTAAGCACAAAAAGAGCCGCTGTCAGTAGATAATTTATCTACTGACAGCGGCTCCTTGATTGTTTTTCAACACCTGTTTTCAATTTCTGCCAGCATATCCACACGGCGCTGGTGTCTTCCGCCTTCATAGCTGGCTTTCAGCCATTCCTCAGTGATCATCTTCGCCATTTCTACGCCGATAACCCTGGCTCCGAAGCAGAGCACATTGGAATCGTTGTGCATTCTGGAAAGCTTGGCTGTATAAGGCTCACTGCAGACGCAGGCCCGGACTCCCCTAACCTTGTTGCAGGCCAGAGAAATACCCACGCCGGTTCCGCAGATGGCGATTCCTAAATCTGCCTTTCCATCCACAACAGCCCGTCCTACTTCTTCTCCGTATCTGGGATAGTCGCAGCTTTCTGTGGCATTGGTTCCAAAGTCAATGACTTCATACCCCATCTCTTCTACAAATGCCTTGATTTCGTTTTTCATCTCAATGGCCGTATGGTCATTTCCCATTGCAATTTTCATCATTCATTCTCCTCGTTTTCAAATGTAAACGGCTGGCAGCCGTAAAAGGACTGGATTCTATCCAGCCTGGAAGCCATATTGGACAGAAGCAGATCCGCAGTCGTAAGAGCTGCCATGGATTCTACCACCACCACTGCCCTAGGAACAATAACAGGGTCATGACGTCCTTTGACCTGAATCTCCAGTTCCTCACCCTGGCGGTTTATGGTCTTCTGGGACTGGGCAATGGAAGCCGTAGGCTTAAAGGCAGCCCGGAATACCACCTGGGTGCCGTCGCTGATTCCTCCCAGGATTCCTCCTGCATGGTTGGTCCTCTTCTGGGCTCCCTTTTCGTCTTTTCCGGAAAAACTGTCATTGTTTTCAGAGCCCAAGGCCCGGGAAGCCTGGAAGCCGTCTCCGATTTCAAAGCCTTTTACAGCGCCGATGGACATGACCGCCTTGGCAAGAGCCGCGTCGTACTTATCAAATACCGGCTCGCCGATTCCTGCCGGAACTCCGTCGATGACGCACTCCACCACGCCTCCCACAGAGTCGGTCTTTGACATCATCTCTTCCACGTACTGGGCTGCAAGGGCTGCGGTTTCATTATCGGGCATGTAAAAACTGTTCTGATCCCGTTCCTTTATATTAAAGCGTTCCGGATTCATATCATAGGGTCCGATGGACTTGGTATATGCCGTAACCGTGATTCCAAGGCTTTTTAAGAAGCAGGCGGCAATAGCTCCTGCCGCCACCCTGCCAATGGTTTCCCTTCCTGAAGAACGTCCGCCTCCCCGGTAATCCCGGATTCCGTACTTTGCATCAAAGCCAAAATCCGCATGGCCCGGGCGGTAGACATTCATAATATTGCTGTAATCCTTAGATCTCTGGTCCTGGTTCCACACGACCATGGAAATGGGAGCTCCTGTTGTCTGCCCCTCAAAGACACCTGACAGTATCTCCACCTTGTCACCCTCCTGGCGCTTGGTGGTAAACCTGCTTTGTCCCGGTTTTCTTCTGTCAAGGTATTCCTGGATATCCCCTTCCTCCAGCTTAAGCCCTGCCGGACATCCATCCACAACAACGCCGATCCCTTTTCCGTGTGATTCCCCCCAGGTTGTTACCTTCCATATTGTCCCCAGTGTTGATCCTGCCATGTATCGTTCTCCTTTTAATTTCTGACTTTCACAATGGTGCAGCTATTGGGCTCATTGACCCTCAGCTCTGTGCCGTTCATGATGAGAAGGCCTTTTTCATAGTCCACCGTAAAAAAGGTGATGCTGCCTGACTCATGGTTGACGGAAGCGATATGCCTGCCATCCGGGAACGGAGAAACGTCTTTTGGATAGCTGCCGCTGATTGGAAGACAGCATAAGGGCTCCAAAAGTCCCGTATCCTGATCCCTTTTATAAACCGAAACAGAATCATCTCCCGCGTTGCCGCAGAATAAATGCGTTTCATCAGGGGACATGCGCATGGAACTGGCTGCAGTGAGCTGGCTGCGCTTAGGCCCTGTGGTGGAAATGGTCTGTATTTTCTCTATCTTTGGCTGGCGGTCTCCCGTCTCATAAGTGAATACGTCTATCACATTCTTTAATTCATAAAGCAAATAGAAAAACTTTCCGTCTGAACTGAACCGGAAGCACTTTGGCGCAGATTCTCTTTCGCATCTGAGGGAATCCACTAAAATCATTTCCTCCATTTTTTCATCAAAGCGGTAAATCTTCACCTGGTCAATCCCTACGTCTGCCACCATGATGTATTTTCCATCAGGAGTTCTTCTGGAGCAGCTTACATGGGGCCGGAAGTTTCTCTCTGCCACACTGCCCAGGCCCTTGTGAAATACTGATGTTACGATCTCGCCCACAGAGCCGTCCTTATTTAACCGGAGCACCGTGCACTTTCCGTCGTGATAGCCGGATACAAATATGTATTTTTCAGAGCTGTCAATGGATAAGTGACAGCCTCTCATTCCCTTTATATTGGCAGAATTAAGTCTTGTAATCGATCCGTTTTCATGAATTCGGAAGGATATTACCCCGGTATCTGTAATGGAATAAAGGGTCCTTCCGTCGCTGGAGGATGTGATATAAGAAGCATTGTCAACCTCCACCTCACACCGTTGGGTAAAACGTCCCTTTTCCACGTCAACATCATATACCGTAATCCCTTTGGCCTGCCCGCTGTAGGAGTAGGAACCTACATAAGCCATATATTTTCCCTTCATCATACATTCCCTCGCAGAAATAAGCTTACCAGACTCATTTCCTTTTAATGGTATAGAAAATTATCTATACAGTTAACAGTTACACAGCAAACCTTGGAACCCAAGGCGCTCATTTCCATAAGTATAAGCTGTATCCATTTTCCCGTCAATATTTTTTACATTTTTCACGTAAAACCTACATAAAAACTATTGACATACAATGAAAAAACAGTATAATGAATCATGCTGCATGTTTATTAATACTAAACTTTTTAATTAATTTTACCGTTAGTCCGGTCTGGTGCTTTATGGGCGCTTTACAAAGGAGGAACTTATGGATATAGGTGGAAAATTAAAGGAGCTGAGGGTGTTAAAGGGCCTCACTCAGGAAGAGCTGGCGGACCGGGCAGAATTGTCCAAGGGGTTCATATCCCAGCTGGAACGAAATTTAACCTCCCCCTCCATTGCGACTCTTATGGACATCCTTCAATGTTTGGGGACCTCCACAGGAGAGTTCTTTCACGAAAGCAGGGAGGAGCAGATCGTATTCGGCAAAGCTGATTATTTTGAAAAATACGATGCAGAGCTGAAAAATGAGATCAAATGGATCATTCCCAATGCGCAGAAAAACATGATGGAGCCCATCCTTCTCACGCTGGAGGCAGGGGGGCAGACCTATCCTGACAATCCCCATGAGGGCGAGGAATTCGGGTATGTCCTGCAGGGAAGTATTTCCATTCATATAGGAAATAAAACATATAAAGCCAAAAAAGGGGAATCCTTTTACTTTATACCAGACAAAAAACATTACTTAAGCAGCAAGGCCGGCGCTGCCCTGATCTGGGTCAGCTCTCCGCCAAGCTTTTAACAGGAGGATAAGAGGTTATGGGGCAGCCACTCATTCATTTACAGAATATCACGAAAGACTTCGACGGCACTATGGTGCTGGACGATTTAAACCTCTCCGTAAAGGAGAATACATTTGTCACATTGCTGGGACCCAGCGGCTGCGGAAAGACCACAACCCTGCGCATCATCGGCGGCTTTGAACGCCCGGACAAAGGTCAGGTGATCTTTGACGGACAGGATATCACAAGCCTGCCTCCCAACAAGCGCCAGTTAAACACAGTTTTCCAGAAATATGCGCTCTTTACCCACATGTCCATTTCGGAAAACATTGCCTTTGGCTTGAAAATTAAAAATAAATCCAGGTCCTACATTCAGGACAAGATTAAATATGCCTTAAAGCTGGTTAATTTAGACGGCTTTGAAAACCGCACTGTAAGCTCTTTAAGCGGCGGACAGCAGCAGCGTATTGCCATTGCAAGGGCCATCGTAAATGAGCCAAGGGTCCTTCTTTTGGACGAGCCTTTGGGCGCTCTTGACTTAAAGCTGAGACAGGATATGCAGTATGAGCTGATCCGTCTGAAAAACGAGCTGGGCATTACCTTTATCTACGTCACTCATGACCAGGAAGAGGCTCTTACCATGTCCGACACCATTGTAGTCATGAACCAGGGCTACATCCAGCAGATGGGAACCCCGGAAAACATCTACAATGAGCCGGAAAATGCTTTTGTGGCCGACTTCATCGGCGAAAGCAACATTGTGCCGGGAATCATGCTGCGGGATGAGCTGGTAGAAATCTTCCATGCCAAATTTGCCTGCGTGGACAAGGGCTTTGGAACTAACGCTCCCGTGGATGTGGTCATAAGGCCTGAGGACATTGATCTGGTGGAACCGGAACAGGGCTCCTTAACCGGTACTGTCACCCACCTGATTTTCAAGGGCGTTCATTATGAGATGGAAGTGACCTCTCCCGACGGTTTTGAATGGCTGGTACACAGCACGGACATGTTCCCAGTGGGACAGAAGGTGGGAATCCATGTGGATCCCTTTGATATCCAGATTATGAACAAGCCGGCTTCAGAGGATGAGGAGGCCGTGGGAATCAATGAGTAAGAAATTATTATCAGGTCCTTATCTCATGTGGATGATCGGTTTTATCCTCATCCCTCTGGCATTAATCGTATTTTACGGCCTTACCGACAGATCCGGGGCCTTTACCTTAGCCAATGTCATATCCATCGGATCGGCAGAACACGCAAAGGCTTTGTGGCTCTCCCTGGGCCTTTCCTTTATCAGTACTCTTCTCTGCCTGATTCTGGCCTATCCGCTGGCTCTTGTTCTTCGTTCCAGAGGCATGGGACAGGGAAGCTTTATTGTTTTTATCTTCATCCTCCCTATGTGGATGAATTTTCTTCTGCGCACCCTGGCATGGCAGACTCTTCTTGAAAAAAACGGAGTCATCAACGGGATCTTATCTTCCCTTCATCTGCCGACCCAGAGCCTGATCAACACACCCGGGGCCATTATCCTTGGTATGGTTTACAACTTCCTGCCGTTCATGGTTCTTCCTATTTACAATGTCCTTTCCAAAATTGACGACAGCGTCATCAATGCGGCCAGGGATTTAGGTGCCAACTCCTTTCAGGTTCTGCTGCGCATCCTGATGCCTTTAAGCATTCCGGGAGTCGTAAGCGGCATTACCATGGTATTTGTACCTGCCCTCACCACCTTTGTTATCTCAAACATCTTAGGAGGAAGCAAAATCCTCCTTATCGGAAATGTCATTGAGCAGGAATTCACCCGGGGAAGCAACTGGAATTTAGGCTCCGGCCTTTCTCTGGTCCTAATGATATTTATTCTGATCAGCATGGCCCTCATCGCCAAATATGACAAAAACGGGGAGGGAACAGCATTCTGATGAAAAGAAAAACTGCTTTAATCAAACGCTTGATCCAGGATTTTTACCTGGTGATCATTCTGGTGTTTTTATATGCACCCATCGCAACCATGATGGTGCTGTCCTTTAACAGCTCCAAATCCCGTACCCAGTGGGGCGGCTTTACCCTTCGCTGGTATCAGGACTTATTCGCCAGCAGTACCATTATGACGGCCCTTTACAATACCCTGCTGATCGCATTTTTGTCCTCACTCATTGCGGCCATTATCGGTACGGCGGCGGCCATTGCCATCAACAGCATGAACCGGGGGCCCCGCTCCCTGCTCATGGGAATCACCAACATTCCTATGCTCAATGCGGATATTGTAACAGGAATCTCTTTGATGCTGGCATTTATCGCCTTTGGGATTTCCCTGGGCTTTCAGACTATTTTGATTTCACATATTACTTTTAATATTCCATATGTGATTCTAAGTGTTATGCCGAAGTTGAAACAGACGGATAAGAGCACTTATGAGGCCGCCATGGACTTGGGAGCCACTCCGGTTTACGCCTTCTTTAAGGTCATTTTCCCGGATATCCTTCCGGGTGTGCTTTCCGGATTTTTACTGGCTTTTACCATGTCCCTTGACGATTTTATCATCACCCATTTTACAAAGGGAGCGGGTATCAACACCCTTTCCACCTTGATTTACAGCGAAGTAAGGCGGGGAATCAGGCCATCTATGTATGCCCTGTCAACCATTATCTTCCTTGCAGTTTTAGTGCTGCTTCTGCTCACCAACTTTGCACCGAAAAGAAAAAAATAACAGGAGAACAACCATATGAAAAAAAGACTATTTAAGGTTATGACCGCAGTTTCCTTGGCTGCCCTGCTGGCATCTGCCGCCACTGGATGCGGAAAGCAGTCTGCAAAGGCGGGAGCCGCAGGCGAGGTTTATGTTTACAACTGGGGAGAGTATATTGACGAAACCGTCATTGAGGAGTTTGAAAAGGAAACAGGAATTAAAGTTGTTTATGATATGTTTGAAACCAACGAAGAAATGTATCCTGTCATCGAGGCGGGCGGCGTGAAGTACGATGCCGTATGTCCTTCCGACTATATGATCCAGAAAATGATCGAAAACAATCTTCTGGCAGAAATCAACTTTGACAATGTGCCTAACTTAAAGGAAATAGACCCCCGGTATTTGGAAATGGCGAAAAGCATTGACCCGGAAAACAAATATTCTGTGCCTTATGCCTGGGGAACCGTAGGAATTCTTTATAACACCAGCCTGGTGGCTCCTGAAGACGTTCCTACCAAATGGTCTGACCTGTGGAACGAGAAGTTCAAAGATAATATCCTGATGCAGGACAGCGTCCGGGATGCCTTTATGGTGGCTTTAAAGTCCCTGGGATATTCCATGAACACCACCAATGAAGCTGAAATCAACGAGGCCAAGGAGCTATTGATCGGCCAGAAGCCTCTTGTTCAGGCCTACGTCATTGATCAGGTCCGTGACAAGATGATCGGCGGCGAAGCTGCTGTAGGCGTGATCTACTCCGGAGAAATGCTTTACATCCAGAATGAAGTGGAGGAGCTGGGCCTTGATTACTCCCTGGAATATGTGATTCCGGAAGAAGGAACCAACCTTTGGCTGGATTCCTGGGTAATCCCTGCCAACGCTCCTAATAAAGAAAATGCGGAAAAATGGATTAACTTCCTCTGCCGCGCTGATATCGCCAAGAAAAACTTTGAATACATCACCTATGCCACCCCCAACAAGGGCGCCTTTGACCTGTTAGACCCGGAAACCCAGAATAACAAAGCTGTTTTCCCGGATGCTGATAAGTTAAAGAACAGTGAAGTATTCCAATATCTTGGAAATGATGTGGACTCGCTTTACAACGAGGCATGGAAAGAGGTAAAATCTAACTAAAAGGAAAAGGGGAGGATTACAGCTATGGCTGAAAGTTTGGAAATACTTTTGAGGCAAGTGGTGGACATAGCCATTTTATTCTTCGAATTTATGGGGGTAATTGCAATCATCATTACGGGTTTTCGGGGAATCCGTGACAGTATCAGACACAATATGGATATCCGCTTAAATCTGGCTCAGGGTATGGCCCTGGGACTGGAATTTAAGCTGGGAAGCGAGATTCTCCGTACTGTTGTGGTACGGGAATTATCGGAGGTGGCAGTGGTGGCAGCCATCATCATCTTAAGAGCCGCCCTTACCTTCCTGATTCATTGGGAAATCAGGATTGAGAAGGAATCAATGGACGTAAAGTAAGAACAAAAAAGGGAATGCCTTGTAAGTTTCAAGGCATTCCCTTTTTTTATTCTTTTTATTAAGTATTAGTAATTAGTTATGAGAACTTCAACCGTAACGGCATCCCGCTCCTTAAACTGGTAATTGCAGTTAGAATAAGTCTTATCAATATAATGAACCTGATATCCCTTGCTCCATTCGATTAAAAGCTCATTGGACAGGCCCTTGTGGTACAGCACATTGGATAAGGCAAACCGGATTCCACGGACATCAAGCCGATCCAGCAGTTCTAAAAGCTGCTGCTCTTCCCTCTCCTTCCAGTCCTTAAAGCCCCTGTTTCCATCATTATAATTCCCAGTAGAAATCAGATAAGGGGGGTCACAGTAAACCAGATCCTCCGGCCCAAGACCCGTAAGGTCCAGCATAGTGAAGTCTTCATTTGCAAATTCAATGTTTTTCTCATGAAGAGCGCGGCAGAATTCCGTTAAGTTTTTTTCAATATTTCCATTAAAAGAGCTTCTGTTTCTCCCGAATGGAGAATTAAACTCATGGCTGTTATTAAAGCGTATCTGATGATTAAAGGCATAGCAGGCCAGCACAAACAGCTCCGTTAAGTCCTTGGTCCGGTTATAATGGGACCGGAGTGCATAATAGCCTTCTTTGTTTTGCTGGGTCAGCTCATATTGTTTGATCAAACCCTTAATCCGGTCCAGAAGCTTTTCCATATCTGACTGCCGGAACATCTGAAGCATCTCAATGAGATAAGTGATCTGGTCATTGCAGATAACTTTCTCCGCTTCCACATTGATTCCCACATTAAAGCCACCGGCAAAAACATCCACAAAGGTTCGGATATTTTCAGGAAATGCCTTGAAAATGGGTTCCAGAAGCTTGTACTTTCCCCCGGTGTAGTTTAAGGGACTTTTTATGTACATGGCGGCACCTGCTTTTCTATATAAAACAGCAGCTCCTTTAACCGCTCTGTTTCCTTTACCTTCCGGCTCTTGTACCTGCGGTAAGGGATTTCATAGATATGAAAGGTTTCCGGCTTTCCGTATTTTTTCATGGCCGACTCAATCTCCTCCAGAGACATCAGTCCGTCAGTGCTGTAGCTTAAGATGATGTGCTGAAACCGGGCATTTTCAAGCAATTCCTCAAATGCAGGAACAGCCCTGTGCTTCATGCAGAAATCCGATTTCTGCCCCTCAACCGGCCTTTGGCCTGTCACACCCTTCACCTCCGGGTAATCGTACCGGGCGGCTGTTTCAAGGACGTGGTAATTGGAAAGGTACTGGCGGGCATTGTAGGGGGGATCTATGTAGAGAACATCTCCCTGAATCCGCTTTAAAAGCTCTGTTCCGTTTTCATTGAAACACTGGTTTTGCTTTCCGTTATGGGGTACAGCCAAGCGGAACAGCTCATACCGCTTATAGCTTCGCCTCTCCCACTTTTTATGAAAGGCCCCGTAGGTGCCCGAGGTGTTGGACACAAATGGAATCCCCTCCACAATACAGGCAGTTAAGTAGTAATACTCATCCTCATTTAACAGTTCGGCCTTTTTCCAGTCCTCCACCGTGCATCTGGCAAAGTCAATCCGCAGGGCATTGTCATCATTCAAGTACATGCGGCCCCCGGCGGGAGCATAGGTATTCTGAAAAAAACGGCGTTCCTTTGGCAGCTCTTCCAATTCCTTCTTTTCCCTGCCGTTAAAATAATCGATAGGGTCCTGAATTCCGGTTTCCTCCTCCAAGCGGGCAAATTCCGGCACACTGTCATTTTCAACTGTGGCCCTTTGCAGCACATAGGAAAAATACAGCAGGTCATTGGAATAGACCTGATACCACTGTTTAAAATATCTGGCTACCGCAGCGGTTCCGGAAAATATATCACAAAAGCTCTTGGCGTTCGGCGCCTTTTCATCCACTACATATTTAATCTGGTCCAGCAGCAATGTCTTGCTTCCAATAAATCTCATTGTTTTCTTGCTCCCATTTATCTAAGGAAGTTCGATGGCCCCTGGCTCACCGAACTTCAAAATTATGCCTCATATGATTATAATGGAAAAGCGGAAAAAACACAAGGAAAGGATTAATTCTGATACACCCGTATGGCATTGCGGCTTTCCTTTGCTTCATACAGGGCCTGATCGGCATGGGTGAAAAGGCGTACCGGATCAATGCTGCCGTTGTAAAAAGCCAGGCCAAAGCTGGCTGTCATTTCTATGGATGTTCCCTCCTCTAAACGAAGGTTTAAAAGCTCCTTGCTGAGCCTTTCACAAACAGCAATGGCCTCCTCCAGCCTGACATTGCAAAACAGAAGGCAGAACTCATCTCCTCCATACCGGTAGGGAATATAAGATTTGGAATGCTCCTTTAAAAGTCCTGCAAAGCTTTTTAAGCAGAGGTCCCCCATTTGGTGTCCCATCTTATCGTTGATGTCTTTAAACTTATCCAGGTCTGTAATAGCCAGTATGTACCTGCTGCCTTTGTCTTCCTCAATGTCCTTTAACGCTTCATGAAGGGCCTTCCGGTTAAAAATGCCGGTCAGTTCATCGATCTTCAGCCTCTGTCTCAATTCGTACTTTTCCAGTTCCATCTGTATGCTGGCTTCATTTTTCTTCTTTTCATACCGGATTACCACCATGCTGGCTGTGGAAATAGCCAGCAGAATGATCAGTGAAATGATAAAGTCTCCCAGCCTGTGGGCACTTTTAAAAATACTGATCTTATCAGGGTCCCATGTTACAAACAGCTCCGAAAAAATAATGGCTGCCACACACATCAGGGCCGTAGTACTGGTCACCCGGTAATTGGAATAAATAGTCGTCAGCAGGATCGCCATGGTAAATATATAATAGGTTGATGTAAACGCACTGTGAACAGAAAACAGGATGAAGCAGACGGTTACCAGGGATAAGGATACGGTATAAATCTTAAAATTCTGTGATAAGGTCTTGGATCTCATCACCGCCGTGTCAACCGCAATGCACAGGAAATTCAAGGTACTTGGTACAATGATATATTTTAAAATATACCGGTCTAAGGTGGTGTTAAGCAATTCGGAGTGAACAAATATCAGGCTCATGGCGCACTCTGCAACCAGAGCAGCCACTACCAGCCCAATTGCTATTTTGTAATGAAGCAAAAGCCAGTCCCTGTCAATTTTCCTGTATTCTTCCTGGATATCGGCTGCATGGCTGTCAACCGGATTCCCCTTTTTTTCCGTTCCTTTAAATGCCGTTAACATACTTCATTTTTTCCTCATCGTAATGGTATCATTTGTATCATTCTTCGAATCCGATAAAATCTCCCCGTTTTTCCACGATGCGATAGCCTACGGAAGCAACCCTGTTCCTTAAACAGACATTGCACTCCGCCGCCTCTTCTCCTGTGCAGATCTTATTATCATACAGCTCATACTTTTTCCTGACTCCAATAGGAGATAAGTTCGGCATCAGGACGTTGGCTCCCGCCAGAATTCCCGCCTCCCTGCCTTTGGGATCAATGGTTCCCAGGGCTGTGGTAGATGGTAAAAGTCCATTGGGAATCATAAGCCTTAAAATGCCGATAAGAAAAAGGGTAAGGTCCATGCTGCCTGCCGGGAAATCCCCAAAAGGCGTGTCCTTATGGGGGATAAAAGGCCCTATGCCCACCATCTGAGGGGACAGTTCCTTAATAAACAGAAGATCTTCTGCAAGACATTCTGTCGTCTGATAAGGAGATCCCACCATAAATCCGGTGCCCACCTGATATCCGATCTTTTTTAAGTTCCTCAGACATTCTTTTCTGTTTTCCAGGGATAAGGAATCCGGGTGAAGAGCCCTGTAGTGGGCATCGTCAGCCGTCTCATGACGGAGCAGATAGCGGTTCGCCCCTGCTTCGTAATATTTCAGATACTGGTCATAAGTCTTTTCTCCAAAAGAAAGGGTGATGGCGCAGTCGGGATATCCTTCTCTTATGCTTTTTACAATATCCACCACTGCTTCATCTGTAAATGCACCGTCCTCTCCTCCCTGAAGCACGAAAGTCCGGAAGCCCAGCTCATGTCCTGTTTCGCAGCAGGAAAGAATCTCTTCCTTGGTTAACCGGTAGCGGTCCACATTTTTGTTACTTCTTCTGATTCCGCAGTAATAGCAGTCATTTTTACAGTAATTGGTAAATTCGATCAAACCTCTGGTGTAGACCTCATTTCCAAAGTACTTTCCGCTTAAGGACCTGGACAGGGAAAACAGGTATTCACTTGTTTCCTTATCGTAATGTTCCAGCAGGTAAATAAACTCGTCCTTTTCCAGGGTCTGATTCTGGTACAGCTTATCAATCAGGTTTTTCATATATTCTCCATCACCCTCCATTATCCAAGGTTTTCAACTAACTGAATCCTCATGCCGTCAGGGTCTTTTATAAAGAAAAACCTCACGTTAGGATTTGGCTGGACCGGTTCTCCGATCACATCGATTCCCTTTTCTTTTACCAGAGAAAGAGTCTCTTCAAGAGATACCACTTCAAACCCCCAGCTGATATCTTCTCCGACATTTATTTTCTTTTTATTTCCGTCGCATATGAGCTCAATCTGGGTTTCACCCGCGCCCAAGAATGCAATTTCAGTCCCAGGCCCGGCGGGAAACCGATTGATCAGGGAAAGACCTGCGATTTCTTCGTAAAATTTTATTGATTGATCTAAATCTGTGACGTTTAACGTACTCCAGCAAAATTTCATAGAGGCATCCTCCTAAAATATCAATTGTATTTATTTGCGGTTTCATTGATTAATTGTAATCATATATTATACTCCTCTTTTTGTAAACCAGCAATCGCCAAACGCAGATCATTCACTGGTAATCTTCATGAAAAAATGCCTTTCAGCCTCCATATGTATTCATTCTTTCTTCTTATTTAGTTGTATAGTATAGAATTTCGCTGTAAAAATCAATCATTTCTGATAAAGGCTTATAGACAATCCAATTATTCAGTAAAAAATTACTTATTTTACTTTACATAACTTTTATTATATTGTATACTTAATTAAACTCTTCTTAAGGGCACCGTTTTCCCCAAATTCTTCGGTGCTCTTTTTTTACTATTTTACAGCCAAAAATAAGGAAGTCCGGCATTTACCGAGACTTCCCTATTTTTACATTCAAACCTTAAATTTATATAAACTTTTTCACATAGTAATTGCCTTTTTGCTATATTATATAGTATAGTTATGTTGAGGAAGTATGTAAATATTTATTCATCATTTTTAAAGAACAGGAAGTGATCCTATGAAGATAGAACGTATCAACGAAAACCAGATCCGCTGTACGCTTACCAGCTTTGATCTAAGCCTCCGGAACCTCAACTTAGGCGAACTTGCTTATGGCAGTGAAAAAGCACGCAGCCTGTTCCGCGAAATGATCCAGAAAGCCTCCAATGAGGTAGGGTTTGAAGCAGAAGATATTCCTCTCATGGTAGAAGCAATTCCCTTGTCTAACGAAAGCGTGATGCTGGTCATCACAAAAATTGAAGACCCGGAAGAATTAGATACCAGGTTTGCAAAGTTTTCACCGTCTTCTGAGGGAGACTTAGACTCTATATCAAGTGATTTAGCCAGCGAGCTTTTAGAAGGTGCCGACGGGCTGCTGAGCCTGCTGGGAATCGATAAAAAGGAAGAATCGGAAGAAAAACAGCCGAAGGAACCGTCAGGCTCCTCAGCAATAAGAATCTACTGCTTTCAGAATCTGGATCAGATCTCTGACGCTGCAAGGACCATCGGACAGGTTTACGATGGAGAAAATACATTATACAAAAAACCCGACTCCAGACAGTATTATCTGGTGGTCCGCAATACTCCTGAAAAATCCCAGAACTTCAGCCGCGTCTGTAACCTGCTTGCAGAGTACGGATCTAAGGTTCATCAGGATTACGCCTCTGAAGCGTATTTTATGGAACATTACGAGGTGCTGATCAAGGATCATGCCCTCCAGTCTTTGGCAAAGCTTTAAATAAAACATCAAAATGAGGTTCAGCCCTTTTTACAGGGCGAACCTCATTTTTTGTATTCCCGGGAACCTTAAAATCCCAAAGCTTCCTCCAGAAAAAACATGGCAACCAGTTCCAGAGTGGCATCAGTTTCCTTACAGGGAATTAATATCCAGTTATGGATCATCTTTGCACCTTTTTTATAAAGGATTTTCGTTTCTTTTAATGCTTTGGCCTTTTCAGCCAGAAGCTCACAGTCAGGAGTCAGAATCTCCTCTGTTCCGGACAGCACCAGAATCTGCCCCAGATGGTTCCAGTCTCCGTAAAGGGGGGAAACCAGGGGATCATCCGGCTCTAAGGCGCCCCGGTAGCGGATTCCCGCCTCCTTTAATGCCTCCACCGGAAGGATGGGATCTGACTTCTTTGCTATTTTTATTTTAGGATTGTCAAGGCCCAGGTCAAGCCATGGCGAAATGACGGCAGTTCGCTCAGGCATGGGCAGGCCCTTATTCCTTAATTCCTGCAAAAATGCAAGGGCCAGACCGCCTCCGGAAGAATCTCCCAACAGGAAAAATTTATCCTCAGGATACTCTTCCCTCAGACAGAGGTATGCATTGGTCAAATATTGATGGGCGGCTAAGGCTGTGTATTCCGGTGCTAAAGGGCATTGGAGTATGGACACTCTCACCTGTTCTTTTATGGCAAAATGCTCTCCCAGCTCCCTGTAACGCTTTGACGGCTCCAGGGTGTAGGCGCCTCCGGGAACCATGAGAATGTGGTTATTTTTCACGTAGCTTCCATTTATGGTCACTCCCTGAAAGCCATCCACGTTCCAGGACTTTACCCGCACCTTCTTTGAAAACTGGTCCTGATCCAATTCCCGGCTCCCTCTGGACGGCTGCTCCAGAGCAAGGGCCATTTCTTTCTCCCTTTTACCCATAGCTGCAAAAATCCTGGTCATCTCTGATTTTAAACTCATGAAGGTCATCTCTCCTTTCCCCGAATTCCTTCTTTTCCAGCACATTTCTTTCAGGTTACCAGCATATCACACTCAATGGGCTTGCTCAACCATTTTTTACTGCTTCCCCCTTTTCTCCTTTATCCTCTTCCGGTATTGGAGGGGGGATTCTCCTTCTGACAGCAGAAAGCTTTTACAGAACACCGAGGCATCGTGAAAGCCGCAGGATAGGCCGATTTCCGTGATCGTAAGCCCTGTATGTTCCAGCAGCCTCTTTGACTCTGTGATCCGGTAAGCGGTCAGGTAATGCTTGGGGGATATTCCTTTGTATTTCACAAACAGTTTATAAAGGTAGGTCCGGTCAATTCCCACATGCCTGGCTACGTCATGAATCTGTATGGGGTAGCTGTAATTGTGGTGAATATACCCTTCCGCCCCTGACAAATAGCGCTGTTCGTAGTCCATTTCCCTCCAGTCCCTTGGAAACTTGGAAAACAGGAGATAGAAATATCCGGTCATTTCGTCCATGTTGTGCCTTCCATTCTGAAAGGACTGCACCAAAAGGGACATGGGCGGCTGCCAGCCCTCTTCTTTTCCGAACCGGTACACATAGCCCTTTTCTTCCTGCCGGTATTCCGAAAGAAGCCTCTCTGCCTCACTGCCTGCAAATGCCACCCAGGCATATTCCCACGGGTCTTGCCCATCGGCCCTGTAATAAGTGACCTCCTGAGGCTTAATTAAGAATGCCTCTCCAGCCCCCAGCGCATACTCCTCTCCTCCGGCCCGGTAAATCCCCTTTCCCTTAAACACCACATGCATCAGATAGTGTTTCCGGATAGCCGGTCCGAAAAAGTGTCCGGCCGCACACTGCTCATGACCGCAGTTATATATGGTTATGCCCCCGCTTCCCTGGTTCATTTTCACCCTCCATGCAACAAAATGACAATTTTATGAAACAATTTCCCTATCTTTTTTTATCTGATAATTATACAATATTCTCATCAGCGGTACAACAGAAACAAGGAGGAAATATCATGGTAAAGATCACTTTTTTAGGGGCAGGAAGCACCATATTTGCCAGAAATGTTCTGGGAGACTGCATGTGCACCCCGGCCCTTCAGGACGCGGAGATCGCCCTTTATGACATTGATGAAGGCCGTCTTAAGGATTCAGAAATCATTTTAAGTGCAATCAACAAAAATGTGAATGAGGGCCGGGCGGCCATTAAGACCTTTTTAGGAGCGGAAAACCGGAAGGCGGCATTAAAGGGAGCTTCCTTTGTGGTAAATGCCATTCAGGTGGGAGGCTACGATCCCTGCACCATTACAGATTTTGAAATACCGAAAAAATACGGCTTAAGACAGACCATTGCAGATACCCTTGGAATCGGAGGGATTATGAGAGGACTCCGTACCATCCCTGTTATGGAAGAATTTGCAAGGGATATGGAAGAGGTATGCCCGGATACTTATTTCCTCAATTATACCAATCCAATGTCCATACTGACCGGATATATGCAGCGCTACTCCAGCATTAAAACAGTGGGACTATGCCACAGCGTGCAGGTATGCTCCGAAAAGTTACTGAAGGGGCTTGATATGGAGGATAAGCTGGAGGGCAGAACTGAGCTGATTGCAGGAATCAATCACATGGCCTGGCTTTTAAACCTTTATGACAAAGATGGAAATGACCTTTACCCCATCATCCGCCAGAAAGCCCTTGAGAAAAACCAAAGGGAAAAACACAAGGATATGGTCCGCTTTGAATACATAAAACATTTGGGATATTATTGTACGGAATCCAGCGAACACAATGCGGAATATAACCCATTTTTCATAAAATCCAGATATCCGGAAATGATCGAAGAATTCCAAATTCCCTTAGACGAATATCCGCGCCGCTGTATCAGGCAGATCAATGAATGGGAAGAGGAAAAAAACTCCATTTTAAACGATGGAAAGATCACCCATACCCGTTCCCACGAATACGCTTCTTATATCATGGAGGCCATTATCACCAACAAGCCTTATAAAATCGGCGCAAATGTAATGAATCACGGACTGATTGACAACCTTCCTGCCGAGGCCTGCGTGGAGGTTCCCTGTCTGGTGGACGGAAGCGGAATCACTCCCTGCCATGTGGGACGGATTCCCACTCAATTAGCGGCCATGAACGTGACTAATATCAATCCTCAGCTTCTCACCATAGAAGCGGCCCGTGACAGAGATATCAACAAAATTTACCAAGCAGCCATGATGGATCCACATACTGCTGCAGAACTCAACATTAAGGATATCCGGAGCATGGTTGATGAATTGGTGGAGGCTCATGGAGATTATATGAAGATGTACCGTTCCTGAAATTGAGAAATAAAAACACCTGCCTTCCCCTGATGCGATCCCCATAAGTTAGGCCTAAAAATCCAACTTATGGGAGGTCACATCACCTCAGGCAGGTATTTTCTTATTCATTTCAAACCATTTTCACCGGCAAGACCTTTCGCCTTCCGGCATACCCGTCTAAAGTCTTTTCAACGAGATCTGCCAAGACTGATACTGCCCTAAATCCAAAGGCAGGGGAAGTCCGGCCTTCATTAAAGTTTTGCCCCTGTAAGCCTTTCCCGTCCCTTCCAGCAGATACTTTCCCTCTTCCTCCAGGCCCTTAAGCCGGATATATCTGGAGGGCTCATTCCCATGGGCATGAAGGCTAACTACATGAACCAAAGCCTCTGACTGATCCTTTGATACAAACTCCCAGGCTGCCGTCTCCAAATCCTCCAAAGAACTGGTCAGGCGGTAATAATCTCCGTTATGAATGACATTCCAGTGTTTGCGGAAATCTGCTATCTGACTTTTCACCGCCTCCTTCTCTTCTTCTGTGATCCTGCCAAGATCCAGCTCATAACCGAAGTTTCCGGCCATGGATACCACACCTCTGGTCTCTATGGAGGTCTCTCTCCCTGTCTGGTGATTGGGGGAAGCGGATACGTGAGAACCTACGGCTGATATGGGATAGGCATAGGATGTGCCCTCCTGAATACGGATTCTGTCTATAGCATCGGTGTTGTCACTGCACCATATCTGAGGGGTATAATACAGCATACCGGCATCGAACCTTCCGCCCCCGCCGCTGCAGCCCTCTATAAGCAAATCCGGATACCTCTGAAATAGCCGTTCCAAAACATCATAAAGTCCCAGCATGTAGCGGTACAGAACAGCCCCCTGGCCGGAAGCCCCGGAGGAAGCCGAGTATACGTCACTGATACTCCGGTTGAAATCCCATTTTAAATATTCAATGTTGGCGCTGTCCAGCACCTGGCAGATTTTATCAAAGATATGGTCAGCAACTTCTTTCCTTGAAAGATCCAGAACAAGCTGATAACGGGCCCGCACCGGTTTCCGTCCCGGAATAGCCAGGGCCCAGCCGGGATGTTCCCTGTAAAGGTCACTTTCCTCATTTACCATTTCCGGCTCCATCCAGATCCCAAATTTCATTCCAAGGCCGTTGATTTTCTTTACCAGCCCGGAAAGAGGTTCGCCCAGCTTCTTCTCATTGACCGTCCAGTCTCCCAGCCCTTCCAAGTCACTGTTCCGTTTTCCGAACCAGCCGTCATCGAGAACAAACATTTCTGCTCCCAGCTCAGAAGCCTGTCTGGCAATTTCATAAATCTTCTCTCCGGTAAAGTTAAAATAAGTCGCCTCCCAGTTGTTGATGAGAATGGGCCTTGGAGCATTTTTATATTTTCCCCTGCACAAATGGCTGCGGAACGTGTCATGATAATTGTGGGACAGCCTGGAAAGACCTTTTTCTGAGAAGCTCATAACAGCTTCCGGTGTATAGAACTCCTCCCCCGGCCCCAGCTCATAGGAAAACAGATCATCCTGCAGGCCCATCACCAGTCTGGTCTGACCATACTGGTCCAGCTCTGCTTCTGCCTTAAAGCCCCCGCTGTATACCAGACACATTCCATAGCATTCTCCAAAATCCTCTGTGGTCTTCCGGTCTGAAAGGATCAGAAATGGATTATACTGATGGCTGGAGGTCCCTCTCTTGCTTCCAAAGGACTGGATTCCGTGGTGCAGGGGCCGCCTTTGTAGATTTCTCTCCATCTCATGCCGTCCGAAGAAGCTGTGTAAATCATAATCTCCGTAAAGAAAGTCCAGACAGGCTGACAGAGCCCGTTCCACAGTAATTGCCTCATTCCCGCCGTTGGAGACCCTTGCGCAGCGGGTAATCACATCCCTCTCCTCCAAAACACCGTAATACAGGGTCACTTCCAGCTTATTAGCCTCATCCTCCAGATAGATTTCCAGGGTATCCCCCTCCTCTTCCCCTGCGTAAACCGCAGGAAGTCCGGGGATTCCATACTTTCCTTTTCTGATCTTATGCCCCTTAAAGCGCAGGTCACAGCTATAGGTGCCATCCCCATTTTTCACAGTCATGCAGCAGGTCCGGTAATCCCCGGTTCCGTCTGTGGGGTATTCCTGGGGAAGGCAGTCCAGGGAATACGTTCTGTCCCGGTCCGCCTCATAGGGATTTCCGGAAAAACCTCTGTCCTGGTAAGTCAAAAGATATTCTGTAGGATCAGTCAGCCTGCTTCCATAGTAAAGATGAAGCAAATGCCCGAATTTTCCCACCTGAAGCTGGTAGGTTGAGTTTCTGGTGTGAAGAGCGTATATCTTCTGCTCTTGGTTGTATTGAATCGACATAAAAAGTCCTCCAAGTTGTAAATGTTATCTTTAAAGCTTTCCTCCGGATGTGGCAATTCCTTCAATAAACTGCCTTTGGAAGATTAAGTACAGGATGATCATGGGAATACAGGCGATCAGGGAAGCCGCCATCAGCTCCGGGAATTTGGCGATATACTGTCCCTGCATTTTTGCGAGGGCAGATGCCAGGGTAGCTTTGTTGCTGTCCGTGTTGACGATCATGGGCCACATAAGGTCTTTGTAAGCAAACACTGCGGTGAAAATGCCCAGGGCCACCATAGAAGACTTTGTCAAGGGTGCCATAATAAACAGAAAGGTCTGGCCGATGTTGCAGCCGTCAAGACGTGCTGCCTCTTCCAGTTCCCTTGGAAGCCCCCGGTAGGACTGTTTCAGCAAAAAGGTGCCGAATGCCGTTACAAGTCCCGGAAACAGAAGGCCCATGGTACTGTTTAATAGGTTCAGCCTGCTGACCATTAAGTACTGGGGAATAATGAATATTTGGGCAGGCACCATCATCTGAAACAGCACCAGGGAAAAGGCCAGATTCTTTCCCTTAAAATCAAGACGTCCAAAGGCGTATCCGGCCATGGTGGCAGTCAGAACGGCAGCCAATACACGGCCTGCAATAAGAAGTATGGTATTCCAATATAATTTCACGAAATCCATGTTTTTTATAACTTCTGAAAATGCTTCTGTTCTCCATACCCTGGGAAAAATAATAAACGGGTCCACACTGGTGGATTCTGTCATTGATTTAAATGAGGTCAGCACCATCCAGGCAAAAGGGACCAGCATAATAAAGGAAAATACCAGCAGTACGGCATGTAAAGAAGCGGTTTTTATCTTCCTGTTGTTTTCCATAGCTTTCCCTCCTAATTATAGTAGACCCATTTTTTCTGGGCATAAGTCTGAAAAACAGTGATGAGCATGATCACTGCCAGAAGCAGTACCACAATGGCGGCTCCATATCCCTTGTTTCCATTGACAAAGGAATACCGGTAGAATAAGTATACCAGGGACTGGGTTTTATAAAGGGCAGGATTGCTCTTTTCCATAACCATGAATATGTAGTCAAAAAGCTGCATGGCTCCGATGACTCTTGTGATGCAGACAAAGAAGATGGTAGGTGAAATAAGAGGCAGGGTGATGTTAAAAAACTGGCTGATTCCGCTGGCTCCGTCAATCTGGGCAGCCTCATAGTAATCTCCCGGAACCTCCTGAAGTCCTGCTAAAAACAGAACCATGTTGTAGCCGATAACGGACCAGATTCCTATGACTGCAATGGAAAAAACAGCAATCTTAGGATTGGAAATCCATGCGATATTCTTTCCTATGATGTGGTTAAGCAGCCCGAATTCTGAGTTATAGAGCCACCTCCACACCATGGCAATGGCAGCCGGGGCGGCCACCATTGGGAGGAAGAAGATGGTTCTGTAGGCGGAACGCCCCCTCATCTTCTGGTTCAGCAGAACAGCCAGCACCAGAGCGATGACAATGGAACAGGGTACTTCAACCACAGAATATTTCAGCGTATTGAGCAGCGCCTGCCATACCTCTTTATCCTGAAAGAGTTTGGCATAATTGCCAAACCCTATAAAAACATTTCCCTTTCCGAAATCACCTGTTTTAAAAAAACTCTGGTAAATGGTCTGAAAGATTGGGATGATATTGAGAATCATAAGTCCTGTCATGGTAGGCAGTATAAACAGCCAGCCCCATATGGTTTCATTGTATTTTCTCTTTGTGAACTTTTTTTCCTCCATGGCTTATTCCTCCGCCAGAATCTCATTCATGGACTGGGCAATTTTCTTACAGGTATCTTCCATGGTGCTTTCTCCTGTCCATACCGCTTTAAACTCCTGGTTAGCCATTTCTTCCCACACGATTGTATTTCTGGAATAAGGACGGAAGACCAGTTCTCCATCCAGCCGGTCTAAATATGCCTGGAGATTGAATCCGGGAACTGCATCTTTCCACGCTTCAGATACTCCTTTATAGGCGGACATGGTGACACCCAGCTGTGCCTGCTTTTCCTGTGCTTCTTTGCTTCCTAAGTATTCGATCAGGCTCCAGGCTGCCTCTGTATTCTTTCCGTCAGCAGCAGCGGCCCAGCCAAGGCCATTGTACATGGATACACGCCTGCCATCCGGTGCCATAGGCAATGGAGCAATATCGCAGTTGGCTGCAGTGTACTCATTGTCCCGGAAAGCAGGAACCATCCAGGAGCCATGGGTGATCATAGCCACCTTGCCGGACTGGAGCAAAACATCGGAGCCGTTTTCTGAAAGGATCTGAAGATCCGGGCAGATTCCCTCTCTCAGCATCTTTTCAAAAACCTGCATGGCTTCAATGGTTTTAGGATCATCGTAGCCGGAGGTTTTCTTATCCTCGCTGATGACATTGCCGCCGTAGGAATAGATGGCATTATAATAACTGTCCTGGTTGTTGGTGCAGTTAAGGGCATAACCGTACTGGCTTCCATCGGCCTTTGTCAGCTTCTTTGCGTTTTCATATACAGTTTCCCAGGTCCAGGTATCATCGGGATAGGCAAGTCCTGCCTCGTCAAACATGGTTTTGTTATACCAGAGGGCAATGGTATCAATGTCCTTTGGCATTGCATACAGCTTGCCGTTACTGGTGTAAAGGTCTGCAATATCGGAATAATAATGACTCATGTCAATTTTATCGCTGGCAGAAATCTTGTCCGTCAAGTCCAGAAGCAGGTCATTTTCCATGTATTTCTGTGCATTGTTGGAATGCATCCAGAATACATCCGGCAGAGAACCTCCCGAAGCGCCTGATTCCAGCAGAAGCCAGTACTCGTTCCAGTTAATGACCTGTACGTCTGCTTTGATTCCCGACTGGGCTGACCAGTCATCCACCAAGGTCTGAATTCCCGGCTTCTGGTTATTGTCCCAGATGGCTACTGTAATCCTGTCTGTAGAACTGCTTTTGCCGTCTCCCCCGGCTGCTGTCCCGCTGCCATTTGTACTGCTTGTCCCACAGCCTGCCAGAGCTGTCACTGCAAAAGCCATTGCAAGGGCGGTTAATCTTTTTTTCATCATTCATTCCTCCTCTTATACAATTATTATCCCATAATATTTTTGATCACTTTAGCATTATCTGTCGAAATACATACCACAATGATATTTTTCATATATCCTTTTATTAAGCGGGGCCCTCGCAATATCAGGAAATCTTTATATAATATCCCGTGTCTGATTAGATATTATCATACAGAATATACAAAATATATGTTTTCATATGATTTCTATATACCATAATTCCGCTTTTTGCCTCTTTGATTGAAATGTGCCAGCATTATGGTATATAATAGATTTTAAGCAATTGGATGAATGTGTTGATAATCAATAAGAAGATTCTAAGTGAAAGAGCATGGAAGAAAGGAAGATACAAGTATGGATAATTATCTTTTTAATGTTTTTCCCAATAAGGTTTTTGTTGATTTGAATCTCTATCAATACGGCTGGCAGCGCTGTACTCCCCTGCATTCTTACGGTCCCTCTGTGAGAAATCACTACCTGTTTCACTATGTCATTTCAGGAGCCGGAACCCTCTCCTCCACCAACTCGAAGGGGATTACAGTGGATTATCAGATCAAAAGCGGACAAGGCTTTTTAATCTGCCCTCAGCAGATCAACACTTATTTTGCAGACGCAAACCATCCCTGGGAATATACCTGGATTGAATTTGACGGGATTCATGTAAAGGAGGCCTTAAACCTTGCCGGAATATCCTTTGATTCTCCTATATACCGCTCCAATGCCAAGGATTTATCCGACGCCTTGAAAAATGAGCTGCTCTACATTGCCAGAAACTCCAAAGAATCCAGCTTTCACCTCATCGGCCATTTATACCTGGCTATGGATTATTTAACCCGGTCCTCTGCCAGCAGGACCATAAGTCAGAAGGGAAAGATTGTAGATTTTTATGTACGGGAGGCTGTTTCCTTTATTGAACAGAACTTTCAGAATGATATTTCCATAGAAGATGTGGCTAATTTCTGTAATTTGAACCGAAGCTATTTCGGCAAGATCTTTCATGAGGCTGTGGGCAAAAGCCCTCAGGAATTTCTCATCTCCTACCGGATGAGCAAGGCGGCAGAGCTGTTAAAGCTTACGGAATTTTCCATCCGGGAGATCAGCAATGCGGTGGGCTATTCCAACCAGCTTCATTTTTCCAGGGCATTTAAAAACATTTATCAGATGTCTCCAAGGCTTTACCGGCAGAAAAACAAAAACAATGAAATATGACAGAGAATCTAAAAAGAGGCAGGTCCATAAGACCTGCCTCCAATAATTGATGTTATCTAACAGCCAGAATTTCATTAATCTGGGATACCAGAACATCACAGTCAATTCCATGAACCTGACATGCTTCCTCTAAAGACTCTGCCTGAGAAGATGGGCAGCCAAGGCAGTGCATTCCGGCACGCATTAAGATTGGGGCAATATTTTCATCAAGTCCAAGTAACTGACCGATTACCATATCTTTATTAATCTGCATTTTGCATTCCTCCTTAAAAAGTGTATATACCATCTCTGATATAATTCGTTTTCATATCAAAAACCCGGTCATCCAAGGACAAACCGGACTCTCTTCTACTATAATACTTTCCCCCTTAATTATCAAGAGTTAAATTGGACTTTTCATTTAAAGTCTATTGATCATTTTTTCTCAAATAAAGTTGTTGACATTGTATACAGTATTCATATATAATACATTCATACAGAGGCTGTATGAATTAAACGCCTTTTTCGACACCCGTTTACATTTTCTGCCTGAGGGCGGAGATACGCAGTTCGATGAAATGCAGTAAAATCGGACTTTCCCATAAAATATCACGAAAAATATCATGGAGGTACACGATTATGAAACCAGAATGGAGAAATTTTACAAAAGGCGTCTGGGAGAGAGAAATCAACGTCAGAGACTTTATCCAGAAGAACTACACTCCCTATGACGGCGATGACTCCTTCCTTGCCGGACCTACCAAGGCAACGACAGAGCTTTGGGACCAGGTTATGGACTTAACCAGACAGGAACGGGAAGCAGGCGGTGTTTTGGATATGGATACAAAGGTCATTTCCACCATCACTTCTCACACAGCCGGATATTTAGATAAAGAGAAAGAAAAAATCACAGGCTTCCAGACTGATAAGCCTTTTAAGCGTTCCCTGCAGCCTTACGGCGGAATCCGTATGGCAGAAAAGGCCTGTTCAGACAACGGATACACCGTTGATCCGGAAATATCAGAATTCTTTTCCACTCATAGAAAGACACACAATGCCGGTGTTTTTGACGCTTATACCCCAGAAATGCGTGCCTGCCGTTCCAGCCATATCATCACAGGACTTCCCGATGCTTACGGACGCGGACGTATTATCGGCGACTACCGCAGGGTAGCCCTTTACGGAATTGACCGTCTTATTGAAGACAAGGAAGAGCAGAAGAACACCACCCGTACCTCCATGAACTCTGATGTAATCCGTGAAAGAGAAGAGCTTTCCGAGCAGCTTCGTGCTCTTGTGGAATTAAAGAAACTGGGAAGCATTTACGGCTTTGACATTTCCAAGCCCGCTTCCAACGTACAGGAAGCTATTCAGTGGACTTATCTGGCTTACTTAGCTGCAGTAAAAGAGCAAAACGGTGCTGCTATGTCCCTTGGACGTACCTCCACCTTCATCGATATTTATGCTCAGAGAGACTTGGCAGAGGGAACCTTTACAGAAGAAGAAGTCCAGGAGTTTGTAGATCATTTCATTATGAAGCTGCGTCTGGTAAAATTTGCCCGTACACCGGAATACAATGAGCTGTTCTCCGGAGATCCTACCTGGGTAACAGAATCCATCGGCGGTGTAGGAATCGACGGACGTCATATGGTAACAAAGATGTCCTACCGTTATCTGCACACCCTTCAGAACTTGGGAACTGCTCCGGAGCCTAACTTAACCGTACTTTGGTCTGCAAGACTTCCCCAGAACTTTAAGCGGTTCTGTGCCAAGAGTTCTATTGAATCTTCTTCTATTCAGTATGAGAACGATGATTTAATGCGTGTTTCCCACGGAGATGACTATGCCATCGCCTGCTGCGTATCTTCCATGAGACTGGGTAAGGAAATGCAGTTCTTCGGTGCCCGTGCCAACCTGGCAAAATGCCTTCTCTACGCTATCAACGGCGGTGTTGACGAAGTCAGCAAAAAGCAGGTAGGACCGAAGTACCGTCCCATTACCTCCGAATACCTGGAGTATGATCAGGTTATGGACGCATATAAGGATATGATGAAATGGCTTGCAAGAGTTTATGTAAACACTTTAAACATCATCCACTATATGCATGACAAATACAGTTACGAGCGCATCCAAATGGCTCTTCATGATAAAAAAGTAACCCGTTGGTTTGCAACCGGTATTGCCGGACTTTCCGTAGTAGCTGACTCTCTGTCTGCAATCAAATACGCCAAAGTTAAAACCATACGTGATGAAAACGGCGTTGTTGTCGATTATGTTGTAGAAGGTGATTTCCCCAAATACGGTAATAACGATGACAGAGTTGACATGATTGCAAGCGAACTGGTCCATACCTTTATGAACTACGTGAAAGGGGTTCACACCTACAGAGCCGGTATTCCTACTACTTCTATTCTGACCATTACCTCCAACGTGGTATATGGAAAGAATACTGGCTCTACTCCTGACGGACGTAAAAAGGGCGAAGCATTTGCTCCGGGCGCCAATCCTATGCACCATAGAGATACCCACGGCGCTATATCTTCCTTAGCTTCCGTTGCAAAGCTTCCATTTAAAGATGCCCAGGATGGAATTTCCAACACCTTCTCCATCGTTCCCGGCGCGCTCGGCAAGGAAGACCGGATTTTCTCCGGAGACTTAGAGGTTGATTTAGAGCTGGCTCTCAGTGAGGATCAGAAATAAGGAGTGACTGCTATGGCAGATTCAAAGGAAAGACAAATCGATGATATCGTCTCTATGTTAGACCAGTTTATGTCCGGAAATGGCGGACACATGAACATCAGCGTATCAGAAGACGGTATCATAAATGCCGAAGGAACAACGGCAAAATCAGTAACCACCACAAATTCCACGGAATGTGCAGACGGCAATTCAGCCTGCCGGATCCCCACCCTGTTTGAGGGCCTGGACGATCCAAATTCCCAGGAAGACAACTAAAAAAGGAGAATAATAATATGGCAAATATCAGCGAATCCCAAATCGATAACCTCGTGAATTTACTGGACGGCTATGTGGCTGAAGGCGGACATCACTTAAATGTCAACGTCTTCACCCGTGAAACTCTTTTGGATGCCCAGCAGCATCCGGAAAAATATCCCCAGCTTACTGTACGGGTATCCGGCTATGCAGTTAACTTCAACAAATTGACAAAAGAACAGCAGGATGAAGTAATTTCCCGTACTTTCCACGATCAGATATAAGATCCGGCAAAGAAGGTGACTCATTTATGACAGGATATATCCATTCCATTGAAAGTTTCGGCACTGTTGACGGGCCGGGCGTGCGCATGGTGGTATTTTTACAGGGCTGCCCCATGCGCTGCCAGTACTGCCATAATCCGGATACCTGGAAAATGGCAGGGGGCACCCCCATGACAGTAGAGGAAATATTAAAGCAATACGAGTCAGCCCGCCATTTTTACCGGAGCGGCGGAATCACCGCAACCGGAGGAGAGCCTCTCATGCAGATGGACTTTGTAACAGAGCTTTTTGAGGCCGCATGGGATAAGGACATCCATACCTGTCTTGATACCTCCGGAGTCACCTTCCGGAGAAATGATCCGGAGTATTTAAAGAAAATAGACAGGCTCCTGGATACCACCAGCCTGGTTATGCTGGATATCAAGCACATTGATGAGGAAAAGCACAAGCCCCTTACAGGGCATTCCAACCAAAACATCCTGGATTTTGCCCGGTACTTAAGCGAACAGAATATTCCTCTGTGGATCCGCCACGTAGTGGTTCCCGGACTTACGGACCACGAACCTGATTTGTACCGGCTGGGACTGTTCATCAGTGAACTGAAGAATGTAAAAGCACTTGATGTCCTTCCCTACCACGACATGGGAAAGGTAAAATACGAAAGCCTTGGAATGGAATATCCCTTAAAGGATGTTCCTCCCATGTCCAAGGAAGGAGCCATTGAGGCCAAGAAGACCATTTTACAGGGAATCCGTGATGGCCGGGCAGGCATCAGAAAGCCCGATTGCTCCTAATTTTAAACATTACTTGCAGCATTTTCTACTTGAACATTTTTAATTTATGGTATAGAATATAGAAAAATGTATAGAATTTAAGGAGGTAATTTATTATGGCACATGTGATTAGTGATGCTTGTATTAGCTGCGGAAGCTGCGAAGGTGAGTGCCCGGTAAGCGCAATCAGCGCAGGTGATTCTCAGTATGTAATTGATGCAGATTCTTGTATCGATTGTGGCGCTTGTGCAGGTGTCTGTCCTACAGGAGCTATTTCCGAGGCATAATCTGCTATTCGATGAGGGTTAATCAAATCGAACGTTTAAATGTTTACATAAATACCTCTTCTCTTGGGAAGAGGTATTTTATTTTAGGAAGGGATATTTCGGATATGAAAAAACCGCTGATCGGACTGACTCCGGTGCATGATACGGATAATGATAATATTAAGATGCGGCCCACTTTTTTAAGGGCCTTAAAAGAGGCGGGGGCTATTCCTGTAGTCATGCCCTTAGAGGCTTCTGAAGAGGATTTAAGACAGCTTGCAAGGCAGCTGGATGGCTTTGTATTTACGGGCGGGCCTGATGTCCATCCTTTTTTGTTTGGAGAGGAAACACATGCTCACTGCGGAAATGTGTCTGCTGCCAGGGATCAGATGGAGCTTTCCCTTCTTCCTCTGGTTATGGAGCTTGGAAAGCCGGTTCTGGGAATCTGCCGGGGCATTCAGGTGCTGAATATCGCTTTAGGGGGCAATATCTGGCAGGATTTTCCTTCTCAGGTGAAAAGGGAATTTCCCGTTGCCCATCAGCAGCCTTTTGACTATCATATGCCTTGCCATAGAGTTGCATTGGTGAAGGGAAGTCTTTTGGAGCGGATATCGGGAATGGAAACCTTAGAGGTTAACAGCATGCATCATCAGGCGGTGAAGGATCTGGCGCCGGGGCTTGTTGCTTCGGCTTATTCTCCTGATCATCTGATTGAGGCCCTGGAAATGCCTGGATACCCCTTTTTTATAGGGGTTCAGTGGCATCCGGAATATCTGTGGGAAAAACAAAAAGAAGCTCTCCGCTTGTTTGAAGCCTTTGCGGGGGCTTGCAGAAAATGATATAATATGAATAAAAAATCCGCAGTTTACACTTTCAGTGGGAGCTGCGGATTTTTGTCTGGTCTGACTTCGCCTGCATTTATCTGAAAGTAGTTTGAATCTATAGCTTTTTACCGTTCCGGCCAAATTTCTTTTTGCGGTTGAAAAACGGAATTTTGGAAGCGGCTGCCTCGGCACGGCCTTTGTTGTCCTTTTGGTAGGTACGCATAAGCTCGTCCAATTGTTTGTAGCGCTCTTCTTCTTTTTCTTCTTTTAAGTTCATCAGGTATTCCATTTCCTTGATGACTTTTTCGTTGACCAGATTGCTGACGTCCTGGCTCAACTGTTCATTGTTCATTTCCAGGGCTCGTCCAATGATATGGTTCATGATTTCCTGGAACTGCTCCATTTTTTCCCTTGCAAGGGATGTGGGGACCGGATTATGTAATTCCAGCCCTGTTTCATCTTCTGATACCATGGCTGCGTTTT
This sequence comes from Lacrimispora sp., assembly GCF_036758025.1. GTDB lineage: Bacteria > Bacillota > Clostridia > Lachnospirales > Lachnospiraceae > Lacrimispora. The sequence continues at coordinate 6,227 of NZ_DAIOXM010000007.1, read as the reverse complement.
CTTTTAATTCCTGGGTTATCTGGTCCTCCAGCAGCTCGTCCGGTATGACGGGGTCCTGCTCGTCCTCAATGACTTTATCAAGGGCTGTTTTAATGGCTTTCAGCTGATATCCTTTTTCTTTTAAATCCTTGATCTGCTTGAATAAACGGATGTGTGCCTCGGTATAATAGCGGTGATCCATTTCGTTTCTGGGGATCTTTAATTCCAATTCCTCCTCCCAGTATCGGAGGACGTGGGATTCTACGTCCACTTTTTTGGATGCTTCCGATATTAAGTAGTGTATTTCAGCCATAGTGTATCCTCTCCTTTGGTTCGTTAAGTTTTCATAACCTTACTATTTATATTTTATGCGGGATTGAGAGAGATTATGAATGGGAAATTAGAAAAATTTTACAGGAACTTATCACTGTTTTTGAAACTTGCGAATTAAATCCGGCAATGCTATAATAAAATAAAGCTCTTGCAGTGGTGCAGCAGAATTGGAGGTCTGATCATATGATATATCCATTTATGACATTAGATGACGGTACAGAAATCGTTCATTCTGAAATGTATCAGAACGGAGAAGTAAAGGTATACATTGAAAAACCTGATGAAAAAGACGGATTTCATTATGCATCCTGCTTTCTTCCTGATTATACCTGGAAAGAAGTGAATGGATTTACTGACACAGAGATTGAGCGGTATCGGGAAATCATTGAATCAACAGCACATTTAATATTGGAATTTGCCCAAGAAGGAGGCTTCGAAAATGCCTCAAATTTTTAAGATCGGTTCTTATTGGGTCTTTTTCTGGGCGAATGAGAACAAACCCTTAGAGCCTGTGCACGTACATGTGGCCCAGGGGAATCCTTCTGCCAATAGTACTAAGATTTGGATAACTAAGGCTGGTAAATGTTATCTGTGTAATAATAATTCTAAAATTCCGAATAAAACTCTTGTAAATATTATGAGAATTATAGAGGCCAGAAGCAGGGAAGTGATTCAGAAGTGGTATGATTTTTTTGGGGAAATTAGTTATTATTGTTAATAAAATTTAATTATTTTTATTGAGGTGATGCGAGGGGAGTCCGCAGGGGCCATCATTGAGAAATGATTCAAAATGCGAATCATTTCTCAATGATGGGGGGCATTCGCCCCATAGAAAGAAACAGAAAAAGGCCCGGGAAAACAAGTGAACTTGTTTTCCCGGGCCTTTCCCTGCCTCTTTCTGCCCTGCTCATTGCTTGGCCATGTTTGCAAATTTCGTATACTCCGGCCGCCAAACTAAATTTACTGTTCCAATAGGACCATTTCTCTGTTTCGCAATAATAACTTCCGCAATATTAGGCATATCCGTATCTTTATTATAATAATCATCTCGATACAAAAACATAACCACATCCGCATCCTGCTCAATGGCCCCCGACTCTCTCAAGTCAGACAGCATAGGCCTGTGATCCTGTCTCGTCTCACATGCCCGGCTTAGCTGGGATAGTGCAATAACAGGGGCGTTTAGCTCTCTGGCTAATCCCTTTAAAGATCTGGAAATTTCTGAAATTTCCTGCTGGCGGTTATCTCCGCCTTTTCCGCTTCCGCTCATCAACTGCAAATAGTCTATGATCACTGCGTTAAGACCGTATTCCAGCTTCATCTTCCGGCATTTGGAACGGAGTTCCATGATGGAGATTCCAGGGGTGTCATCGATGATCAGCTTGGAATTGCCGATTACACCGATTCCCTCTACAACCGCATCCCAGTCGGAATCGGATAAAGTTCCGGTTCTCAGCTTTTGGGAATCTACGTTGGATTCCATGGCCAGCATTCGGTTTACCAACTGCTCCTTTGACATCTCCAGACTGAATACCATACTCGGAAGACCCTTTTTTACAGATATATGATCCACCAGATTTAAGACAAAAGCCGTCTTTCCCATAGAAGGACGGGCGGCGATCAGAACGAAATCCGAAGGCTGTAAGCCGGAGGTCTTGTAATCCAGGTCAATAAATCCCGTCGGAATTCCGGTGACAGTTCCCTGGTTCTTTGATGCCTGCTCGATTTTTTCCAGAACGTTCATGGCTACCTGACGGATGGGAACAAATTCTCCTGAGCTGCGGTTCTGAAGAAGATCAAATATGGTCTTTTCCGTGGTTGCCAGAATGGTTTCCAGGGGTTCCTTCCCCGCATAGCAGGTATTGGCAATGTCCTCGTTGACCTTAATAAGCCTTCTTAAGACCGCCTTGTCCCGCACGATGGCAGCATAGGATTTTACATTGACCGAGGTGGGAACCATGGTGATAATATCCCGGACAAATTCCATGCTGGATACCTCCGGGGGGACATCTTTTTCCTTTAAACGGTTTTGAAGAGTCACCAAATCCACCGGCCTGTTTTCATTAAAAAGCTCCAGCATGGCCTCAAACATGATGCCATACTGGTGCTGATAAAAGTCTCCTGCCGTAACGATTTCGGAAGCCGCAATGATGGCATCCCTGTCCATCAGCATGGAACCAATGACAGACTGCTCCGCCTCTATGCTGTGGGGAAGCACCCGTTTGATCAGGGCGTCATCCATATTCATGCCTCCTAGCTCTCCATTACCTTGACAATCAGTTTTGCAGTTACATCCTTGTGCAGCTTAACCGGAACTTCATGAGAACCAAAGGTTTTAAGAGGCTCAGGAAGTACCAGCTTCTTCTTGTCAATATCATATCCTAACTGGCTCTTGATGGCAGAGGAAATTTCTTTTCCTGATACGGAGCCAAAAGCTCTTCCGCCTTCTCCGGCCTTGATGGATAAGGTGACAGAGGACTCAGAAAGCTTTGCCCCCAGGGCTTTTGCCTCTTCTAACAGCTCTGCCGCAATTTTCTCTTCATTGGCCTTCTGAAGCTTTAAGTCATTTAAGTTCTTTGATGTGGCTTCAATTCCCAGTTTTTTAGGGAGAATGAAATTCCTCGCATATCCGTCATTTACCTTGACGAGCTGTCCCTTTTTGCCCAGTGCTTTTACATCTTCTAATAACACAATTTCCATTATGATATGTCTCCCTTCTCTAACATCTCTTTGATAACCGCTTTTACGCGGGTTTTTGCTTCTTCAACGGTAACTCCTGTAAGCTGTGCGCCTGCAATATTCCGGTGTCCGCCGCCTCCCAAAAGCTCCATCATGACCTGTACATTGACATCATCAATGGAACGGGCGCTTATGTACACCGTATTATTATAGTCCGTCAGGACCATAGAAGCCTTAATTCCTGCTATATTAAGCAGCTCATTTGCCGCCTGGGCACCCACAACTGTGGGGCCTTCCACACCTTCGGTGGGGCATATACTGATGGCAAAGCAGTTCTCGAAGATCTCAGCTTCCCGAACCGCCTCTGTTTTCGCCTTGTAGTCCGCCAGTTCATCCCGAAACAGCTTCCGCACCCGGACCACGTCTGCACCGTTTCTTCTTAAAAATGCAGCCGCTTCAAAGGTCCTGACTCCGGTCTGGTTGGTGAAATTATTAGTATCAATTACAATTCCTGCATACAGGGCATCCGCCTCTGCAGGCTTGATCTTAATGCCGTCCGCAATGTACTGCAGCACCTCTGCCACCATCTCGCAGGCAGAAGAGGCATAAGGCTCCACATAGGACAGCACCGCATTGTCGATGATTTCACTGCTCTGTCGGTGATGATCCAAAACCACAATGGTCTTTACGAGACGAAGCAGGTCCGGGGCATCGGTAATGCTGGGGCGGTTCACATCCACCACCACCAAAAGGGTGCCTCCATCCACCAGATCCGCAGCCTTGGCGCCGCTTATGAATATATCCTCCGGATAATCTGCATTTCCGGAAAAGCGCTCCATCATAGGGCGGACAGTGGTTGTTACTTCATTAATAATAATATTTGCTTTTTTATCCATGGCAGTGGCAATGCGGTAAATGCCCACTGCAGCGCCAAAGGAATCGATATCCGTAAGACGATGGCCCATAATTAAAATCCGGTCCTTTGTCTCCATCAGCTCCCTGAGGGCATGGGCTTTGACACGGGCCTTGACGCGGGTGGTCTTTTCCACCTGCTGGGCTTTTCCGCCGAAAAACTGGATCTTCTCCCCGTCCTTAATGACGGCCTGATCTCCGCCCCGTCCCAATGCCATATCAATGGCAGCTCTTGCGAAATCGTAATTCTTGTAATAGCTGTCCCCATTCATTCCAAGGCCGATGCTCAAGGTCACCGCCATTTCATTGCCAATATTAACAGTTTTCACCTCTTCCAGAATGGAAAAACGGTTTTCCTTCAATTCCCTGACATAGGACTGCTTAATGGCAATAAAATATTTATCCTTTTCCAGCTTCTTTACAATTCCCTCCATGTTGGTGATGTATTTGCTGATCTTCCTGTCTATGAGGGCTGTGAGCAGGGAACTTCTGACATCCTCCACACTCTCCAATGCCTCGTCATAATTGTCCAGATAAATCAGACCTGCCACCATCTTCTGGTCATCCACCATCTGCTTATAGGTGAGAATTTCTGTTTCATCGTAAAGATAAACGGCTACCAGCATCTCTCCAACCACCTCGGTACCAATGGTCCGGGCAGCATCCTCAGAAGAATCCTTTACATAAACGGCCTTCAGCCGGATATGGTACTTTCTCCCGTTTCGTACTGCATGCAAAACAGCGCTTTCCTCTTTCAAGGCAAACGCCTCTTTGGTGATCTCCGGAAAGATAGCCATAATATTTTTTCTTGTGACCTTTAAGGGTTTTTCCTCTCCCAGTACTTCTGAGAATGCCGCATTCCCCCAGAGAATCCGCCCGCTCTCATCTGCAATTCCATAGGGAAGTTCCAGATCAGTAAGGAGCTTCTTCTGCATCCAGGAGTACTCCGCAGAAAATTCCACAAGGCCGCTTAAAAGACGTTTCCTTCTGTAAATATAGAGCCAGACCGATATTCCGATGTACAGAAGGGTAAATGCGGCCATAATAATTCCCGCCTTTACGTCAACTGCACCAATCACCGCGTTGGCAGCGATCAGCAATGCGCTTAAATAAAGCGGCCACTGCATATACGTCCTTAGCTGTCCCTTTATTTTGAACTTTTCTTTCATATATTTCTCCTTATGGAAAAAAGGGTCCTCTTTTTCACTATCTTATTATTATAGCATAGTCATCAGGGTTAGTCCATTAAAATGAGAAACAGGCAGCCTCTGCCAAAAAGCCAGACACATTAACTGTTCATTTTCCGGTATTCTGACGGCGACGCTCCAGTGGCTTTTCGAAAGGATCTTGAAAAATAAAGGGGATCATTAAAGCCTACGGAATAAGCAACCACACTGACTGGAAGAGAAGGATTCTCAATCAGCATATTACAGGCACTTTGAATACGGAACTGAGTCAGGTATTTTAAAGGAGGAACCGAATATTCCTTCATAAACAGACGGTATAGGTGGCTGCTTGAAATACCGGCAAAAGAAGCAATTTCATCAATGGTGATGGGGCTTTGATATTCCGTTTTCATATAATTAAGGGCCTTCTCCAGATAATCACTGCCTTTGGGAGGAGGAGGGTTACGCTCTGAATCCGCTATAATAATAGAGAATAAATGAGTTAGCTTTGAAATCATATACAGGTAACTTTTGGTTTGTGTTCCATAATTTTTATACAAGTCAATCATAGTTTCGGCAATGTCATCGGAAGGAATATGCAAAATATGCTTCTTTTTCGTAAATCCGGTCTGTTTTATAATATAAGGAATATCCAATCCCAGAAATCCCACCCAGCAGTATTTCCATGGGCACTCCAGATCTGCACCATACTTAATGATCTCGTTGGGAAATGACATAAATAAATCCCCTTCTGAAAGCCAGTGCCTTTCTTTTCCTACATTGTACCAGCCTTTCCCTGAAATAACATAGTGAAGCAGATAATAAGCACGGATGCCAGGCCCCCAGATATGACCGGGTTCTGTCTGGGAATATCCGGCAGTACGGATTATGATACCGGTGATTTCCGTCCGGTAAGAGGAGAAAACTTTTTTAAACGGCACCTCCTGCGGGTTTAAGTGTTCTTCCTCTTCTTTGAATTCATTGCCGTTATTCTCTTTGTATGACATGGGTAATACCTGCTTTCCTGAAATATCTCTAATTATACTACAAAATATATAAATTTACCAAATGATAAAGCGGAGTTCCTGACTTTCCCATGGTATTTATACAAACAAAGTATGCAATAAAAATCCATATAATGAGATTTTTATATATTGT
>NZ_DAIOXM010000006.1:0-182167 GCF_036758025.1 Lacrimispora sp. | reverse complement strand
ATTCCATGATAGACAGCGAATTCCTGCAAAAGGGGAAAGATTATGATGAACTGCCGGATGTCCATATCATCTATATAAGTGAGACAGACCTATGGAGGGCAGGGAGGACAACCTATTCTGTCAAGAAATTTTTTGAAGGTACGGACACCGTATATGAAGACGGAGTAACTATATTATATGTGAATGCAGCAGTAGACGATGGCACAGAGATAGCCCGGATGATGAAGTATTTTAAAGAAGCAGACCCGGATGATGCCAGTCAGGGGCACTTGTCAAAACGGGTACATTTTTTGAAATGTGAGGAAGGAGGCCATGATACTATGTGTGAGGTTATGGAACAATTTATAGAACTGGGCAGAGAGGAAGGACTAGAACAAGGAATTCTTAACCTGGTTGATGCGTTCAGGGAAGTCGGAATATCTGATCTGATTATATCGCAAAAAATACAGGATAAATTCAAACTGGCAAAAGAAGAAGCCGAAATATATTTAAAAAAATAAATTCCCTATTGACATTTCTATCCCCATCTCCTATACTATATCAAAATAACAAACTGTTGAGCAGGAGTAAGTAAGATTTCTTCATCATGCCCAGAGAGCTTCCGGTTGGTGGGAGGAAGCGTTGATGTTTAATCTGAATGGACCTGCGAGGGCGGCTTGAAACCAGAAATAACTGGGAGTAGATGCTGACGGGTTTCCTATCCGTTACCAAGGGGAGGCACATGTTAGTGTGTTACAGAGCGGAAGAAGTCTATCTTCTTCAATCAGGGTGGTACCGCGGAAGGCGATTTATAAGCTTCCGTCCCTTAGCCATATTTATATGGTTAAGGGACGGGAGCTTTTTTGATTTTAAAACAAAAAAGTTGAAGCACCCTACGGGTATACCATTATGTCCTGAGAACCCGGACAAAAAAGTTGAAAGGAGTTAAACCATGAACATCACACCGGATTGCAGGGAAATTGAAGCGCTTGCTGCTTCCTATCCCGTCATACCAGTCTGCAGGGAAATCTTTGCAGACATTGTCACACCAATTACCCTGCTGCGCAAGATCGCAGCCTTAGACAGCCGTTATTATCTGCTTGAAAGTATTGAGGGGGGCGAAAATTGGGGCCGCTACTCGTTCCTTGGCTACGATCCGGTCTTAAAGGTTTCCTGCAAGGACCATGTGGTGACGGTTCATCATTATCATAGCAGTGAAGCCGACCAGGTAACTGAAACCAGAAAGCCTTACGATGTTCTCCGAAATATCTTAAAGGATTACCGTTCTCCAAAGCTTCCAGGGCTTCCTCCATTTACCGGAGGCTTCGTCGGATATTTTGCATACAGCATGATCGGATATGCAGAGCCGGTCTTATCCATAAAAAAGGGGGAATGCAACGATTTTGACTTAATGCTTTTTGATACGGTCATTGCATATGATCACTTAAAACAGAAAATCAGCCTTGTGGTCAACATGAAAACAGACCGGGTTATGGAGAATTACGGGAAAGCCTGTGCAAGGCTGGAAAGCATTGCAGGCATGATCGCAGAAAATACCCCCTTGAAAAAATCCTCTGTCACCAGCCGGCCTCAGTTCCGCTGCAATGTGACAAAAGAAGAATTCTGCACCATGGTGGAGCGGGCAAAGGAATACATCGTGGACGGAGACATTTTCCAGGCAGTACTTTCCAGACAGTTTACAAGTGATTATCATGACAGCCTGTTAAATGCCTACCGGGTATTAAGAACGACCAATCCTTCTCCTTACATGGTATATCTCCACATGGACGACATGGAGATCATGAGCACCTCTCCGGAAACTTTGGTCCGATTAAAGGACGGACGGCTCACCACCTTCCCGGTGGCAGGCTCCAGGCCAAGAGGAAAAAGTGAGGAAGAAGACAGACGGCTGGAAGAAGAACTGCTTGCCGATGAAAAAGAACTGGCAGAACACAATATGCTGGTGGACTTGGGAAGAAATGATTTAGGAAGAATCGCAGCATTTTCCACCGTAGAAGTGACCGGCTATCAGATGATCCACCGCTATTCCCGGATCATGCACATCTGTTCCCAGGTGGAGGCCGACATCACTCCTGACCGGGATGCCTTCCATGCCATTGAAGCCGTTCTTCCGGCAGGTACCCTTTCCGGCGCTCCTAAAATCCGGGCCTGCGAAATCATTGAAGAACTGGAATCAGAGCCCAGAGGAATTTACGGCGGAGCCCTTGGATACATCGATTTTACCGGAAACATGGATACCTGCATCGCCATACGGATGGCCGTGAAGGTCAGGGAAAAGGTGTACGTCCAGGCCGGAGGCGGCATTGTGGCCGACAGCGTGCCGGAGACGGAATATGAAGAATCGGCAAACAAGGCAAAGGCCGTGATCAAGGCCATTGAAACAGCAGGAGAGGTGAATGACTGATGATTCTCTTAATCGATAACTACGACAGTTTTTCTTACAATCTGGTTCAGATGTTCGGAAGCATTAACCCGGATATCAAGGTCATACGAAACGATGAAATGACTGTGGAGGAAATCAAAGAACTTTCCCCAAGCCACATCATCCTCTCTCCCGGCCCCGGTTATCCAAAAGATGCGGGCGTGTGTGAGGATGTGGTTAGAAAGCTGGCAGGAGCAGTTCCCATTCTGGGGGTGTGTCTGGGGCATCAGGGAATCTGCGAGGTATACGGAGCAGAGATCACCCATGCCAGAAAGCTGATGCATGGAAAACAGAGCATTCTCACCATTGACACCGCTGATCCTATATTTAAGGGTCTGGAAAAACAGCTTCCTGCTGCCAGATACCATTCCCTTATCGCGAAAAAGGAATCCCTTCCCCATTGTCTGGCCGTCATTGCCACCGATGATATGGGAGAGATCATGGCAGTAAAACATAAAGATTATACCGTTTACGGTGTTCAGTTCCACCCGGAATCCATTTTGACGCCGGACGGGAAGACCATACTTGAAAATTTCTTATCCATTGTATAAAGGAGGCAGACGAAATGATTCAACAGGCAATTCACGAAGTAATCACAGGGCAGGATTTAAGCTTTGACGCAGCCAGAGAAGTGATGAACGAAATCATGAGCGGAGAAACCACTCCCGCCCAGATGGCGGCCTTTTTAACCGGACTCCGGATGAAGGGGGAAACCATTGATGAAATCACCGCATGTGCCACGGTCATGAGGGAAAAAGCCCTGAAACTGGAACCGGATTTTCCGGTTATCGACATTGTGGGCACCGGAGGCGACGAGGCGGGAACCTTTAACATTTCCACCACCAGCGCATTTGTGGTTGCTGCCGGAGGCGTTCCTGTGGCAAAGCACGGAAACCGCAGCGTTTCCAGCAAAAGCGGGGCTGCCGATGTGCTGGAACACCTTGGGGTGAACTTAAATCTCACCTCAGAACAGTCCGGAAAGATCTTAAAAGAAACCGGCATGTGCTTTCTCTTCGCTCAGGCTTACCACTCTTCCATGAAGTATGCAGGCCCGGTCCGCAAGGAACTTGGAGTAAGGACCATATTTAACATCTTAGGCCCTCTTTCCAATCCTGCGGGAGCCACCATGCAGCTTCTGGGTGTTTACGATCAGAAACTGGTAGACCCCCTGGCCCAGGTGCTAAGCAACCTTGGAGTGAAGCGGGGAATGGTGGTATGCGGAGACGACGGACTTGACGAGGCTACAGTGACTGGCCCTACCCATGTATGTGAAATCCGTTTCGGGGAACTGACCCGGTATGTGATTACACCGGAAGATTTTTCCTTAAACAGAACTTCTCTTTCTGATCTGGTAGGGGGCACACCGGCTGATAATGCAGAAATCACCAGGGATATTCTTTACGGAAAGCTTCAAGGGCCAAAACGGGATATCGTTATTTTAAACTCCGCTTTAAGCCTGTACCTGGGAATTGACGACTGCACCATCGCAGAGTGTATAGAAAAAGCAGCGGACTTAATCGACTCCGGAAAGGCTGCCGCCAAGCTGGAGGAATTTGTGAAAGCAACTCAGGAGGTGACTTCATGATTCTGGACACTCTGGCTGCTGCCTCAAAAAATAGGGCACTGGCTGCAAAAATGTTCGTTTCCATGTGGGAAATGGAAAAGCTGGCATTTCAGGTTTATGAGAAAACAAAGGACCAAACACCTTCCTTTGAACAGGCCCTCTCCTCTCCTGATATTTCCTTTATCTGCGAGGTAAAACGGGCTTCCCCCTCTAAAGGACTCATTGCTCCTGATTTTCCTTATGTGGATATCGCAAAGGATTATGAGGCTGCTGGGGCAAATGCTATCTCAGTCCTTACGGAACCGGAGTATTTCCTGGGGCGCAATGACTATCTGACGGAAATCAGCCGGGAAGTGTCCATTCCCTTGCTGAGAAAGGATTTCACAGTAGACCCTTACCAGATTTATGAAGCAAAGGTCATCGGCGCTTCGGCAGTTCTGCTGATCTGCGCTCTTCTGGATACAAAAGCTTTGAGGGAAGGAATTGAACTTTGCGACAAGCTGGGATTAAGCGCTCTGGTAGAAGCCCATGACGAGGAGGAAATCCATTCCGCTCTGGAGGCAGGAGCCAGAATCATCGGCGTAAATAACCGGAATTTGAAAACCTTTGAAGTGGATTTTAACAACTCCATCCGTTTAAGGTCCCTGGTTCCCCCTGATGTGCTCTTTGTGGCGGAAAGCGGAATCAAGACGGACGATGATATCAGACAGTTATCCGAAGCAGGTGTCAATGCGGTTCTGATCGGAGAAAGCCTGATGCGCTCTCCGGATAAAAAAGAGATTATAAGCGGTTTTAAGAGGGCTGCACGATGAGCATGAAGGAAAACCGGATTAAAATATGCGGGCTGACCCGAAAGGAAGACATTCTGGCCGTCAACATATGGAAGCCGGACTATATCGGTTTTGTGTTTGCCCCGGGAAAGCGTCAGCTTACAGCTTTAAAGGCAAAAGAATTAAGGGAATTATTGCTGCCGCAGATTCCGGCGGTGGGAGTTTTTGTAAACAGTCCTATGGAAGAAGTTCTGGCTTTGGCAGAGCAGAAAACCATTGACTGCATACAGCTCCATGGGGATGAGGATTGTAATTATATATTGGAATTAAAAAAACATTTAGGACCCGGCTTTCCCATTATAAAAGCCGTACGGGTCCGGACAGAGGCGGATATCATACAGGCCGAGGAACTTCCCCCAGACTTTCTGCTTTTTGATACTTATACAAAAGGAGTCTACGGAGGAAGCGGGAAGACCTTTGACTGGTCCATGATTCCAGCCATCAAAACTCCCTGGTTTCTGGCGGGAGGCATCGACGCTGCAAACATAAGGCTTGCCATGGACACCGGCGCATTCTGCTTGGATTTAAGCAGTTCCCTGGAAACAGAGGGGAAAAAGGACCCTGAGAAAATCAAAGAAATTATACAAATAATAAGGAGTAAAGAATAATGTCAAAAGGAAGATTTGGACAGCACGGAGGGCAATTTGTCCCGGAAACGCTGATGAACGCAGTCAATGAACTGGAAGCAGCTTACGAAAAATACAGCAAGGACCCGGAATTTATAGCAGAACTTCAGGAACTTCACCAAAAATATACCGGAAGACCTTCTCTTCTCTACTATGCAAAGAGAATGACAGAGGACTTAGGCGGCGCAAAAATTTATTTAAAGAGGGAAGATTTAAACCACACCGGTTCCCACAAGATCAATAACGCCTTAGGTCAGGTTCTTTTAGCCAAGAAAATGGGAAAGACCCGTGTTATTGCTGAAACAGGAGCCGGACAGCACGGCGTTGCCACTGCTACAGCGGCCGCACTTATGGGAATGGAGTGCGAGGTCTACATGGGTAAAGAGGATACAGACCGTCAGGCCTTAAACGTATTCCGTATGGAACTTTTAGGCACAAAGGTTCACTCCGTTACCAGCGGAACCCAGACCTTAAAGGATGCTGTTAACGAAACCATGAGAGAATGGACCAACCGGGTGGAGGACACTCACTACGTTTTAGGCTCTGTTATGGGCCCTCACCCCTTCCCTACCATTGTAAGGGATTTTCAGAGCATCATCGGCAAAGAGGTTCGCTCTCAGCTTATGGAAGCAGAAGGAAAGCTTCCTGACATGGTTATTGCCTGTGTGGGAGGCGGCAGCAATGCCATGGGAATCTTCCACGAATTTGTCAATGAACCATCCGTAAAGCTGGTGGGATGTGAAGCGGCAGGTCACGGCATTGAAACCGGAAAGCACGCTGCCACCCTTACCACCGGTTCCCTGGGAATTTTCCACGGCATGAAGTCTTATTTCTGCCAGGATGAATACGGCCAGATCGCCCCTGTTTTCTCCATTTCCGCAGGACTTGACTATCCGGGCATCGGACCGGAGCACTCAGCTCTCTATGACTCCAAAAGAGCCAGCTATGTGCCCATTACTGACCAGGAATCTGTTGATGCATTTGAATACCTATCCCGTTTGGAAGGGGTTATTCCGGCCATTGAAAGCGCCCATGCGGTGGCTTACGCCAGAAAAGTGGCTCCTTCTATGAGCAAGGATGAAATTATTGTTATTAATTTATCAGGGCGCGGCGACAAGGATGTGGCAGCCATTGCCCGTTACAAGGGGGTTGATATCTATGAGTAGAGTAAGAGACGTATTTTCAAAAGGAAAAGCATTTATCCCATTTATTACAGCAGGTGACCCGGATCTGGCTACCACGGAAAAGCTGGTTCCCGCCATGGCAAAGGCAGGCGCTGATTTAATTGAACTTGGAATCCCTTTTTCTGATCCAATTGCAGAAGGAATTGTCATTCAGGAAGCCGATATGCGGGCTTTGGAGGCAGGAACTACCACAGATAAGCTTTTTGACTCTGTAAAAAGAATCAGAAAGGAAACTGACGTGCCTCTGGCATTTATGACCTACATCAATCCGATTTTCGTATATGGCAGTGAAAGATTTATTAAGAATGCAGCAGAATGCGGCATTGACGCTCTCATCGTGCCGGATATGCCCTTTGAGGAGCGGGAGGAGCTTCTTCCCCTCTGCCAAAGGTTTGGAGTTGAACTGATTTCCCTCATTGCCCCCACCTCCAAGGACCGGATACAGACCATTGCCTCTGAATCAGAAGGCTTTATCTACTGCGTTTCCTCCATGGGTGTGACCGGAGTGAGAACGGAAATCAACACCAACATCGCGGAAATGGTTTCTCTTGTAAAAGAAGTCAAAGACATTCCATGTGCCATAGGCTTCGGAATCTCCACACCGGAACAGGCAAAGGAAATGAGCAGACATGCGGACGGAGTCATCGTAGGCAGCGCCATTGTAAAAATTGCCGCCAAATACGGAAAGGACTGTGTAGAGCCCATCTGCCAGTATGTAAAGGAAATGAAAGCTGCTGTCAGCGGTTAAAAAAGCTGCTGCAACATGAAAAAATCATATTCATAGCATAAAAATGCGCCTTGAAACGGCTTATAAAACATGAAAGCCCAATCAAGACGCATTTTTTGATCTCTCAACTATACGCTTCTACGATGCCTGAGCCCCATGCAAACGGGCAAAAATTCCTCCTTTTGCAATCAGCTCATCATGAGTGCCCATCTCTGCAATACCGGTTCCCTCAAGCACCACAATTAAATCAGCCTCACGGGTCGTAGAGAGTCTGTGTGCAATCATTATGGTGGTACGTTCTTTTGAAATCTCATTTAACGCTGCCTGTATTTCCTTTTCTGTTTTCGTATCCAAGGCAGAGGTTGCTTCATCCAGAATCAGAATTGGGGAATCCCTTAAAATTGCGCGGGCAATGGCAATTCTCTGTCTTTGTCCCCCAGACAGCAAAACACCCCGCTCCCCTATAAATGTATCATATCCATGCTCCATTTTTTCAATAAACTGGTGAGCATTTGCCGCTTTCGCTGCTGCTATGACATCTTCCCTTGCGGCGTCTTTCCAGCCGTATACAATATTTTCATACACAGTTCCATTAAAAAGGAATGTGTCCTGCAGCACCATAGAAATGTTGTCCCGTAAGCTGGAAAGCGTCACATCCCGGATATCAACTCCGTCGATGAGGACAGCCCCTTCCTGAGGGTCATAAAACCGGTTAATCAAGTTTGCAATGGTGCTTTTTCCCACACCTGTTGTTCCTACGAGGGCTACTGTCTGACCCTTTTTAATGGTCAGGTTAACATTTTCCATAATTGGAATATCTTCCTGATAAGAAAAAGACAGATCCTTCAGCACAATTTCACCCTGTACTCTTTTAAGAGTTATCGCATTTTTCTTTTCCTTTACTTCCGGAATTTCATCGATTACATCAAATACCCGTTTGCACCCGGCTCCGGCTTCTCCTGCCCTTTCTGCAAGACCGGAAAAACTTTTCACCGGGCCGTAAAACATGGACAGATACATGACAAATCCAACAATATCTGCAATGTCCACATCTCCGATTCCCACTAAGTATCCGCCGTAAACCACTACAACCACCGTTCCCAATGCAGTGACAAAGGAAAGCAGGGGATAAGTTGTTTCGAAAAAGAAACTTGCACGGAGGTAGGCTAAACTATGGCGGAGAGAAAGACTGGCAACCTTATGTTCTTCATAGCTTTGCTGGTTAAATATCTGGATTTCTTTGATTCCGGAAAGATTGTCCTGGACCTTTCCCGCAAGTTCTCCCCTTACCCGGGAATTTTCCTTCCATGTGGGGGATACGTGGCGGCTCTGCCACATGGTAATCCCCAGAAGAAATGGTATGGTAACCAGACTCATCGCGGCAAGCCTGCCATTGATTGTAAACAGCAAAGCCCCTACTCCTATAAAGGTAAGAATATTGACCGCAAAATCCGGGATTACATGAGCCAAAAGTACTTCCGCATCCAGGGCATCATTTACCACACGGCTGGTGAGATCACCCGTCCTGCTTTTGTGAAAATAGCTCAGGCTCATATGCTGCAGCTTTCCGTAAAGCCGCTTGCGCAAGTCCGCTACATAATGGAGGGCTGCATAATGATTTAAGTATCCGGCTGCTGAAGTTCCTGCTGCCTGGAGGGTAGCTGCACCCAGAAGAAAAAGTCCGATGCGCAGGGCCTGGGCCTGAAAATCGTTCATCCCTTCTGCCGCAAGTGCCGTTAATTCCCTCAATGCCCACGGCGTATAAAATCCGGCTGCCGTAGATACCGCCAGAGCAAAAAGTGCAGCCACCAGATGAATCCGGTATTTTTCTGCTTCCCGGAATATCCTCAGTGCAATTCTCATACAGAAACCGCCTCCTTTGGAGACAAATATTCCTGACGTAAAAGAGCGTAGGTCAAACACACAGGCCGCCCCGTTCTTGGTTCTTTCACAATTTCAGCATCAACGGAAAATGTCTCTTTTAAAACATGAGCTGTCATTACTTTCTCCGGACTGCCGTGCTGAACAATTTTCCCCTCCCGGACTGCAATCATATAATCGGAAAAACGGGCTGCTAAATTCAAATCATGAAGAACCATAGCAATGGTGCAGCCCTGACTGCGGTTCAGCCCATACAAAAGCTCCAGAACTTCAAGCTGATGAGCCATATCCAGATAAGTGGTGGGTTCGTCAAGTAAAATCAAGTCTGTCTGCTGGGCAAGTGCCATGGCAATCCATACCCTCTGCCGCTGTCCTCCGGATAATGTATTGACTTCACGATGCTCTAAATCCGTAAGCTTGGTAGCCGAAATTGCCCACCGAACAATCTCTTTATCCTCAGAGGTCAATTTTCCAAATCCATTTTGGTGAGGAAACCTCCCGTATGCAACCAGTTCACTTACTGTCAGCCCGCTGGGAGCTGAAGGGGCCTGGGGCAGTATGGCCATCTTTTTTGCAATTTCCTTAGTGGGAAGTGTTGCGATATCACCGCCATTTAAATAAACCATTCCATTTTTCGGTTTCAGAATGCGCCCGATGGCTTTTAACACTGTGGACTTCCCGCAGCCATTAGGACCAATGATGGAAGTGATCTTTTTATGGGGAATTGCCATATCTAAATTTTCCACAATCAAAGCATTGTCATAGGCAATATCTAATTTTTTTGTCGCGATACTATTCATACCGTCCTCCTTAATTTGCTTTCGCCAGTAGATATAAAAAGTACGGTGTACTAAGCGCCGTAATTACAATGCCCGTAGGCACATCTGCCCCCAGGCTGATGGTTCTCGTTACAGTATCCGCAAGCAGTACAATGATGGCACCGCAAAGCCCTGAGGCGGGAAGGATCAATTTATGGTTTGGCCCCATTAATTTTCTTGCCATATGAGGGGAAATCATTCCTACAAAGAAGAAGTTGCCGCCCAGGGATACACTTCCTGAAGAAAGTGCTACTGCTGCTGCTGTCAATCCAATAAATTCAGGCTTCACTGCAACACCAAGACCTGAAGCTGTTTCATTTCCAAGGTTAAGAAGGTTTAAAATATGGGCTTTGGAAAATACGTATACACATAAGATCAATGTCCATGGAATCAGTATGACAAGATAACGCCATTGATCTCCCCATAAGCTGCCGGCGCTCCAGCGCTGTATAAAATCCATTTGGCTCTCATCCAGCTTAAGAGTCAGCAGTGTGGTCAATGCTCCATACCCGCTTCCCAGGGCGACACCTGTTAATATCAGCCCTGTGGGAGAAATATTTCTCCCCTTTCTATAAGAGAGCAGAAAAATCAATCCCGCAGCGGTCATTCCTCCCAAAAAAGACAGCAATGGCATCAAAATTGCAGATGATGCGGTCTTTGCAGAAAACAATACCACAAAAATCAGCACAAAGAGCCCTGAACCGGAGCTGATCCCTAAGGTGCCGGGGCTTGCCATATCATTTCGAAGAAGGCTCTGCATAATACAGCCGGAAACCCCCATTCCCACTCCCACGAGGATTGACAGGATCATGCGGGGAAGGCGGAATTCTAAAACGACTAAGTTTTGCTGGGAAGTGCCTTTTCCTATGATCACATGTAAGACCTCTCCGGGGGTGAGATTCATTTTTCCGGAATTCATGCTGATCACAGCCACGAGTACCATGACGGCCGTCATAATCAGAAAAACCAGTCTACCCCGTTCTGCTGAGTAACCGTGTTTTTTCATTCAAATTCCCTCCTTTGCTTTCTTGCAAGATAAAGGAAATAAGGAACTCCGATCACTGCAAATATAATACCGATTGGTGTTTCATAAGGCTTATTGATCAGCCTTCCTATTAAATCGGCAAAAACCGTGAGCAAGGCTCCGTAAAGTCCTGAGGCAGGAATAATATACCGGTAATCCACTCCTACCATGTACCGGACAATATGAGGTGTAATAAGCCCCACAAAGCCAACCGGCCCTACGATAATGACAGAAATTCCAGTGAGAAGCAGCACAATCAACGTAGAAACGCCTTTGACCAATCTGGTTTTTAACCCCAATCCGATTGCAACATCTTCCCCTAAGCTCAATACAGTGACGGAAGGGGAAAGACACAGGGATGCCAGCACTCCTGCTGCAAAAAGAGGCAGGATCATCATAAGCTCACTCCATTTAGCTGCCGCGGTTCCTCCTGCTGTCCAATAAGCAAGGGCATATCCAAGATGGTATTTAATGGACAGAAACTGGCTGAATGCTCCAAAAAGCATGGAAATTGAAATTCCTGCCAATACAAGGCGCTGAGGTGTCATTCCGCCTTTTCCAAGGGAAGCAGTAAAATAGGTCATTGCTGTTGCAGCCGCCGCACCGATGCATGCAAACAACATGGTCTGGCCGTAGGTGCTCCCCGGCAGAAATGCCATACAAAAGGCCACTGCAAAGGTGGCCCCGGAACTGATTCCCATAAGTCCGGAATCAGCAAGGGGATTCCGTGTTGTCCCCTGCATGATTGCTCCGCAAATTGCCAGGCTGCATCCCACCATTAAATCTGCCACCGTCCGGGGAAACCGAAGTGTCTGAATAATCTGGTGCTCTGTCAGACTTGGATCAAACCGAAAAACCGCCTTCCAGGCCGTAGTAAGGTCCATGTCGGCAGCACCAAAAGAAATGGAAGCTGCCGACATGAAAAGCAATAGCCCTAATCCAAGAAGGATATAAATGGTAAAGCCGGCGGAGCCTTTTCGCCGCCCCTTTATTGATATAATTTTCATTGCTGCCTGTTCCTTTCCGTAAAGACCATTAAATTACTCAGGCATACTTAATATGGCATCCAAAAGATAATCCATCTGCGCAGTTAAACTGGCTACATCAGAATAATAAAACAATCCCTGATAGTTTCCCGGAATTTCTGCAATCCGGCCTTCTGCAACAGCAGGAATGCTTTTCCAGATATCTGACTTTGCATATTCTGATTCTTTTCCTTCCTGCTGGAACCATAGGATATAATCTCCAAAATATTCATGAGCAACCTCATAACTTAAAGTCCCTCTTCCGTTACCGGATTCTTCAACCAGCTTTTCCAGCTTCTCCGGTTTCTTAAGGCCCAGATAGTTGTAAACCAAAGTTCCTCCTCTGGAACCAGTCTCATAGGCCACACCGTTCCAATCACCGGTTGGCCCCCAGTCTTCCATAATGCTGAATGTTCTTCCCTGGTATTTTCCGCTCTGCAGCTCTTCCTTGGCTGAGGCAAGCTTCTCTTCAAAGGCTATAATCAGAGCTTCTGCTTCTTTTTCTTTTCCTGACGCCTCTCCGATGATGCGCAGGCGTTCAAGGGAGCTTACGCCTTCTTCCGGAATGACCAGAACCGGGGCAATTTTTCCAAACTTTTCAAAATCCTCTGTCTGATAAGTGATAATCAAATCCGGCTCTGCAGCCATAATATCTTCCGCTGCCCAGTTTTCCAGCTTGACAGCAGAAGAAAACTTCTCATAAAAAGGCATGGTTTCCTGCTCCCATGCATTGTATCCAACTACATTTAAATCCAAAGAAAGCACATCTCCTATGTACCAGTTCACCACTACACGCTGTGGCTCCTTTGGAACCTCTATTTCTCCCATGACTGTATTTATGGTGTGCATGTCCGGCGCATTGGGATTTTCCGGGCTTGTGCTGCTGCATCCTGTCAGCAGAGATAAAGCTATAAGCGTGAAGCAAAATACAGAGCCTATTTTCTTCATATCAATTCTCCTTAAAATGTAATAAACTTCTTTTTGCAGTATGAAAGTCTGCTTTTCCTCTTTTTGTTAGCTTAAACTAACTAATCAGAATACTAGCATAATAAAAAATATACGTCAATACGGCCTGGAGCCTTAGTCAGGAAGCTGGTTTTTTAATAAGCTGTTGAAACACACGGTTTCTCATTGATTTTTGATACTTTCCCTTATTTATTCTCACACATTTGGAGCACAACTAAATCAAATCGGATCATTATTACATTGTTTTTTTGTCTGCTTTCAGGTATAATTTTCCGATAGAAAACGATAGAAAGTGAGCTGCCATGCAATGAATGAATATCAAGCCGCCTCATGGGGAGCCATGGCGAAAAAATACAACCTAAAACAGAACACTTACGGACCGGGCACAGGGTATTATTTTCCGCCCCACTGGTCCAATGGATGGATTGTGGAAGCATGCCCTGCCGAAGGCCTGTTTGTTTCCAGCGCATGGTTTACTCCGGATAAGAACATCGTCCACGCCATAGATGTACAAAAGCCATGTTTATTGATCTTTTGTATTGACTGCGGAAATATAACATATTCCCAGCAAGGCCGGGCGGCATCCGTGTTTACCCCCATGACCCATGTTCTGGTCAATCCCCAGCGTCCCTTTCATCTGACCTTTCCCAAAGGAGTCCATACCTGTTTTACCAGCGTCCTGGTTTTCGATGATTTTTTACAGCCTTTTCTGCAGACAAGAAATGACTCTCCCAAAATCAGCATTGAAGATGCAAAAGCATGGGAAACAGAGCACTATAACACTTCAAATACTATGTTGATCCTGGAACAGATCCGCTGGGCATTACGCAATGCGGATATGCCTCTTCTGGCTTTTGAAGGAATGGTGCTTCATCTGCTGTGCTCAATCGCCAGAAACTATCCTGTAACTCCGGAGCGCCGGAGCAGCCGCAGAAACTATGTAACATGGGAAAATGAGCAGAAAGTTTACTCTGTAAAACTGAAAATTGACGAAAACATTCTCCAGGTTCCGCCGATGGAAGAATTGACAAAGATAGCAGGCATGAGCGAAAGCAAATTGCGCCTCAGCTTTAAAAACATTTATCAGATTCCCCTTTATGATTATATCCGCAGAGAAAAAATGAAACGCGCCATGCAGCTTTTATCAGCAGATCATCTGAGTATCCGGGATATCTCGGAACGGTGCGGGTATAAAAATGCTTCCAAATTTGCTGCTGCCTTTCAGGATGTCCATGGTATTACACCAAGTGAATTCAGAAAAGCTTTTAATTTATAAGGCTTGACTTTGCACAGAAACTCTTTTCTGGAAATTTTTTCTTGACACCACACAAACAAACTGCTACACTGATAGCCGTAAGAGGGAGCTCGTAAGCGGGCTGAGAGGAAGTAATCGAACTTCGACCTTTATAACCTGATTTGGGTAATGCCAACGTAGGGATTCACACGAGATTATTGATTCTATCTGAGCCTATACCTGTTGGTATGGGCTCTTTTTGTATTTTCAAAAGTTCTCGTAATCCCTCCGCAAAACAAAAAGGAGGATCACAGATGAATTACACCACGCAGATGGATGCCGCAAGGAAAGGCATTCTGACAAAAGAATTAATGAAAGTAGCTGAACACGAACAATGGGAACCAGAAAAGCTTAAGGAGCTGGTGGCAGAGGGAAAGGTTGCTATTCCAGCCAACAAAAATCACACTTGTTTAAATCCCAGCGGAATCGGCTCCATGCTGAGAACCAAGATCAATGTAAATCTTGGCACTTCCAGGGATTTAAATGATCTGGACATGGAGCTTAAGAAGGTACAGGATGCGGTTTCCATGGGGGCAGAGTCCATTATGGATTTAAGTTCTTTCGGGGATACCCAGAAGTTCCGCAGAAAGCTGACTGGGGAATGCCCGGCTATTATCGGTACGGTTCCCATTTATGATGCAGTGGTTTATTACAATAAGCCCCTTCGGGAAATCACCGCCGAAGAATGGATTCGTGTTGTAGAAATGCACGCAGAGGACGGAGTTGATTTCATGACCATTCATGTGGGAATCAACAAACAGACTGCAAGAAGGTTTAAGGAGAACAAGCGACTGACTAATATCGTTTCAAGGGGCGGATCTATTATATTTGCCTGGATGGAAATGACCGGAGAAGAAAATCCATTTTATGAGCATTATGACCGGATTCTGGATATCTGCCGGGAGTATGATGTGACTTTAAGCCTTGGAGATGCCTGCCGTCCGGGATGTATTGAAGATGCCTCTGATATTTCCCAAATCGAGGAATTAGTAACCCTTGGGGAATTAACCGGAAGGGCCTGGGAAAAGGATGTGCAAGTCATCATAGAGGGACCGGGCCATATGCCATTGGACCAGATTGCCGCTAATATGAAAATACAGGAAACCATTTGCAAGGGGGCACCTTTTTATGTCCTGGGCCCTCTTGTAACAGATATTGCACCCGGTTATGATCACATCACTGCGGCCATTGGCGGAGCCGTTGCCGCTTCTGCAGGTGCTGCTTTCCTCTGCTATGTAACACCGGCAGAACATTTAAAGCTGCCTGATGGAGAGGATGTAAAGGAAGGCATTATTGCCGCCCGTATTGCCGCTCATGCTGCTGATATTGCCAAGGGAATTAAGGGCGCAAAAGAATGGGATCATCAGATGAGCGATGCCAGAAAACGGTTGGACTGGGAGACCATGTTCAACCTGGCCATTGATCCGGAAAAAGCAAGGCGCTACCGGGCCATGTCAAAGCCGGAAAAAGAAGATACCTGTTCCATGTGCGGTAATTTCTGTGCTATGAAAAATATGAACCGGATTATGGAAGGGGGAATTGTGGATATTTTCGATGAGTGATCATTGATTGCAGATATATTTTCCTAAAATAAAATATCATTGAAACCGAACTTCACAAAATTACATATATAGGAGTAACTTTCATGAATAATCAAATACCAACAACAATTTCCAACAAGACTCCGGACAAATCCGGAATGCGGATTAAAAAACTGGCAATCAGCGGAATGCTGGCAGCCCTCACTGTAGCTCTTTCCGGTTTTTCCATTCCGGTGGGGGCCTCCAGATGCTTTCCCATACAGCATCTGGTCAATGTTCTGGCAGCTGTGTTCTTAGGGCCTGTCTATGGCGTTTCTATGGCTTTCTGTACTTCTCTCATCAGAAATCTCATGGGAACAGGAAGCCTACTGGCATTTCCGGGAAGCATGGTAGGAGCATTTTTAAGCGCTCTTCTGTTTCATAAAACCGGGAAGCTTTGGCTGACCTGCCTTGGAGAAATAATCGGAACCGGGATTATAGGAGGAGTCCTCTGTTACCCCGTAGCTGTTTTCCTCATGGGAAAAGAGGTCGCTGTCTTTTTCTTTGTGGCTCCCTTCCTCATCAGTACCTTAGCCGGAACCATAATGGCTGCATTTTTACTGGTCTTGCTGCGCCGTTTGAACCTGTTTTCCTATTTCGTCAGGCTGATAGAAGACTAGAGGACTGAATATGAATGTAAAACTCAATTTCTCTCTGGCCGGACTGGTTAGAGAAAAAAAGCCTGTCATCCACTGCATCACCAATTACGTTACTGCAGCAGATGTGGCAAATGCCATTCTGGCATGCGGCGGTTCTCCCATTATGGCAGACCACCCGGAGGAAGCGGCAGAAGTGACGGCAATATCGGACTGCCTGCTTTTAAACATGGGCACGCCTAAGGAAACCTCAAAGGCGGCCATGGAAAAGGCAGGAAGGGAAGCAAACCGGTTAAATCACCCTGTCATCCTGGACCCGGTGGGGATGGGAGTATCCCGCTACAGAACAGAAGCCATCCTCTCCCTTTTAAAAGAGGTAAAGATGACCGTTATCAGAGGAAATGCATCAGAGCTTCGGATTATGTTAAATGCCATAAACCGGCTTGAAGACACTGGAAACATTCCGCTCCCTTTCACCCGGGGTATTGATGCCTCTCCCTCTGATGGGATAAAATCAGAAACACTGCCGTCTTTTGCGGAAACAGCCAGAGCTTTAAGTGTCTTAACCGGAGCCGTAACCGTCATGACAGGCGCCATGGACATCGTTTCAACCGGAGAAGAAACCTGGCTTATTAAAAACGGCAGCCCTCAGATGAGCCGTATTACGGGAATGGGCTGTATGCTGGACGGAATAATCGCTGCTTTTACCGCAGCTTCCTTTTCTCAGAATGGCTCTGCCCCATCCCAGAATGATATTTTACAGGCAGCCGTCCTTGCCACGGCTGCTGCCGGCTTTTGCGGGGAACAGGCAGCAAAGAGAATAGTAGAAATCCAGGCCGGAACAGGCAGTTTCCGCTGCTGTTTTATGGATCAGCTAAGCCTTTTGGAAGAAACCAGCTTAAAAGGAGGAATAAACGTTGAAATTTTATAAAGACATGCTTCTTCTCTACGCCATAACAGATCAGGGGCTTACAGGAGAGAAAAATTTCTTTGAACAAATTGAAGAAGCGCTTTCCGCCGGAGTGACCCTTTTACAGCTTCGGGAAAAGCACTTAGATAAAAAAGCATTTCTGGAAGAGGCCCTTATGGTCCGGGAACTGACCAGGCGCTACAAGGTTCCCCTCATCATCAATGATGATGCAGAAATCGCCCTGAAATGCGGAGCTGACGGTGTACACGTGGGCCAGGGCGATTTATCACCTTCCAAAGCCCGCCGTATTATGGGACCGGACCGCATTGTGGGTGTTACTGCAAAGACTGTGGAACAGGCAGAGAAAGCATTTAAGGACGGAGCAGATTATATCGGGTCCGGAGCCGTATTTCCAAGTTCCACAAAAAAAGATGCAATTCCCCTTCCTTTAGAACGGCTGACAGCCATCTGCTGCTCTGTTCCCATTCCTGTAACGGCCATAGGAGGAATTACCTGCGAAAATGTCCATCTTCTGAAAGGAACAGGCATAGCCGGAGCCGCAGTAGTTTCCGGCATCTTTGGACAAGCAGATATTTCCGGGGCTGCAGGCCGTTTAAAAGAACAACTGTCAAAGGTGGTGAATTTATGAGTCTGATGATCCCTTCTATTCTTACCATTGCAGGTTCCGATTCCAGCGGAGGAGCCGGAATACAGGCGGATTTAAAGACTGCCTCGGCCCTGGGAGTCTATGGCTCCAGCGTCATTACCGCACTGACCGCACAAAACACCACTGGAGTCTATCTGGCGGAAACTGTGAGCAGGGAAATGCTTGAGGCCCAGTTAGATGCCGTATTTACCGACATTCCGCCTCAGGCAGTAAAAATCGGCATGGCAGGAACTTCCCGTTCCATAGAAACCATTGGAGAAAAGCTGGCAGAACATGCACACTGCCCCATTGTGGTAGACCCGGTCATGGTATCCACCAGCGGTCATTCTCTTTTAAATCCAGAGGATGTAAAGGCTTTAACAAATACACTGTTCCCCCTGGCTGCTTTAGTTACCCCCAATATACCGGAAGCAGAAGCCCTTTTATCCACAACAAGCCGCAGGATACACACAAGAAAAGACATGGAAGAAGCTGCTATGGGGCTTTCCCGTCTGTACAGAACCTCTTTCCTCGTAAAAGGCGGCCATCATGAGGAAGGGGCTGACGATGTGCTGTGTTCGGACGGATCAATCACCTGGTTTCCTGGACAGCGCATTGACAATCCAAACACCCACGGAACCGGATGCACCCTTTCTTCTGCCATTGCCTGCGGGCTGGCAAAAGGGCTGGGGCTGGAAGAAAGCATCCGTGCGGCAAAGGACTATCTTAAAGGCGCCCTAAAAGCAGGCTTGAACCTTGGAAAAGGAAGCGGTCCTTTGTGGCACAGTTGGAGCAATTCCAGGTGATATGTGTATTTTAAAATTTATAAATGTTTGCTAAGCACCATAAATTTTCTGCACTGTTTCATAAGAGGACTTGAGCCCCTATTACCAAAGGCAAAAGCAAGAGGCCTTTGTGTCACTGCCGGAACAATTTGGTTTATTCAAAAGTAAAAGTACACAATTTTTCCCCTTAAATTTCCAAATCTTTGTTAACACTTTCTGCTCAAAATAGGGTATATTATTAAATGTAACCCCCCAATACATTATATAGTTTTTGCTACACCCCATAAGAAACGAAATACCTTCTCCGAAAAAGACCGGCCTCCCCAGCCGGTCTTTTTCATTTCTCTTTTTATCACTTTTTCTTTATATTGCGGCGCTCCCTAAGAATCCTCTCAAAGTCTTCCGTACTTCCTTCTTCCCTTAAACGTCTTCTTCTAGCTTCTCTCCGAAGGGCATACTCCCTGGCTTCTTTCTTCTTCCGGTACATCAGAAATCCCGTCCCGCCTGCCGCCAGAACCAGTATGATTCCCACAACTGCAATGACTCCTAAAAATCCCTTGCCCCGTGCAGCCTTTGTCTCTTCTGAATCGGAAATCGTTTCCGGCTCTCCGGTGCTTTCCTCTGTTGATTCCTGCTCCGACTCTTCAGAAGATGGCAAAACCTCACTTTCTGCAATGAGATAAGCCTGTCCCACATTCCTTTCATTATAGGAATATTGAATCAGGGCTACCGCACCTTCCGGACTGGTGCCGGGAAGATCTGTTACCAGGGTTTTCTCTGCCTGGGAAAACTCAGAGCCCTTAGGCAGGGTTATGACCTGGTCCGCCTCCAGCTTCAGATCAGACGGCTTATAAGCAGTTCCATTGATTTCAATGGAATCCTCTCCTGATATATAACTGGTTTCATTCCCTGTAACAGGAATATTTTCAAAGCGGTCATAGCCGAATTGCAGAAGATTTTTCCCGTCGACAAAGTACTGCCTTGGGCTGCCCTTTAAGATGACGGAAACCAGCCGTCTTCCATCCTGTTCCGCATAAGTGACAAGGGTATTTCCGGCCTTGATCAGGTATCCGGTCTTTCCCGCCACTGCAGAAGGGAAATAAAATTCACTGTTAGGGTCTGTTGTCTTCACCAGACGGTGCTCGTTGTAAATGGTAAGCCCCTCCGGGTTTTTAATCATAGGCGGAAATGTATGGCTGAGAGCAGAACTGATCTCCACAAGCTTTTTATTGCTGTAAGCTTCTCTTGCGATCAATGCCATATCATAGGCGGACACGTACTGGGTGTCACCGTTAAGTCCTGACGGATTGTCAAAATGGCTTTCCTGGCATCCCAGTTCTTCTATTTTTTCATTCATCATGGTGACAAACTCTTCCATGCTGCCTGCCACATGCTCTGCAAGAGCATTTCCTGCCTGATTGCAGGAATTCAGCAGAAGGGAATAAAGACAATCCTCTACAGAAAGCTGGTCCCCTTCCGTCACATTTAATTTATTTCCGCTGTCCGGTTCCACATTATTAACAGCATTCTTTGAAAATGTAACCATCTCCTCAGGGCCGCTGTTTTCTAACACTACCAGGGCAGTCAAAACCTTCGTAATGCTGGCCGGGGGATAAGTGGAATGGATTTTCTGACCGAATAAGACGGCGCCGGAATCCACGTCTACCACAATTCCTGCTTCGGCCTGAATTCCCGTATCAGCAGGCCACTCCGGATTTGCATATACAGTCATAAGTAACATGTGGCTGGCCAGCAAAAAGCTTACCAATGCCTTTAATCGGCCTCTCATCTATCAATCCTCCTGACATGAAATATGCCCTAAAACCGCATGGAAATACTTATACGGTTTTAGGGCACTATTTGCTTTACTTCGCGTAATCTGTAACTCTGGATTCCCGGATCACGTTGACCTTGATCTGTCCCGGATATTCCAAGGATTCTTCGATCTTCTTGGAGACCTCGCGGGCCAGCAGAATCATGTCATCGTCACCGATCTGGTCCGGAACTACCATAATCCGAACTTCACGTCCTGCCTGAATGGCAAAGGACTTGTCAACTCCCTTAAAGGAGTTGGTAATATCTTCTAACTGCTTTAATCTGTTTGTATATGTCTCCAGAGTCTCTCTTCTGGCTCCAGGCCTTGCGGCAGAAATGGTATCTGCGGCCTGAACAATACATGCAATGAGGCTCTGCGGCTCAACGTCGCCGTGATGGGATTCCACCGTATTCAGCACAATAGGTGATTCCTTGTACTTTTTACACAGATCCACACCCAGCTGAATATGAGAACCTTCCATCTCATGGTCAACGGCTTTTCCAATGTCGTGTAATAAGCCCGCCCGTTTGGCCATTCGGATATCAAGGCCAATCTCTCCGGCTAACAGCCCGGATAACTGAGCGACCTCAATGGAATGCTTTAATGCATTCTGTCCATAGCTGGTTCTGTACTTCAACTTTCCAAGAAGCCGTATGAGTTCCGGATGAAGCCCATGAATGCCTACTTCAAGAGCAGCGGACTCTCCTTCTTCTCTCATATTGGTTTCCACTTCTTTTTGCGCCTTTTCTACCATCTCTTCGATCCGGGCAGGATGAATCCGCCCGTCTACAATAAGACGCTCCAGGGCAATTCTGGCTACTTCCCTGCGAACCGGATCAAATCCGGATAATACCACTGCCTCAGGGGTATCGTCTATAATCAGCTCTACTCCTGTAAGGGTTTCCAAAGTACGAATGTTCCGTCCTTCCCTTCCGATGATTCTGCCTTTCATCTCATCGTTAGGAAGCTGTACAACGGAAACGGTTGTTTCCGCTACGTGATCGGCAGCACATCTTTGAATGGCCGTTACCACGTATTCCTTTGCCTTTTTATCGGCTTCTTCTTTTGCTTTGTTGTCAAGTTCCTTAATTAATTTCGCAGTGTCATGTTTTACATCATCTTCAACAGATTTTAAAAGATATTCTTTTGCTTGTTCGGAGGTAAGTCCGGAAATTTTTTCCAGCTCCTGAATGCCTTTTTCATAGAGAGATTCCACTTCGGCATTTCTCTTGGCTAAAGCATCCTCTCTGGCAGCCAGACTTGCCTCCCGTTTTTCCATAACGTCGGACTTCTTGTCCAGGTTTTCTTCTTTGCTTAATACTCGTCTTTCATAACGTTGAAGCTCAGCTCTTCTTTCTCTGGTTTCCTTTTCAAGCTCATTCTTAGTCTTTAGAGACTCTTCTTTTGCCTCAAGGAGAGCTTCACGCTTCTTTGTCTCAGCGGTCTTTAATGCTTCATCTATTATTTCCCGGGATTTTTCTTCTGCAGTACCAATTTTGCTCTCGTAGGTATTCTTACGATAAGCTATGGCAGCAGACCAGGTGATAAAAGCAACTACTACTGATGCGGCTATCGCAATCAATGCAGTCGTTAATACTGGTACTGACACAGGAGCACCTCCTTATTCGTTTTTCATTGTACGACAATACAACACTACAATTTTAAACTGTTTTATACATTATGTCAAGCATTTCGCCCCTGTTTCCAGCATACTTATACATATTCGTAATGAAGTCAGTCCATATCCCAGCCGCCGCTTAAAACCCTATTGATTGCTTCGTAAGAAAAACCCTTTCTGCCCAGGGAAGCCATGACCTTTCCCTTTTCTTTAAACTCCATATTTTCCGGCTTTAAGCCCTTTTTCCGGAGGTATTCCCGAATGCGCGCTTCCTCATCCACCGGCTGCTCCTCCAGTATGTCCCGGATCATCTCCTTATCCAGTCCCTTTCTCTGCAGCTCATACCGGATCTGTCTTTCGCTCTTTTGTCTGGAATGATATTCCACGTACCTGCGTCCATAGTCCTGATCATCAATAAACCGGTGATCCTTTAAAAAGCCAATGGCATAATCAATGGCTTCCTGGGGGTAGCCCCCTTCTTTTAATTTTCTCCTCAGCTCCTGCTCCGTCTTATCCGAAGCCTTTAAAAGAAAAATCACCCTTTCCCTGGCCCGCTTCATCAAAACATCCTTAAGGATCTCCTGGTAAACCTCCTGGGAAAGAGTCTCTCCTTCTTCAATTCCAAATCTCTTAATCTCCCCTTTATAAAGAACAAAAGTAAAGTCCTCATCAAGAAAGACTTTACTCCTGCGCTTATCCACGGGCACAATCTCTGTCACTGTCATAGATGCCTCTTAATTTATAAATGTTTCCTTTAAAAACGGTTTCAGGATTACTCTTTGGATTCCCCTGCACTGCTTTCTACGGTTTTGATTTTCTTGCTCTCCTTTGCCGCAGCTTCACCTGACGCCTCCTGAGGCTGGCCGGAAGCCCCGCCGGCTCCATATTTAGCTCTTACCTTGGCTTCGATTTCCTGGCAGACAGCCGGGTTATCCTGGAGATAGATCTTGGCATTTTCACGGCCCTGGCCGACCTTGGTGCCGCCGTAGGCAAACCATGATCCGCTCTTTTCCACGATGTTTTCCTTTACGGCCAGATCCAGGACATCTCCCTCTGTAGAGATTCCCTTGCCGAACATAATATCAAATTCAGCCTCCTTAAAGGGAGGTGCAATCTTATTCTTTACTACCTTTACACGAACCCGGTTTCCTACCATGTCCCCGCCCTGTTTTAAAGTCTCGATCTTCCGGATATCCAAACGGACGGAGGCATAGAACTTAAGGGCACGTCCTCCTGTGGTGGTCTCAGGGCTTCCGAACATGACACCCACCTTCTCACGAAGCTGGTTAATGAAGAGGACAATACAATTGGACTTGCTGATAACGGCTGTCAGCTTTCTGAGAGCCTGGGACATGAGACGGGCCTGGAGGCCCACGTGGGAATCTCCCATATCACCCTCAATCTCGGCCTTTGGCACAAGGGCTGCAACAGAGTCCACGATCACGATATCCACGGCTCCTGAACGAACCATGGTCTCTGTGATCTCCAGAGCCTGCTCTCCGTTGTCCGGCTGGGAAATATAGAGGTTGTCAATATCCACTCCAATGTTCTTGGCATAGACAGGGTCAAGGGCGTGCTCCGCATCGATAAAGCCTGCAATGCCTCCACGCTTCTGCACCTCTGCAACCATATGTAAGGCCACAGTGGTCTTACCGCTGGACTCAGGTCCGTAAATTTCCACAACTCTTCCCTTGGGGATTCCTCCCAGTCCAAGGGCAATGTCAAGGCTTAAGGCTCCTGTGGGTATCGTCTCCACATTCATATTCTTTCCTGAATCACCGAGCCTCATGATGGAACCTTTTCCATAAGCTTTTTCTATGTTGGTAAGGGCCGCATCCAGGGCCTTCATCTTCTCATCTTTATTCATATTATCCTCCGACACGAACAAATGTTCTTTTTCTACTTATCATAATAGTACACTTCCGTAAAAATGTCAACCGAATTTTTATCTTCTTAAGGCCAATGCACATCACACTCCCTGCCTGTCCGGCCAAAAATAATTTTTTCCTGGAAAAATCCCGGCGAAACGCCTGAAAAACGAATGGTAAGAAAGGCAGACCGCCTTTTGATTTCTAAAGCTACTATAGCACATCTGCCGGGAGGCTGCAAGGAATTTTAAAAGGCATCCCAAAATCCTGTTATTTTGGGATGCCTGAAATCCTGCCTCGTTCTAATCCGCTATAAGCCGTTCCACATCCAACAGCCCCCAGCCCTGCTGATTGATGGGAAGACCCAGATCCAACGACCGTTCCCTCAGCATCAGCTTCACATCCCGGTTGCTCATATAGGGATATTTTTCCAGTAAAAGCGCAATGGCCCCTGAGACCAGAGGCGTTGACATAGAGGTACCGCTTTTGACCTGGTACTGCCCGGCCTCATTGGCACAGCTCATAATCCCTGCTCCGGGAGCAATGATTTCCGGTTTGCAGATGCAGGCCCCGGTAGGGCCTCTGCCGGAATAATCGACCATCCGGTTTCCCATGACATTGACTTCCTTATAATCATCGGAGCAGCCTACTGTGATCACCTTCCGGCTGATTCCCGGAGTGGTGATGGTGTTCATTCCGGGGCCCATATTCCCTGCAGCCACGCAGACCACCAATCCGTCATCCCATGCCGCATTGACCCCTCTCACAAGAACAGAGCTTTCCGTCATCCCCTTTTTTGAGAAAGAGCCGACGGAGATATTTACAATCCGGATTCCATACCGTTCCTTGTTGTCCCGGACCCATTTCAGTCCGGCCAGCACATCGGAGGCATATCCGTTTCCCTTTTTATCCAGCACCTTAAGCATAATAATATGGCACTCCGGAGCAATTCCCATATATTTTCCGTCGGAAGCATTTCCTCCGCCTCCGATGATTCCGGAAATATGGGTTCCGTGGCCGTTATCGTCATAAGGGTCTCTTTTCCTGTGTACGATATCTACAAACGCTGCAACTCTATGTTTAAAGTCTTCATGGAGATAAATCCCTGTATCAAGCACCGCAACACCGACTCCCCGCCCAGTCAATCCCATGCGGTAAGCCGCATCACAATGTATTTCTTCTCTTACATGATCCACAATCCACTACCTTAATCCTTTTTTATTAGGATATTCCGGTCCAAGCCCCTTGGTTTCTTTTCCTCTGGAAAATGCAAGGAGAAGATTTTTTGTTTAAAATGTTATTTACTTTCCACCTTCCTCTTTCTATAATAAAAATAAAAACATATAAGGAGAATTTTGATATGCAAGACCAATCATCCGGCGCTATTTCGCTGACACAGGCCCTGATCCGCATTGACAGCACGGACCCCGGCGCATACGAAACAAAGATAGGGGAATTTATTTTTGAACGCCTCTCCTCCCTTTCTGTTCCTGTAATCAAAAAAGAAGTCCTGCCGGGACGTTTTAATATTATGGCTAAAATAGAAGGGGAAATTGACGATCCGGCCCTGGTCTACATCTGCCACATGGATACCGTTACTGTTGGAGAAGGCTGGACCAAAGACCCCTTTGGCGCAGAAATCCAGGATGGCCGGATTTACGGACGGGGTGCCTGCGATATGAAATCCGGGCTGGCCTGTGCCCTTTCCTCCTTTGAGTCCATGGCAGGGGAAGCCGCTTCAGGAAAGAAGCCCAAACATTCCTTTGTATTTATCGGGACCGTTGACGAAGAAGATTTTATGAGAGGATCAGAGGATGTGATAAAAGAAGGCTGGGTCACAAAAAACAGTCTTGTCCTGGATACCGAGCCCACCAATGGACAGATCCAGGTAGCCCACAAGGGCCGCACCTGGTTTGAAATCACAGTAAACGGCACAACCGCTCACGCCAGCACTCCATGGAAAGGGGCTGATGCCATTGCGGGAGCTGCGGAAATTATCTCCTTTGTCCGCCGAAAGATCGGGGAATGCCCCTCCCATGAAGACCTGGGCATTTCCACCGTCACCTTTGGACAGATCGAAGGGGGATACCGCCCTTATGTAGTTCCTGACCATTGCAAAATGTGGATCGACATGCGTCTCGTTCCCCCTGCTGACACCCGGACTGCCGTCGGTATTGTCACCCAGGCCATTGAAGACGCTGCAGAGAAAGTTCCCGGCATAAGCGCCTCTTATGTCATCACAGGTGACAGGCCTTATATTGAAAAGGATGAAAACTCTGTTTTAATAAAAGCCTTAAAGACTGCCGCGGAGGAAATTACCGGCGAGCCTGTTCCTGTCACCTGTTTTCCGGGGTATACGGACACCGCCGTCATTGCAGGAAAGCTGGGCAATCACAACTGCATCTCCTACGGCCCCGGTGACTTGGAGAGGGCCCATAAGCCTGATGAATCTGTCCCATGTGAGGATATTTCAAGATGTGAAAAGGTTCTGACCCGGCTGGCCCGGTCCATTTTATTTGAAGATTTCCCGGTGGGGTGAGATATTAAGAAAATCTTAACATAAAGTCGGTGGATTTAAGGGATTTATGCGGGATTTGTCACTTAACAGGCGGGTCCGAAAGGATACCCGCTTTATTTTATTTTATTTTATTTTATTTATTCTGCCAGTCCAAGACACCGCACCGCCCTGATCTGGCATCAAAGTCATATAGAGAGTTACCAGCAGGAAACTCTTCAATCAGATAGCTGTAAGATTCATCTTCTTCTACGTCGTAAATGTTATTTAGTAAGCTACACAAGTGAAAGAAAGACCTGTTTATTAAGCGAAAAACCTAAAGTCGTCAAATCTAAACTTATTTTTGTCAGTGCTCCGTCAGTAGTTGTAAATGGTATCTGGGCTTTTGATACCACATGCTTCCTGCGGTCAAAGTTTGGGAATACTTTGATTCCCGCAATAGCTCCCAGCTTATCCCTGGGCATATCATCAGTTGTCTTTACTTTTACTGATTTATAGGTTCCATCGCTTTCAATTGTCACGAAGTCAGTAACATCTGCAAGGCCGATCTTAGCCAGTTCCTTTAAAACCATGTCCTGAGAGATCTCAGTGCGCTCTTCCCGGTCTTTCATTCGCTTTTGGATATAATCCTCAACCTTAGCATTTCTTAGCATTCTACTGCTATTAACTGCAGCCGTTTCATCTTTCTTGACCTTCGGGTAAGCTACCTTGTAAGCTCTGGCAGCATTAAGATCAATCAGATATTCATCTGCAAATATTTTCTGTTTGGCTGTTAATGCCATCAGTCTCACCTCACCTTCCCATCTGACTGTTTTTATATTAAAAAAGAGACGGAGTTGGCCGCCTCCCAGAAACTATTTCTTTGTCATAGCTATAACAATAGCCACCACTACTATAACGGCAACCGCAATTCCGGCAAGCATCATAATTGACATTAGCTATCTCCTTTGCTTTTTGCTATATCATATCACCACAATGCGTAAAAGAAAAGAGACACCGGGTGGGTGCCTCTGAACTCATATATTAATTAAAGTCTTTTCTAATAAACACCTCAACTCTGCTAGCATTAATAACTTCATTAGATAGTCCCGACCGTCTTAGACAACCATAAAATTCATCTTTTCCTTTTGTATTAGCTAAAAACATTGAATTATTAATGGCATTTATACACGATTGGTCCATTACTTTGCATGAAGTAACCGCTGAATTTATAATTCCGCTTACAGCATAAATCGTATCATCGATACACCGCATAAAAATAGCCATATCATTTTCAGCTACATCAGGATAACTAAAACCAACGACTATACTATATTCTACATACCTGGTACTAATACAGGGGTACTCAATTTCTACACATTCCTCAAAATAACAGGATTTTGTTTTGCATTTAGCTATATACGTCTCTACGGTTACATATACGTGTATCTTTGTTTCAAAGTATGCCATGTTACTCCTTTATACAACATTTTAATATAACATATACAGTTACATCGGAAACGTGAACTTTCTTCGAGAAAACACCCATCGACATAAAAATCGACAGGCATTTTCAAAAAGGAGAAGATCCGGAATTCACGGGAATTTCCAAGCTTATACAATTTTGGATATTACAAGTATGAACCCTCTATGTGGAAATTACAAGGACACCATTTTGACACTGTTTGTCAAGTCCCCTAATCCAGCTTTTCAGGAGTTTCCCTCCTGGACACTCCGGCAAATCCGGTTATAATTCTCCATCAGCTTCTTGTCGTTCTGGAATACCTTTACCCGCCTGTTCTTTCTTTGAGACTTTTCAAGCTCTCTTACAGCCTCCAGGACCGCTGTTCTCTCCAGTAACTCCGCAGCTTCTTTTTCCAATACATTCACCTCCCTGCTGCCAATATCCGCGTCCTAACCTCGTCACACCCCTTAACACCTTATTTCCTAAGGGTTTTATGGTTATATCTTTACGAAAACGGTTTCGTCAGCTATAATTGTATTATCAACTCTTTCAAAGGGCACCGGTTTCCCCAAAACACTTCGGTGCTCTTTTTTTTTTTATTTTTAATTTTAATTTTTATTTGAATGTCAAAATACTTTCTTTTTCATAGATATTGGTGTATAATACTGTTTGTTTCATTGAAAGCCCAAGTACTCTATTTCCCCTGCTTGGGCTTTTATTGTGAATGTAATTATCAGTTACTTTCCCATGTCTCAAACTCGCATCTGCACACTGGGCATACCCAAACCGCCGTAGCGCTCCAATCATAGAATCCTCCTTGCTGATCAACTAGCACGGCATTCTCAAACAGCTCATCACTTGTAGAATCCCATTAAAAAGAATCCACCTATTTCTGTCACCGATAAACGGAATCTTCTCCCGCCCCCTTCCTCACTCTAAGATACGCCGCCGTACAGGCCGGAGAGGTCCACAGGCTCGGGTCAGGGCATAAGCTCATATATGCATAAGGCGGGTTTGTTGCTGAGAAGGTCTTAGGCCTTGTCTCCTTTATGGACTTAGCGGCCTCCGCCATGGTAATTCTATGTATCTGCGCCTGCTCCTCCCGGCGCTCTTTTGATGTTTTTCTCAATCTATCCCCTTCTCTTTTAGATTTTAAATTTAGACATATCTTTGAATGCTTTTCATATAGTTTACAAACTAATATTTTTTTAGAGGAAAAATGTTTAACTATAATAGTGCTTCTCCCAGTAACCTGGATAACACCTGCTTTAGGTCTCAGCCTTTAGCTCCAACCGATTACGGCCCAAATCCGTTTACTATTGACATTAGTAAAGCTGTTATAAATAATAATGCTTTCCGCACCGCCTTATGGACAGGTGCTCATTTACAGCTTACTCTAATGAGCATACAGGTTGGCGACGAAATAGGATTAGAGATGCATCCTGATGATGATCAATTTTTGTATATTGAATCTGGTCACGGTGTAGTTCTAATGGGCACTCAAGAGGATTATTTATATTTTCAACAACCCATTTTCACTAACAGTGCTGTTTTTATTCCTGCTGGAATCTGGCACAATGTAATAAACACCGGCGAGATTCCTTTAAAATTATTCTCCATTTATGCGCCGCCCCATCACCCTTGGGGTACTATTCACCAAACTAAAGCTGTTGCAGAAGCAGATGCAAATCATTATTAATTATTGCCCGTCAGTTCTCTTAAAGAATTGGCGGGTTTTTGCTTATCTCTCAGTTGCTTTAAATAACAGTTTTGTGGACGGTATGGCTCCGGAATCGGTATTATGCAATAACGTGCTCTCCATAATCCCATTCCCCATCTGTTATCTCACACCGCCCTGTAAAGGTTTCTTTGAGCGTTCTCTTTGCTTCTTCAAGAACTGATTTTACAGGAGCAGATATGTCTGATGTAACTTCCACAAACTCCCCATCTATTACGGTTTCAGGGGATTCCAGTTCGGCTTCAGACTGCATTTTGTCCCACTCTCAACCACATCCAATTTCTTAGAGAATCGATTGAATTAAGAAAATCTTAATATAAAGTCGGTGGATTTAAGGGATTTATGCGGGATTTGTCACTAATTTGTCACTGGTTTATTCATTTTTAGGTTGCTTTCTTTTCACTTAATAGGCGGGCCCGAAAGGATACCCGCCTTTGATTTATTTGTGTGGAGCATAGCAGAAGAATATGGTATTATTAAAAGAAAAAAGGGGGAGGGATTGTTATGGAAGTTCAATCAATTTGGGTAAGTTCAGTTAATCATCTTACAACATTTCATTCAATTACTACCGGTACGCCATTCTGGAGAAAGCTTATCAGTCGGTATGTTATGCCTGAAAACTTTCCTATGAATAATATGTATAACTTTTTTCGCATGCCGATCGTACTTATTTCTGAAGGGCACATCACTCTTGATGAAAAAGCATTAAAATATACTGCACATCATGAAAAATCGAAGGCAACGAAGGATTGTAGAAACTTAAATAGTGATTTGTCTTTTGAAATTGATTATTCAGACATTCAGTCTATTGATCTGTACAAACATAATTATGCCAGTATAAACCATTATAATATCACGTGGATAAGAATTGTCCCTAAAACAAATGTTTTGGATCAGGACATACTAATTTGCGTTGGGGGAAGTGGCCCTGCTATGAGCGGAATTATTAATAATACACATAATTTGTATGAGGCAATATTACATGAGGTAGGGGTATAAACTCCCTACCTCTTTATTTCCTATTACTCTGCCAGGCCCGGCCACCGCAGCGCCCCAT
The DNA here is from genome assembly GCF_036758025.1 of Lacrimispora sp. Classification (GTDB taxonomy): domain Bacteria; phylum Bacillota; class Clostridia; order Lachnospirales; family Lachnospiraceae; genus Lacrimispora. Next base: position 151,233 of record NZ_DAIOXM010000006.1, on the reverse strand, counting down.
CCTGATCCGGGGTAAGCGTCACCGGCTGCGTGGACATCTTTCCGTCCTGGTCCAGATAGTACCACTTTCCATCAACCGCCTGCAGGCCCTTGACCATGGCTCCGTCAGTTCCCAGATAATACCAATCACCCTTGTACTCATACCATTTATCAGTTACCATTAACCCAGCGCCATCGAACCAGTACCATTTGTCCTGATCCTGGAGCCAGTCGTTTCTGACAGTCTGACCGGTATCGCCATTATAAAAGCGCCAGCCACCGTCTTCCTGGTACCAGCCGGAATTCTTTGCCTGGACAAGGCTCCAGTCTGGCCGACCGTACCCCATAATCCTGCTCTCCGATAAACTGTAAGACTTCTGGCAGACGCCGCCCCCATTCTCGACCACGCCACTGGCCCCGGAAGTGTTTCCCTCAATGGTCTTAACCCTGGTGCTTGTAACCTCTATGACAATACCGGTATGATATGCCCTGGTACCGTTGGTAAAAAAGATAATGTCCCCGGGCTCCGGCTTTGTATGCCACTGTCCGACTACCTTGAACTGATTTACTCCCGTAGGACAATAATGGTACAACGACCCTCCCAGGAGCTTCCTGGCCGCTTCCAGACCAAACATCTGTACAAATACTTCTGATACGAACATAGCACACCAAGCCTGCGCCTGGAGGCTGTATCCGGTATGTATTTTATAATCCCTGGCAAAGCAGGTATAGTTGTTACTGCCAGCATTGGCGGTGAAATCGTCCAGGTCCTTATTACTCTTCTTTTCCAGATAACCAATCCAGGATGCAGCCTTATCTATTAGGTTCTTTACTACATTCATGATATTTCCTCCAATCAAAAAAGGCCCAGGATGTCCCAGGCCTAAAAAGTTGTAATGTCACAACTTGTTGCGACCGTCGCAACAGATTATCCGGTTACTTCTGCTTTCTTTTTAAGTATGTCGATAGCTCTCACCAAAATATCAGGAAGCGGTACTCCCATAAGTCCTGCATTTTCCACGATGGATATAAGCTCATTTGCCATGAAACCAATGATCACCGCATCTCTTATGTAACTCGTCCCGATGGACAGATCCAACCGGTGAGCCACCAGGACAAACAGGAGGGTCATGCACTTACGACAGAGCCCCTTAAAGCCGGCTTTTGATTCCAGGGCACCAGTTTCAGTCTTGGTACTTCTTTTGAAGATTCCGGCCACGGCCAATCCGGAAAGAAAATCAATACACATAAAAAGAACCAGGGTACCCAATCCGGTATCCCAGCCCCCAAATAATGACGCTATAAAGCTTCCCACGACTCCTGCGGCCGTACATAATATACTTTTCACTTTCATTTTCCTCACTCTTTCTTATAATAATGTGTAATGCGGTCGATCCTCACTGAACAGCCAGTGCCTCAACCAATCATCAAGTATAATCCCGGCCCCACTGATCCAAAACCATATCAGGCTAAACTTGGGACAGATCTGACCCAGGATGTTTCCAGGCATGTGGCTGTAATCCCAGACTCCCCAGCCCAGCCAGACATTTACCACGCAGCCGGTTAACAGCTCAAAGTATGTAATCAGAAACGTTCCGATAAGCATCTGTTTTATCAAGGACATCTGCCAGGGTATCCATTCATTGATCAGCCCCAGGGCTACAAAACAGATCCCGCCCAATATAAACATGGTCCAGTGGGATCGGCCACGGAAAAGCAGCTCCATGCCTATGTAAATAAATCCTCCCACCAGCCACAAGAACAAATATTTAAGTATCTGCTTCATCATTCTCCCCTCCGGCCATGGCGGCGATCTGCGCCAGATAGGCCTTTAAAACATCGGACTGATACTCCACCGGAATGTCGGCACCATAATAGATCCCCTGCAGCTCCTCCGCTGTCTCCACACTATCAATCCATGATCTTAAGCTATTCGCATAAGTGGTATGATATGAGGCATGGAACATGGCCTTTTCAATCAGTAAAGCTATGTCAGAAGCTGGATAGAAACGGCAGGATTGTCCATCTGCATGATAGATAATTTCTTGCGCTCCTGAGGCAATCTGCGCCTGTAGCCCGAAGAGGTTCAGCTGGTCGGTCTGGGACAGGCTGAAATGCTCATGGCCAGTAAACAATTCCACGGTGATTCCGTTGCAAATAATCTGGCCGCAGGCAGCGTTTACCTCTGCACGCTTTGCTTCTTTTAATTCCTCCAGGGTAGGCTGCCCGGAGGTTTGCACCTCCACCCCTACTCCGGTAATTTTTGACAGATGTGAGATATTACCGTTCAAGCCCGTCATTTGTGCTCTCTGAGCCATTATTTCATCCTGTATGGTTGGTGTCCGGTATTCAACAATAACAACTGCGTCCATTACCTCACTGCATGTTGTAGCATCAATTCTGACTGGAAATTCTAAGTCAGGTCTCATCTTACCCGTATACACCAGACCGCTTGATCTCCATTCTTCCACACCGTCTGCCGAATACTTGATAATTGTGGGATTCCCAGAAAGATTTCTATGTATATCTTCAATGCTATTTTCTCCAATGATTATTGCCACCGTGGCGGTATAACCACTTAAATTATTTAAGCTGCAACTACCATTTGCAATGTCGTAGGTTGTTTCACCTACTTTTATTTTCTCATTTTTCATTTTTATCCTCCTTAAGAATTAAATAGCTGTCAAGTAGGTACAGTTAAATGCCAAGGCTGTTGACGCCACTACATTACTATTGGGCTTAAAAACAATCTGACCAGTGGTACGAATATAGCAGTTCCCGGCATTTGACTGATTACTCACGGCACATGCGGTATCTATAAACGGTGCTGGAAACCCATTTATTGTATATTCGTTACCACCAGTTAATGTGGTTGATGTTATTATCCTTATCTGTATTGTTATCATTGCCATATTTGAATTTCCATGACGATTATACCCTGCCTGTATTGTTCCCCACGTACACGATAATCCAGTGTTTATGATATGAGTTATTTGTGTGCCGTTCTCATTGATAATCATGCCAGAACTAGCTTGAATATGTCCATTTGTACTACTTGGAACTGTGCCAACTATATGCAGTGTAGCCACACCTCGTACCTCAGATGTATATACATTATTTATGCCGGTGGAATTATTGATATATCCAGAAGCATCTGTAAATGTGGTTGCGATGCGCCTATTCGATATCATACAACCGTATATTTGCATCATTGGAGTTGCTCCACACTCAACTCCAATTTGATTTGTGGCAGTGCCTGCTATTCTAACATAACTTAGGACCACACGAAATGCGATAGATATATTGATAGCCGATTTTGAAGTTGTTGTAATATTTACACCGGACATCTGGATAGAGGCAAGGCATTTGGAGATAATTATGTTTGTGATATTGACGTTGGTGGATATTATACTAGCGTCATTGCTACGCAATTCTATGCGTCCGTTAGTATATCCTTGTATTCTAACTTCCTCCTCATAAGTCCCGTTCGCAATTATGATATTAACATTGCATCCTCCTAAATCTTTCGGGACTGAATCTAATGTACGTTGTATAGTTTTAAATGGATTTAAAAATGTACCATCACCGGTCACATCTGATCCGGTTGTTGCCACATAGTAGGTCATATCCGCTTCAAGAGGTTTAATATTCCTTAGAAATGCAAGTATTTTCCCCATGAACCGCTTAATAGTCTCACCTGCAGCCGGGATAGGAAATTTATTCTCATTGGGCTCCAGCGTCTCTACTACTGTTTCTGAGATATCTCCCAGTTTGTCGAGCTTGGCTCCATCCAAATCCTGTATGTCTTGTGCCGTGGCGGTCCCCGCAGGGTTAATCGTCAAAGACAATGAGCTTGCTTGCAAAAACGTGGCCTGGATCGTATAGATAAATGAGGACGGGGCCACACCGTTATATGCCGGCATTTCGTCCGGAGCCGTAGCCTGCGACACGGAAAACAAGACCTCTTCATTGCCGTCTGTGGCATACAAACCAATATTCTGAATCAAGTAAGATTCTGATATGCTCTCATTTCCGAACATGTTCCTGACACTTATCAGCGTGTCGTTTACCACCTGAACATTTGATGGGATAACTGTCTGCTGGATCCCCTCTAATGATGTGTAGCCCTTGAAATCCGTATCAGACGGATATATATGACTTGATGTAACTGCACGTGAAAATTGCATGGTTACCTCACCTGCAATCGACCGGGCCATCATTGCACGTCCAGCATTTGTGATCACTACTTTTTTATATACTCCCACAATAACCTCCTTATATAATTTGTGTATAGGTTCTTGACACCGCTGTTGCTGCATAGATGTCACTTGAAATATAATTAGTAACCTGCTGATTGGCTATTATCTGCATGTGTGCAGGAATGATATCCCATAAAAGATCATACAGGAGATTAACGGCTCCATACCGATCAGAGGTGACTTTAATGGTCAGGACGCAGGTTTTACTGTTTACTGTCAGAACATAACCACCAGCTCCGTAAAGCTCAGTCAAGCGGCTTCTCAAAAATCCAATGGAAAAAGGAACGACGGTATTATATCTCTGCAGGATGCGGCTCTTCCGATATTCCAACGTCTCACCATATTGATATGTAATCCCGAAGCGCTTTTCATAAAGGAGAATAGTATTTTCATCTGCTGTTTGAATAAAGCAGTTATTCCTCACCGCCTGAATGCTATTTTCAACCTCTTCCAGCTCCAACTCCTCCGCCTCCAGGAGCCTGTTAAATTCCAGAATGTCCTTAAACCATTCCGGGAGAAGCATTTTTAAGTCAACCGCCATTAATCGTCACCGTCCCCAACACTGGCACCTGTTGAACTGCCGAAGTCTCCACACACACCACATCCGATGCAGATCCGTTTATGGTTACATCAGTCACATTGACAATCTCCGGGATTGTAAGAATCGCATAGATAATCCTGGAGACATATACCGTCACGGCATATTCTATTTTTTGACCTTTCAGCATAGCTCCCCAAGACTGCCGGACTGATTCCAGATATTCCTCTATCTTTTCCTCAATCTGACTCCTGTAGGTTACTTCTCCGTTCTGCACGCTTGACAAAAACTGGACGGTCAGGGAGATATCAAGCACCAGTTCGGTACCCGTTCTAATGGTCACCGCAGCTCCGATCGGCGCCAGACCATACCCATTGGGGGAAGGCGCTGCATCTCCATCTTCCGGAGGACAAATCGTATTTTGTACCTGACTAATAAGCGTGCTGCCAGCGGGTACATAATTTCCGTCAAGAATACTGCACAATACTGTCCCTCCTCCCTGCCATGCCGGATATACCTGCACGGCCCCCACTCCCTCGATTGCAAGAATGGTATTACGATAGGATGCGATATTTCCGCCAAAAGAAGCGACATCGAATGTCGCAAAGTATCGTTCTCGCAGGGAAGCGTCCGTTTCTTCTTCTGTCCCCCCGGAAAGGAGATCTGTAAGCTGCGCCGAAGAAAGCCCGGTCACATAATCAACAGCGATCAGCTGGCCTGAATAATTATTTCCAACCTCACCTACCGTTTCACACTCCATTTTGTAAGCATACTCCCCGGATATCTGCTCAACAAATTCGATCGCTTTATACGTTAGATATCCACTTCCGGTGAGGGCTGAGAAACGAGAACCAACAGGCACCTGGATATTAAAAATTCCTTTTTTTACGGCTCGGGTGGAGGCTTTCCGGGAAAGGCCTCGCTCGGCCACCAGCATATCCAGCCAGTCCCCTCCAGCAGTTTCTGCATAGGCATTTTTTTGCACAGAATCCAGATCGAGGTACAAGCCCTCCATGTACCAGCTTTCGGGACCCAGGGCAGTCTGGATTATGGATCCCTCCCTTTTATCAATCGTATCCGGTACACGGCTTAGTTGAGCCGCCAGTATATTTGCATAAGTTTTTTTACTAAGATCAATCAAATTTCCACCTCCCCTGGGATCGTACCATACACGGTCTTGATTTCAAAAGTACATTTCAGCGTCCTCAGTTCCGAGGTATCAAACACAAAATTACCTACCGAAAGGAACCGCTTATCAACAGAAAAAGCCTCTTGAATACGTCTTTTCAACATGCTAGAAACGTACTCCGGGGGCTTCCCAATTAATTTTTTTAATTCTCTGCCAAAATTTGAAGTGTATATCTGCTCCTGATATCGCTCCACACTCAGCGCAATCTCCACGGCCTGCCTCATAGCCTCCAGACCGCCATCCACCTTTTTGATGGTACCAGTACTTTTATCCACTAAATATGTTTCTGTGGGATATTCTTTTTCTTCATATTCATAAACCGCTACTCCTGCAGAATCCGGTAATGTTGCCATCTTATCACCTACACTTTCGATATTGCTATATAATCCTGTCCCGCATTAACTTTCAATAGCAAAACCTTATCTCCGACTTTCAGACCAGGGTTTATAACTACAGTTTCTCCTTGCACAGTGACAGCCCGGTATCTCAAATTATCTACCATTGCTGCAACAGGCTCCATTACTTCCAATTGGGTAGCTTGAATCTTAAAGATCAGAGGAGAGGTGGAAACAACGGTAGCGTAGCCAGTATCCAGTAGGTCCATAGCTGACACCGTATCATTTATAATGAGTTTCAGCTGATCAATTAATTCCATACAACATCACTCCCCTTAAGTATTTATAATTTTAGCCTCAACACTCATGGTATGTTCTCCATCGGAAAAGATATGCTTTACCTTATCGAGAAGCAAAAAGAGCCCGGTTGAAAGCTCTGGAACATCTTTAATCTTAAACATTGCCATGGTCCCTGCCTTAAGCCCCGGCACGCCGCCGACACCGTCAACAGAGATTGTTTTAAGCACCCGGTTATAATAAGCCATCATTATATTTCCCTGCTGGCTGATTTGAGCCTCATTCAGGTTTTCATCTACCTTTTCATATTTCTGCAGGAGACCCCACTTTTTAATGGTGGCACTATCATTGAATACATAAGTATCTCCCTGTCCAGTTTCCTTATTGGGCCGGACAAGCTTCACCTGGTTATAAGTATCGGAGTCAATGTCAGACTTATAGGAATACTCCGTCAGCACGCTGCCATTTCCAATTAACACATTGGACATCATGTTCTTTGCCTCCCGGAGGCTGAGTTTTCCAAAATCATCATAAAAAACAAAAGTCCGTCCCGTATTGTACTGAGTTACCTGCAATCCATATTCAACAATATCCAGACACTCTGCGTTTTCTTTAGTCAGCGTGGGAATGGTGTATCCGGTATCCTCCAGGATTCCAACTTGAAGCTGCATATCCGTAGCGATCTGCTGTATTATTTCACCCAGCTTCTTTCCAACAAAGCTATAGCTCGCATTTGCCTTTAAATACCTCAATTGATCGTAAGCAGTAACGGAAACAACACCCCACCGATCCTGCTCAATAACAAAAACAAAGCCCAGAAAGATTTCTTTTCCATCAGCGTAAAATTGAACCTTTGCACCTTCTGTAAGATTGATGGGTTTTTCCTGGAGGTATGAGAATGTCAGCTTTCCTGCGCTGCCGTTCCTGTTTGTTGTATAATCAATCTTCTGGGTAATAGGAGCATAGTCATACATGGTATTGGCTTCGGCGTTGAATACCAAAAGTTTATAACTCATCCTGTCACCTGCAGCTGATCTGCTTTAATCCAGCCACGGCTCCCGCCGATCAGAATCGGATACGGCCTGGAAGCGTCTGGAATAATCCTTGAAACCGTCGTTGATAAGTTGTTTGCCGTACCGGTGGGCTTATCCCCATAACTGCTACTGTAATATGTACCGTTTGCGATCACCGTGGCGCCGACGCGCAGCTCTGGTGCTGCTGATAGGGGCCTCGGCTGTTCTTCGACTTGCACTGTCTGTGCGGGCTGTTCTGGCTGAGGAAGCGCAATCTTGATAGGAGCATAATCCCGATATTCTTTAAATTTGATCTTATAGTACACATCCCCAGCTTCCCCGCCTTTTTCTGTTGTCTCAAAGCTGTCAATCACTGCGCTGATATTGGTGTCGTACATGCGGCTTCCCCTGGCATCGTACCGGCTTATAACCAGATCGCATATTTCCTGATTGTCCATGGCGTCCTTTATGGCTTCCACGTAATCCCCTGGCTCTGTCCAATCATGTCCATAAATAAGGGGATCATCACTGTCTCCGGGAAAGTAAGATTCCCAGGACACCTCCATTAGGGACGGCAGCCTGGGAACAACGATTTCTCCTACATCTAATATGTCATAGATTTTGTGATCAGCAGGATAGGAAACCGTGTACTCTTTTGGATTGACCGGAAATTCAATAGTATCCCCGCCTATGTCCGCAAAAAACTTGTACTTATTCCTCATGGTTCGATCCTCCTATCCTACAACAACATTACTGCCAGACGCGTGCTGCGCCCCTAAAACATTACTTAAAGCCTTAAGCATGGAATCAACATCGGATCCCCCTCCGCCATTAACTGTCTGATTTATAGTGGCATTGGTTTGTGGTACAGTTAGGTTTACCAAGGCAACATACTGGCGCTCCGATAAATCCCGGAGGAGCTTAATATTCTCATCAGCAATATTTACATCCTGATCAATCTTGCCAACACTGCCAACCTTCCCAACCTTCCCTATATCTCCGGCTCCTGCACCAAGAGCGCCCATGCCAAGGCCCTCGCCCAGTTTGCCGGTAATGGATTCAAGGCTGAAATTCATATTGTCCATCTTTTTTCCAAGATCGGCACCAATTTCTCCTCCGGCTTTAGAGGTTGCACCAGTATCCAGCTTGGTCATTCTCTTTATTGTGACAGCCTGTTCTCCGAACTTATCATCAACCCAGTCACTTAAATTATTTCGAAAACCAGATATTGCTCCGGATATATTTGTTCCTGTTAAGGCGTCGATCGCATTGGCTACAGTTTCCACCATGCCCAAGATAGTGTCTAAAAGTCCGGATACTAAATGAGCCACTGCCGATACCGGATCGTTCATAAAGTTTGCAAAAAACTCTCCGAACGTAGCAAACAGATTCCATAAATCAGCTGCCAAATTATAACCTACTGCATAAACGAACCCAAAAACCGTTCCGGCAATCTGCCCTACCTGCTCAAATGTAACACCTGCTTGAGAGAGCCCCAATACCAACGCTCCAACCAGGGCTGCAATTAAGATAAACGGCCATGCTGCCGCTATCCATCCAGCTGCAACCGATAAGCCAGAAGCCAATCCCAAAGCTCCTGCAACAGCAAGAGCGACTCCCACACCTATCAGAAGTGGATAAATATAATCCCAGTTTTCAATGATGAAGCCAGCTCCCGAGGCCAGCATATCAATGGCTCCTCCTGCAACATCAGCAAGAATATCAATGGCCCCAATGACCCCTTCCAATGCCTTTTGGCCCGTGTCGCTGCTTAAGAATTCGTTCATTTTAACCAAGGCCTCATCCATGGAATGTACGGCGGCGTTTTTCATTAAGTTCCATGCCTGTCCCCAAGTCATTGGCATATCATCAAACTGTTCATTGATTTTGTCAGTAGCGGCCAGCATTGCATTTTTTACAATCTCGGCTGTAATTTCGCCGTCTGACGCCATCTCGCGAATTTTTCCAATAGGAACATTAAGATAATCCGCTATAGTCTGGATTACGTTTGGTGCAGCTTCGAACACTGCATTTAATTCCTCTCCCCTTAAAACCCCAGATCCTAGTGCTTGGGTAAGCTGCAGAGATGCGGAGGAAATTTCCTGCTGGCTGGCACCTGCAATGATAAACTGTTTGTTTAAATTCTCAACAAAAGCCACCACTTCATCACTTCCCGAAAAGGCATCCCCCGCCCTTTGCCCCAGTTTCGCCACAATATCAGCGGTTTGCAAATAACTGGTCCTGGTTCTTTGTGAAGACTGATATATAAGTTCTTGAATCCGTGCAGTTTCCTGCAGGCTGTTATTCATGTACTCGTTTCCCTGCCCACCCGTATTGGCGGCTGGCTGAAAGCCTTTATTCATGAGGTTTATGCGGGCCGTGGTCTGCGTCATTTTATCTGATAGCCCTAAAAGATCTTTTCCAATTTTAAAGCCAGCCGCCGCAACTACAATACGTTTAACCGTTGACAACAATTTGTCCGCTGAAACATTAGTTTCTTTTACTTTTTTATTATGATTATCCTGCTCTCTGGCTGCCTTAGAGGTATTACTTGCAATCTTGATCAACTGTGCTTCCAGACGATCAAATCCAGAAGCGGAGATCGCATTGGCGGATTCTCCGATCTGCCTCATATTCCCAATTACAGCGCCGGTAGCTCCTCCAATGGACCGGCGCATGGTCATTTCTGTTCTTGTGACGGATTGGTCAATGCGTTGCATCTGGCCGATAGCAGAATTTCCAAGATCAAGGAACTTGGAAAATGGCGCGCTGAACTGGTCGCTTAGTATAAAATTTTCTCTTATCTCTCCCATAGTTCCTCCTTATTTCTTGGACCTGTTATTGATTTCTTTTACGGCCATCTGATACAACAATATTTTTTCATTTTCTGGGAGGTCTGCTATCTCCCCAGGGAAGCGGCCGTGATTGATAAACATGTAATATGCCAGTTGCACGTCCATATCTTCCCCGTTTAGGAGTTTTTTGCTTCTTCCAGCTTCTTCCTGGGGTCTTTCAACCCATTAAGTTCCAGAATAGCCTCTGACAGGCGGCTGTATTCCCCAATGCTCAGCATCTGGGAAGGGACATCTAAAGGGTCCACTGTTCCATAATATTGACAAATCTCCTGGTCACTGAAATCAGGCTCCTGAACACAGGCGTGAACAAGCCTTTTTGTGTAAAGGATGTTATCCAGTTTTTCAACAGGAGTTCCATCAATCACTTCTTTGATTTTACTCATCTGGGAAAGCTTTTCGTTTTCTTTCTGCGAAATTGCCTTAATCACAAAAGGAGCCGGCTGCCCATTTTCATCTTGGAAGCGCTCAGAAATAACTACCTCTTTTGTTTTGCCAGATATTGATGGCTGTAAAAATGCTTTTAATGCGCTCATAAACTCTCCTATTCTCCCAGCTGTGCCGGGGATCCAAATGCGTTTAATACTTCTATATTGGTGAAACTGAATGAAACGTCCATGCTCAGGTAATCCGCACTATCATCCAATATCGCGATGGGAAGTTTGCTAAGCTTGACATTATAAAGGGCTACAGTCTGAGCCCCCACCGTCGTTCCCTTGTCGTCGTTTGTAATCTGAATAGTAAAATAGGGCAGCCTACCTGTTTTTAAATAAGTCTTTAACATATTAAGGAATTCAGGTGTACCATAATAAATTGTAAAGCTGCCAGTTAAGGTTACACCCTTGGTTTTCTTCTGCACCAAGTTAGTACCTACCACTGTAAAATCTGCCTCCTGAAACTCAGCGTCGGCCTGCATCTTCTTTAAGCCGAACATTTCTACATTTCGGCCATCAATCACAGCAAAGGCCCGGCCGGCTTTACCGTTTAAAGCATCCTGTTCTAATAAAAATGACATACTCTACCTCCTTGTTAATCTGTAAGGGTTGCTGTGATGTAAATCTTTTCGACAGCTGCCACCGGCTGGATCGCCAAAGTTATGACCACCGCATTGATCGCTTCTCCAGCTTCCACCACTACATCATCTGCAACAAAGTTCTGAATACCTCCGTTTGCCTGGATCTCATTTACATATCCAACGATCCAAGCCTTAAGCAAATCCCGGCCAGCTGAATTATTTGCTATCTTTCCTATGTAATTCTGGGAAAAGTTCTTGTAAACATCGTTTGCAATGGTATCCAGGGTTCGGATTACCTGGTTCAAGCTGAATGCTTCCCCTTTGTCCGGAGTGTAAGTAGTAAGGGTATTGATATCAGAAACCACCTTTACGCTTCCAAACTCCTCAAAGAACACAATCTGACCTTTACTCAGTGCCTCGTCAATCTCCGATGCGGTCAGGCGGGGAGAAACATTTACAGCGTCTGGATATTGTGCGTATACCAGGGATTCACTGTAATTCGCCCCGGCCTCTGCTCCTCCAACCCACCAGGTAGTCTGCTGCGGAGTGAGAATTGATTCATTTGACAGAACCACCCCATTTCTCACGGAAATAACGGCATCAGAATCGCTCTGGACGCCTGCCATAACAGCCTGGCACTTCTTACCCAGATTATCCCGCATCCTCTTAATGAAAGCCACATAAGCGGCCTGAACGGTGCTGTCCGCCCCGTCATAGATCAGGACGTTAAAGGTGTAAGGCTCCAAAGCTGTAAGAAATGCGGAATACGCTGCACTGCTTACAGTTCCATCAATACCTCCGGTCAAGGAAGTTCCTGCGCTGGCTGCTAAATCTCCGGTTCCTGAAAATACAACCCAGTCATTACCCTGCAAATTTGCAACAGTCTTTCCGGCCTGGGTGTGCTTCACGGCTCCATCAACAACAGTTTGTACTGTGAAACTACCTTCATTGTCCGGATCTGCTATGATTGTAATAGAAACGTCATTTCCCCTCACTCCGTTGTACTTTGCAGTAGCAGTAAGCGGCTCAATAGTAGCGGTTGCCTTAGCGGCCCCGATAGCGCTTGGACGATATAGCATAACCTTTACGGGCCCTTTTGTGTGTCCGCTGCCTTTAAAAATCTCCCTCAAAAACAGGGCTTTGTCATTGGCAGAGTCGTATCCAATATATGGTGTGAAGTCATCACCCACATGAATGGTCATGATCTCACCCTCTGGTCCCCAGGACAACGGCTCACAGATAGCAACCACGCCCCGATCTCCCACGCTGACAGCCTGTGCCATACTTGATTTAACATTGATGTAAACACCGGGCTGCTTTTTATTTTGACTGGTCCATGTTCCTCCGGCCATTTATGATCCCTCCTTCTTATCAAAAAACTGATTTAATATTTTCTTTGCCGCATTAATGGTGTACTCCGGATCAGGAAGTAACACTCTGGCAAAATCCTGCTGATAGTTTGCAAACCCTTTGCTCTTAAGCAGGGATTCTGTCTTATATTTAACTGGTGTCTTTTTATTTGTCATCCTGTTTTATACCTCCTTTATAGGATTCTACTGATTCAATCGAGGGAGTATTGTCCGGGTGAGAAACAATAGCTTTAACTTTGAACTGGTAATGCAGCTCTTCATCATCAATCTTCCATTCTCGTTCATAGGTTCGCAACTCTCCTCCATCATAGGGAATAAACTCCAGAGCAAAGTCCAGCTGATCAGCAACAGACACCAGCTGATCATGCGCATCCGGATCGTTTCTTTCAACCAGATACACCACATCAATTCCGATATTTCGCATATAGCGGCGCCCCATTTGGTTTTCTGTTTCAGTTGGCATGAAGAATATAAAAAAGCAAGGAACATCTGTCCCCTGCTGATTTGGATTGCTATATACTGAAATATCCGGATAATTTTCTTTCAAAACTCCACCGATGGAGTCCAATAACTGCGCAAGCGTAAATGTCATTTAAAATTCTCCTTCACCCGCTTATCAAGTTCCCGTTTTACAATATTTTTATATCGCCCTATGGCGGCCTGCTTCATGTATTTACCTTGTACATAAGGGGTTTTCGTTCCCACCATGATACCACCAAGGCTGGGGTCTACTTTTTCAAGCATACCCCCATTAACTACTAAGCCGGGAACAAAGTGTTCATCCATACGGTGTCCATCATTTACATAAGACGCATATTGCATATTATTAGCAAGAGCAGTCCGGACACTTCCTCCAGTTATAACCGGCTTTGTAATGCTATCCAGCGCCCATGCCTGCGCCATATCCCCTGATCGGGTTCCGGTTCCGGATATAGCGGATCCATTTGGTGGAGTTAATTCCGTTGCCCGTTCTACAGCCGCAATCGTGGCTCCTTCCATGACCTCCGCCATAATCTTCGGTACATTCTGCCCTTGCGTTCGAAGCTGCTCCAGGCGCTTCCTGGTTGCCTGACCAAAGGTTGACATTTAAGTCCCTCCCCTACTTAATTACTTCGTCCATCAATAGGACGGCTGCTTGATGCTCCAATCCGGAAAGCACTCCACCAACCGGATCATAATAAGGCTGCGGATGACCTGCGAAATATCGTTCTGGTTCCCGGTTGCTTCCCAAGAGTCCACCTCTTACAATCATAAGCATATCCCCAGCTTTTAGATCCACTGATACATCACAAGCCACTTTATCCGTGGCAGTAGCCGTAGCCGCAGTGTCCTTCATGGCAGGGCCGTTTCTTTTTGTACTGTAAACCCGGCAGGGAATATCTTTACAAATCTCTTCTCGTTTCTTTTTATCAATGTTCCCGACCTTATAGCTGACATTTCGGGATATGCTCATGGAATCCGTATACCAGTTCTCAAAGATTGGATTGTCAAATAACATACATGCCTCCCATTCCAATCATGCGGGCCATGGTCACAAGCTGCTGGCCGTACTGCGTAGCGTTCCAGGATCCCCACTTGGCGCTGGCTTCTGTGATGGCCTCATTATCATATCTGATTGTTGTATCTCCCATGGTAGCCTCTTTTACAAGCCCAGCCTGTTGACCGGTTGCGGCAGCTCTGGCAGGTGTGGCGGATCCATCAGAGTAAGTTTTTAAGTATAGTGCAGAAAAGTGGGCCACATAAAGCCCGGCTGCATACCTCCATATATCTCCGTACCGGCTGGGTAAAATGCTGGCATTGCTATTATTGATGAATATCTGCAGCATGGGATCAGGAACCAGACTTATAATCCGGTTCTCTTCTCCCTCTCCCTGGCTGACCTGTTTTTTTGTAAACTGCGGGAAATCAGTCAGGAACATTTCCTTTGTGTAAGTCCCCAGTTCTCCCGGCTGCGGCATGTTGGCCGCTGCGGATATTAAACCATGAAACTGCTCATACATGCCGTACCCTCCTTATTCTTCCCGCTTGTCAGCGGCTTCTGCCTTTTCCTCAGCTTCTACATCCGCCAGTTCCAGTGATTTATCCTTTTTTGCTTTAGGAGTGGCAATAGATCCGTCTTTTATCGCTGCAAGTACCAACCAGTGCTTAGCCACCCAAGCCGGGACCTCTCCAATATAATCACGAGGGATAGAAAATTTCTTCTCTCCCTCGCAGATCTCAAAATTCTTTTTACTGTTTATAAACATAGCTGCCCTCCTTAAATTCCGTCAACATAGCGCATGATATTTTCATAAAACATCTGCACTTCGGACAGGTTTGCCAAGTACGCAGTATCATAGCAGACATTCGTTGTATTCGGCTGCGTCATAACCCGATTAAGCGGAGCCAGCTCATCCATTGCAACGAAGCGTTCTTCATTGATATAGACCACCATTCTATCAGTGCTGCCTGCACCAGCGCCCTTGCACCAAGATGCACCGCCGATAAAAAGATCTGTTCCATTCTGTTTGGAAACATTATTCTCCAATAAGAATGTAAGGATCGTCTTTTCTGCCAGATCTGAAACCCTGGTGGTTGCAAGGTAGTTGAACTGCTCATACGGCATCAGGATGTGATTCGGAATAGCACTTCTGTCATATTCCGCCGTTGCCCATACCGCAAGAATGGCGTCATTGATGTCCTGTAAGATATTGTCCGGAGTTTTGCTCTTAAACGTCGTTAAGCTGCCGGTTCCCGTAGAAGCTGCATTTGTGGTGGTTACGTTTGGATTATTAATAAGCCCGGTGGATCCGTACTTTTTGATACCCGCATAAACATTGGCATCCATGTGCTTATCATAGGTCATTCTAATACCATCTCTTAAAATACTTTCATAGCTCCGCCCTGTCATGTTGCCACGCTGCATATCCACGAACATGATCCGCATACCCACGGAAAAAATATGGGTCTTAAAAAGCTCTTTATCAAAGTTGGCCTGAACCATCGGGATGCCATTGGCTCCACCGGCATGGACCGGACCGTCCTCACTGCCCCCAGCTACTCCATACTCTACATTCATAGCTGATATATATTCTGCCCAGCCGCCGCCAACACGGACAGGAATATCACGTCCATATGTAAAGCTGGTAAGGGGCTGGCGAATCAAATTATCTCTTTTTTCCAATTCCGAGTGCAAGAAAGCTCCACCGTTTGCAACTGCAGCCGCATCCATAGCCTGGTATCTCTGGGGAACCGCAGCTCCGGTTGATGGGGCTGTCACCACCCCCGCGTCAAATGTTCCCATGTTCTTATATTTCATATGAATCGTCCTCCTTATGCTCTATTGCAGGATAAAATTCTGATCTCTGCTACACCGTTTGCATCCTTTTCTCCACGCCATTCACAGTTGGTAAGCAGCACGGTCTTTCCAGTATCCTCCGTAGCTTCAAAGCCACCGATCACTCCCGTAGGGAAGCTGGCATTCGCCTCTGTTCGGATATACACTTTCCCTCCCAACTTCGGGCTACCCACTTTACAAAGCACATTAATGCAGCCACGCTTAAAAGCGCTGGTTGCTTCTCCTGGTTCGTACTGTCCAGCTGACTGGGACAAATAAGACGTTGCAGACTTAAACTCCCTGGAAGCCACGCCTACAAAGTCTGCAGCGATATTGCTGGCTCCGAAAGCCACCACATTGCTATTGCTGTCATAGACCAGAGGTGTGCCGAACTTTACTGCGACTGCTCCGCCAAGCGGGTGAGTATCGATAATCATATCCGGCTGCCTGGAATAATCTCCGGCATATCCGTGTGTCATGCTCTTTCCAATAACCTGTCCTCTCATTATTTCTTACCTCCGTTTTTGTGTGGGTTCATAGCATCATAAGCCGACTGATAAGCGTCTAAATCAATGCCTGGCTGTTTATCTGTCAGTCTGGCAGCATTCTTCTGAGTAGTCGCTGCGATCTTTGCAATGTCGCTCACGGTGCCCTCATCTGACAAGCAGGCGATAAGAGAGTCCGTAACAGCCTTTTTGTCAGCTGAGTCTTTAATACCGGCAATTACTGGGCGAAGCTGTTTGATAACCTCTGCCATGACAGCCTTATCTGCTGTACCGGTAGCCTTGTCAAGCTCCTCTGCGGGAATCACTTTCGCCTCCGCACCGGAAGCCGGTTCTTCTGTTTGTCCCGTAAGTGATTTAATCAGGCCGTCCAGAGGATCCTGATCGACTTCCGGTGCATTTTTAGCAGACAATAGCTCTATGAGCTTATCCAATTTTGCATCCAGGCTGGAAAAGTCTTTTACTTCCTCCTTTGTAGGAGGCGTTACTGGCTCCGTCTTTTTCGGTTCCTCCTCCGCACCCAGTGCATCTGCCGCATCAGCTGCCATTGTCTCCAGTTCTTCCGGAGAAGCGTCTTTTGCTGCTTTAGCAAATAACTTAAAAAATAAACTGTTTTTCATATTACCTTTCCTTTCTGGCCAACTGCTGGCCTTTGCCTCTATCTTATTTTTTGAATCTAAAATCGCAACATTTTTCCCAGCCCTGCCCCGTGTTACCACGGCCACATGGTTTCCCCGGATTTCATGCTGCGAATAGGTTCCATCTTTATTGTCTGACCAGGTACATTCATATCCGCAGCTGATCTCCCGCTTTCCCTCCTGCACCGCCCGGATCAGTTCCTCATCCTGAATATGAAGGTCCGCAAGCAAATATCCCTCCCACTCTCCACTGCCCCTACGGACGTTTTCGGCACACCCCCTGGAATACTGCCGGTAGGTTTCCGGAGTTATCAGCTCTGGAGGGTGTTCATCAGTTACAGGTTTTCCCTCAAAGCTCGACATTGCCGCTTCGGAGAATACCTCCTCCGGAGAGCGCAACACCTTAACCATCTTGGAAGAACTGCCTGCGGGGTTCAATTCGCTTTCCAGGTAGTCCATGCTCCCGGTCCGGGCAATGGGAACATTCCGGCAAATCAAAAAGCCCTCGCCAGTTTCTATCTGGTTTGGGCTTATGGTATATCCGTAATATGCAAGCATTCCATTTCCTTTCTATTGCGATATCGCAATGATTTCTGAGTACAAAAATACCATCAGCCATTTATTGACCGATGGTACCTACAAATTAGCTATAATCTTTTCTGCTTCCTTCTGGCTAATTTCTTCCACAAGCTCTATGATGCTTGTATTCCCAGTCTTATATGGTGATTTCGCTGGCTCTGACTCATCGAATCCCATGATCCTATCCATCAAGATATTATCATTATCCACAACCCAGCCTTTGCCCGCCTTATACAAATAGGGGACATAATCTTCTTCCTTCCCCAACAAACCTAAATCCTTGATGCGGTAAAATGTCACATTCATTTATTTTTCACCTCTCCGATATTTGCCGGTATAGCCATTCCTCGTGATTGCTCCATCATCTTTCGCCTAAGCGCAATGGCCTCAGGAGATGCAGCATTTAACTGCCTCCAGGTTTCATAGTCCTTGTGCATTCGATCTTTCACACCATAGCTTTCAGGTGTATGGAATTGAACTTCAAAGTCCTGTCCTTCTAATGTTCTGAAGGTACAGTTAATGCCGTTATATGGATTATCTCTTTTATGCCAGAAGTTCTTTACCCTTACAACGCTGTACCCTTTTTCCTGTAACACTTGTGTAATATTCTTATATGAGTCCACAAGGGTTAACGCATTATCCTGATAAGTATACCTGATGATATCATTGGTGGAGCTAATAACAGTTTTTATTCTTTCAGGATCAAGGCTGTACTCACTTTCTTTTCCAACTTTTCGCAGGAAGGAATCTTTTGCTTTTAGCCGGTATTCCAAACCCACCATAGACACCCCGGTGTCATTGGATATTTTCATTAAATCAGCAGTGATCGATGGCTCTTTAAGGATTATCTTATTATAAGCATTGGTCTTACGGTAAAGCGCCTGTGCACTCTTCCAGCCCTCACCACCATTATACTTTAGTTCTCTGAATTTTTCAAAGCTTTTCGGAACATCGTTACCAAGCACCGCCCGGTACCGCTCATGTTGCTTGTAATCATTAAGTAGCCTTTGTCGGTTTCTGATTTTTTCTTTATAGGCCGCGATCTGTTTCTTACTTCTCGGATCCACTGTAACAGGATTCTTCTCAAAACTGGAAAAGTCCTTATCCTTCTGAATCTGGGCTTCACTTTTCCCGATCGTGGTATATTTAACCAGGGCATGAAGGCAGTTCGGATGGATATTTAAGTATGTATTACTTAAGTCGTCGCTACCGTTGGGATCAATTTTACCAAACGCAGAAGCCAGCGGAGGGTAATCCGGGTTTGTTCCAGATCGACTGTAAACTCTTCCTTCCAAAGGTGCACATATAGGACAGGTACTCCCGATTTTAACGATACGGTATAGATCGTGGTCCGGATCAGCTGTTAATACGGCGGATACTTCGGCCTGCCTGGCTGTTGCCCTGGTAGCCATGTTACAGTAATCCTGCAAACCCCAATTGCGTCCAGCTTTATCGACAAAGGCTGTTATATTCTCAGACCGCAACTCCCGGGCCATACTGACCGCCGCTTTGCCTGAGCCGTACCCTGCAGCTCTTGCCTCTGCTACTGATTTCAGGGCGGCTTCCCTTACCTTGTCAGCTTCCCGCTTTCCGATCCGAAAAGATTCTTCAATGCTTCTCTGCGCAGTAACGGATGCTTCCACGATATCACCCAGCAGGTTATTGGATAGTTGCTGCACAATTCCCAGCTGAGAGGCAGTGAGCCCAGCGGCATTCTTGTACCCGTTGGCAGCCGCTTCGGATTTGTAGAAGATCTTCTCGATCATGGCCGGAACATAACCCCAGCTATCGTCCACCATCTCCTGCAGGATCTGCTGAGTACGATTAAGAGCGGCCACTTCGGCATAATCTACATACTCCTGGCTACGCTTCCGATTTATCTCAGCAACCAACCTCTGCTCTGTTTTCAGGAACAACATCCTGAGGTAGGCTGTTTCATCCTTGCTATTAGGTGGCCGTATCATCTGCGGCATTACTCATCCTCCTCAAATGTCTGCGGAAGCGTAAGCCCTGCCATGGGATCCGTCATAGCCTTATAGTCAGAATAGGTCTTTCCCTTAGCCGCTTTGATGGCTTCATCAGAAATCGTGCTATACATGCCGGTTTCGTCGGCCAGGGCCTTAAGTTCCTTTTGAGCGGTGGCCGCGTCGATCAGATCGCTTTGATATACTGTCACAACCGCCTGCGACTTCTTCTCCACGATGTCGGCAATCTCGCTGGAATCAGGCGTCTGAAGCGGTGGGAAGTCAATGTCCAAATCATCGGGAACAGCGCCCCAGGCAGACAGCAACATAACTGGAAGTATCTTTTCGAGTAGTGGCCGGAACTGATTTTCTCTCAGTCCATCGATGTAATCATAATAGTTGTTCATGTCACTTTCGCCTGTGGAATTCATGCCAGCAGGTGAACGCCCGAATAGTTTTGTCACCGGCGTTCTGGCAGCTCCCGCAACATCCATCATCACCCTGTCATATACATCCGATAATCCGGTAAAGGTGTACTGCGTATTGTGCATAACATCACCTTTATTTACCAGACGGGTACCGAAATTACTTTCCAGAACGCTCTGAGCCTGCATTACCTGCCAGAAACGCTGCTGGGCCTGCGCGTTGTTTACGGCAAGCATCTGATCCAGGGAATCCGTTTCCATGTAATTTACATTCGCCCGAAAGGTAAGAGCTGCAATATTGGAGGAAACATTGTCCCGCTTTACCACCTCGCTGTATATGGACTCAATCTCTGATTCTCCCCAATACTGCTCTGCAATTCTCTCATTATAGGGAAGCTCCCGGCCCGTGAATCTGATTACCCTGCTGTGATGAACTCTGGATACCAGGACGCCGCTTTCCTCATCTCGAATTGTGTAATAAGCCGGGAACCCAAAGTCAGGATCAGACGGATCTGTAACGATCCCCATTTCTGGATAGATACCGCTCCATCTGTCAAGGATTTGTAGTCCCAGGAACGTCCCCGGAAGGATCAATCCATAGTCCAGGGGCTTTGACAGATCGTCCTGTCCCTTTACCATGATAATTGCTGCAGCTCCTCCGTAAAGCCTGCCCCAGTACATTCCCTCCAGAATCGATTTTCGCAGATGAACCTTTCTTTCCAGGCGTTGCAGGGAGTCGATCCGCTCCGGTGCCACATTGCTTTTCACCGTGTACCACTTACGGATCATATCCTCCGGAATGGTCGCAATGATGTTCTGGACGATCCAGTTATCCCGGTAAAGGCTTGTAAGCAGCTGGTAGTTCTGGGTCATGCGTGTAAGTGGGTACTGGGTTGCCTGTAAAAGGTCCTGTGTCCCGTAGCCTAACCGCGCAATCGGGTTTGAAAAGGCATCGTTTACCTGTATTCTATTATCAGCCCGCTCTCTCTGCGGGCGGTTTCTTTTTGGTCTTGCCATTATTGAACATTCCTCCTCCATTTTGGTAGCTTGGTCATGCAATAGTATCGCAGGGCATCTGGGCCATGATCCAGTTGCTTCACCGGTTTTTCATCTCCATGCTGCGCTGCCTTATCGTCCCAAACATAGGATCGTAACTCTGTAATCAATCCCTCGCAGCGTTCATGCACTTTGATCTTTCCGGACTGAAACAGAGCCGCAACCACCCGGATTCCGTCAATCACTTCATTGTCCCCAGGCTTCACGATGTAGCCCCGGCCTTTCAGCTCCGCGGTAAAACTGGCCGCTGATGGATCCGCTACAACGTCGCACTGCAGATCCGGATTGTCACCCATAAAGACAACCATATCATCACCGTACTGGCTGTCTGTTTTTTGACCTTCCTTCTCCACTCGGCTGTCCCATCGGTATTCCCGATCCACCCAAATGGTGTCTCCATCATCATAAATATCTAGGAAGACGCAGGGATTTGTAGTTCCGTAGTCCAGGGAAATTGTACGGGCGGACAGATACTCCAATCCCTTGGGCCGTGTTTCATCGTTGTAGATGTTGGCCGATTCTGTAAACATGGTATAAATAAGCCCTTCGGCAACCGCCCACAAGCCCTTGATATAGCGTAAAAAAAAGACACCCGCATACATGCTTCGGTATCTCTTCTTAATTGCTTCGTCCAGGGATAGATTGTCTTCCATGGTGAAGTGCAAATATAAGATGTTCTTGACTTCCTTGTCGGCGGCTTTTAATGCTTCTGCTTTCTTTCTACCAAGATATCCTATACATTTGTCAATCCAGCCGATCTTAAACCAGTGCATGGGGCCTGCGGGATTGCAGTTAAACCAGAACTTTGAACCCTTAACAGAACAACGTCCAGTTGCCTGATTCACAAAGGATTCCGGCATTAGAGCCACTTCATCAAGAAACACTCCGGCTGCAGTAATACCCTGAACCAGCTCCTGGGATCCTTCATCCTTTCCACCAAATATATGAAAATAATTGGTGACCTTTCCTCTCGTCACCTCCAGCATGTTAGGCGTTTCACCGGATATATGATAGACATGTTTATACCCTCGACTGCTTAACATGGTTCTCAATGTTGTAAGTACGTTACGCTGAAAGGAACTGATCGTCTTACCTGCCATTATGAAGTTCTGTCCATCAAAAGAACTCATAGCCCACATGACGTAAGATAGTGACATGGAAACCGTCTTACCTGATCGGATCGCACCATCAGCAATAATCCCGTCCATATCCTTTACTGGGGAGTTCTTTGTCCACCAGTTCAGAACCATTCTCTGCTTACGGGAAAACGGTTGAAACTTAAATATCGGTCTCTTCTTCCTCATCCTCATCTTCTTCCCAATCCCCCCAATCTGTACCGGCTGATCCGTTTAATGCATCGAGGAAACCGTCGTCCTCTGCTTCTCCCTCATCGTCAACACCCATCTTCGCCTTGGACGCTGCCATTCGCAGGTTTTGCTCCTCCTGGTCGGTATCTGTCTTTTCAGACTGGCCGGAGTATTTAGCAATAGCTTCATAGGCTTTCACATTTCCAGCCAGTCCCTCTTTTATCATAGCCATGTTTAAAGCACTTTCCAGGGTGCTCTCAAGGCCCAGAGCCTCCAGGACCGGAGTCCATTCAGGGCTGTCTATTTCAGTAGTAAGCAAAGCATTTAATGTCTTGCGGAAGTCTGCCTTTTTCCTCCTGGCTTCACCAGAGGCTTTTCCGCCTTTTCTTCCTAATTCCCTTGCTTCGTCCTCGCTTCGCTTATTAAACGGGATTAAGTTTTCATGTCCTCGAGCCATCACCTCACCTTCCTATCTGGCTGTTTTATATTAAAAAAGAGACGGGGTGGCCGCCTCTACTTCTTTTTATTTTTCCTATAATATTTAATCGCCTCAACAATGATAGAGACGGTTAATATTGCATTAATCACATTTAGTATTGTCAACAACATATTCTTACCTCCCTATCCATCATATCACCATTGTATGGAAAAGAAAAGAGACACCGGGTGGGTGCCTCTTGCTTTTTTATTTCACAATTCTATACTTTTTATAAAAACCTTATTTCCATAATCAGTAAATTTTAAATGTGTTTCTTCGCGGACAGCCTTTAATTCTATAATGCCTAAAGCTAATAACCTTTTTACAATTTCCTCTAAAGACTCATTTGTGATGGTGGCATCAGTCAAACTAATTACTTTTTTGTTTATTATATCTTCAAATTCGTCTAACCATACTCCTTTACTTAAGGAAAGTCCAGTTTTATTAACAACCTCTTGAATAGATATATCTCTACTTAAAATATCCATTGTATATGCCATCTCACAGTGTACAGTAAATGTATTCATTATATATACACTCTGATCTTTAAATGTATTATTTTTACTAATTTCTTCAAGGTCAATAATTAATTGCTTATTTTCTTCTTGTAGTTTACTTAGCTGTTCTAATACTTCATAACTCGGTATTGAATTCCCTTTTACCCAACCAATCCTTGGATGTGTTTTAAACTGTTTAGATAAACTACTATGTATTTTGTACTTTAATTCGTCAGCGGTATCCCAAAAATTCGCCATCCTTCCATCTAATACCCTTTTTCTAAACACCTCTAATTTTTTTAGCTTTTCAGGATCTTGGTCTGTTTTTCCAACTGTTATGCTATTAATATCTTTTTTTACAAACGCGAGAATTGGTATTTCTTTTTCCTTAGCAAAGTCGAACTCTTTTTCAGTGTAGCTAATTCCATCTTCAGCAACAGAACCATATCTACCTGCTACGATTAAGACATAATAGTCGCTTTCGTTAATAATAGTCTTAATGTATTCAAATTGTTCACTATCTGTAGCTGGAAACATTTCCATTCCTGCTGGAAAACAATCCAATTCAATTATAGCCTGCATAATTTCCTTACGTTCCTCTTCTAAATCTGCAAATGTAGAACTAATGAAAACCTGATATCTTTTGTCCATATCACATCCCCCAATTATTAATATGGATAAGTATACCATATTTTACCAAAAGAAAACACCCTTCGACATAAAATCAAAAGGTGCTTTCAAAAAGGAGGGTACATATAGCTGAAAACCAATCGGAACCCTCGGAGTTGAACCGAGATCTCCCTCAGGGGGAAGGGAGCTGCCATCATGTGTTCCGCTCTGGTTTTTGTTTGGCTTTTCAACAGATGCCCAAAGAAACCAGGAAACAAAGAACTGTAGTCAGCTGCCAAGCTGTTACACCTGGCAGCCGCAGGAGGGTCACTGTCTAAACGAAGAGTATGCAAAACCTGTTCATCTGGCTTCTGCATAATAGCACTCTAACATATTTCTTCCGAACATGGCCAAACATTTCTAAATTTCTCCAAAAAATCTATTATTTCTCATCCTGCACCCGTCTTCCGTAAATTTTACCCTCCGTTTCGGAAACATTTTGTTCATGGCCTGCGCCACCTTCCACCAGGGAAGCCCATCTATGTAATACAGTCGGAACATTGTCCGAACCTCACTCTTTGGGATAGTCTCAATATACTCTTCGGCCTGGACCGTAAGCTCAAAAAGCTCTGCTTCTTTGGTTCCAAGCATTTTCTGTAGCTTTTCAATGGCGGCCTTTTTCCGGTAGTATTCTGGCGTGGGATAGCCAGTAATTTTTATGCTGCCATAGGTTCCGTCAGACCTTGTCCCCTTTACAGAGTCCGAAACAATGCTCAGGCCCTTAATCTCCTTTTCCAGCTTTTCCTTACGACGCCGGATGTCCTTGATTTCCCCTTTCATCTCACAATACTGGACCAGTATCTCTTTGTCCACTCTGTCACCTCCCTGCTGTCAATATCTTCCTTCTCACCCTCTGCAAATCTTAAATGCATCTTCCAATGTCCTTACAGGCTGGGGAAATCCCATAACAAAGAATCCGCCTATTTCTGTCACCTCTTTATCTGTAAAGTATGCTATAAACTGATCAGGCCAATCAGCGTCATAAATCTTCCTCACCCCTTCGGCATCTGCGTACAGAAACCTGATAAACGGTATTTTCTCTATTTGGCAATCCATAAAGCTTTCCTCCTATCAATTGCCCGCTCTGGGCTTATAAGTTCTCTTACTGCTTAAATATTCTTCTTCCTTCCGCTGCCGTCCCAGGAGCTGCCGCATCTTGTTAAGAGTGGCCCGGTTGTTCTGATCATTGAAAAACTCCACAATCAGCTGATACCGCTTTACAGCATCTTTACTCTCCCTGCTCTGCTTCCGGCTTCTGCGGAGCTGCGTTGTTACCTTATCCGCTTCTGATCTCGTTTCAGCAAATTCCATTGCATGAAGCAGATCCTGGAGGCGCTTGTCCTCCTCGCCCACTGCTTCACATGCAAGTCGGTGAACCGTTATGCACCTATCCACAAAAACGAGGAACTCAGTCAACTCCTCTGCTGGGCTTTTAACTTTTTCCGCCATTTGCTCTCTCCTCTCTCACTCTGAGATATGCTGCCGTACAAGCCGGAGACGTCCGCAGGTTCGGATCAGGGCATAAACTTGTATATGCATAAGGTGGCATTGTTGCTGAAAAGGTCTGAGGCCTTGGCCCCTTTATGGACTTAGCAGCTTCCGCCATGGTGATTCTATGTACCTGCGCCTGCTCCTCCCGGCGCTCTTTTGATGATTTTCTCAATATATCCCTCCTGTCTTTTTTCCTCTTACTTCCTATTGATTTTCGAACACACGTTTGCTATAATTCGTATTGAGGTGATGAAAATGTCCGCTAATACGAAGACCCTACAAAAAGAATACATTAATTTGCCCCGAAACCGCACTGTGCCAGTAATCGCCAGTTTTAATGCTCACGGTGATTGTGTTCCGCTTTATTTTCGATACACTTTTTCTGACGGCACTTACTCTGATATTGCCATTGATCGTGTCATCATGACGGATAAGCGATTCCGCCAGACCGCTTACGTTTGCGATATTACTGTAAACGATGCTCGTAAAAGGGTTACATTCACCCATTTTCGGGATGATGGGATGTGGGCACTTGAAACCAATTAAATCTTGATTTACCTGATTTGGGGCAACAAAAAACCAACTACCGAATATTGATAGTTGGTCATTTTTTATATGAAATCAAATGGTATATATCTAGATTCTAGCTTCTGCTCTTTTTTATTTAATTCCATTTGATAAAGATCAATAAATTTCTCATTGCAATATTTTTCAACTATTTCCTTTAGCGAATCACTAATATCTACTCCCATATATATTGCTTTAGGTAATGGTTGATCAATAGGCTTTCCTTTTTGTGGCATTTCGTTAAATGGATAAAGTATTCTCCATTCTTTTTCATCTGACCATTTAGAGTATTTGGTAAGAAGGCTTTTTCTAAACTCATCTTCGTTATATTTTTGAGAATGCACTGGTTTTTTATCTTTATATATAACCGGGAATACAGGAAATTCAAAATCATCTTTATAATATTCTATGCAAAAACCTTTATGATCATCTGCATAATGAGTCCACAAGTTATCCATTGTTTCATTCTCACTAAAACAGGCTATATAAAACATTTCTAAAGTCATATCAATTACTTCATCGTAATAATCCACAATAAAATCTTTAACAAATTCGTAGTTAAGATTTAGATCATCAAATAAAATTTCATTCTTTCCTTCAAATTTATCATTTACATTTTTAATATTTGATAGCCATATCTTATTTGAAGTAAGAGCTTCAATATCATTTGAATTTCCCTGCCTGTATCTAAAGACAGTTTGCGGTGCATTCCTTACATACATTTCTAAACCTTTCTTAATATTTTTCTTTTTAGAAAACATAGCTTCAATAAAATCTTCTTTCCAGCCCATAACCGCTCCTTTTGAGTGTTATTTAAATAGAAATAATTATATCACTCCAACTATCAATATTCAATTATCAAGGAACAATAAATCTTTAATTCTACGATGTATCAGGCAAATCTAAGTTGCTCCTGGCTATCATCAATTATTAAGTTCGGCATCCGCTCCCCAACCTTCAAATATGGGCAGTTCGCCCTAACCAATGATTCAGCCACAATGGGAACAACACTATTTCCGATACGGGCAACCTGTTCTTTTACTGGGTATCTCTTTCCTTCGTAATCATGGTTAATGATATAATCCTCTGGGAACCCCTGTCCTAATTTCAACTCTGGTTCGGCTTTCAGCATTCGCAGGAAAATATCCAGAATCACATATTCATTGCCAAGCACTGTGACCAGAGCAAATCTGTCCTTTGTCACGATGGTATGTAGAGGTTCATTCAAGCCTACACCAGTTACATCACCGCCATAGTATTTGATAATGAACTTACTTACCCATGTGCATTTCTGGGCTGTTTCTTCATCAACGCCATTCTTCAGCAACTCTTCCTTACTGATTGCCAGAACGCTTACCTGCCCAAAATGCCCTGGGCTTGTTGTGATTGTATGTATTGGCTCCCATAATGGTTGACCTTCTCCTGTCTTATAAAACTTTGTCAGAAAGGCCGCCACCAGTCCATAGCGGTTACTGGTATCTATAGTCATGATCGGTTCGTCAACCATCTGGCCTCTCACTTCAGATTTAGATGTTTCAGAGTGGTACTGAATCAGAAGCGGTGCAACCAAGTGATTATGATCAACTGTCGTAATTGTATGCAGCGGTTCATTCATTCCACTACCTGCCCCTTTATAATTTCCTCCATAAGATTTTTCTATAAGAGGTGCAACAACCGGGGTTACAGTTCCAAAGCCATGCTTTTGCGTTATGGTGGGCATTGGCTCGTGAATACTCTGCCCACGGAAGTTATCTCCTCCATGATTCACCTGAACAACAAACGGTTCCGGGCAGTTAAAAACAAATTTATCTAATCCTCTAGCAATCCGGTTCATCGTCTTATCTGCAAGTGGCTTCTTTCTGCCAAAGATGGATTTTCCCAGATCAGCTAAATCCAGGTACTTCCAAATAGGCTCCCATTTTTTTAATCCATCAATGCCATATTTGTTATGCGTTGGCTCCGGCCAGATAATCGGCTTCTCGTCTCTCCTGAAGATTGCATACCATCTTTTTCTTGTGGTAGGAGCTCCATAGTCAGCTGCTATTAATATTTTTGTTTCTATTTTTGTATATCCAAGTAAATACATTTTCTTTAAAATTTTCTTGTATTCTTTCCCCTGTTTCTTTCGTATTGGATATCCTTTTTTATTTAATGGCCCCCATTGCCTTATTTCTTCAACATTTTCCATTATTATTACATCTGGACGAATTTCTCTAGCATGTTTATGTACAGCCCATGGAAGAATTCTTAAACCTTTCTCTCGTGGCTTACCACCTTTTGCCTTACTATGACTGGTACAATCCGGACTTGCCCACATCAAAGCCACATGACGGCTTTTTACATACTTCTGCAAATCTACCTTGAAAATATCTTCTGTCAAATGTAAAGTATCAGGGTGATTTGTTTTATGCATTCGTATAGCCTGCGGATCATGATTAATCGCAATATCCACATGCCGCCCTAATGCCATTTCAATTCCAACGCTGGCTCCGCCTCCGCCAGCAAAACAGTCAATTATTAAATCTCTCATTTTTGAAAGGAGCCAGGATATCCTGTTACGGCGGCCACCGCTCCAGCCTCCTTTCTTGTTGTTATTTCGTTTTTTGAATCTCCTTCAGCTTCTCAATCAGCTCTGGCCTGCTTGTCCTGCAATTCCGGAAGAATGATCCCTCTTTCAAAAGATAATATTCCGCCTCTCCCCAGCCTTCCTTAAATTTATCTTCATATGATCCTGGCGCTTTGTAATCAAATATTCTGGCATGATACACCTTAACCACCATGCTGGTACCATCTGGCAGGTCATACCGGTAATACCGTTCCCCTGTCTCCTTGGTTTCGATCCATAACGGCCATGTCTCATAAGCATCCACGAAAGCGGCTCTCTGGTCATTATTCTTCAGGATCGGCAGCTCCGGCTGCTCTGGTTCGGATTCAAGCCGTTTTTGCTCTTCTGCCATAGCCTCCAATGCTGCAACGATTATCTTCTGACGTTCAATGAATGGCGGCCACTTCTCCGGTGTTACTCCTTCGAATGTACTCATCCAGTCTTTGAGAGTTTTCTTTGCTTCTTCAAGAACTGTTTTTATAGGTGCTGATAGGTCTGAGGTAATTTCCACAAATTCTCCATCGATTACGGTTTCAGACTGATCCAGTGCACTTTCTGATTGTTCAGGTACGCTTTCCTGTGTTTCAACAACATCAGGATCTTTACTCTCAGACTCCTCAAAATCCGGATACAGGTTCATAAGCTCACGCACGAACCGGCCATACTTCAAGTGGATATCAACCTTACCAACCCTGAAATCCATACCTCCTGCAAATCCATGAAAGGAAAAATCATACTCCCAGCAACAACTGCAATGAGCTCCGTAAGGAGAAATCTCTTCCTGTACAGCCTTAGCCCGCTCTGCATTGGTAGAACCCCTGCGACAAGCCTCCAGTACCCTTTTTAAATCTCCAGGTGAGTACTTCGCCCACTGTTTTATAAACCATGCTGCATCATATTCCGGAAAGCCTCCATCACGACTAGCGGAAGCATTGCACTCTAACTTACACTTACCTTGAAATTTACAGATCCAACAGCAGGAGGATCCGCATTTGCTTCCATCTCCGGGGACTGATCTGTTCTCCTCCAAAACAGTGCAGCTGTATTCTTCCCGATGTGGGCAGCTGGTGGGGGTAGAATTAAGTGTTCCTCTTTTCTGGTTATTTTCTTGTTGCTGACCAAGGGTCTCATCTTGCCTTTCCTTTGCCGCACGTTCCTTTATATATTCATTAATCTGATTATGCACATAGTTGGCAAACTTCTGAAAAAGGCAGATTCCCAGGTCCTCATCGCCTCTGTAAAACTCAATGATGCCCTCGGCAACACTTACCTCCACATCACCGTCAATAATGATTCCATCAATGTTGCTGCGCCGTTGAAACAGTTTAAGCAGGCTGATGATATCATCATCAGTAATCCCGATAAGTTCGCCGTTTCCAAACAGCCGCCTTGCATTTTCCCGAACAAACAGCTGAGCCAGCATAGTCACATGCCTGTTAGAGGCTTTGGGAAAGCCTGCCATACTGTAAGATTCGTCCACCTTTTCTTCATCGTCCGGATTATAAAATTCCGGGTGTGGAACCTCCTCTTGTTCTTCTGGTTCCCTAGATTCAGGTTCCTCCTTGTTTCCGAAAAAGAAATTATATTCCCGCTCCAGCCTTGTGTTTTCAACATCAAATATAGCCTTCCCGGAAGAACCGTAAAATACAGTAACATGCTCCTCTTTCAGAACCCTATGTATCTGCCCAAAGGACTCGATCTCACATTCTTTGTCTGGGCTCTTATAACCAGTTCTAAGATATTTCACCACCATATCTGACCGCATAGCTCCATAAGCATCATCTATGGATTTATTCTGGTTTAAAAAATGATCAATCTCCGGTTCTTGAATTTCATCTGGATCCTTCTCCTTTTCCTCCAGCCCAAAAGTTGTAACATCACAACTTTTTTCCACTGAAACAGCTTCCTCCGGCTTCCGGATCTGTTTCAGTTGGTTAACCGTCATGTCAGGCTCCGCTTCCTCACGCTGATCCTCTGTCATATAAGCCAGTTCTACCAACTGGTAGGTGGTATATTCCAGATATTGCTTGCTAAGAATGGGAGAGTTTCCGTCCTCAGAAAGCTGCTGGTTGACCTTGATACACTTGGAAGCCCAGCCTTTGTCCTTGTTATACTTCCCACGGACATACTCCTCAAAATTCTGGTATCCAGCCTCTTCAAACAGCTTATCATCTCGGATCCTACGAAGGTAATATCCGTTTGCCACATAGGCCCTGGCCGCCGTGATCAGACCACCCTGTATGTATTGCTCCGCCTCCTTCAAAGTCATAGGGGTACTGTAATACCTCACTCCGTCCACAATAACACCTCCCTGCATTATTTGATGGTTTCATAGGTTCGCTTATTCTCATTCCACTTGACTGCAACAGGAGCCTTGCTCTCCTCAAAATCAACAACAACACTTACTTCCGGCATCGATACTCTAATTTTCATGTTTGTTTAACCTCCTCCACTTTTCCTCATCATTTCCCGGCATACACCCAAAATGTATATGCAGCTTACTCTTTCTCTTGGTTTCTATGTACACATGCTCCCCGTGGATCTCCTTGCCGCAGATATAGCAGAGGTGTATCTTTTCCTGTTGGGGGGGCACTGGATTTCTTTTTACTGGCCATCTTCTCTCCTCCATAACATCAGCTCCATGTTTTCAAAATTTCATATGCCCTCTTTAGCTCCACCAAATCAAAATAGCCAAAGTGGCACTGGTTCATCGGAATTCCCATTTGTGATGCCAAGGCAGAATATAATTGAGCTCGCTTCTTTTTCTTGCTTTTCCATAAAGGATCAAATAGGCCATGGCACTTTATTTTCCACTCCCTCATCTCTTTATTAGCAAGGATTCCAAGAGCTTCCCTGGGGCGGGGTTCATGTGTTCCAACAAAAGCACCGCAGCTCGTACAGTAATAGCAATACCCGCTTCCATATTGTTTGCCATATATCTTGGCATTTGATATATAAACCACTTTCCCGTCGCACAAATTACATTCTGTAGGTTGTGTATTAACCATTTATTTCACTTCCTTTCACAATCCGGTGGACCATCTCCCGTAACTGTAGGGCGTATTCAAGAACCCGATCTGCACTGTATTGGCGGCACACCGCATGACTCACTTTTTCCAGGACCCCGGACTCCCGGATTGCCGTGTTGATTCCTATGTACTTCTGGTAAGCCTGGCCCCGCTCTATTTTCAGTCCGCTGAACACAATATCCTGCAAGATCTGTTTCGTCATGGCCTGAAGCGTTTCCCGGAGTTGGTTATAGGATTTCCGGTACTTTGTCAGAAGGAGCTCCAGGGGGACATTTTCCTTGTTCCTTTTCAGGCGATCCAGCAACTCCTGGTACTCATCCAGATCGATTTCTGTCAGAGCAGCCAGATTTAACGGTTCATTAAGATATTCTTCAAAAGAAACCTTGCATATCTTTAGCCACTGATCTACATGTTCCTTGCTCTCAAACTCAGGATAATGGCCGGGAACCCTTCTAATTCCACTCTCCAGAATGCGCATTTCCGCATATTTCCTCACTTCTTCCGTCATATCATCACCTCAGTAACCGGATTTTGGGTTACAGTAACCCACTTTTTTACTTTTTAGGTTACCGCTCAAATCCGCATAGAATAACTGTTTTCTAGCTACGGTAACCCGGTAACCCACTTTTTTAGGTTTCCTTACGCGCGAGACATTTTTATAAAAACATTGTTAAATAAAATACAAAAGTTTTAGAATTATTTTCTTATATATAGGAGTGTGTTTTTCTGGGTTACTGGGTTACTCACCCTCAAAAACACCATCAAGCCCGCATAAAACCTAGCTTTTCGTGGTAACCTCTCTTAGGTTACTCTCAGTTAAATGGAAGTTCCTCCTGAACTCCTTCTACATCATCAACCCTCACAAAACCGTCCTTGTCAGCACCATCATTCAGTTTAAGGAACACGCAGCGCACCTTATTTCCCTTAAAACTTTTACCTTTATCCAGCTTTTTCCCTCCGCTTTCAACCTGGAGCAATCCCTTACGGTTCGCCCATGAAAGAAACGAAGCCTTTGAAAATCCTCCTTCTTTGCACAATACCGTAAAAGCTGTGGTATAAATAATGGCATACCCATTCTCAATCGTGCCCCATTTCTCAACGCTCTCATTCTGAACATCAAACCGGGCCGGATTCATGGCCACCTTGTCCAGGATAAACTGATAGCAGCGCTCGTTATCGGAAAGCTCATTGCGGTCCACCAAGACCTCCCTGGCCTCCTCCAGACTGATATAGGCCCCGTCCTTGAAGAGATAATCTGTAACGATCTTATCCGCCGTCAGGACGATTGACAGAGACAGGCTCTGCTTCTGCATCTTCTCGTCATCGGCCAGAAGCTTTGCAAATTCCTGCTGGATCTCTCTGATCTTCTCAATGCCAAGCTCTTTTATAACTTCAACAAACTCTCTGCCAGCGTGACCATAATTATGCTTAACCAGCTCCGCTGTATTGCCAGGGCTTTCAAAAACACGTTCCCCGCATTCAATCTCCAGGATGCGGTTAATCGCTCCGCCCTGGGTCACATAGGAGCTTAAAGGCCGCTCTCCATTTGTCAGGATGCAGTTCTTCCAGTGATTTTCCCGGTTCAATCCCAGCTCCTTGTTGGAACGGGTCTTCCCCTTTCCGGAACAAAGATCATATACCAGGCCTTCAAAGTTATCTTCGATCTTCCGGTTCTTTTTGGAGGAATCGTCCAGGATCAAGGGAAGGTTATTTAATAAGTCACAGATGGCCTCCAGGCCTACCTCCGTTCCTTTATAATCTTTTATGTAGGCGCTCTCATCGGGATCAGCCCAGACAGATGCCGCCACCATCAGTGATACGGTCTTACCGCCTTCGGTTTCTCCCCAGAGATCAACAAAATAGGGAAGCCCACCAAGTGGTTGCACCAGTGCACTAGAAAACGCTGCAGCCAGCATGAATTTAACTTCGATTCTCCCAGCCTTACGCAAAGCCGATACATGATCAAACCACTTTGTCCGGCTTCCAACCTGTCCAATGCTCTCAGCTATCTGCCGGAATCGTGCGTCTCCATCAAAGACGATCTCCGTATCATAAGGCAGAAACCCGCCCCGGATCCAGCCCAGCTTTGAGGTGGAATACTGGACTGCTATGTGCTCCTCATTGGCATTTTCCACGTCCGCCAGGTACCTTACCAGATACTTGGCATTCTCGCTGGTTACCGCAATTCCACGGCCTGACAGGGATACAATCTTATTGGCTGATGTGACCATGGTTTTGGGGACAATGATTTCCTCCCACCGCCCATTCCGCTTATAGGCCAACTTGACCTGTTCCTCTCCTGTTTCCAGATTCTTTAAACGTTCAATCGGAAGAATTGGATGATAACAGGCCAGAATATCTGTGTATCCAGTGGACGGATTCCGGAGGCATATCCCGCTTTCCGTAGCAAGCCATTCCTTACACTGCATGTTGTCATAAGGACCGGCGAAGTTTGTCCAGTTCTCCAGGCTGCAGGAAGGCTGTTTCTGCCTCTCCCGTTCCTGGCGCTTAATTTCTCTTTCCACCTTTTTGTAGGCCGTCACCATTTCTCTGAATTCTGTTTTAACCTTCAGCTCCGCAGCTTTTAAACCTAGAGAGGCAAGCAGCTCTGCCCGATACAGCTCATCTTCCTGGTCAAAAACTTCTGTCAAAATCTCCTTGGATAAAATTGTTTCTGCCGTGAGCTCATTCAACGGCACCATGCTACCACCTCGCTTCTGTTTCATTTAATTCTGTATGTATATAAAGTTGATACTGCAAGGCGTTGCAGCAGTCGCACCAGATGTCACTGAAAGGCTCTGAACGGTCCATATAAGCCCGGTATATGCCTATGAGCATATTGTTAAGCTCCTTCTTTCTGTCAAGCCGCTCCCGCTCCTTCCGCAGCATATCCCGCCGCTTCTGAGACTGGTAAATGGCGAGCTTAGAGGAAAAGGTGGGCTTTTCATAAGCCCCTCCCAGAGTCTGAAATACTTCCTTGAAAGAAACATTCTCCATTCGTTCCACAAAATCGAATATATCCCCATTCGCCCCGCAGGCATGACAATGAAAATCCCGGTCGTATATCTTTAAAGAAGCCTGTCTGTCTCCTTGGTGAAACGGGCAGGAAATAAATCCTCTCCTGTTTGGCTGAAAGCCATACCGGGCCACAATATCCCTCATGCTGTATGCAGCCTTAATCTCCTCTACCGTCACCCGGAACACCTCCCAGAAGATCTATGATGCGCTTCCCTGTCTCTTCTCTGTTGCAAAACTCAAACCGGCACTGATATTTCCTTTGCAAAGTGAGGAGAATCTTATACAGCTTTTCCCCGGTGATTGCCTTGGTTGTGATGTCTTTCCACTTCCTTGTCTCAGGATCCTGAATCCTTTTATGGCGCCGGGGATTGTCCCACCAGATCACATCTTCCAGACGCTCTATGCCCTTTCCATGCTCACACAAGATAATCACATCAATACCTGCTTCATTTGCCCGGATCAGCTCATTACGGAAGCGGTCATGATCCTGGCAGACATTATTGCAAAGCTCTATCAGGTTTTGCTTCCGGTCTATGATCAGCCTGGGGTTGTCCAGGTTCATGTAATCTCCGACATACAGCTTTGATACATAATAGTCCACGCCCTGATGGTTAAACTCTGTCAGGATCCCCTTGATTGCTTTTGCCTTTTCCCGGGAGTCAATTTGTATATTCAATCAATCACCGCCTAATTAAATGGGAGTCCTTCATCCCCCACGTCATCAGGGACATGCATAAATCCGTCCCCTGCGCTGGAAGGCTCTGGCCTGGAACCTCCCTGGTTGCCCTCGGAAGCTCCTTTGCTTTCCACAAATTCCACGTTATCTGCGATTACATCCGTAGTGTAGATTTTCTGCCCTTCCTGATTGGTGTAGGACCCGGTCTGAATGTGGCCAGTCAATCCGATACGTTCTCCTTTGTGAAACCATTTCTCTATGAATTCTGCTGTTTTCCCAAAGGCGACGCAGGAAATAAAATCCGCATCCTGCTGACCTTCCTTGCGAAAGCGCCGGTCTACAGCCACGGAAAATCGGGCAACCGTTGTGCCGCCATCTGAATACCGGACCTCCGGATCCTTGGTAAATCTCCCAACAAGCTGCACGTTATTCATTCTTAGGATCCTCCTTCTCATAAAGTTTCAGTTTGTTCATGCAATCCTTGTAATTCTCCAGGGTCATATCCTCGATCTTTTTAATCTTGTACATGGCCAGGATCTTCTCCATCTTTAGCCCCTTCCCGCTGTATTTTTCAACTAAGGATTGGACAGAGGCTATCATGGGTGCCGTCACCTTATCCAAGGGTTTTGTCCCTCCCTGTTGGGATTTAGATTCTGCAGGTGGTGTATCAGCTTTCTTCTTTTCCTGCTTATTCGCTTTCTGTCCCATGGAAAACACTTCTTTATGATCCCTCGATCCACATATGACCAAGGAATTAATGTTCCGATTTTTGTCATACCCAATCTGTGACACATAAAAAGCGTCATAACAGGTGAACTTTTTATTTCCCAAGTCCTTAATATTGCAATTGTTGGAATTAATCCAAACAAATGGAGCGGTATACAATTCCCTTCCTATCCCCCAGTTAAAACAGGCCCTTTTGAAACTGTCAGAAGCAAGTCCTTTTTCTTTTTCGGTATAGCTTTCCGTCCCGGTATCTTCCTTCTCTATCCACTGACCTTTTTCAGTATCCCATAGAGAAACGATACAGTTTGCATTCTCACGGGTATGGCGACGTTGCCAGTTCATAGGACCTACTGTTTCATCAAGGATGTTTTGATCAACCCTGGCATCTTTATAAAGGAGCAGGGAAATACCGTTTTCTTTTAC
This sequence comes from Lacrimispora sp., assembly GCF_036758025.1. Classification (GTDB taxonomy): domain Bacteria; phylum Bacillota; class Clostridia; order Lachnospirales; family Lachnospiraceae; genus Lacrimispora. The sequence continues at coordinate 114,420 of NZ_DAIOXM010000006.1, read as the reverse complement.
CGTAGATATACGGCAATCAATCTCACTCGCCAGCAGAGTCCGGAAATCAAGCTTCTCCATCCGGCTCATCACCTCCCTCAACAATGCGGCTGCACCACATGTCCGCAAAATGCAGGATCATATACAAAGCTGTCTCCTTGCCGTTGATCTCCCGATACAGGGGACCATACAGGCCATTGTGATACAGGATTGCGTGGTATTCTTCTTCTGTCAAAGCTATGTACTCATTGATGATCGTTACGCTCCGGATCTCATGCGGTACGTTCAGCAGATCCGGATTCACCTTAAACGGCTTGCCCTCTGACTGCTTGTACTTCTGCACCGGATCCGCCTTGGTTGGCCGTCCATCTTTAATGATGTTGGGCACATATCCGGGCTTCTGGAACTGTCCGCACTTTCCAATGTCATGAAGAAGGCTGCAGATAACAACGGAATCAGTCCACTGCGTGATGTATGGTTCCTCATACCAGACATTCAAAAGAGAAAGAGCATACCGGGCAACGTTAAGACTGTGTTCCGCCAATCCTCCGGCCTTGGCAAGATGATTTCCTCCGGAACAAGGCATTGTATAAAAGCCAATGTCCTCCATGTGATCTAACAGGTGCTTCATGCCCTCTTTATCGTCACTTCCAGCTAACAGCAGCATTTCTTCAATCTGATTCTTGATGGAGTACTCTTTCTGTTCTACCCCATCATTCCAAGGAAACATAGTTTCCGGTGTTTCTATCTTTATTTTCTCTCCCATCGTATCCTCCAATCTGATCCTGATTAATAGTTTTTTTAACAACGCCTATGCGCTTCTGGCATTGCTCACATGCGGCCCCATCTGAATGCAGATACATTCCGCACATGTCGCACTTATGCCTGTCCATGCCTTAATCCTCCAGAAATTCTGCGGCCTCCATTTGAGCCATTTCAGTCAGTATAAAGTGATAGACTGCCGATTCCTCTGAATCCGTCTCATCGTTTTCATAGTCGGTCAGCTTTTCTCTGAGGAGAATCCAGAGTTTGTGATACTTCTTACTCATCTTCTTCCGCCTTTCCGGGAAGCTCAAACCCCAAAATACTAGCAATCACTTCTCTCTCAACGCTGTATTTATTGCGGAGGGTGTAGTCCGTCAATATATTGCATCTGGCTTCCGCTGCAACAAGACGCTCATATTTTTCTAAGCCTATGGTCACAGTATTATTTCCCATCTTGATTTCCTCCTGATCCCCACGTATAATAGGGATGAAATATGTTTTTCTATTTACTGACCCTGACTGTTCCCGCAGCCGGGTCTTTTTTAATGGTTTGATTTCTCTTCTTGATTAAAAATTCAAGGTTCATATTCTCCGGGAGTTCATCCGGATCGTTAAGCAAGCAACCCCAACCACCCTCCGTATACAGAGCACAGTTCCAGCAGCTAATCTCCTGCGCTGAACAATACTCTTTTACAGTTTTCAGTGCCTCATACAACTTGTCTACATCTGCCTGATCATCTGGCACATCCTGCGCCTCTTCAACCATTTCCGTAATTTCATCCCAGAACACCCACAAGAGTTGTCCGTCATGAAATTTCAGGTCTACCATTCCACCCGGCATGTCAAATTCCACCACCTCAGCCACCTGGCCTATGTAATCCAGGTGAACGTCAGGTGTGTATTTCACTTTATCTCCAGTTTTCATACTGCTTTCCTCCTCTCACAAGCTCTCCAGCGTCCCGCAGATCGCAAGCACCAGCCCGACGGCTCCAACTATAATTACCCGACTCACAAACCACTCCACCCAGTCAAGAACCGGGGAACGGCTGCCATCGTCAAAATCATCTAAGTTTTCATAGTACTTCATCAGGCCACCCCAGTTTTTCCAAAAACTAATTCCTTCCACTCCTGCAGTGCACCGTTCATAATCTGCCAGTCTTCAATGTCCATAAAGTCGGACAGATCAATTTCGCAGATCCTTTCGATGGCCTCCTTTTTTACGCCAGTGAACATCATTAGCTTAATTGGGGATATGAAGAAATAATCCCTTCCGCTCTCTCCTGTATAAAAGCCAATTGGAAGGTTTCCGTTGCGCATATTCTGTTGAATACAGGCAGGACTGACCCCTATGAGCTTACCTGCCATTGCGGTAGTAATACGCTTTTGCTTTGCCATCTATCTCCCTCCTTTTATAGATATAGTCTTTGCAAGGATATCGCCGGCTACGATCTGGGCAATGAGGCTGGCTCCGGCAAGACTTACACGACCGACACATAATCTTTTCTTCCATCCAACTCACCTCCTCTCTTCTGCCTGGGTATCTTCCAGTAAGCTGTCTACCGTTACGCCTAACAGCTTTGCCACTTTTTGAATCTTGTCAACAGAAGGAATGTTGTCATTCCATTTGCAAATACTACCTTTAGAAAACTCAGCTTCCTTTTCCAGTCTGTAAATGGATACTCCTTTTTTCCCTGCCAGTGCTTTTATTTTGTCGAAAAGCAAAATATCACCTCCTTTTATTTGAATATATTCACCGTTTTATATTGACATATAGTTGAAAATATTCTATTATATATAGTAACGACACTAAATACATAGAACAAATTCAACCGCCATGGCTTCGTTGAATATATTCATCTCTTATTTCGAATTATACCGAATATATTCATCGCTGTCAATAGTTTTTGTTGAATTTTTTCAGGAGGTGGTTTTATGACTTTATCAGATCGAATTCAACAACTAATTAATGAACGTAATATTTCTCAATCAGAACTAGAAAAGAAGTTGGGGTTTGGAAAAGGTACTATATCGAAATGGAAAGGAAGTACTGTCCCTAGCGCAGATAAACTGCAAAAAATTGCAGAATATTTTGGGGTTACGCTTGATTACCTTATGACTGGGCGAACAGGGAGTACTCTTCTCACAAAATGTCCCGATTGCGGCTTGGAATATGCAGCAGATGAATATGATGATGTAAAGTATCACGAAAAAAACCACTTAAGATGGGAGAAGGCTGTAAATAAGTTCGGAAAATTGTATTGTAATTATGCCGAAAACGAGAGGATAAAAGGAGAAAATAGAAATATACGCAATAATCTCTCACTTCCTTTGAAAGATAGATATGATGCGGAACTTTTGGTTTTAAGGTGTTTGTTTTCCAGAAGCGTTGATGCAAATAATTTTAATTTAAACCATGTAAATTTTGAACAATATGTTGCGATGATGATGAACAATGAAAAATATCGAAAACATCTTGACACTGAATTGAGTGAAAAAATAATAAAAGAATACGGAATCTTGTCCGGAATTGCAAATGGGGAATCTATTTATTATCCTCAAGAAGCGCAACCACAAACCATCGCAGCTCATAAAGATTCCGAATGGACACCGGAAGAATTAAATAAAATAGAGGAATATAAAAAGCTGCTCTTAGCAGCTCGTCCTAATAAGGGGGATTAGATTTTGACTTATGAAGAGCTTCAAATGGATAATGAAGATTTGAATATCCAGGAATTAGACCTTTCAGGAGTTTCTGATTTAAAAGGCTTGTATATAGATGGAAACATAGCTATACATCAAAACTTGACAACGGTGGAAAAGGCTTGCGTCCTCTCAGAAGAACTTGGCCATCATCACACCAGTACAGGAAATATCCTAAATTTGAAAGATATGCGAAACAGAAAACAGGAGAGAACTGCTAGACTTTGGGCTTACAATAAGCAAATAGGACTCACTGGAATTATCTCTGCCTTCAAGGCAAATTGCCATACTGGCTACGATATGGCAGATTATTTAGGGGTAACAGAGGAATTCCTTCAGGAAGCGCTTGAATGCTATCGCCAGATATATGGAACAGGGGTTACTTATGGTAATAAATACATGATTCAATTCGAACCCAACCTTCAAATACATACAATGATGTTTTCAATAGAGTGAAAACATAAAAAGCCCCAGGAGCTACCAACTCCCAGAGCTTTTCACATAGATTTCTCTTACCAGGCATGCCCGGAAAGATATGATCATTCCCAAGCAGATTATATCATTTTCAGAGCGTCCTGGCAAGGGGCGTATTTTTTATACCCAAAACAGAAAGGAAATGATATAATGGCACTTATTCAATGCCCGGAATGCCAGGGCAAAGTCAGCGATAAAGCAGCCGCCTGTCCTCACTGCGGATACCCACTCCCTTCTCCGGCCTCAGCTCCTCAGAAGCGCAGCCCCGGGCGACCAAAACGATCTGACGGCCGACTGCGTCTGCCAAATGGCTTTGGAAGCATCACCACATTGTCCGGAAAGAGGCGCCGCCCCTACTGGGCCAAGAAAAGCCAGGGAGTCGATTCACGGGGATATCCGATATATTTAACTGTAGGCTACTTTGAGACCTGGGACCAGGCACATACAGCGTTGGACGAATATCAAAAAAATCCCTTTGATCCAAAATACTATTACATGACATTTTCTGGAGTATATGAACTTCTGTTAAAAGAAAAGGAAAATACTCCTAAAGGATTATCAAAGGATCTGCGATATTGTTTTCAGAGCTCATACCGCAGAATGTCCGCTGTGCATGATAAAATCTTCCGTGATATCAACGCCCTTGACCTGCAGCCTTATTTAAATAATAAGAAGCTTTCCCACGCATCGCTGGAGCATGACCAGAACCTTCTCAATCAAATGTATAAGACCGGATTAAAATACAAAGCATGTTCGGAAAATATAGCAAAACTCCTAACCATCGGAAAAGAAGACGATGATGAGCCAGGGGTTCCGTTTACTGAAGATGAGCTTGCACGGTTCTGGAAAAATAAAGATATAAAAGGTATGGACTCCATCCTGATCCTCTGCTATTCTGGATGGCGCATCAACGAATTTTTAAAAATGCCTGTCACAATGGTAGATCTTGAAAATATGGTTTTTACCAGCGGTTCAAAAACTGATGCCGGCAAAAGGCGGCCCGTCCCCATACATCCAAAAATTCAGCCGCTTGTCCAGTCTCTGTATTCTCAAAGCACCACTTACCTATATCCATCAGTATCAGGAAAAAGAATGGGGTACAAAGAATATTCATCCATGTTTGCGGAAGCACTCGCCCAGATAGGAATATATGAGCACACACCTCATGACTGCCGGCACACCTTTGGCAGCTTGCTTAACAGATATGAAGCCAATGAGATATGTTCAAGAAAACTCCTTGGCCATGTTCCCAGAGACGCCCATGAACGCTATATCCATAAATCAATCGAAGATCTGCGTAAAGCTGTTTGTCTGATTCCATAGTGTTACTAATGCGTCATACTTATGTCACTAGTTGCAAAAAATCCATTGTTTTTCTAAAACCCCGTTTTTGCTGAAATACCCATTTTGTCCCACTCTCAACCACATCCAATTTCTTAGAGAATCGATTGAATTAAGAAAATCTTCATAATCTATTCAAACAATATACAAACTTTTCCTGAGGTCTTATGATATACTAATGACATAAGAAATGCACAAGAAACAATTATCCTTACATCCTTTTTGAAATCCGAAAATCCTAAGAAAAATCTCCCTGTGTCATGTGGCACAGGGATTTTTCTGTTGATTTGGGAAAGAATACACACAAAAGCCGTTGTAAAAAGGCAGTTAATCACCTTTTTACAACGGCTCTTTCTCATTCACATGGATTTTTCAATTTAAAGGTTTGTACCATATCCTTCAGGGTTTCAGCCTGCCGGTATAAATGGGAAGTAGCTGCAGTGCTCTCCTCAGACGCTGCTGAGTTGGCCTGCACCACTGAGGAAACCTGATTCAGCTCATCATTAATCCGGGAGATGCCCTGGGCCTGCTCTGACGATGCTCCGGCTATTTTCTCTGCCAGGTCTGCAACCTCCTCGATTCCTCCCACGATTTTATTAAAGGCATCTGCAGTGGTCTTTGCAATCCTGGTTCCGTACTCAGCCCTTTGTATGGAGCTTTCTATCATGTCCGTACTTTCCTTTGCAGCCTTTGCAGAACGGGCTGCCAGACTGCGCACCTCATCTGCCACAACCGCAAAACCCATTCCGTATTTGCCTGCCCTTGCAGCCTCTACGGAAGCGTTTAAAGACAGCATATTGGTCTGAAAAGCAATGTCCTCAATGGCCTTTATTACCTTTGAGATATTGGCTGAGGATACGTTGATCTCGTCCATGGCACGGAGCATTTCTTCCATGTGCTTGTTTCCTTCCACAGCCCCGTCCCTCACATCGTTGGCACATGTCCGGGCTGCTGCTGCATGGTCTGCGCTTAGGCGGATCTGGTTTTTTACCTCCTCCGCTGCTGCTGCCAGCTCCTCAAGAGAAGCCGCCTGACGGCTTGCTCCTTCTGAAAGGCGTACACTGGCTTCTGAAATCTGTCCTGCACCGCCCACTACCTGGCCTGATGCGCCGCAGATCTGGGACAGAACGCGGTTGTTTTTCTCCACAATCCGGCTTAAGGCAATGCCCAGAACATCTTTTTCTGAATTAACCCTTACATGAACCGTCAAATCCCCATTGGCGATTGCCTCGGCTGTCTGAGCCTGGTTTCTGGTGTTTTCCACCATTGTCTTAAAGGACTGCATCAGCTCCCCTACTTCATCAGTGGTAAGAACCTTTACATTTGCGCTGGCATCCCCCACAGATAACTGCTGCGCTATGTTGCTGAGTATCTTAAGAGGACGGACAATGCTCTTATTTAAGACCCTGCTCACAACTATGCTTACAACGAAAGATAAGACGGTCAAAAGCAGTATTGCGGCCGAAAAAAGCACAAAAAACCCTGATGAAACATTATCTTTAGAATATAACCCGTAAATAGCGAAGATACTTACCAGCGAAATCAAAGCCGTGGTGATATTCACTATCCTGAATCCCCTTGCTAATCTCTTACTAAGAGCAATTGAATTCTGTCTTTCCTGTTCTCCCATTTGTACTGCACCCCTTGTTAGTTTTTATGTTTTATATTGTGTATATCGGCAGTTTCTAAAATAATTTTAGCAAAACAGAAAATTTATTTTAACCTATCACATTATTTTTCGGTATTTTTTAATACATCACAAAAATCAAAGGTGGCAAAATAGTCCTCCGGAGTTTCCGCTCTGCGGATCATCTGGACGGAACCGTCTTCCTTTAACAGCAGCTCCGCTGATTTTAACTTTCCGTTGTAATTATATCCCATGGCAAAGCCGTGAGCACCCGTATCATGGATGAACAGCAGATCCCCCCTGGAAATCTCAGGCAGCATCCGGTCAATGGCAAATTTATCATTGTTCTCGCAAAGAGATCCTACCACATCGTATTTATGGTCGCAGGCAGCCTCTTCCTTGCCCATGACCGTAATGTGATGGTAAGCTCCATACATGGCGGGCCTCATCAGATTCACGGCGCAGGCATCCACGCCTACATATTCCTTATGGGTATGCTTTTCATGAACCGCCGTTGTCACCAGAGCGCCGTAAGGCGCCAGCATGAAACGTCCAAGCTCCGTATAAATGGCTACGTCTCCCATGCCTGCAGGCACCAGAATTTCCTCATAGACCTTGCGCACACCCTCTCCGATCACATGGATATCATTAGGCTCCTGATCGGGACGGTAAGGGATTCCGATTCCTCCTGACAGATTGATAAATGCGATATCAGCTCCTGTCTCGTTCTCCAGCTTCACCGCCAGTTCAAACAGCACCTTGGCAAGAAGGGGGTAATATTCGTTGGTCACTGTATTGCTTGCCAGGAAAGCGTGAATTCCAAACCTTTTGGCTCCCTTGCTCTTTAATATCTTGTACGCTTCAAAGATCTGCTCCGTGGTCATTCCGTACTTGGCATCTCCCGGGTTATCCATAATATCAGTGCTGATTTTAAATAAACCGCCTGGATTGTAACGGCAGCTTATGGTTTCCGGTATATAGCCGATGGACTCTTCCAGAAAATCGATGTGGGTGATGTCATCCAGGTTGATGATGGCTCCCATCTTGTCCGCATAGCGGTACTCTTCAGCAGGGGTATTGTTGGAAGAAAACATAATATCCGGTCCAGCAAAGCCTGTCGCCTCAGACATCATAAGCTCTGTCAGGGAAGAGCAGTCCATTCCGCAGCCATAGTCCTTTAAAATCTTTAAGATAAAGGGATTTGGCGTGGCCTTTACCGCAAAATATTCCCGGAATCCCTCGTTCCAGGCAAATGCCTCTTTCAGCTTCGCCGCATTTTCCCGGATTCCTTTTTCATCATATAAATGAAAGGGTGTTGGATACTCCCTCACAATTTCTTCTAACTTTTCCTTTGTTACAAATGGTCTCTTTTCCATGTTTTTTCTCCTCTCGCAGCTTTAGACAGCAGAAGGAGCCTGTCTCCAGCACATCTGCTTTCCAGATTATTGTACCGGGGATAGACTCCTTTGTCTATATATATATTGTATAAATATTCAAATTACCTGTAACTTAATCAGTCCACAGTCACCACACGCATGATGTTGGTATGTGCGGCCGGTTCATGCTTTCTCACCGGGCTCACCACTCCGGCAGTTACTACTACCATATCATCTTCCTTTACAATTCCCTTGGACTTTAACAGCTCCATAGAGGAATAGATGAGGACGTCGGTGGATTCCGCGCGCTTTGCATGAAGGGGCTGGACTCCCCAGTAAAGCTGCATCTGGCGAAGTGCCGCAGAGCTTGGGGACAAACCGATGATCTGGCTTTCCGGTCTCCACTTGGATAAAAGCCTTGCAGTAAAGCCTGTAATACTTGGAGCTACAATTACCTTTGCTCCCAGGTCATGAGCTGTTGACACGGAAGAATAACATACGGCATTGGACACGTTGTGAACGTTAACAGCTGAAACCTTGCGCTTGCGGTAGCCGTTGTAATCCAGATGCTTTTCTGTCTCCTCTACAATAGAGGCCATCATGGAAAGGGCTTCCACCGGATACTTGCCCATGGCAGTTTCTCCGGAAAGCATAACAGCGTCAGTTCCGTCATAAACAGCGTTTGCCACGTCCGTCACCTCTGCTCTGGTGGGACGGGGATTGCGGATCATGGAATCCAGCATCTGGGTGGCGGTAATAACCGGCTTACATGCTTCGTTACACTTTTCAATGATACTCTTCTGGATAAATGGAACCTCCTGAGCCGGAATCTCCACACCCATGTCGCCGCGGGCAACCATGATGCCGTCACTGGCTTCAATGATCTCATCCAGATTTTCAATGCCCTCTGCATTTTCAATCTTGGCGATAACGCTGATATTGGAATTGCTGGCTTCCAGAATTTCCTTGATTTCATAAATAGCTGCTGCGGTACGGACAAAGGAAGCTGCGATAAAATCAAAGCCCTGTTCAATACCGAACTGAATGTCCTGCTTATCCTTTTCTGTCAGAGCCGGAAGCTTTACCTTTACATTAGGCACGTTAACGCCTTTTCTCTCTCCCAGTTCCCCGCCGTTAATGATCTTGCAGACGATTTCACTGCCCTTTACTTCAAGAACCTCCAGCTCAATGAGACCGTCGTCAATGAGAATCCGGTTTCCGGCCTTTACATCCTGGTTCAGTCCGTCATAGTTAATATGTCCTCTTGAGGCATTTCCCACAATCTCTTCTGTTGTCAGGATATAAGTATCTCCATCTTTTAAAATTACTTTCTTTCCATCTTCCAAAAGTCCGGTACGGATCTCCGGTCCCTTGGTATCAAGAAGGGCTGCAATGGGAAGATCTAATTCCTCGCGGATGCTCTTTAAGGCATCAAGGCGGGCCTGCTGCTCTTCATAGTCACCATGTGAAAAGTTGAATCTGGCAATATCCATTCCGTGTTCAGCCAGAGCTTTCATTAGTTCCCGGTCATTGGTGTTAGGTCCCATGGTGCAAATAATCTTGGTTCTCTTCATGAATCGTCCTCCGTAGCTAGTTAATCGTGTCTCCGGATACAGGGTGATCCGGCGTAACGTGTTTATGTGTATACAAATGCTCAGAACAGTATTCATAGCTGCCCTGGCACTTTGAGCAATAACGGAATTCCAGGTCAGGGGAGTCTTTTTCCGTCCGTCCGCACACGGCGCATCGGTGATGGGCTCCTCCCTGGGGTGTTATTTTCATCTGCCTGCGGAATGTCTGCTTTCTTTTGATCTCCTTCGGATTAAAACGGCTTAAATTGCGGGTCATAAGGAAGAAGATAATGCAGTTGAGCAGTGACATAACAATGGTGATTCTGGTTGCCATGCCTCCCACTAAGAATCCGTAAATGAAGTAAATGCCATTAAAAAGGGCCATCCACTTAGCTTTGACAGGAATGGCAAAAAACAGCAGAAATTCCATATCCGGAAAGGTGACGGCAAAAGCAAAAAACAGGGAGTAATTGAGAAATTGGGTGGTCATCAACACACTCATCCCTGTGAGGGCATAAACCACTAAAGCAGCGGCCACATGTCCAGCCACTCCCATAAAGAAGTAGACATTAAAACGGAACGAGCCCCATACCCTCTCTAAATTGGTTCCCAGCATGTAGTATAAATACAGGCTGAGAATGGCAAAAAACGGGTCGGTTCCAGGAGGATAAATCATAAAGGTAACAATCCTCCACACCTGACCCTGAAGGATTTTTCCTGCATCAAGAGATAAATACTGCAGATAAAATCCCGGGGCAAACCAGGTGATTAAAAGTCCCACACCGTACATGCCGATGATATAATACATCAGATTTGGAATCGCATATTTTCTGAATCTGCGCTCCAGGTTGTAAAAAAATTTCATGCTTTCCTCTTTTCAAAACATATCTTTTTTGGAAAAAATCCATGCCACAATCAGGGTCAGAACCAGGGTCAGGCCCAAGACAACGGAAAAGCCGTAGGGGCTGTCCGCAAAGGGAATTCCTCTGGTATTCACATTCATTCCATAAAAGCTGGCTACCATGGTAGGGATGGACATGACAATGGTGATGGTTGCCAAAAACTTCATTACAATGTTCTGGTTATTGGAAATAACGGATGCAAAAGCATCCATGGTTCCGCTTAAAATGCCGCTGTAAATGTTAGCCATCTCAATGGCCTGCTTATTTTCGACGATAACATCTTCCAAAAGCTCCGTATCTTCCGGATACTTCTTGATCTTTTCGATTCTCATAAGCTTTTCCAGCACCACTTCATTGGAACGCAAAGATGTGGTGAAATACACCAGACTCTTTTCCAGCTCCAGAAGCTCGATCAGCTCCCGGTTTCTGGTGGACTTGTGAAGCTGTTCCTCCACCTCTCCGCTTTTTTTGTCGATAACTCTCAGATATTGCAGATAAAGGGATGCATTCTTATACAAGATCTGAAGGATAAAACGGGTTTTCATATAGGTGTGAAAATCCCGGACTCTTCCATCCATAAATGCATTGAGTACTGTGGTGTCCTCCAGACAGACCGTAATAATGGCATCCTCTGTGGTGATAATACCCACAGGAATGGTCACGTACCAGTCCTTTCCTCCTCTTTCCTCTACAGTGGGAACGTCCACTAAAATCAGGGTATAATGATCCTCCACCTGAATACGGGAACGCTCCTCCTCATCCAGAGGAGCCCTTAAATCGTCGGGATCAATCTGATACGTATCGGCAATTTCCAGAATTTCCGTCGCAGTAGGGTTCGTAAGAGCCACCCAGCAGCCTGGCAGAAGTTCATCCTTTTGCTGGATCAGGCCGTTCTCTGTTTTATAAATCCGAATCATGGCTTTCTCCCCTTTCTACTAAAAAATTTTTGCATACTTCGACTTATACATTATAGATTCCAGAAGTCTTTTTGTCAAATAAAATGAAGGCAGATTTAGTGAACTTAAACAAATTTTGCTAGTTTTAACATATATTTATCACGTGAACGGAATTGTATTATTTCTTATTTTATGGTAAACTGATGTCCGGTGAGTCGTAAACTTACTTTTGCACAAAAGGAGGCAAGGGATTATCCCGCGCGTATGATTACATATAACACATTAGGAATCGATATCGGTTCCACAACCGTAAAAATTGCTATATTAAACAGCAGCCGCGAAATGCTATTTACTGATTATGAACGGCATTTTGCTAATATACAGGAAACTTTGGCCGGTCTTTTAAAGAAGGCCTACGATAAATTGGGGCCTATGGATCTCCAGCCTGCTATTACAGGCTCCGGAGGGTTAACTCTGTCCAAACACTTAAAGGTCCCCTTTGTTCAGGAGGTGGTTTCTGTAGCCTCCGCTCTTAAGGATTATGCCCCGCAGACCGACGTGGCAATCGAACTTGGGGGAGAAGATGCGAAAATAATTTATTTTACCGGCGGAATTGACCAGAGAATGAACGGAATCTGCGCCGGAGGCACCGGGTCCTTTATCGACCAGATGGCCGCTCTTTTACAGACTGACGCTTCCGGACTGAACGAATACGCAGCAAATTACAAGGCCATTTACCCCATTGCGGCCCGCTGCGGAGTATTTGCAAAGACAGATATCCAGCCTCTCATCAATGAAGGGGCTACCAGGGAGGATTTATCGGCCTCTATTTTTCAGGCTGTAGTAAACCAGACCATCAGCGGACTGGCCTGCGGAAAGCCCATCAGGGGAAATGTTGCCTTTTTAGGAGGGCCTCTCCACTTCCTTCCGGAGCTTCGCAAGGCATTCATCCGCACCTTAAATTTGTCCGGGGATGCTATTATCGCTCCGGATCACTCCCACTTATTTGCTGCCGTGGGAGCCGCCATAAACGCCGAAGAAATCAAGGGGGAAACTGTCTCTTTGGAAGAGATGATTGATCGTTTGTCCACCGGCATTCAGATGGATTTTGAAGTAAAGCGCATGGCGCCTTTGTTTGCTGACCAGTCAGAATATGACGAATTCCTGTCACGCCACAACAGCCACTGCGTAAAAAAAGGAGAATTGTCTTCTTATCACGGAAAATGCTTTTTGGGAATTGATGCCGGCTCCACCACCACAAAGGTGGCAGTTGTAGGAGAAGACGGCACCCTATTATACAGCTTTTACAGCAGCAACAACGGAAATCCCCTGGCAACGGCTATCCGGGCTATGGGAGAAATCAAGGAGCAGATGACAGAGGACAGTCAGATTGTATGGTCCTGCTCCACCGGATACGGGGAGGCCCTGTTAAAGGCAGCCTTTCTCCTTGATGAGGGGGAAGTAGAGACTATTTCCCACTACTATGCCGCCGCCTTTTTTGAACCGAAGGTGGACTGCATCCTGGATATCGGCGGACAGGATATGAAGTGCATCCGCATTAAAAACAACACTGTGGACAGCGTTCAGCTCAATGAAGCCTGCTCCTCGGGCTGCGGTTCCTTCATCGAAACCTTTGCCAATTCCCTAAACTACACTGTGGAAAACTTTGCTACAGAAGCCCTGTTTGCCAAAAATCCCACGGATTTAGGTACCAGGTGCACCGTATTTATGAATTCCAACGTTAAGCAGGCGCAGAAAGAGGGAGCTGAGGTTTCCGACATCTCCGCAGGCCTGGCTTATTCGGTTATTAAAAATGCCTTATTTAAGGTTATTAAGATCACCAACGCCTCTGATTTAGGACAGCATGTGGTGGTTCAGGGCGGCACCTTTTACAACGATGCCGTCTTAAGAAGCTTTGAGAAAATAGCTGGCTGTGAAGCCGTTCGTCCTGACATCGCAGGCATTATGGGCGCTTTTGGGGCCGCCCTCATTGCCAGGGAGCGGTACGAGGATTCAAAGACCACTGCCATGCTCAGTCTTGACAAGATTCTGGGCCTTCACTATGAGACCTCTATGACCCGCTGCAGGTGCTGTACCAACAACTGTGTTCTGACTGTCAACCGCTTTGACGGAGGCCGCCAGTTCATCAGTGGAAACCGCTGTGAGCGGGGCCTTGGAAAAGAAAAGGCCAAACGGGAGGTGCCAAACCTCTTTGACTACAAATTCCACCGCATGTTCGATTACGAGCCTCTGGAAGAGGACCTGGCCGAAAGAGGCACCATCGGCATTCCCAGAGTTTTGAACATGTATGAAAACTATCCCTTCTGGGCCGTTTTCTTTAAAGAATTAAAGTTCCGCACCGTGCTTTCTCCCCAGTCCACCAGAAAGATTTATGAGCTGGGCATTGAGTCCATTCCAAGCGAGTCGGAATGCTATCCGGCAAAAATTGCCCACGGCCATGTGGAATGGCTGATCCGCCGGGGAATCAAGACCATTTTTTATCCCTGTATCCCCTATGAGCGGAACGAAACACCTGACGCCGGAAATCATTTCAACTGCCCCATTGTCACCTCTTATGCTGAAAACATAAAAAACAATGTGGAAGGGCTTCAGACAGAAAACATCCGTTTCTTAAATCCGTTTATGGCTTTCACCAATGAAGAAATACTGACAAAACGTCTGACAGAAGTATTTGCTGAAGACTTTGGAATTCCGGTTTCAGAAACCGCTGAGGCCGCTCACAAGGCCTGGGAAGAGCTTCTTGCCTCCCGCTCCGATATGGAGAAAAAGGGAGAAGAGACGATTCTTTGGCTTAAAGAAAATGGCAAGAGGGGTATTGTGCTGGCAGGCCGCCCCTACCATGTGGACCCGGAGATCAATCACGGAATTCCTGAGCTGATCACCTCCTATGGCTTTGCGGTCCTCACTGAAGATGCAATTTCCCATCTGGCTGAAATTGAGCGCCCCATGGTGGTGACAGACCAGTGGATGTACCACACCCGCCTCTATAAGGCAGCCAGCCTGGTAAAGCATGAAAACTGCCTGGACTTAATTCAGCTCAATTCCTTTGGCTGCGGCCTGGATGCCGTTACTACTGACCAGGTCAGTGACATCCTGACCGGCTCGGGAAAGATTTACACGGTTTTAAAGATCGACGAGGTCAATAACTTAGGAGCCGCCAGAATCCGCATCCGTTCCCTCATTGCCGCATTAAAGGTCAGGGACAAGAGCCATTATGAGCAGAAAGTGGTTTCCAGCGCTTATCACCGAGTCACCTTTACCAAGGAGATGAAAAAGGAATACACCATCCTTTGCCCCCAGATGTCACCCATTCACTTTGACTTAGTGGAGCCTGCTATCCGTTCCTTTGGCTATCGGATTGAGATTCTTCAAAATCACAACCGTTCCGCCGTTGACACCGGGTTAAAGTACGTGAACAACGATGCCTGTTACCCCTCCCTCATTGTGGTGGGGCAGATCATGGACGCTCTTCTTTCCGGCAAATATGATTTAGACCGCACGGCCATTTTTATGAGCCAGACCGGCGGAGGCTGCCGGGCCTCCAATTACATTGGCTTCATCCGCAGGGCCTTAGAAAAGGCCGGTATGAGCCAGGTTCCGGTTATCTCCGTCAATGCGGGAAACATGGAGACCAATCCGGGCTTTACCATCACCCTGCCCCTTCTGACGAAGGCTATGCAGGCTGTGGTATACGGGGACGTCTTTATGAGAGTGTTATATGCCACCCGCCCCTACGAAAAGATTCCCGGCTCCGCCAACTCCCTTCATGATAAGTGGAAACAGCGCTGCATCGAAGCATTGTCGGCAAAAACACCGGGCATGATGACATTTTCCCGGAATTTAAAGGGAATCATCAGAGACTTTGACAACCTGCCCAGAAATGAGGTTAAAAAGCCTAAGGTGGGCATTGTAGGGGAAATCCTGGTCAAGTTCTCTCCTTTGGCTAACAACAACATCGTAGAGCTTCTGGAGGCAGAAGGGGCCGAGGCTGTCATGCCGGATTTAATGGACTTTCTGCTGTACTGCTTCTATAACAATAACTTTAAAGCGGAAAACCTGGGAGGCAGGAAAAAGACTGCTGCCCTTTCCAACATGGGTATTTCCCTGCTGGAATACTTCCGTAAGACTGCAAAAAAAGAGCTTGTAAAGAGCAGACATTTTACTGCTCCGGCTCACATCGGAAATCTGGCTGACATGGCAAAGGAATTTGTATCCATCGGAAACCAGACCGGCGAAGGCTGGTTCCTGACAGGAGAAATGCTGGAGCTGATTCATACGGGAACCAACAACATCGTCTGCGCCCAGCCCTTTGGCTGCCTTCCCAACCACATCGTTGGAAAGGGCGTGATCAAGGAGCTGAGAAAGGCATATCCCGAGTCCAACATCATTGCCGTGGACTATGATCCAGGTGCCAGTGAGGTAAACCAGTTAAACCGGATTAAACTGATGCTTTCTACGGCTCAGAAAAATTTGAATAAAGAAAATCCTGCTGATATGGAGCGGGAAATGAGTTAACAGGTTAACGAGGGTGCTGCAAATCCACTAAAATAAAGTGATTTTGTAGCACCCTCTTCTTACATAAACAAATATAATTTATTTTTCATTCATATATATGAAACGGTATTTACCTTTACCTTTGCCTATTACACCCACAACAACTTCCATATCGCGCATTTTAGCCATAATAGCCCTTGCAGTTGAGGATGAACAGTCCAATATCTTTTCAATATCCCCAGTGCTAAAAATTTGGTTTGTTTCAATTTCTTTATATACTAAAGTAATATTCTTTTTTGTAGGTTCATTATAATTTTGTTTTTCAATCGCCGACTTTAATGCATCAATCGCCAGCTTTTCAGTTCCAATCGCCGATTTTTTTCTATCAACCGCCGACTTATTAGCTTCAAGTACCAATTCCCTGAACGAATCAACATCTTTATTGATAACGCTCGTTTCCTTATTGACATTTGTATTATAAATAATCGCTTGAAGCATAAATGCATTCGTATGATATTCCGGATCTTTTAACCCTGCTGTTTCAAGTTCTGCGCACATACGATCAACTCCTTCCCCATATTCCTTAACGAAATTATAGGCCTTCAGGAATTCTGCTATTTTCGGATTTCTTGAAAAATGAGTGTAACGAATATTGTCAACTCTTACAAGTCCCGGTAATTTACCAGGACTTTCTACCGCAATACGGTTATCAAACATCTTTATCTGAATGTCAGTTCCACTGATACTGTATGCACGATGAGTTACTGCATTAACAATTAATTCTTGGCGTACAAACTTCGGATACTCTTCTTCGGTTACAAATGTTCCATCGTTACCAAGATAAGTTTTATCTTTTATCTGAGTGTCCAAATATGCGACAGCATCAATAATCATCTTAAGAATTGTTCCTTCAAAGATGACATCTTTTATTACGTTCATCTCTGTTCCAAACTTTTCTTCCATTCCCTCATATCTTATAAAACGCACTCTGGCACGAGGAAAGAAGTTCTGAGGATTCTTACCAAACAACAAAATTGCTGCGGTACTAACCAGTAAAAGTCCATCTTTTTCTCTTACAAAGCTTTTGTTTTGCATCAGATATTCTAGCGGAGTTTTACTGTAGCCTATTTTATCAATATATGTTTTTACCAAATCCATATCAATATCTTCAATGCCGGCATCCGGAACTGGCTTATCTTCAAAGTATCGTTCTCCTTTGTCATAAGTGAGTTGTAATCTTTCATCAAATGAAAGTGATTTTGATTTATCTCCCACCCGTAAGAAAACTTCATCAGCCTGATTTGCATGTACCTGTGGACTAGGATCAATGTGCATCAGTAGTACATGATTTTTTCTACCTTGAAAATCTGTACATGGTACCTTTTCCAGTTCTACTTTGATAGTTGGATTGCAAAAATCAAATGGTACTCTCAGAAGTTCATTTAATTTCTGAACTTCGTAATCTATTCCCTCTATTCTGCGTGTCTTATCTGAAATTCCTATAGCAATGGTTCCTCCATCTGCATTTGCAAAAGCAACAAGTGGTATTGCCAATGCTTTCGGTTCAATATTTATACTTTTACGGTCAAAAATCTGCATTTCTTCAAATGCTAACACTTCCTCAATTTTCAATTCCACCCACCCCCTGGCAGCGTATTAGTAATAATTCCATTTTCTAAGCACATAGTCTTTCGTATATTCTCATTATGTGATAGTACCCCAAAACACGAAGAATCACCAATAAACATGTTACTCTTTTCCTATTTCTGTAATGATAGCATAAAACATAGGTCTTGCCAAAGGATTTTCAGTTTATTCGGAACCATAAACACAAGATGGTAGTGTGTCATAATGTTTGTAGATGAGCTATTCTTCCAACATATAATGCCTCACTTTTCACCCCATGTGGCAACAATCCGGTCCAGGCACCGGTTTTTAATCCCTTGCTTCAGTTCAAAAGCATAATCATGGAGATCCTTTTTTAGATACTCTCCTAATTCCTCATTGTTTCCGTATCCAATATCCATAAGTTCATCAGTCAGCTCTTTCAGATAACGTTCCAGTTCTTCGGCGGTATTGCAGTTTATGCAGTTTTCCAGCCGTTTTATTTCCTCATCCGTATATTTACCTGTATGAATCCCCTTTCCTGCCATCCTGCATCCTAAAACATTTCGAAGTACAATAGAAGCAATATTGATGAACAGACTCTTATAATCCGCAGAATAGGCTTTCAGCACATGAAAGATATATTCTTCCGGGAACTTCCCAAGAAGGGTTTGTTCCAGGCCAATGCTCTTCACATAGACATGGATGGCATCGATCCCCCGCAAGGAATTCATGGGGCATAAAACAGGATAATCCAGAGTGAGAAGGTGATCTTGAGGGGTAAAACGAGGATCATAATATAAAAAGAAAGAAGGAAGTCCCTTTGCAAAGGTATCATAATAGCACCGGTTCCCGTAGGAATTAAAATCCCCTATGATGTGGTTATACAGAGCCTGGGTTTCCTTTACCTTTTCAAGAACTTTTTCATAGCCCAGCCGGTAAGCTGCTTTTGCCTCCACCCGGTCATCAGGGGAAATAAGGCCCTCTTTCTGTTCCAGCCCCACCTCATATTCCCGGATGCAGTACAGGACAGCTCCCATAAGCTGTCTTGCTTTTTCATAGGTAATGGAAGTACTCTCCTTACCCGTATATTTTTCAGCCAGTTCCCCTACAAGAGGAAGCAGTTCTTCCATGTTATCCTTCTTCATCTTCCTCCTCATACCGTCCCTGTCCAAAGCGGGCCCTTCTTGCAAAGGTTTCCAGCCGGGTGTCCTCCAGATAATCCAGGGAACCCTGGCAGGGCCCGTCAAACTGTTCCTTCATAAAGTCAATCAGCTCATCATCCGTATACTCATCCAGGGACTCATTTTTATAAAAATAAAAAATGTCCTGAAGCCGTCCCATTGTTTCCACGTAATTGTCCTGATAAATATAAGGAGAATCACAGAAGGCATAAATCAGCTTAGGCAGGATTCCTTCTCCAAACTCCACCCGCTCCTGATTCCTTAAAACCTCTTTCCTTTCCCTTAAAAGCAGGGCTCCTTCTTCCTCTGTCAGGGACAGGCCAAACTTTTTTGTATAGTCATTGGCCTTCCTGATTCTCTCAAGCTGCATACTGTCATTTGCTGCCTCAAGCCATTTTTTATCTTCCATAAAAAACGCCCCTTTCCTTTGATAAATACCAAGTCTACGCCCAATGGGGGGAAATTACAAGACTTGAAAAAAAGTCGTTTTTGTGGTATGATATATACATAAAAAGAGAGGGATTATAAATTGTTTCCTGTCAATAAAAATTTAAATAATATGAAAAATATCAATAAGAAGGTGCTGCAAAATCACGGAATCAAAGTGATCTTGCAGCACCTTCGCCTGTTCATTTAAATATTCTTACTTGCCCACAGAATAACTGTCAATAATATTCCTCATGCTTCTAAGTAAATGCGCTTCCATGTCTTTCCGGGCCGTATAAGGATCGCCTTTAATAATACTGTTTAAAATCGACCGGTGCTCTCGTATGGATTCAATATAGTGATCCCATTCAGGCGTGGTTTTACCGAATGAGCTGCCATTCCAGAGCGTAACAAGTGTTGAAAAGAGCTTTTTGTTGGCTGCCTGTTCCCAGATCGTCTGATGAAAATATTGATTATAGGAACGGTATTCATCAGAAGTAAAGAGGCCTTCCTTTTTTTCTATCTCACTTTGACGGTCCTCTAAGCCGGAAGTGTCCATTTTGGAGAGAGCAGCCCTGGCTACAGCCTCGCATTCCAAAACGCACCGCAGATCAAAGTGATCCCTGATCATATCAATGTTGATCCCCTTAACAACAGCGCCTTTATTTAGATGCAGCTCAATCAAGCCTTCTGAAGCCAGCATCTGGAAGGCTTCCCGGACCGGAGTACGGCTCACCCCCATCTGAGAAGCCGTGTGAGTCAATGACAGTTCTTCCCCTTCTTGAAATTCTCCTGCTAAAATAGCTTTTCTTAATTGTGATGCGATTTTAAACCGGACAGGAAGCATTTCCACGGCGTTTAATTTCACGGACATTTTATAAACCTCCAAAAATAGATACGAAACAATTATATCATAGGCAGAACCGATCGTCAAACAGCGCACAAACGCCATGTATAAAATGTACAAAAATCACAATCCAAAATATACATAATTAATATAATTTAATAAAATCATTGACATTACACCTTGAAAATGATAAAAATAGTTGTATATCGTATACGATATACGATATGTCATATACCACATCAACACATGGAGGGAGAATTATGCATGCTATTGAGAAGATTTTAGCGAAAAACAGCGGCAGAAGCAGTGTCACACCTGGAGAGATTGTGACTGCAAAGGTTGATTTCGCTGAAGTAAACGACTTGTATTTACAGACAATTTATTCATTCCGGGAAATGAAAGGGGAAAAAGTCTGGGACCGGGACAGGCTGGCCTTTGTATTTGATCACTATGCTCCGGCACCGACCATAAAATCAGCTCAGATTCATAAAGAGATGAGGGGATTTGTAAGGGAACAAAACCTGACCTATCACTTTGATGTAAACGCCGGAGTCTGTCATCAGGTAATGCCGGAAAAGGGAGTGATTTATCCTGGCGCTATTATCGTGGCAACCGACTCACATACAACCACTCACGGTGCTTTTGGAGCTATGGGAACAGGTGTAGGTGCTACCGATATGGCGACCATTATGATTTCCGGCGAACTGTGGTTTAGGGTTCCGGAGATTATAGAAATCCGCATCGATGGGATTCCTCAAAAAGGTGTCATGCCGAAAGACGTTATTTTGCATGTGCTTGGCAAGCTCAAAGCCGACGGAGCGGTTTACAAAGCCATTGATTTTACCGGTTCATACATAGAACAGCTGAATGTGGCCGGACGTATGGTAGTTTGCAACATGGCAGTTGAAATGGGGGCAAAAACAGCATATATGCAGCCTAATGCAGAGGTTCTTGATTATGTCTCTCAAAGAGCAGTGCGGCCCTTTGAAGTCCAGTTTACAGATGAGGGATATGAATATGCGGAGAGCTATCAGTTCGATGTTTCAGATTTGACTCCCCAGGTATCAGCGCCTCATAGCGTTGACAATGTGCATGATCTGGAAAAAGTAGATAAGGTAAAAATCGACCAGGCATTTATCGGAACGTGTACAGGCGGACGTGTTGAAGACATAGCCGTTGCTGCTAAAATTCTGGAAGGCAAGCGGATTGCGGATTGGGTCCGGATGATTATCATTCCCGCTTCCAGTGAAGTCATGATGGAGTGCCTGGATAAGGGATATTTACAGGCATGTATGAATGCAGGAGCAACCATATCCACTCCAGGATGCGGTCCTTGCTTAAGCGCACACGAGGGAGTTCTGGCCGCCGGAGAAGTCTGCGTTACGGCATCAAACAGAAACTTTCCCGGCAGAATGGGCAGCAATCAGGCTGAGATTTACCTGGCATCACCTGCTACGGTGGCAGCGTCCGCATTGGCCGGCCATCTGGCTGATCCGAGAGAGGTCTTATAGGAGGAGGCAGATATGGAAAAACTTATTCATGGAAATGTAATTGTTTTAGGTAATAACATTGATACAGACCAGATTTATCCAGGCAGATATTTAGACCTGGTGGAGCCAGCGGAAATCGGAAGACACTGCCTTTCCGGTGTTGATGAAAACATTGCCCCTGATTTTAAGAAAGGGGATATTGTCATTGCAGGAACCAACTTCGGCTGCGGGTCCAGCAGGGAGCATGCACCCATTGCCTTGATCAATATGGGGGCTTCCGCAGTGGTGGCTGATTCATTTGCCAGGATATTCTTCCGCAATTCCATAAATCTCGGCTTGCCGCTCATTGTGTGCAAAGGGATCAGCAAGAAGTTAAAAAAGGGTGATGGGATTGCACTGGATGTAGAGGCAGGAACTATTACTATAACTTCTACCGGTGAGGTGATTCAGGGGGAAAAGATCGGTGAATATGCCTTGCACATATTAGAAGAAGGTGGAATCAAGGAAGTTTTCAAAAAGAGAATGGGAAAATAAAATACATATAAAGGAGAAATGATATGTCTACGGAGTTAGCTTTTGCTATAGGTATTGTGGTGTTACTGGTCTTAGCTTTGAAGGTAAAAACAAGCGCGTTTATGGCTCTCCTTGCCACCGCCCTGACAATCGGGCTGTTATCCGGGATGGGAACAGGGGAAACAATTTCTGCTATTACAGATGGATTTGCAAAACAGGTAGGAAGCATCGGTCTGGTCATTATCTTTGGAACCATGCTGGGCAATTATCTGGAAAAGTCCAGTGCTGCCCATAAAATGGCGTTGGATGCAGTCAAATTAGTGGGGACAAAAAATGCATCGCTGGCAATGGCAATCAGCGGTTATCTGGTTTCCATTCCCGTTTTCAGCGATGTGGGATTTCTCATTCTCTCTCCATTGGTGAAAGCCATATCCAAGAAAAACAAGGTTCCATATGGGGTTCTGGCGGTATCTTTAGCCGGAGGACTGCTGGCAACCCATGTTTACGTTCCCCCTACACCAGGCCCTCTGGCAGCAGCCGGCCTTTTGGGGATTGACATTGGCAAGGCGATTATGTACGGAGCATTTGCAGCCGTATTTATGACCATGTTTGGCTGGGCATTTGCACATTTTTATCTCTCTAAGAAAAGTCCTGATTTTTATACCTTTGTGGAAGGTATACAGGAGAAAGAGATGGAGATTGATGAAAAAAGCATGCCAGGAAGTCTGGTTTCATTGATTCCCCTGCTTTTACCCATGGTTCTTATTCTCCTTAACACGACGACCGCCGCTTTACTGCCGGAAGAGAACCCAATCGCCAAGATAGCCGGATTTTTGGGAGATTCCAACATTGCTCTTGCAATCGGAGCATTGACGGCAATTGCTTTGCTTTGGAAGAAGATTGGAAAAGATAATATCACAAAGATCATGGATATCAGCTTAAAGGATGCGGGCGGCATTATCTTTATTACGGCAGCAGGCGGAGCTTTGGGCCAGGTTTTGAAAGTATCCGGTTCCGGAGATGCATTGGCAAACTTTGTTATACAGAGTAACCTTCCATTTATTCTGATTCCCTTTGCGATCTCAGGAATTCTGAAAGTGGTACAGGGATCTGGTACCGTAGCCGTTGTAACTGCGGCCACGCTGACAGCTCCTATTGCATCTCAGTTAGGACTTGATCCCATTTTAATATTCCTGGCTTCCGGAGCAGGAGCAAGGGTATGCTGCCATGTAAACGACAGTTTCTTCTGGGTGTTCACCAACTGCAGCGGTTTTGATATGAAAACGGGTCTGAAAACATTGAGCTTTTCAAATATCTTTATGTCCTTAGGAGGACTGCTGGCAACATTTATCGTGAGTTTGTTCCTATAATTAATCCAGCCAGATTGTGGGAAACACATGAAAGGTGCTGCAAAATCACGGAATCAGAGTAATTTTGCAGCACCTTCACTAGTTGTAAGTAAGTTTGAGAATAAAAGAACCGCTCCAAACTGGTATGTATAAATTTTATCAAATTGGATATTTTAAAAATACCAGTCAGCCTATATCATAGAGCTAAATAAACTACAAATGGTCTATGAGAAAGGGAAAGATATGAACAGCAACAGAACAAAAAAAATCGTTTTCAGCGCCTTAATGGCATCACTCACTGCAGCAGCCACCATGATCATACACATCCCTTCCCCATTCAGCGGTTATATTCATCTGGGGGATGGATTGGTACTATTGAGCGGCATACTCCTTGGGCCTGTGGCCGGAGCGGCTGCCGGAGGAATCGGCTCTATGATGGCGGACTTGCTGTCCGGCTACGCTTTTTATGCACCTGCTACCCTGATTATCAAAGGGCTGGCGGCATTTTCAGCAGGATATCTGTATAAACACCTTCGTACACTGCCTTTTTTAACTTCCGGTGCAGTATGCAGTGCAATCGTCACAGGCGGCTATTTCGCCTTTGAGCTTGCCGTGTACGGATGGGCTGCCGCCGCTTCCAATGTGCCCTTTAACCTGGTACAGAATCTATTCAGCTTGATTTCAGCCGGAGTTCTGCTTCCTGTTCTTTTGCGTGTCCGGGAGATCAGGGAATTCAGTAACTCTTTATAACCTCATCCCTGGTGGGAATGGAAGGCGCAGCGCCTGCCCTGGATACTGCGATGGAAGCAGCCTTTGCCGCATGATCCAAAGCCTGTTCAGGGGATTCCCCCAAAGCAAGTCCGCCTATGAAATAGCCTGTAAAGGTATCCCCTGCCCCGGTGGTATCCACCACCTCCACGGGATAGATTGCCTGTTTAAGGCACAAACTGCCGTCTTTGTATAAAGAGCCATCCTGGCCCAGGGTTAAAAGGATCTTTGCTCCCGTGAACTTTTCAGCCAGCTGATTCAGCAATTCTTCTCCGCTGCCGGACTTCTGGCAGATATCTCCTGCTTCAATCTCATTTAATATGAAAAACTCCACGCAATGAAGGGGAAAGGTCCATATCTTGCTGTTCATGGGAGAGGGGTTCAATACGATTCTCATCCCTTTCCCATATGCCTGCTCCATCATATATCCCACTTCATTGATCTCATTTTGAAGAATCAGAAAGTCCCCTTCTTCAAATTCCCTTAAAACCTGATCCACCTGATCTCTTGTAATTTCCTGATTGGCTCCTCCAAACAAAAGAATTCCGTTTTGTCCCTTGGGATTCTTCTGTATGATGGCATGGCCTGTCTTATTTTTCAGCCGTTTAATATTCCCTGTGTCCACGCCGAACCGTTCCAGCTCTTCAGTCAGTATTCTGCCGTCCTGCTCTCCCACTGCCCCTGCATGCCAGACCCTGACACCGCTCTTACTCAGCGCCAGAGACTGGTTTAAGCCTTTTCCTCCACAAAATGTCTCCAGAGAATCCGAGGATATGGTTTCCCCCTCCCTGACGAAATGATCCACCTGGTAAACATAATCAATATTCAGAGAACCAAAATTCAATATTTTCATACACTCCACTCCTGTCCGACTCCCACGGTACTGCTTCTTACGATCAATTCCGGTTTAAATACCGTATGGCTTTTTTCCGCCTTTTTCCCCTTGATCTGGGAAATCAGCTGTTTGACAGACTCCACTCCCATTTCATATACAGGCTGTCTGACTGTTGTCAGGGGAACTGCCAGCATTTCCGTATAAAAAGCATCATCGTATCCTACCACCGATATATCCCCCGGAACCCTCTTACCATACCCGGCCAACTGCCTGCACACTCCAAAGGCAGAAAGATCGTTGCAGGCAAATATGGCCGTAAATTCATGTTCCATCAGCGCCGTGACGGCACGGGCCCCGCATTCCATGGTATAATCGCCTTCATATACTAAATTTTCATTAAAAGGAATGTGAAATTCCTGCAGGGCGCGGGCATATCCTTTTAATCTTCTGGCTGAATCCGCCAGATTTTGGGGGCCTGTAACACAAGCAATCCGCTTATGCCCAAGCTCCGCCAAATGTCTGGCTGCCAGATATCCTCCCATTTCATGATCCAGAATCACTTCAGCACAGTCTGTTTCCGTAAGAAAACGATCCAGAAGCACAAAAGGCATCTGAAGCTGTTCCAGAAGGCGGACTGCTTTCCTGCCTGCCGCCTCACCGCATTCCCTGGACATGACATAGATGATTCCTCCCACCCCCTGATCCGCCAGAAGGTGGATGTATTCCATATCTCTTTCATGAAGATCGTTGGTATTGCACAGGATCAGGGTTTTTCCGTACTGCCTGCAGCACTCCTCAATTCCCTTTACCATATGTGCATAAAAGACATTTCCAATGTCAGGAATAATCAGACCTATGGTTTTGCTTCTCTTTTTAACCAGGCTGACCGCCAACTGATTGGGCCTGTAGTTCAGCTTTCGGGCCGATTCCATAATTCTCTTTTTTGTATCATCCGGTATTTTATAGGCTTTCCCGTTCAATACCAGAGAAACCGTAGTCACTGAAAGTCCCGTGTCGTTAGCAATATCCTTAATTGTCGCTCTCATCCTCAATCCTCACTGCTGCCATATTTGCCAATGCCCGTACTGCCTTTAAGTAATTCTCAATCTGTACGCATTCATTGGGCTTGTGTGCCATATCTGCCGAGCCTGGACCAAATAATACGGTAGTCAGCCCTTCTTTCCCTTCCGCCAGTATGGAAGCATCCGTAAAATAGGATATCCCGGAATAATCTTCCCGGATTCCCACTGCCTCCATGCTTTTTACCAATTGGGAAACTCCTGCAGAAGCCTGATCTGCCTCAATGCTGATTCTATGATTCTTAATCCTGGTAGTCAGGCTTGGAATCCCTCCGCGGCTTTTGCTGATGTCCTGAAATACCGTCTGCAATTGGCTTAGAATCCCTTCACTGGTAAGTCCCGGTACAGTCCGGATATCCATTAACACAGTACACAGATCCGGTGTCATATTTGGCTGTATTCCACCCTGTATTTCCGTAATCTGAGCGGTGGCATTTCCCAATACCGGATGGCCGTGGCCGCATATCCAGTCTCCCAGACTTTTTGCAGCTTCGTATGCACAGGTGATTGCATTGCAGCCTTCCTGCGGATATGCTCCATGGCTGGTCTTTCCTCTCACTTCCAACTCCAGCCAGATACAGCCCTTTTGAGCGATTCCCACAGTACAGCCTGTCGGCTCTCCGATCAGCAGGGTTTTTGCATCCATCATATGTCCGTCGGCAATAACAGCCCTTGCCCCGGCTCCTCCCCGCTCTTCGTCGCAGGTTCCCAGGAACTGGAGGGAGGTTTCCGGCTTTTTCCCGGATTCCCCCAGCCTTCCAAGAACGTATACCATGGCAGCCAGACCGCTTTTCATATCGCTGGCTCCCCGGCCAAAGAGAAATCCGTTTTCTATAACCGGAGTCCATGGGTCGGTATTCCAGCTATCCAGCTCTCCGTAATCCACCGTATCCAGATGTCCGTTCCAGATCATGCCCTTCTTTGCATTCTCTCCCGGTATCAGGGCAATGACATTTCCCCTTCCGCCTCCAATATCCTGGACAAAAGCTTCGATTCCCCGGCTGGTTAAATATTGGCATATGTATTCTGCAGCCGGCTTTTCTCCATCTTTTCCGTTGACAGTCCTTATTTCCATTAAATCCTGTAAAAGCTGTATTGCTTCCTGTTCCCAGCCTCTTTTTTCCATCCTGAATCCTCTATTTTGTATTCTGATGAATCAACTGGATATGCTTGCATATCCAGTTGATTCACAAACTCAAGGTTGAAAGATGGTTTTCTTTCAGCCTTCTGTCAGCCAGTTAAAAATTCCCTTCCAGAGCTGATCGTAATATTCCCACTCGCAGAACTCCGGGGGAGCCCAGTGAGGAGCACAGTCTGTGGCAAATGCTGCACTTCGTCCTTTTCCATAAGTACCGAAAGCAAGGAATGGATCACCTTCTATAGTAACAGGTACCATGGCTTCCGGTTTTGCTATTATTTTATTATATCCCAGCACTTCCGGCCAGTCTGTCGGAATTCCGGATATGGCTGGATGATCTTCTTTTACAACAGGCTTCACTCCGTCGCAGTGTTCCATTCTGTCATCTACAGTCAAAACTTCCACCGGAAGAACTTCCTGAACAGCCGTGTCATGCCATTTCCCTTTTGCATCCACGCCGGAAAATGTCAGATACCCTCCGATCATCAAAAGAGCGCCCCCATCCAGAACGTAATCCCGGATCAGCTTGCAGCGGTCAGGCATCTTCTTGCTGTGAGTAAAGGTTGCACCCGGCAGCAGCAGGGTATTGGCTCCGATATCGGACAAAATAACTCCGTCATACTGCTTTAATTCTTCCATGGTAAAGGGAAATTCTTCCGTAGCCAGATGGTTAGGAAGGAATGTCACTTCATAACCGGCATTTTCCAGCGCCTTTTTCAGCCACTTTTCTCCGGTCTCATAGGTAGAGGTATAAAAAGAATCAAACCCCTTTACATGTGTAGTATAACTCATCCAGGATTCTCCTGCCAGTAATATTTTCTTATTCATCTGCTTCATCTTCCTTTCCCCACTCTAAAATTAATTGTGCATAAATATGAATTGTTTTAAGATAATCCTCAATTGGAATATATTCATTGATGGAATGACACTGCTCCAGGTTTCCCGGGCCGAACTGAATGGTGGGACAGCCGGCTATATTTCTCCAAAGTCTGGAGTCGCAGCCAGCCGGGGAGCCTTTTATAACCACCGGTTCTCCCTCCGCATGTTCAAAGGCCCGTTTAAAGCTGTCCACAAAGGGGCCTCCCTCCATTTCAAAGGGGCCTCCGGCCTGGTAAATGCTGATTTCCGGCATATGCTCTCTCAGCCACAGGTCGCTTTCTGCAAAACGTCTGATCTCGTCCGTGACCTCAGACACCACTTGATCATGGCTCATCTGACCCGGAAGATAGTGAATGCACATTTCAAACTCACAGTCTCCGGCAACGGTGGAACCTGCGCTTCCTCCATGAATGGTCCCTACGTTTAAATTAGGGGCCGGAAGAAGGGGATGCTTATAGGTAAGCAGCCATCTATGCTCCAGTTCGTTGAGCCGTTCCATGATCTTTGCAGCCTTTTCAATGGCACTGACACCCAGCCATTTTGCACCGGAGTGATTGGATTTTCCGGCTATCTTCACCTTCATAAATACAAATCCCATGTGGGCCAGGATCAGCTCTCTTGAGGTAGGCTCGCAGACTACCACTCCGTCTGCCCTCTTTCCTCTCATGACCGCCTGAATGGCCCCGTTTCCTCCGCCCTCTTCATCGCACACCGAGCAGATGTGAACATCAAGGGGAATAGGGATTCCTGCATCTTTTAAAAGCTTGACAGCCATGACAGAGGCCATGAGTCCGCCCTTCATATCCGCAGCTCCCAGGCCGTAGAGCTTACCGTCTTCGATTCTGGGAGTATGGGGAGAGGATATCCATAAGGATTCATCTCCCGGGGGCATGGTATCCATATGCCCGTTAAACATCAGGCTCTTGCTCTTCTGCCCTTTAAAAACACCATAAACATTGTAGCGTCCCTCATAGTTATGGCCTGGATTGCCTTCCTTATATTTCTCTATGGAGGCTGCTATGGTCTCTTCTGTCATAGGGTCCTGTTCAATCTCATCGGCCCCCATTTTCTCCAGCAGACGGATGAGATAATCCTGTCCCTCTTTTTCTCTTCCTCCGGCAATGCCATGGCCCAGGTCCTGGGTATCTATGGCAATCAGCTCTGATAAATACTTAATATATTCTTCCTTATTTCTTTCCAGCACTTCCTTTAACTTTTCCATCATCCACCTCATGAGCCATAGGCCCGGATTCCCTCTTCAACCAGATCCCAGAAACGTTCCACATCAATGTCGATTGCCACATCAGCATTAGGCTCTCTGTGGCTGTATCCGAAAAAGTCACAGTTAGTCCTTCCATAGCTCTGTACGCTCCTGATATCCACTTCCGTATGCATGGGCTTTGTCACCAGAAGCTTGGGATCGAGGATGGAAGCAATGGTCACCGGGTCGTGGAGAGGCCCTCCCTCCCAGCCGAACACCTCTTTCTGGCTCTTGTTGAAATGCCCCATAAGATCCGTAAACAGGCGGGCTGCAGTCGTGTCCATGGCTGCCATTCTCTCTACGATCTGAGGATAGCAAAGCACCTTCCGGGTCACGTCAAGCCCCACCATGGTAATGGGACAGCCGCTGGTAAACACCACATGGGCGGCATCTGCATCGGCTATAATATTAAACTCAGCCGCAGGAGTCACATTTCCCAACTGATATGAGCCTCCCATGAGAACAATTCTCTTTATCTTCGGTATGATACGGGGCTCCATCCTCATAGCCATGGCAATATTGGTCAGAGGCCCTGTAGGCACCAGAATAATATCGCCTTCCGATTCCATCAGAGTCCGCACCAGAAACAATACCCCGTGCTCCGGTTCTGCATCTCTCGTCAGGGGCTCAAAAACCGGACCGTCAAGGCCGCTTTCCCCATGGATATCCCCTGCAAGAAGCTGCTTATCCCGGATCATAGGCTGTCCGCAGCCCGCATAGACCGGGATATCAAGCCCCAGATGCTGGCAGACATGCAAAGCATTTCTTGTGGTTTTTTCAAGAGACTGGTTCCCTGCCACAACAGTGATGCCCAGCACCTCGATTCCGCTGTTTTTTCCTGCCAGCAATATATTCACCGCATCATCATGTCCCGGATCACAGTCCAGGATGACCTTTTGTTTTTCCATTGATCATTCTCCTTTTCAGACCTTTGTCAATGCGCTCTTTTTCTTGTTTTCCCTGGCTAATTTGGAAGCCATAGAAACAGCCAGTGTGACGATGGTCACCACATATGGCATCAAAAGCACCAATTGGGACGGTACTCCATAAGCCTGAAGCCTGGCTCCTATGGAATCCGTAAAGCCAAATACCAGACAGCCGATTGCGGTTAAAATGGGATGGGCTCCTCCGAAATACATGGCTGCCACTCCCATAAAGCCTCTGGCATTGGTCATGTTCTCCACAAACATTTTGCTGTAGCCCAGGGATAAATGAGCTCCTGCCAGACCGCCGATCAAGCCGGAAATAGCAATGGCCCGGTACTTCATGGAATTTACATTGATGCCTGCCGTCTGGGCAGCCATGGGAAACTGGCCTACCGCTCTCAAACGAAGCCCCCAGACTGTTTTATAAAATACAAACCAGATCAGAATAATCAGTACAATGACGAACCACTCGGTAATGCACCAGTTGTCAAAGATCTCTTTCAAAAATGGTACCTTTGCCAGGAAAGGAAGGCTGACCCTTGGAATCGCAATAATCCCCGGCTCTGAAAATGTGCCGCTCTTTCCTAAAACGCTGTTCAGCAAAAACTTGGTAATTGCCAGCGCAAACAAATTGATTCCCATTCCGATGGCACATATCTCCGCTTTATAACGGATATGGCCCACTGCCATGATCATCGCCATAATCAGCCCGGCAATCATGGCAACTGCAACTCCCAGGACCCAGCTTCCGGTCAGATAGCTGACTGCCACCGCTGCAAATGCACCGGTCAGCATGATCCCTTCCGTTCCGATATTTAAAATATCCGCCTGCTGGGTAATGGCTGCACACAACGCCGCATAAATAATAGGCGTGGCAGAACGAAAGGTTGCATATATCAAGGATACACTGAAAACTTTGCTAAAATCCATAGTCCTGCCTCCTCCTATTTGCTCTTTTCCTTTTTACTTTTCTTATCCTTAAACTGAAACAAAAGCTCCATGGTGGCTACGATAATAAAAACTGCGGTTATGGTATCTACAATGGATCTGGGTACGCCGGTGCTCTGCTGCATCCCCAAGGCTCCCGATCTTAGCACTGCCAGGAAAAATGACACAAAGGGAGCAAAAACCATGTTGTTCTTGACGATCAAAGAAGCCAGCATTCCGTTGGAGCCAAGGCCTGCGGCAAAGTTATTGAGGAAATATCCATGGACTCCCAGAACCTCAATACAGCCGGCCATCCCGCCCAGTGCTCCGCTCAGCATCATGGACTGAATAAATATCTTTTTCGGACTGATGCCCACATACTCTGCATGGGCCGGATTTGTTCCTACGGTTTTTATCTTATAGCCAAAGGTGGTCTTGTTTAAGACCCAGATTATGAGTACCACCGTAATAATGGCAATGAAAAGTCCTGCATTGGCACTGCTGGGCTTCATAAACTGATGCAGATTCACCGTTACGGGCAGGGACTGTGCATTGGCTACGCCTGCACTCATGGGGCCGCTGACCAGATAAGAAGTTATGTAAAGGGCCACGCTGTTCATGAGAATGGTTACGCAGACCTCGCTCACCCGGTAATATGCCTTCAAAACAGCAGGAATCAATGCCCACAAAGCCGCCACCACCATGGCTCCCAAGAAGCAGACCAGCAGAAGGACAGGCTTTGGAAGAAAGGTCCAGTTGATTCCGATATAGGCGGCTGTAATTCCTCCCAGAAATACCTCGCCCTCCACTCCTACGTTAAACGCTCCCGCTTTTGCCGCTACCGCAAAGGCGCAGGAGGTGAGAAGAAGAGGCGTGAAGCTGGCTAAAGTGGCACCTACCTTAAGCTTTCCGTTAAATGCCCCCTTCAGCAGGGCTATATAGGCTTCTATGGGGTTTTCTCCGATAAAAAGGATGAACAAAGCCCCGATAGCCAGTGCAAGCAGCATGGTGAGCAAAATTTTCTGTATACTTTTTACCGCTGCATTCATGTTGTGCCTCCCCTCTCTTCGGCCGGCTCAGTTCCGCCCATCATCAACAGTCCCAGATTTTCTTCATTTGCTTCCTCCGCTTTCAACCGTCCTGTTATCCTGCCTTCGTGCATGACCACGATCCGGTCTGAAAGGGACAGTATTTCCTCCAAATCCGCAGAGACCAGCAAAACTCCCAGCCCTTTGGATTTGACTTCCTGTAAAATTTTTCGTATGGATTCTATCGCTCCGATGTCAACGCCTCTGGTAGGCTGGGATGCGACCAGAAGTTTTCCGCCAATGGAAACCTCCCTTGCAACCACCACCTTCTGCGCATTTCCGCCTGATAAGGACTGGGTGGATATTTCCGGGTCCCTGGGACGAATGTCGAAGATCTCAGACAGCTTTTTGGCGTAATCCAGGCTTTCCTTGTCATTGCACACCAGCCCCCGGCAAAAAGGTGATTCCTCTACCTGGACGGCGATGATATTATCCTTAATGCTCATGGCACGGTTCAAGCCTCTTGTATTGCGGTCTTCCGGAATGTGGGAGAGACCGGCTTTCCTGATCTTCCTGGGACTTAAGCCCGTAATATCTTTTCCGCCTAAGAGCACGGTTCCTTTTTCAACCGGGCGCAGTCCTGTGACAGCTTCGATCAGCTCGCTCTGTCCGTTTCCGTCGATTCCCGCAATGCCTACGATTTCCCCTTCCCGGACATCTAAGGACACGCCCCGGATCTTGGAAATCTCCTTTTCTCCGGAGACCCATACGTCTTTTACTTCCAGAACCTTTTCCCCCGGCTTTGCCTGAGCTTTTTCGATATTTAAAAATACTTCCCTTCCGATCATCATCTTTGCAAGTTCAGCCGGAGAGGTTTCTTCCTTATTTACGCTTCCGATATAATTTCCCTGCCGCATGACGCTGATGCGGTCTGATATCTCCATAACCTCATTTAATTTGTGGGATATGAATACCAGTGATTTTCCGTCTTTTCTCAAATTCTCCAGAATCACAAAAAGCTGTCTCGTTTCCTGAGGTGTCAGAACTGCCGTAGGCTCATCCAGGATGATCACATTGGCTCCTCTGGTTAAAGTCTTGATAATCTCCACCCTTTGAGCCTCGCCCACTGAAATCTGGTTGATCTTTTTCCCAAGCTGGATGTCCATTCCGTACTGGGTCACATACTGCTCCACCATATTTCTGGCCTTGTCAAAGTCAATGGTAATTCCCCGGCTGGGCTCAAATCCCAAAATAATATTTTCCAGAACCGTCAGTTCATTGACCAGCATAAATTCCTGATGTACCATTCCGATTCCTTTTTCAATGGCAATTTTAGGAGTGATGGCCGAAACATGTTCTCCATCAATCCGGATAACCCCGTCATCAATGGGATACATGCCGTAAAGCAGCTTCATCATGGTTGACTTTCCGGCTCCGTTCTCTCCGATCAGGGAATGAATCTCACCCTTTTTTAAAGTGAACTGTCCGTTCTTTACAGCCTGGACATTTCCGAATGACTTTACAATGTCCTTCATTTCAATCACATATTCGCTCAAACTTTCACCCTCTTTCTTGTGGCAGAAGCCTTTTCACGCGGCTCTGATTGTAAAATGGTTTGGAACCCCCATGGGCATCAGGAGCTCCAAACCATTTTCCATTCTTATCAGGCTTTGTTATTTATTTAGGGCCAAAGCCGGTATAATTTTCTACCACGATTTCTCCTGAAGTAACCTTTGCTTCCAATTCTTTTACTTTCTCTACGATGTCCTCAGGGAACTTATCTCCTAAATGCTCTCTCATAACGCTGAAATCAGTCAGGCCCACGCCCTGCTCCTTAATGGTCAGATAGGAAGTGGTATTTCCCTGGAAGGTGTCCTCAACCACTGACTGGATTGCCAGATAGCAGGCTGTGTCCACACGCTTTAACATGGAGGTCAGTATGCTTCCAGGCTGGTCGTTATCCTGGTTCAAATCCACGCCGATGGCATATTTTCCAGCTTCCTTGGCTCCCTCTAAGATTCCAGGGCCTGTGCCGGAGGCTACGTTCATGACGATATCCGCACCCTGGTCAAACTGGGCCAGAGTCAGTTCCTTACCCTTTAACGGGTCATTCCATGTTCCTGCAAAGGACTGAAGAACCTTTACGTCCGGGTCAATGTATTTTGCACCCTGCTCATATCCCACATAGAAGTCATGGAGAACCGGAATATCCATTCCGCCTACCCAGCCAATAACCTTCTCTTCATTGACGCCTTCAATCTCTGTCTTCTGGGTAAACATGGCTGCAGCAGCACCTGCCAGGAAAGAGCCCTGGTTCTGTGCAAAGCTGATGGACACAATATTGTCTCCCTCTACTGTGGTATCAATGATGGCAAACTTCACATCAGGGTAGTTTGCACAGTGTTCCTTCATGTACTCTTCAAAATTGGAAGAAGAACAGATAACAAGATCATAGCCTTCTTCACAGGCAGACAAGAAATTGGACTCCCACTCCTCAGCTGTAGTTCCTTCCAGGTTCTTGATTTCCACCCCGAAATCTGCGGCAGCCTTCTTTGCTCCCTCATTACAGGAGTCATTGTAGGACTTGTCCCCTAAGTTTCCTGAATACACGATACATACCCTTTTTCCGTCACCGGCCTTTTCCCCTGCTCCCCCATTTTGTGATGCTGCTTCTGTTGCGGTGCCTGCCCCCTTCTCCGTCTCTTTGGCAGTGCCCGCACCGCCTGAGCAGCCGGTCATGGATACCACCAGAGCCGCTGCCATCAGAATGCTTAAAAACCTCTTTTTCATGAAAATACCTCCTTTAAAAATAATATTGAAAAAGGATATCATCTTACTTTTTCGTTTAGTAAAACGTTTTTCCTTTTCGTTTAAAAATAAAACAGCTTTTTGGCCTGCGTTTCTTCTAAGCACATGCTACCATCCTCAGAATAAGATGTCAAGTACTATTGCATAAAAAAATACTTTATTAAATCATTTTCCTTATTAATTTTACCCTTATACTTTGTGCTATCCATTGACAATTCTACACTTATGTTTCATAATTAACTGAATATCATTATTTTTTTGTTAAAATCATTAAAATCAGAGGAGGAAAATCACGTGACCATTAAGGAAATCGCCCGGCTGGCCGATGTTTCAATATCCACTGTGTCAAAAATAGTAAACAACAAAGACAATAATATAAGTCCCGAAACGAGAAACCGGGTCCTTAAAATTGTAAAAGACTATCATTACACCCCTTACAGCGGTGTTAAAAATAACCCTGAGTCAAAAACTTTTGTCTTCGGCCTCCTCCTTAAATCTCTTCGTAAAACCGGGAAGTTTATAGATGGGGCTTTGGCTGCAGCGCAGAAAAGCGGTTACAGCATTTTAATCTATGACAGCATGGACAGTTCTGAAAATGAACTGAAAAACATCGCTTCTCTCTGCAAAAACCATGTGGATGGAGTCATTTGGGAACCGGTTAACAATGACAGCCTGGAAAACAGACATTATTTCGAAGAACAGGGCATCGAGGTCTGCTGTCTTAACAGCAGGGAAGACCCCCATTTTTATTTCATTGATTTTACAGCCATGGGGTATTGCGCGGCAGAAACCTTAATTCAATACGGCCACACAAAACTGGGCTGCCTTACAAAACAGGACAGTCTGCGGTCTGAAATGGTCCTTGACGGGTTTAAGAGATGTCTGTTCGACAACAGCATTCCTTACAGCAGCTCCATGAATCTTCCTATAGAAACGGAAGAATGGTACAACGTCATATTGACCCACACTCCTACCGGAATTGTCAGCACACATTATGGATCCGCTCTCACTCTCATGGAACATTTATCAAAGCTCCGGTTCCATGTTCCATCAGATTTGTCCCTTATAAGCCTGAGGGATGATGCCCGTGAAAACATCGCTTTCCCAGGCATCTCCAGCTTCCGGATTCCCTACTATGAATTCGGCACCTTTGTCTGCAAACGTCTCATAGAAAAATGTGAGAAGCGGGAAGAAGAGCTTTCGGCCTTTCACATGGACTTTTCTTTGGAAAATACCGAAAGTCTTGACATTCCATTTGACGCTCATGCAAAAAAGATTGTGGTGGTGGGAAGCATTAACATTGATGTGACCTTAAACGTGGATGAGCTTCCCCAGCCAGGGCGGACCGTGAGCACCAGCAGGCATTCCGTAATTCCGGGAGGAAAAGGAGCCAATCAGGCCGTGGGTGCTGCAAAGCTTGGAAATGAAGTTTCCCTGATCGGCAGGGTGGGAAGTGATTACGATTCCAGCCTGATCTATACGTGTATGGAGGAAAACCGGGTTAATGCCCAAGGGGTAAAAAGGGAGGCCGACGCAGAAACGGGCAAAGCCTACATCCATGTCCAAAACGACGGAGAAAGCATGATTACCATTCTGACCGGAGCCAATCAGAATTTAAGGCCCGAGGATGTCATCTCCTGTGAAAGGGCCTTCGAACATTCCGGCTACTGCCTTCTTCAAACCGAGGTTCCTGAATCCGCTGTAGAAACGGCTGCCGCGCTGGCAAAAAAATACGGTGCAAAGAACATTTTAAAGCCTGCTGCCATGAAATCCATCCGACCTTCCCTCATGAAGCTGATTGATATATTTGTCCCCAACCGGAAAGAAGCAGAACTGCTGTGCCCGGATATTCCCGATGTAGAAGGAAAAGCCGATGAGTTTATACGACAGGGGGTAAAAACCGTGATTATCACCCTGGGGCATTGCGGATGTTATGTAAAAGATCCTTCTTTTCAGGGTTACTTACCTGCCTCCCCCTTCCCTTCTGTGGATACCACCGGAGCCGCAGATGCTTTTATTGCCGCACTGGCCGCTTATTTATCTTCCGGATATTCCATGGAAGCGTCAGCCAGAATCGCAGCGTATGCCGCAGGCTTTTGCGTATCCAGGCAGGGCGTGATTCCGGCTCTCATTGACCGGAATTCCCTGGAAACCTATATCAGCAGAATGGAGCCGGAGCTGCTGAATATGTGACAGCGAAACAGAGTGCAGCAAAGGCTTCCGCCATCTTTATATGCTCCCTTATGGGGAGCATATTCCATTTCTTCCATCCTCATCCTATCCTTCCAAATCACGCCAATATCATAACAATTTCCTTAAGTTCTCACCCATTTCTTACGCATTCTTACGCCTTTTTTACATCACTTGACCCTGGACTTAGTCCATGGTTTATGATCATTCCATCAGCAAAAAGCGCTGAACAATCAAACAGGATTTTCTTAAACCGAAAGGAGAACAAGAATGAAAAAACAGAAACTGAAATGGCTGATTCCATGTGCTGCCGCTGTTTTTACAATAGGTGCTTCCATGACATCATTTGCGGCACAGGGCTGGGCTCAGGAGAACAATTCCTGGGTGTACTATGATTCCGATGGGGAATTAACAACCGATTCATGGCGCAAATCCGGAGACCACTGGTTCTATCTGGACGAGGATGGACAGATCGTCACCAGCAGCCTGGTAGAGTCTGACGGAAATTACTATTATGTAAACTCAGAAGGTGCCATGGTTGCAAATGAGTGGAGATCTATTGATTCCGATTATGAGGAAGAGGATTCCCCTGATGTATACTGGTATTACTTCGGAAGCAACGGTAAGGCCTACAAAGCTCCTACCTCCGGAAAGACCACATTTAAATCCATCAAAATCGCAAGCGGAGAAAGCAAGAATTATGCATTTGACGACGAAGGAAGAATGCTGTTTGGCTGGGTTACAGAAGAATCCACAAGACTTTCAGAAGATGACGCCTGGAGAGAAGGCATTTATTACTGCGGAGATTCCTCAGACGGAGCCCAGACCAATGGTGCCTGGAAACTCATCGAAGCAGAGGATGATAACAATACAAAAGACAACTTTGAAGGAGCTTACTGGTTCTATTTTGGAACAAACGGTAAAAAGCTGAAGGATACCACCAAGACCATCAACGGCTTAAAATACCTCTTTGATGAAAACGGTGCTGCCCAGTCAGAATGGCAGGAAAACACTGCTTCTACCTCTTCTTCCGCTAAATACTACAACCTTCCTGAGCAGTCCTGGCTTGCAAAAGGCTGGTTCAAGACCGTTCCAAGCGAAGACATTGATCTTGAAGCTCATGAAGATGGTACAGAATACTGGTTCTATGCTGTAAACAGCGGAGAACTGACAAAGAGCCAGATTAAATCCATCAATGGATTGCGTTATGGCTTCAACGAAAAGGGTGAAATGCTTCACGGCCTTTACAAACTGACCTTTGAGGATGGCAGAACAATCGCTTCCGCTGAGGAAATTGAAACAGAAGACGATCTGCCGGGAATTGATGACGCTGCAGAGGTTTACTACTTCGGCAATTCTCCAAAGGAAGGCGCAATGGTTACAGGCAAGACCACTCTTGAAATTGACGGCGAAACCTATACTTACAACTTCCGTAAAGCCGGAAGCAACAGAGGAGCCGGTTACAACGCCATCTACGATGACAGCATCTATGTTCAGGGCAGACTGTTAAAGGCTGACAGGGACGAGAAATACAAAGTAGTGGAATACGATGGAAAAGAATACTTAGTTGGTACCTCCGGAAAGCTTGCTAAGAATAAGAAGAACATCAAAGACGGAGACGAGAAGTATTACGTAACCAACAGCGACGGTTCTATTAAGGAATCCGGCTATGAGAAATTTAAATAAGAATTGATTTGATGAAGAAATGAAATAGGTAATCAATCGGGTAGGAGGTAGATAATTATTTTATCTACCTTCTTCCCACACCACCGTACATACGGTTCCGTATACGGCGGTTCTTTAGTTTTCATAAACTATCAGATAATAGTCAAGCATAGAGGTATATCCTAGCTTGGCTATTATTTTATTTGGAGTATTACCTGGGAAAATTTAATTGAAGTATTCTATAGCCTTTTAAAGGACAAAGTCAATATCAAAAAGATGACTTTTGCATCTGGAGATAACTGCACCTCTGGTGAATTTTATTTTATAATGATGCCCACCAGTCAAGCTGGCGGGCATCATTACAACCATTCTTATAGTATCTATAACTCCAATCCTGTCTATTCTGTTCCTGATTTCAGGGCATCACTCATAGGTATTAAGGCCAGCTTCCGTCCGCAAAGCAGTTTCGTAAACTCATAAACCCCATAGATCAGAATGAAACTGATTGCGACGTATAACGGACTGAGTATCATTGGCAGCGCCAAGTTTATCATTTCTCCAAGATAGCGGTACAGTGCATCGGCAGAAACCAGCATAACCGGGACACTCAGCAGGAACCCTGCAATCACTACCGGCGCAGATCCGCCAAGTATCAGTCTTTTCACTTCTTTTCTGCGATAACCCAATACTTTAAGAAGAGAGATTGACCCGCGGCTTTCTTCGATTGTAAGAGAAGTTACCAAAAAGATAATAATGACGCCAATAACTGTAGCAACCGCAGTCATGCCAACTACCACCATCATCATAGGCATCAGCAATTCGTCCATTGAGTTTGTCAAATTCTTTAAATCCTTTATTCCCGCCAATTCACTTGGGCTGTATTCTATGGCCTCTCTGCTGAATACGCCGGAATAACTGTCCTCTGCCATTCCAAGCATCCGGTTAAAATCCGGGAGCGGCATATAGATGAATTGACCTGCGTAGGTCTGGACAATCCCCTCAATGACAAGGGTATATGATTTTCCATCCAGCTTATTTATGGCAGTAATAGAATCACCCACATCCAGCCTCAGCCGGTTTGCCAGCAGATAAGAAATATTTACCTGATCTTTGGGCAATTCATTCCCTTGTGCGTCAACAAGATCATGGACATAAGGAGCATTAGCGGGAATGCCGTTTAAGTAGAATTCCGCAGTCTCCCTTCCAGCAGGATAGCAGCGGATTGCATTAAACGGTGCAGCTCCAGGCGCAGGTTCTCCCTGCTTGATTTCCTTAAACGAATATTCCCATGAGTAGTTATATTCTGTTTCCGTTTCACTGCCCAATACAGTCGTCATGGAATGATTGATTGTGAAACCGACCAGCATGAGAAATGAAGCCGCCATAACACCAAACAACAAAAACAGAAGCCGTGGTATGCTGCGCATCTGCTCACGCACCTTGAATTTTATATTAAATGGTAAATGTTCAAGCTTTAATATGCGTTCCAGAGCATTTACTTTTGCTTTTTGGCGGTCACCTTTCATGAGCTCGGCAGGGGACTTTCTCAGTTCTCTGCGGATAACGGCCCAGCACCCAAGGCTGAGGAAAGCCACAGGCATTAATACTGCCAACGCTATATCCAGAAGAGGGATCACTATGCCGTCATAAGGCACGATATAGTAAAGAATGGCCATCATTTTAACCGTAGGGCCTATGGTTGGCACCGCAAATAATGCTCCTATAAAGCCGGCAGAAACGGCAATGAGAAGCGGAATTGCTAAATAATGCCGAATCAGTTCTTTGCGGCGGTATCCCTGTGCATACAATGTCCCAATCATGACTCCTTCTGCACGGACCATCCGCCAAATCATAAGTCCTACAATAAGACAGCACAGCAGAAACATGGCGGTTGGAACCGGAATGGCCATGGCTTTCATGCCTGCGATCGACGCCCATGCCATGCGGATACGCTTATTCGTTGAAGCATCCATCCACTCAGAAAGAGCCTGCCCATTTTCAGCAAGAGTGTTATACAGCCCTGTCACCTGCTCTTTTATATTAGCCCTATCTGTAAAACGTGCTGTATAAACCGTACTGGATTCCGGGAATATGTCCATATCATCCTTAGAAATAATCCCTAACCCAAATCCAGGTGGCGGCATAATATCATTGACATATTTTAAGGGATAAATATAGTCAGGTAAGGCTGCTGTACCAACTATCTCGTATTTATTTCCGCTTACTTCTATGATGTCGCCAATTTCATAGCCGTAGGTATCATAAAAGCTGGGAGACAACAATATCTCACCTGAACGCTGTAGTGCCCGTCCCGTTAAAACTGCAGGAAGATTGACCTTATTTCCGCTGCCGATCAGCCGTAACTCTCGCTGGTCTGGCAATGCAGCGTCATAAT
Source organism: Lacrimispora sp. (assembly GCF_036758025.1). GTDB lineage: Bacteria > Bacillota > Clostridia > Lachnospirales > Lachnospiraceae > Lacrimispora. The sequence continues at coordinate 72,961 of NZ_DAIOXM010000006.1, read as the reverse complement.
ACCGGTACATGTCAATGACTGCACCAGTCTCCTTCTCCAGAGCCGGAATGTCCTCAATTGGTCTATAACTGGTAAACGAAACATCTTCCTGCATATTTTTTTGAGCAAAATCATTTATAAGCCTTTCATAGTTGCCAGAAAAGCCTCTGAACCATAGAAAGGAGAAACTTCCTATAAAAATCAATATAAATACACCAATATAGCGTCCTTTATTTTCCGCCAATATGCGCCGGATTCGTTTTTGCAAGGCCATTACCACTCAATCCTTTCTGCGGGAACAAGCTGGGTATTATGCATAATTTCTGCAACGCCGCCATTTCTCAGTTTATAGACAGTATGTGCCATACCTGAAATTGCGCTGTTGTGAGTAATCATCAATATGGTTGTGCCGAAATGGACATTCACTCTTTGAAGCAGGGCTAATACGCTTCGTGAAGTATTGAAGTCCAATGCACCGGTAGGCTCGTCACAAAGCAGCAGCCCTGGATTCTTTACAATTGCTCTGGCAATGGATACACGCTGCTGTTCTCCTCCGGAAAGCTCCCGGGGGAAACGGTTTTTCTTATCGGCAAGCCCCACCGAAGCAAGAACTTCATCAGTGGGCAGAGGATTTTTGCTGATATTTGAAACAACTTCAACATTTTCTGCCACAGTCAGATTCGGTATCAGATTATAAAATTGAAATATAAATCCTACACCTTCGCGCCGGTATTCCACTAATTGATCGTCGTTTAAACCAGTGACACAAACATCCCCCACTCGAACGGTTCCGTTGTCAGCCCTGTCAATGCCGCCTATGATATTCATGAGTGTAGATTTTCCCGACCCTGATGGGCCAAGTATAACCCCGATTTGTCCCTTTTCCAGCTCCATACTTAAACCGTTGAGGACTTGTGTGGTGATCCCCGTTTGGTAACTTTTTGTAAGGTTCGTTACAGATAAAAACACATTAACACCCCATTCCTCTCTTTAATAATTGCAGCATTTGAGCCATTTCTGATTTCATGGCGCGGGTTTGTTCCTCTGTAATCTCAGTGGTAAAATCGATGTACCGGTCCATCCACCGCATCTTAAATCTTTCGGCAACAGCCAGAAAGTAATCCATAAGCAGTTCATCATCGATGTCCGTTCTAACCACACCCTTTTTTTTGCTGTTTTGGATCAATTTTTTCCCATACAAATTTGCTGCGTTATTCATGGCTTTCATAGATGGAACGATCAGTCCCGGTTCTCTCGTGACGTTCTGCAGGAATAAGATAATTTCATGTTCTTCATTAATGATTTCCGTTTTTGATACATTATCCTCAAAGTATTCGAATACATCCATATCGGCGATATTCACCCGTTCATCCAGCTTTTTCATAAAGGTTTCAAGGCCCCACTCAGCACAATAAACGTACAGTTCCTCTTTATCTTCAAAATACTGATACATGCTGCCCTTCGCAACTCCTGCATTCTGAGCAATATCTGCGATTTTGGCACGGGCAAATCCATTTTCAATGAATTCATGAATTGCTGCACGTATGATGCTTTCTTGTTTCTCATCTCTAAGCCGTAAAAATGTTTTTTTGGGCATATAGGTTCCTCCTTATATCAATGACCTACCAGTCATTATGATGACCCATCAGTCACATTTTCATTATATGACTGGTGGGTCACTTTTGTCAATAGCAGATATAAAGATTCGTTCCATAATAGTTGATGGGATTTATAATGAACTGATCTGCAAAAACCATACAAGAATTTCAACAAAAAAAAGAATGTTGGGGTGTGCTTGAAAATGCACCCCAACATTCAGTATAGAACCGGTTAAAATAGATACCCTCAAAAAGGGAGGAGCCGGCAGGAAAATTCCCGCCGGCTGAGTATGAAAAAAAGTCTATATCAAAAGGACTTGGCCTTGTTTACAGTTATTACTATACCTGGAATTTGTGAAAGGATCTTGATAAATCTGTGAAGAGTTTGTGAAAGAAACTCCCGCTGTCATTCCCCAACTAATGAATCTCAAAATAATTCCCCGGCTGCTGCTTGCATCTCTTTTTAATCTGTGCAATATCCTTGGAAAAATCATCAATAACCTGATAATCACGCTTTTTATTTGAAATCCCTGCAACCGACAAACTGGCAATAGGAAAATTTTCCGTCACTCCGTTTCTATTTTTAGAAACAATATAACCATTTTTCACATCCTCATCGCGGTAAAGAGAAGTAACCCCTGCCGCAAACTTATCTATAACGGATTTGCAATAAGTCTCTCCTTCGTGGTAATCGCAGACAACAATGAAATCATCACCTCCGATATGTCCGATAAACTCATCTCTGACAGCGCATTTCTTCAAAATATCGGCCACAAGCATAAGCATCATGTCACCATTTTGAAAACCGTAAGCATCATTATACGCCTTAAAGTTATCAATATCATAATAAGTAATACAATACGGCAGAGTCCCGCAGACGCGGTTTACAATCTCTTTTTCAATCAAAAGATTCCCCGGTAAACCCGTCAGAGGATTAGAATGGGCGGCAACGTCCACCTCAACCTTGGTGCTGGTATCAAGCAGGTCCTTTACCGTTACAATTCCAAAATACTTCCCTTCCCGCTCCACAACAATGGGATTATAGAGTTCTTCAAAGGTCCGCTGCATGGCAAGCCTGGACACCTGGTTTACTGGTATATGATAATCCACCTGTAAAAATCCGGTATCAATCACTTGCCGGATGGTCTTTCGGAAATTGAGGTTAAATCCATATCTGCCTCCCAAGAGCTCATTTAAGCTGGTCCTGGTCATAAAGCCCACCGGCAGGCCCTTTTCCACAACAGTAAACTCAGTAATGGAAGGATTTAACCGCAGCATTTCATAAACCGTCTCAACCCTTTCATCAGGAGAAAAAATGCTGCCCGGCTTTGCCAGATGCCCTATGATGGGATAAACAGAGCTCCTTATATTTTTTATATACTTCTTCGTGTAATACCGTTTAATCATCTCGATCTTTTCCGGTGCAATGTCCGCAAAAGATCTCTGCGGAAGTCCCAGAAAATACCCCTGTCCAAGATCAACTCCCAGCTTAACAAGGGTTTCCAGTTCTTCTTCTGTTTCAATTCCTTCCCCAATTAACCGAATTCCCGCACCCTTGCCAAAGTCCACCAGGGCCTTGCACAATAATTGTTTTGTCCTGTCCTTATCAATTCCCCGGACAAGGGACATATCAAGCTTAATCAGGCCAGGTTTTACCTCTGATATAACATTTAATGCGGAATAACCTGCCCCCACATCATCGATTGCAATTCCATAATTCTGATTTTTGTAATGGCTGACAGAACCTAAAAACGCATTGCTGTCCACAATAGCAACGCGCTCCGTAATTTCAAATATCACATTGCGAAAATCCAGGCCATACTCCTCCAGACGGCTTTTGGTAAACCCGTTTTTAAAGCTGTCATCATGGATTATATTGGGATTTACATTGAGAAAAAGCTTCTTCTCCCTGTTCATTCCCGCCGCCCCTTCCAGGGCTTTGATTCTGCACAAGGTTTCAAGTTCCCACGCCCGATTTGTTCTATCAGCGGTCTTGAACATTTCTTCAATATCCATTTTCAGACTGTCTTCCGATATCCTGCTGAGGGCTTCATATCCAAAAGTTTCCCCATCGGTCAATGAGATAATCGGCTGATATACCGGCATGATGTATTTGCCTTCTATAATCTTATCAAGTATCTGAGCATTGGTCCGCTCCGCAAGACCTTCTGAAACCGGCATAGTCTCCACAACAGCACACCCCTTCGCACATAGTTACTGACTTCTAGTTTATTGCCTTCCCTCAAGGGGAGCAAGTAAGTTTATGTAAACTTTACATATATTTCCTGTAAAATGTGAAATAGCCCTCCCCTTCGTACATAGTTAGTAACCTCCGTGTCTTCCCCCAATGGAAACAAGTAAATTTATATAAAACTTGCCAGTATCTTTTAGTATCTTTTTATAAGTTCTTAAATGCCATTAATTTCATTTGCTCCTCGCTCCAGCGAGATAACTCAATTAATGTTGGCAGCAACGCTTTTCCCCGGTCTGTTAAGCTATATTCCACAGATGGCGGAATGGTACTATGTTCAAACCGATTGACCAGACCAAATTCTTCAAGTTCTCGTAAGCATCTCGTCAACGCTGTATTGGTAATCCCAGGAATATGACGTTTCAGCTCATTGTAGTGCAATACGTCATAATTCATAAGCTCCGCTAAAATAGGGAGCTTCCACTTTTGACCAATCAACTTCATCGCATAAATAATGGGGCATTCCCCACCCTCTTTCTTTGGCAGCCTCTCTGAGCATATTATTTTTTCCATAAATCCTCCATTGTACATATAGGGAACAAAAATGTGCGTACTTGTTACTTTGTTCCCTGCATTATATAATAAATCATACAGAAAAGCAATCTGCTTTACTGCAAAATCTTTTGTAAAGGTGGTATACAATGAAAATTATAGCTGTAAATGGAAGTCCCCGCAAAAACTGGAATACGCATATCCTATTGAACAAAGCGCTGGAAGGCGCACAAAGCGAAGGTGCACAGACGGAACTTGTCAATCTTTATGACTTAGCCTACAAAGGCTGTATTAGCTGCATGGCCTGTAAGGTCAAAAACGGCAAAAGTCTGGGGCATTGTACTGTAAACGATGAGCTTAAACCGGTACTTGAAACAATAGAAAAATGTGATGGACTAATCATTGGTTCACCAATATATTATAGTGACGTGACTGCCATGACAAAGGGATTTTTAGAACGATTCCTATTCCAATATCTCTCTTATGATGATTACTCTCAAACCTTTTATGATGGAAACATAAAAAAATCTGCATTTATTTATACGATGAATGTTCCGGAGAGCATGACTGACCAAATCGGATATAATGCCTTGTTTGAAAAATATAAAATGATGTTCAGACATTTTGGATACGACCAAACCATTGTATCAACTGAAACTTTGCAGGTAAATGATTACAGCAAATATCATATGGCTAGTTTTAATGAAGCAGAACGGAAAGAACGCAGGGAAAAAGTTTTTCCGGCGGACTGTCAAAAAGCCTATGACTTGGGAAAATCTATGGCAAAAGTATAATGTGGTAAAGGGGACGTTGCTACACAGATGATTTTTCATCTATTTTGCAACGCCCCCTTCCGTTTCTTCTATTTAGTCCAGGCTGCAAGCTCCTCGGGTGTTGCCAGAACGTAATGCTGGCCTCCGATATGCTGCTGCACACCCTTACTATAATCAATTCCGCTGGTCTTATAATCATAACTAATGGCTGTCCGGCTTCTCTCCTCAATGGGATTGGGCTGCGGTATAGCGGAAAGCAGGGACTTGGTGTAGGGATGAATTGGATGATCAAATATCTCATCCTTTGTTCCCGTCTCCACCAAATGTCCCAGGTGAAGCACACCAATTCTGTCAGAGATATATTTTACCATGGATAAGTCATGGGCAATGAACAAATAAGCTGTATTAGTCCTGGTCTGGATATCCTTCATCAGGTTCACCACCTGAGCCTGAATGGACACATCCAGCGCACTGATTGCCTCATCAGCAATAATCAAATCCGGGTTCATAATCAGCGCTCTGGCAATGCCGATTCGCTGCCTCTGTCCGCCGGAAAACTGATGGGGATAACGGTCCGCATGCTCGCTTGCAAGTCCCACCATATCCAGAATCTGATACACCTTCTCCCGGCGCTCCTCCTGGCTGTTATACAACTGGTGGATGTCCAGCCCCTGAGCAATAATATCCATAACCTTTTTCCTGGGATTGAGACACGCCATTGGATCCTGGAAAATCATCTGCATCCTGGTACGGAGAAGCTTAGTATCCTTGGCAGAAAGCTTTCCGGAAATATTCTGTCCGTTAAAAATCACCTCACCTGCCGTAGGCTCATACAGACGGATAATGGAACGTCCGATGGTGGACTTTCCGCTTCCTGATTCACCAACCAGTCCATAGGTTTCCCCTGGATAGATCTCAAAGGAAACGCCATCCACTGCCCGGACCGTAAACTTACGGCTCACCTTAAAATGCTGCTTTAAATCGTTTACCTTTAACAGAGGCTCTCTCTTTTCCATTATGATCTTGCCTCCTTTTCCGTAACCGTTCCGTCTTTCAACATCGCATCAATTCTCTTTCTCAGCTCTTCCGGCATAGAAACCTCAGGAGCATTCTCATGAAGAAGCCAGGTGGCAGCATAATGAGTATCCGATATTTTAAACATAGGCGGTTCTTTCTTAAAATCAATGTTCAAAGCATAAATATTCCGGGGAGCAAAGGAATCTCCATCCACACGTCCCAGCAGATTGGGCGGGCTTCCGGGAATGGTATAAAGCTTGTCATCGGTGCTGTTTAAATCCGGCATAGCGGATAACAGTCCCCAGGTATAGGGATGTCTGGGCTGGTAAAAAATCTCTTCGGTTGTACCCATTTCCACAACCTTACCCGCATACATAACTTCAACATAATCGGCCACCTTAGCCACCACTCCTAAATCGTGGGTGATATAGATAACAGAAATCCCTGTCTTTGCCTGAATATCCTTAATAAGCTCCAGAATCTTAGCCTGAATGGTCACATCCAAAGCCGTGGTGGGCTCATCGCAGATCAGCAGCTCCGGATCACAGGATAAGGCAATGGCAATCACCACTCTCTGCCTCATACCGCCGGAAAGCTGGTGAGGATAATTCTTCATCCGCTTCTCCGGATCTGTAATGCCTACCAGCTCCAGCAGCTTGATGGCCTTTTCATAGGCTTCCTTTTTCGGAGTATGATAATGATAAATCATTCCCTCCATAATCTGTGCGCCTATGGTCATGGTCGGATTCAAAGAGGTCATAGGGTCCTGAAATACCATGGCAATTCTCTTGCCGTTGATATGGCTTCTCATGTCCTTTTTCGAGAGGGTGAGCAGGTCCGTTACCACTTCTTCATTTCCCCGGTTGTATGTGAACTCAATACTTCCGCTGTTGATCTTTCCGTTGCTGCTTAAAATGCCCATAATCGCTTTTACTGTTACCGACTTACCGCTGCCGCTTTCTCCTACGATAGCAAGGGTTTCACCCTTATACAGCGAAAGGTTCATACCCCGGATTACGTTCACTTCACCGGCTGAGGTTTTAAAGGATATGGACAAATCCTTGATTGATAAAATCTTTTTCTTTTCCATCTTCCGCCTCCTACATTTCCTTCATCTTGGGATCAAACGCATCCCTCAGACCGTCCGCCATCATGTTAAAGCTGAGCATGATGATTGCCAGTACGATTACCGGGAAGATAATCATATAAGGATGAGTTGTAAACGACTTAAATGAGTCGCTGATCAGGGAGCCCAAAGAAGCAAGGGGCTGAGGTACTCCAAGACCGATAAAGGCCAGGAACGCTTCTGTAAATATTGCGTTAGGGATGGAAAACATGGACATAATAATCAGCTGTCCGAAAATGTTGGGCAGTATTTCCTTAAAGATAATGAACAAATCCTTTGCTCCCAGTGTCTTGGAAGCCAGAATGAATTCCTGTTCCTTCAGCTTTAACACCTGGGCTCTTGCAATTCTGCTCATTCCGATCCAGCCGGTAATAGCCAAAGCAAGAGTAATGGTGACCAGACCCGGCTTAAATACCAGTATTAACAAGGTAACAATTACCAGTGTAGGAATGCCGTTAAGCACCTCTGAAATACGCTGCAGCACCATGTCCACCTTGCCGCCGAAGTATCCGGAAACAAGGCCATAGATCATTCCAAAGCACATGTCCACAATAACAGCAACTAAAGCGATATAAAGTGAAATTCTGGTTCCGGTCCAGGTTCTGGTGAAGATATCCCTTCCCAGGACATCAGTTCCAAACCAGTAATAAATATCTTCCAGCCCGGTAGGGGTACCGTCTTTTGATACATATTTATTCTGAACAATGATACCTGTGGAAGTGCTCATCTGTTCAGAACCGTCAAAAATTCCCGCTTTTTCCATTCCCGGAATTCTGGGAGCCAGGTTCTGATGGGAAATGATCTGGGAATCATAAGTGTGCTCCGTCATATTAGGACCGATGACGGCCATGAGGATAACAAGCAGAATGAGAATGGTTCCCACAACTGCCCCTTTGTTCTTTGTAAACCTTGCCAGAATATCCTTCCACATGGGTTTGCTTGGAAAGGTTTCATCCACACGGGAGATTTTTTCCGCACCGACCAGTAAAAAGTCGTCCGGTGCAAATTCAAATTCTGTATTATTCATGATCATCCCCCTTTGCCAGTCTGATTCTCGGATCAATAACACCGTAAAGTATATCCACCACGAGCATAATTCCAATATACATAATACTGTAAATAAAGGTCAGAGCCACAACCACGTTATAGTCGTTGGATTGAATGGCCGATACCAGAAGACTTCCGATTCCAGGTATGGAAAAGAGCTTCTCAATAACCAAACTTCCTGTCATCAGTCCCACCACCAAAGGAGCTAATACCGTGATAATAGGGATCAGGGCATTTCTCAAGGCGTGCTTGAAAATCAGGCGGAAGCTGTTTAACCCCTTGCTTTCTGCCAGAAGCATGTAATCGGAACCCAATACCTCCAACATCTCTGTTCTGGTAAAACGGGCCACCGTCGCTATGGTGAACATGCAAAGAGATACGGTAGGCATAACAGAGGAATAAACAGGCGCCTGCATCTGATAAAGCAGAGGGAACCATTTCAGCCGGAATCCCAGGAAGTAAATCAGAGCCATAGCAAACACATAGGATGGCAGGCTCACACCCAATACGGAAATAACAGTGGTAATGGTGTCATAAATGGTGTTATGCTTGATTGCAGCTATAATGCCCAGAATCAAGCCGATAATTGTGCCGATCAGGATTGCCTGTCCTCCGATTCTTAAGGAAATAGGCAGTCTTGTTTCAAGCAGGGCTGTAATGGGCGTATTCTTGGATATGGTATAGGAAACCCCAAAATCTCCGCTCAGCATTGCTCTGATGTAATTGAAAAAACGTGCCATCAAAGGCTGATCCAGCCCATACTTTGCGTTGAGGATGGCCCGCTGGGTCTCCGTCAGCTTTTCGTCGTTAAATGGTGATCCGGGCATAAACTCCAGCATTAAAAATAAGATCAAAAGGATCACCAGCAGGGTCACGACGGATATTGCAACCCGCTTCATTATATATTTTTTCACAAATCCACACTCCTTGTCTGTAGTAAGCAAAAAATAGTGACGCCGTCTTCTGTGGCAGGCACACCCGACAGCGTCACTACAATGCATTCCTAATAAAGCGGAATAGTCTGCTTCTACCGATTAATTCATAGTCGCATTTTTATAGATTCGATTGATGCCTACGGAGTGGAACTCAACTCCTTCAACACCTGTCTTAATCATTACTGCATCACCCTTCTGATATACAGGCATGATAACAGCTTCATCCATTGCAATTTCTTCTGCTTTCTTTAATGCTTCCCATCTGGCTTCTACGTCAACAGCCAGTTCGCCCTTAGTCGCTGAGTCGATGATTGCATCATACTCTGCATTGGACCAGAAACCATAGTTGTTAGGACTGCCGGTTTTCCACATGCCTAAATAGGTCATAGGATCTGCATAGTCAGGTCCCCAACGGGTTAAACCAATTTCAAAGTCACCCTGCTGCATTCTCTCTACACGGTTTTTCTTTGGCATGGTCTGAAGCTCAATGGTAATTCCAGGTAAGGTAGTCTGAATTTCAGACTGGATAAACTGTGCCACATTGATGGCAGATTCTGTATCCTCTACGATCATGACATACTTCAGTTCGCTTACCCCTAACTCAGCCTTTGCAGTCTCCCAATATTCAAGAGCCTTAGCCTTGTCGGTTTCAAAATAAGTTCCTGTTGTTTCACGGAAATCTTTTCCGTCAGGTCCGGTAGCCAGTAAAGTAGGAACTGCAAAGTTCGCTACAATGGAACCGTCCTTAAGGACATTCTTTGCCAAAGCTTCTTTATCATAAGATAAAGCCATGGCCTTACGAAGATTTACGTTCTCCAGTCCCTTTACGGTCTGGTTTGGAGACATGTACCATAAGTATCCTGCCATAATGTTATGGAATTCAGGATCTGCCTGGAACTGCTCTACCTGCTCTCCGGAAAGAGCTGCCAAATCCAAATCACCATTCTGGTAGGATAACATAGCCTGCTGGGAATCCTTGATGATCTGATACTGAATGCCGTCCAAATTAACCTTGGAAGCGTCCCAGTAAGTAGGGCTCTTAGCCAGTGTGATGCTGGTTGCAGCCGGCTCATAGGAAGTGATCATGAAAGGTCCGTTTCCTAAAATAGTGGCTGGTGAGGTTCCGAAGCTGTCGCCTGCATTGGTAAAGAACTCTTCATTTACCGGCAGGAAGGATGGGAATGACATCAGGGACTCAAAGAATGGTACCGGAACATCTAAGTTTACCACAAGAGTCTTGTCATCCTGAGCTGTTACACCAAGCTGGTCAGGAGCTACCTCGCCTGCAGTGATTGCCTCTGCATTTGTAATACCGGCGATTCCGGCAATAAATGCATATTCACTTGCTACGACAGGATCTACCAGACGTCTCCATGCAAATACGAAATCATTTGCAGTTACAGGAGTGCCGTTGCTCCACTGAGCATCTCTCAGCTTAAAGGTGTAGGTTAAACCGTCTTCGCTTTTGTCTACAGATTCAGCCATTGCCAGAATCGGAGATCCTGCTTCATCAACAGAATACAGTCCCTCTGTAATTGCTGCAATTGCCTCAAAAGAAGTTCCGTCTGTAGCGATCTGCGGATCCATGGAGGCTACCTCCACATCAAAATGCACTTTTAATACCTTGCCTGACGCAGCGTCTGTGCTGCCGCCTGCTTCGCTTCCGCCCTGTGTTGTCTCTGTACCGGTACCGGTGCTGGGCTTTCCGCCGCCGCAGCCGGCCAGTGAAACGACCATCAGAGTTCCGAGCACGAGTGCTGCAAACTTACCAACTCTCTTCATAATGTCCTCCTCTTTTTTGCATAAGTACCGGATATTCCGGAAGGAACTTTGTTAAATATGTAACAAAAAATGCAGTCAAAAAAATCTAGAAAATTTTTAGACTACATTGTCCGATACCATATGCTTAAATTATCGTTGTTATTATACCCAATTATTATGTAGCTTGTCAACATAATTTTGTAAACCTTTATTTCCTTTATATCCCTCTTGAATGATATCTAAGGCATGGCTCCATATATTTATATGAGTAACCACGCCTTAAATCACGTCCGTTTATGCCCTTTTTACAATGCTTTCCGCTACCCACACCGCCACATCAAGAGCACGTTTTTCCGGAATCTTTATTTCTATATTATAATAGCTGTCATGAACCAGATCTATCACCCGTTCTCTTATGTGGCCGTTATGAACCAATACGCTTCCCCATAACCAAAGGTGAGCAGCCTGATCCTGTCCCAGCTCCAGCTTCCGGCAGGTATCCTTCACCAGATTAGCTAAAACTCCGGCACTTTCCTCTATAATGGAAAGTCCGGCTGCCTCCCCTGCTTCAAAGGACAGGGAGGAGAGGGGGGCCAAAGCCCCGATCACCGCCTTATCCATTAAATTTGCATTGATGAATTCATCCAGCCTGGACAAGTCGCTGATCCCGGTTTTTTCATAAAAGTACCCGTAAAGTACCGGGCAGCTCTCCCTGCCGTCTAAGTGATTGCTTACATTCTTTATGACACACATTCCGATGTGAAAAGCACTTCCCTCATCACTTAAAATATGGTTCCAGCCTCCGGTTCTCACAACCTTTCCCCTCTCATCCTTTCCATAGCTGATGGACCCTGTTCCTGCTACCAGAACCAGAGCAGGGGCTTCCGACAGATTGAGAAAAATTTCACAGTCATTCTGAATGATAATGGCGTCTTCCCCAAACCCCATGGCAAGAAAAGCCCTGCGGCAGATGCTTTCCAGCTCAGGAGAATCAACCCCGCTGGCCGCAATACAAATGGAGGCGCAGTCCTGGGGCCTTAAGCCGCTTTCTTCCAGGGCAGGAAGGACCAGTTCTCTGTATCTCTCCCCGCTTTTTTCTTCTCCATCGGTATTGAGGCTGCATCCCGGCCCGTAAAACTCTCCCAGGGGCTGCCCGTCAAGGCTTTTCAGCTTCATCCTTCCGGTTGTGCCTCCAATATCCAATCCAGCAATGTACTGCTTCATCATATGACTTCCTCCGCTTTCAATACGCAATAATCTGTACAGCCTAAAACCCTACGGGCTTTCGGTCACTGGCTTTCGCTAAATCACATCAGCTGCAATCCACATAAAGCGCCCCGGCGGTGTTGTCCATACCTCTCTGTAGGTGGCAATATTAGCAGGGGGCCAATAAGGTAAGTCCTCATTCCTTCTGGTCTGAACGCCTACAGGCATTTCGCCTACCGTTTCTCCCAGCAAGGCCGTGTACTCCTGCCCATAGTGGTTTCCTTCCCCATAAATCAGGGACTGACCAAAGGGATTTTTTCCCAGGGTCCAGTAAAGCTGCTCTCTTCCGATTTCAATTAATTCTGCATCCTTAAAATACGTTCCTATAATAGAAGCGGCCTTTCCCATGGACAACTGAATGGCTGAATTTCCCCGGTAGGAGAACCAGACCGGGAAGGTTCTGATATAATATCCGCCTCCCAAATCAACGCCCTGCTTAAGCTGTTCGATGTAATTGACCCGCTCTCTTTCATAATCCACTTTGGGATGAACCACATGGAAAGCCTCTCTGTCGTCCGCCTCACTGATATGGTGGATTCCGGCGGGCAGCATTCCATAGGGAGCCGTATATGCCTGAAGCCCCTTTAAATACTTTCCGTGAAGCCTCATGCTCTCTTCCCAGACCGTTTTATTCTCATGCTCTGTTAAAGCACTGCACGCCTCTGCCAGACCCATGACAAAAACCTGGTCCCTGGCCTGATGGGAAAAGTGTACGATATGGCTCTTGCTTTCATCCCGGTAGAAAAAGCCCTTCATAGGCAGTTTATCACCGGTCTCCTGGCATGCAACCACCTGATCCGCATACCCGGCGGCACAGTCACCAAAATAAGAATCTCCGGTGATCTTGTAAATCCTGGCAGCCGCCCAGGCTGCTACAGCATAATACTGGGAACGGCTGGAGCCTGCCGTATGCTCCAGCAGGTGTTCAGGCCCTTCCACTCCCACCTTCTGGAAACGCTCATGGGCAAACTTAAAATCTTCCTTAGCCGCATCCACACACTTCCATGCCAGTTCCTTATCCAACTCTACAAATGCTTCTCCTGCTCCGGCTTCTACAGCAGCAAACACGAAGTTTTCAAAAGAACGGTTGTGAACGTCAGCTTCACAGTCATCCATATTTCCGATAAGATTGTCAGTCCATCTGCGAATAGCCGAATTAGAGGCCCGGTAGCCGTCGCCGAATCTCATTCTCAGAACAAAATCCAAGCCCCAGTTGGCTTCCTCCATCATTCTGCGGTAAAGCATCTGGTCGGAATTTTTTACCTTCTGTGCGGAGGCAATGACCGCATCCAGAATCTCCGCCGTCTGCATGGTCTGCTGGGAAACGTCAGCCGCATCGTGCCAGCCTCCCGCAAACACCAGCTTCACCCCGTTGTGCTCTGCAACCACATCCTGATGGCAGGTTCCGTGGCGGTCGGGAACGGGATAGCCGCACCTCTCACAATAGAGGAAGTTAATCAGCTTCCACAGGGAGCTTTCCAGAATGTCATCCCCAATGGAGAACTGCTCACTTACCGTATTTCCAAACCGGATTCTGTAGGTTCCCGGTATCTTTAAATCAGAAAAATCCAGAACCTTGAATTTACCCAGGTGATTTTCCACCGCCTTCACCGGTCCCCTGTATGCGATCACTTCCAGGCCGTTTTCTTCCTTCACAATCTCAAATTCTTCGGCTGAGGTATTGGCGATTGCAGTCTTTTTCCCATCGGTAAAATAGCCTGTGGTGGAAAATACTGCTTCCTCCTCTTCACACTGCCATCCGTGGACGATTCCCGGCTTTACCTCCTGAAGCTGGATGTCGCAGAGTTCAAAGTACATATCCTCGCCGGTGCTCACTTCCTTGCCGTAGCGATGAATATTAAATGAAATTTCCTCAATGGCATCGTGGGCAATGGTTTCAATCTCCCAGGTACAGGTATTCCACTCATTGTTATTCAAGTTAATAGCATTAAAGCCCTCTCTGGAATAGACATCCGGAATTTTGATTTCCCCGTTGTTGACAAAGCCTACCCGCACAATGGGGCTGTGAAGTCCCGGACATATAGGGCGGATTTTAAACCATATCCGGTTGGTCTTTTTTAAGTCCATTCCTTTTACATTGAGCTTTGCAATATAGCTTCCAAAGGTGGCATAAAGCCCTGCTGCTGCGTCATTGGCCCGAACCTCATTATCCGGCCAATGGTCTGCCCGGGACTTAGTTTCCAGGCACAGGATATTCCCTTCCTTTACATGGGCATTTCCCTCTCCCTCAAAGCTCCACGGCTCCATGCTGGTTCCATCCCATAAGCTGACAGAAGACAAAACCGGCTTCTTTAAGTTGTAGGTTTCCATGCTTCTGTCATGTTCCGGCTTTAAAGGATAATGTATATACAGTGATTCTATCAGATTATTCTTCAGTTGACTATCCATGATTGTCCCTCACCTGACGTTATTTTTCGATTTCAAATATAGCTTCTGTTTCAACAGGAATGTTGCCGGGCAGTACATTGACGCCTATGGCAGAACGGGCCGGAACTTTGTCCTGGCCGAAAAGGGCAGCCAGCAGCTCGCTGCCTCCGTTTGCCACTGCAGGCTGCTCGTAAAAGTCCTCGGTGCTTGCCACAAAGGTGAGGATTTTAACGCCCTTTTTTACCTTATTTAAATCTCCGATCTTATCCTGCAGCACTGCCAGCACATTGAGCATGGCATTTCTGGAAAGTATTTTTCCTTCCTCTGTTGTAAATTCCTTTCCCAGCTTTCCGGAAACCGTTTCCTCTCCAGTTACAGGGCCGCAGCCGGATATGTACACCAGATTATCTCCAAACTCCTGGCATGGGGAGTACACTCCTCCTTTGGGCGGTGCAGCCGGGATTTCCAAATTCAGTTCCTTTAATTTTTCATAAACATTCATGTCTGTTTCCTTCTTTCCTTTTGATTATGATAAGCTCTTTCTTAAGAGTTTTCCTCTGCTGCGGTTTATCAGTACTCCATTTTCAAAGGCCGTTTCTCCCCCTATGAGAACCAGCTCCATGCCCGTACACAGGTCATGCTTTCCTGTATAATCTGCATGATCCAGGAAGGTTTCCGGCTTAAATACCAGCACATCGGCCTGATACCCTTCCTTTAACAATCCCCGGTCCTTAATGCCCATCCGGCTGGCCGGCATTCCGGTCATCTTGTGGATGGCCTGTTCAAAGGACAGGACCCGGCGTTTTAAAACGAAATCATTTAAAAATCTGGCTGTGGTTCCAAAGAGACGGGGGTGGGCATTTTTCCCGTCGCCTCCGTAAAGGGAATCTGAAATCAGCATGGTAAAGGGAAGCCGGGCCACAGTATCCACATCCTCCTGGGACATGCTCAGCACGATAATTCCCACCTTTCCCTTTTCTTCCGCAATTAAGTCTGCCACCAGATCCGAAGGCTCTTCATAGCCCAGCTTTTCTGCCAGGGCGCCAATGGTCTGCCCCTGCATGAACCCATTTTTCTCTAAATTCACGGAGCTGACTAAAATCCGGTTCCATCCAATGCTATGAGCCATATTATCCCAGCCCTGGTGGAGCTTGTTAAGTTCTGACCGGAGATATTCCTTTCCCTCCGGCTTTGACAGGTTATTGACCAATGCCTCTATGGAATCCTCCATCACTGTAGGAGGAAGCAGGGACTGCAAGGTAGTGGAGCCTCCGTCATAGGGATAAAAATCTGCCGTCACATCCTGGCCCTTTTTTCTTGCCTTTTCAATTTTATCAATGGCTTCAAAAATCTTCTGGTTCCAGTTTTTGATTCCCGTGGCCTTTAAATGGCTGATGTTTAAGGAAACTCCGCCTCTTGCCGCCACGTCAATGACTTCCTCCACAGATTCCACCAGACTGTCCCCTTCCCCTCTGATATGGGTGCAGACCAGTCCGCCCTGCCCGGAAGCTGCCCTTACCACTGCTGCAAGCTCTTCCTTATTGGAATAGCATTCCGGCTGGTACATGATTCCCAGAGTGACTCCAAAGGCGCCCTGCTCCAGCCCTCTTTTTACATATTCCTGGGCTTTAGCCAGTTCTTCTTCCGTATACGCCTTGTTTCCAAAGCCCTTCAAAGCCACCTTAATGCTGTCCGAAGCGGCAAAGAAGCCCATGTTAATAGGAAGGTCTGCCCCGTCCAGCGAATTGCAGTAATCCTTATAAGTTTCAAAAACCAGATTCTCCGGCACCTTTCCAATAACAGGCTCCAGATAGTCATACAAATCCTTCCGCCACTGCGGCACCGAGGGCACAGGCGCAAGACCGCAGTTTCCCACAAATGTAGTGGTAATGCCCTGGGCCAGTTCGATTTCCCCAAAATGCGGGTGAATAAAGGGAGCAATATCGCAGTGACGGTGAATGTCCACAAAGCCCGGTGTCACTGCCTTTCCCGACCCATTGATGATCCTGGCACCGTCAGCCTCAATATTGGGAGCGATTTTTACAATTTTCCCATCCTCTATGAGAATATCCCCTTCAAATCCCGGTGCCCCGCTTCCGTCATATATCATTCCATGTTTGATCAGGGTACATGTCATATAAGCATCCCCCTTGCATCTACCTTTTGTTTTCTGAGAGAACCATGTTCCAGAAGATAAACCGTGTTCTGCATATTAACAGCCGTGCACACATGGATAGGAATTAAGGACAACACCTGTCCAACCTTGAGCCCATGACTTCCCTCTGAGACGGTTACAATGCCGTGTTCTTCGTTCATCCGTGACAGCTTCAGGTTGTCATCCCCTTCCACCACTGCATAGCCGGGATAGTAAAAGGGCGGCTGCCCCGGAGCCACATCCGTTGGAAAACACTTGGTTCCTCCGTCTATCACCGCATACTCCTCATGCTGGCAGCTAACCACGGTTGCATAAAACCGGACTGCGATTTCGCTGAGCTTAGCCACTTTTTCCTTGGTCAGCATAAAGTCGTCAAAAATATAGGTCCCCGGCCGTATTTCATTTACCATTCCTGTCCGTGCTACCTGGAGGCCTGTAGGAGAGGAACCGGCACTGATGTCCTGTATTTCCACTCCTGCTGCCTTTAACAGTCCGGCTGTTTCAGCCATCATCTTTCCTTCTTCCTCTGCGGCAAGCTGATTATCCTCCGTAGGCTTTCCCGATAAAACCAGACTCTTAAAGGTGAAAATGCCGGTCAGGTTCAAATGCTTCATCTCCTTCACCGCAAGGGCCAGGTCTGCCGCCCGATCCATGGGCACTCCCGTGCGCCCGGCTCCAGTGTCGATTTCCATGCGGACCTCCAGCACCATATTATGACCGGAAGCCGCCTCTTCCAGCGCTTTTGCACCCTCCAGACTGTCAATAGCCAGAATCAGCCGTTTGATCCTTTTTGCCAGGGCAATGGCCCTCTGTATCCGGAACTCTCCGATCATGGGATATGCGATAAAAATATCCTCCATGCCTCCCTCAGCCATAACCTCGGCCTCGCTCACCTTGGCGCAGGTGATTCCTGCTGCTCCTGCCTCTGTCTGCATTTTTGCAAACAAGGGCATTTTGTGGGTTTTAATATGGGGACGCAGACGGCAGCCCGCCTTGTCAGCCCCCTCCTGCATCCGCCTTATATTTTCCTTCGCCAAATCCACGTCAATGACAAGGCAGGGCGTTTCTAACTGCTGTATCTGTTCCTCAGTCAGTTTCATGTTTCATCTCCTCCTTTCTCATCTGCTGTAACTATCAGCCACGCTGCGGATCACCAGGTTTTCCCACAATAAATCCGCTGATATGGGGTTCTTAAACTCATTTTTCTTAATGCAGACCGTAACCCCTGACCGTGAGGTGATATCAAAAAAGTTGTCAGAGAAAACAACATCATAATCCTTTAAATAAAGCTCCACATACTGACAGAAGCAGGAGGACTCCACTGTGATCCGGAAGCTTTCCTCTGTTTCTGAAACTTCAACGT
This sequence comes from Lacrimispora sp., assembly GCF_036758025.1. Taxonomy (GTDB): domain Bacteria; phylum Bacillota; class Clostridia; order Lachnospirales; family Lachnospiraceae; genus Lacrimispora. Next base: position 54,810 of record NZ_DAIOXM010000006.1, on the reverse strand, counting down.
CATAAGACGGGGCTTTATAGTCAAAATGCTTTGGCTTTACAAACAGAACCGTCCGTTCCTCAACCAGCTCTCCTCCCCGGTATAACCGGAATGCAGAAAAGATGGAAGAACGGATTTCCTCCCGGTCCGTCCACTGGGAGAAATCAGCTTCTGCAGCTTTTAATACGGACAGAGGAGAAATTGTTCCTTCTGCCGTATCCTTCCATAACACCTGGAAATCATGATCCTGGAGCAGAATTTCCGTCCTCCACTCTTGTTGTTCTCTGGTGTCGTTATGGACATAATAGGACACATGGGGAGACATCTCCTCCTCTTCCCCAATAGAAATGGTAAAGGGGCTGTAAAACCGTCTTGCTCCGTAGTGAAGGGCTTTCCAGCGGCCGTAATAGTCAATGCTGGCCCAGGACGCTACAGGCCAGCAGTCATTGAGCTGCCAGTAAAGAGAGCCCATGCACTGCCCCCGTTTTCTCCTCCAGTGCTCCACGCCGTATTCAATGGCCTTTAATTGAAGAATCTGGGAGATATATGCCAGGGAATCCGTATTCTTGGGATAAAGGAAGTAATCAGCTATATAATTTAATATTTTTCCGTTTGCAGCCGGATTTTTCTGGTGGGATTCCATTACTCTGCTGAAAATATTCCGGTCTTCCTCCAGAGTGAATGCCTCTATGGTTTTGATGTGAGGAAAAGACTGAAATCCATACTCCGAGCAAAAGCTGAAATCCCCATATTCGGTAAAGGGCTTTCCTGAATGCCAGACCTCCCAGTAATGCTGATCTCCTCTGTTAATTGCATTGGGGCTGTCAAAGGCCCCCCCTGAAGACGGGGAAGAAGGCCAGAAAAAGGTTACGTCATCGCAGGACTTTATGGCTTTGGGAAGGATGTATTCAAAAATCTTGATGTAATCCGCCTTATATCTGGGATGGTGGCCTTTGATTCTGGCCCACTCATCTCCCCAGCCCCATTCCATTTCATTGTTTCCGCACCATAGGGCCAGACAGGGATGGTTTCTTAAACGGCGTACATTGTCCTTGGTTTCCTCTATTATATTTTCTTCAAAGTGGTCATTCAAGGCATAGACATTGCACCCGAACATCAAATCCTGCCAGATTAAGATTCCTTCTTCATCGCATTTATCATAGAAATAATCATCCGGGTAATAGCCTCCGCCCCAGACCCTTAAGCAGTTAAAATTGGCGGCAGCACAGTCTTCGATCAGACGTTCCGTCCGCTCCCTTGTCACTCTGGTTAAAATGCTGTCCTCCGGAATATAATTGGCTCCCATGGTGAATATCTTCACCCCGTTAACCGTAATGGCGAATTCATTTCCATATTCATTTTTATCTGTGCTTACGGTCACGGTCCGAAGGCCGATTCTGCACTCATAGCTGTCATAGGTGGTTCCTGCCTCATCAAGAAGAAATACGCCCACCTTATACAAAGGCTGTTCTCCCAAGCCATTAGGCCACCACAGGCGGGGATTTTTGATGATCTCTTCCAGTTGTACCTCTTTGCTGTCTTGAACCTTTTCTGAGATCAGAACACCTTCCGGGTTCCTGATTTCTACTTTTGTAAGCCATTTCTGGCCTGGCTTTGCCTCATCGGAAAGAGCCTTAACCTTTACCTCAAAATTCAGCTTTACCATTCCGGATTCTTCATGATCCTGGCGGATACGCACATCCTCCAGCTTTGCACCGCTGGAATATTCCAGGGCAATGTCACGAAAGATTCCCATATCCGGAAGCTGAGGGCCCCAGTCCCATCCAAACATATAATGGGCTTTGCGGAGGGCCGCATTTCCACGGATACAGCCGGTGGAGGCATAAAATATATCATTTCCCGCATCTTCTTTTCTCACAAAGTCAAGAGGGGAATAAAAGAAAACTTCAATCCTGTTTTCCCCCGGATTCAGGTACTCCTTCACTGGAAAACGGTATGTCCTGTGCATATCATCCGGCTCTGCCGCCAGCCTGCCGTTTATGTAAATAGAAGCAATGGTATCGATTCCATCACACACAAGCTCCACCAAATCAGACTGTAAATCCTCTTCTGACACCTGAAAGCTTCTTTCGTAAATGTAATTACTTCCCATCAGCTCCCGGACACCGTATTCATTGCATCTCCAGTAAGGGTCTTCAATCAGCTTCTGCTCCAGCATGTGACTGATCACAGTTCCCGGAACCTTTCCTTCATATACGGAGCCGGAACCGTCACCTTCCCGCCTCCACTGCCAAACACCATTTAAAGACTGTATTCTGCCCATGGTTTCTGCCTCCTGTTACGCCTTTAATCCGCTGGTTGCAATTCCTTCAACAAAGTTTCTCTGGAAAACGGCAAAGCAGACAATTACCGGAAGCACGAATACAACCGCTGCTGCCATAAGCCTTGACCAGTCTATGGAATACTCACTCATATACTGCTGAAGTCCCAGGGAAAGTGTATACATATTGGGTTTTGTAATGAAAATCAAGGGATAGAGATAATCGCTCCATGCGTCCAAAAATGCATAGATTCCGATTGTGGTCAGCACCGGTTTGCAAAGAGGCAGCGCAATCTTATAATAACGCTGGAACTCTGTGGCACCGTCAATTTCTCCCGCCTCAATCAAGCTGTTTGGAATTCCCGCAAAAAATTGCCGGACAATGACGATATAATACGCCTTTCCAAAAAATGCGGGCAGAATCAGAGGAACATAAGTGCTGGTCAGTCCAAGCTTTGAATAAATCTTATACATGGGAACCATGGTAACGGTAATAGGAATCATCATGGTCGCCATGACCAGACCGGAAATAATATCAGCGCCTTTCCACTTGATCTTTGCCAGGGAATAAGCGATCATAGGGGTTACCAAAAGCTGTCCGACCAGAGAAATAGCTGTAATAAACACAGTATTGCCCATGTACCGGAAATATGGAATTGCCGCAAATGCTGCCGGGTAATTGTCCGTCACCCACTGCCTGGGAAATACCTTTACAGGAATGGTAAATGCATCGCTGTTAGTTTTAAAAGAAGTGAGCACCATTACCATAAAAGGGGATATGAAAATCAAAGCCAGCACAGCAACCATGGCAAAAAATAAAATCCTGCCTATACGATTCTTCATGCTTATTCACCTCCTGCATCTTCTGTTGCTTTTTTGGTTATCTTGGTCATAAAAACGGTTAAAATTGCAACAATGACAAACAGAACCCATGCCATTGCCGTAGCCTTACCCATTTTTAAATAAGTAAATGCATTGTGGAACACGTACAGAGGGTACATGAGAATGGAGTTTTCAGGGCCTCCTGCTGCACTTCCGCCCTTTACACCTGCATTTGCACTGATAATAATGTAAGCCTGCTGGAAATACTGGAAAGCATTAATCAGGCTTAAGATGGCCTGATAGACCAAAACGTGAGCAATACACGGAATCGTAATATGAAAAAACCTCTCGATTCTGCCGGCTCCGTCAATTTCTGCCGATTCATAATAGCTTCTTGGAACAGACTGGAGAGCGGACATACATACCAGCATCATGGTACCTGTGTTCCAGGTTCCCATGAGCACCAGAGCCCATTTCGTATAACGGGCATCCATCAGCCAGGAAGGGCCGCTGATACCAAACCAGCTTAATACATTGTTGATATAACCGTAAGTGGGATCAAACATCCAAATCCACACCATAGTAGCCGCAACCATAGGAATGACGGAAGGCAGGAAAAACGCTGTCCTGACAAATCCTCTTCCTTTAAAGTTTCCGCATACAATGCTGGCTAAAAGAAGAGCCACTGTTAAGTTAACAGGCATGGATATAAACGCCATAAATAAAGTATTTCCCAAACTCTTCCATACCAGAGGATCGGCAAAAATGTCTTTAAAGTTATCAAGTCCCACCCACTGAGGTGCTGTTACTGCATTGAATTTCGTAAAGCTGTAATACAGAGAGCTTATTAACGGATATACGCTAAAAGCCAAGAACCCCAGAATCCACGGGGAAGAAAACAGCAGCCCATTGATAAAATTCCGCTGCGTCTTATTTCGTCCTTTCATTCCTTTGTCCCCTCTCCACTATTAATATTAAGGGCGCTGCAAGATGCAGATTTCTGCTTACAGCGCCCCTGTTTTATGAGTTTTTGCAGTTGTTATTTTAAGTTTGCGCTCTGTCCGGCAAGAGCCTTCAGTGCTTCTTCAGGAGTTGTTGTTCCTGCATAAACCGTATCCAGTGTAGCATTTACCATAGATATGTATTCGCCGTAGTCTGCCATAGCAGGATACTGGATTCCTTTTTCCAGCTTCAGTGCATCGATGAACTCAGCAAATCCTGGAACTGCGATGATTTCAGCATCATCATATAAAGCCTTTACAGCAGGAAGGTTTCCGGTTCCAAGGTCAATGATCTTAGCGCCTTCTTCACTGCAGAGCCATTTTGTGAAATCCCATGCGCCTTCTTTGTTCTTAGACATAGCCGGAACTGCTACAGAGTCAGTCTCAAAACGGCTGGTTCCTCTTAAGTCCGGGTTGGCTTCTGTTCCGGGAATCAGAGTAATGCCCCAGTTAACAGTTGATTTAAAGTTCTTCATCATGGTAGGCAGCCAGGAACCGTCAAGACGGAATAACTGTTTGCCCTGGAAAAACATATCCTGCTCGGTGTAACGGTTTGTGTTGGCAGTTCCGATAAAGCCGTCAAGAGCCTTTCCTCCAAACTGATCCCTGAACTTCACGTTCATGTTTAAGCTGGCTAAAATGCCTGGGTCCTCTGGGGTTGGCTTTCCGTCTTCACTCCACCATCTTCCGCCAAAGCCGTAAATCAGCTCCTGTCTGGCAGATGCATATGGGAATAAAGGATAGCCCAGAACTTCAATGTTGCCGCTGCCGTCTACCTTGGTAGCTGCTACTGCCATCTCATACATTTCTTCCATGGTCTTTGGAGGCTCGGTAAAGCCTGCTGCTTCCAGTAAATCCTTGTTGTAGAACATCTGAATGGTGTATGCATCTAATGGAAGAGCATAAATATCTCCGTCAATGGTATTAGCTGCAACAGCCTGCTCGGAATAAATGGAAGCATCAAAGGATTCCCCATCTGCAAATGGCTGCAGGTTTTCCAGAAGTCCGTTCTTCTGATACTGCATAACGGTCTGGTTGCTGATCTTGATTACGTCAGGTGACTCGTTGCTGCTCATGGCTACGATTATTTTCTGATCGTCGGTAACACTTAAGCCTTCTACCTTGTACTTGGTCTGAGAAGCGTTGTACTCACTGATTGCCTTCTCATAGACAAGGGCCTCATCACCTGTGTTGTTGTACCAGAAAGTGACGACTTGTGCTTCTGCATTTCCTACTGCAGTTGTCTCTCCTGCCCCAGTTGTCCCTCCGGCTGCTGTTGTCTGGGCAGCTGTGGTCTGACCTGTTGACCCGCCGCCGCAGCCTGTAACCGCCAATGCTGCCATGCCTGCGGCCATGATAATACTGATTGCTCTTTTCATAAATTACCTCCTTATAAATTTTGGTTTTGAACTTTTTGTTGACTCGATTTCAACTTTTTGTTTAATTTATATCTTATATATACTATGATTTTTATATTTTGTCAACAATAATATTTTAATTTATCTTATTTTTTTGTTTGTTTTTAATAGTTAATTTTTTATCTTAAACAAATACTTTATTATTACTGGACTTTGCCTCACATTTCATTTATAATTTATTTATACATTTTGTTGAAAGGAAAACACTACTATGGGATATGTTTCTGATAACTTAAACCTGCTGTCTGATATTGCCAAATGTATTGCCATGCAGTTCGGAGAAAACTGTGAGGTGGTTCTCCACGACCTCACATTACCATATGACAAAACAATCGTCGCAATCTGGAACGGTCATGTGACCGGAAGAAAGATCGGAGACGGCGGTACCAACGCCGGACTGGAGATTTTAAAAGGCTCCGCATCACCGGATGACCAGTACAGCTACATCAATGCCACCCCCAACGGGCGGATCCTGCGCTCCTCCAGCAAATATTTCCGGGACGAGTATGGAAAAGTAAACGGAAGCATGTGCATCAATCTGGACATCACAGATATGATCAAATGCGAAAACACCCTTCGCTCCCTCACCAGCTCCAGCAACGCCTCCATTCCCCAGACACCGGAACTCTTTGTGGGCAATGTGGATGAGCTGCTGGAAATCATGATGAAAGAGGCGGTCAATATGACCGGAAAATCCGTAGGAAATCTGACAAAAGAAGAAAAGGTAGCCATTGTACACGGCCTGGAGGACAAGGGGTTTTTCCTCATAAAAAAAGCAGCCGAAAAGCTGGCTGATTTTTTAGGACTGTCCCGGTACAGTATTTATAATTATTTAAATGAAACCACTCATTAATTCAGTGCTGCAAAAGAGGCGGAAGCACTGACTCCATGCTGCCGCCTCTTTTTTATCAAGCAGATCTGTATTTCTGCTGTCTATGAACCGTCATATACCTTTGCATCTTCATGAATTCCTTCCGAATCCACATGGTCAATGACCTTCTGGCCTTCTGAAATCCCTTCTTTGATCACCGCCTGGGAAGTAGTCTTGTATTCCACTTCCACCGGCAGTTTGACCGCCCTTCCGTTTTGAATCACATAGACATAATTCTGACCGTCAGCTTCAAATATGGCGCTGGAGGGAATCACCAGCTTATTTTCCCCCTGGTATAACAGAAAGCGGATGTTGACTCCATATCCTTCTTTTCCCTTTAAGTCTTCCGACTCATCCATGTCAATTTTCACATGAACCCGGTATTCCTCCATTCCCAGAGCAGAGATTCCCTTAGCCGCATAATCATAGACCTGGCTGATGGTTCCGCTGTACGTTACATCCTGATTTCTAAGCTGTAAAACCACTGTAACCAGGTCCCCCGGCGTCAGATAAGGCGCTATGCTGGTAAGCACGTCGGACTCAGCCTGAATACTTCCCTGCCCGCTTATCATTGCCGCTGTTTCTCCTGCCTGTATATAAGACATATCCTTAACAGGAAGAGAAGTCACAATGCCATCCCTGTCGGCGGTTACCACAGACTTTTGCAGCCTGCTTTCCAACTGCTCCAAGGTGGTTTCCTGAGACTTGATCTGGGCATTCAGCTGTTCCTCCACGCTCTCATAGAACCTTCCGTTAATGGTGGTTTCATCAATTCCCTGGGTCTTTAAGCTCTCCAGAAAACGGCGGCTCTCCTCATACCTGCCCTTGGCCTGCTCCCAGGCCAAAGCCGAATATTCGTAAGAAGCCCGGTTCTGCTCCCACTCCACTTTAGAAATACTTCCTGCCTCATACAAGGTCCGGGAGGCATCATAAACGGTTTTTGCCGCCTGGTAATCGGCTTCTTTGGCAGCCACTTCCTGTCTGATGGAATCTAAATACTCTTGAGGAGACGAGGTCATCACCTGTCCGATCCGGCTCTGTTCCAGCTTGGCCCTGTAGCCGGATAAGGTACTTTCACAAAGGGACTTTTCCCTCAGAAGGTCGGAATCATCAATCGTAAACAGAGTATCCCCTTCCTTTATCATATCATTTTCCCGTACCAGAACCTCCTTTACCGGGCCCGGTACCTCTGAAACCAGACGGAATTCTCCTCCCGATGTGATAATCCCCTCTTCCGTATAACGGTCTTCCACTGTCTGCAAGGAGGCCGCCGTTGTTTCCACCTTCATTCCCCTTAAGCCCTTTATCACCGTTCCTCCCACAAACAGAAGGGCAACGGCTCCTGCTGCTAAAAGACAAATTTTCTTTTTTCTTCCTTCCAATCGGATTTTCATAAGCCTATTCCCTTTCCTTTAAAATATCCGTAAGCTTGATCTTCTTCACAAACCTGGTCTGAGCCAGCAAAGAAACTCCTGCCATTCCCAGACAGGTGAGAAATGCGGTCAGATAGCTGGAAGAACTGATGGCCAGATCAATGGTGTAGGCATCAGATACAACCAGATGCTCAATCAGATATTTCACTCCCCTGCTTCCCAATATTCCCGTAAAGATTCCCAGTACAAAGTAAACCGCCTGCTCAAATAAAAGAATCCTTCCGATTTCCCGGTCTGTTCCTCCCATGATAACCAGAGTCCCAAGCTCCGTAATCCTTTCCCGGATATTGATCATGGATATATTATAAATGAGAATTCCTCCCGCTGCCACCGACATAAAGGCAAACATCTGAATCATGGCCATCATGCTGCCCATCATATCCTGGTAACCGCTTCTGATTCGGTCCGTATCCACCATCCAGGTCACCCGGCTGGTTTTTAAAAGCTGTTCCCGTACCTCTTCCATTTTTCCCTTTTCCACCTTTAAAAGAACGGTTCCCGCCAAGGGATCAGAATTGAAAAATCGGTAAAAGGCCTTGGTTGATAAATAACATCCGCTGCCCAGGCTTTCCTCTATAACAGATTTCACCGGAACCTTGACCCGCTCTGCCGTCAGACCGGGAACGGATATTTCCATTAAGTCCCCTTCCTTCAGATGAAGTTTACCTGCGATCCGGCTGTTTATGATCATCCCATCATCAGGCGGTTCATGATACTGCCCGTATAAATCCATAATCCGCCACATGTCAGATTCCCGGTTCAAGCCATAGACCATGGCAAATTCCGATAAATTTTCATGCTTTAATTCCGCCGCCATATGAATGATAGCTTCACTTTTTGCCACTCCTCTCAGCCCCTCCCCTGCTGTTTCTCCGCGTACAGGGGACACGTAACGGTCCAGAGATATCTGCAAATCATAGGTCTGCACCTTGCTGAACTGGTCAAAAAACATCTGATTGGCTACCCCTTCAAAGGAAAAAAGCACAGATGACATAGAAAAGGGAAACCCAATGGCTAACACGATCAAAAATCCCCGAAAGGGGTTTCTTACAATGGAGCGGACTCCCATTTTTCCCATGGAATCCAGCCTATCAGCCAAAAAACCGGGAAGGCGTAATATGGCCGCAGATGAAGGAGTCTTAGCCCTCATGGCCTGGGCCGGATTGATCTTTAAGATTCCCCGGACTCCCAGATATACTGCAAAAAACCCCGTTGCCAAAGCCATTGCCGTGCTGCCAAACCTGGTGCTCCAATAGCTGTGATACACGGTATTGGGCAGGTTAAAAATACCCACATAAATCTGAAACATATACCGCCCAAAGGGTGCTGCCAGAATATTTCCAAGGATGGCTCCCAAAAGCCCCACCTCTGCCCCTTGGTATAAGTAGGCTGTAATCAGCTCACCGTCACTCATTCCAAAGGCTTTCATGGTTCCGATCAGGCTCTGGTCCCTGTCAATCATCTTCCTCAAAACCACGTAAAGCATGAATACGGAAATAGACATAAACAGGATGGGAAGGACCGTACCCATGGAATACAGCTCATTGATTTCTCCTTCCACCATCTGATAGCTGGCCTGGTTTTCTCTGGAAGAAAGGGAAATGAGGCCGTACCCCTGAAGGCGGTCTGTCAATTGGTAACGGACATCCTCGTACCGGTATCCCTTTTCCAGCTTAAAACCCAGCTCATTCATGGAGTCTCTTTTTCCGGTCAGTTCCTCCATTCTGCTCTTTTCCATACAGGCAATATCGTATATCTTGCCATCGGGTATCATGGCCCCTCCCGGAGGAATGGCATATATGTATTCCGGCCCATAGCAGGTCCCTGCCAGCTCCAGTTTCACGCTTTTTCCGTCAATCAAAAGGGTCATAGGAGTCCCGGTTTCATATTGATAGATCCCCGCCATCCTGGTTCCTAAGTAAATGCCATCCTCCCCAGCCTCCACCCCCTTAAAAAGCAGTTGGTTTAAGGTATCAGAAGAATCATAGGACAACAAATGGACTGTCACAATATCCGTCTGGGAGGGAGCCAGCAGCCTTACATCAGCCCCCATTTTCCCCGAAACCTCTGATATTCCCGGAATTTCCTTCAGCCGCTCCAGCTCCACCTCCGGTATTCCCGATACCTGGGCAAATACATCGGCCATAGAACTGTTTTCATAATAGTGCTCCACCTGATCCCTTAAATTTCTCAGGGTATCCATCATTGCCGCATATACGAATATGCCGATGGCAATGATAAAGACTGCTCCTAAAAAAGACCCCGGATTCTGCATGGCACACCGAAATACATTTTTGCGGAAGCTTTTCACTACCAGGCCACCTCCTCCGGCTTTAAGGGTTTCTCATTGACCCTGATCCGTTCCAGATACCCATCCTTAAAATAAAAAACCCGGTCTGCAATCTCCGCAATGTTCTCATTATGGGTAATTAAAAGAACTGTCTTCTTATATGTCCTGTTAAAATCCGATAAAAGCTTTAAAATCTGGCTTCCGGTGCCGCTGTCTAAAGCCCCTGTCGGTTCATCGCAGAGGAGAATATCCGGATTCTTGCACAATGCCCTGGCAATAGCCACTCTCTGCTGCTGCCCTCCCGACAGCCTGCTTGGGAAATGACCCGCCCGGTCCAGAAGCCCTACCTGTCCGAGAAGTGTTTCCGGGTCCAGAGGATCTTTGGAAAGCTCTGCTGCCAACTGCACATTTTCCAGTGCCGTAAGCCCGGGCATCAGGTTATAAAACTGGAAAATGAATCCCGCATGGGCCCTGCGGTAAGCCGTAAGGCTTTTTAAATCCTCCCAGGAAAGAGGGGTTCCCTCGTAGTAAACAGCGCCTTTGGTAACCGTTTCAATGCCGCCCAGGATATTTAAAAGAGTGCTCTTCCCGGACCCGCTGGGCCCCAATATGACAATAAACTCTCCCCGGTGAATTTCAAAAGACACATTTTTTAAGGCTTCTACCTTGACCTCACCCAGGACATAATCCTTGCAAACCTGCTCCGCCTTTATGAGAACTTCCATAGCTCCTCCTTTCTCCCCTTTTATTCATATATATAACAATGTTACTATATGATATAAGCATCCGTCAATAAATCTTGACGATTGTTTTTATCGACAAATGCCTTATCTCTGATTTACCTCCCGGAAATGAATCAGGGTCATTGCAGTCAAAGATGTCTGCAATTTATATGAGAAAACGCAGAAAAGGTGAGAAGGAATATTATTCGAAAAAATAATATTCCTTCTCACCTTTCTTAAACCGCAGACAGTTTACATCAAAAGCCCTTTCTACCATTCCATTTTCAATACATTCCGCAGGTGTCCCCTGGGCAATGATCTGCCTGTCCTTCATGAGAATAATATGATCCGACACTTCCATTGCCTGATGAATGTCGTGTAATACCATTACCACCGTTTTCCCTTGCTCCTTTAATCCGCCTGTCAGTTTCAGGAAATCACGCTGTCCTTTGATATCTAAAAAAGTAGTCGGTTCATCCAAAATAATATACTCACTATCCTGAGCCAAAACCATGGCGAAAAACACACGCTGTCTTATTCCGCCCGACAGTTTATCTACCTGCTCATCTGCATACTGCAAAACATTGGCATATTCCATAGCCTGATGTACCTTTTCCCTGTCTTTTAAAGACTGTTTTCTGGAGAAACCCATATACGGAAATCTGCCATGCTCTACCAATACCCGGACAGAAAGAGCCGGTATGGTAGTTCGCACCTGGGGCAGAAATGCGATTTGCCTTGCCCGTTCTTTGGGGGATAATGAGAATAAATCAGAATCATTGACCCATATTTTCCCTGATACCACCCTGCAGCTTCCATTGAGAGCCTGTAAAAGTGTGGTTTTCCCACAGCCATTTGGACCAATCAGAGAAGTAATCTTCCCTTCCGGAAATTCTACTGTTATATTGTCCAGTACCTGAGTATTTCTATACCCTATGCTGACCTGTTCAAATTTAAGCATTGACCCTTCGCCCCCCATTCTTACGCCGAAGAAGATATAAGAAAAACGGTCCTCCCAGGAAAGACATAATAATGCCCACCGGCAGTTCATACGGTGCAAACAGGGTCCTTCCAATCATATCACAAATCAGCACAAAGCTTCCTCCAAGCAACGCACTGCACGGAAGCAGTAAGCGGTTATCATTTCCAAACAGATGTCTGCATATATGAGGCACAATCAATCCAACGAAGCTGAGCAATCCCGCATAACTTACTACCACACCGGCTAATACACTTGCTATGACAAGCAGAACAAACCTCACCAGATTCACACGCAGGCCCAATGACCTTGCTATATCATCCCCCAACCCCAGAATATTCAGTGCTCTTGCCAGCATACACGCCAGAATTACCGCAATCATTACCGCATACCCAGGCAGAATCAGCTTCTTGAAGGTTATTCCCGATAATGATCCAATCATGAACGAAGTCATGTTTACCGTAATATCCGCATCCATCAATTTAATTGTGTTAATCCCCGCACTTAAAAAGCTGGAAACCGTAACACCGGCAAGAATGATGGTGGTTCTGGAACTATCCGCAAGATATGCCAATAGGAAAATCAGAAGTGTGGTAATTAATGCACCAAGAAAAGCCATTGACGCAGTTGCCGTCATATTACCTGGCCAAAATGCCATGGCAAGCATTACTGCGAATCCTGCACCGGAATTTACGCCAATGGTATTGGGGCTTGCAAGGGCATTGTTCATAACTCCCTGCAGGATTACTCCGGCAGTTGCCAGACCCACTCCTGCCGCCAATCCACCTAACACCCGTGGAAGACGGACAGCCGTAATCAATATATAATTCTTTGAGGAAGTGTCCTTTCCTGTCAGACAATCAAAAATATCCTGTGCCGAAATAGAAACACTTCCCAGTAAAATCCCTGCCAAAACCGATACACACAGCAGGATAACTAATAAAATAATAATTAATCCTTTATGTTTCCTCATATCCAATAGACCATTCTTCTGTTTTAGCTGCAGCCAACGCCTAACCTTTACTCTTTACTATATAGAATATCCGCCAATTGCTCATAGGCTTCTCCCCATTTTGCATTTGGTTTGGAATTGTACAGCCTTTTATCTAATACATAATAATTTCCATTTTTCACTGCCGTCAGAGAATTCCATGCCGGGTTTGTCAGCAAGATATCCTCCACCACCTGCATTGCCTGTTCTGTGTTTTCTCCCTGCGTGGTCACAAAGATATAATCCGGATCTTCTGCAATAATTGTCTCCATACTGATATCTTCCAACCGGCTCTCATCGGAATCTGCAATATTCAGACATCCAAGTTCTCTGAGAATTTCAGAACCCACATTTCCTACACTTCCTTTTGCTTTCACATTGTCAGAAGATGCTCTTAAATACAGGATTTTAGGTGTACTTCCATCCGCTTTGGCAATGGCTCCATCCACCTGCTTCTGCACAGCAGTTCCGTATGTATCATACCGTTCTGTTTCTCCCGTAATCTGTGTACAGATATCCAGCATGTGAAGATAGTCGTCAAAATTATTCACATCAAAATATGCAGTTGCAATTCCCGCCTGAGCAAGAGTCTCCTCTAATTCTATTTGTGCATCAAGATTGGCACTGGCAATAACCAAATCCGGCTGAACCGCAATTAACTGTTCCATATCAGGCTCCAGCAAGTTCCCGATATTAACTACATCTTCAGACAGACCCAAATCAAAAGAAGTCCAGGTATCCCTGGAAGAAGCAACGATATCACCGCCTGCTAAAAGCCAGATATCAGCAAAGCTTCCCATCAGAGTTGCCACACGCTCATGGCTTTTTACCGTTACGGTTCTTCCCAAGTCATCCTGAAAGGTATATTCTCCTGTCTCCTCTGCTATGATTTCTCCAGTTGTTTCCACGTTCGCAGCAGCTTTTTCATTACTCCCGCAACCGGACAATGCGGCTGCAAGTGTAATAGTAATCATGGTTAATCTTAAAAATCTTTTTATCATATATCCTTCTCGCTTTCAAAACAGTCTTTTCAATCTAGATTTTTCTAATCCTAACACTATAAACCTATTAAGTCAACATATTTCAGGATTAATTATTCTTCCTAAAATCGGTAAAAAGCCGCAGAATACAATTCCTGCATCCTGCGGCAAAGCTTAAAGCATTTATATTAAATTCATCCCCTCATATGTCTGTAAACCTTCTCCGCTGTAATAGGAAGTTCTCTCACCCTTGCCCCCACCGCATTTGCAACAGCATCTGCAATAGCCGGAGAAGGAGTATTAATTACAATCTCCCCAATGGATTTAGCCCCAAAAGGCCCTGTAGGCTCATAGCTGCTTTCAAATTCCACCCGGATATTTCCCACATCCAATCTGGTGGGAATCTTGTACTGCATAAGGGAATTCTGAACCATCTGCCCCTTATCCGTATAAGTCACATCCTCATACATGGCCATACCAATACCCTGGGCAATGCCGCCCTCTGTCTGAATTCTTGCAAGGTTTGGATTAATAGGGGTTCCGCAGTCCACAACTGCCACATAGTCCACCAATTCCATCTCGCCGGTTTCCTGATCCACTTCCACCTCTGCCATTCCCACCATAAAAGGCGGCGGAGATACAGGGGAGGTGTGGGAAGCGCCTGCGGACAGCATGTCCTCATTAGAGCACATAACTCTGTTTCCAATATCTTTTAGAGATATTTCCAGCTCTCCCTCCGGCTGATATACCCTCTTTCCGTCAAACTCCAAGGAATCCTTATCACAGGAAAGATACTGGGCTGCCTTGCTTATAATCTTCTCCCTCATCTCCGTACAGGCCTTCACAACTGCCATTCCCGTCAGATACATGGTGCTGGAAGCATAAGAACCGGAATCATAAGGAGACACATCCGTATCCGTACCATGAACCACAATGTCCTCCACATCACACTCCAGACAATCCGCTCCCACCTGGGCAAGGGTAGTATCACATCCCGTTCCCATATCAGAAGCCCCGATCATCAGGGTATAAAAGCCGTCATCATTCAGGCGCAGCTCCACCGAAGCCACATCCAGACCGGAAATCGCAGAGCCCTGCATGGACATGGCAACACCTACGCCCCGGACCTTTCCATTTCCCATATCCACTGACGGATACTTTTTATCCCAGCCGATCATTTCCTTTGCCTTTGCCATACATCGGTCAAGGGCGCAGCTATTTAAGGTTTCTCCATGATAAGCAGGAAGGTAATCCCCCTCTTTTACCATATTCATTTCCCTTAACTTCACCGAATCCATTCCCATCTTTTTTGCCAGCTCATTGACCGCAGACTCCACTGCAAAGATTCCCTGGGTCGCCCCGTAGCCCCGGTAAGCACCGGAAGACATCACATTGGTATAAACCACGTCATAAGCAAACCGGAAAGCCTTTGGCGTCCGGTAAAGAGGTATGGTTTTTTCTCCGGAAAGTCCTACGGTAGTTGGCCCATGTTCTCCGAAGGCACCTGTATTAGACAAGGTATGTACGTCAATAGCCTGGAGAATTCCGTCCTTATTTGCACCGATCCTGACCCGGATTTCCATTTCATGACGGGGAGAGGAAGCGATCTGGGATTCATACCGGCTGAAAATCATCTTAGCAGGCCTTCCTGTTTTCATGGTAACAACAGCCGGGTAAACCTCAGCCACAACCGTCTGCTTGGCTCCGAAGCCGCCGCCGATTCTGGGCTTTACCACACGGATTTTTGACTTTGGAATATCCAGGGCATGGGCCAGAATCCTTCTCACATGAAAGGTGATCTGGGTGGAGGACACCATATTCAAACGTCCGTATGTATCCAGATAGCAGTAGGCACGGAATGTTTCCATCATAGCCTGCTGGTTGGCCTTTGTATGGTAAACGTGATCCACCACATAATCGCACTGGTCTAAAACCTCATCTACGTCCCCCTGCTCCTTTCCTCCGGAAGCACACAGGTTTCGTTTATTATCCGCTCCCACTGGAAGAAGACTCTGCCAGTCCTCCTCCGGATGAATCAGAACAGGATTATCTTTTGCCTGCCTAAAATCCAGAACCGGCTCCAAAACCTCATACTTTACCTTAATAAGATTCAGGGCCTGATCCACTTCTTCCTCTGTCTCGCCGGCCACAATGGCAACCGCATCTCCCATAAACCGCAATCTCTGATCCAGAATCAGCCTGTCATAAGGGCTTGGTTCAGGATAGGACTGGCCTGCCATAGTAAACCGTTTTCCCGGCACATCCTTATAAGTCAGTACACAGGCAATTCCAGACAATTTTTCAGCTCTGGAACAGTCAATTTCCTGGATCAATGCGTGGGCGTGAGGGCTTCTCAGCACCTTTACAATGAGACAGTCCTTAGGAACCAGATCATCGGTATAAACCGGCTTTCCGGTCACCAATGCCATGGCATCCTTTTTCACTACAGAAGTATTGACGCTTTTCATTTTATAGTTCATGCCCTGTCTCCTCCTCTGCTTAAATACTTTTTCACCGCCCTAAGCTGTCCCATATAACCGCTGCACCGGCATAAATTTCCGGATAAATACTCCTTTATATCCTGGTCCTCCAGAACGCCTTCTTCCTTTTCCATTGCCAGCACGTTCATGATCAGACCGGGACTGCAAAATCCGCACTGCTCCACTCCTTCTCCCGCCAGAAATGTACCGAATTCCTCGGCTTCCTTCTGAACGCCTTCCAAAGTCACTACCTCGCAGCCATTTACCCTCACTGCCAGCAGGGAACATGAGAGCCTGGACTTTCCATCCACTAAGACCGTACAAAGTCCGCAGTTTTCCGTTTCACATCCGCATTTTACACTATAGCAGTTCTTCTTCCTGAGAAGCTGAAATAATGTGGTATCAGCCTTTGCCTCCGCATAGATCAGCTTTCCGTTTAAGGTGAATTCGATTCTCATTTACTTTTCCTCCTTATGAAGTCCTGCTAAAAGCCTTCTGGTATATACCTCAGCCAGATGCTTCCGGTAATCTGCACTGCCTCTCATATTTGTGCCGTAGC
Organism: Lacrimispora sp.; assembly: GCF_036758025.1. Classification (GTDB taxonomy): domain Bacteria; phylum Bacillota; class Clostridia; order Lachnospirales; family Lachnospiraceae; genus Lacrimispora. The sequence continues at coordinate 38,004 of NZ_DAIOXM010000006.1, read as the reverse complement.
GGAAGCTGTCGGAAGCCTTTTTTGCAAGCTCTTCCAAACCGCTGTCCTCTGTCTTTTTCAAAGCCACAACCTCAGCAAGACCCGGCCTTGCACCTATGGAAACGTAAACCTGATCTCCCTTTTTCGCCACACAGCAGGCAATCTGGGGAAAGTCTGTTTTAGCTATTCTCTGGGATCCATAAGCCGCCTGTCTCCCATCCTTTTTTATCCGAATCCTTACAAGAATATCTCTGTCCTGCTTCATCCGGCAGAATTCCTCCAGAGAAACCAGCCCGCCCTGGTAAAGCTCCACATAGGTGTCGAGAGCCAAAAGGCAGGTAATAATATCAGAAAATCCAAAGCGTCCGAATACGCTTCCTCCTACAGTGGCCCCGTTTCGAAACTGAATTCCCACAATAGAACGGGTACATTCCTTAAAAATGCCGCCAAAATATTCATTCAGACCTTCATGAATCTCCAACTGGCGCAGACTGCACATGGCCCCTATGGAGAACTCTTCCTCTGTTTCCTCTATTCCATCCAGTCCCAATCCGACTAAATCCACCAGCGTCATCCGCATCCGTTTCTGCATCTTCATCCACATCATCCCGCCGCCTATGGCGCTGCTTTTTTTCTGATTCAGGGTGTAAGCCTCTTCCAGACTTCCCGCTTTTACATAATTTTTAAATCGAATCACTGGAACCTCCTATTGACTCTCTGACTTTTCTCGTTGTTTCTATCCGGTTCTGGCCTTATTTATCATTAAAATTCTTCACTTTTAATTAGTACTACTTATAAATAAGGTTTTATATATTAAAAACACGAAAGAGTATATCATAACTTTGCCTGCTTTGGCAATGGTTCTGCCTGTTTTTTCTAAAATTCGTCAAAATTCTATTTCTTTCAAATCAATGCTGCAAAACAATCCTTTATTAAGAAAAAATTGGTATAATAATTCGTCATTTTCCGTCCACAATAACAGATGTAACAATCAATTAAGGAGGGCTTATCTATGTTAGTAAACGGGAAAAATGAATGTATTAGATGTTCCATCGACAACTGCGCTTATCACGCAAAGAGTGAAGACTACTGCACTCTGGATCAGATCAAAGTGGGAACCCACGAGAAAAATCCGGTAAAAAAAGAGTGTACTGACTGCGAATCCTTTAAGAACCAGGCATAACAGCCAGATTTTGTTTCCTCCTGAAAATACTGCGCAGCCTCATACTGCGCAGTATTTCATGTGTAAAATATAAACTTGTTCCTTTTTATGTGGGATGATATAATGCAGACAGTTATGGCAGGTATCCACAATAATAATAAAGGAGCATTCACTATGGATAAGATAAGCAATCTGATTTTAGAAATGATCCAATTTGACGCAGGAGAACCAGAGCTCATCCAGCATTTTATAAAAGTACATCAATTTGCTAAATTGATTGGTTCCATGGAAAACATTCCATCTGATGACATGGAAATCTTAGAAGCTGCTGCCATTGTTCACGATATCGGAATTAAAGTTTCTATGGAAAAGTACGGAAAATGCAACGGCAAGCTTCAGGAACAGGAAGGCCCTGCCTATGCAGAAGAATTACTGAAAAACCTGGATTTTAACCAGAAGGTCATTGAAAGAGTCAGTTACCTGGTGGCCCATCACCATACTTACTCAAATATTGACGGTATGGATTATCAGATTTTAGTAGAAGCTGATTTTCTCGTAAATCTATACGAAAACCAGTGCCAAAAAGAAACCATACAAAATACTTATCATAATATCTTTAAAACAGAAGCAGGGAAAAGGCTGCTTAACCAGATGTTTGCCAACGCTCCGGAAACTCCTTAAAATCAAAAAGAAGGCCGTAAAAGAATGATTCTTTTACGGCCTTCTTTTTTACATTTCTTTATTCATACAACGGATACTTATCACAGATCTTTGTCACTTCGCCTCTGATATAATCAGCCTTATTCTCAAAATCCGTAGCAGCCAGCCAGATGCACTCCGCGATCTTTTCCATATCATCTTCCTTTAATCCCCTTGAAGTAATGGCCGGAGTTCCTACCCGGACACCGGAGGTGACAAAAGGACTTCTTGGATCATTTGGAACAGCGTTCTTATTCAAGGTGAGGTAAACCTCATCACAGCGGTTCTGCAATTCTTTTCCGGTTACCTCCATACCTCTTAAATCAATGAGCATAAGATGGTTGTCGGTTCCTCCTGTCAGAATATTAAAGCCCTGCTTCATAAGAGCAGCAGCCAGAGCCTTTGCATTTTTTACCACCTGTTCCTGATAAGTTTTAAACTCAGGCTTTAACACCTCGCCAAAGCATACGGCTTTTCCTGCAATTACATGCTCCAAAGGACCGCCCTGGATGCCTGGGAAAATGGCCTTGTTAAAATTAAACTTATCCGCTGCAGCCTGATTGGCTAAAATCATTCCGCCTCTTGGTCCACGAAGGGTTTTATGAGTCGTAGTGGTGGTCACATCAGCATAAGGAATGGGGCTTGGATGAACGCCTGCTGCCACCAGACCGGCAATATGAGCCATATCTACCATGAGATAAGAGCCTGCCTTATCAGCAACCTCACGGAATCTTTTAAAATCAATCTCACGTCCGTAGGCACTGGCGCCTGCTACAATCAGCTTCGGCTTATGCTCCAGAGCCAGGCGTTCCATCTCATCATAATCAAGGAAGCCCTGATCATCTACGCCGTAAGGAATAATATTAAAATACAGACCTGAGAAGTTCACCGGACTTCCATGGGTCAAATGTCCGCCATGATTTAAATTCATGCCTAAAACAGTATCTCCCGGCTCCAGCATGGCAACAAAAGCCGCCATATTGGCCTGAGCACCGGAATGAGGCTGAACATTGGCATAATCACATCCAAATATTTCTTTCGCCCGCTCTATAGCAATAGTTTCAACAACGTCCACGACCTCACATCCGCCGTAATAACGCTTTCCGGGATATCCTTCCGCATATTTGTTGGTAAGCACAGTTCCCATTGCCATCATAACAGGCTCAGAAACAATATTTTCTGATGCAATCAGCTCCAGATTTCTTCTCTGGCGGGCGCACTCTTTTTCAATAGCCTCTCCCACTTCCCTGTCATATCCGGTAATAAACTTCATCACTTCATTTACCACGTTCATTCCCTCACTTTCCCTTTTGTCTCAGCTCATGTAATAAACCTTTTATAATTTTAACTGATATTACTGTATTCTATTTCTTATTTTCTCTTTTGTCAATAAATTTCAAGATTTCTTCCTTACACTTCCCCCGGAATCTTATAATTTCTAATTACAATCTGCAAAGCCTTATTTCCGTTATATTCATTCACCCCTGGATAATAAACCACATCAAGCCTCCGCTTATCCCCCAACTCCTCCAGAAATAAGTCCCCATCCGTAAACAGCATCCCATCCATAGGCGTCCCCTGCTCCGTTGCCAGAGACATTTTCACCGCATTTCTGTTCTTCCCAAGTACTCTCACACTCCTTATATGCAGCCCCTTCTGAGCAAACAACGGCTTCTCATTCCCCTGTCCAAAAGGCTCCAAAAGCTCCAGTTCCTCAATCAAAGGCTCATTTATGTACTCCAAAGGCATGGGAACGTCAATCCAGACCTTCCGCACAAAGTCCTCCTCTGTCAGCTCTGCCCCTTTATTTAAGCGCCTGCGAAACTCCTCCACATTCTCCTCTAACAAAGATAGCCCCGCTGCCATGGGATGCCCCCCAAACTTAAGCAGCAGCTCCTTCACCTCCACCAATGCCTCAAACATATGGTAAGATTCAATAGAACGTCCAGACCCTTTTACTGATTCCTCTCCATCTGTCAAAACAAAGGACGGCTTCTGAAAATGCTCCCTCAATCTTCCGGCAATAATCCCTGCCAAAGATTCATGACAATCCGGCAGATACACCACCAAAACCTTGTCATCAGCATAGTTCTCTTCCACCTGTCTGACAGCCTCCAGAGTCCCCTCCTTAGTCATATCCTTTCTCTGATCATTAAGCGCCTTTAACTCAAGAGCCATCCGGTCCGCTTCCTCCTCATCCTGGGATAAAAGCAGGGATAAGGCCAATTTTGCAGTATGCAGCCTGCCTCCCGCATTTAAACATGGCCCAATGACAAATCCGATCTGATAGGCAGTGATCTGGTTCTTATCCAGATTATTTTTCTCCATCAGCTTTAAAAGCCCCAGGCTTTTGGTCTGCCCCATCCGTTTCAGACCTTCCTTTACAATGATCCTGTTTTCATCCTGCAGCTTCATCACATCCCCAACCGTTGCAATAGCTGCAAACTCCAACATCTCCAGCCATTTCTCCACAGGAACGCCAAAAGCTTCATAAAGTGCCTGAACCAGCTTGTAAGCCACCAGCCCCCCGCAAATCTCCGGATAGGGGTAGGAACAGTCGCTCCTCTTTGGATTCACCACCGCATCAGCAGGCGGCAGAATATCTCCGTCCCCCTCCTTCATAATATCATGGTGATCCGTAACCAGAACCGTAAGCCCCAATTCCTTTGCAAGGCGTATCTGCTGAACCGCAGCAATCCCATTGTCACAGGTTAGTATGGTATCAATCCCATCCTCTGCCGCAGCCCTGATAATAGATTCATTGATTCCATACCCATCCTTAATTCTGTCCGGAATCTCATAATCCACCACAGCTCCCACCTGGGTCAATGCCTGGTATAAAAGGTAAGTAGAGCAAACCCCATCTATATCGTAATCTCCAACAATCCTGATCGGTTTCGACTCCCTGGTCTTCTCCTTAAGAATTGCCACAGTCAGTTCCATATCCTTTAATAAATAAGGGCTGTATAATTCCCTCAGCCCTCCCCTTAAATACCGTTCTACTGCTTCCTGTCCAACCACATCCCGGTTTCGTATAATTCTTGCCGTTACCGGGGATATGTGATGGCACCTTGCTATCTCGTCAAAATCAGCCCGTTTCGTTTGAAGCATCCATCTCTCTGCTGCCACTTTTCACATCTCCTTTGCTTCAATCCATCCGGTTCAGCCCTGCCAGGCTAACCATAGTTCCTGCATCTTAATAATTTCCGTAAATCTCTTCTTCATAGCTCTTTAACAGCTTCCGCCTTAACCGGTAATCCGGCAGCTTTCCTTCCACCACTCCCCAGAACGCTCTGGAATGGTTCATATGTATCCGGTGAGCCAGTTCATGAACCACCACATAATCAGCCAGCTCCTCCGGCAAAAGCACCAGCCTCCAGTTAAAATTCAAATTTCCCTTTGTGCTGCAGCTTCCCCATCTGGTTGCCTGATCCCTGACTGCAATACGGCTATAGCCTATCTTCATATCCGCAGCCCACCCAGCCGTCTTTTTCTCCAGATACTTCCTGGCCTCCTGCCGGTAGAACAGCTTCATCACTTCCTTGATGACCATTTCCAGTTCAGGCCCTGCCTGTTTCTCCGCCGGCCCCGCAAGGATCAATTCCCTCTCCCTTATAGAAACCCGAAAATTCTTTCTCCAGGAGTCGGGCACCACACGGAGAATATAACTCTTTCCCAAAAGAAGCACCTTCGCCCCTTCTTCCCAGTGAAACTCTTCCTTCTTTTTTAAAGAGGCCTGAATCCCTTTCATGTGAGTATAAACCCAGCTTTTATTTTTCTGCGCCAGCTCATGACCGGAGCGAAAGGATAGTCCCTTGGGAATCCTCACCACCACTTCCCCGCTTTTTTTAACCTGAAGTGCCATGGTGCGCCTGTCTGACTTTATAATCTCATAAGAATAGCTGCTCCCATCTTCAAACGAAAGAAGCCCTTCTTCCTTTTCCTTCTTATTTACCGGCATGTATCCAATCTCCATTTTTTCTGCGTCATCATCTATCATAGCTTTCATCCCATATCCCCCATTATAGCGAAAAAAAGCAAAAGAAACAACGGCCTTCTTTCAAACTTCCTCTGGTCATTCCCCCATTTCTTATGATATCATAATAGTAGAAACCTCAAAACACCCAACTCTCTGATACGGAGGAATCAACCATGTACCAAATTTTCTTACTGGATATCGACAACACTCTCCTTGATTTTGATGCCGCCGAAAAGCGGGGATTTGAAAAGCTTATAGAATCCTATGGAATAGAATACCGCAGCAGAATGCTGGAAGAATATAAAAAATTAAACCGGGATCTTTGGGATCTGCTTGAGCAGGAAAAGATCAGCCGGGATGAACTCTTAAACACCCGGTTCACCCGCCTCTTTCACTCCTTCGGCTTAGAAATAAACGGAGCAGAAGCAGAGTCCCGCTACCGTCTCCATCTGGGAGAAGGCGCGGACCTGCTGCCCCACACAAAAGAAACCCTTCTGCACTTAAAGCAGAAGGGGAAAAAGCTGTATCCAGCCTCCAACGGCGTCTATCACACCCAGATACAAAGGCTGAAAAAAGCAGGAATCTATGACCTGTTTGACGGAATGTTCATATCCGAAAAGATTGGGTATGAAAAGCCCTCTCCTTCCTTTTTTGAACACTGCTTTAAGCATATTTCTGATTTTTCAAAGGAAAAAACCATCATGGTGGGAGACAGCTTATCCTCTGACATCCAGGGAGCCATCAACGCCGGAATCGACTCCTGCCTCATCAGCCCTCCAAAGGCCCCTGCCACCACCAAAGCCACTTACCAGATCACAGACCTTTCGGAATTGATCGAATTAAGCCACTAACCAATCCCCTTCATAAACTTAGAAGGTGACTTTAAAGTGTACTTTTTAAATACTGAACAAAAGTGCTTATAATCCGTAAAACCGGTGGCGTCAGACACCTCAAAGATCCGATACTGGCCCGTATTTAACAGGACAATGGCCTGGGAAATCCTGTACTTATTTAAAAAATCCAGAAAGGTCTGCCCCGTCACCTCCTTAAACTTACGGCTTAAATAGCTGGTGCTGACCCCCAATTCTTCGGAAATGGACTCCAGGCTCAGCTTGTCCCCATAGCGGGAGCGAATCTCCTCCAATGCTTTGGAAACATACTTGTTTTCCGAAACATCCAGCTTCATGTAATATTCCAGATTCATGACCCCGGCCTCTGTATCTGCCTTTTCCATGGCAAACTCCATCTGACGGCTGCTGGCAATCTCCTCACCCAGCTTTTTCATGAGGACTGCCAGCTTTTCTTCATCCACAGGCTTTAAAAGGTATTCGCTGACCCTTGCCTCAATGGCTCTTCTTGCATATTCAAAATCCGCATAGCTGGTCAGCAGAATGCTTTTAAACTTCACGCTTTTAGAAGCTTCCTTTATCATTTCAATTCCGTCCATAAAGGGCATACAGATATCCGTAATCACCACATCCGGCTTATGCTCCTGTATTTTCAAAAGCCCTTCCTGCCCATTGGCCGCTTCTGCCACAACCACACAGTCCATGCCGATCCAGTCCGTCATATAAACCAGACCTTTTCTTATAATATCCTCATCCTCTGCTATCATTACCCGTAACATCCTGTTCCTCCTTATTCACCGGAAGAGTGACAATCAAGGTGGTTCCAATTCCTTCTGTACTCCGTATATCCACGCCGTAGGGCCTGCCGTATAGAATCCTGCACCGTCTGTGGATATTATAAAGCCCCGAATGCCTGCTGTTATTTTCCTCCTGCTCCAAAAGTGACAGAACTTCCCTGAGAACTCCCATGGTCATTCCCGCCCCGTCATCCCGGCAAATCATCATCAGGCGCTCCTCATGAATATAGACCTTGATCTCCACATTCAAACTTTCCTGCCTGCCAAAGCCATATTTGACGGCATTTTCAATCATAGGCTGCAGCACCAGCTTGGGAATCCGGCAGCCCATGGCCTCCGGCTCCACCTCAACAACGCAGGAAAAACGGCGGTTAAACCGGTATTTTAAAATGGTCAGATAATTTTCCAGGTGCTCCATATCTTCCTCCAGAGTCACCTCCGCCTTGCTTCCATCTAAGCTGTAGCGCAAAAGATTTGACAGGCTGAATACCATCCTGCCCGCTGTCTCCGGCTCAATCTTGCACATATACCGGATATTCTCCAGAGTATTGTATAAGAAATGGGGGTTAAACTGGGACTCCAGCTGTTTATTCTGAGCTGCTGCCAAAAGCTCCGCCATCCTCTTATTATTCTCCATCTGGTGTTTCAAGCTGTCCATGGTTTTATTATAAGCATCAGCTATAATCCGGAACTCATTTTCCCTCTCCAACTGAATCGGGGTGTCCAGGTTTCCGTTTCTGGTCATTTCCATCACTTCCAGAATCTTATAAAAATCCCTGGTCTTTTTCTCCGTCACCTTCTTTGTGCTGATGAACACCCATACCGTCATTAACACAAGGGCCGTTATAATCAATGTGCTGCTCAGCCCCAGGGAAATCACAATATTGTGGATATCTGTTGCCGAATAAACAAAAAACCGTCCGCCGTATGCAGGCTGTGTGGATACAAGAAACAGCTTTTTGTCATAGGACAAATATTGGCCCGCCGTTTTAAGCTCTTTTACCACCTGGTTGCTGGTATCCTGCAGTCCGTAATCATTGCTTAAATAGACCCAGCCAAACCGGTCTGCAATGATGGTGCGGCTCTCAGACCGGTCCAGCACCGCCTTAAACTGGCTGCTGTTAATGGTAAAAATCACATATCCCGTTTTTTCCGTCCCATTGATAACCGCCCGGCCCATGGCGATATCCCGGTCAGAACGCTTCCATGGCTCTGCCAGAAACACCTTTGTCTTTTCAGGCTCCTCATCCATGGCCCCAATAAGCCCCCATTGAATGCCGTCTGAAGCTGATAAATACCCCGGTACCTCTCCGCTGGAGAGCAAAAGCTGCTTCTCCCGGTCCAGGATAAACACATCCGCCTTATATCCCAGCCCATTGGAAACCTGATAAAACTCCTGAAATATCTCCATCCTCCCGGAAGCCTCCAGACTTTTTTCAAAAAGCCTTTTATCCAAAGCCAGCCGTTCCAGATTCTCTTCATATCCTCTTAAAGCCCGGTCCAGCTCCTGTGCCACATAGGAATTATGGGACTCATTTCCGCTTTTCTTTCCATAAATCAAAGCCCCGAAAAATACCAGGGTACAGACCAGAGTAAAGCCTACCGCCGGAATAATAGCATAACCCATAAACAACTGCCGCAGTTCATCCTTAAAATACCGTTCCTTTTTCATCAGTCCGCCCCCCTTCTATTTCAAGGTGCCCTGAAAAATATCTGAAAAACGGGAGGACCACCTGTCTTTATTTTCCCTCACCACATCTTCCTGGTCGTGAATCAAATAAATCTCCCGCTTATCAGGCAGATATCCCGGCTCCTCCACATCGATCCTGACAGAACGCCGCCCCAAGCGGGTGGATATGACAGTCTGTGCATCCTTTCCCGTCACAAAATCCACAAATTTCTCCGCATCCTCTCTGCGCCCGGTTCCTTTTATGATACACACCACATCAGGCTTGGATATGACTCCCTCCATCATATACACCACTTTAACCGGATAACCGGAGGCAATGTAATGGGTCGCTCCCTCTTCAAAGGTCAGTCCCACAGTAAAGCGACCATCTGCAACTCCCTGATACACCTCCTGGGAACTTTTGAGAAGTATTCCGTCTAAATTGTTGCAAAACTCTTCCACATAGCCCCAGCCGGCCTCAGGCTCTCCCTCTCCCATGGCATACAGCATATTGATCACATGCTCGTAAGCCGAAGAAGAAACAGAAGGATCACACATGGCTATTTTCCCTTTCAGCTCCGGTTTCAATAAATCTTCATAACCTTGGATTACAATGTCCCCTGCCAGATTAGTATTGACCATAAGGATACTGGGCATGTCAGTAAACCGGGGCATATTCCCTTCCTTGTTCTTAAAATCCTCCTGAACCATAGACTCGTTTTCACTGATATAGGGCTCAAATAAATCCCCTTCGGGCATAGCAGAAGAAAGGGAGCCACCCCATAAAACATCACATTCAGGCTCCTCCCCTTCTTTTATCATCCGCAACAGCTTCCCGGTTCCTCCCGTATATACCTCCACCCCGATTCCCGTCCGTTCCTCAAATTCAGAAACAATAGGATTTATTAATTCCAGGGGATGGGGGCTGTATACCACCAGTTCCTTGTCCATATTCAGTTCTGCCGATGGAACAGGGGGCTTGGAGGCACAGCCAGCCAAACAGGCCATGCACAAAACCGCTCCTGCGTATCTGATCCATTTTTTCATCTGCCCCGTCTCCGCCCTGTCAATGTATAATCTTATTTTAGCAATGCCGTTACAGAATGTAAACCCCCTTGGGGTCAAAATCCAGATATGCTTTTTCTCCCACTTCATAAATCCTCCGGTTAACCGGATTATAGTCTGTAATCTGAATCTCCATATCTCCTACCATAACCTGATAATACTGATAGGAGCCCATAAAGGTGGAAAGGGTAACATGGCCTTCCAGCACTCCGCTTTCCGCCAGGGTTGCACCCTCCGGACGGATTACCAGAGTTGCCTCGTCACCGGAGTTTGCCTTGGCAAAATTGTTGACCTCAATAGTATTTCCTGCCACCCGGATGGTAGCCTTTTCTCCCCTTCCTTCCAAAACTTCTGCCTTTAAGAAGTTTGCCTCTCCGATGAAATCAGCCACAAATCTGGAAGCAGGATGGTAATAAATCTCCCTCGGGCTTCCCATCTGCTCCACCTCTCCCCTATTCATGATAATGATTTTATCGGATATGCTCATGGCCTCAGACTGGTCATGAGTCACGTAAATGGCCGTAATACCTACTTTCTGCTGGATCTTTCTGATCTCCGTCCTCATGGTTACACGCAGTTTGGCATCCAGGTTGCTCAAAGGCTCATCAAAGAGCAGAACTCCCGGCTCAATGACCAAAGCCCTTGCCAAAGCCACTCTCTGCTGCTGACCGCCGGAAAGCTGGTTTGTCATACGGGATTCCATTCCTTCCATCTCCACCAGCTTTAAGATGTTCATAACCCGTTCCCTGATCTCATCCTTTGGCACCTTCCTGATCTGAAGTCCATAGGCCACATTGTCAAAAACATTGTAATGAGGCAAAAGGGCATAGCTTTGAAATACCATGGCAGTATCCCTTTTGTTGGGAGTCAGGCTGTTGATGGCCTCCTCTCCCAGATAGATTTCTCCCTGATCCGGGCTTTCAAAACCTGCAATCATACGCAGGGTCGTGGTCTTTCCGCAGCCTGACGGTCCCAGCAGGGTGACAAAGGATCCCGGCTCAATGTCCAGAGAAGTCTCCTTTACCGCATAAAAATCCTTTCCCGTCTTAGGGTCCTTATATATTTTTGAAATGTTCTCCAAACGAACCCCTTTTTTCTGTTTATCCATTTTGTTTCCTCCTGTTTAAGCCGGTTCTTTATCGTCTTTAATCTTCCTGCTGACACCAAAGAACTTCATGGCAGTATTCATAATAAGAACTGCGCCATAGGTAATCATGATCAATACGGTTGCATAAGCACAGGCCACGCCGTAATTTCCCTTTTCCGCCTGTTCGTTGATCTGGCAGGTGATCAGCAAAAATTCCGGAGTCACCAGCAGAATAATGGCTGAAATAGCAGTAATACTCCGCACAAAAGCCGTTACCAGACCGCTGAAGAACGAATCCTTGATCAGCGGAAGAGTCACTGTCATAAATACCTTGGCAGAATTGGCACCCATATCATAAGCCGATTCCTCTATGGACTTATCAATCTGCCTCAGGGCTGAAATACCGCTTCTGGTTCCTGTCGGAAGGCTTCGAACAATGAATACGATAATAAGAATCAGTCCCGTCCCGTAAAGCCCGCTCATAAAACCTGACCGGAACAGTCCGTTGGCATATCCGCGAATGTATCCGATACCCAGAACCGTTCCCGGAACAGCCATAGCCAGCATGGAAACAGACTCAATAAAGCCCTTGGCCTTAAACTGTTTCTTAACCACCAGATAAGAAATAACCATGGAGAGGAAAGCTGTCAAAGGCGCTGCAATCATGGAAAGCATAAAGGAGTCCTTAAATGCCTTCAACCCGCTGGTCTTAAACATGTACTGGAACCACTTAAGGCTTAAGCTGTAATCCCTTCCCCAAAGCGTAAACATGGCCCCAAAAGGAATCATAATGTACATGAGCAGTACGAAAGCCGCTACCAGCCCGCAGAATACAGTCAGAGGAACCGTAACGCTTTTTTCCTCAATCAGCATTCTCACACGGGAAGCTTTTCCCGTCAAGGTAGCTGCCGTCTTCCTCTCCAGATAATACTTCTGAATCAAAAACAGAACCACAGTGAGCATCAACAGAACTACAGACATGGCCGCAGCTCCGGTGGAATCGTAAGCACCGGTCACCTGGAGATAAATGGTGGTAGCCAGTGTGTCATAAGAACCGCCGATGAGCATAGGATTTGCAAAATCCGCTACAGACTCAATAAAGGTCACCAAAAATGCATTTCCAAGACCGGGAAGAAGCAAGGGAAGGGTAACGCTTGTAAACACCTTCCAGCGGGTCGCTCCCATATCTCTTGCCGCCTCTTCCAAAGAAGGATCAATGTTTTTCAAAAGCCCCTTTAACATCAGGTAGCATACCGGGAAAAAGGTCAGCGTCTGAACAATTGCAATTCCCTTAAGCCCGTATACATCAGAATCATAAATTCCCAGCAAGGAACGGCTGATAATGCCGCTTCGTCCAAAAAGCATAATCATGGACAAGGACAAAACAAAGGGCGGGGATACCACCGGAAGCATGGAAACCAAGCCAAACAGCTTCTCTAAAAGCCTTGTGCGAAGCTTCACATACACCTCCACATAGGCGAATAAAAGACCGATGGCAGTGGAGGCAAGCCCTGTAATAAAGCCCAGGGCAAGGGTATTATTAAATGCATTTCTAAACCTCTGTAAATTCAATACCCTCTGAAAAACAGCCAGGGTAATGGTTCCCTCCGCATAAAAGCTGTCTACCAAAAGCATAAGCAGAGGATAGAGAATAAACAGGGCCAGGAAAATCAACAGCACCACGATCATGCTGACCAAAATTGGATCTGAAAAAAACTTTTTACGTTCCAAGCGAACACTTTGAGAACTGGCCACAAAAAGACCCCCTTTCTTCCGTTTGAGCAGAACCGTCCTGCTCCCGCATATACAAAAGATGCTGCGTAATGGTTCTCATCCATATTACGCAGCATCCTTTTTCTCTCCGGCAGGCAGCATTCCCGCCCTGCCATATACATTACGGTTCAGCTATGCCGGAGCTAAAATACCGCATTACTCTGTCAGGAAACGGCCTCCGTCAGCGCTTTCAGCAGAGCTTCCAAGAGCTTCAAAGAAGTCCTCTACATACTTTGCACTGTTTGCCTTTGCATCCTCAAAGTCATATTCAATGGTATTGTTCATATCCAGATTAAACTGAGCGGCCTCTTCCGGCTGAGTTGCATTGCTGAGTACCAGGAACTGGTAAGCGCCGTTTTCCTTGGCAATATCAACAGCATCAGGAGTCAGAGCGTATTCAACCCACAGCTTTGCAGCGTTGGGATGGGTTGCGCCGTTAAAGATTGCCGTAGCACCAACTTCATAAGAGGTTCCATCCTCAGGAACGATGAGCTGAATGTTATCATATCCCTGAAGGATCTGGTAAATTCCATCATGAAGGAAGCCGATTCCGATTACGCACTCTCCAGGTCCTACCATCTTGGAAGGTCCGGAACCTGATTTTGTGTACTGTGCAACGTTCTTGTCCAGTTTCTTAAAGTACTCCATTGCCTCGTCGTGGCCCTTCATCTGGATCATGGTGTTGATTACCAGCTTTGCTGTACCGGCAGTATTGGGATTGGACAGCATGATCAGTCCCTTGTATTCTTCCTTTGTCAGGTCATCCCAGGTCTTCGGAGCTTCCAGGCCAAGTCTTTCTAACTCTTCCGTATTTACCATAAAGCCTAAGATTCCCTTATAGATACCATACCAGGAATTTGTGGTGTCCTTATACTGGTCACTGATTAAGTTCTTTGCATTGACAGCATCATATGGCATTAAAAGTCCTGCGGCAACAGCCTCATTGTAAGGATCGGTAGTTCCTCCGAACCACACATCAGCAGACGGCTTTCCGCCCTCTTCTGAAACCTTAGTGTACACTTCAGAAGTGGAAAGTCTCTGGAATTTGGTCTTAATTCCATAGATCTTTTCAAAGTTCTTGCATACTGCTGCTAAATGCTCCTCTTCACAGGAACCGTATACGGTCAGTTCCCCTTCTGCCTTTGCAGCCTCAATAAGAGCTGATAAATCATCAGTTCCTCCGGACTCTCCGGCAGCCGCCGTTGTTGTCTCTGCGTTGGCCGCAGCCGTTGTCGTAGGAGCAGATGTCTCCCCTCCCTTGGATCCGCATGCAGCAAGGCTGAGAGCAGCCGCACATGCCATTAAAAGTGCCATTTTTTTCTTCATAACAGATTTCTCCCTCCGTTCTTTTTATTTTTATTTTACCAAAAAACGGTTCAGGAAAATACCGAGAATTCAGTAATAATGTCGTAATTTTTGAACTGCACGACTATTATAATGTCTAACACCCTATACATCTTTACCTTATATCCTTATATCCTTTAGCTATAAATTAGTAATATCGCCCACTTCAACTTTCACAAAATCTTTAAAGTCCAGACAAATAATCGTAAAATGGCCCATTGAATTAGTTATAAATACAATCATGGAGCAAAACGCATAAGGTCCTACTTTCAATTATTTTTTTAGGAGCAAATAGAATGGACTCTTGCTTCATAATTGATAAAAACTCAACTATAACTCAAAAGTCCATGCTATAAAAATATAATAATTAACAAATGAATGGTCATCTATTTTTCATTTTATCTTTTATATAGATAATGCTACAAATTATTAATAAAATAATCGCAGAGATTTTCAATATGGCATATAAATATCCAAGAACACTAAGCACACTAATACCTCATTACTTCCAGTAAGAATCCACAAGCAACTTATTTCTATTAGTGCCACTGTTTCCCAGACACGCATAGGTTACATGAGGATAATGGTTAATGGTTAAACCAAGAAAATCAAGTGAGGAGTATCCATCATAATGATATTCATGATTTGTTTGTACTTCTTTCACACTACAGCTTGAGCTTAGAAGCTTAGCACCTTGAGGTGGTGTTACAGATATACTCGGCGAACTTACCGTAAATTTAGGACAATCAAGCCCCGATGAACTCATGTTTGGAACGTAGGTTACATTAAGAACAGCCGATGCCTTAATTGAACCATTAACTGGTATAGAAAAGCTTGTATCAATATTCCACCTTCCCACTTTCGCCTCCATTACTGTCTGTGCAGACGGCAGCTTTCTCATCTCTATAGTGTAGGTAGCAGTACCACCAGTGGATAGTGGAATAAAGTAAACCATCTTCTGTTCTTTAAATTCTAAAGCTACCGGCCCTAAATCTTTCAAATATTCTGTCACTTCGGTAATTTCTTGTTTTTTCAAATCCTCAATGGCTACAGAAGCATGGACAAAATTGAAGCTGTTTAAAGACAATACAGCTGCGATAATAAATGTAAAAATATTTTTAAACTTTTTCATAATATTAATCCTCCCTTTACTTTTTAATTAATAGTTTAAAGATATTTATCGACTCCCCCTTAAATCCTTATTGATCGTGCATTGGCATCACACCTTTCTTTTGATATGTATAAAAGCATCAATATAAGCCTATTTAATAATAATTTTAAAATTGAAGTGATCTTATGTTCAAATCGTTACTTCTCTTATAATTTTAGTATTGATAACGTTCCATAAAATTATATCATATAATTAAAAACAGTTTTTAATTTTATATTTAAATAATATAACACTATCTTATTTTTGTCAAGAACGTTTTTAACATTTAAAATGATAGACTTATCGACATTGTTTTTGCAACGCCCCTTTATTGTTCATATTTGGAGAATAGCAAATAATAATTGTTATTTCCTAACATTCCATAATAGATAAACCCAGCATATGAATTTTAACAGTGTCAGTAACACAGTCAAAACATCAATTATCACACATATCCTTCAATATCTTCTTCAATTGTTCGCCTTGTTCTGAAGATAGTTTTTCTCCATCGCAAAAAGCTACTAATAATCTTCCTATTTTCTAGAATATATACAAAAATCTTGTTCTTGAATCTTCTGCATATAATCTTCTTGAAAAACCAAAGATATCACTATCGCATGTCTACCCTTTTTAACTCTTTGTATCAGTCACTTTTGCTATGTTCTTTGTAAGCCTCTACCATAACTTAAGCAATAAGATCATTTACTATAAAACCTACCCTCCAGGGCCAAAAACTGATCCAGGATCATCCGGCTGACCCTGGCACCGAACACAGTAGCCGGATGAGCTGGATAATACATGGCATCAGAAAATTCCTTATGAAACATGACAATCACATAAGGCCCGTAAGGAGTGAACACGATTCCCCCGTCATTTCTGCAGGCATCCATGCTTCCGCTTTTGGAGGCAACGGAAATAAGAATGTCATCCGTATTGTCGCTGTCCATATAAACAGGAGGAAAATCCCTGGTGATCATGGTGTTGTAATGCTGCTTCTTCAATATCTCCACCATCTTCCCATCCGCCGACGGGCTGATCAGCTCTCCCTTTGCCAAACGGGCAAATATGCTGGCATAATCCCTGGGCGTACTGGTTCCCAGCTTGTCATATTTCTCAAAATGAATAGGATTGTGAAGCACCGTATCCCTGCATCCAAGGTCCCTGATGCATTGATTAATGGTCTCAAGCCCCAGATAATCAATGATCATATTGGTGGCAATGTTATCACTCACAATGATCATAAAGGTAGCTGCATCCTTGACCCTCAGCACAGCCCCCGGCTCCAGGGCAGGCAGCACACCGCTTCCATCCACAACGTGCTCCTGCTTATATTCAATCACATCCTCAAGGCTTTTATTCCCCTTTTCCACCTGGTCAAATAAACATACCAGAATATAGGTCTTGATCGCACTGGCAGTTTCAAAGGCTTCATCACCATGAACGGAAATCACATTGCCGTTGAAATCATCCAGATAAATCCCCATTTTCCCGTCATAGCTCATAAGCTCTGCTTCAATTCTTTTCTCTAATGTAAGTCTGGAATCCATATAATAAGGCCCTTTCTTTTTTCTTATATTAAAAAATGCTTCCTGACGCATACCAGCTTTCCACCAGATCCGCCCTGTAATCCTCTGCCTCCGGGTTCAAGCTGTTTATAACCACACCTCCGCTTCCCACCTTTCCAGTGGAGTGGATATAAGCCCCATTTCCCATATACATGGCAATATGCCCCGGAAAATACATCAAATCTCCGGGCAGCATTTCCTCCTTGGGAATCTGATGCACCGGAAATCCAGGCTCAATCCTGGCATCCCGGTAGGTCAGGATTCCATTGAGCATATAGCTTTCCGAAGTCAGCCCCGAACAGTCAATTCCTGCCGTAGACCTTCCTCCCCAGCGGTACTGAACCCCTAAATACTGCTTTGCCGTCTCCACTACTGCCTTCCGGAAAGAGTTTTCATCCACAATTTTCTTCTGAACCGGCTTTCCCGTCCACAATCCGGCCTGAGAAAACTCCTTTTTCCTTAAATACTGGTTCCTCATATATCCGATCCGTCCGTCTAAAAGCTCCACCTTAGCCCAACCCTCTTCCTCGGAATCAAAAGCCAGCACCTTTATAACAGCCCCCTTAAAAAGGCTTATGAGGCAGACCCCCTGTACCTTTGAAAGAGAAAGAACATCCACATGGATTCCATCCACCACCATCAGGCAGCTCTCCTCCCAGCCTTTCATCCCAGCCAGATCCGTAATTTCAATATCCTCTTTCCTGACAAATCCGGTATACTCATAAAAAGTCCGCACCGGATAAAATCCCCGTACCTCTTCCCCGGTTATTGCCAGCCCCATGCCGTACAGGCCCTCATCAGCAATGGCAGACACCGCTTCTCCATAACGGTTCTCCTTAATTTCTCCCGGTACCTCCCAGATCACGGCAACCGGTATTTTAACAATTCCATAGCATTCCATAGCAATTTCCTCCCGTCCTTTTCATCTTAATTCCACAAAAATATGCCCCGCCCTGCAGCAGACAGGCTTTTCATTAAAACCACCTGCAGCAAGGGGAGCATACCTCAATTTTCGTCAGCAATTACTTCTGTTCCAGATGCCTTCCTGTTATTTTCTCAACCGGAAATGTCCCACAAGACCGTTAAGCAGGACAGACTGGCTGGAAAGCTCCTGGCTGGCAGCCGCAGATTCCTCTGCCGTAGCCGCATTGATCTGTACGACTGAAGAAATCTGATCCACTCCCAATGCCACCTGTTCCATAGTCTCCGACTGCTGCAGGGAAGCATTGGATATTTCCTCCAGCATTCCTGCCACCTGCTCCACATGCTCTACAATGCTGGACAGAGACTCTGCCGTCTTCCCAACAAGGCTGCTTCCCCGTCTGGTAGAACGGATAGAGCCTTCAATCAGCTCTGCCGTATCATGGGTTGCATTTGCCGTCTTTTGTGCCAAGTTCCGCACCTCATCTGCAACAACAGCAAAGCCCTTGCCTGCATCTCCGGCTCTGGCCGCCTCCACTGCCGCATTCAGCGCCAAAATATTGGTCTGAAACGCAATATCATCAATAATCTTTATAATTCTGTTGATCTCATTTGTCCTGGAGTTGATTTCCTCCATGGCGCTTATCATGTTCTGCATCTGCTGGTTTCCTTCCAGAACCCCGGAAACCGTCACTCTGGAAAGTCCGTTGGCCTTTTGAGCCATTTCCGCATTGGAACTGATCTGCCTGGTTACCTCACTGATGGTAGAAGAAAGCTCCTCCACGGAAGCCGCCTGCTCTGTGGCACCCTGGCTCAGCATCTGGGCCCCGGAAGCCACCTGACCGGAGCCGGAAGCGATCTGGTCCGATGCCACCTTAATCTGCTCCAACGTATCTGTAAGAGTTCCGGAAATATTTAAGAGGGCAGTCTTTATGGAATAGAACTCTCCCACATAATCCGACTCCAGTTCAAATGCCATATTTCCCTGGGCAATCTGATTCAAAACCGAAGAAATTTCCTCAATATACTTTTTATACTCCTTCAGGGTCACCCCGATCTTTTGAAATGCATCAATCAAAAGCCCAATTTCCCCGTCAGCCTTAACCTTAATATCCACATTGAAGTTTCCTTCTGAAACCTCCCTGGCCGATTTGGTTACAGCCTTAATGGGCCTTGCAATGCTGTTGCTCACCACAGCTCCCGCAGCCAGCACGATGAAAAATATAACTGCCAGAGCCACGTAAATAACACCTTGCAAACGGTGCACGCTTTCAAACAAGGCGGCTTCCGACACTACGGAAATATAATTCCAACCGGTCTTTTCAGACTTGATGCTCTTAAGAAAATAGCTCTGTCCTTCTATAGTAATTTTCTGAAAATCAGCATTCTGACTGACTGCCTTTAAAAATTCCTCTCCATATGCTTCAGAAAGGTTTTTAAAGTTATTCTCAGGATTGCTGGGGTCCGCTATAATGGTGCCGTCACCGGAAGCCAGCATATAGTAGCCCTTAGAATCCTGAGTCGCCATTTCAAACAGCCTTGTAACAGAATCCACACTCATATCCGCTGCCATAACCCCGATCACATTTCCCCGGCTGTCCACAATAGCCTGAGATGCACCGATAATAACAATATCATCCGTTTCAAAATAATAAGGTTCTCCCAGAACAGGCGCTCCCGGCGCTGCCTTGGCGCTTGGATACCATGGGCGGACCCTGGGATCAAAGGCAGCGCCTATCTCCGAGTCAGGGTACTGGATATAACCGCCTTGTTCCGTTCCCATATAAACGTACTGGTAATCCGGATGGCTCTTTCCAAATTCTGAAAAGCTTTTATATATCTCCCGTTCTACCAGACCATTTTGCCCAGGTGTCATCTTGGTAGGGGATTTGGTTCCTGCGTAACTGGTAATAGACTGGTCCGTTGTCTGAAGCAGACTGCCTTCTGCAAAATAACGGACATTGTTCAGCATTTCGTTAAACACAGCATCCACGTTGTTATTCACCATAGACAACTGCTTGTTAACCGAACTTTTCTGATCTGCAAACGACGTTTCTTCCAGGTTCCTTATAAACAAAATACTTATGCCTATCAAAGGAACAATTGCAAAAAAAATCAGCATAAAACTCAGCTTAAACCGAAGCGTTTTAAAAAGGTTTACCTTCATACTGCTTTCTCCTCTTTCGTGATTTTGAAATCTCTCTCATTATACCAGAGTTTCACTTATAAAGTAATATGAGGTATACCCCTTTGCCTATTAATTTTTTTTATATAAGAACCTGATTATTCATATAACCGTTTATACGCTTCTGCCTCTTTCTGATTTGCCAGAACAAAGTGCTCCTTCCTGATTTCCTGCCAGGAAGCCTCATCCTTTGAATAATCATGAATAGAAGGCTCGTAAACCAAAAGCTTCTTCTCCTTCTCATGCTTGGGATCAGGCATGGGAATTGCAGAAAGCAAAGCTCTGGTATAGGGATGGAGGGGGTGAGTGATCAATTCCTCAGTTTCCGCCATCTCCACAATCTCACCCTTCCTGATCACCGCAATCCGGTCCGTAATGAACCGCATAACAGACAAATCATGGGCAATGAACAAATAGGTAATCTGGCGCTTCTTCTGCATATCCGCAAGAAGGTTCAGCACCTGGGCCCGGACCGATACATCCAGGGCAGAAATAGGCTCATCGGCAATGACAAACTCCGGATTCATAATGAGAGACCTTGCGATACCGATTCTCTGCCTTTGACCTCCCGAAAATTCGTGAGGAAAACGGCTTGAGAACTCCGGCAGCAGACCCACATCCAAAAGAGCCTGATCCACCCGTTTTTTCCTCTCGCTCTCATCCAATCCCTTTTCCAAGTTCATCAGCCCCTCGCTGATGATGTAATCCACCTTGGCCCTTTCATTTAAAGAAGCCTGAGGGTCCTGGAAGATCATCTGTATTTCTCTGATCACCTGACGGTCCAGCTCTGCCGGAATCTTCCCGTTTATTTTATGGCCTTTATAAAGAATCTCCCCGCCTGAGCTGGGAACAATCCTCATAATGGCCCGGCCAATGGTGGTCTTCCCTGAGCCTGACTCTCCCACCAGTCCAAAGGTTTCTCCCTTGTATATCTTAAAATTGACCTTTTTCACTGCTTCATACTTTTTTCTGCGCTCTCCAAAGGTCACATCCAAATCCTTTACATCTAATAATACTTCCCGTTCCATCAGATCAGACCTCCATTCCTGATTTTAGCCACCACCTCCGGCGGGTCCAGCTTAGGCGCCCTTGGGTCCAGCAGCCAGGTCTTTGCCTTATGGGTGGGCGACACTTCAAAATAAGGGGGCTGCTTCACAAAATCAATCTTAAGGGCTTTGGGATTTCTGGGTGCAAATGCATCTCCCTTTACCTCTGTATAGAGATTGGGAGGAGTGCCCGGAATGGAAAAGAGATCTGTTCCCTTAACTCCCACCTGAGGCAGGGAAGAAAGCAGAGCCCAGGTATAGGGATGCCTTGGATCATAAAAAATATCCTCGCATGTGCCGATCTCCACAATATCACCGGCATACATAACAGCCACCCGGTCCGCAATATTAGCCACCACTCCCAGATCATGGGTGATCAAAATGACGGACAATTTATACTTATGGCGCAGCTCCTTAAGCAAATCCAAAATCTGAGCCTGAATGGTCACATCTAAAGCCGTAGTAGGCTCATCACAAATGAGAACCTGAGGATTACAGGCAATGGCGATGGCAATTACCACCCTCTGCCTCATTCCTCCTGAAAATTCATGGGGATACTGGGAAAAACGCCGTTCCGGGTCCTGAATTCCTACGTCCATCAGATATTTAAGGGTACGCTTCTTAGCCTCCGCCCGATTCACCTTCTGATGAATGAGCACGGCTTCCATAATCTGCACCCCAATGGTCTTTAAAGGATTCAAACTGGTCATAGGGTCCTGCATGATCATGGCAATCTCATGCCCCCGGATATTAAGCCAGTCCCTTTCCCTTTTCACATCAGTCAGGGTTATTTCCTTCCCGTCATCAGATCCGTAATAAACGGCATTTCCTCCGTCCACACGCCCGTTTTTCTCCAAAAGGCCCATAAAGGACTTGGTAAACACAGACTTTCCGCTTCCCGATTCCCCCACAATAGCCAGAATTTCTCCTTTATATAAATCCAGAGATATTCCTCGAATGGCGTGAAGAGTTTTGCCCCTCAGCTCAAACTTAATATCCAGGTCATTTACTTCTAAAATCTTCTCTTGATTCATTCCGGTCCTCCTTAAACGTGGTTCTTGGGATCAGCAGCATCGGAGAAAGCGTTGCCGATGATATAAAAGGAAATGGTGACAAATGAAAGGATGATGGTCGGATAAACCAACTGATACCGCAGAGCCGGGCTGGTGATCAAAGCCCTTCCCTCATTGATCAGGTTTCCAAGGCTGGGAATATTGACCGGAAGCCCCAGGCCGATATAGGTAATAAATACCTCATTTCCAATGGCAGCCGGAATGGTAAGAGCCATTCTCAGCATAATAACCGACACCAGATAAGGCAGCAGGTTCTTAATAATAATCCGGCTTACCGGAGTTCCCAGACATCGGCTGGCAACATTATAATCCCTGTCCCTGATAATGAGAATCTGGTTCCGGATAAACCGGGCCATCTGAATCCAGCCGGTAAGGCACATGGCAAACACCAAAGTCTTAATGCTGGGCTTTAAAATATAAGAAATCAGAATCAGGATAATCGTATTTGGAATATTGTCAATGATGTTGTAAATTTCTGTTAAAATAAAGTCTGCTTTCCTCACATAACCCCAGATCACGCCTACGGTGATGCCGATAACAGCCTCTGCAAGAGCCACTGACAAGCCGATCATAAGAGAGGTTCTTGTCCCCGCCCAGATTCTGGCCCACAAGTCCTGCCCAATGGAGTTGGTTCCCAAAATGAATTCCTCTCCCGGAGGCACATTTCTAAACTGCATTCCTGATGCATCATTGATGATTTTATTAGGATCATACTGTCCCGGTAAATAGGGCTGAATAAAGGTAAACGCCAGAAGAAGTGCCAAAAGCACCAAAAGAATAAAGGCTCCCCGGTTTTTCAGAAAGGCATGAAGAGTGCTGTTCCAGTAGGAGTAATTGCTGTACCCCGTCTTCTCCACTTCCATCTCATTGAATTCCTGAAAAGAGAATAACTCTGCCTCCTCCATGGTCTCCATAAACTCTGCTTCCTTTGAGTGGCGGTATGAAAACTGCTTCATCATCTGTCACCTTCCTTCTTTCCCAGACTGATTCTGGGGTCTAACAGCACCATAAGTAAATCTCCGAATAAAAGTCCCAGGACGCCCACACAGGCATAAAGCAGAACAATTCCCTGAACCATGGTATTGTCATGCTTTTTAATGACTGTAACCAGCAGACCTCCCATTCCCGGAATGCTGTAAAGAGACTCAATATAAATGGAGCCGATAACCGTATTTAAAAATGCCGTAGGAATATACTGAGCCAAAGGCACAAAGGCATTGCGGAAAATATGCTTAAACATCACACTTCCCTCAGACATTCCCTTTGCTTTAGCTAATTTCACATAATCCTTATTGCTCTCATCCACCATATACCGCCTCAGCCACATGCCGTAAAAAGCAATATTTCCAAGAGACATGGAAATTACCGGAAGCACCCAGTATTTAGGATCATTGATCTGAAACAGCAGTCCCACATCAAGCAGCTTGGTTCCATAAAGCTGGATATACAGAAAATAAACCGCCGCCGGCACCGCCTGGATGCAGACAATAAAAAGTGTTCCGATCCGGTCAAACCACCGGTATTTATACCTGGCCATCAAAGCGCCCATAGGAAGTCCTACCAGAAGAGACACCACCATGGACCAGGAACCCAGCTTAATGGAAACAGGAATCTTATCAGCCAAAACCTGTGATACCGGAACATTGGCCCTATAAATTCTGGACATGCCTAAATCTCCCCGAAGAAGATCCTTGAAAAAGCGAAGAACTTGAACCGGAAGAGGATCAGTCAGCCCCATTTCCTTTAAGCCAACCTGTATTTGCTGTTCTGTCATTTTATCGAAATTCTGGAAATACCCTTCAATGGGCATCAGACGAAGCAGACAAAAGACCACTGTCAAAATAATGACCAGTGTAAGAAGTGAACGGGCGATTCTTTTTCCTAAATACTTTATCATCAGTTTTTCGGCTCCTTTTATGTAGTTTTCTTAATCAAGTATTATACTTCCTCATAGTAAAAATACTCTCTGAAAAAGACGTACTGCGCACATCTCTTTCAGACGGCATTTTTCGCCGGACCAGGAAACCTTACGCCTGGTCCGGCGGTCATTTTTACAGTTTATTTTTCATTTGCTTCCTGGTTGGCCTTAAACTCATCCATAGAAATGTAATGATCATTGATGGTCTGTCCCTTATAGCGAAGGTTAGATACACCAAATGGTGCATACTGACCGTCAAATGCATTCAGGGTGTCCGCAACATATCTGCTGACGGTAATACTGAAAGGAATAACAAAAGCATGGTTAATAAGGCTTGCCTCTGCCTTGGCAAAAGCCTCATAACGGGAATTAATTTCTGTCTTAAGGCTCTTAGCTTCATCTACCAGAGTAAAGTATTCCAAAGCTGCATCTGCAGAAGGAGTTCCCTCTTCAATGGCTTTTGCAATATTTCCATACTTATATCCCAGATCATATCCTTCTTCCCCTTTTTTCTGGTAGAATGGGTCTGTCCAGGTTTCCGGATCTGCATAATCAGCACCCCAGTTGCACTTCATAAATGCAAACTTGCCATTGCGGCGTACTTCTGTTAAGAATCCGTCAGCAGGACCTGCCTCAACAATAATGTCAATGTAATCTGATCCAAGAAGTGCTTCCATCTGCTGTTCTACGATCTGGCACTCTTTATCCCAGTTAAGCTCAGAAGGATTATAAGGCATCAGAATCTTTACAGGGAAGGTTGCTCCTTCTGCCTCCAGCTCCGTCTTTGCCAAATCCCGGTATTCCTTTGCCTTTGTCTCGTCAAAAGTCTGTCCCAATGCTGCCATATCACCTACTGTGGTAAAATCTTCACCATCTGCATTAAAAGTAAAGTTAGCCGGTGTAATGGAATTGATTGCAAAATCCTCAGGCGCATTGGCGTCTGTAATTGCGATTGGGTTTACCTTATTCAGCGCTGCAAATAAAGACTTACGGAAGTTTTCATTATTTACAGCCTTTTTCCAGTTATCCGGCTCATACTGAGCATCAAACTGAGGATTAAAGTTAAAGGCATAGAAATAAGAATAGCTGGTTCTCGGTCTTTCCCGGCTGATTAAGTTCTTAGTATCCTCACCGCTTAACCAGTCATCCAGAATATCTGCAGGAATCTCTGCGTAATCCACTTCTCCACGCTTTACCATTTCAGGCCCAATGGTATTATACTCTGCGTTGTAGACTCTGTGGATTTCGTCTATGTACACCGTATCCGCATCATAATTCAGAGGATTCTTCTTCATGATCTGTCTTTCCTGAGGAGAAAACTCTGACAAATAATATGCGCCATTATAATACATCTTGTCAGCACCGGTTCCGAACTCCTTGCCAAGTTCCTCAAGCTGCGGGCCGTAAGCAGGCATATATACTACATAAGCAAGAGAAGAAAGGAAGTATGGAACCTCTTCTTCCAAAGTATAGACCAGTGTATGTTCATCAACTGCCTTCACACCTACTTCCGAGAAATCAATAGGCTCCCACACATTGCCGTCTTCGTCAGCGCCGCCATTGTAAACAAGACCGTTATAATACTTTTCCGCATTTGCAATAACACCGAAAAGGTTCTGTACGTTTGCGCTTTCATACTCAGGAGTCAGCTCATATTTCATAGCATCCACAAAATCCTGGGCAGTCACATCAGCCGCCTCAGCACCTGTATGATCAACCCATTTAGCTTCTCTCAGAGTAAAAGTCCAGGTCAGAGCAGCTTCATCATGCTCCCATTCGGTAGCAAGCCCCGGCTTAATCTGTCCCTTGTTGTCATATTCAATCAGGGTGTCGATGGTATTTGCAGGCAGCCAATGGTCATTCTGTGATGAAGTAACCAGGTAATTTACTGTGGTAGCCTCAGAACCATACAGTCTGGTATAGACTGCAGGAGCCTCGCCTCCACCTGCTTCAGTTTCCTTTCCTGCGCCCTGGGAACTGCCTCCCGTCTTTCCTCCGCATCCGCTTAAAGCCACAGAAGCAGTGAGAACAGCACATAGCATAGAAGCGATTAATCTTCTCTTCTTCATAAATACTCCTCCATTTTCCTAATATTCTAAACCCATTGGGATTAGTATCACTTTCAGTCAAAAAACACGGGAACCCTGGTAATACCCAGTCCAGCCTCTTCCCCCATAAGAATCCTGGGACCATCAAAAACCGGGCCTCCTGTATAGGGATCTTCCTTACAAAGCGACGGGCCATCCAAATCTGCCCTGGTAATAACTCCCTTTCCTGCCGCCAAATGGGCCGCAGCACTGACCGCAATCTTGCTCTCCAACATACATCCAATCATGCACTCCACACCAAAGCTTTCCGCAATAGCACAGATCTTTAACGCTTCATGGATGCCCCCTGTTTTCATAAGCTTAATATTAATGAGATCAGCCGCCCGCTCCTGAATAATGCGGATGGCATCCTCTGAAGAAAAAACGCTCTCATCAGCCAGAATAGGTGTATCCACCTGACCCGTCACAAATTTCATTCCTTCAAAATCATGGGCCTTTACCGGCTGCTCCACCAGATCCATCCCAATTCCCATGTCCTCCATGGTTCTTATAATCCGGACTGCCTCTTTAGAAGACCAGCCCTGGTTAGCATCAATGCGCAGCTTAATATCCGGCCCTACAGCCTGACGAATGGCCCTGATCCGCTCCACATCCCCGGCTCCATCCTTGCCCACCTTAATCTTTAAGATGCGAAAGCCCTGGGACACTGCCTTTACGCTGTCCTCAACCATTTCCTCCACGCCATTGACGCTGATGGTCAAGTCTGTCTCTATTTCCTTTTTCCGTCCTCCCAAAACCTTGTATAAGGGCTTATTACAGGACTTTGCAAAAAGGTCATAAACAGCCATATCCACCGCTGCCTTTGCAGACGTATTCTTCAATATACAGCCATGAATCCGTCCCATAATCCCATCTAAATCCTCAATCTCCATCCCAATCAGGCTTGGAGCAATAAAATCTTCAATGGCACAGAGAATAGACCCTCTGGTATCCCCCGTAATCACTGCCGTAGGAGGGGCCTCTCCAAAACCTGCATGCCCGTCGTCCGTAGTAATTCTGACCACAACATCATTGACGCTGTCTACGGTCCTGAGAGCTGTTTTAAAAGGCGTTACCAAAGGAATGCTGATTTCCGCCGTATCGATCTTTGTAATTTTCATCCTGACTACCTCATTTTTCTAAATCTCATTTAAGCCCTCATATAATTCCAGAGAAACCTCAGCCATAACCCGCTCAAAAGCCGGAGTATCCGTTTCATTGCCGCAAAAGCAGATCAAAAATGGCTCTTTTCCATAAACAATCCCAACGTCATGGGTAATTCCCCGGTCCTCTCCCGTCTTATGGGCAATCTCCGGCTCCTCAGGAAGGGCCTGGAGATAAAAAGGAATCTTGCTGCAAAGCTGCTGGTTTTTCAAAATACCAATCATCTTCTCGCTGGCCTGTCCGCTGACCAATTTTCCTTCATACATCATCTTTAAAAGCCTGCCAGTCTCACCGGCAGTTATGTAATTTTGAATTCCCCGGCTGGATAACTCCAGATCATACATCTTTCTCTGAAGCAGGGTCTTTTCAAACCCCTGATCCTTGATAAACCCATTGATCTGTTCCATTCCCAAAAGGTCAATCAACAAATTGGTAGCCGTATTATCGCTGAAAATAATCATCAGCGTAATCAAATCCATAACAGTAACTAAAATCCCATCATGAAGATAAGTCAATGCTCCGCAAGAAGGCACACACTCTTCCCGCCTTACCCCTATCATTTCCGACCGATCCAAAAGTCCTTTTTCTATTCGATCAAAAGCCGCCGCCATAACAAATAACTTAATGACACTGGCCGCCATCATAGGCTCGTCTTCCTTATAGGAAGCCTTGTCCCCTGTGGCCAGATTCTCATATAAAAAACTGACCCTTCCGGGAAGCCCTTCCAATTTCTTTACTATGCTGTCTCTCATCAATATCCGTCCCACTCCCAATAGGTAAAATCTGGAAACCTTATATAAAAAAAGAGGCACTGCACCCATAATATACAGCTACCTCATCGCACCTGATTCAAACCTTTGAAAATCTTCCAAAGCCCTATTTATAAGTATAATAAATTTTCAAAAAAAATCAAGGGATAATTTTGGCAAAGTGATATTTCCTGCCTAAAATAAAAGGAGCAGGATTCATTTGAATCCCACCCCCATAAGTATTATATCCATAGCATTGGCTGGCGTGCAGCAATGTTGCGTCTGGCTTCTTCATCTGTAGATTCAGCCGGAAGGCGGTCATAAAGTTCTAAAAGCTCGCTTCTGCCTAATGAACACCCCGCAAGCATCATAAAACCTGTTCTGGCCGGAAACGCATTAAAATGCATCACATCCGGCGGATAAGGCCACGATTCCTTATCCAATACATAAGGAGTAATGAAATCCAATGCTTTTTTTATACTTCTTCCATCCTCCGATACATATTCCCACAGGTCATCGTCCGGCTTAGAAAGCAGATGGCATAAAGCTGCCATATTATCTACCACAAAGATGGAGTAATTATAAGGCTTTGTCCTCCCCAGCTCTCTGGGAAAAGAACCATCCTCTGCCTCCTGCCTTAAAAGATGTTTTTTATAGAAATCCCTGCAAAAATCTGCAATCCGCTCATTGTCCGTAAACAAAGCAAATGCCGCCGCCTGAACAAAAAAGCAAACACCATGGTTATTATCCTTGTTCATTTCTTCAATTCCGTTACTGTCAGTCAGCATCCAGCCAAGATATCTGGCAAACCACTTTTTTAAACCTTCATATGTATCAGTTTTCATAAAATGAGATGTCTTCAGCTTCTCCACTGCAAATACCACATCTACCAGATGAAGAGTGTCTATGATTCCAATTCCCCTTCCTGAGCATACGCCCAGGATTGCCTGGGCATACGACAAGTGAGGAGCCATATACGTTTCTTTATCAAGAAAAAATTCGTTTAAATGCTGCACTGCCTTTTCTGCAAATTCTTCTTTTCCTGTAAGACAATAGGCTGACGTAAGAAACACCACATTTGTTCTCATCTGACGCATAATGATTCTATGGCTGTTAAAATTACCGGGATTGGTCTGTCCGTCTTTCTGAATATAGGGCAGCCCATCGGGAGAATTGGGATCCGGCCACCAGTAATCTCCATTGGAGTAATAGTCATGAGCCCCCCCTTCACTTCTTGGGCTGGGCACATCGGTGATATGGAGCATAGGAGCTTTCATAGCTATCTGGGCCTTTTCCATCACCCATTCCTTATTGCGCCAGTCAGGAACAATTTTATATCGCTTTTCATACTGTATCATTTATATTTACCTTCACGGTTTATTTAATTCTGCTGTTGCACACTTTAAAAGCGCCTTCATATATCCTGTGCTGTAGGCCCAGGCAGAATTTTCTCCGCCTACCCCCTCTCCCCAGATGGGCACATGGTCCACATGAAGAGCTCCGTCATAATCATAACGCACCAGCTGCTTCATCACTTCGTACATATCCATATAGCCATCTTCCAGAAGTGTCTCCTCAAAATAGGGAATTGCAGCACTGACATTTCTAAAGTGTACCAGAAGTACCTTCTGGTTTTCCACAAAATACTTAATGTCTTCCATCACATTTCCAAACTTTTCTCCGCCTTCCAGCCAGCATCCCAGACACATTTTCATACCCAGGTAAGGACTGTTTCCTGCCAGTTTAAAGGCGTGCTTGTAATCTTCAGCAGAAGTAATCAGATTGGAAATTCCAAGGAGGCAGTCCACCGGAGGATCATTGGGGTGAAGAGCGATCTTTATATTTGCTTCCTCGCATACAGGCAAGGCCCTGTCGATGAAATATTTAAAGTTTTCCCACATCTCCTCTTTTGTATAAAGTCTGCCGTGAGAATAGGGCCGTCTTTCCATCTCCTCAATATCTACAATACGGCCAATACTGCCTCTTGTATGCTCACCTACTCCAAATCTTGTAGTCAATACCTGGTTAGGCTCCCATGTCATATATCCTACCGGGATTCCTGCTTTTCCCAATATCCTGTTAAAATTATTATACGATTCAATGGCTTCGTCCCGGCCGGGCAGCCCCAAATGGATGGCATCACTTTTGTACAAATGCACATTTCCTGCATCAGTTACTGTTAATCCAAATTTATGAAGCCGTTCCAGAAATGACATAACTGAATCATAGGTGGTGTGTTCATCATTAAAAATAACATACACATATTTTACACCCATCTGTTTAATGAATCGCAACTGTTCGTCCGTATAGTCTGAAACAACCTTGGACTGTACCTTTATCTTATCTCCCAGCATGTTGGGTCCTCCTTAAAGTCAAATAATCAGCTATTTTGTCCAGTAGGCCTGTTCCGGTGTCCACTGCTCCAGACTTACATCATAGATTCCGCTGTCTTCCAGACCCGGAACTGAAAATGATTCGTAATAAATAACTGCCAGAGGAGTAATCATTACGTAATCCGACACAAGAGCTTTGGCTGCCTTCTGAAGATTTTCTTTCTTCTCTTCTACTGTTACAGCTGCACGTGCGGCAAACAGAGGCTCTTCAAATTCTGCAGGACGAAGCATAATACCATGATTTTTAATTCCCTCTGAAGAATACAGACGAATGTAGTTATTTGTAAAATCCATCTTGCTTGCTCCGCGGTTTGCAATAAAGCCGTCAATATCGTCTTCCTTCTGCATTGCATCAAGAGCAGAAGCATCCAACGTTTCTACAGATGCCCTAATCCCGATCTGGGACAATATAGCCTGAAATGCAGTTGCCGTATCATTGTCCTTGGACTTGGTGTAAATAGTTGTCTCAAATCCGTCAGGATATCCTGCTTCAGAAAGCATTTGCTTTGCCAGATCCAGATTATATTCATAAAAATCTACCGGTGAGTAAGCCCAGGAGTCAGAAGTACAGAACAGAGGTGTAGCCTCACCCAGACCGCCTGATAAAGCTTTAGCTACCTGTTCCCACTGGATTGCATGCATAATCGCCTGTCTGACCTTTAAATCCCCCATTGGATGCTTATCGCTTTTGCTGTTCCAGATAATATGCTTAATATCCGCACAGTTTGCATTTTTTCTTCCTATATTCTCAAATCCAGCCTGTTTAATTGTATTGATAATAGCATCATTTTCAAACTTCATTGCCACACTGACTTCTTTATTCATAAGGGCTGACATCAAAGTATTGGTATCCATAATCAAATCAATTTCCAAATTGTCAATATGGGGAAGTCCTTCAATTCTGTAGTCCGGGTTCTTAACGTATGTAATCTTATTATCCGCAATAAAGGATTCCAGAATAAATGGGCCGGTTCCAACTGCATGAGTTTTACACCATTCTTCTCCGTTCTTATCATAGGCCTCTTTAGAAATAACAAAAATATCTCCTATAACATTGTCCCAGTTATTTGCCCATCCTTCGTACTGAATAACAATGTTCCTGTCATCCACTACTGTTATCTCTTTGGGTGACCCCAATTCACTGGCTTTTCCATTATCAATATATTTTTGAAGGTTCCAGGCCACTGCTTCAGCATTGCAATCCGATCCATCATGGAACTTCACCCCTTCTCTCAGCTTAATGTTAAAAGTAAGAGCCTCCGGATCTGCATAAAATTCTTCTGCCAGCCATGGATAATAGTTGCCATCTTCATCTGCTCTTCCCAACGATTCAATAACAGGCTGTACTGCAAAACGGTCGCTTGTAGTTGTGGACTGAGGCATAAAGAATGTATTATGAACCTGAGGAATTGCGACTACCAATTTACCTCCCTCCGCAATCTCTGCAGAAGATTGTCCTTCCTTGGATTCTGCTGCTGTCGTTTCACTGCTTTGTGAATCGGCTTTAGAGGTGTTCTCAGTATTTCCTCCACCGCATCCGGCAGTTATACCTGCTGCCATAACTGCTGCCAGTGCCAGGGACGCAATTTTCTTTGTTAGTTTCATAATGTAATCCTCCTTTTAATTAATAGCTTATATTTAATAGATCATACAGCTTTTAGTTATATAAGAAACATGCTACTTCATGGCGGTTCCCAACATCACGAAGCTCAGGAATTTCCTTGCTGCACCGTTCCTGGGCCTGATCACATCTGTCATGGAAGGGACAGCCGGCAGGCCGGTTTGTAAGACTGGGCACCTCTCCCCTGATGGGAACCCGCTCTCTGGACTCCTCAACAGAAGGATCTGCTACCGGGACAGCACTCAGCAATGTTTTTGTATAAGGATGAAGCGTATTGCTATACAACTCTTCACAATCTGCAATCTCCACCACCCTTCCCAGATACATGACCAGAATCCGGTTGCTGATGTGTTTTACAACTGCCAGGTCATGAGCAATAAACAAGTAGGTAAGACCCAGCTTAGATTGCAGTTCCTCCAGCAAATTAATGATCTGTGCCTGAATAGAAACATCCAGCGCAGAAATAGGCTCATCGCAAAGAATTAAATCCGGTTCTGAAGAAAGAGCTCTTGCAATTCCGATCCTCTGCCTCTGTCCACCGGAAAACTCATGGGGCACCCGGTACTTTAAAGCAGGATCCAGTCCTACAATGCGAAACAGCTCATCCACCCGGTTATTATATTCTTCTTTATTCTTCACCAGCTTATGAAGAAGAAGGGATTCTCCCACAATGGACTCAGCAGTCTGCCTTGGATCCAGAGATGAGAACGGGTCCTGAAAGATCATGGATAACTTTCTCCGGAAAGGATACATCTGTTTGTCATTAAAAACGGCAATATCCGTACCATTAAAAATAATCTGACCTTCCTCCGGCTTATATACCCTCATAATACATCTGGCCAGGGTTGTTTTCCCGCATCCCGATTCTCCTACAATGCCAAGAGTTTCCCCTTTTCTGACTGAAAAGTTTATTTCCTCTATGGCTTTTACCTCCCCCACCTTCTTTCGTACCATACCTTTGTAGATGGGAAAATACTTTCGTACATTTTTAACTTCCAGGCAAATATCCTCTCCGATCTCAATTCTTGGAGATTTTTTTATTTCTTTGGCCGCAATTTCTTCCGCTTTTACCAGCTTTTCTTCTTCTGACAGATGACAGGCCGCAAAATGCCCTTCTTCATTCTCCTTAAGGGCCGGCCTTGGCTGTTCCTTGCATTTATCCATGCGGTATTCGCATCGTTCATAAAAGGGACAGTAATCCGGTCTGGATGCGGGGTTGGGCGGAAGACCATCAATAGGGATAAGGATACGGTCTTTAGGATCATCAAGCCTTGGGATCGCCCGGAGCAGTGCCCTGGTATAAGGATGTTCCGGATTTGCAAATAACCTCTTTGCATCTGTCGTTTCTACAACACTGCCTGAATACATAACATAAATGCGCTCTGCAAATCTTGCCACAATTCCCAGGTTATGAGTGACAATAATAACTGCAGTATTGGTTTTCTTGGCAATATCCCTGATCATTTCCAACAACTGCGCCTGAGTCGTTACATCCAGAGCCGTAGTTGCTTCATCTGCTACCAGTACCATAGGCTTTGATGACATGGCCATGGCAATCATAATACGCTGACGCATGCCTCCTGAAAACTGCTGAGGATAATAGTTGAAACGCTCTTCTGCATCCGGTATATTCACCAGCTTCAGCATCTCAATGGTACGCTTTTTCGCCTCTTCCTTGTTTAGCTTAAGATGCTCCATAATATTTTCCTGGATCTGATAACCTATAGTCAGGACAGGGTTTAAAGAGGTCATAGGCTCCTGGAAAATCATGCTCACCTTTCCGCCCCGCATATGACGCATTTCTTCACTGTCCTGATCATAATCCAGCATATTGCGTTGGTCTCCCCGGATATAGACCTTTCCTGCGGTAACTTTTCCAGGAGAACTGATCAGCTGCAGCATGCTCATCATGGTCACGGATTTCCCGCTTCCGGATTCTCCCACAATGCCGATAATCTCCCCCGGATTCAAATACATAGATACGTCATCTACAGCCTTTACACGCTGTCCGTCTGTTTTAAAACATGCTTCGATGTTTTTTATTTCCAACAAGTGTTCCATTTTGTCTCCTCCTATCAAACCTCTCCCCTAAGTCTTGGATCCAAAGCATCTCTTACTCCATCGCCAAACATATTAAGGCATATGACCAGAACTGCCACACAGACACCGGGAGTAAGTGCAAACACCGGGTTTTGGAGAAGAAACAACCTGCCGTCACTGACCATACCTCCCCAGGAAGCAGTAGGTGCACTGATTCCCAGCCCAAGAAAGCTAAGTCCCGCTTCCGCCAGAATGGTCTGTCCTACCTGCTGGGTCATCATTACAATAATAGGAGAAATACTGTTAGGTAAAATGTGTTTCAGCATTAACCTGAAGTTTTTATTCCCCTGCAGCTTTCCTGCCATAATATAATCTGCCTGTTTTATGGTAAGAACCTGTCCTCTCATCATCCTGACGTAACCTGCCATAGAGGAAACTCCCAGGATAATGGCCAGATTGCGGATTCCGCTTCCAAATACGGCCGTCAGGGCCATAGCCAGGATGATCTGAGGAATAGCACGGATAGCTTCCATAATTCGTGTAATCACATCATCTATAATCCCGCCGAAATATCCTGCCACCATTCCAAAAAATGTTCCGGCAATACAGGCAATGATAACTGCAAGGACAC
Source organism: Lacrimispora sp. (assembly GCF_036758025.1). GTDB lineage: Bacteria > Bacillota > Clostridia > Lachnospirales > Lachnospiraceae > Lacrimispora. The sequence goes on along the minus strand of NZ_DAIOXM010000006.1, from coordinate 3,059 downwards.
CGATAATCAGACTGACCCGTGTTCCATATATGATCCGGCTTAATACGTCCCGTCCATAATTATCAGTTCCCAGAATATGATCCTTACCTGGTCCTTGTAAAAAGGCAGCAAAATCCGGATAATTAGGATCATAAGGTGCTATCAAAGGAGCAAATATAGCCATGAGAACGAAGATTGCAACCACAATGGCGCTAAACGCAGCAATTTTCCTTGAAAACAATGTTTTAACTGTCTTTTTCCATCTTCCGGAATTTTTCATGATTCTGCCTCCTTATTCATAGCGGACTCTCGGGTCAACCACTGCATATAAAATATCCGTCATAAGGTTGATAATACAGGACACAAGAGCCGTAATCAGAACACATGCCTGTACAACTGGAATGTCCCTTGACTGGATTGCCTTTACAAATAAAGAGCCCATTCCCGGAATGTTAAAAACAGATTCTACGAACATGGAACCCGCCAGCATAGAACCAAGCCGCATCCCCAGAATCGTAATAACAGGAATCAAAGCATTCTTAAGGGCATGGATATAAATCACCTTTCTCTTTGAAATTCCCTTACTCCTTGCTGTCCTGACATAATCCTGACGGATTACCTCCAGCATACTGGAACGTGTCTGTCTCGTCACTGTTGCAATTCCCCCAAGGGCAAGACAGAACAACGGCATTATGGTCTGTCTGATTCCCGTTACCAAATCCACATGAAACCATGTAAACCCGTAAGAAGGAAGCCATCCCAGCTTCATAGCAAATACATACATCACTAATAAAGCGATCCAGAACTGGGGCAGACAGGCTGTTATATTAGCAATCAGAGTCACCGCCGTATCCGCAGGCCGCCCTCTGTATACTGCACTGATAACCCCAAAAAATATTCCAAGAGGAATGCTTATTATAAATGCAGTGATTGAAAAAAATAAAGTAATGGGTATTCGCTCATTGATTACTTCCAAGGTACTTTTATGAAACTGTGTGGATTGCCCCCAGTCGCCCTGGAGTGCTCCCCCAAGCCAGCCAAAATATCTGCTTATTACAGGCTGATCCAGTCTTAATTCCCGATATACCCTGTCATACTCTTCCTGGGATACTTCTGATCCCAGCATGGCATATACCGGATCTCCGGGAATTAACGATACCAGCATAAATGTAAAGATGGATATCAGAAAAATAATCAATATCATCTGACCTGAGCGTTTTGCTATGTATGCTTTCATTTCTTTCTATAGCAGGAGCTTATATCCTGCCATATTCCTCCCTCCTGAACAACACTCCTTTTATTTGTACCCTTTTTGCCATTTTTATTATTGATCTTCTTTGATATAATAAAAAAATAGCCTATTTTTAAATAAAATTACTTCACCTTCCTTTTTAATGTACTTTTCAATCACTTTTATGTTATAATTATATCTGGATTTGTGCACCTTTTCCAATAACCCTTCCCTATTTTTATTATAGTCCACGCTTATAATAAATCTATTTTTTTCAAGAAAACAGGAGATTCTATGGACATCAGATATCTGGAATACATACTTGCCTTGGCTGAGACCGGAAATATGACCAAGGCTGCCAAAAAACTTTACGTATCACAGCCTACCCTCAGTCAATTTCTCACTAAACAGGAAACTGAGCTGGGAACTCCCCTGTTCCAAAGATCCAGCGGTACATATACACTGACACCAGTGGGCAGTCTTTACGCAGAGTATGCCAAAAAGATAATTTCCTTAACGGAAAACCTGGAAAAGGACATAAAGCGTGTATCCAATACCAGCCGCATTCGAATAGGTACCTCTTCTTCCAGCTCCATGCAGATGCTCTCATATATCCTGGCGGACTTCCGCAAATATTATCCCAAGGTAGAACTGGTCCTATCGGATGATAATCTGCGGTCCACCAGCAATCTCATTTCCAGAGGCGAATTAGACCTGGCTCTTATTGCAGCCAATTCTCTGGAACAGTATAAAGGCCAGAATATTGAATTAAAAAAAGAAGAAGTTATATTCGCTGCACCCAGCATTCATCCCTATTGTCAAAAGCTGAGCGGAAGCCGGAGCCGCACCTTAGACAGCCAGCTTCTTTTAGAACAGTTCTCCAAATTTCCATTTATCTTACAGCACAAAGGTTCCTGTATCAGATATCTGATTGAAGACTTTTTTGATAAGCAGGATTTTAATCCTACCATAGCCTGCAGCACTTCCCACGCCCAATCCATTTGTGATATGGTATCCAATAATATTGGCGTAGGCTTTATTCCGTCATGGAATGGAATTTCCTCAGATCAGATCACCTTCTTTTCTCTGGAACCTAAAATATACCGGATTCATTCCATACTTTACCGAAAAGACCTAATCATGGATCCTCCCCATAAATTCCTGATTGAATTGGCCAAAAAATATGTGGATACAAACTGGAACCACTTGCCTAAATGAGAAGTCCTTTTAAATATTTATTTGAACGCAAAAAAGACACCCTTTACAGGATGTCTTTTTTGTAAACCCTTATTGAAAAGGGTTTTCCCTACGTGCGTGAGAAGATTCGAACTCCCGACACCTTGGTCCGTAGCCAAGTGCTCTATCCAGCTGAGCTACACACACATATCTGATTGTTTACCTTTATAGGCAAGTGCCGGCGACCGGAATCGAACCGGTACGGGCGATTAAGCCCGCAGGATTTTAAGTCCTGTGCGTCTGCCTGTTCCGCCACGCCGGCATTTTCATGATTTGCGCAAACAACGAACCAGGCGAACATGCTTGCATGTTCAGTTGGCGACTGCTGCGGCAACGAGTGAAACTCGTCCATTCATGAAAGTGGGACCTATAGGGCTCGAACCTATGACCCTCTGCTTGTAAGGCAGATGCTCTCCCAGCTGAGCTAAGATCCCAAATAATCTAGTAAGTATTATACAACTTACATACTGGTTTGTAAAGCTTGTATTGCTAAAAAAATGAATTTCGACTTGCTTCTGGCTTATCGAACGGCAAACTTCTTTTTGAGAAATTATACCTACGACCCGGATGGGATTCGAACCCACGACCTCCGCCGTGACAGGGCGGCGCTCTA
>NZ_DAIOXM010000005.1:61814-192169 GCF_036758025.1 Lacrimispora sp. | reverse complement strand
TTTCAGACAGAAACCGCTGCGGGGCTGGACGATTGATCAGCCGGGCAGCGGTTTCTGTTTGACAAGAAAACAGCATTGTCTGCCTTTGTACTTATCAGCCAAGGCAGGCGCTTAATCCTTTCATGGAGTGATTTCTTCCGCATTTACCAGATAGTTAAAACCAAATCCTGATTTTCCATAGTAACCAGCAGCCGGTAAACATCATGCTTCCAGGCAGTCTTTAACCGCTCATCTGTAATGGGGATCACTTCTTTTCTTATTTCTGATGCTCCCTCAATGGTAAAGCTTCCAAGATTCCCCACTTGTACGGAATTTTCGTTTAAAACAGGCTCATCATAAAACATAAGGGACAATACAGGATTGGGAAGCGCCCCTTCATAATGATCGCATATAGTGATCTGTTTTCCCTTCTCCAGCACGGCACTGCGATTGTAAGAAAGAATCCTTTCATCCGGATATGCCGCTGCCAAGTTCATGGAAATGCTGCAAATGGAGTCTCCAAGCTGGCAGGATACTTCTTCTGCCCGGTATTCCGCCCCGGCTTTTTCCATGATCTCTGTCTCCCCATCAAAAAATGCAGGAAGGTTATGATAACGGGACTGCATGGTCCAGATATCGTAGCGGTCAGGAGAAAAGGTCTTTTTGGTGTAAGTTTCCACGCCAATATCAATAAACATAGGCTTTCCGTCTTTATATACGGTAAAGCTTCCTGTATCATTGTGATTATGGCTGTCATCATTGTCCCCCGCCTTTACAGCCAGATAAAGATGCTCATCCCGTGCTATAAAGATTCCAACGCTTTCATACCAGAAATCCTTATGGGAAATTTGTGGATTTTTCTCAAACTCCATCATTTCCCCATGAGTAAACACGGTTTGAAGCCGGTAAAACAAATTGTGCTCATCTGTTGTCAAAGGGTCTTCACTATGCTGATAATCCGAAGCAGCAAAAGCCATTAACTCCTTGTTATGGGTCCGCTTGCCGAATAAAAATTCTCTGGCATTACACCGTCCGGCAACAGGAGAACAGTCGGCGAAATTCACATAATAAATGTCGTCTACATGGGCATTTAAGATATAGGAGGCAATATTTTTAACTTTTTCTGTATCATAGACAGGAAGGAAAGCATTGCCGGAAATTCCGTTTAAAACCTCCAGACAGTTAAAGAGGCACAGCCCGGCATGGCGGTAATATTGGGCGCCCTCATCACAGCAGCCGTCTTCCCCATATTCAGCCAGAAAATAATCCACACTTTTGCAGGCCTTTTTCACGATCTCCAGCTTCTTTGACTCATCCAGTTCTCTGGTAAAGGCGGCTAAAAGCACGTTCTGGGTGCACCAGACGGTCCAGTTGTTCATCTTGCTTGCTCCATCGCCCATCCACCAGAAATGCTGCTCCAGATAAGGAGTAAAAATCCGTTCCTCCAGATTTTTATTGATCATTTTAGAAAGAAATGGGCTGACTGCTGAAAGCTCCTCCCTTAATAAGTATTCTGCAACAGCCAATACAGAGGCTGTTTCCGCAGCAAAAAGGTCAATGACAGGCCGGGTCACATCAGGCAGGTTGAATTGAGGCGTATCCCGGATATAGGAATTATGGGCTGGAAGCTGCCAGGCATTTTCCTCACAGATCATATAGAGGCCGTTTATAATGTCATCGAGAAAACGTCCCTCGTGCTCTGCACATTCAGCCAGAATCAGACCATTCAGCGCCGTTCTTCTTAAAAACAGCTTATCCTGAAAACGGCTTCTGTTTCCGTTTCTGGAAAATTCCATGTAATCTGTGGCAGTGAGAGAGGGGTAATGAAAATTCAGAAGTTCTTCTCCGTTTTTTATGAGCCTTGCCCTTAAATCCGAGGGAAGGCTTTCCCAGGCATTCCGGTCAGAGGCAGGGGAATAAGGGGTAAAGGCAGTTAACGGGTTTTTCAGACTGTCTGCAATTTCAGTAATCATGGTGTGTGCTCCTTAATCATTTTTCTGAGGGCTGATGGTATTTTGCTGTATAAATTCCCTGGGGGAAAGTCCGGTGACCTTTTTAAATACTTTACTGAAGTAAAAAGCGCTTTCAAAGCCAAGCTTATCCGCTGCCTCATATATTTTCATATCTTCTTCCAAAAGCATGGATTTTGCCTTGTTTATTTTTGCCTGGGCAATGTATTCGGAAAAGCCCAGACTGCTGTTCTTTTTAAATAAAATGCTTAAGTAATTGGGACTTAATCCAAAGACCCCGGCCACCTCGTTTAAGCTTAACTTTTCTGCCACATGATTGTCAATATATTTCTGCACATTGGTGATCACATGGGCCTTGTAGGTCTTTCGTTTGGATTTGAGCACCTGGCACAGCCCGTCCCGGAAAACGGTCATCCATTCCACAATCTGATCCACACTGGAAAAACGGTAAATGGAGCGGTAGCCGTCACTGTAGGAAGAGAAAATTTCAGTCATGTTTTCTTCCCCGTCAGGCAGAAGGGATAATGCTAAGTAAAGAAGGTTGCAGGCCCCATCTGCCGCCTGGAGATAACGGGCGGGATGGGATTCAAACAGTCCGATGATTTCCGTCAGGGCGTGAAACAGCACATCGGTATCAAACTCATTAAAAGCTTTGGTCATATCATTTTTAAAAACAGAGATATTAAAGGAGTTGCGGATAGAAGCCGTATCATTATCAGTGAAAAACACCACAGGCTGCCGGCTTTCTGCCAGACTCTTGGCCTGGCGGGCTTCCTGATAAGATTCGCTGATTTTTAAAGGCGGGCTCACCGGTGTCCCTACTCCTGTAAAGACTGTCACATTAAAGTAGTTGTGAACCATTTGGGCCGCATTGTGGAGAGCCTGTAAAACCGCTTCCTCCCGGTAATCTTCCTGGGAAGAAAGGTGGAAAATCACTGCAAAATGCTTCATATCCAGGGAAACCACATAGGCGGGAACATGCTTGCAGATAATTTCCTTTGCCATTTGCAGGGTGCTGTTATATAAATTCATAAGCTTTGTATAATCCATATCCTTGTAGTTTTCTTCCCTGATTTCACAAAGAGCGGTAACATAGCATTGATCCGTAAAATCAAGCTTTAAATCCCTGGATTGCAGCTCGAACTGTTCTTCGCTGTCAAAAAGATTGTGTAAAAGCCGCATGAAAAATTTCTCATAATAGCTCTGTAAAAGGGGGCGGCCTGAATTTTTATATTCCATGGAAACCTGGAGAGTTTCCAGACGGGAAAGGGCCTTTTTAATGGTTTCCGACAGAGCTTCGGCGTTTAATTCCAGCTTGATCAAATAGTCCACCGCCTCATAGGACATGGCTTCCTTAATGAGCTGGAATTCCTCATAGCTGGTAAGAAATATAAAAACAGGAATGTTCCCATAGGTTTCCCGGCAGGCCTTTGCCAGCTCCAGTCCGTTCATAATTGGCATGCGGATGTCCGTAATGACGATCTCAGGAGAATACTCCGCAATCATTTCCAGGGCATTTTTCCCGTTCATGGCGGCACCGCAGATTTCAATCCCGTAATCCGCCCAGTTTAACATGGATTTTATTCCGATCTGAACCAAAGGTTCATCATCTGCGATCAATAATTTTATCATAAGCCTTCCTTTCCTGATGATGTATTTTCCAAATGAACCACATATGGTCTTAAAATGGTCATGGCGGTAAATTCCCCTGGCTGGCTTGTAATGGTGATGCCGTACTCAGGGCCAAAGTCGTGCTGAATCCGTTTATTTACATTATTGATTCCAACGTGGCGGAAGAATTCTGTTTTGTTCTGGGTATCCCCATCCTCATGGAGAATTTTGTCTATGGTATCCTGGGACATGCCGATGCCGTTGTCCCTTACAGTTATTTTCAGGGCTTTTTGAGAGGAAACCATGGCAGTTTCGGCTGTCACCACAATGGTTCCGGCCCTTCCCTTTGGTTCAATTCCGTGGAACAGGGCATTTTCTATAATGGGCTGCAAGGTAAAGCGGTGAATTTCACAATCATACAAATCCTCGGATTCAATGGAGTATTCAATAGCAACGCTGCCGCCGTACCGGTACTGCTGGATCAGGAAATAATCCTTTACCAAGGCAAGCTCTTCCTTTAAGGATATCATGGAAGCAGTCCCCTTGGATATGTTTTTTAAAAGCCGTGCCAGGGCCGTGATCATGTCTGCGATTCCCCCTGCATTTTGTATGGTCGCCATCCATTTAATGGAGTTTAAGGTATTGTAGAGAAAATGTGGGTTGATTTGGCTTTGCAGAATCTGGTATTCTAAGTCCTTCTTCTGCTTTTCATCATCCACCCGCTTTTCCATCAGGGTGGCAATGTTTTCGGACATGTTGTTGATTCCCCGGCCAACCTGTCCCAGCTCGTGATCCCATTCCATAGACCGGTCCAGAGAGAAGTCTCCCGCAGAGATACCGTCAATTTTCCGGCTGAGCTTGTGGATGGGCTCCATAATAATCCTGTTTAAAAGGAAGACCAGCAAAACGCCGAGGGAGACAATGGCAAAACAGATTCCCATGATCAGCAGGGTATATAGATACTTTTGCTGGCTGAACTGCTGCTCAGAAAGGACCTGAGACAGGCTCCAGCCCTCCATTCCTTCCACGGGCCGCTCCACTAAAATCCGTTTCTCCCCGTCCTTCATGGTTACGGAAAGAACCTGGGTTCCTTTTGATAAAGCATTGCTTTCAGCCAGCTTCACTTCACTGGTGTAAGGCTTTTGAATTTCCCGCCATTCGCCTGCATGAAACTCATAAATCTTTTCTCCCAGGGTAATGAAAAGCATGCTGTCCGAAGGAAGAGGATAGGCGGACAAGTAGTCGGTAAAAAGCCGGGAGGAGATTTCCACATAGGCCCAGCCGATGATCTCTGAATCAAATCTATTGTAGGCCGGGCGCACAATGGGGATGTACGGTTCCCTGCTGGTCTTTGGAAGAGTATCTTTCACCAGACCTACCCAGAGAAAATCATTGGCTTCATAAAGCCGGTTAAAAAAGCTTTCCTGGTTGATGGCCCTGGCGGAATAGGAGGGGGAATCGTTAGCTGCTGCGGAAACCTGGAGAAAATTATTTATATTATTGGAGGAAATGATGACCCTGGACATGTATTCGTTGGCACGGTAGTACTCTTCCTTTAAACGGCTGTGGGTGGCAAGGGCCACAGGGCGTAAGTTGTCCGTGTCTTTGGAAATGGTGGGAAGCTTATCCTGATTTTTAAAGGTTTCCAGATAATCCAGTATGGTATCATTGGAGAAGCACCATTTGCTGAAAAAAATGATATCCTTCATATCTGCGGCAATGTTATTGCTCACTACCTGAAGGCTGAATTCTGTGGACTGAATCTGGTTTTTTCTCAAAAAGGACTGGAAAACCGAGAAACAGACTGTTGTAGTCAAAACAGTGATGAGCAGGGTGATGGCAGCCGTAAGGAGCATGATTTTACCCCGTATGGTCCTTGGGATGAATGTTTTCCACATGGTAAAGGTTCCCTTCTTAAAAGTAGTGTTTAAGGGGTGAATCAATACAAAGTTAGCTTATTTCTTATCAAAAGTCAATAAAAAACAGCCTGTTTCTCATTGAAACCACGTCGATTTGTATACAAAAGAGAAATTTAACTGTTTATCATAAAAAAATACATGTTTTCAAAAGGCAGGAAAAAGTATGAACAAGAAATGAACATTTTATCGAGATATATTCCATTCTTTAAAATTCAGGTTTCAGTTATAATTCAGTTATAGTAAATGCCTGGGAAAACGAGACAGGTTTACTGGAAAACAAATTCAAATCAGGAGGGAATACAATGAAAAAAAGAACACTCAGCATTGCTTTGGCTTGTGCACTGGCAGCAGCCAGCCTGGCCGGATGCGGCGGCGGTACTGCGGAAACAACAGCAGCAAGCGCAGAAACTTCAAAAGCAGAGACAACGGCAGAAACTTCAGGAGCGGCAGGGGGCCAGACGACCTTAAGATGGTCTGTATGGGATATCGGCGCCACCACCTATTACCAGCCTTTGATCGATGCCTTTGAAGCAGCTAATCCCGATGTAAAAATAGAGATGGTGGATTTAGGCTCTACCGATTATCAGACGGTTCTGGCAACAGAGCTGACAGGAAGCGGATCTGACTTTGATGTTGTTACCGTAAAGGATGTTCCCGGCTATATGACCCTGGTTAATAAGGGCGTGTTAGAACCTTTGGACAGCTACATCCAGTCTGCAGGAGTTGACTTATCCCAGTACAAGGGCCTTACAGACCAGATTACAGTTGACGGAAAGTTATATGAACTTCCCTTCCGCAATGACTTCTGGGTTATGTTCTACAACAAAGATATATTTGATGCAGCAGGCGTTGAATATCCCACCAATGATATGACTTTTGAACAGTATGATGCCATGGTAAGAAGCCTGGCCGTTGACACTCCCGGACAGGAGGTTTTCGGTTCCCATTACCATACATGGAGATCAGCAGTACAGCTTTTCGGTGTTTTAGACGGCAAGCATACTATTTTGGACGGAACTTATGACTTCTTAAAGCCTTATTATGAAATGGTTCTTAACCAGCAGGAAGATGGAGTGTGCCAGGATTATGCTACCTTAAAGACCAGCGGATTGCATTACTCCGGCGCATTTGCACAGGGTAACATTGCTACCATGAACATGGGCACATGGTTTATCTCCACCTTAATGGAAAAGATCCGTACCGGAGAATATACCGATGTCAGCAACTGGGGAATTGCAAAATATCCTCACGCAGAAGGCGTTGAAGCCGGTTCCACTCTTGCAACCATTACAGCTCTTGCAATTCCGGCCAATGCTCCTAACAAGGATCTGGCATGGGAATTCATCAACTTTGTCAGCGGAAAAGACGGAGCAGAAATCCTTGCTAAAACAGGCACCATCCCGGCTGTTATGAACAGCACAGTAGCTGATCTCGTATCAAGCGCAGACGGATTCCCCAAGGAAGACGGAACCAGTGTGGAAGCTCTCAATACTTCCAATCTGTACTTAGAAATGCCGGTTAATCCTAAGAGCTCTGAAATCGAAACCGTTTTAAATGAAGCACATGATGCAATTATGACAGGCGGCATGTCTGTAGATGACGGAATTGCTGAAATGAACGAAAAAGTAAGCGCCATTTTGGGCCAGTAACAGGAAAATACATGAAACAGAGGCGGGCAGGAAAAGGCCCGCCTCATTTAAAGAGAATTTCTGAGAGAAAGGGAGGATGACATATGGCGAAGACAATAACAGAAGCGCAAAAGCAGGAAAAGATCGCGGCGTTAAGTGAAAAACGGGAAGCCCTGAGTCTTTTATTAAAAGACGCTCAGAAGACCGGAACGCGGGAAAGGCTCATTGCGAAAATCGAGACAATAGATGAGAAAATTAAAAAAATCCGGACAGGAGAGCGGTTCACCCGCCAGGAGAAGAGGGACATGATTGCATATTCCTTTATTATCCCTAACTTTTTAGGGTTTGCACTCTTCACCCTTGGCCCCATTATTTTTGCTTTTGTTCTGGGATTTATGAAGTGGGATGGAAACAGTCCTATGGAATTTGCAGGGCTTAAGAACTTTCTGGATATGCTTGGAAGCGCCAGATTCCGTTCTTCTTTTATCAATACGGTTGTGTACTGTATTGCAACGGTGCCTTTTACCTTAGTCAGCGCACTGGGTCTGGCCGTAGTTTTAAACCAGAAAATAAAAGGAAGAAATTTCTTCCGTACCGTAAGCTTTTTCCCTTATGTGGCATCCTTGGTAGCAGTGGCAGCCGTATGGAACATGCTGTTCAGCCCTCAGAAAAGCGGCCCCATTAACATGATTCTCTACCAACTGGGTGTCAATGCAAAAAGCCTGCCAAAATGGTCGGCAGATCCTCACTGGGTCATGTTCACCATTGTGCTGTTCAGTGTGTGGAAAAATATGGGCTATTACATGGTCATTTACCTGGCAGGACTTCAGGGAATCAACGGAGAATTGTATGAGGCCGCAAGCCTTGACGGCTGTAATTCCTGGCAGAAATTCCGCTATATCACATGGCCCCAGCTTCAGCCTACCACCTTCTTTGTAACCATTATACTGACCATCAACTGCTTTAAGGTTTACGATATCGTATACATGCTGGCAGGCGGCTCCAACGGCATTGTAAGCTCTCAGGCAATGGTTTTGGTTTACCACATTTACGAAGAGGCATTCCGCAACTGGAACTTAGGCTATGCCAGCGCGGTTGCCATGGTATTGTTCTTAATGGTACTTCTCATCACCCTGGTTCAGTTCCGCGGTGAGAAGAAGTATGCAAATTAAAAGAAGGAGGATAAGATTATGAAAGTAAAAAGTACAAATTATAAAATCAACAGATGCCTCCTCTATGCGGTCCTGCTCATCTTGACGGCTATGATGCTGGTGCCCTTTGTATGGATGGTGTCCGCTTCTTTAAAATTGGATAAAGACGTATTCGTATTTCCCATTCAGTGGATACCGGAAAATCCCAGATGGCGGAATTATCTGGATATCTGGGTAAAAATCCCCCTTATGAAATTTGTGACCAATACGGTGAAAATCACTTTTATCGTCACATTTTTACAGCTTTTAACCAGCAGCTTTGCTGCCTATGCCTTTGCAAAGCTGAAATTCAAATATAGAAACACCCTATTTATGGCCTATATCGCAACCATTGCAGTTCCGTGGCAGGTGTACATGGTTCCCCAGTTCATGATGATGAGAAATTTCGGGCTAAATGACTCCCATCTGGCTATTATTTTCCTCCAGGCCTTTTCCGCATTCGGCGTTTTCATGATGCGCCAGTTCTATCAGGGTATTCCCGATGAACTTTGCGAGGCAGCCAGAATCGACGGCATGACCGAATATCAGATTTATTCCAGAATCATGCTTCCCTTGTCAAAACCGGCTCTGTCAACCTTGATGATTTTCACTTTTGTTAATACATGGAATGATTTTTTAGGCCCCTTGATTTATTTAAAGACAGAGGCAAAGAAAACCCTTCAGCTTGGACTGAAAATGTTCATCAGCCAGTACAGCTCGGAATACGGTCTGATCATGGCAGCCTCAGTCCTTTCCTTAATTCCTGTCCTCATCGTATTTTTATCCCTGCAAAAGTATTTTGTAGAGGGAGTTGCAGCAACAGGAGTAAAAGGATAAGAGAGGAGAGAAGATGATGAGTGAAAAAATTGAAACACTTTTAAAGGGAAAACCGGAGCTTTCCGAAGAAAGATGCCGGGAGGCAATGGATTTTGCTGTAAAACAGGTAAAAGAAAACTTAAAGGAATTTACTAACGATTTTAAAAAGGCATACAGCGAAGACGGATTTTATAAGCCTACGCCTAATGTGAACTGGACAACCGGCTTCTGGACCGGGCAGATATGGCTGGCCTATGAATGGAACAAGGATGAACCATTAAAAGAAGCAGGGCTGATTCAGGCAAAAAGCTTTTTAGACCGGATTGAAAATAAAGTGGAGGTAGACCATCACGATATGGGATTTCTCTATTCTACTTCCTGTGTGGCAGCCTATAAGCTGGTGGGAGATGAGACGGGAAAAGAGGCGGCCATTAAGGCGGCAGACCAGTTGATCACCCGTTTTCAGCCGGTAGGAGAATTTATTCAGGCATGGGGCCCTATGAACCAGCCCGAAAATTACCGTTTTATCATTGACTGCCTTTTAAACCTCCCTTTATTATACTGGGCCACTGATGAAACAGGGGATAGGAAATACAGGGATATAGCGGAAAAGCACATTCATACGGCAATTTCCAATGTTATAAGAGAAGATTACTCCACCTGGCATACATTTTTCATGAATATGGAAACCGGCGCACCGGATCATGGGTCAACCTGCCAGGGATACCGGGATGGTTCCGCCTGGGCCAGAGGCCAGGCATGGGGTATCTATGGATGTGCCATGGCATACCGGTATACTAAGAGGCCGGAATATATGGAAGATTTTAAGCATGTGACCGGATATTTCTTAGAGCACCTTCCTTCAGACCTGGTTCCTTACTGGGATCTGGAATTTGGAGAAGGCTCCGGGGAGCCAAGGGATTCTTCTTCTGCATCTATTGCAGCCTGCGGAATGCTGGAAATGGCTAAATATTTAGACAAGGAAGATGCCGCTTATTATACATCCATAGCTGGAAAGATCATGGAATCAGTGGTAGAAAACTACTCGGTAAAGGATTTAAAGGAATCCAACGGACTGGTGCTTCACAGTACTTATTCCAAGAAATCCCCTTACAATACCTGTACTCCGGAAGGGGTGGATGAATGCAACATCTGGGGCGATTACTTTTACATGGAGGCATTGACCAGGCTTTCGACAGACTGGAATCCATACTGGTAATGACCGGAACAATTTGACTAAATTCATTCCATCGGAATTTAATCGGAATAATTCGAAGAGAGGCGAATACAGATGAAACTTGAAACGAAACAGGACTTTCAGAAATGGATGTTCCAGGTATTAGAGCCTTTAAAGCCATTGTACAGCCAAGGGTGTGCCAGGCTCCATTTGGGAGACAGCGGGGTTACCTATCCGGAGGTCAGCATTGAGATGGAAGCTTTTTCCCGGCCTTTATGGGCGTTAGTTCCTTTGTGGCTGGGCGGAGGAAAAGGCTTTGAGGAGATTTACCGGAAGGGACTTGAAAGCGGCACCGACCCGGCTCACCCGGAATACTGGGGCGGCTTTGGAGATTATGACCAAAGGTTTGTAGAAATGGCGGCCATTGCCAGCAGCCTGATTTTTACCCCGGAAAAGCTATGGGAGCCGCTCAGTGAGGAAGGGAAAAAGAATCTGGCAAAATGGCTTTACGGTATTAACGAACATATTATTCCGGACTGCAACTGGCAGTTTTTTATGATATTGGTAAACATTGCGCTCAAAAAGCTGGACTGCCGCTACAGTGAGGAGCGGTTATCCTCAGGTCTTGAAAAAATAGAAAGCTATTACATCGGAGAGGGCTGGTACAGGGATGGCGGTTCCAGTCAGAAGGATTATTACATTTCCTTTGCCCTTCATTACTACGGACTGCTGTATGCCGTTGCCATGGAGGATGAAGACCCGGAACGGTGCCTGAATTTTAAGGAGAGGGCAAAGGTCTTTGCCAGGGACTTTATTTACTGGTTCGATGAAAATGGTTCCGCCCTTCCCTATGGAAGAAGCCTTTCCTATAGGTTTGGTGAAGCGGCGTTCTGGTCAGCCTATGTGTTTGCAGGACTTGACGATATTCCGGCAGGTGTTGTAAAGGGAATTTTAGCCCGTCATTTAAACTGGTGGCTGGAGCAGAAGATATTTGACCGGGATGGAGTCCTGACCATTGGATACGGATATCCCAATCTGATTATGGGAGAGCGCTACAATGCCCCCGGTTCCCCTTACTGGGGAATGAAAACCCTTCTCTGTCTGGGTCTTCCCGATGACCACCCATTCTGGCAGGCAGAGGCAGAGGCGCTGCCAAAGCTGGAATCCGTGAAGACGTTAAAACAGGCGGATATGATTATGCACCGCCATGGAAAAGATGTGGTAGCTTATCCGGCAGGAGTGTGTGAACGGTACGGGCATGGTCATGTACCGGAAAAGTATTCAAAGTTTGCCTATTCCACCCGGTTTGGATTTTCCATTGCCAAAAGCCAGATTGTGCTTCATGAAAATGCTCCTGATTCAGCTCTGGCCTTTGTTCTTGACGGAGATGATTACGTGTTTGTGCGGAAATACAGTGACTCCTATGAGGTCTTTCCTGACAGAGTAGTCAGCAGCTGGCATCCCTTTCCCGGAATTACGGTCACTTCCACGGTTATTCCCAAGGAATACGGCCATTTGAGAATCCATGAAATTCACAGCCAGTATGATTGCTTTGCCTATGACTGCGGCTTTTCCGTGAAGAAATTTACAGAGGGTTATGAACAGAAGGCAGAGGAACATACTGCTTCCGTGTCCCATAAAGGCCAGGTATGCAGGGTATCCGGGGAAGGCCCGGAGGCATCAGGGCTGGTAATTGAGGCTGACCCTAATACGAATGTACTCTATCCCAATGGTTCCATCCCGGCGGTTTCTTACCGTATTAAAAAAGGAGAAACAGTGAGACTGGAGACAAAGGTGGAGAGCTTGATTTTCTAAGAAACTTTTCTAAAAGGCGGCTCGTTGATTTTAAAACTTTTTCGCTGTATAATAGGTTCATAAACCGATGAGGAGGGCGAGAGAAGATGTGGATGAATAAAAAGCAGAATTTAAAGGCTTCTTATTATAACAGCTTCTTTGCCCTCATTGTCATCCCCATTCTTTTAATTATCTTACTGTCCATCCTCATCATCCGGACTATGATGGTAGATTCCGCAGTTTCCAATATCAGGCGCGCCCAGGATAACATCGCTTCTGCCCTTGGGGGAGAGGTAAAGGATGTGTCCCTCCGTTTATCCCATTTCGTATACGTCAATGACAATGAAGTCGTAAAAAATGCAGCTAAAACCAATACAAAGGATTTGGCTGAAAAATACCATTATACCAGAATTCTGACCGAGTCCTTTCACTATGCCATGGTTCCGGTCCAGGACATCCTTTCTGCCGTATTTTACATGAAGGACGGGGATCATACCTACATAAAAGATGACATCACCCTTGGAGAAGATCAATTGAAATCTTCCTCCTGGTATCAGGCGGCTCTGGCAGAGCCCAATACGGTAAAAACAGGCTTTTATGACAGCAGCGTGACCAATTCCAGAAAGAATGCCTACACATTGACCATTGCTGCGGGCCTGTCTCCCGGTATTGATGTGGACAGGGATGGGGTCATAGAGATGGCGACTTTGTTCACCTCTTCCCAGACCGGACGTCTGATCAAGGATTACAATAAGGAACGGCTGCTGGGCACTACCATGATTGCAGACCAGTCAGGAAACGTGATTTTTGACCCGGAAGGCACCATGTCCCTTCTGCCCAGGAATATTTCCTTAGAACAGACAGAGTTCCGGTATCAGGCAAACGGCAGACGGTACATGGGAGTAGTGACCAGGGAACAGGTGACCGGCTTACGAATCATCAGTGTGGTGGCTTATGAAACCCTGACAAGAAGCTTTAACAGGACTGCAGCCGTCATTGTTGTGGTTACCCTTATCCTGTTTGCTCTGTTTTACCGTTTTTCCAGCTATTTCTTAAAAAGCATTATTGACCCTATTCACCATACGGTAGAGGGCATGAAACGGGTAGAAGAGGGAGACCTTTTAGTCCATGTGGAGCCAAAGGGCCAGTCAGAACTGCGGTTGATGATTCATTCCTTTAACCGGATGACAAGACGGCTGAAACAACTGATACAGGAAAACGAAGTGCAGCAGCAGAAAAAGCACGAAGCGGAAATCAGGGCGCTTCAGTCCCAGATTAATCCCCATTTTCTGGTGAATTCTTTAAACTCCATCCGGTTCATTGCACAGATGTCAAAGTATGAATCCATTGCCCGCATGGCAGAGGCCCTGATTAAAATATTGTCCTGCTCCTTCCGAAGCAGCGGAGGGTTCTACTCCTTAAAAGAGGAGCTGGAAATTTTAGACGGCTATATCTATTTGATGAAAATCCGCTATTCCGATGGATTTGAAATAAAGTATGACATAGAGGAAGCCTGTCTTTCCTGCCTTGTCCCCCGGCTTATCTTACAGCCAGTGGTGGAGAATTCCATTGTCCATGGCTTTAGCGGCCTTATGGATGAAATGGGAACCATCTGGCTGACAGCCCGCAAGGAGGGAGCTTTTCTTTCTGTTGAAATCCGGGATAACGGAAAGGGCATGTCTGAAGAAGACATCCGCCGGATCATGAGCGGAGAAGAGAAAGAGGAAGGACAAAAGGATTATGTGAGCATTGGCATCACCAACGTGAAAACCAGGCTGAGCCTCAACTATGGAAAAAACTGCGGATTTGAGATGGAAAGCGGGGAGGGGCGGTATACGAGAACCTCTATCCGCATTCCTGTAAGAAAGGAGCCGGGAGACTTATGAGAAATGTCCTGATTGTGGATGACGACACCATTGTCCGGATCACCCTCCGTTCTCTGATCAACTGGGAAGAAATGGGATATCACATTGCTGCTGACGCCATCCATGGACAGCAGGCCCTGGAATACATAAGGAGTCATCCTGTGGACCTGGTAATTACCGATATGAAAATGCCGGTCATGGATGGAATCGGGCTTTTGGAAGAGTTAAGCCGTTTGAAACACATGCCTGCAGTTCTGGTTTTAAGCGGATATGACGATTTTAAGCTGGTTCGTGATGCTTTCCGGCTGGGAGCCTGTGACTACATGTTAAAGGCCGGCTTGACAGAAGAGACCCTTATATCCATGTTAAAACGGGTGGA
This sequence comes from Lacrimispora sp., assembly GCF_036758025.1. GTDB lineage: Bacteria > Bacillota > Clostridia > Lachnospirales > Lachnospiraceae > Lacrimispora. The sequence goes on along the minus strand of NZ_DAIOXM010000005.1, from coordinate 177,841 downwards.
TGAAGAGGTCTTTCAAAACCGCGTCCAGGAAGTAAAAGAAGAGGAGATATCTGCCATAAAAATCCCCGATTCCGTTGTTCTTGCAGATATGGCTGTTGGAAAGCGGCCTCTTGAGGAATCTTTTTTCCAGCAGGAATATCTGGTGGTCCAGTTTGAAATAGAGGATTTCCATAAGGCATCAGCCCGCTTTGGAGAGGATTTTGAAGAAGAACTGATAAAACCTATGCTGGAGCTGGCGGGCCAGATTCCCAGAGTGGCTTCCCGCTGCATCCTTGGGGCAGCAGCCCCTTCCCGCTATGTGATGCTGTACCGCATCACCGATCCTCAGCAGTATAAGGAAAATTCGGTTTCAGCCTGCAGACAGCTATGCAATGTGTGGAAGCATTTTATGAACCTGTCTGTTTCCGCGGGAATCAGCAGTCCCGGAAAGGGAGCCGGGGATTTTCTGGACCGGTTTGAAGAGGCCGGGGAGAGGCTACGGCTTAAATGCTTAAAAGGAAAGGGAAAGATATGTGATCCATGGGAAAAAGCTGTGGTTTCCTTTGAAGAAGTCCGCCAGACCGGACAGGAGTACAAAAGGCTTATAAAGGGGCTGATGGTGGGGGATGAACTGGCTATGGGGCTGGAGAAAAAACAGCTCTTTTCAAAGCTTTATAAAATGGAGTTAAAGGAAGCTGAAAGGGTCTGTCTCTGTATCGTCTGCAGCATAGCCTGGCAGCTTTCGGACAACCACGACGATATCAGTGCCCTGTTTGTGGAAGAAGTCAATTACTATGAGAAAATAGGCCGGCTGGAGGAGATGAGAAGCCTGGAATTGTGGCTGAACAATTTCTTTCGCTGGATCATGGATTACAATGCCCATCAGACAGACCGGAGACAGGCGGATATGATGATCCGGGCGAAGCGGTTCATTATGGACAATTACGCCAATCCGGAGCTGACCTTAAAAAGTGTGGCAGACTTTGTAGGCCTGAATGAAAAATATTTCAGCACCAGGTTTACAAAGGAAGAAGGACTGACTTTCAGCAATTATCTGACAGAGACCCGCATCCGCAAGGCAAGGGAGCTGATGGAAACAACGGATTTAAAGATCTATGAAATCAGCCAGAGTGTGGGCTACAACAGCGTGGAGCATTTCACCAGAGTGTTTAAAAAGCAGTGCGGAATCAGTCCGGGCGGATACAGAAAGTAAAAACCTGACGAAACATCAAGTTTTCAAACCATATCTCATGGAGAAGACTGTTTTGAAATGATACTATAATATCATCAAAACAAGGGAGGTATTACAAAATATGAGAAAACGAATGTTTGCTTTAGGACTTTGTGCGGCAATGGCAGTGGGGACATTGGCCGGCTGTTCTTCTTCCCAGGGAACATCAGCAACAACTGCAAAGAGCCAGGAAGAGGCGCCCTCAGAGACAGGAAGAACAGAGGCAAAAGAAGAACTGGAAGGCAGCCTGGTATTTGCCATCTGGGATAACAACCTGATGGATTATATTGATGAAAATGATATGGTTGGGAAATTTCAGGAAAAGTATCCCAATGCAGATATAGAAGTGGAAAAGATCAAGGACGACTCCGAATACTGGAATGCCATGAAGATGAGAACTTCGGCAAACCAGCTTCCTGACGTTATGTTCAACAAGCCATTTACCTTATCCAGATTTAAAGATTATCTTCTGGACTTATCCGATCTGGAAGCTTCAAAAAACAATGAACTGGCTTCCGGCTATGCCATGGATGGCAAGGTTCTGGGCGTTCCTATGACAGCCGGATACGAATACGTTTATTACTGGAAGGATATGTTTAAGGAAGCGGGCGTAGAGGTTCCCACCACCTGGGAAGAACTTGAAACAACAGCCCAGACCCTTCAGGATTATTACGGCAAAAATGACCCGGATTTTATGGCAATTGCCCTTGGCGCAAAAGATGAATGGCCGGATTATCCCTATATGGAATTTATGCCTGCACTTCAGGGCGGCAACGGCCAGAACTGGAATGACATGGCAAAGGCAGACGCTCCCTTTGCAGAGGGAACGGACATTAACAAAGCCTATAATAAGGTATATAACTTGTTCAGCAAGGATGTATTCGGCAAAGATCCTCTGGGCATGGGAAATGATCAGGTAACGTCCTTATTTGCACAGAAGAAAGCAGCCATCATTGCACTGGGAGACTGGGGCCTTCAGAATATTCAAAACGGCACTGACGATATTTCAGAGCTGGGCACCTTCTACCTTCCGGTAAGAGATTCCAAAAACGATCCCTTCCGCGTCATCGTTCAGGGCGATTCTTTTATGGGAGTGACCACTCACAGCAAGAATCCGGAGCTGGCAAAGGCATTTGTGGAATGGTTCTACAGTGAAGACTGGTATCCGGGATACATCAACTATGTGACCAGTGCCTCCTCTATGACCAACTTCCCTAAGGAAAAGGATCCCATTCTGGCCCAGGCAGATGAGCAGCAGCCGGATAAGGAACTGGTTATGTATGACGGCGGCGGAGACGATTTCCAGGCAATCCAGAATGAAATCGCATTTGATTACAAGAAGCTGGGTTCTCAGATGTTTACCGACGGATTTGATCTTAAGGCAGAACTGGATGGGCTCAATACAAAATGGGCAGAAGCCAGAACAAAGCTGGGAATTAAATAAACAAAACAGGAGAGGGGACAGGGTGATGGAAGCCCTGTCCCCTTTTCACCCAAGAACTTGAATCAGGAGGTATCTATGAATTCACTGGAAAAACAGAAAAAAAGGTTTATTGTATGTTCCCTTGTGGTTCCCATGGCTTTGCTCATCGGGTTTGTGATGTTTCCGGCCTTTGATTTAATCCGCATGAGCTTTACAAACTGGGATGGGTATTCCCAAACTTATGATGCCATTGGCTTCGGCAATTATACTGCCATGCTCCGCAATAAGGACCTATGGCTGTCTCTGCGCAACAATGCGGTATATTTTTTCGGGCATCTGATCTTTATTCCCGTAGAGCTGCTGTTTGCTGTTTTGCTGACTTCCAGGCTCAGAGCGGCAAAATTCTACAAGACCATGGTTTTTATGCCATATATCATCAACGGAGTGGCTATTTCCTACGCCTTTTCCTATTTCTTTTCTCCTATTAACGGGGCCTTTGATGGGATTTTGACCATGTTTCATTTGGAGGGATTTATCAGGAACTGGCTGTCAGATCCGAAACTGGTCAACTTTGTTCTGACCTTTGTTTCTCTTTGGAGGTTTTCCGGGTATCATGTCATTCTCTTTATGGCAGCCCTCCAATCCCTCCCTCAGGATGTGCAGGAGGCTGCCAGAGTGGACGGCGCAGGGGCCTGGCAGATGTTCCGCTATATTCAGATTCCCTCCATTATGCTCATGGTGGATTTTGTCCTCTTTGATAACATCCGGGGCGCTCTCCAGGTATTTGATATCCCTTACGTCATGACCAGCGGAGGGCCGGGATATGCTTCCTCCACCTTTACCCTCTATACCATTGATACAGCCTTTAAATACAGCAACTTTGGCCTTGCTTCCACCATGGCGGTGGCGATTATGGTCATGATCGTTGTCATTTATCTGATCCAGAACAAGATCATCCATGGAGTCATTTTGAAAGGAGGGGGAAAATAAGATGAAACAACGTACAATGGAACAGGGCTTCAAACAGCTTCTTTGTATAGGGATGGTTCTGGTGGTTCTGGCCCCCATTCTTCTGACTCTGTTTGCAGGCTTTAAGTCAAAGGCGGATATGGTGAACACCTCGCCCCTGCTTTTGCCGCCTATGGAAAGAATAACCTTCCAGAACTTTGAAAAGGTGCTGGGAGATAAATATTTGCTGATTGGTTTTAAAAATACAGGTATCATACTGGCAGTCAGCATTCTGTTTAATGTATTGTTCGGAACCATAACCGCATTTATTCTGGAACGTTTTGAGTTTAAGCTTAAAAAGCTGATTATGGGTCTTTTTTTCCTGGGCATGCTGATTCCCAGCTTTGTGACGGAAATTGCCAGATTTAAGGTCATCAACAGCATGGGACTTTACAATACCTTGGGAGCACCCATTGTGATTTATGTGGCATCAGACTTAATGCAGCTTTATATTTACCGGCAGTTCATTTCCACCCTTCCGGTGTCCCTTGATGAAAGTGCTCTTTTGGATGGCTGTTCCTATTTTGGCCTGTTTACCAGGATCATTTTCCCTCTGTTAGCGCCTGCCACTGCTACGGTGGTGATTATCAAGGCCATCACCATTATTAATGACATGTATATTCCATACCTGTATATGCCAAAGAACAGGCTGCGTACCCTGACCACCTTTTTAATGAATTATGCCAATGCCCAGCAAGGGTCCTGGCAGAAGCTGGCGGCAGGAATCATTATTATCATGCTGCCCACTATTCTGATTTATCTCTTTTTCCAGAAATACATTCTGGCAGGGATTGCAGCAGGAGCCGTAAAGGAATAAAAGATACAGGAAATCGTAAAAAATGCAATGGATTCTCTCTCCGGGGTCGCTTATAATGAACCCAGGGTATTATATAGAAGGAGGTTTCTTTCAATGGAACAGAAAACCGCAAAACTGGAATGGCTGGAAGATCCCCGGGTCTTTGCAGTAAACCGCCTGCCAGCCCATTCCGACCACTGTTATTATGAAACAGAAGCAGAAGCTTTAAAGGGAATCATGGGACTTCGCCAGTCCTTAAACGGAACCTGGAAATTTTCCTATGCAGAAAATCCCGGGGAGCGGAAGGAGTATTTCTATGAAAAAGATTTTAATCCGGACGGCTTTGGTGCCATAGAGGTTCCCGGCCACATAGAGCTTCAGGGCTACGGCCAATGCCAGTACATTAACACCATGTATCCCTGGGATGGTCTGTCTGATATCAGGCCCCCTCACATAGACTGGCAGAACAATCCGGTGGGCAGCTATATCAGGGAATTTGAAGTGGAAGAGCTCTTAAAAGGAAAACGGCTGTTCCTGTCCTTTCAGGGAGTGGAAACGGCCTTTTATGTCTGGCTTAACGGAACCTTTATAGGGTATTCCGAGGACTCCTTCACGCCCTCTGAATTTGAGATTACGGATGCTGTTTTGACGGGAACCAACCGCCTTGCAGTAGAGGTTTATAAAAGAAGCAGCGCAAGCTGGATCGAGGATCAGGACTTTTTCCGGTTTTCCGGGATTTTCCGTGATGTATATTTATATGCAATTCCGGAGTGCCATGTAGAAGATTTGTTCATCCACGGAGATGTGTCTGAAGATTATAAAGATGGCCTGTTCCGGGCTGTTCTGACCCTTTCCGGGGAAACAAGGGGGAGTATTGGTGCTGTCTTAAAGGATGGAGCCGGAGATATTTCCGCCTCATGGGACTCAGTTCCTGCAAATAAGGAAGTGGAATTTTCCTGCCGCATTTCTGATGCCCGTTTATGGAGCGGCGAAGATCCTTACCGGTATGAATTTACTGTCACCTTCTATGATGAACAGGGAAATGTAAAGGAAATCATTCTCCAGAAAATGGGCTTTCGCCGTTTTGAGCTGAAAGACGGCCTGATGTGCTTAAATGGAAAGAGAGTGGTGTTCCGGGGAATCAACCGCCATGAATTTAATGTGAGAAGGGGCCGTTCCATTACAAAAGAGGATATGATATGGGACATCCAATTCATGAAACGCCACAACATCAATGCGGTCAGAACCTGTCATTATCCCGATCAGAGCTTATGGTATGAGCTTTGCGATGAATATGGAATTTACCTTATAGATGAGGCGAATTTAGAGAGTCACGGTTCCTGGCAGAAAATGGGTGCATGTGAGCCTTCTTGGAATGTGCCGGGAAGCCTGCCTCAGTGGAAGGACTGTGTGGTGGACCGGGCCAAGTCCATGGTGGAACGTGATAAGAACCATCCCAGCATCCTGATCTGGTCCTGCGGAAACGAATCTTATGCAGGAGAGGATATTCTGGCGATGTCGGAATTTTTTAAAGAACGGGACCCTTCCAGACTGGTTCATTATGAAGGCGTGTTCTGGAACCGGGAATTTGACCAGATCAGCGACATGGAAAGCCGGATGTATGCCAAGCCTGCCGAGGCGGAGGAATATTTAAAAAATAACCCGGTCAAGCCTTATGTCCTCTGTGAATACATGCATGCCATGGGAAATTCTCTTGGAGGGATGAAAAAGTACACAGATCTGGAAGACAGGTACCAGATGTACCAGGGCGGATTTATCTGGGATTATATTGATCAGTCTTTGATGAAAAAGGATGCTTATGGCGGGGAACATATGACCTATGGCGGAGATTTCGGCGACAGGCCCACGGATTACAGCTTCTGCGGAAACGGAATTGTCTATGCAGACAGAACCATTTCTCCCAAAGCTCAGGAGGTCAAATATCTGTATCAGGATATCCGTCTGACACCTGATTTTGGGGGAGTATCCATAGAAAACAGAAGATTATTTACTGACACCTCGGATATAGAATTTGTCTATTCAGTTTTAAAAGATGGGGAGCCGGTTTATCAAAAGAAGTTTAATGCCTTGGTAAAGCCTCTGGAAACAGGGTATGAATCCCTTTCCATTCCTGATTTTACAGAGCCGGGAGAATATGTCCTCCAGGTTTCAGCCCTTCTTAAAAACGATACCTTGTGGGCTGAGGCCGGTTATGAGGTGGCCTTTGGCGAGGCGGTTAAGTCAGTGGAAGGACAGCCGGAAAAATGCTGTGAAAAGCCTTTGACAATTGTTTACGGTGATGTAAACATCGGTGTTATGGGAGATGGCTTCCGTGTACTGTTTTCCAGGCAGGAGGGCAGTATGGTTTCTCTCGTCTATGACGGAAAAGAGTGGCTGGGAAGGCCCCTGATGCCGGTTTACTGGAGGGCAACAACGGATAACGACAAGGGAAATAAGTTTTCAGTGAAAAGCGCCCTTTGGTTTGGAGTAGGCAGGTTCCCTTATTACAGCAATGAAAATTGTGAGGTGGAAGAGAAAGATGGACGGGTAAAGGTGACCTATACCTATGAGCTTTCTACAGTTCCCAAAGCAGTAACAGAGGTTTCCTATGAAGTGGATGGAAATGGTGCCATTGAAGTGAGAGCCCTGTTTAAAGGGCAGCAGGGGCTGCCGGAGCTTCCGGCCTTTGGCATGAGGCTTATTACACCGGAAGCTGCCAAAAAGTTCACCTGGTATGGAAGGGGACCGGAGGAGAATTACTGCGACAGGAATGAAGGGGCCAGGCTGGGGATTTATGAGGATACCCCTGATAACAACTTGTCCCGCTATCTGGTGCCTCAGGAGTGCGGCAACAGGACAGGGGTCCGGTGGCTTAAGGTATCAGATATGAAAGGCCATTCCATCGGTTTTCGTGCTTCCTCCCAGCCCTTTGATGCTTCTGTTCTTCCCTATACGGCGGAGGAATTGGAGCCGGCCACCCACCGGGAAGAGCTTCCTGCTCCCAGGTATACTGTGGTAAATATTTTAGGTGCCATGAGAGGCGTAGGCGGAGATGACAGCTGGGGAGCACCGGTTTATCCGGAGTACTGTGTAAGCGGGGAAAAAGAGATCGTAACGGAATTTATAATTGAAAGAATGTAATAAAGCCTGACAAAAGCCAATCATATTAGACTTGACGCAGCCTTCATAAAATTTTAGAATAGATAAATAAGTCCTCCTTGGCGGACATTCCTTGCGGGTGAGATGTTTAAGGAGGATATATCTATACTTTGGAGGTTTGATATGAAAACAAATGAAATTGAAGTGCGGGCTGGCTTAGAACATATGGATTTTGAAAGAGTAACGGAAATGCTGTCCTGTGCGGAGTGGAGCAAAGGGATAGGAATGGACGAAGTTAAGCAGGGAGCTTCCAATGCAGCCCTGGTTGTAGGAGCATTTCATGAAAATGTTCAGGTTGGATATGCCAGGGCAATATCTGACAAGACCAGATTCGCTTATATTTCAGATGTGTATGTAGATGACCGTTTCCGGCACATGGGAATAGCCAAGAAGATGGTAGCTCATCTGTTATCCCATGACTCTTTAAAAGACGTATATCAATGGGTATTAAAGACCGAGGTGGAAGGAGTCTATGAATCCATGGGATTTACCCCTGTTTCAAAGCCTGAAAGATGGCTGGAAATAAGGAAAGAGCGGCCGAAGCGCTAAGGGCCATTCATTCTATAATGATTACAATTTTGTCAAAATAGCGGTATAAAGTTGGAATATATTGTAAAATAACAGAATTTGTGATATACTTGACTCGTAATTAATCTGGGGTCAGAAAGAAATTAGGAGGTATTCACATGAAGTTTTTAAAATGTAAACATTGCGGAAACATTGTAGCAGTTGTGGAAGAAAAAGGCGGCGTAATTACTTGCTGCGGAGAACCAATGGGAGAAATGATAGCCAATACAACCGATGGGGCAACAGAAAAGCACGTTCCTGTCATTGAAATCGACGGACAGAATGTGAAAGTTACCGTAGGTTCTGTAGAGCATCCAATGGTTCCTGAGCACTTTATTGGCTGGATCGCATTAGAGACCAAGCAGGGCAATCAGAGAAAGGTACTGGATCCAGGAGATAAGCCGGTTGCTGAATTCGTTCTTTGCGAAGACGATGAGGTTCTTGCTGCATATGAATACTGTAATCTTCACGGATTATGGAAGGCAGAGAAATAAAGAAAAGAAGAGTGGAAAGCTCACAGGCCGTAAGGTTTGTGAGCTTTTTAAAGCCATTGCCTGTTCTTGACTTCTGCCGGAATTTGTTCTAGTATTAAACAGAAATGCAACCTTAAGACAGGAGAATGTTGTAAGATGAACAAAAAAGAAGCCAATGAAATAAAGAAACTTTTTACTCCGACGGGATGTGCCATAACCCGGATCTGCGGCTGTTATGTGGATGCGGAAAAGAATAAGAGAACAGAGCTGAAAGAAGCGTTTTTATCTCTTCCGGAGGAAGAGGCGTTTAAATATTTTACCATTTTCAGAAACGGACTGTCAGGAACCATCGGAAAGAATATGATCAATATGGAATTTCCTTTACATACAGAGGCAGAAGGAGGAACCCAGGAGTTTCTTTTAAAGCTTCGGGATAGCCAGTTAAAGGACGACGCCCTGATTGAAGAGTTTTATGACAAGGTGATCGCCGGTTATGATTACGGTGAAAATTATTATATTATCCTGAACCATTGTGCCTATGACATTCCTGCCAAATCCACCGATGGAATTGAAATGTTTGATGCTTCTGATTTTGTTTATGAATTCATCCAATGCACCATTTGCCCTGTCAAGCTGTCAAAGGCCGGTCTTTGCTACAATTCAGAGACCAATGCCATTGAAAACCGCAGCAGGGATTGGCTGGTGGAAGCACCGGACACCGGCTTTTTATTCCCGGCATTTACGGACCGGAACACAGACATCCACAGCCTTTTGTTCTATTCAAAAAATCCGGAACAAATGCCGGAGCGCCTGATCGATGAACTGCTGGGCTGTATTATCCCTATGTCTGCTAAAAGCCAGAAGGAGATATTTCAGGCCATTGTGGAAGAAACTTTGGGAGAAAACTGTGACTTTGAAACAGTCAAGAATCTTCATGAAAATATAAATGAGATATTGGAAGAGACAAAGGATGAGCCAGCTCCCTTTACTCTGGATCAGTACCAGATGAAAAGGCTTCTGGAAAACAATGGAGCCAGCCAGGAAAAGCTGGAGGAATTTGACCAGCGTTTTGGAGATGGAGAAGAAGGGCAAAAGACCGCTTTTATCGCTTCTAATGTGGTCAATACTAAAAGTTTTGAGATTAAAACCCCTGATGTGAGCATAAAGGTGTCACCGGATAAGACTCATCTGGTGGAAAACCGGATGATCGACGGACGTCCATGTATTGTAATCGGCATCAGTGAACATGTGGAAATCAACGGCATTACCGTAAGGCCTATCGGAGCGGAAAGAACGATGGAGCTGGAAGAGTAAAAAACTTCGGGTTTTAAGATGCAGGCTGGAAGAGATATAGACCGGAACAAAGATGCAGGCTGGAAGAGATACAGACCGGAACAAAGATGCAGGCCGGAACAGAGCTACAGACTGAAACAAAGATGCAAGCTTGAACAGAAAGGAAATGACAGTGGCAGACAGAACATTTGGCTGGATACAGGAGGCCTATACTCTGGGAAATTTAAAAAATGTGGTATCCGTATTCGTACCGGATTCAGAAATCAACCGGACCCTGCGCCTGGATAAAATCCCCAGGCTCATATCGGAAAAGGATGGGAGAGACGAATTTATACGGGAATTAAGCGGTACGGAAATTGTCATTCCATATATCCATCTGAAGGGAAAGGGGAGGCCAGCAGGCCATACCAGAAGCAGCGCCCCCTGTTCCGGGATTATTCAGGCAGTTCTGCCGGGGCAGAGGAAGGAATACCAGAGCGATTGGCCTGCCGACTCTTTTTTAAGGTGGGCAGTCAGCATCGGTTTTCTGGATTATGACCGGGATAAGGATGTCTGTTTTCTGTCTCCCTTAGGCTTTCAGTACGCCCAGGCGCTGCCGGAAAGCGAAGAGGAGAAGGAAGTATTAAAGACTGCTCTTCTTTCTTATCCCCCCGTGTGCAGGGTACTGTCTCTTTTAGGCGAAGAAGGCCACCTGACCAAGTTTGAAATCGGAGCCAGGCTGGGATTCATCGGAGAGGCCGGCTTCACCTCCATTCCCCAGCCCATGATCCTTCAGGGCTTAGAGGAAGCAAAAACCAGGGAAGAGAAGGCAAAACTTCTCCAGGATACGGAAGGAACCAGCGACAAATACGTCCGCACCATATGCAGCTGGCTCATACAGATGGGCTGGGTCAATAAGGTGGAAAAAGAAGTAACAGCCCGCATTGGAAGCCGGATTTATACCGGAATTATCCCTCAATCCTATCAATTGACCTTAAAAGGAAGAACTATTTTAAAGCACGTCAAGGGAATTTCAAGATTTCCCAGGCTTCCCAAACGGGTCATGTGGGATATGCTGGCGACCAAGGCAGGAGACCGGGATTATCTGCGCAGTCGGAGAGCCCATATCTTAACATATCTGGAGGGGACCTGCCGTTCTGTGGAGAAGGTGAAGGCATATTTAAAAGAGGCGGGCATGGAGGAAGAGGCGGAAACCATTCTCGATGACATACGAAGCTTTGAACATATTGGCCTAAATGTGAAAAAGAGCGGGGATACCTACGGAATTATGGATGAAATAACAGGGCTTGAGCTGCCTTGTACAGACAAGGGATCGGTTCCTGTAAAATCAGAGGTATCCATATGCAAGGATTACTTAAGAACTCATCTCACTCATATAGACCATAAGTATCTGGTGCTTCTGGACTTAGGCTATGACGGCAATTCAGACCGGGACTACGAAATACAGACAGCCCAGCTTTTAACGGCAGAACTGGATTTTCAGGGAGCCAGGCTGGGGGATACCAGGAAGCCGGATGTCTGTGTTTATTATGGGAAAGACGGGCTGATTATTGACAATAAGGCTTATGGAAAGGGCTATTCCCTTCCCATCAAGCAGGCCGATGAAATGTACCGCTATATAGAAGAAAACAAAGCCCGCAATGAAATGCTCAATCCAAACAAGTGGTGGGAGATCTTTGACGAATCTGTGACCCGTTATCACTTTGCTTTTATCTCCGGGGCATTTACAGGGGGATTTAAGGACAGGCTGAACAATATTTCCATGCGCTCCGAAATCTGCGGGGCAGTCATCAACTCCATGAACCTTCTTTTAATGGCAGAGGAACTGAAATCCGGACGTCTGGGCTATGAGGAGTGCTTTGCCCTGTTTGACTGCAATGACGAAATTTCATTTGACAGCCCATAAAAAAATGAGATAAACCCAAAATCCAGGGCTTATCTCATTTTCATTTTACTGGGAAGTGACCAGATCATCTAAAGATTTAAACTGGTATCCCATTTCCTCCCACTTGGTCAGGAGCTCATCAAGCACCTGGGCATTGGTTCTGGAGGTGCTGTGGAGTAGTACAATGGCTCCGGGATGGATTCTTCCGATCAGCTTTTTAAAGGCTTCCTCCTTTGACGGCTGCTTATCCACGTACCAGTCCACATAAGCAAGGCTCCAGAAAAAGGTTTTATATCCCATATCTTTTGCCATCTGCAAATTGGTCTCACTGTATTTTCCCTGAGGAGGGCGGTAGTATTTCTTCATGGGCTGCCCCGTGGTCTGTTCAAACAGGCTTTCCAAATCCTTCAATTCCTTTTCAAAGGCTTCCTTTGAAGAAATTTTGGACATATCCGGGTGATGGAAGGTGTGGTTGCCTACGATGTGGCCTTCGTCAACCATCCGCTTGATCAGTTCAGGGGAGGTTTCTATGTAATTTCCTACCACGAAAAAGGCTGCCGTGGCATTGTGCTTTTTCAGTGCATCCAGAATGGCGGCAGTGTTTCCGTTTTCATATCCTGCATCAAAGGTCAGATAGAGGACTTTATCGGGCGTTTTTTCCGCATAGAAGGCATCGAACTGCCGTAAATAGTCCATGGTCGCATTTGCCACAGGCGGCTGTCCCTCCTGCTGGAAACTCAATCCCCAGTTTCCTTCTGCAGCCGTTTCCACGGCCTTGTAATGTCCGGTTATCATAGCAGTGAGATGCCCGGCCAAAAATGCGCAGAGAAAGAGGAGAAATACTTTAATCCCATATTTTCCTGCATCAGGGGAGACAGACAAGTTTCTGATCTTTTCTGCAAATTTGAATTTTTGCAAAAATTTCATATTTTTGACTCCGTTATATCATTTGTTTCAAGATATGAGTCTTGTGTCTGTCCCTATTCAAAAAGGTTATGATTCCCTGATGGTAGTTCCTGCCTGCCCTTCCAGACTGGCCTTTGCCTTTTCTAAAGAAGTAATAATAGCCTTCCGGTTTCTGCCGTAGAGAAGAAAATCTGCGGCAGCTTCAATTTTCGGAAGCATGGAGGCAAACTCAAACTGTCCAGCCTCTATATAGGCTTTGGCTTCCTCTAAATTCATAGAGCTGATAGCCTGTTCCTCTGTTGTTCCAAAGTTTAAGGTGACGTTATCAACGCTGGTGAGGATCATCAGAACATCAGCGTCAATTTCCTTCGCCAAAAGCCCGGCAGCCCGGTCCTTTTCAATGATTGCGCTGGCCCCCTTTAAGTGATATCCCTGTTCCATAACAGGAATACCGCCCCCGCCGCAGGCAATGACGATCTGGTCTGCATCCATAACCGCTTTTATGATATCAATTTCCACAATAGCCACTGGTTTTGGAGAAGCCACTACCCGCTGAAACCCTTTCCCGGGGATTTCCTCCACATAATTTCCTTTTTCTTCCTCTGCCTTAGCATCTTCTTCTGACATGAGGCGGCCCACCGGCTTCATAGGAGTGTAGAAAGCTTCATCGTAAGGATTTACCATCATCTGAGTCAGAATCGTAGCCACCGGCTTATAAATACCACGTTTCATAAGCTCAGTGCGAATGCCGTTTTGAAGGTCATAACCAATATAGCCCTGGCTCATGGCAGAGCAGACAGACATAGGAGCAGAAGTATAACCGTCATGAAGTTTTCCAAACTCATTCATAGCCGTATGAATCATGCCCACCTGAGGAGCATTGCTATGAGTAATAGCCACCTGCCAGCCGGCTTCAATAAAATCAGCAATCACCTTAGCCGTTTCAGCCACTCTTTTTTTCTGTTCCGGAAGATTAGTCCCCAAAGCCCGATGCCCCAACGCCAAAACAATCCGCCTTTTCGCCATATCAGTCACCTCTCGTATTCGTAGATTATTGAGTAAAAGTATAAGAATATTATATAATTGAGAGGTAAAAATAGCAATAGGATTTGTTAGAAGGAGGAGATAAGAAAAAATTTAGAAATATTTAGGTGTATTTAAGTAAATTTAAGTAGATATCTTAGAGGGGGGAGGGTATAATGTTCATACAAGCAATGAGCAGTGCGAATCAGAAAGTGGAAGCTTTTTTTCGTTGTGCTCGCACATAAGAAAAAAAGCTTCCACTTTCTGATTCATAGGGCGAACGCCCGTGAGCGCTCAAATCCGTAGGATTTGAGCGCTGCACTGCGGACTAGCACACCGCACAAAAAAATCAGCAAGCGGACACCCAGCCTCCCGCACCGCATACAAAAAACCACCCCCAAAGAAAAAAAAGAAAGAAGCCCACCCCCCATGCCCTCCATACTCCTCCGCCTAATCCTCCCCATATTTTTCCACACCGCCATCACCACCGCCCTATACCTGCTCCTCCCCCTTGGCCCCCTGGAGTCCACGGCCCTATCAGCCCTCCTATGCACCCCAGCCCTGGCCTACATCTACACCAAAGACCAAACCCTCCGCTCCCTGCCAACACCATCACCATCCCTCCCTTGGCCCCGCCTGCTCCCAATCCCAGCATTCGGCGCCGCCCTATGTCTCCTTTTAAACACCATAATAACGGCCCTGAACCTCCCTCAAAACTCCCCTTCCTACCAGGAAGCAGCCAGTGCCATATACTCCCCGCCCTTTATCCTCCAGCTTTTATCAACCGCCCTCATAATCCCAATAGCAGAGGAACTAATTTTCAGAGGAATGATGTTCGCCCCCTTCCGTGACAAGCTTTCCTTCCTCCCCTCAGCCTGTATCTCAGCCTTAATATTCGCCCTTTACCACGGAAACCTCCCCCAGGGAGTATACGGATTTTTCATAGGAATAGCAGCAGCCTGGCTGTACGAGCTTTACAAATCCCTCACAGCCCCCATTCTGCTCCACATATCCGCAAACCTGCTTTCCGTATGCATAACCAACACGGATTTTTTAACCCCATTATTTGCCGCCCCCACATCAACCACCCTAACAATCACAGCAATCATTTCCGCAGCCATATCCATAGTCTGCGGAATATGGATATACCAGAAAAACACCTTAAAGGAGGACATTTTGTGAAACTGTTATCTGTAGCAATTCCATGCTATAATTCTGAAGCCTATATGAGGAACTGTATTGAATCCCTTCTTCCCGGAGGAGACGAAGTCGAAATCCTAATCGTAAATGACGGTTCTACCAAGGACAGAACTGGAGAAATTGCAGATGAATACGAAAAAAACTACCCAGGCATCTGCCGTGCCATCCACCAGGAAAACGGCGGCCACGGCGAAGCCGTCAACGCAGGCTTAAGAAATGCCCAGGGAATTTATTTTAAAGTAGTAGACAGTGATGACTGGGTAGACGAATCCGCCTACCGGGAAATCCTTAACACCTTAAGAACCTTCGTATACGGAGAACAAACTTTAGATATGCTGATCAGCAACTTCGTATATGAAAAGCAAGGCGCAAAACGAAAAAAAGTCATGAACTACAAGACAGCCCTCCCCGAAGGCCAGGTATTCACCTGGGATGACGTAAAAGTATTCATGATGGGACAATACATCCTCATGCATTCCGTTATTTACCGTACCGGTCTATTAAAACAATGTAACCTGGAACTCCCCAAACATACCTTTTACGTAGACAATATTTTCGTTTACCAGCCCCTTCCTCACGTGAAAACCATGTACTATTTAAACGTAAATTTCTACCGCTACTACATCGGAAGAGAAGACCAGTCAGTCAACGAAACCATCATGATCGGCCGCATTGACCAGCAAATCCGTGTAACAAAACTAATGCTCGGCTACTACGATGTAACAAAAATCAAACAGCGCAAACTGCGCCACTATATGGTCCGTTATCTGGAAATCATGATGACCATTTCCTCCATTCTGGCTATCAAATCAGAAAGCGAAGAAAACATGGAGAAGAAAGCAGAGCTTTGGCAGCATCTTAGAAAACAGAACTTAAAGCTGTATTTGCGGCTTAGATGGGGCTTCATGGGACAGGGAGTAAACCTGCCCGGAAAGAGCGGACGCCATTTCCCCATTGCAATCTATAAAATGACCCAAAGATTTTTCGGTTTCAATTAAACAAAAACAGGACTGCTGCAAGAGAAATGTTCTCTTTGCAGCAGTCCCGTTTTATTATCACCCAATAGCTTTTTCAGAAACCTCACTCCGTCCCGGTACATAAGAACCGGAATATACAAACTGATACATAATACTGGCCATAACCAAAGCCCCCAGCCCGTCAAATGCGGAATGCTGTTTTAAGAAAACAGTTGCAAGACATATGGAAACCATCAGCAGAAAAGATCCAACCTGAATTATCCTGTTTTGTCTCAGCTTCTCACTATGGCTGACTGCAATATGAACACAGATGGAATTATAAACATGAATACTAGGAAATACATTAGTACAGGTATCCTTGCTGTAAAGGAAAGAAACAATATAAGAAAAAACATTCTTATCCGGATCAATGACCGGCCTGAAATCCGTCCCATTGGGAAATACAGTACAGATCATCAGACTAATAGTCATACCTGTAAACAACATAGTACACAGCTTATAATAATCCTTCACATCGGCAAAGAAAAAATAAAGTATGGCAGCCGATACATAAAAAAACCATAAAAAATACGGAACAATAAAATACTCATTAAAAGGAATGTAATCATCTATGGCAACGTGCATGATATGGTAATGATTGGTCACCTTTTTTTCCAGGTAAAGGAACCATGGGAGATAAATAAAGGCATAGCTTAAAACCCAGGCGTGTCTGTACCTGTAAAACAGATTTTTCATAAGAGTTACCCTTCTCCATTTTGCTGGTTGAAATAATGTTTAGCAACTTTGATGGATTATATCACACTCATTTTGCCACTACAAGGGTATTTAAAAAATGTTAATATTTTATTTAGGAAACCTTAACTGGTTTTAATAACGCCGCAGGCAATTTTCTCTCCGGAGTTTCCAGAAGGCTGGGTGGTGAAATTATCCACCATGCGGTGAACCACAACAGATCTTCCCATAATGTCCTCAATAAAGAACCGCTTATCATAAAAAGCCATCCAGGC
Source organism: Lacrimispora sp. (assembly GCF_036758025.1). GTDB lineage: Bacteria > Bacillota > Clostridia > Lachnospirales > Lachnospiraceae > Lacrimispora. Next base: position 160,914 of record NZ_DAIOXM010000005.1, on the reverse strand, counting down.
ATAACCCTGATTGCCGAAAAGAGGAGGGAAGTCCCCAGCGTGATATGGATGGGGAAGATGTCTGGGATTGAAATGTTCGCCTGTGTTGGCAAAATTCTGGCTGCAGTCGCCGAATTCATGAATATGGAACCCATAAAAATCGCTTGAGCCGGGGATGTTGACATTGGGAAGGTTGAAAAATTCCGCTTCAACCAGGATTCCGCCGTAGGGGGTGGAATAAAATCTTACCATCCCGCTGATATCGGGAAAATCCGTCCCGCCTGTTACCCATGCCATAGCCTGTGGAGTCTGGTTGGTTAAAATATGTTTAAAATTCATTCCTGGCGTAATTTGCTGAGCTTGCATGGCTGATACCTCCTTACAATTTGCATTGAGATTTTATGTTCCTATTTTATGGTTCCATTATGCAGTTTATGAAAAGTATAATCTTTTTATAAAGTAGTTGATAGCAGGCGAAACTTTGTGTATAGTATAGCTTATAAGAAGCTGCTTTTCAGCTTCTCATAAAAGGCGCTGCCTTTGGCGCCGTCCATCCGATTATGAAAATTTGTTTTCATAACATAGCTTATGAGAGCTTAGAGCATCGAGAACCTGGCAGGAAGAAAGGCAGAAGAGCAGAATGGAACGAAAGAATGAAGAAGGACTGACAGAAAAAGAATTTCTTGCGCAGTATCGCCCGGGAAATTATGAACGTCCGTCAGTGACAGTTGACATGCTGATTTTTGCGGTGGATCAGGAAGAAGCGGAAGCAGAGATTCTGCTTATCAGACGGAAAAACCATCCCTGTATTGGACAGTGGGCAATTCCCGGAGGTTTTGTGGAAATGTCGGAATCCTTGGAAGAAGCGGCAGCAAGAGAGCTTGAAGAGGAAACCGGATTAAAACATATCTTTATGGAGCAGCTTTATACCTGGGGAAGCGTAAAGCGGGACCCAAGGACCAGAGTGATATCCGTGTCTTACATGGCTGCAGTTCCAAAAGACAGCCTGATTCCGAAGGCCGGAGATGACGCAGAAGAAGCCTGCTGGTTCCAGGTAAAGAAAAAAAAGCTGTCTGATTTAGGAAACGGAGCTACTTACGGACTTACCATTGAAAGTGAAGAAAAACATATATTTATGAGCTACCGGATTACGGAAACATATGAACGCCGGGGAATGATGTGGAAAAGAGAGACAGAGGCAGAGCTTTTGCCGGCCATCGACATTCTGGATCAGGAAAAGCTGGCCTTTGACCATGCTGAAATATTAAGTATGGCTATGGACCGGCTGGAAGAAATAGAAAAAGAAGATGTAGAATAGATTTTTTAAAAGTGCATGCCTGGGCCGGGGATGCACTTTTTTTGTAAGAAAATTTTAATCGGAAAATCAGGGGATCTGTGATATACTATTGTCAGAAATTACCTATTATAATGAAAATGCACAGGAGATTACAGGATATGATAAAAAAATCACGCAGATTATGGAGCCTGGCAATCAGTTTCAGCCTTCTTGCAGTTATCCCTTCTTATGGAAACGTTCCCATCGTTCCTGCCTTCCCGGGAAGCAGCAGCGGGACAGAAAATGTCAGCGGACCTTCGGCAGGACAGTCCCAGGCAGGCCCTGGAATAACCCTTCCGGCAGCAGAAAATAACCAGGTATCCCAGACATCAGAAGCCAAAAACATAGCCCAGCCGGAAATCCAGTCTGAGGGGGCGGTTCTTATGGATGCTGCCACGGGAACCATTCTGTACTCCAAAAACGGAGAAACAAAGTATTATCCCGCCAGCATCACAAAAATCATGACAGCTCTTTTGGTTGCAGAAAAAAGCAGCCTGTCCGATACAGTGACATTTTCAAAGTCAGCCACCACAAACCTGGAATCAGGAGCTGTAACCCTGGGCCTTGTGGAAGGGGACAAGCTGACCGTGGAACAAAGTCTTTACGGCCTGATGCTGAAATCAGCCAATGAAGTTGCCAATGGCCTGGCAGAGCACATTTCAGGAAGTGTCAGCAACTTTTCAGCCCTGATGAATGCAAGGGCAAAGGAGCTGGGCTGTACCAGCACCAACTTCGCCAATCCCAACGGGTTAAACAATTCCAGTCATCAGACTACAGCCCGGGACATGGCTTTGATTGCCAGGGCAGCTTTTCAAAATGATACCGTAAGAAAGGTAACCTCTACGTTAACCTATCAGATTCCTGCCACGAAAAACGCCAAGGCCAGAACCGTTTCCATGGGACATAAGATGCTTTATTCCGGGGATTCCAGATTTTACCCGGGTGTGGTCGGCGGAAAGACCGGCTATACCTCCCTGGCAGGCAACACCTTAATCACCTGCGTGGAGAAAAACGGCGTGCGTCTGATTGCGGTAATTATGAAAAGCAAATCGACCCATTACGCAGATACAAAGGCTCTTTTTGATTACGGATTTGCCTTAAAATCATCAGGAGAGGTAACCTCCCAGGCTTCCCAGAATTCCCAGACTCCGGCTGCGGGCTGGGTGCAGACCGGATCAAAATGGTATTACATAAAACAAAATGGAGCAAAGGCCGCCAATGAATGGCAGAAAATAGACGGAGTGGACTATTGGTTTGATTCCGATTCCTTTATGGCTACCGGCTGGAGAGAGCTGTCAGGAGGGACCTGGTATTACCTCCGCAGCAGCGGGGCCAAGGCGCTGAATACCTGGGTGGAAAGCAGCGGGAAATGGTATTACTTAGGAGGAGACGGAGTCATGCTTAAAAACACCGTTACTCCTGACGGCTACCGTCTGGATTCTTCCGGTGCGTGGGCAAGTTAAATTTGCCCTGAGGGCAAAGAGAGGCCTCTTAGAGGGGGCAGTAAAGACGGAAATAACCCATAGCTGGTATTGCATATTAGCCGAAAATGGATTATAATCTGGTGAGGAAGGAGAAATAAATTAATGAGAAGACATATTTTTAATGCAGTTTTTTACTCACTCTGTTTTGGTATTCTTTTTTTTGCTATGTACCGTCTTGCATTTATGGTGCCGCCTTCCCGCGGCCTTCCGGGATATCGGCAATATCAATTGGGAGTTATGGCCATAAGTGCCGGAGTAGGACTTATGGTAGTTGTGCCTAATCTTATTATTGAATACTTAATCGGAGGCTGGGCTTCCCGGCTATAAGTTATTGATGCAGAAAAAACACAAGCAAGCAAATTAAATACTATGGTGTGGAGGAGAGCCTATAAGGGCTCTTTTTCTCAATTCCATAGACTTGACGGGGACAGGCTCTCCATTGTATGATAAAAGGCAGAAATGGAAAATGGATGGAAGATGAGGAACAATCAAATGTGGTTTGCTGCCGGAGCTTTTTGTGCTGCTGCAGGCGCAGGCTTATTGCTGCGCTCTGAATATGAAAAAGAACAGCTTTCCGTGGAAAGAACTGTTATAAAGAGCCCTAAGATCAGAAAGGACTGCACCCTGGTATTCCTTTCCGACCTCCATAACCACCAGTTTGGAAAGGGAAATGAAAGGCTGCTTGGCGCAGTGGGTCAGATCGGACCAGACCTGGTTTTGGTGGGAGGCGATATGACGGTCAGCAAGGGCAAAGCGGACACCCGAATCCCCCTGGAATTGATCAAAATGCTTTCAAATCGGTATCCCGTGTACTGCGGGAACGGAAACCACGAAAACCGGATGGCCTGGGAGCCTTCTGTCTACGGAGACCAGTACAGAACATACGTGAACAGCTTAAAAAAGCTGGGAGCCAGGGTTTTGGAAAATAAAACAGAGCTCTTCGGGGAAGATATTGCGGTTACAGGAATTGATTTGGCCCCTGAAAGCTATGAGAAATTCCGCCCCTGCAAGCTGACTGCCCATGAAATAAAAGAAAAAGCGGGGAAGGCTGCTTTAAACAGGTTTCAGGTTCTACTTTGCCATTCCCCGCTTTATTTTCATGCCTGCAAAGACTGGGGAGCGGATTTGACCCTTTCCGGCCATTTTCATGGAGGAACTATAAGGCTTCCTTATTTAGGAGGAGTCATGACACCTCAATTCCAGTTTTTTCTCCCATGGTGTGCCGGGGAGTTTGAGGAGGACGGAAAGCATATGATCGTCAGCCGGGGCCTTGGAACCCACTCTATCAACATTCGCCTGAATAATAAGCCTCAGGTAGTGGTGGTGGATTTAAAGCCGTCTTCTAATTAAAGCCTGCCATATATTTACAGATGGAGCAGGGTTTGGTATACTAATCAGCAGTGTATTTTATCTGCTATGGAGGAAATCATGGGAATTTCATATAAACTGGACAACTTTGAAGGCCCTCTGGACCTTCTGCTTCATTTGATTGATAAAAATAAAGTAAATATTTATGATATTCCCATTGCAGTCATTACGGAACAGTATTTAGACTTTGTAAACCATATGGAAACAGAGGATTTAAACATTGTCAGCGAGTTTCTGGTCATGGCGGCAACCCTTATTGATATAAAGGCACGGATGCTTCTGCCCAAGGAAATCAATGAAGAGGGCGAGGAGGAGGATCCAAGGGCGGAGCTGGTAGCCCGCCTTCTGGAATACAAGTATTATAAATACATGTCCCAGGAGCTGAGAGACCGGGAGGTGGGGGCGGACAAGCTGTTTTACAAGGAACCTACAGTTCCGCCTGAGGTGGCAAAATACGAGCCGCCCCTTGATCTGGACAGCCTTTTGGACGGCCTGACTCTTGCAAAACTCCAGGAAATATTCCGGGCTGTGACAAAGCGCAACTCAGACAGGGTAGATCCCATCAGAAGCCGTTTTGGAAACATCAGGAAGGAATCCGTAAGCCTGGAGGATAAAATTAACTCTGTAATGGACTATGCCAGAAAACACAGGCAGTTTTCTTTCCGGAGGATGCTGGAGGGGCAGGCTGACCGGGTGGAGGTAGTGGTAACATTTCTGGCCCTTTTAGAGCTTATGAAGATCGGAAAAATCAGACTGAGCCAGGAGCAGTTGTTTGATGACATGCTCATTGAGACTCTGGAGCCTGAGGGAGAAGAAGGAAGGCTGGATTTACCGGACGAGGTGAATTTGCCTGCAGGGCAAAGAGAGGACCCTCTGGGGGGATTGGAAGATGACAGGGGAGAGGAAACAGATGGATAAGGAAACTCTGGGTACAGAGGGATCAAAGAAACTGACGAAAGAAGAAAAAACTTGGGAAGCTGTCATTGAGGCCGTACTTTTTACCATGGGAAATTCGGTGGAACTGAGAAGGCTGGCGGCTGCCATAGAGCAGGATGAAGAGACTGCAAGAGAAGTGGTCCTTCGCCTGATGAAGCGCTATGATACGGGAAAAAGAGGACTGCAGATCATTGAGCTGGAAAACAGCTACCAGATGTGCACCAGATCTGAATACTATGACAACTTAATCCGTGTGGCCGCCACACCTAAAAAGCAGGTTCTCACGGAAGTGGCACTGGAAACCCTTTCCATCATAGCCTACAAACAGCCAGTGACAAAGGTTGAAATAGAGAAAATACGAGGAGTCAAATCCGATCACGCGGTCAATAAGCTGGTGGAATACAATCTGGTATACGAAGTAGGCCGTATGGATGCGCCGGGACGTCCGGCTCTTTTTGCCACTACAGAGGAATTTCTAAGAAGATTCGGCATCGGTTCCACCCAGAATCTCCCGGCCGCAGACCCTGTGGTTACGGCGGAAATCCGGATGGAAGTGGAGGAAGAGCTTTCGGAAGTCAGCGACCTGATACCGGGAAAAGGAACTGGGGACGTAATATCGGAACCAGAGGCAGCAAGCAAAGAAGACAGCAAAGAGGACAGTATACAGGAGGAAGAATCATGACAGAAACCATAAGAATTAAATATTTTACAGATAAAATTGAAGAGCTGTGTTATATCGAAGGAAAGTCCGACTGGATTGACTTACGGGCGGCTGAGGAGATTGAGATGAAGGCCGGCGACTTTAAGCTGATTCCTCTGGGAGTTGCCATGGAGCTTCCGGCAGGCTATGAGGCCCATGTGGTGCCGAGAAGCAGTACCTTTAAAAATTACGGTATCATTCAGACAAACAGCATGGGAGTGATTGATGAGACCTACTGCGGAGACAATGACCAGTGGTTTTTCCCTGCATACGCTCTCAGGGATACGGTGATTCATATCAATGACAGAATATGCCAGTTCAGGATTATGGCTCATCAGCCTGCCCTTTGCTTTGAGGAGACAAAGGTTCTGGGGCACCAGGACCGGGGCGGCCATGGGAGCACAGGAAAGCAGTAACAGGTGAATTGAATTTCTTAAAAGTGGAGATTATAAAGTTATGAAAAGAAAGACAGGATACGGAGCGGCAGTTTTGATTCTTTCCCTTGTACTTGCCATGTCCTCAGGCTGCGGAAAAAAGGAAACAAAATACACCTACCGGGCCGCAGGAATCGAAGCTCTGAATGCAGGCAATTATGAGGCTGCTCTGGAGTCCTTTGACCAGGCGATTCAATCTTCCAAAGGCCTGGTGGGAAAGTTTGAAAAGGATGTATTGAAATACCGCGGCGAAGCTCAGTATTTATCAGAAGATTATGCATCAGCCGCAGACACTTACGGCATTCTGATCCAGATCGACGGGGATCAAGCGGAATATTTCAATATGAGGGCTGCAGCCAGGGCCGGGGCGGGAAACTTTGCCGGAGCGGCAGAGGATTACCAGAAAAGTGTTTCCCTGGACCCAGAGGGAAAGGCGCCCGGAAGCCTGGAAGCTTTGATGGCTGCAGGCGAGGCTATGGAACAGGCAGGAGAAACGGTTCAGGCTATGGCTCTTTATGAAAATGCCCTGTCAAAAGGCAAGCAAAGTGCCGGACTTTATAACCGGATGGGGATGTGCAGGATGGCAGAAGAGGACTGGACAGGGGCTGACGGATATTTTGAGCTGGGCCTTTCCATGCCGGACGGTTCCCAGGTTCCGGAGCTTTTATTTAACAGGGCCGTTGCCAAGGAATACAGCGGTGATTTTAAAACAGCCCTTAATTTGATGCAGCAGTATGTGTCCGTTCATGGCCCCGATGAGGCGGCAGAGCGGGAGATCACATTTTTAAAAACAAGATAGGAAAAATTGATGGCAGAATTGATTGAATTAAAAGAAATTGAAGAACGGGTGATTCTGGTGGCAGTCAGCACCGGGGAGGAAGACGATGCAGCGGCATCTCTTGACGAACTGGAGGAGCTGGTAAAGACAGCAGGAGCTGCCACTGTGGATAAGGTAATACAAAACCGGGAGAGAATTCATCCGGGGACTTACCTGGGTAAAGGTAAGATAGAGGAAATCAAGGAGAGGGTATGGGAGCTTGATGCCACGGGAATTGTCTGTGATGACGAACTTTCCCCGGCCCAGCTTCGTAACCTGGAATCGTCTTTGGACATTAAGGTGATGGACCGGACCATGGTAATTCTGGACATCTTCGCCGCCAGAGCCACTACCAGGGAAGGAAAAATCCAGGTAGAGCTGGCTCAGCTAAAATACCGTGCAGCCCGTCTTGTAGGCCTTCGCAGCTCTCTGTCCCGTCTGGGAGGCGGAATAGGAACCCGGGGACCGGGTGAGAAAAAGCTGGAGATGGACCGCCGCCTGATTCATGACAGGATCGGAATATTGAAGGCGGATTTAGAGGAAGTGAAGCGTCACAGAGATATTGCCAGAAGGCAGAGGGACAAAAACCATGTGCCTGTAGCTGCCATTGTAGGCTATACCAATGCAGGAAAGTCTACTTTGTTAAACAAGCTGACCGATGCAGGGATACTGGCTGAAGATAAGTTGTTTGCCACCCTGGACCCAACTACCAGAAACTTAGAGCTTCCGGGAGGCCAGCAGATTCTTCTTACGGATACGGTAGGTTTTATCAGAAAGCTTCCCCATCATTTGATTGAAGCATTTAAAAGCACTCTGGAGGAGGCCAAATACAGCGATATCATCCTTCATGTGGTGGACTGCTCCAATCCCCGGATGGATGTGCAGATGCATGTGGTATATGAAACCTTAAGGGAACTGAAGGTAGAGGATAAGATCATGATTACCGTGTTCAATAAAATTGATGCGGCAGAGCCTGGGGTGATTTTACGGGACATTTCCTCGGATCACCAGGTGAAGATATCTGCAAAGACAGGGGAGGGGCTTGATGAGCTTGTCAACCTCCTGGAAACCATTCTCAGAAACCAGAAGGTATATTTGGAAAAGGTCTATTCCTACCAGGAAGCAGGGAAAATACAGACCATCCGGAAATACGGCCAGTTATTAAAGGAAGAGTACCGGGAAGATGGAATCCTTGTCAATGCTTATGTGCCTGCGGAGCTGTATGCCGGGCTGATATAAAAAATAAAAACAATCAAGTTTTAAGGGTGTATTGCAAAACTTGATTGTTTTTTTGTTATGTGGAGCTGCATTTTGAAGGGCAGAACTACATGAAACTGCAGGGCTTGCTCATAAGCCGATTGTATCCTGGGCTGCATTGTGCTATACTATTTCTAAGCAATGATTTCTAAATTAATAAATCTAAAATTCTCATTTATGCTGATTTTCAGCAGTCTGTAAAACTCAAGGACTCCTTGCTTATACCCAAAAAACAGCAGGGAGGGCAGATTGTTCTTCCTGGATAAAAACGAAAGGAAGAACAAATATGGAATACGAGCATCGGAATGATATTTTGCCGGAAAATGATGAACTGAACCTAAGTGATTTTGCACTGTTTCTATCGGTGATGAAAAACAGGAAAGCGTATGAATGCGCTTTAAGTATTATCATGAATGAACAAGATTTAAAGCTGGCAGAGGTAAAAGTGGAACAGGTGGTATTGAACCGTTCCGGCAGACGGGCAATACGAATGGATGCCTGGGCAGTTGGAATTGATGACCGTCAGTTTGTGACAGAAATGCAGAATGATACCAGTTCTGATGATGTAAGAAAGCGGGCGAGGTTTTATCAGGGCCTTTTGGATTCACCCGTATTAAAGGCAGGAAAGAGAACAAGGTATAAGTACCTGCCTTCATCTGTCATCATATTTATAACGCAGGAAGATATATTCGGAAAGGATCTGGCAAAATACACTTTTACGGAACAATGCAAGGAAATACAGGGACTGGAATTAGAAGATGGTACGCAAAAGCTATTTCTTAACATGAAAAGCAAAAACGGTGAGCCGGAACTGATCAGCCTGCTCCAATATATGAAACAATCAAATTTAAACAACCCAGATATTCTGGTACAGGATGAGAGAATTGTAAAGCTGGATACAATAGTCAACGAGGTAAAGCAATCAGAGGAATGGGAGGCTGTTAATATGAGCATTTATGGGAGAGGAATAGAACGAGGCAGGGAAGAAGGTATGGAAAAGGGCATTGAAGAAGGCAAGCTCAGAGAAAGAAAAAATATGGCTTTAGAGATGCTGCAAAATGGGGAACCGTTGGAAAAGATTATGAGGTATACAAAACTCACAGAGGAAGAAATAAAAGTTTTGAAAGAAACCTGCCAAACTTTTTAGAAGGAACATGTGAATTTATAGAAACACAGACTATAAAATTAATAACAATCAGTTTTTGACGGCATATTACAAAATCTGATTATTTTTTTATTAAATAAATTGATTGTAACCATGTCCGTATTGTGTTATAATATCCACGGTCGGCATTTTCCAAATCAATCCATGAGGAAATCAAAGCGAGATAGCCCGGCCTAATCATGCAGGATGTCCGAATTGCAAAACTGTATCGAATTCTTGGTAAAAATATATTAGTTTATAGAAATACATACAAAAAGCACAATATATAGAAACGGAATAATTTTCCAGACTATATATTGTGCTTTTCTTTCTGTTCTGCTATAATACCAATGTGTGAAAAAACAACCAGCCGGATGGGGGCTGATATGGAAGGGAGTTTATGCTTGATGATACAGGTAGTAAAGAGAAATGGGGAAGACGCGGAATTTAGTCTGAGTAAAATCATGGAAGCCATTAAAAAGGCATTTAAAGCCACAGGAAAAGTCCATAGTGATGAGATTTTAGAACTGCTGTCTCTTAGGGTAACTGCTGATTTTCAGGATAAGATAAGGGAAGGCAAGATTACGGTGGAACAGATTCAGGATAGTGTGGAGCACGTTCTGGAGCAGGCGGGCTATACCGATGTGGCAAAGGCCTATATTTTATACAGAAAACAACGGGAAAAGATCAGGAACATGAAAGATACCATCCTGGATTATAAGGATGTGGTGAATAATTACGTGAAAGTGGAGGACTGGCGCGTCAAGGAAAATTCCACTGTCACCTATTCCGTAGGCGGTCTGATTCTCAGCAATTCCGGGGCCATTACAGCTAATTACTGGCTGTCTGAGATTTATGACCAGGAGATCGAAAGAGCACACCGGAATGCGGACATCCACCTTCACGATTTGTCCATGCTGACCGGATACTGTGCAGGCTGGTCCCTAAAGCAGCTTCTCATGGAAGGGCTTGGGGGCATACCGGGTAAAATCACCTCTGCTCCGGCCAAGCATTTATCCGTTCTCTGCAACCAGATGGTCAACTTTCTGGGAATTATGCAGAATGAATGGGCAGGAGCCCAGGCATTTTCTTCCTTTGACACCTATCTGGCTCCCTTTATAAAAGCAGATAATCTCCCTTACCGGGAAGTGAAAAAATGCATTGAATCCTTTATTTTCGGCGTCAACACTCCCAGCCGCTGGGGAACCCAGGCTCCCTTTTCCAACATCACCTTAGACTGGACCGTTCCGGCGGACATGGCGGAACTGAATGCCATTGTAGGCGGAAAAGAGATGGATTTTAAATATAAGGACTGCAAAAAAGAGATGGACATGGTCAATAAGGCATTTATTGAGACCATGATCGAGGGAGATGCCAACGGACGCGGATTCCAGTATCCTATCCCCACTTATTCCATTACAAAGGATTTTGACTGGTCTGATACGGAAAATAACCGTATGCTTTTTGAGATGACATCCAAATACGGCACTCCTTATTTCTCCAATTATATTAACAGCGATATGGAGCCAAGTGACGTGAGAAGCATGTGCTGCCGTTTAAGGCTGGATCTGCGGGAACTGAGGAGAAAGACCGGAGGCTTCTTTGGCTCAGGAGAGAGCACCGGCTCCATAGGCGTGGTGACCATCAACATGCCCCGGATCGCTTACCTTTCTGAAAATGAAACTGACTTCTATAAGCGCCTCGATCATATGATGGATATTTCCGCCAGGTCTTTGCACACCAAGCGTGAGGTCATAACCAAGCTTTTAGACCAGGGACTCTATCCCTACACCAGGCGTTACCTGGGAAGCTTTGAAAACCACTTCTCCACCATTGGGCTTGTAGGCATGAATGAGGCCGGTTTAAATGCCAAATGGCTGGGAGGGGACTTGACAAGCACCAGAACCCGCCAGTTTACAAAAGAAGTGTTAAAGCACATGAGGGAAAAGCTTTCTGATTACCAGGAAATGTACGGAGATCTCTACAACCTGGAAGCTACACCGGCAGAGTCCACAGCTTACCGTCTGGCAAAGCACGACAGGGACCGCTATCCGGAAATAAAGACAGCAGGAAATGAAGGGGATACGCCTTATTATACCAACAGCTCCCATCTGCCTGTGGATTATACCATTGATGTTTTTGATGCCTTAGAGATTCAGGATGAGCTTCAGACCCTTTATACTTCGGGAACTGTGTTCCACGCATTTTTAGGCGAAAAGCTTCCTGACTGGAAGGCGGCGGCCAAGCTGGTGCACACCATTGCAGAAAATTTCCGGCTGCCTTACTACACCTTGTCCCCTACCTATTCCATCTGTTCTGATCATGGATATCTTGTGGGAGAACAGCGGGTATGCCCGGTTTGCGGAAAACCGGCGGAGGTTTACAGCCGTATTACAGGCTATTACCGCCCTGTCCAGAACTGGAATGAAGGAAAGACCCAGGAATATAAAAACAGGACAGAATACAGCCTATCCCGTTCAATGCTGAAAAAGGGAGGCCAGACAGCCAGGAAAAGAACCGGGGAGAAAAAGGTGGAAATCCCGGAGGGTACCTACCTTTTCATCACCCAGACCTGCCCCAATTGCCGGATGGCAAAACAGTTTTTACAGAATGCAGCATATGAAACCATTGATGCAGAAAAGCATCCGGAGCTGGCAGCAGGCCTGGGTATTATGCAGGCGCCTACCCTTGTCATTGTAAAGGAAGGGTTAATTCAGAAGATATCCAATATTTCTGATATCCGCAAGTATGCGGAAAGATAAAAAAATATGATGATGTTCAAAAGGGTCACGGCGAAAATTAGTCGTGACCCTTTAAATTGTAACTGTAGAAACAATTTATATATAGATAAATCAAATACCACCTATTTGAATTTTCAATTTGATTTTGATATAACAGAGTGTTACAATTGGCTGAGATTTCTATTACATTTTGGAGGATAGATAATTTTGTTTGATTTTTCTTACTTTTTCGAAGTGTTTCCCCAAATTGCGTCAAAATTGCAGGTAACACTGATGCTGACTCTTATAGCAGCAGTTTTTTCACTGCTTATTGGAATTATTATCGCGGTTATCGGCTATTACAAAGTTAAGGTTTTTTATCCTGTTACCCGTTTATACTTGTCCGTTCTGCGGGGGACACCCTTAGTTGCCCAGTTATATTTTTTCTATTATGGTCTGGCCCATATCAGCGAAATTGTGCTGAACATGAAGCCGCTGACCGCTGTAGCCCTGGTGCTGAGTTTTAATACAGGTGCGTTTATGTCCGAAAGCATTCGGGGGGCGCTGTTTTCTGTTGATCCGGGCCAAAAAGAAGCGGCAGCCATGTTGGGAATGTCAGAAATCCAGACGATTGTAAGAATTGTTCTGCCTCAGACTTTCAGGGTGGCACTGCCGGCGCTTTTTAATGACCTGATTAATTTATTAAAATCCACTTCCCTGGCGTTTATGCTTGGTATACGGGATGTTATGGGACAGGCTAAGAGCGAAGGCGCCCAGTCTTTTCGCTATTTTGAAATTTATTTAGCCGTTATGCTGATCTATTGGCTTTTGGTTTTGGCGCTTACCCGTGTCCATAAGGTTATGGATACGAAATGTTCAGAGATGTATTAAATTTATTACATATATGGAGGAAATTCAAATGAAAAAAGTTTTACCTTTGCTGCTGGCTATGACCGCAATTATATTGACAGGCTGCAGCAGCAGCGCTCCGGTTAATACGTCCGCAGCAAACGAAACGGCCGCTGAAGCACCAGACAAGGAGCAGTCCCGTAAAGTTGTGATTGCCACCGGCGGTTCAGGGGAGCCTTATAGCTTGCTCAGTGCTGACGGCAAGACCTGGACAGGTATTGATGCGGAAATGTGGAGCGAGATTGCAAAGCGTACAGGCTGGGAGATTGAAGCCAAACAGGTGGAGTTTTCTTCATTATTTGGGGAATTGGATACCGGACGGGTGGATGTAGCGGCAAACTGTTTTGCGGTAACAGATGCCAGAAAGGAAAAATACCTTACTTCTAATCCTTACTACGGCGATGCCCAGTGTATTATTGTCAATGAAGATAAGTCTGATTTCAATACCTTTGAACAGCTGAAAGGTGCTTCTATTGGTGTTGCTCAGGGACAGGCGTCACAGGTATCTGTTGAAAAGATGGCCGAAACCTATGATTGGAACGTTGTAGTTTATGAAACCAGTGACACCGGATATCAGGACCTTAATTTAAAAAGAATTGATGCAATGGCAACTACGGACAGTCTCGTTTATAAATACGAAAATTCACAGAACATGAAGTTTCATATTATGGACAGCCGTCTTCTTTCTAATAACGTTGCTTACTTTTTCCAAAAAAATGATGAGGGACAGGCACTTTGTGATGAAGTCAATAAAGTCCTTGATGAAATGATGGAGGATGGAACAACATCTAAAATCATTACAAAATGGATGTTTTCTGATATGACCCAGCTAATTCATGAATAAACAACCGGGCGAGGTGTTTTATGATTGAAATACAACATCTGTCAAAAACCTTTGACGGACAGACTGCTATTTTAAAAGACATTAATCTGAATGTGAAAAAAGGTGAAGTGGTTGCCATTCTTGGCCCTTCCGGAACCGGAAAATCCACCCTGCTGAGATGTCTGAATTATTTGACCAAGCCTACGGAGGGAATTATAAAAATTGGTTCCGCAGCAGTAGATGCAAAGCAGCACACAAAAAAGGATATATTGGAACTGCGCAAGCATTCAGCTATGGTCTTTCAAAATTATAATCTTTTTAAAAATAAAACAGCAAAGCAAAATATCATGGAAGCCTTGATTATGGTATCTAAAATGGACAAGGAAGAGGCACGGACCATCGCCTTAAAATTATTGGAAAAGGTAGGGCTGATGGACCGGCAGGACTATTTTCCGTCTAAGCTTTCCGGCGGACAGCAGCAGCGTGTGGGTATTGCCCGGGCCCTGGCAGTCAATCCGGATGTTCTCTTGTTTGATGAACCCACGTCTGCCCTGGATCCGGAACTGGTAGGAGAGGTTTTGAATACCATACAGACAGTTGCGCAAGAGGGAACCACCATGCTTCTTGTCACCCATGAGATTCAATTTGCACGTCAGGTTGCAACCCGTATTTTGTTTATGAACGAAGGGTCAATTGTTGCAGACGGAACACCGGAGGAGATATTGGATTCCCCGGAAGATGCAAGAATTCAGCGTTTTTTAAACTATAAAAAGCAATTTTAAGATTTTCCCGTTTGCTTTTGTAAGGTTTTGTTACATGAAGGAGAAGGAACGTATTGGTGTATGTAAGAAGGGAGATTAACAATGATTCAGATGAAAACAGAATTACCCCAGGTATTTGACAGCTTTGCAGAAGCAAGAAAAAACGGATTTCTTGCCATCAAGAAAATCAAAGATGCAGGGAAAAGGGTGGTGGGACAGTTCTGTACCTATACTCCTCTGGAAATCTTTATGGCAGCAGACCTGGTGAGTGTAAGTCTGTGCTCAACCAGTGATGAGACCATTCCTGATGCGGAAAAAGAATTGCCCAGTAATTTGTGCCCTCTTATAAAATCCAGCTATGGCTTTGCCATTACGGACAAATGTCCATATATGTATTTTGCCGATTTGGTGGTGGGTGAAACAACCTGTGACGGTAAGGTAAAAATGTATGAGTTACTTGCTCAGAAAAAGAATGTCCATGTTTTGGAGCTTCCTCACCGGCAGGATACTCCCGAAGCCAAGGCCCTTTGGCATGCAGAACTGTTAAGGTTAAAGTCCCGTGTGGAAAATGATTTTGGTGTCACCATTACGGATGATATGCTGAGGGAAGCTATACATAAACGCAATATCGAACGCAGGCTTTTAAAAGAATTGTACGAGCTCAGCACCTTATGTCCGCCTCCTATGAGCGGTTTGCGGCAGCTTCAGATTCTGTTTGGGGCACAGTATAAATTTGACTGGCAGGAGAAGGTGGATGAAATCCAAAATGCAATCAACAGCATAAGGGAATCCTATGATGCCGGGGACCGTCCTATAGCTGAAAATGCCCCCCGTATTCTGATTACCGGATGTCCTATGGGCGGAGTAACAGAAAAGGTTGTAAAGGTAATTGAGGATGCAGGTGCGGTTGTTGTTGCCTTTGAAAACTGTACAGGCGCAAAGCAGATGGACCGTCAGTGCCGGGAAGATGGGGACCCCATTACCAATATTGCAGATCATTATTTACAGATCGGATGTTCAGTTATGACTCCCAATCCCAACAGATTTGAACTTTTGGGCAGACTATGTGAACAGTTTAATGTAGACGGAGTAGTGGAAATGACCTTGCAGGCTTGTCATACTTATGCAATAGAAGCATACACAGTTAAAACATTCCTGAAAAACAGGAATATTCCTTATCTTCAGTTAGAAACGGATTATGGCACTGCTGATATCGGACAGCTTTCAACCCGGGCCGGTGCATTTGTGGAGATGTTATAGGGAATGGATAAGATAACAGTAGGAATTGACTGTGGTTCAGCAGCCTGTAAGGGGGTTCTGCTCCGCGATCAGACCGTTGCAGCCATGTGTGTAAAGCCTACAGGCTGGAGTCCCAAAGAGACTGCACGGACAGTGCTGGAGGATCTGATGGATCAGGCAAAAGTCTCCAGAGAGGAGATTTCTGTTGTAGCCACCGGATATGGCAGGGTTGGAATTGATTTTGCTGACAAAGCAGTAACCGAGATAACCTGCCATGGATTAGGTGCGGAATATCTTTTTCCAGGTGTGCGCACGGTTATTGATATCGGAGGACAGGATTCAAAAGTGATGTCAGTAGAAAACGGCAAAGTAGTATCCTTTCAAATGAATGACAAGTGTGCCGCAGGTACAGGAAGATTTCTGGAAATGTCTGCCCACCGGCTGGGAATTGATTTATCAGATTTCCCAAGTCTGTTAAAGCCGGGCAAGTGCTGTTCTCTCAGCAGTATGTGCGCTGTGTTTGCTGATTCAGAAATCATATCTCTGCTGGCAGCGGGCAAAAGCCGTGAAGAAATTGCCGGAGGAATTGTCCAGTCTATGGTGGCCAGAGTCATGGCATTGGCTGCCCGCATAGAGATTGAGCCAACCGTTGTTTTGACCGGCGGATTGGCTGATTTAGAAGGGCTGAAGACTGCCCTTGAACGGCAGTTGAAATATTCGGTTGAAGCGTCTCCTTTATCCCGCTTTGCCGGTGCTATAGGCGCTGCTTTAAAGGGATAAATAACAGCAGCATAAGGGGAAAAGAAACCCGGCAGTGTGCAAGCATCACCTTGCCATACTGCCGGGTTTTCCCTTTTTAAATCATATAATGGTCGGAATTTCTGTCCAATCTTTTTTGTTCTTCCACCAGATCTGCAAGAGTGATGTTGTCCACTACGCCGGAAATGGCCTCATCCAGCTTTCTCCATACCATGAGGCTGGCGCACACATCGGCTCTGCTGCAGGGATTGGTTTCCTCTTCTATGCATGATACGGGAACCAGGCTTCCTTCTGCAAGGCGCAGAATCATGCCCACCGTATATTGGTCAGGGTCTTTCGTAAGAGTGTAGCCGCCCTTGGCGCCTCTTCGGCTTTTCACGTACCCGGCCCGGCTTAAAATGGTGACGATCTGTTCTAAGTATTTGTCAGAAATTCCCTGACGTTCCGCCACCTGATTGATCTTGGTGCATTCGCCTGGATGAAGTGCAAAATCAAGCATCATACGAAGGGCATAGCGTCCCTTTGTAGAAAATCTCATAGCTGCAAGTCTCCTTCCTGATTATTCTTATCAGTTTAGTATGATATATAAGGTCATTCTACACGAAAATTCCTTAAAAGTAAACCTTTAATTCTCCGGCTTCCCAATTTGCCAAAATGGATGTATACTAATATTCATTGGAATAGGGGAGAAAGGAAGGATTATTGGTGAAAATACGGCAAAGGGAAAATCAGGTGGCTATGACCGAGGGAGTGATCTGGAAGCAGCTTCTTTATTTTTCCATACCTCTTTTACTGGGAAATTTATTCCAGCAGCTATACAATACGGTGGATTCCGTGGTGGTGGGTAATTTTGTAGGAAGCCAGGCTCTGGCAGCCGTAGGCTCCAGCAACTCCCTGATTAACTTAATCATCGGCATGTCAATGGGAATCGGAACAGGAGCCGGAGTAATTATTTCCCAGTATTACGGGGCTGGAGAAAAGGAAAAGCTACAATGGGCCGTACACACTTCTGTTGCCTTGAGTCTGATCGGAGGCGTACTCCTCACCGTGATCGGAGTCTGGTTTTCTCCCCTGCTTTTAAAATGGATGGGAACTCCGGAGGATGTAATGCCCAATTCTGTTTCTTTTTTAAGAATTTTCTTTTCCGGATCAATTTTTAATATGGTTTACAATATGGGAGCAGGTATATTGAGGGCAGTGGGAGATTCTAAAAGGCCCCTTTATTATCTGGGAGTGTCTTCCGTGGTAAATATTGTTCTGGATTTGCTTTTTGTGGCAGTTTTCAAAATGGGAACGGCAGGAGCCGGAATTGCAACAGTCATAGCCCAGGCTGTGTCCTCAGTGCTGGTTGTCAGTGCACTTGTGAAAACCAGGGAAAGCCACCGCCTGATTCCTTCCCGGATTGCCATTGACAAACGGATGATGGTGCGTATTTTAAAGCTGGGTATTCCTACGGGAATCCAGCAATCCATTATTTCCCTGTCCAATGTGGTGGTGCAGGCCAATGTCAACGTTTACGGTGCTGCTGCAATGGCCGGGTTTGGAGCTTATACCAAGATCGACGGCTTTGCCATGCTTCCTCTGCAAAGCTTCTGTCTGGCTTCCACTGTTTTTACAGGTCAGAACATCGGTGCGGGAAAAGCAAAGCGGGTGAAGCAGGGGATTTTACAGGGCATTTTCATAAGCCTTGGCTATACGGCTCTGATTTCCACATTCCTGTATTTTTATGCAGAGCCTCTTTTGAAGATATTTTCTCCGGACCGGGATGTGATCGCATACGGGACTTCCTCCATGGTCATATTGCTGCCTTTTTACTGGACCATGGCCATTCATCAGATTTTAATGGGCAGCATCCGCGGAAGCGGGCGGACCATGGTTTCCATGATGATCGGAGTGGGAAATATGTGCCTTCTGCGCATGGTTTATATTAATTTCCTGGTACCATTTTTCCCCAGTTTTGAGGCGGTCATGTGGTGTTATCCTATAACATGGGTCACTACCATGCTCATGGATTGTATATATAGTATAAAAGCGAAATGGATACCAAAGGACAGGAATGAACAGATAGGAGATAAACAGTGATGAAACATGGATATATCCGGGTTGCTGCGGCGACCCCTGATGTAAAGGTGGCAGATCCCCAATTTAACAGGGAGAGGATTTGCGAACTGATCAAAGAGGGAGCAAACCATCATGGAAAGATTATGGTATTTCCGGAGCTGTGTCTGACCGCCTATACCTGCGGGGATCTTTTTGGACAAGAGGCCCTGCTTTTAAAGGCAAAGGAGGAGCTGAAGGAAATTTTAAAGGCCACAAAGGGCCTTGATATGCTGGTTTTCCTTGGAATGCCATGGGAGAGAGAAGGAAAGCTTTATAACGTAGCTGCTGCCCTTCAAAATGGAAGATTGCTTGGAATCGTTCCCAAGCGTAACCTGCCCAATTATTCGGAATTTTATGAACTCCGTTATTTTGCCCCCGGAAATAAAAAACCTGTGATGGTAAAATGGGAGGATGATTTTATCCCCATGGGCACCGACATCCTGTTCCAATGTGAGGACATTCCCAATCTGGTTGTAGCAGCAGAGGTCTGCGAGGATGCCTGGGTGCCAAATCCGCCTTCCATCGGACATGCACTGGCCGGAGCCACAGTTATTGTAAACTGCTCTGCCAGCGATGAGACAACAGGAAAGGATATTTACCGGAGAAGCCTAATTATAGGTCATTCCGCCAATTTGGTATGCGGCTATATCTATGCCAATGCAGGAGAAGGCGAATCCACCCAGGATCTGGTGTTCGGCGGCCAGAATCTCATTACAGAAAATGGCACTCTTCTCGGAGAATCCAAACGCTTTGGAAATGAAACCATATATGGGGATATGGATCTGGACCGTCTGATTCATGAAAGACGCCGCATGACCACATTTCCTGCCGGAAACAGGGAAGGATATGAGGTGGTTTCCTTCCGTATGAAAAAGGAAGATATAGAGTTAAAGAGATTCATAGATCCCATGCCCTTTGTTCCCCATAATGAAGCTGAGAGAAACCGAAGATGTGAAGAGATCCTTTCCATACAGGCCATGGGGTTAAAGAAAAGGCTGGACCACACAGGCTGCCGTCACGCTGTTCTGGGAATCTCAGGAGGTCTGGATTCCACCCTGGCCCTGCTTGTGACAGTCCGCGCTTTTGACATGCTGGAAATACCAAGGAACCAGATTCATGCCATCACCATGCCATGCTTTGGAACCACAGACCGAACTTACCAGAATGCCTGCCTTTTAACCAGAAAGCTGGGGGCAGAGCTGACGGAAATTAATATAAAGGAAGCTGTCATGCTTCATTTCCGGGATATCGGACACAGCGAGTCTGACCGGGACGTGACTTATGAAAATTCCCAGGCAAGGGAAAGGACCCAGATCCTGATGGATGTGGCAAATCAGATAAACGGAATGGTCATAGGAACGGGAGATATGTCTGAGCTTGCTCTTGGCTGGGCTACTTATAACGGAGACCATATGTCCATGTATGGAGTCAACTCTTCGGTACCTAAAACCCTGGTTCGTCATCTGGTCCGTTACTATGCGGATACCTGCGAAGAAACAGAATTAAAAGAAGTGCTTTTGGATGTTCTGGACACACCCGTAAGCCCTGAACTTTTGCCTCCCCAGGATGGAGAGATCGCCCAGAAAACAGAGGATCTGGTGGGGCCTTATGAGCTTCACGACTTCTTCCTCTATCATATCCTGCGGTTTGGATGCAGGCCGGAAAAGGTTTACCGCCTGGCAGTCTGCGCATTTGGGGAAAGCTACGGAGGAGCGGTCATATTAAAATGGCTTAAGGTATTTTACCGCAGGTTTTTCAGCCAGCAGTTTAAGCGTTCATGTATGCCTGACGGGCCTAAGGTAGGTTCCGTGGCAGTATCGCCAAGAGGAGATTTGAGGATGCCAAGCGACGGGGTGAGCCGCTTATGGCTGGAAGAACTGGAAAACTTATGAAACGAGGTAACTTATGATAACCAGCAGTGCCAATACAAGGGTAAAACAGGTGATGAGCCTGACAAAAAAGGCCAAGGCCAGACAGGAGAGCGGACTTTTTGTGGCAGAGGGTCTTCGCATGTTTACGGAGATACCAAAGAACAGGATAGACAGCATTTTTGTGTCGGAAAGCTTTTTAAAAGATGAAGCCCATAAAAATCTTTTGTCAGGATACAAATATGAGATTGTGGCTGACGATGTGTTTAAGACTATGTCAGATACCCAGACCCCTCAGGGAATCCTGGCTTTGGTCAGGCAGTATGCCTATAAGGCAGAGGATTTGCTTGGAACAGGGGCTGCGTTTCTCATGATTTTGGAAGATATCCGGGACCCGGGAAATCTGGGGACTATTTTAAGGGCGGGAGAAGGAGCGGGAATTACGGGAGTACTGATGAACGAAACAACAGCGGATATTTACAATCCAAAGGTGATCCGTTCCACTATGGGCTCCATCTGCCGGGTTCCCTTTGCCTATACCAGTGATTTCCAGGGGGCCTTAAAAGAGTTAAAAAGCCGGGGCGTCAGGCTTTATGCAGCTCATTTAGATGGCAGGAATAATTATGAAAAAGAGGATTATACTGTTGATACAGGGTTTTTAATCGGAAATGAAGCAAAGGGCCTGACCAGGGAAACAGCGGCTCTGGCGGATGCATATGTGAAGATTCCCATGAAAGGCAAAGTAGAATCCTTGAATGCAGCAATAGCTGCTTCCGTGCTGATGTTTGAGACAGCAAGGCAGCGGAGAGGGTAATCGTCAGAAAATTGTAAGGCTTTTCATGTTAAGAGATATTGAGAAAAGCCATAACATATAGTATGATAATAATGGAAACACCAAAAAGCCTTGTCAGGAAAGGGGAGTGAGAAAATGGCAGCAGTTTACTGGCTTATTGCATTTGTAGTGCTTCTGGGCATTGAAGCGGGAACTATGGCGTTAACCACCATCTGGTTTGCAGGAGGTTCTTTGGCAGCATTTTTGCTGGCTCTGCTTGGAGCCAATATTCAGGTGCAGCTTTCGGTATTTGTAATCGTATCCTTCATCCTTTTATTTTTTACAAGACCTTTTGCGTTAAAGTATGTGAACCGGAACACGGTTAAGACCAATTCCGAAAGCCTGGTAGGGAAAACCGCCAGAGTCACGGTTGAGGTCAACAACATAGAAGGAAAAGGGGCAGCGGTCATTAACGGACAGGAATGGACGGCGAGATCACTGGAGGATGAAAAGACATACCTCCCGGGTACCATGGTGGAAATCGTGGACATAAGAGGTGTGAAACTAATTGTAAGCAGGAAACAGGAGGGAGAATAATATGGGATTTTTTGGATTTGCAGCAATTATTTTTATATTGGTTATTATTTTGGTGCTGCTGGCATCATGCATCAGGATTGTACCTCAGGCTCAGGCCCTGGTGGTGGAGCGCCTTGGCGCTTACATGGCAACCTGGTCTGTAGGCGTTCATGTAAAGCTGCCCATCATTGACCGGGTGGCGAGAAGGGTTAATTTAAAGGAGCAGGTGGCTGATTTCCCGCCCCAGCCGGTAATTACCAAGGACAACGTTACCATGAGAATCGACACGGTAGTGTTTTTCCAGATCACAGACCCGAAGCTTTATGCCTACGGCGTTGAGAATCCTATTATGGCCATTGAGAATCTGACGGCAACTACTCTTCGTAACTTAATCGGTGATCTGGAGCTGGATCAGACCCTGACCTCCAGAGAGACCATCAATGCCAAGATGAGGGAAACCCTTGATATTGCAACAGACCCATGGGGAATCAAGGTGACCCGTGTGGAACTTAAGAACATCATGCCTCCGGCAGCCATTCAGGATGCCATGGAAAAGCAGATGAAGGCAGAGCGTGAGCGGCGTGAGTCCATCTTGCGTGCAGAAGGTGAGAAGAAGTCCACCGTACTTGTGGCAGAGGGTAAGAAAGACTCTGCAATTCTTGATGCAGAGGCTGAGAAGCAGGCTGCCATCCTTCGTGCGGAAGCAGAGAAGGAAAAGAGAATCCGTGAGGCGGAAGGTGAGGCTGAGTCCATCTTAAAGATCCAGCAGGCCAATGCAGACGGAATCCGCATGATTCGTGAGGCAGGGGCTGATCAGGCAGTTCTGGTGCTTAAGAGCCTGGAAGCTTTTAAAACTATCGCTGACGGCAAGGCAACCAAGATCATTATCCCTTCTGATATTCAGGGACTGGCAGGACTGGTTTCTTCCCTTACAGAGATTCCCAAGGAGAATTAAACCTCACCCTCAAGAGGGGGCTCTTTGCCAGCAGGGCAAATTCACCTTATTATAAATACCGCAGCAGGAGGCAGATGCTTTCTTGCTGCGTTTTGGTTAGGCAGGCTTAAAGGAGGAGGCTATGGAGCTGAAACTGGATTTAAGCAAAGAATATGGACTTGTGCTGGAAGGCGGAGGTGCCAAGGGAGCTTATCAGATTGGTGCATGGAAGGCCCTCCGGGAGGCCGGGGTAAGAATCAAAGGGGTGGCAGGTTCTTCTGTAGGCTCTTTAAACGGGGCCCTCATCTGCATGGATGATCTGGAACGGGCCGAGGATGTGTGGAGAAATATTGAATATTCCCGCGTCATGTCGGTCAGTGATGACGTTATGGAGGCCATAAAAAAGAAGGATTTTAAATCTCTGAATTTGCAGGAGCTGATAAACCGCGGGTTTCAGATCGTAAAGGACGGAGGCTTTGATATCACTCCCTTAAAAAATCTCATTGAAGAGGTGGTGGGAGATGAGGAAAAAATCAAAAACTCCGAAAGAGAGCTTTATGCCATCACCTATTCTGTATCCGACTGGGCAGGGAAGGTAGTGGACGTACGGAGCGGGGACGAGGGCTGCGTAAAGGATATGCTGCTGGCAAGCGCCTATTTTCCTGCTTTTAAGAATGAAAAGCTGGGTGGAAAACGGTATATGGATGGCGGGGGCTTTAATAATGTCCCCATTGATGTGCTCATTGACAGAGGATACGAAGATATCATTGTCATCCGTATTTACGGCTGGGGATATGACAGGGAACGGGTGGTCAAGATTCCCGAAGGGGTTACGGTCAGCCATATTGCTCCCAGACAGGATTTAGGCGGAATTTTAGAATTTGACAAAAAACAGGCCAGAAAAAATATGAACTTGGGATATTACGATGCCAAAAGGTTCTTATATGGACTTGCCGGGCGTATTTATTATATTGATGCCCCCAACGGAGAGCCTTATTATTTTGACAAGATGATGTCGGAGCTGGAGATGCTGAAGCTGTATTTAAAGGACTGGATACATGAGGAAGACACAGGCTCCCTGACAGGCTACCGGGCCTTTACTGAAAAAATATTTCCCAGGCTTGCGGAGGAATATAAGCTGAAAGAGGGCTGGGATTACAAGGATATGTACATTGGGCTGCTGGAGGATTTGGCAAAGCGCGTGAGAATCAGGCGTTTTCAGATTTACACCGTAGATGAACTGGCAGGAGCCGTATGGAAAAAACTGAAGGCTGCCGACCATGTCTCTGCTCTGCTGAAATGAAAAATAATAAATATATGTTGCATGATTATGCTAAGTATACTATAATAATGCATAAAAATACAACTAATAAGCGGAGGAAGCGTTATGAACTTAAAAGGAAGAAACTTTATTACATTAAAGGACTTTACACCCGAGGAGATCGGATACCTTCTGGATCTGTCTGCTGACTTAAAGGCCAGGAAGAAAAAAGGAATTACAGGAAATTCCCTGAAGGGAAAAAATATAGCCCTTATATTTGAAAAACCTTCCACCCGCACCAGGTGCTCCTTTGTGGTGGCTGCCGTCGATGAAGGCGCTCACCCGGAATATTTGGGAAAGGATGATATCCAGCTGGGACATAAGGAAAGCGTGGAGGACACTGCCAGAGTTTTAGGAAGAGTCTTTGACGGAATTGAGTTCCGGGGATTTAAGCATAAAACAGTGGAGGATCTGGCAAAATATGCCGGCGTTCCGGTTTGGAACGGCCTGACGGATGAATACCATCCCACCCAGATTCTGGCTGACCTTCTGACCATGAAGGAGCATTTCGGCTATTTGAAAGGCCTTCGGTTTGTCTATGCCGGAGACGGACGGAACAATATGGCAAACAGCCTGATGATCGGCATGAGCAAGATGGGAGTTCACTTTACCATACTGGCTCCTGAGTGCCTGTGGCCCAACGAGGAGCTGGTGGATCTGTGCAAGGGTTATGCAAAGGAAAGCGGAAGCACCATTACCCTGACGGAGGATGTTGAGGCCGTTAAGGATGCGGATACCATTTACACCGATGTGTGGTGCTCCATGGGAGAAGAGGATAAGGCGGCAGAGCGGATTACTCTTTTAAAACCATATCAGGTAAATAAGGAACTGATGGAAAAAACCGGAAAGGATACCACTATATTTATGCACTGCCTGCCGGCTGTCAAGGGAAATGAAGTGACAGAGGATGTGTTTGAATCGGCTGTATCGGTGGTATTTGACGAAGCAGAAAACAGAATGCATACCATTAAGGCAGTGATGGTTGCTACATTAGGAGAATAGGAATGCATATGCAGGAACGAGGCAGAAGCTTAAGAAATGCCTCTATGATCGTGGATTTTATCCATATTGGAGTGGGCATCTTAATTGTGGTGCTGGCAGTTGTTTCATTTTTAAACCCCGAGGATCACATGCTTTTATTTCCCCTGATCTTTTTCCTGGCCGGAGTTCTCAATCTGGTCAATGGGATTTATAAAATAAGGCTCAGCGGCAGGGGAAAGAAGAAGAAAGCGGCGGCAACGGCAGTTCTTTTATTCGGCGTACTGCTGTTTGTCCTTACAGCGGTCAGTGCTGTAAGCATCTGGTGGGGGTGAATCCGTTGAAATCAGAGATACTAAAGCAGTTGAGAGAGCGGGGAGATTATATCTCCGGGCAGGAGTTATGCCGTCATTTCGGCGTTTCCAGGACAGCCATCTGGAAGGCCATACAAAGACTTGAGGAGGAAGGCTACGAAATTCGGGCCGTGCGCAATAAAGGCTACCTTTTGGTCGACACATGTGATATAATGACGAAAACAGAGATAGAAAGCTGTATCAGGGGAAGCTTTGGCAGAGAGGTGGAATATCACGAAACCATTGATTCCACCAATACCAGGGCCAAGCTTCTGGCAGAAGAGGGAGCGGCCTGGGGAACCTTAGTGGTATCTGACTGTCAGAAAGCAGGACGGGGCAGAAGAGGCCGGGCCTGGGTTTCGCCTTCCGGGAAAAATGTTTTCATGAGTCTGATTTTAAGGCCGGATATTCATCCGGCCTCAGCTTCCATGCTGACCTTAGTGGTTGCCCTAGCCGTATATGATGGAATTAAGAAGGCTACAGGGCTGGATACCGGTATTAAATGGCCTAATGATATTGTTTCAAACGGAAAGAAGGTCTGTGGGATTTTGACGGAAATGAGCGCCGAGCCCGAGGGGATTCACTACGTGGTGGCCGGAATCGGCATCAATGTCAACATGGAGGAATTTCCGGAAGAAGTAAGCCAGACAGCCACCTCTCTGTTCCTGGAAACAGGGAAAACAGTGAGAAGAAGCCGGTTGATTGCAGCTATTATGGAAGCTTTTGAACAATATTATGAAGAATTTATGAGCCAGGGTGATTTATCCGGGCTTATAAGTGTCTATAATAACCATATGGCAAATATGGGAAAGGAAGTCCGGGTTTTGGAGTCAGCCGGCGAATATACAGGCAAGGCTTTGGGAATTAATGAAAAAGGAGAGCTTCTCGTGGAAGTGCCGGGAGGAGAAGTCCGGCATGTGATTTCCGGAGAGGTGTCTGTCAGAGGAATTTATGGATATGTGTAATCAACTGCTTTATAATAAGTTACAGATCCTGGGACCAAAGGGAAAAGAGATGGATATCATGGAGCGTTTAAAAGCCATGGAAGGTCCTCTGCTTTTCTGGTACAGGGAACACGCCCGCAGCCTGCCCTGGAGGGAAGAACCATCGCCTTACCGGGTATGGATATCTGAGATCATGCTCCAGCAGACCAGAGTGGAGGCGGTAAAGCCTTACTTTGAGCGTTTTATGGAAAATCTTCCTGATATTAAGGCCTTGGCAGAAGTAACTGAGGACAGGCTTTTAAAGCTTTGGGAAGGCCTTGGCTATTACAGCAGAGCCAAGAATTTAAAGAAAGCGGCTGAAATTCTTGTTTCCCAGTATGGAGGTGAGCTGCCTGCTTCTTATGAGGAGCTTAAGACCCTTCCGGGAATCGGGTCCTATACGGCAGGTGCCATCGCTTCTATTGCCTTTGGCATACCTGTTCCCGCTGTTGACGGCAATGTGCTCCGGGTCATATCCAGAGTCACGGAAAGCCATGAGGATATTTTAAAACAGTCCGTTAAGCGGGAAATGGAAGAACGGCTTAAGTCAGTCATGCCAAAAGAGGATGCAAGTTCCTATAACCAGGGGCTCATTGAAGTGGGAGCTCTGGTCTGTGTCCCTAACGGAGCACCTTTGTGCAGCCAGTGTCCTCTGGCGGCCGTCTGTCTTGCAAGAGTCAAGGGGCTTACCGATGTAATTCCTGTAAGAACACCGAAAAAGGCCCGGAGAATAGAGGATAAAACCGTATTAGTTCTCTGGCATGAAGGGCGGGTGGCGATCCGAAAGAGAGAGGATACAGGGCTTTTGCCTTCTCTTTACGAACTTCCCAATCTGGAAGGGCATTTAAATGAAGAGGAGATTCTTGCCAGTTTGGGAGTGAAAGAAGCGGAGGTGTTTCCTTTGCCCGACTCAAAACATGTGTTCAGCCATGTGGAATGGCATATGACAGGATTTCGTGTTGAGCTGAAAGGTGAAACGGCAGGAGATTTTTTATGGGTTACGGCGGAAGAGGTGAGGCATACTTATTCTCTGCCGGGAGCATTTAAAGCGTATACAAAGTTAATCAGGTGATCATAATGAAAAAGATGCTTTTTATTGTCAATCCCCGTTCGGGAAGGGCACAGATTAAAAATAAGCTGATTGATATACTAGATATTTTCGCAAAAGCGGGCTATGAGCCCTTGGTCCACGTTACCCAGGGTCCCCAGGATGCCATGGAGGCGGCTGCTTTCTATGGAAATGACATGGATCTGGTGGTGTGCAGCGGAGGAGACGGCACCTTAAATGAGACCATAAGCGGTCTCATGAGGCTGGAGAATATTCCCGATCTGGGATATATTCCGGCAGGCTCCACCAATGATTTTGCCTCCAGCCTAAAGCTGTCTAAAAACATGAAGACAGCTGCAGAGGAAGCTGTTTCGGGCTTTCCATTTCCCATTGACATCGGCGGTTTCAGTGAGGACAGGCATTTTGTGTATATAGCGGCCTTTGGGGCATTTACGGAGGTTTCCTATCTGACTCCCCAGGATAAGAAGAACGTTCTGGGTCATCAGGCTTATATGCTGGAATGCGTGAAAAGCTTATCTTCCATAAAATCCTATAACATACGGGTGGAATGCGAAGAATGTTCCTCTGACTTAAATGAAGAAATCCTTCTGGAAGGTGAATTTATCTTCGGGATGGTCACCAATACCATAAGTGTGGGAGGCTTTAAGGGCCTGGTGACCCAGGATGTGGCTCTTGATGACGGAGAATTTGAAGTGCTGCTGATCCGGACTCCCAAAACCCCCATGGATCTGACAAATATTATCAATTACATGTTTTTGAAGGAAGAACCCAATGAATACGTCCACAAATTTCGAACGAAGTCCTTGAAGATTTTCTCAGAGGAGCCTATTGACTGGGTTCTTGACGGAGAATTCGGAGGGACCAGAAGGGAGGTTCATATCGTCAACCTGAAGAAACAGATCCGGATTATGAGAAATCCGTAGAAAAAGCAACAATTCTGCTTTTTTCAGAAGAAATATGTTGAAATATGGATTCCGGTAGTATATAATGAAAAGTTGTGTGGGCTTTATGTATACTTCTTAGCGAAAGGACGTTATTAAGTGGAAAAGGATAATTTTTTAGAAAAGCTGGGAAAGCTTGTCGAGCTTGCGAAGACAAAGCACAATGCTTTAGATGTAACGGAGATCAATAATTTCTTTATAGGGGAAGAACTGACGGCAGAGCAGATGGATCAGATCTATACGTACCTGGAGAATCGCGGCGTGGACGTGATTCCGGTCATGGATGATTCCGCTTTGACTGATGATGTGCTCTTGTCAGAGGACCTTATTTTGGATAATGATCTTGATGACGGCTTTGTGAAGGATTCAGATGAGGAAGACATTGACCTTGATGCCATCGACTTGTTGGAGGGGATCGGCACAGAGGACCCTGTCCGTATGTATTTAAAAGAGATTGGCACAGTACCACTTTTGAACGCAGAGGAAGAACTGCGCCTTGCTAAGAGAAAAGCTGACGGGGATGATAACGCCAAGGAACGGCTGATTGAGGCCAATCTGCGCCTTGTGGTCAGCATAGCAAAGCGTTATACAGGCCGTGGAATGAGCTTTTTGGATCTGGTTCAGGAAGGGAATTTGGGCCTGATCAAGGGTGTTGAAAAATTCGATTATACCAAGGGATATAAATTAAGTACATATGCTACCTGGTGGATACGTCAGTCGGTGACAAGGGCTCTCGCAGATCAGGCAAGAACCATTCGTGTTCCTGTGCATATGGTCGAGACAATCAACAAGATGTCTAAAATGCAGAGAAAGCTGACACTTGAACTTGGATATGAGCCTTCTGTAACAGAGCTGGCAGAAGCTCTTGAAATGACTGAGGACAAGGTCATGGAGATCATGCAGATCGCCAGGGAGCCTGCTTCCCTGGAAACACCTATCGGAGAAGAGGATGACTCTAACCTGGGTGATTTTGTAGCTGATAATAATGTGGTTACGCCGGAAGGCAATGTAGAATCCGTCATGCTGAGAGAACATATTGATGCTCTCCTTGGAGATTTAAAGGAAAGGGAACGTCAGGTTATTTTACTCCGGTTTGGCTTGGAGGACGGCCATCCCCGTACCCTTGAGGAAGTGGGAAAAGAATTTAATGTTACCCGCGAACGTATCAGGCAGATCGAAGCAAAGGCGCTTAGAAAATTGAGAAATCCTGTCCGCAGCAAGCGTATCCGGGATTTCCTGTAAGAAAAAAGGCGTGGCATGAGATTGTCCACGCCTTTTTTCTGTTCATAAAAAGCGATGGGAGGAGAAACCATGAACCGGAGAAATTACCAGAAGGAATTGGAACAAGTCATTGCAGAGCTGAAAGCACAGGAAAAGGTTCCCAGGCTTCTTTTACATAGTTGCTGCGCGCCCTGCAGCAGTTACGTGCTGGAATACTTATCCCGCTACTTTGAAATAACCGTGTATTTTTATAATCCCAACATCTATCCCCCTGCGGAATACGTGAGCAGGGTCAAGGAGCAGGAGAGGCTTATAAAAGATATGGAATTTCTCCACCCCGTCACCCTGGAGACGGGAGTTTATGAACCAGACGAATTTTACCGGCTGACAAAAGGGCTGGAACAGGAGCCGGAAGGAGGAAGCCGGTGCGCAAGATGCTACCAGCTTCGCCTTCAGGAAGCGGCAAAGGTGGCTCAGGCCAGCCGTTTTGACTATTTTACAACCACTTTGTCTATAAGTCCCTTAAAGGATGCGGATAAGCTCAATGAAATAGGCGGAAAGCTGGCAAAGGAGTACCGAGTCCCTTATTTATTCTCTGATTTTAAGAAGAAAAACGGATACAAAAGGTCAGTGGAGCTGTCACAGGAACATGGACTCTACCGCCAGGATTACTGTGGATGCGTATATTCCCAAAGAGAGAGACAAAAGTCCTTATCTGAAAAATAAATACCCAGGTCAAGCCGGGTTTGTCTTGACATGAACTGGGAATTGTAATAAAATTGACGATAAGGAGTATGTCTTAAAAATAAGGGTAAAGGAGAAATTGCTATGCTATCAAAGACATTAACTGTAGTAAATCCATCCGGGCTTCACTTGAGGCCAGCAGGAGTTCTGTCTCAGACAGCTATGAAATTTAAGTGTGATGTTATTATCGAATACGGAGAGAAGAGAATCGTAGCCAAGAGCGTGTTAAACGTTATGGCAGCCGGAATCAAGAGCGGCGCAGAGATCAACTTGATCTGCGACGGAGAAGATGAGGAAACAGCTATGAGCGCTTTAACAGAAGCTATCGAAAGCGGCCTCGGTGAGATGTAATACATAATTTTATAAAGAATGATGCAAGGCCCTGGAAGGAATATTTCCAGGGCCTTTTTTGTGCTCAAGCCCCCCGGAAATGAAAGGGTGCTTAATAATTGAAAGTGAAGACTTAAAAAAATTAGAAATTTACTTAAGATTTCTTAGAGTAGGTTTAAGTTGTATGTGTGTAAAGGTAAACAATAATGGAAAAGACGTTGAATTCAGACTATTTATTTTTGGGATTTTAATTGTCATATTATCTGAAAATATAGGGAAGAAAATCCATTTACAAGCTATTAGAAATGTAGTATCATCTACTAAAATTCACTGTTGCACTTTAATACCAAAAAGCAGAGAAGCGTAAAGGAAGACCCCTATGGGCATACCAATATGCTAAAAGCTATGGCAGGAGCAAGGAAAGGAAGAGATTTATGGATATGAGTTTACAATCCCCAAGCAAAAAGGCATGTCCCGGACTATATGATCCACGCTTTGAACACGACAACTGCGGAATCGGCGCAGTTGCCAATATAAAAGGTTTGAAAACCCACCGGACTGTAGAGCAGGCTCTTCATATTGTAGAGAATTTAGAACATCGTGCGGGAAAAGACGGAGAGGGCAAGACCGGAGACGGCGTCGGCATCCTGCTTCAGATTTCCCATAAATTTTTTCAGAAGGTGACCCGCTCCCTTGGAATGGAAATCGGGCAGGAAAGGGAGTACGGAGTTGGAATGTTTTTCTTTCCCCAGGATGAGCTTTCCAGAAACCAGGCAATGAAGATGTTTGAAATCATTGTCAAAAAAGAAGGCCTTGATTTCCTGGGCTGGAGAGATGTACCCACCCATCCGGAGCTGATCGGTGACAAGGCAGTGGAATGCATGCCTTATATAGTCCAGGGTTTTGTGAAAAAACCGGCGGACCGGTCAAAGGGTCTGGAATTTGACAGAATGCTTTACGTGGTAAGGCGTGTCTTTGAACAGAGCAACGACAATACTTATGTGGTTTCCTTAAGCAGCAGAACCATTGTCTATAAGGGCATGTTTTTGGTAAAGGAGCTGAGAAAGTTCTTCTCAGACCTTCAGGATAAAGATTATGAATCAGCCATCGCAGTGGTTCACTCCCGTTTCAGCACCAATACCAATCCCAGCTGGATGAGAGCCCATCCCAACCGCCTGATCGTCCATAACGGAGAGATCAACACCATCAGGGGAAATGTGGATAAGATGACAGCCAGGGAAGAAAATATGGAATCCCAGTATTTCCGCTATGACATGCACAAGGTCCTGCCCATTATCAATCAGGAGGGATCAGATTCCGCCATGCTGGATAATGCTCTCGAATTTATGATGATGAGCGGCATGGATCTTCCTCTTGCAGTTATGGTCACCATTCCGGCTCCCTGGCAGCACGATAAGTCCATGCCCCAGGAGGTTAAGGACTTCTACCGTTATTACGCCACCATGATGGAGCCATGGGATGGCCCTGCCTCCATTGTATTCAGTGACGGCGATCTGGTAGGGGCTGTACTGGACCGAAACGGCCTCCGTCCTTCCAGATATTATGTGACAGATGATGACCATATGATTCTGGCTTCTGAAGTGGGAGCCATTGATATTGAGCAGAGCCGGGTAATTAAGAAAGAACGCCTCCGTCCCGGAAAGATGCTGCTGATTGATACGGTAAAGGGCTGTCTGGTCAGTGATGAGGAATTAAAGGAAAACTATGCATCACGCAGGCCTTATGGAGAGTGGCTGGATTCCAACTTAATTGAGCTGAAGGATTTACCCATTCCCAACAAAGGGGTTCCTGCCATAAGCAGTGAGGAAAGAGCAAGGCTTCAGAAGACCTATGGTTATACCTACGAAGAATATAAGACGGTAATCCTTCCCATGGCTTTAAATGGAGCAGAAGCAGTTTCCGCCATGGGTGCGGATAGTCCTCTGGCAGTTTTAAGCAAGAAGCATCACCCTCTGTTTAACTATTTTAAACAGCTGTTTGCCCAGGTTACCAATCCGCCCATTGATTCCATCCGGGAAGAAATTGTCACCTCTACCACGGTTTATGTGGGCGAGGAAGGAAATATTTTAAAGGAAGAGGCGGAAAACTGCAAGATATTAAAGGTGATCAATCCAATCCTGACCTGTACGGATTTGCTGCGGATCAAGCATATGAAAAAGCCCGGCTTTCAGGTAGAAGTGATTCCCATTACTTATTATAAGAACACTTCTCTGGAAAAGGCCATTGACAGGCTGTTTCTGGAGGCAGACCGGGCTCACCGGGATGGAGCCAATATCATCATCCTGTCTGACAGGGATATTGATGAAAACCATGTGCCCATTCCTTCTCTCCTTGCCGTATCTGCTCTTCAGCAGCATCTGGTAAAGACCAAGAAGAGAACTTCAGTCGCTTTGATTTTAGAGAGCGGCGAGCCAAGAGGGATCCATCACTTTGCAACCCTGCTGGGATACGGAGCCTGTGCAGTCAATCCCTATCTGGCTCAGGAGTCCATCCGCTCCCTCATTGAAAATCAGATGCTGGATAAGGATTATTATGCCGCTGTTGATGATTACAACTCTGCAATCCTTCACGGTATTGTAAAAATTGCCTCCAAGATGGGAATTTCCACTATTCAGTCCTACCAGGGGGCCCAGATATTTGAGGCCATCGGCATTTCCAGACAGGTAATTGATAAGTATTTTACGGATACGGTCAGCCGGGTGGGCGGAATTACTTTAGAAGATATTGCAAGCGATATGGATACTCTTCATTCCGCGGCCTTTGATCCCCTTGGCCTTGATGTGGACTTAACCCTGGACAGTGTGGGAAGCCATAAGGAGAGAGCGGGACAGGAGGAGCATTTATACAATCCTGTGACCATTCACCTTCTCCAGGAGGCTGCCAGAACGGGAAGCTATGAGACTTTTAAGGAATATACCCATGCGCTGACAGAGGAAGGCCAGACGGTCAACTTACGAAGCCTGCTGGAGCTTGACTATTCGAAAACAAAGGAAATACCTTTGGAGCAGGTGGAAAGTGTAGAATCCATTGTGAAACGCTTTAAGACAGGAGCTATGTCTTACGGCTCCATTTCCCAGGAAGCCCATGAAACCCTGGCAATTGCTATGAACCGGATTCACGGCAAGTCTAACAGCGGAGAGGGAGGAGAGAGCCTGGAGCGTCTGACTGTAGGCCCTGACGGACTAAACCGCTGTTCTGCCATTAAGCAGGTGGCTTCCGGACGGTTCGGAGTGACTTCCAGATATCTGGTGAGTGCAAAGGAGATTCAGATTAAGATGGCCCAGGGCGCTAAGCCGGGAGAAGGCGGCCAGCTTCCGGGGGCAAAGGTATATCCGTGGGTGGCTAAGACCAGACATTCCACTTCAGGTGTTGGTCTGATTTCCCCTCCACCTCATCATGATATTTACTCCATCGAGGATCTGGCCCAGTTGATTTATGATCTGAAAAATTCCAACACCAGTGCCAGAATCTCCGTTAAGCTGGTTTCTGAGGCAGGAGTGGGAACCATTGCCGCAGGTGTTGCAAAAGCAGGG
Organism: Lacrimispora sp.; assembly: GCF_036758025.1. Lineage (GTDB taxonomy): Bacteria > Bacillota > Clostridia > Lachnospirales > Lachnospiraceae > Lacrimispora. Next base: position 126,504 of record NZ_DAIOXM010000005.1, on the reverse strand, counting down.
GCTCAGGTCATCCTTGTGTCAGGCTCTGACGGAGGAACAGGAGCTGCCCCCAGAAACTCTATTTATAACGCAGGCCTTCCCTGGGAACTTGGTATTTCTGAAGTTCATCAGACCTTAATCATGAACGGACTTCGGGATAAGGTGATTTTAGAGACGGACGGAAAGCTGATGACAGGCCGGGATGTTGCCATTGCCTGTATGCTGGGAGCAGAGGAATTCGGCTTTGCTACAGCGCCCCTTGTGACTCTGGGATGCGTGATGATGAGAGTCTGCAACTTAGATACCTGCCCGGTGGGAATCGCCACCCAGAACCCGGAGCTTAGAAAGCGTTATAAGGGAAAACCGGAATACGTGGTCAATTTCATGTACTTCATTGCAAACGAGTTCCGGGAGTATATGGCAAAGCTGGGAATCCGCAAGGTAGATGAGCTGGTGGGAAGAACAGACCTGCTGAAAAAGAAGGAGCTTCTTCCTTCTGAACGGGCAGGGAAGGTGGACTTTACTGCTATTTTAGGAAATCCTTATGCAGAGCAGAAGCTGGCGGGCTATGACCAGAAGCAGGCATATGATTTTGAACTGGATAAAACCATTGATGAAAGAGTGCTCCTTAAGAAATTAAAACAGGCTCTGGAGTCAGGACAAAAGAAAAGCCTTCAGATCGATGTTTCCAATACGGACCGGGCTCTGGGTACTATTTTTGGCTCTGCCATCACAAGGCTGTATCCGGAGGGGCTTTCTGAGGACACCTTTACCATTAACTGTACTGGAAGCGGCGGCCAGAGCTTTGGTGCCTTTATTCCAAGAGGACTTACCCTGGAACTGGTAGGTGACAGCAACGATTATTTCGGCAAGGGACTTTCCGGGGGCAAGCTGGTGGTATACCCTCCTCAGGGAATAAGATTTAAACCTCAGGATAACATTGTTATCGGAAACGTGGCTCTATACGGGGCCACCAGCGGAAAGGCATTTATCTGCGGAATTGCAGGAGAGCGGTTCTGTGTCCGAAATTCCGGAGCCTCTGCGGTCGTGGAGGGCGTGGGAGACCACGGATGTGAATACATGACAGGTGGACGCGTGGTAGTTCTCGGGCCTACCGGCAAGAATTTTGCTGCAGGAATGAGCGGCGGTATCGCCTATGTGCTGGATGAGAAAAGAGATTTGTACAAGAGGCTTAATAAGGAAATGGTTTCCCTTGAAGAAGTCACCAATAAATACGATGTCCTTGAACTGAAAGCTATGATCAAGGAGCATGTGGCTTATACCAATTCTGCAAAAGGAAAAGAAATTCTGGACAATTTTGGAGAATACCTGCCTAAGTTTAAGAAAATTCTTCCTCATGATTACAGACGTATGCTTAATACCATTGTCCAGATGGAGGAAAAGGGCTTAAGCAGTGAACAGGCACAGATTGAAGCATTTTATGCTAATACAAAAAATTAAGGAGGAGCAGATCATGGGAAAACCGACAGGATTTTTAGAATATAACAGAGAAACAGGAAAAAACGTAGATCCCAAGGACCGTATCAAGGATTATAACGAGTTCCATCTGCATCTTTCCGAAAAAGAACAACGGTGTCAGGGAGCCCGCTGCATGGACTGCGGTGTGCCCTTCTGTCAGTCCGGCGTGATCTTAAAGGGAATGGTTTCCGGCTGCCCCTTGAATAACTTAATTCCGGAGTGGAATGAGCTTGTATACACTGGAACCTGGCATCAGGCCTACAACAGGCTGAAAAAGACCAACAGCTTTCCGGAATTCACTGCCAGAGTGTGCCCTGCGCCATGTGAGAGCGCATGTACCTGCGGTTTAAACGGAGATCCGGTTGCCATTAAGGAAAATGAATACGCCATTGTGGAACGGGCCTATAAAAACGGTCTGGCGGCTCCTAATCCGCCGAAGCTGAGAACCGGTAAAAAGGTGGCTGTCATCGGCTCCGGCCCTGCAGGTTTGGCGGCAGCGGACCAGTTGAATAAAAGAGGACACAGCGTAACCGTACTGGAGAGAGAGGACCGGATCGGCGGCCTTCTGATGTACGGAATTCCCAACATGAAGCTGGAAAAGCAAATCATTGACCGGAAAGTGGATATCATGAAGGAGGAAGGCGTTTCCTTTGTGACGGGCGTTGATGCGGGAAAGAGCCGGAGGGCAAAGGAACTGCTTAAGGAATTTGACAGGATTATTCTGGCCTGCGGAGCCTCTAATCCCAGGGATTTAAAGGTTCCTGGCAGAGACGGGGAAGAGATTTATTTTGCAGTGGATTTTTTAAAGTCCACCACAAAGAGTCTGTTAAATTCCAATATGCAGGATAAGAGCTATATATCGGCAAAGGGAAAGCACGTTCTGGTTATAGGAGGCGGAGATACGGGAAATGACTGTGTGGGAACTGCCATCCGCCATGGATGTGCCTCAGTGACCCAGCTTGAGATGATGCCCAAACTTCCCGAAAACCGTACCCCGGACAATAGCTGGCCGGAATGGCCTAAGGTTTTAAAAACCGATTACGGCCAGGAAGAATCCATTGCTGTATTTGGCAAAGATCCGAGGGTTTATCAAACCACGGTAAAGGAATTCCTGAAAGATAAGTCGGGAAAGGTTGTGAAGGCTGTTCTCATGAGCCTGGAGCCGAAAAAGGATGAAAAAACAGGCCGTATGACCATGGAACCTGTGTCAGGAAGCGAAAAGGAAGTTCCTGCAGATCTGGTTCTGATTGCAGCAGGATTTTTAGGAGCCCAGAGCTACGTTGCGGAAGCCTTTGGCGTGAAAATGGATGGCAGGACCAATATTGAAACAGTCAATGGGAAATACAAAACAAATGTGGATAAGGTTTTTGCGGCAGGAGATATGCGCAGAGGCCAGTCTCTGGTGGTTTGGGCTATCAGGGAAGGCAGGGAAGCGGCAAGAGAGGTGGATGCCAGCCTGATGGGATATTCGAATTTGGCATAAAAGTTTATAGAGATAAAAAAGGGGCAGTCTGCAGGCAAAGAGCAGGCTGCCTTTTCCATCTTGGCACCTGTCTTTTCTTTCTTATAGAAGACCGCAAAACTGGGAATTACTGGATGTTACGAAAAATGGTTGTATAAACAACAAAATTTGTAACCTATAAAATTATGGAATTTTTGGTTACTATATTATATAGATGGAAGTTTTTATAAAGAAATGGAATCAATTTTACTGAAAATAGAGAAAGGATGGAGAAAATATGTTCAGAAGAATTCAAGATCAGAGTTTTCGGAATCGCCTCACCAGCTTCAACATTAAACTGCTGCTTCTCATATCGGTGCTTTTTATTTATTTTATGACAAGATGGATTTAGCTCAGGGCCTTTCCGTCAAATGAGCTGTTTAAACAGCCCGGTCACGGAAAGGCGTATTAAATTTCAGTGAAGGGAGGGCATTTCCTCCTTAAAATATCTTCTCGATAAAGGAATCAGACATCCTCCGGCCATATTTCCCAGGGAAATGATGAGAATGTATAAAAATGCCTTTTTGCCCCATACATCGGCCATGGTGAAATAAAACATATCCGCAATACTGTGCTCGTACCCGGAAAGGATGAATACCATAATTGGCAGAATCAGAGCCAGATATTTCCCAATGCCGTCCGTTATGGTCTGGTAGCCGATTACGGCAATGCACATCATGATTCCGCACATGACTGCCATAATGAAGGTGCTGAACAAGGTGTCGGACAGCTTTCCGGCCACAAGCTCCTGGGTATGTCCGATCAGCCGGGACAGCTTTGTATTTCTGAATATGTATCCGGTTCCTACGGTTCCTACAAAATTCCCCAGGTACACATTAAGTATGTTTAATAGGTAAGCGGGCTTTTCCTGAACAATATAACATATCTTTCCGGTATACAAATTAAACCCAAAGGCGTAAATGGTAAATAATCCGATGGAAAATAAAAAAGAACCGGCAATGTGATTTTCAAGGCTTAAATAAATGACCCCTCCGGCACTGATGGCGACTCCGGCCATGACTGCTTTTAGAAATGTTTTCATGTTACAAATACTCCTTTTTTCTGACTTTTTATACGGTATTTCAAAGGCGTTCTTTGACCACGTCATATTATAGCATAAGAAAGAAAGTTTACAAGTGAAATTTTGTTATTGACATACTTTATCAATCTCTGCTGCGGGTGGGAATGGGGTTGGCTTTGGCATGAAAAATCCGGCGCCAGAAGACGCCGGTATGAAATGATTCTATGATATGACTATACATTAAAGCGGAACAGGACTACATCGCCATCCTTGACTACGTATTCTTTTCCTTCCAGGCGCACCAGGCCCTTGTCCTTGGCGGCGCTGTAGGTTTTGCAGTCTAAAAGGTCCTGGTAATTGACAACTTCTGCCCGGATAAAGCCTCGCTCAAAATCAGTGTGGATCTTTCCGGCTGCCTGGGGAGCTTTTGTGCCTTCTTTAATGGTCCATGCCCTTGTTTCGGTGGGGCCGGCAGTTAAGTAGCTGATGAGGCCCAGCAGATGGTAGCTGGCTGCGATCAGTTTTTCAAGGCCGGATTCTGTCAGGCCTAAATCTTCCAGAAACATCTTTTTTTCGTCTTCTTCCAGCTCTGCGATCTCCTGTTCAATCTGGGCACAGATGACAAAGACCTCGCAATGGTTTTCTTTTGCAAATTCCCGGACCCTTCCCACGTATTCATTGGAAGCGCCGTCGTCGGCTAAATCGTCCTCGCTGACATTTGCGGCGAAAATAACCGGCTTGAAAGTGAGAAGATTTAAAGAAGAGATGAATTCCATTTCATCGTTATCCTCTGCCTCCAGACTTCTTGCCAGATTGCCATCCTCTAAGTGAGCTTTGATCTTCTTTAAGGTTGTCAGCTCCTTTGCCAGAGCTTTGTCATTCATGGCGCCTTTTGTGGTCTTGGCAATACGGCGGTCTAAAATTTCCAAGTCAGAAAAAATCAGTTCCAGGTTAATGGTCTCAATATCGCGGATCGGGTCTACACTTCCATCCACATGAATTACGTTGCCGTTTTCAAAGCAGCGCACAACATGGACGATGGCATCCACCTCCCTGATGTTGGAAAGAAACTGGTTGCCCAAACCTTCTCCCTTGGAAGCTCCTTTTACAAGACCTGCAATGTCCACAAATTCGATAACAGCAGGAGTGATTTTGGCGGAATCATAAAGAGCAGCAAGCTGTCCTAAGCGGACATCGGGAACAGGAACAACTCCTATGTTGGGATCAATGGTACAGAATGGATAGTTAGCAGACTCTGCACCGGCCTTTGTAAGGGAGTTAAACAGAGTGCTCTTGCCTACGTTGGGCAATCCGACAATACCTAATTTCATATCAATTACCTTCCTAATATTGTTTATATTTATAGTTGATTTTTATCTATAACTAATATAGAATAACATATATTACTTAAAAATAAAAGTGAAAAACGCAGGAACCGTTTTCTTTTGTCGAATTATAGATGAATATGTCGGGCGAATTTGTTTGATTTTTGCGTTTTCACGGGGTAAAATAAAGAAAACATCGAAAGGAGAAGACGAATGGCAAATTCGGCGGATATTAGTTTTGTCAATTTGGGGATTACCATTGACCATTTGCAAAACAGTATCTCGATATTTGGATTCCGCATCGCATTTTACGGGATTATTATAGGGATTGGAATTTTAGCGGGCCTCTGGATTGCAGTCAGTGATGCAAAGCGCAGAGGAGAAGATCCGGAAATCTATATGGATTTTGCCTTGTATGCGATCATTGTTTCGATTATAGGTGCGAGAGCCTATTACGTGATCTTTGATTGGGATAATTATAAGGATGACCTGATTCAGATTTTAAATCTCAGAGGAGGGGGACTGGCGATCTATGGAGGCATCATAGGGGCTGTTATTACTCTTCTCATTTATACCAAGGCGAAGAAACTTTCTTTCTTTTCCTTGGCAGATACCGGTTGTCTAGGTTTAATAACCGGGCAGATTATAGGAAGATGGGGAAACTTCTTTAATTGCGAAGCATTTGGCGGATATACTGAAAGCCTGTTTGCCATGAGAATCAGAAGGGCGCTGGTTAATGAGAGCATGATATCCAGGGATCTTTTAGGTCATTTGATCGTAAAAGACGGTATAGAGTATATTCAGGTACATCCTACCTTCATGTATGAATCAGCCTGGAATCTCTGCGTTCTGGCATTCCTGCTTTGGTACCGGAAACGTAAGAGATTTGATGGGGAGATACTTTTTCTCTACCTGCTTGGCTATGGTTTAGGACGGGCATGGATTGAAGGGCTGCGTACAGACCAGTTGATATTTTTTAGTACTGGCATTCCTGTGTCTCAGGCATTGTCTATTATTTTGGTAGGTGTATCGGCTCTTGTGCTCTTCTGTAAAAACAGACAGATACGAAAAAAGAGCAAAGGAGAAACAGATTATGACGATGTCAAAAGAAGAGTTGATACATGATATTGAAGAAGCAAGAATTAGATTAAATACCAGCATTGAACGCGATGATAAGGATGTTATTTACTTAAGGAGTGTGGAGCTGGATAAATTAATTGAACAATATATTGCTGCAGGCTACTGATGGTATAGGAGCCTGTGGATGTGCTGATACAGAAATCAAAAAGGTGTGGAAAGAGATCAATCTCTTTTTCACACCTTTTTGATTTTTTAAGTCTAAGCCAGAAGAGTGACGCAAGCGGTAAGTATGCCTATATGGTATATCCTGATACAGACTATTATCTGATTGTGACAAAAGACGGCTATGTGACTCATACAAGTGGGCCAATCTCAGCAGGAGTGGATATTGTGATCTATGATGTAGAACTGGAACCCACCGGAGGGAAAAATTCCGGTAGTTCAGGCCGCGGAGGGAAGCGTACCGGCAGGTGCTATTACACACTTTACTTCGCTGCCGGCAGCTCAGGCGCAGACAGTACCAAAACCGGTAATAAGCAATTAGATGGCCTTCCGAAAACAGGAGATGAAAGCGGATTCCAGATCTTTTATGTGATGCTTGCATTGGCAGCCCTGATGGTAACGGGAATCAGCCTGTTGGAGAGTAAAAAGAAAAAGTTTAATAAATAGGCAGAAGGTGGTAAGAAGATGGATAACCCAAATTCTTACCGCCTTTTCTCTTTTGCTTGCTGAAATGATTTTTGCCGGGTGTTACGGTTCTCATGAATTTTTCCACACAGTGATTGCGGTGTATCATAAAGCAGTAACAGGAAATATAATTCAACCAAAATCCCTGTAAAACAAGGATATCCACTCCTGCTGCAATGCCAAGGAAAACAGAAATGTTCCCAATGCATCTTCAAATAACATTGTAAAAGAAAGAGAAAGTATAAGAACCGCCACTTAAAGGGCAATGCGCTGTGATCCGCTGTTTTTCAGCATATAAGCGAGAAACAAAGAAAACATATTGCTGATCATTAATAATTTGCCAGATAAATGTTTGGTCTGCAAAACCTGTTTTCCTGTGATATAATGGGCATAACAATAAACTTTTGAGCGAAAGGCCGTTTATATAATATGGAGAATGGAATGAATATTGATAAAAACAAAGCAGCAGCGCTGTTTCATGGCTGGGAGGATGGGTTAGTAAGATCCTGTTTACAAGGTCATATGGGAAATATAATTTTAGATAATGAGAAAAATCCTGTTTCAGCAGTCATTGAGCTTGGTGATTTTTGTTTTTTTGCGGGAAATCCCAATGATACATTGCTGACTGCTCTTCATGGAGAAAAGCTACTGATACCCAAAGACGAGCCTTGGGAGAAGTTAATAGAAGATTTTTACGGCAATAGAGTGAGCAAGACTTTTCGCTATGCGATTAAAAAAGAACCGGATGTATTTGATATTAAGAGGCTGAATGCTTATATAGAAGCACTGGATTGTTGTTATGAGCTAAAGCTATTTGACCAGGAAACTTTTGAAATGGCAAAAAGTGAAAAATGGTCTGTCGATCTGTGTTCCCAGTTTAAGGACTATAAGGATTATGAAAAGAGAGCAATAGGCACAGCAATTTTACATCAGGGAAAGCTGGTGGCCGGAGCATCTCCTTATGCAGTATATCCTGGCGGAATTGAAATTGAGATAGATACAAAACCCGAATACAGATGCAAAGGACTTGCCACAGTATGCGGAGCCAGGTTGATATTAGAATGTTTGCAAAGGAATATTTATCCCGGTTGGGATGCTCATGATTTACGCTCTGTCGCCTTAGCCGAAAAGCTGGGATATCACCTTGACTATCCCTATGTAACATATATTCTGGCTGATCGTTGAGATTGTGATAAGAAAATGACCGCTCTTTCATCATAAGAACGGTCAATAATCCGGAGATTTTAAATGTCTTTTTCGGTAATCTGGGTATTTCCATTGTGATTGCCGCAGTAAATTCCTTTTTTGATCGGAGAGAACATAAACCCAATAATGATACCCGATAAAAAAGCAATGACTGTGATGAGCTTATAATCCCAAGAGCTCCATTCACGATTAAGAAAGTTATTCATAGATTTCTCCTCTCAGTCTAATATGGTACTTAATTTTATCACAGGATTAAAGCTAAGTATAGGTACTTTGTCACAGTATTTGAGAATATATAAAGATATTTCAGGAAACAGCAGGATGGGAAAAACCGGAACTTTAGAGGGTTGAAAATAAGAAGTTATTACGAAAAAGAAGAATAAGAAAGGGAGTCAGAATGAACTATCATCTATGCAAAGATGTGATGTGCAATGATGCCAGGAGAAAAGCGTTTAACGAACTTGCCGTTAAAACATTTCAACTGTCATTTGAAAATTGGTATCAGGCTGGATACTGGGAAGAAACGAATATGCCTTATACGCTCTTTGACAATGAGAAGGCAGTGGCAAATGTTTCCGCTAACAGAATGGAATTGATCTGGCGGGGAAAAAGGCGACGTTATATACAGTTAGGCACAGTTATGACAGATGGTGCTTATCGCAATCAAGGCTTGTCCAGATTTCTTATGGATGAAATAATGAAAGACTGGGAAAATCAATGTGATTCGATTTTTCTTTTTGCCAATAAAACTGTTTTAGACTTTTATCCTAAATTCGGTTTCAAAAGGGAGAAGCAGTATCAGTACAGTACCAGGGTTAATAAGGCACTGGGATTAAGAAGAAAAATGGATATGAGCTGCTTACAGGACAGGGAGATGCTGAAAAAGTACTATACGAAATCCAACCCTTTTTCAAGTTTACAGGTTGTCAATAATTATAGTTTATTGATGTTTTATTGCAGTTCATTTATGAAAGACTGCTTGTATTACATTCCCCAGTATGATGCTGTTGTCATAGCGGAACAGAAAGGCAGTATGCTCCATTGTTTTGATATTTTTTGTGATGATGGTAAAAATCTCAATGATATTATTTGTTCGGCGACACCGGAGGGCACAAAGGAGGTGGTTTTAGGATTTACGCCGAAAAATGGTCTGAATTATGAAGTCAAGCCGGTGGATGACAGTGATAACGCTTTGTTTGTGCTAAAAAGCAAAGAAAATATCTTTGAAGGCCAAAAGCTAATATTTCCAGAAATGTTTCATACCTGACAAAACACAAAAATTTGGAAGGTCATTTGGTTGAGGAAAAGTTGAAAAATACACTGGAAAGCCATAGAGAGAAAATTTTTGTCGCTATAAGCAGCAATCATGTCATTGGATATATTCATGGGGAAAATTATGATGTTTTATACCTTCAGCATATGAAAAATGTACTGGGGATTGCTGTTTTAAAGGAATATCAAAATAAAGGTGTTGGTACATCGCTTTTAAATGCAATAGAGGGTTGGGCTGCTTCAACCAATGCTTATGCAATAAGAATTAATTCTGGGTCATCAAGAAAAGAAGCCCATGAATTTTACCGGTCAAAAGGATATGGCTTGGAAAAAGAACAGATCAGGTTTATGAAGATGTGCAAATAAATACAGATTAAATTTAGGAGGCCGAGTTATGGGAATTACAGTCAGAGAGTTTACAAACAAAGATATTAAGGATATGATTGCCATTTGGAATGAAGTGGTTGAAGAGGGAGTAGCTTTTCCGCAGAAAGAACTTTTGGATGAAAAGACTGGCCTGGAGTTTTTTGAAAGCCAGTCCTTTACCGGAGTTGCAGTTGAAGAAGAAACGGATACCATTGTAGGTCTTTATATCCTGCATCCAAACAACGTGGGAAGATGCGGACATATTTCAAATGCAAGCTATGCAGTAAAAAGCGGCCAGAGAGGGAAGAGAATAGGAGAAATTTTGGTCTTGCATTGCCTGGAAAAGGCAAAGGAAATCGGCTTCAGAATATTGCAGTTTAATGCAGTGGTAAGCACCAATACGGCAGCGCTCCGCTTATATAAAAAGTTGGGATTTGTCCAGCTTGGTGTCATTCCCGGAGGCTTTCATATGAAGGACGGAAGCTATCAGGATATTATTCCTCATTATCATACATTGTAATAATGTATTTCCCAAGGTATGAACAGAAATATAAAATTGAAAAATAAATGGCAGAGGGGTTGACTCTCACACAGTGGTATGCTTTAAAGTAGAACTGAGCTCAGAAACACACATATATATGTGAGGTGAAACCAATGTTAAAAATAGGAGATTTTTCAAAGTTGTCAAGAATCACCATCCGTATGCTGCGGCATTATGATGAAATCGGAATACTCCATCCCGTTGACGTCGATCATATGACCGGATACCGGTACTACAGCGAAGCACAGCTTCCCTTAGCCGGAAGAATCCAGGCGTTAAAAGACTTAGGCTTTGGGCTTTCTGTTATCAGAGAAATCCTTGCTAAATACGAGGATGCCAGAGAAATGGAGCGGTTTCTTGTGATCAAGAAGCAGGAAATGGAAGAAGAGGAGCAGATGCTTCAGCAGAGGATACGGTTGCTTGACAATGCCATTGAATGGCTGAGAAAGGATGGGAATATCATGGGATATGACGTTAGTTTAAAGACTCTGCCGAAGCGGTATGTAGCAAGTGTGAGGAAGGTGATCCCCTCTTTCGCACACGAAGGAATGCTGTGGGGAATTCTGATGGAGGAAACAGCCCCCCTTCACATGCAGGATGGGTCCCCGTGTTACACACTGGCTATTTTTCATGACGGAGAATACAAGGAGCAGGATGTGGATGTAGAGGTTCAGAAATCTGTTATCGGCACATACAAGGATACGGAGCATGTGAAATTTAAAACAATGCCCCCTGTAGAAATAGCCAGCGCTGTTTACAAAGGAAGCTATGAGCAAATCGGGCAGGTCAACGAGGCGGTTGCCAGGTGGATTCAGGATAATGGATATGAATTTGCAGGACTTTCTTTCAGCATCTATCATGTAAGCCCTCATGAAACCCAGAATCCCGACGAGTACGTGACAGAGGTGTGTTACCCAGTAAAGAGGCGTGAGGATTCAATAAAATCGTAGTCAAAAAAGCAAACATGGGCCGGGGAGAAATCTCCGGCTTTTTGAATATAGACAGGTTTCATGAAATGTGTGGCAAAGCTGTTATGTGCATGGTATAATTTGAAAAATAAACAGGTTCCTTGTAACTGGCAAATAAAGATATGGGAATCCTATTTTCGTATAAACAGAAACAGAGAAAAATCCGGGAGGAGGAGAACGCTTTGTCAAAGCATTTGTCGTTTCAAATGAAGCTGACCCTGGTATTTATTGTGGCAGCCATGATTGAAGGGGCTATTATTGGGAGCCTCTCTTTTTCCCACAGCAAGGCAATTGTTGTGAAGAACAAAAAGCAGGAAATGTCGGATACCATTAACCGCATTGATATTAATATCAATGTGAAGGTCCGCTATATTATGGAAATACTTGACAACGCGTCTGAGAGCCAGCTTGTGCAGAATGCCTGTATTCCCGGCTGGGATCAGGACGATGGAGACGTTATGCGGGCTTATCTTGACGATTACTGTAAAAGTCTTATTCAGTCCGTAGGGGAAGACATTGACATTTCCATTATTAATACTTCCCAAGTCATGTATACTACTGTTGATCCTGAAGATTCCGGTGCGAAAGCAGTTTCCGAACAGGTGCTGCGCACCTATTATTCTATTATGGGCAGCAGAAACAATAAAGCGGTGTGGACAGGCATTATGCCCAGGATGTTTTCCAGGTGGGAAGAGGATGACCAGGCAGTTACTGTAATTCGGGCGATTCCGGATGAGAGCGGAAAAAACAATCTGGGAATTATGATTATGGAACTGGATCCGGATATGTTCAGCAACCTGCTTTTGGGGAATCAGGGATTGTTTCAATATCAGTATTTGTTCATTGCAGACCAGAGTGGGCATGTGATCTGCAGCAATCCCAAGGTAAACAACCAATGGCAAGACGAAATTAACCAGCGTTTTAATGGAGGAAACCGCCGTTTTGAACTGGAATGGAATGGAAAACAGTATTATGTCTGTGGACAGTATAACGGTATTACAGGCTGGAGGTCTTATTCTGTCATTCCTTTAGAAGGGTTATTCCCCCAGGCCCGTGCTTTGAACAGTTCCATATGGCTGGTGGTCCTTGGAAGTGCTTTTGGAAGTGCGGTCGTTATTGTTCTTTTAGTCTATGCCATGGCAAGGCCCATCAAGCGGCTTTCCAACGCAATGGGACAGGTGCAGAAAGGGGATTTTGCCGTCAGGGTGCCGGGGAATAGAAAAGATGAAATCGGAAAGCTGGCGGAATCCTTCAACTACATGCTGGATGAGATCAACACCCTTATCAAACAGGTATACCAGGAAAAAATCGCGCAGAAGAACGCGGAGATCCAGGCACTCCAGGCCCAGATTAATCCTCATTTCCTTTACAACACCCTGGATTCGGTCAACTGGATGCTGATTGACCGGGAAGAATACGATATCAGCGATATTGTTATTTCCCTGGGAGAATTAATGCGTTACAGCATAGAAGATGAAAACGCTTTTGTTCCCCTTAAAAGGGAAGTGGAATACGTGCTCTGTTATTTAAAGATCCAGAAAAACCGACTGGAGGACAGGTTGGAATATTCCATGGAGGCTCAGGAAAATCTAATGGAAGAAAAGGTACCCAAGCTGATTCTCCAGCCCATTATAGAAAATGCCATAACCCATGGAATTGAGCCGAGAAACCAAAAAGGAAGCATACACATCTGTATAGAAGACCAGGGAGAAGCCATGGTCATTTCCGTAGAAGACAACGGAATGGGCATGAACCCGGATCAGCTTAAGCATTTAAAGGTTGAAGAGCCTGATGCTGAAAAGGAAGGACATACGGGAATTGGACTCAGAAATGTGGACCGGAGAATCCGTCTCCACTATGGGGAGCAGTACGGAGTTTCCATAGAGAGCCAATACGGAAAAGGAACTCTGGTGCGCCTGCATATTCCCAAATCCTCCAGAGGGACGAATTCACCTTAAGACAGCCTCAGTTTTTAGATGAGAAGGGAGAGGACTTAAAAGATGAAACTGATGATCGTGGATGACGAGCCGAAGATCAGAAAAGGACTTTTTAAACTGCTGAGTGCGCAGGAAGGCTGGCAGGTGGTTGGGGTGTATGAAGATGCACCTTCCGCTTTAAAAGACCTTTATGAGCTGGAAGCTGATGTGATCATTACAGATATAAAGATGCCGGAGGTATCGGGCCTGGACTTGATCCGCCAGATTCGGGAGAGAAGTTTAAACATCCGAATCATCATCCTCAGCGGATACAGCAACTTTTCCTATGCCCAGAAAGCCATTGAACTGGGAGTGACCAGATATTTGCTGAAACCCACTGATCCCAGGGAGCTTCTTTCCCTGTTAAAGGAAATGGAACGGGAACTTCTTCCCAAAGTCCCGGAAGCAGAACCTGACCAAAGGCCGGACGGGGAAAATGAAGTGGGAAATCTCCTGGTGGTGAAAGCTATTCAATACATTGAGGTTCATTATGGGGGCAGAATTACCTTAAAGGATATGGCGGAGGAGCTTCATTTGTCCCCCAATTATTTATGTGAGCTTTTTAAGCGCCACACGGGAAAGAATCTCATGGAATATGTGACGGAATACCGGATGCAAAAAGCAAAGACATATTTAAGCCATGTGGAATACCGGGTGGGAGATGTAGCGGAAATGGTGGGCTATAAGGAGGCGAAATATTTCAGCAGTGCCTTTAAGAAGGCATATGGGATGACACCTCTGGAATACCGGAACAGACGGTAGGCTGACTTTATATTATTTTGGGAAAGGCAGGAAAAATGACTAAAAATCATCTCCTGTCTTTATTTTATTTATACATAATCACAAAGAACATAATATTTTGGAATAAATAGTAATCTGATAGAATTGTGATGAATGTGAAAGAATGATAATCTATTGATACAAAGATTGGGAAACGTCGGTAAAACGTGCCAATCAAAAGTAAGTGTCAGATATTAATGAGGGCAAATCAAAAGAGGAGGAATTTATTCATGAAGAAAAGATTTGGCACATCACTCATTGCAGCAGCAATGGCGGCGGCTCTGGTATTAAGCGGCTGCGGTTCTTCAAAGCAGGCAGAGACTACGGCAGGAGCAAGTACAGAGACAAAGGCAGAGGCAGGAACCAATGCCCCGGCAGAAACAAAGGCGGAGACAGGCGGAAAGAGCGCGGCAGATTATAAGATCGTCCTCATCCTTCCCGGCCCTATCAACGACCAAAGCTGGAATGCCACAAACTATGCAGGTCTTGTTGCATGCAACGAGAACCTGGGAACCAATATGGAATACGTGGAAAATGTACAGGCTTCCGACTATGAATCAACCTTCCGGGAGTATGCAGAACGGGGCTATGATCTGGTTATGGCAGCAGGCTCCCAGTTTGACGAGGCAGTGGCGGCAGTTGCCCCCAATTACACCGATACTACATTTTGCGTGGTAAACGGTTCTAAGTATGACGGAGACAATGTGGCTCCCATTTTCCCCAAAGAGTATGAGGCCAGCTATATTGCTTCCATTATCGCAGGAAATGTGACGGAAAACGGAAACTTTGCTACCATCGGCGGATTTCCCAATGAGCCAATGGAGCATTTGATGGATGTATATGAAAAGAATTCTGTTGACATTGCAACAAGCCGGGGCATTTCCGGTGCAAAGGCTACAAGGGCTTATGCCAATAGCTGGAATGACGTTGCACTTGGAAAGCAGATGGCAGAGCAGATGATTGACAATGGAGCGGATACTTTATTCGTATATGCCAATGAGGTTGGTCTTGGAAGCATTGAAGCAGCCAAGGCAAAGGGCGCTAAATTCATCGGCTTTTCCAGCGACCAGACCACCATTGATCCTGATACTGTAGTGGCTTCCGTTAACTTTGATTTTACCAATTTCTATACCTGGGCTTTAGGCCTTTACATGGAAGGTGGACTTGCCGGAAATAGGGTTCACGAGGCAGGTATCAGCGAGGATATTTTTGTACCCGTATATACGGATCACATTTCTCAGGAAATAAGGGATGCAGTCGATAAAGGAATTGAGGAATTTAAAGAAGGAAAAGTTGATTTACAGGCTCTGTTTGAAAAATAAGGGATAAGGGTCAGGCTGCTGCAGTTAAAAAGAAAAATGTTTAATTGCAGCAGCTTTTTGCTTTGAAAAAGGAGGTACTTTGTGGACACACCGTTTTTTGAATTAAAGAATGTATCAAAATATTTTGCCAGGGTAGTGGCAAACAAGGATATTTCTTTTTCTGTAAACAGGGGAGAGGTACTGGCGCTGTTAGGAGAAAACGGAGCGGGAAAAAGTACGGTCATGAAAATTCTCTACGGCCTTTACCGGGCCGATGAAGGGCAGATTCTCATGGATGGGAAGGAACAGAAAATCACCTCTCCCAAGGATGCCATGGCTCTTGGAATCTCCATGATACAGCAGCATTTTTCCCTGGTGCCCGCCCACACAGTGACAGAAAATATCATCCTGGGCAATGTAAAGGGCGTCATTGATTATGATCAATGCAGAAAAGAAGTAGAAGCGTTGTCAAAACAGTATGGATTTGACATTCCTGTAGATGCAAAAGTTAGCGACCTTGCAGTGGGAGTGCAGCAAAAGGTGGAAATCCTCAAGGCCCTGTATTTAAAGACAAGTCTTTTGATCATGGATGAGCCCACTGCCGTTTTAACGCCTCAGGAAGCCGACACGCTAATGGAGTTTGTCAAGGAATACGTTTCCAAGGGAAATTCCGTTATCTTCATCACCCATAAGATGAAAGAGGTCATGAAGGTGGCGGACCGGATTGTGGTCATGCGGGGCGGGCGGCTTACGGGTGACCTTTCTGCAAAGGATACCGATGAAGTAGCTCTTACCAGATTGATGATGGGAAAAGAGCTGACCGTTGCAAAGCGGGAACGAGGTGAGGTGAATTTGCCTGAAGGGCAAAGAGAAGATCTCCTGGAGGATAAGGCTGAAAAGGGAAAAAAGGTCTGTCTGGAACTTTCCTCTGTTACGGTACAGAGAAAGGGAGAAACTCCGGTTTTAAGCGATCTGTCTTTTCAGATTGTGGAAGGTGAGATTTTCGGAGTGGCAGGAGTCAGCGGAAACGGCCAGGAGGAACTGTGTCAGGTTATCAGCGGAGCCCTTCCAGTGACTTCAGGAAAGGTGCTTTTAGACGGAAATGATATTACAGGTACTTCCGTCAGGGAGCGCATTGATTTAGGGATCGGATACGTTCCGGTGGACCGTTACCGGGATGCAATGGTGGGAGAAATGACTCTGGCTGAAAACATGATGTTAAAGACCAGTTTTAATAAAAAGTGGACTACCCACGGCTTTTTAAATAAAAAGAAACTGCAAAGTGACACCCAGAAAGCCATTGAGGACTTTAATATCAAGGCCCCTGGGCCTGATGCCCAGATCAGAGGCTTGTCAGGAGGAAACCAGCAGAAGGTGATTCTGGCAAGAGAAGTGGGAAACGCAGGAAAGATACTGGTCATGGATCAGCCTACCAGAGGTCTTGACCTGGGAGCCATTAATAACATACACAACAATATTCTGACAGAGGCCAAAAACGGAAAGGGAATTCTTCTGGTGTCAACAGAGTTGTCGGAGATTTTCCAGCTTTGTGACAGGATTGCCGTTATGTATAAGGGCACTTTTATGGGAATTTACGATCAGGGACAGTTAAACACGGAGCGGATCGGTCTTTTGATGGCCGGATACAAAGAGGAGAAGGAGGCATAGGAGATGAATGCAAAAATCAGGGATATGATCGTGACAAATGCCATTGCCGTTGCCGCCGGTTTAGGGTTAAGCGGGTTGATGCTCCTGCTTTTGGACATCAACCCGGCAGAGGTATTTGCATATTCCGTGAAAACTATGTTTACGGATAAATATACCATGGGAGAAGTGTTTTTAAAAGCAACACCTCTCATTTTTACGGCATTGGCATTTGCTTTTACTTATAAGGCCAATCTGTTTAATATCGGAGCCCAGGGTCAGTTTTATATGGGTTCTGTTGCAGCCATTGCTCTGTCCCTCCAGCTTGATGGAAAGGTTCCGGGCCCTGTTCTTCTGATTATGGTCTGCCTTGTGACAGCTTTGGCAGGCGGGCTTACAGGAGCCTTGATTGGATTTTTAAAGGCAAAATACAAGGCCAATGAATTCCTGGTCAGCATGATGTCCACCTATGTGGCTCTTGCTGTTATGAATTATTTGCTGCGAACCTTTTTAAAAGAGACCAAAGGGGAGTATCCTCAGACCGACGCTATTACAAAGGCTGCATGGATTCCTTCTATTATAAAGGGGACCCGGCTTCATGCAGGATTTATTCTGGCGGTCTGCGTTGCCATTGGAATATGGGTGCTGCTTTATAAGACACCTTTAGGATACCGGATCCGTGCAGTGGGCAGCAATGCTTCTGCAGCCAGGATGTCAGGAATTAATTCCAGCCGGATCTTTGTGACTGCATTTTTTATCAGCGGTGCTTTGGCAGGGATGGCTGGTTTTACAGAAGTCAACGGCGTTCAGCACATGCTGATTCAGGATTTTAACACAGGAGTGGGTTCTGCCGGACTGGGAATTGCCATACTGGCCAATGCCAATCCTATCGGCATCATTTTTGCATCTATCCTGTTTGGAGCCTTAGGCGTTATGGGTAATCTCATGGGCCGTATGCCAGGAGTTAATGTTCCTGCCAGTATTGTGGATTTAATGCAGGGATTTGTTATGCTTTTCGTCATCGTGTCCTATTTCTTCCGGCATTATATGGAAATCAGGCGAGAGAAGCGTAAGCTGCAGAAAGGAGGGTGAAAATGGTTATGATCATAAGCTTATTAAAACGTGCATTAATGATGAGTACTCCTTTGCTCTTAGGCTCTATTGCTGAGGTAATTGCAGAACGCTCCGGTATGATGGTAACTGCCATTGAAGGAATCTTTCTCATGGGAGCCTGGGGCGGATTTGTAGGGACCTATCTGACTGGAAGTGCCTTTATCGGAATTCTGGCAGCCATGGCCTGCGGGCTTACGGCAGCGGCTGTTTACGGTGTGGTCTGTATATTCTTAAAACAGCATCAGGTGGTGACGGGAACGGCCATCAATGTGCTGGCAGCAGGTGTCTGCACCTATCTTCAGAGAGTACTGTTTGGCGTACCGACCACCCCTTTGAAAATCAGCCCTCTTCCTGAGATTGCTGTTCCCCTTCTCAGCAAGATTCCTCTTATTGGGCCGGTTTTCTTCCAGCAGAATATACTGACCTATGTGGTGTATCTGCTCATTCCGGCATCTTACTTCATGCTGTTTAAGACCTCTCTGGGGTTGACCATCCGCTCCACCGGAGAAAATCCTGAGGCAGTGGATGTGGCAGGCATTCACGTCAATGCAGTCCGTTTCTTTACAGTTTTGTTAGCCGGGATGATGGGTGGTGTTGCAGGAGCATTTTATTCTGTAGGATATTTGGGAATGTTCACCACCAATATGATCGGCGGCCGGGGCTGGATTGCCTTTGCCATCTGCTTTTTGGGCAACTGGAATCCCAAGGGAGCGGTGGCGGGCACTGTGGTATTCGGATTCACAGAAGCCATTGCCATCTATATGCAGTCAGTGGGAGGAGGGGGCTACTTCCCCAATGAATTATTCATTGCTCTGCCTTATATCCTGACCATTGTGCTGACTGTTTCCAGAAAGAATTTCAATGTTCCCGCCAGATTGGGAACGGCTTACAGCAAGGAAAATTAAATACACAGTTAAGAAGGCATCCTTTGACCGGAAAGGCAGATTTACTGGTCAAAGGATGCCTGGTTTTTAAAGAAAATTATATTCTGTAAGTATCTTTTCCCGGCCTGTAGTCATATCCGTAAAATACTCATAATAGCTGATTCCAAGGAAAGAACCGGAAATATTAATGATGTTGTCAAATCCACGGCCTTTTAATGCCATGGCTGCATTATAGCTTCTCTGACTGGTTCTGCAGTGCAGATATACCGGTCTGTCACGGGGGATCTCTGATGTGCGCTGTCTCAATTCCCCTAAGGGGATATTTACGGCTCCGATGAGGTGACCCATCTCAAATTCGCCCCTGCTTCTCACATCAATGATGCAGGCTTTGTTTTCCACTAATTTCCGTACTTCACTCACATGAACTTGTTTGACGGCTCCGTGAAGAATGTTCAGCGCTGCCAGTGCGGCCAGATTGACCACATCCCTTGCTGTGCCAAATACCGGTGAGTAGCAGAGTTCCAGTTCTTTTAAATCCTCCAGAGTTCCGTTCATAGCAATAAGGGTTGCTATGACGTCGATTCGTTTGTCTGCATTACCCCTGCCTATAGCCTGAGCTCCCAGAATTTTTCCCGTAGGTACTTCAAAGACAAGTTTAAAATGCAGGGGAGAACTGCCGGGCATCAGTCCAACCTTGTCCATGGACATGGTGTAAACAGAATCGCAGGGGATATTGTTGGATTTTGCAGTTCTTTCGTTAAGTCCGGTGGCAGCAGCATTGAGGCTGAAGACTCTGACTGCACAGGAACCCAGGACTCCGTTATTCCTGGCGGGGATTCCATATATGGCATCGGCAGCAGCTCTTGCCTGCCGCAGGGCCGGGCCGGCCAGAGGAAGTCTGACAGGTCTATGGGTCAGGCGTTGGTATACCTGGATAGCATCACCCACGGCATAGATATGTGGGTCACTGGTCCTGTAATCCGGTGTTACGGTGATTCCGCCGGTTTCGCCGATTTCCAGGCCGGCCTGTTTTGCCAGTTCTGTCTCCGGTAACACGCCAATGGAGAGGATCACTGCATCGCAGGGCAGTTCCCTGCCGGAGATTAAGATTACATGACTTTCAGTAATGGATTTAACCCCATCACCTACCACCAGTTCCACGCCCTGGTCAAGGAGTTCTTTCTGAAGAATCTGGCTCATATCGTAATCAAAAGGTGTCATAATTTGGTCAGCGGCTTCTGCAACAGACACCTGTTTCCCGGCAGATTTCAGGTTTTCTGCTACCTCCAGGCCAATAAAGCCGCCTCCGATCACAACCACTCTGCGGATATCTTCCCGGGACGTATACTGGTCCAGCTTTACAATGTCATTTACATTACGTACAGTGAAAACATGAGGGAGGGACACGCCCTCAATTGACTTGGGGCGGATTGGATATGAACCCGGTGAAAGCACCAGTTCATCATATGGCTCATCATATTCCTGTCCGGATACGCTGTCTTTAATGTGTATCTTCCGGAGGGTGCGGTCAATGCCGCACACCTCGCTGTTAACACGCACTTCAATATCGTAGGAATTCTTAAAGTCCTCCGGTGTCATCAGTACCAGATAGTCTTTCTCTTCTACGGTTCTGCTTAAGTAATAGGGGAGTGAGCAGTTGGAAAAGGATACATGCTCTCCCCGTTCAAATATAGTTATGGACGCATCTTCATCCAGACGCCTGATTCTGGCTGCGGCGGATGCACCGCCGGCAACACCTCCAACAATAAGAACACGTTTTCCCATGTATACACATCCTTTTTAAATATTTTTGTTATTGTTCCTATTTTGCTGAAGCTGATTTCTTTTCCAGATTCAGTGATTTGTTGTTATATACGTTCATGTCAATATTGTTTGTCATTTTTGCAGTTACCAGGCCGGTTATCATACCGTCGCTTACATTGAGGGCTGTTCGGGCCATATCAATGACGGGTTCGATTCCTACCAACAGACCTGCGATGCCCACAGGGAGACCCAGTGCTGAGAGTACTATGATGCCGGCAAAGGTTGCGCCGCCGCCGACACCTGCAATACCGATGGAGGCAAAGGTGATGACAATTACCATTGTGATAAAGAAGGAAACTGTAATGGGCTGCCCTACTGAGGGAGCTACCATAACTGCCAGCATAGCGGGATAAATGGCGGCACATCCATTCTGGCCAATTGAAGTACTGAGAGAACCGGCAAGGTTTGACACTCCGCTGTCCACGCCCATATCATCTGTCAGAGTCCTGATGGTCAGAGGCAGGGTTCCTGCACTGGTACGGGAAGTAAAGGCGAATACCAGAGTTGTCATGGCCTTTTTAAAATATATAAGAGGGCTGATTCCTACTGCAGCCAGTATTAAGCCATGAATGATGAACATGATAAGTATGGCTATATAGGATGCGAGAACAAAAGTCACAAGCCGCAGGATGCTGGTGTAGTCACTTCCTGCAATGGTCTTGGTCATCAATGAGAAAATGCCAAAAGGGGTCAGCATGATGATCATCATAACCACTTCCACCACCAGGGTGTTTAGTGAATTCATCAATTTAGTGAAAAACTCCGCCTGTTCGGGGGCATATGTCCGTACACCGATTAATCCGATTCCAAGAAATGCTGCAAAGAACACGACGGAAAGCGTTGCATTACTTCCCTGGCCGGATAGGGCTGCAATTGGATTGGCTGGAATGATGTCAATGATGGTATCTTCTATGGAAAGACCATCCTGAGCCTTTTCTTCTAATTGGGAAGTTTTCTTGCTCTCAGCTTCGCCGATTTCCAGTCCTTCGGCACTGACATGGAAGGCCATAGCTGTAGCACCGCCTACGACAGCTGCCACTGCTGCAGTGGACAGGAGGACTACCAGTACAAGGGCGGTAATCTTACCAAGGTTTTTGCCTGATTTCTGGTTGATGATGGCACATACAATGGATACAAAAATCAAGGGAATGACCATCATCTTCAAAAGTTTGGTATAGGCAGTTCCCACCAGGCTGATCCAGTGGATGCTTTGGGTAACGGCTGCGTCATCTGTCACTGCCTTTAAGATTGCACCAAATACAATACCGCCGAAGAGACCGGCAACCACACGCACATTAAAAGATTTTCCTTTTTTCTGTAATATGAATAGAAAGCCAAGATAGATTAAAAAACAGATTATACTGATATAAACAGACATTTATTTTTTCTCCTTTTCTTTGATATTTCTGATAATGCTCTCAACAGCAGTAACAACATTCTTTGTATCTGTAGCCAGATTGATGCGAATAAATCCATGTGCCATGTGACTGAACCATTCTCCCGCATCACAGGCAAGACGGCACGTGTCTTGAATGAAAACTGCAGTTTCTTCACCGGTGAGATAACCCCTTAAGTCGATCCAGGTCAGGTATGTTCCTTCAAGAGGTGTGACCAGAACCTTTGGAAGTTCCTCTGCAAATTCCTGTTTCATATAATTGTAATTGTGGAGAATCAGCTCTTTCACATTCTCCAGCCATTCCTCCCCATCACGAAAGGCAGCTTCTACGGCTATAATTCCCATAAGATTGACTTCTGCTGAACCAATGCTTTTGATGTATGCATCATAGGTTTCCATAAGCTGCTTGTCAAATATGATTACATGGGAGTGAATTAGGCCGGCCAGGTTAAAGGTCTTGGAACCTGCATTCAGGATGATTAAAATGTCTTTGTATTTACCGTCTCCTACCAGCGCGGATGATATAAATTTCTTTTCATCATAGGTGAAGTCCTGGTGAATTTCATCGGAGACTACCAGTACCCCGTGTTTGTGACAGATACGGAACATGGTGTCCAGTTCTTCTTCTGACCATACCCGGCTTACGGGATTATGAGGAGAGCAGAGGATAAACATCTTTACCTTATTGTCCACAATATCCTTCTCGAACTTTTCAAAATCCAGGGTGTAATAGCCGTTATTATTATCAAGCTCACATGTGACCAGTTTTCTGCCGGTGTTCAGGATGGAATCGTAAAAAGGATAGTATACAGGAGGGCAGATGATAACGGAATCCTCTTCCCTGGTATATGCCCTTACAGCTGCGTACAGGGAACCTACCACACCGGTGGCAAATCTTAAGTGTTCTCTGGTAAGTTCCACATTATGATACTTTTTCTGCCATGCAAAGAAAGAATCGAAATATGCATCCCCTACTGTGCTGTAGCCAAACACCCCGTGATCTACGCGCTTCATCAGTGCCTCCCTTACTGCTGCCGGTGACTGAATCTCCATATCGGCAACCCAGAGAGGCAGAAGATCCGGATCTCCAAAGATTTCATGAAGTGAGTCCCACTTTAATGTACCGGTTCCCCTCCGTTCCCTGCAATTTTCCCTGCAGAATTTTTCAATGTTCATGAAAAACACCATCCTTTCCATTATGTAAGCAAGATATAGTAATATGGTTTAACTACTAAACAATATTATAAAATGTTTAGTGCATAATGTCAATATAATTTTAATATATTTTTTATAATTAGTACAATATTTACATAAAATATAATGATATTTAATTTATTGTTAAATTGATTAACTATATTATTTTGCAAATAAAATATTGAAGCCTGATTCTATATATGGTATTATTCATTTACAGACATTACTGATAGAACAGGAGCATCTATATGAGCCACATTTCAGATATAAACAGTGCGTATCAAAAGTTAAACGCACGGGCAGATACATTATATGAATTTGTCATCCTATATTATAATTACATTTATTCTCACCACACATATGAGAATGAAAAATTTAACATGATGGAGATACACACCCTTACCTACATTGATGATTCTCCCGGAATCACTGCCACGGAACTGACAAAGATATGGCATAAAAGCAAAAGCGCCATTTCCCAGGTGATTAAGAAACTGGTTGACTCCGGATATGTAGAAAAACGCTATAAGGAAAATAATGAAAAGTCCATATGTTTATATGTGACGGAAAAAGGACGGAGGCTTTCTTCTGTCCATAAGGCTTATGACGTTGCAGACATTACGCAGACTACTTCTTACCTTATCGAGCAGTGCGGTGAATCCGATTTGGATGCCTTTTACCGGATCATTGAGAAGTATAATGAACTTTTGAAATCTGATTTAGAATCATAGATGTATCAATTGAAAATAATTCGGGGAATATCCTCAAACCAGAAGGGACAGGCCGGCTGGTTTGGGGATTTTTTTGTCCTTTTTTGGAAAAGCTGAAAAGTAATGTTACAAAACAGGGTACACACCACAAAAAATGGAAATTAATCGAAATTATCCTTGCTATTTCCGCTTAAATGTACTAGAATTAATGTACAAGTGGTGGAAAGTGGTACGAAGTGGTAGAAAATGGAGGGAATGTGGTTTAAAAGCCCTCGGTGTACAAGCAGGTGATTGATATGTTCATGGGTGAATACAATCATACAGTCGATGCAAAGGGACGTCTCATTGTCCCGTCGAAGTTCAGAGAGCAGCTTGGAGAAGAATTCGTCGTGACGAAGGGCTTAGACGGCTGTCTGTTTGTGTATGATAATAAAGAGTGGACCGCCCTGGAAGAAAAGTTAAAAAGCCTGCCGCTGACCAACACCAATGCCAGAAAGTTTTCCAGATTCTTCCTGGCCGGAGCTTCTTCCTGCGAGGTGGACAAGCAGGGAAGAATCCTGCTTCCATCGGTTTTAAGAGAACATGCAGGCATTGATAAAGACGCAGTGCTTGTAGGTGTGGGAAGCCGTATAGAAATCTGGAGCAAGGATGCATGGACAGCAGCCAATACCTATGATGATATGGAAGAAATCGCGGAAGCTATGGAAGGACTTGGTATATGATGTTTGAACACAAGTCAGTGCTGCTATATGAGACCATTGACAGCCTGAATGTAAAGCCGGACGGAATTTATGTGGACGGTACCCTGGGAGGCGGCGGACATGCCCTGGAGGTGTGCAAGCGCCTGGGAGAACACGGAAGATTAATCGGAATTGATCAGGATGCAGACGCCATTGAGGCTGCTGCAGAACGGCTGAAGGATTATAAGGATAAGGTAACAGTCGTAAGAAGCAATTACGAAAATATACAGACAGTATTAGATGACTTAGGGATTAAAAGGGTGGACGGAATTTACTTAGACCTGGGAGTATCCTCTTACCAGCTTGATATGCCGGAAAGAGGATTTACTTACCGGGAAGATGACGCTCCCCTGGACATGCGGATGGACCAGCGAAAGGAACAGACCGCAGCCGATATTGTCAATACCTACAGTGAATTTGATCTGTACCGTATCATAAGAGATTACGGAGAAGATAAATTTGCAAAGAACATTGCAAAACACATTGTAAGAAACAGAGAAGCCGGTCCCATCAAGACTACAGGAGAGCTGACGGAGATCATCAAGGCAGCGATTCCGGCAAAGGTGAGGGCAGTGGGAGGGCACCCCTCCAAGAGAACATTTCAGGCTATCCGGATTGAACTGAATCAGGAGCTGGAGGTTCTCATCCGGTCTATTGACGGGATGATCGATCTGCTGAATCCGGGAGGACGGCTTTCCATCATTACATTCCACTCCTTAGAGGACCGGATTGTAAAGACGAGATTTAAAACCAATGAAGACCCATGTACCTGTCCCAGAGATTTTCCGGTCTGTGTCTGCGGAAAGAAGAGCAAGGGAAAGGTCATTACGAGAAAACCTATTGTACCAAGTGAAGAAGAGATAGAAGGAAACAAACGGGCGAAGAGTTCAAAGCTTCGTGTCTTTGAACGAAACTGAAAGGGAGGAAAAGAAAGTGGCTGCAAGAAGAAATGTGCGTTCTTATGGAAATACCGCTTATGTACAGGGAAATACTGTCCGTAAGGCCATGCCGGCGTCTATGCCGGTACATACACCAGATAAAGTTCGCCGGCCTGCCGTCAATCACCGGGTCAGACGAAATCAGGAAAAAGCCTTGCAGATGGATCTTCCCTATGTTGTTCTGATGACTGTTGCCGTAGTCATCACTCTGGCTTTCTGTGTGCATTATCTGCACCTGCAGTCTTCCATTGCATCCAGCATTCATGTTATTGAGTCCAAGGAGGCAGAGCTGGAAAAGCTGAAAGCTGAAAATGATGCATTGGAAATGAGTATTAACACTTCCGTTGATCTGGACCACGTATATAAAGTGGCTACAGAGGAACTAGGTATGGTCTATGCCAATAAGGATCAGATCCTTCACTATGATAAAACGGAAAGTGAGTATGTAAGACAGAATGAGGACATCCCGAAATATTAACAGAAAAAGAAATAAAAAGAATAAGGTATTCCCTCGTTATATGCAGGAGAAGCTGGCGATTACTGTTCTGGTAATTACGCTGGCTTTGTTTGCATTGGTTATGAGCCTTTATAATCTGATGACAAAGAAAAAGGACGATTTTAACCAGATTGTTTTGTCCCAGCAGGAGTATGACAGCCGTGTGATTCCCTTCCGGAGAGGTGATATTCTGGACCGGAACGGTACATATCTGGCAACCAGCGAAAAGGTTTATAACCTGATCCTGGATCCCAAGCAGATCATGTCAGATGCGGAAGCCTATTTAGAGCCTTCGGTTGCCGCTTTAACGGAATGTTTTGGATATGACCGGACCGAAATCATGAATCTGATCCAGGAAAAAAAGGATAAGCAGTATGTCCGCTATGCAAAGCAGCTGACCTATACGGATAAGGAAAATTACGAAAAGTACAAAGAAGAAAAGTCAAAGGAACTGAAGAGCAGCCGGAAAGCCATTAAGGGAATCTGGTTTGAGGATGAATACAAGAGAGTATATCCCTATAATACTCTGGGGTGCAACATCATCGGCTTTGCCAATGGGGATGGAATGGATGGAACCGGAGGCATTGAACAGTATTACAACACCACCCTTACGGGAACCAATGGAAGGGAATACGGATATTTAAATGACGATTCCAACCTGGAGCGGGTGATCAAGCCTGCCTCCAACGGCAACACTGTGGTTTCCACTATGGATGCCAATGTGCAGAAAATTGTGGAAAAATACATCAGTGAATGGGAACAGCAGACGGGAAGCAAACGGGTAGGCGTGGTGGTCATGGACCCCAATAACGGAGAAGTCCTTGCAATGGCAAATGACAAGGCCTTTGATTTAAACAATCCCCGGCAGCTTCGGCCTGAATACACCTCGGAAGTGCTGCGTGAGCTGGGAATCAAAGAGGCCGTTGACGACTACAAGAGAAAGAATAAAAATGCCCAGCCTCTGACCCCGGAAACGGTACCCGATCATTACAGCAGTGAGCAAATCATTTCCCTGGGAACCCAGGTGGCGTGGAACCAGACCTGGCGTAATTTCGCCGTCAGCGACGGCTTTGAGCCGGGTTCAACGGAAAAGATATTCACGGTTTCCGCAGCCCTGGAGGAAGGGTCCATTACGGGAAGTGAAACGTATGAGTGCAACGGTTCTTTGGAGGTGGGAGGCTACAAAATCAGATGTGCCAGCCGGTACGGCCACGGACTGATCACGGTGGAGGAAGGGCTTATGAAGTCCTGCAACGTGGTCATGATGCGTATTGCCCAGCAGATGGGAAAAGATAAATTCTACAAGTACCAGAAGCTGTTTGGATTTGGTTCCAAGACAGGAATCGATTTGCCGGGAGAGGCCGATAACAAGGCTCTTATGTATACGGCAGAAACAGCAGGCCCCACGGATCTTGCCACCAATTCCTTTGGACAGAACTTTAACAGCACCATGATTCAGATGGCTGCCGCCTATTCTTCTGTCATAAACGGAGGTTCCTATTACGAGCCTCACGTGATGAAGCAGATCCTCAATGAGCAGGGGGCGGTTGTAAAAAAGGCAGAACCAATACTGGTAAGGGAAACCGTATCAGAATCCACCTCCAGATTTATCAATGAAGCTCTGTTTAAAACGGTCAATGTGGAGGGCGGAACCGGAGGCACTGCCAGGGTCACAGGATATAAAATTGCCGGAAAGACAGGGACAGCGGAGAAGATTCCCAGGGATAAGGTCAACTACCTGGTTTCTTTCTTAGGCTATGCCCCTTCCGAAAATCCTCAGGTGCTTGTATACGTGGTAGTTGATGAACCTCACGTGGATGATCAGCCTCACAGTACCTATGCCAGCGGAATTTTCCAGAAGATAATGACAGATATTCTTCCTTATTTAAATGTGTTTCCTGATACCGACACAGAGTCCCGGCTTTCCTCTGAGGAAGAGGCAAAGCTTCCTGATCAGGAGGGAATCACCAGCGAGACCCAGGAGGCTCCCGGAGAAGAGGGCACGGAGGGAGAGGAAGACCCAAGTACGGCTCCTACCATGGAAAATGGGGAGCGGGTTCCTGAAGAGTATTTAAATCCGTCAGAGGAGTATGTAAACAGAAATGAGGGAGATGACGGTTCCGATCTTCCGGCAGCTCTTCCAAGCCAGACCGGACAGGAGTAAACTGCCTTTAAAAGCTCATAAAAAGTCTTGAAATTCATATACTGTAATAATGATGGCAGTGGAGCAGCATATGAATTCAAATAAGACTCATCACAGAGAGAAAATAGCCCTCCTGTTTTTCCTGTTATTTCTTGCCGTGACAGGACTTATGGGGCGGCTTATTTTTCTAATGGTCTACCGTTCCGAGCATTACAGCGCAATGGCGGAAGACCTTCACCAAAGGGAGAGAACCATCAAGGCGGCCAGAGGGAATATCATAGACGCCAACGGTACGGTCATTGCCACAAACCGGACAGTCTGTACCATATCGGTTATACACAACCAGATCAGAGAACCAGATCAGGTGGTGGAGATCCTTTCCAGGGAACTGGGGCTTAAGGAGGAAGAGGTCCGCAAAAAGGTGGAAAAGTACAGCTCCAGGGAGATTATTAAGACAAATGTAGACAAGGCTCTGGGAGATCAGATCCGAACCTATCATCTGGCTGGAGTAAAAGTGGATGAGGATTACAAGCGTTACTATCCCTACGATACCCTGGCTTCCACAGTTCTGGGATTTACCGGAGGAGATAATCAGGGAATCATCGGCCTGGAAGTGAAGTATGAAGATTATTTAAAAGGCCAGAATGGAAAAATCCTGACCATGTCCGATGCGGCGGGAGTGGAGATTGAAAATGAGGCAGAGGACAGAATTGAGCCTATAGCAGGACAGGATCTTTACATCAGCCTGGATGTGAATATTCAAAGGTACTGCGAGCAGGCCGCCTATCAAACTTTGGAGAAAAAAAGGGCAAACAGGGTGTCGATTATTGCCATGAATCCTCAAAATGGGGAGATTATGGCTATGGTCAATGCCCCGGAATTTAATTTAAATGATCCCTTTGCTTTGAGCCCTGATATCCCGGCTCCTGCTTCTGAAAAGGAGCGGCAAAACCTGTTAAACCAGATGTGGAGAAATCCCTGCATCAATGATACCTATGAGCCGGGCTCCACCTTTAAGATTGTGACGGCAGCCGCAGGTCTGGAGGCAGGAGTGGTAAAACTGGAAGACCGTTTCTCCTGTCCGGGCTTTCGGATTGTGGAGGATAGAAAGATCAGATGTCATAAGGTGGGAGGCCATGGTTCCGAGGATTTCCTCCATGGGATGATGAACTCCTGCAATCCGGTTCTGATTGATGTGGGACAGCGTCTGGGAATTGACCAGTACTACCGGTATTTTGAACAATTTGGCTTAAAGGGTAAGACAGGAATCGACCTCCCGGGAGAAGCGTCTACCATTATGCACAAAAAAGAAAATATGGGCCTTGTGGAGCTGGCAACGGTTTCCTTTGGCCAGTCCTTTCAGATCACGCCTATGCAGCTCATTACCACGGCGTCCTCCATCATAAACGGCGGAAACAGAGTCACCCCGCATTTTGGTTTAAAAGCGGTTACCTCCGACGGGAAAGGGGTTCGTACCTTTGACTATCCGGTGAAAGAGGGAATCCTTTCTAAAGAAACCAGTGAGACCATGCGCTATATTCTGGAGCAGGTAGTAGCAGAAGGCAGCGGTAAAAGAGCGGGTGTGGAGGGCTTTCGGATCGGAGGAAAGACGGCCACTTCTGAAAAGCTTCCAAGAAGCTTAAAAAAGTATATTTCTTCCTTTATTGGATTTGCTCCGGCCAATGATCCTAAGGTGATTATTCTCATTACTATCGACGAACCGGAAGGCATTTACTACGGCGGAACCATAGCTGCACCAGTGGTGGGAGACATTTTTAAGAATATTCTTCCATACCTGGGAATTGATCCAGAAGAGGAAGAAACTGTATCCTCCTTTCGAATCTATAGTTGATTATTCGGAAAAAAAGACGTATACTACTTATTGTGTACCAGGGATTTTAACGTACAATACATAAAATATTGAGGTGTGACATGATTAACGAAACCATTCTGGCGATTATCATAGCATTTGCCATCAGCGCCATACTTTGCCCCATAGTGATACCATTTCTTCACAGACTGAAATTCGGTCAGGAGGTCCGGAAAGAAGGACCTGAAAGCCATTTGAAAAAGCAGGGAACTCCCACCATGGGAGGGCTTATTATACTGACCAGCATTATCATTACCTCCCTGTTTTATGTGAAGGATTATCCGAAGATCATACCTGTACTCTTTGTGACAGTGGGATTTGGAATCGTGGGCTTTCTGGATGACTATATCAAGATCGTTATGAAGCGTTCAGAAGGGCTGACCCCTATTCAGAAAATGGCGGGGCAGTTAATCATCACAGGAATTTTTTCTTATTACCTGGTTCATTCAAATGATGTGGGAACAGGAATGCTCCTTCCTTTTACAGGCGGATTTAATACGGGATTATATCTGAATCTGGGTATATTTTTTGTGCCAGCCGTATTTTTCATTGTAATCGGAACCGACAACGGAGTGAATTTTACAGACGGCTTAGATGGGCTCTGCACCAGCGTGACCATTCTGGTGGCAACGTTTCTGACTGTGGTGGCCATTGGGGAAAATACCGGCATCAGCCCCATTACCGGTGCGGTGGTGGGAAGTCTTTTGGGCTTTCTTCTCTTTAATGTCTATCCGGCCAGGGTGTTTATGGGAGATACCGGCTCCCTTGGCCTTGGAGGCTTTGTGGCTTCCAGCGCCTTTATGATGCAGCTTCCGATATTTATTGCAATTATCGGATTTGTTTATCTGGTTGAAGTGCTATCGGTCATCATTCAGGTGACATATTTTAAACGAACAGGCGGGAAACGGTTTTTTAAGATGGCTCCCATCCACCACCACTTTGAACTTACCGGCTGGTCGGAGACAAGGGTAGTGGCCGTATTTGCCATTGTAACCTCC
Source organism: Lacrimispora sp. (assembly GCF_036758025.1). Taxonomy (GTDB): domain Bacteria; phylum Bacillota; class Clostridia; order Lachnospirales; family Lachnospiraceae; genus Lacrimispora. Next base: position 95,072 of record NZ_DAIOXM010000005.1, on the reverse strand, counting down.
CTTCTCTGCCTGTTTGCATACCTTGGATTATAGGAGATAATTATGGCTCAGAAAATATTAGTTGCAGGAAGCGGAAAAAGCGGCATCGCCGCCTCTAAGCTGATTCTTGAAACAGGAAATGAAGTGATTCTCTATGACAGCAATGCTGCCCTGGACCGGGATGCTTTGGGCAGCCGGTTTGAAGGAAAAGACAAGATTGAAATTTTACTGGGGGAGCTGAAGAAAGAGGATTTAAAGGAAGTAAGCCTCTGTGTCATCAGCCCCGGAATTTCTTTGGAGGCCCCTTTTGTCTCTGTTTTAAAAGAAGCGGAGATTCCTGTCTGGAGTGAAATTCAGCTGGCTTTTCATCACGCAAAGGGAAGGCTGGCGGCCATTACGGGAACCAATGGAAAGACCACAACCACGGCCCTGACCGGAGCCATTATGAAGGCTTATTATGATCAGGTATTTGTGGTAGGCAATATCGGGATTCCTTATACAGAGGAAGCCTTAAAGACGACAGCAGAGTCGGTGACTGTGGCGGAGATCAGCAGCTTTCAGCTGGAGACTATTACGGACTTCCGGCCTGATGTCAGCGCTGTCTTAAATATTACGCCGGACCATCTGGACCGTCATAAAACAATGGAATGCTACATAAAAGTGAAAGAAGGCATTGCCTCAAACCAGAGAGAACAGGATTCCTGCGTATTAAATTACGATGACCCTGTTTTAAGGGAGTTTGGGAAAACATTAAAACCCAGAGCCGTATATTTCAGCAGCACCCAGCTGCTGGAAGAGGGGTACTGCATGGATGGAGATTTGATTATCTGCAACCATGGAGGAGAACGGACAGAAATCGTAAATATTCACGATCTTCAGCTCCTTGGACGCCACAACTACGAGAATGTGATGGCTGCTGTTGCCGTATCGGCGGAAATGGGAGTTCCTTTGGAGGTGATCCAAAGGGCTGTCTGTGAGTTTAAGGCTGTGGAGCACCGGATTGAGTTTGTTGCGGAAAAAGCAGGGGTGAAGTATTACAATGACTCCAAGGGAACCAATCCTGACGCAGCTATCCAGGCTATTAAGGCCATGCCCGGCCCCACCATTCTCATTGCAGGCGGGTATGATAAAAATTCCGAGTACGACTCCTGGATCAAATCCTTTGAGGGAAAGGTCCGGTACATGGTGCTTCTGGGCCAGACCAGGGAGAAGATCGCAGAATGTGCGGCCAGACACGGCTTTGACAATGTAATGTATGCAGAGGATATGCAGGAGGCTGTAAAAGTCTGTGCCTCCTATGCCAATATGGGCGACTATGTGCTGTTATCTCCGGCGTGTGCAAGCTGGGGAATGTTTAAGGATTATGAACAGAGGGGCGAAATCTTTAAGGAATGCGTCCAAAAGCTGTAGAAGCGGCCCCTCACAGCATTTGCCAAATGCAGGAATGCTCGCATTCCTGCCCCTGGCTCATTGCTTGCGGGAATAGAAGATGGCAAGGAGGAATGACATGGCAGAAAGAAGGCCAGTGAAGAAAAAAAATAAACCCCGCCGTTTTTACGATTACAGCCTCTTGTTTACTGTTATATTCCTGACTGTTTTTGGACTGGTCATGATATACAGCGCCAGCTCCTACGCAGCCCAGATAAAATTCAATAATCCTGCTTATTTCATGGAGAGGCAGGCCATGATCGCCTTAGGCGGCTTTGTTGTCATGATCATCATATCCAAGATGGATTACCATTGGTACGCCAAATTCTCCGTTCTGGCATACATCCTTTCTTACGTTCTTATGATTGCCGTATCCCTTGTGGGACAGGAGAGGAACGGAAAAAAAAGATGGCTGGGTGTGGGAAGTCTTTCTTTTCAGCCTACGGAATTTGTAAAAGTCGCCCTTATCGTTATGTTGGCGGCTATGATCGTTCAGATGGGAAGAAATATTAATACGAGAAAGGGCGTATTGTCGGTGATCCTTGCCGCTGTTCCCATTGCAGGAATCGTGGCTGCCAATAACTTGAGCTCCGGCATTATTATTGTGGGGATCGCCTTTGTCATGCTGTTTGTGGCCTGCAAAAAGAAGTGGCCGTTTTTCGCCTGCGGATTTTTTGCCGTGGCCCTTCTGGCATTTGCCGGGCCCATTGCCGAGTTTCTGGTGAAGATCAACCTTCTCCACGATTACCAGCTTAGCCGTATTCTGGTGTGGCAGGAACCGGAAGCATACCCCTCTACCGGCGGTTTCCAGGTGCTCCAGGGCCTTTATGCCATCGGCTCCGGCGGATTGGTGGGAAGGGGACTGGGAGAGAGCATCCAGAAGATGGGCTTTGTTCCGGAAGCACAGAATGACATGATCTTTTCCATCATCTGTGAAGAGCTTGGATTGTTCGGAGCAGTTTCCGTCATCCTGATCTTCCTTTTTATGATCTACCGTTTTATGCTCATTGCAGACAACGCTCCGGATCTGATGGGGTCCCTTTTGGTTGTAGGAGTTATGGGGCACATTGCCATACAGGTTATTTTGAATATAGCGGTAGTTACCAACACCATACCCAATACGGGAATCACCCTTCCCTTTATCAGCTACGGAGGAACCTCAGTGCTTTTCCTCATGGCGGAAATAGGCATGGTCCTTGGAGTTTCCAACCAGATACGTCTGGAAGTTTGAATTAAAGTTCTGCCATGCAGAACATTGTGGAACTGGAGCGTATGAGCTTGCTCATTAAGCACAAGTTATACGATGTTCTATAGGGCGGAACGCCCTCATGAATAATTTGGCGGCCAATTAATTCGGATTTAGATAATAAGTGAAGCCCGCCAAATTATGAATGGCATGGCCGAACTGTAACGATTTTGATGAGATATGAAACCATTCTCTCGCTTTTTACATAGGATAGTATATAAGAAGCCACGGGAGGTAGCGGATTGTCTATCATACAGATCCAGGGGTTACGGTCTTTAGAAGGTGAGATAAAAGTTCAGGGTTCCAAGAATGCGGCACTGCCCATAATGGCAGCAGCGGTTCTTCACAAAGGCAGGACAGTGATCCATAACGTCCCCAGGATACAGGATGTGTTCTGTATGCTGGGGATACTTCAGAGCATTGGATGCAGTTGCAGTTTAGACGGCCACAGGCTGACCATTGACGGTTCCTCCTTATCTAAGTCAGAGATTCCGGAGGAGTATATAAAAAGCATGAGATCCTCTATCATCCTGTCCGGTCCCCTCCTTGGCAGAACCGGCAGTGCGGTCACCAGCTTTCCCGGCGGCTGTTCCATAGGAAAGAGGCCCATTGACCTGCATCTGATGGCCTTTCGCGCCCTTGGAGCAGGAGTTAAAGAGAAAGGGGATAAGCTGACTGTTTCGGCAAAGAAACTTGAAGGCGCTGACATTTACTTCCCGTTCCCCAGCGTGGGAGCCACGGAAAATGCCCTGATGGCTGCGGTTTATGCAGAAGGTGTCACGGTAATCCATGGAGCGGCAAAGGAGCCGGAAATCAAGTCTCTGTGCAGCTTTTTAAACAACATGGGAGCCAGAATCCACGGAGCAGGAACTTCAAGGCTGGCGGTTACAGGAGTAAAACAGCTTCACGATTCTGAGTTTACTGTAGCAGGAGACCGGATCGTGGCCGGAACCTACTTAGCGGCTGTTATGGCGGCACAGGGAAGCATTGTGATGAAAGGTGTTCTGCCTGAGGATTTAAGGTCTGCCCTCCGGATTTCTGAAAAAATGGGAGCAGAGATCAGGGAGTATGAAAATCACCTGGAAGTATCCATGATGGGGCGGCCTGACGCCCTGGATGTGGTGACAGAGCCCTACCCGGGATTTCCCACAGACCTTCAGTCACAGCTCATGGCAGTTATGGCTGTTTCCAGAGGAACCAGCCGCATTTCAGAGACGATTTTTGAAGGACGGTTTAAGACGGCAGAAGAATTGAAGCGGCTTGGAGCTGACATTATTGTAAAGGAAAAAAAGGCTGTCATCCATGGACAGCATCCCTTAAAGGGCAATTCCGTGACAGCCACGGATTTAAGGGGTGGTGCGGCTCTTGTGGTAGCAGGTCTGGCCAGTGAAGGAATAACGGAGATTCACGACTGCCATCATATTGAGCGGGGATATGAAGATATTTGCCGGGATTTGACCAGTCTTGGGGCAGCAATCAGAGGAATGGAATGAAGGATACAAAAAAGAGCAGAAGAAAAGTAAAGTTAATGACAGCGGTATCGGTGCTCCTTTTGGGAGCCGTCTTGTTTTTTTTCCTGCAGATCAAGGAAATCAAGGTGACCGGAAACAAAAAATACACGGCAGAGCAGATCGAGAGCTTTTTGTTTCAGGATGGCTGGAGCCGGAATGCGGCTGTATGCTTTTACCGGGACCGGTTTAAGGAGCATGAACAGATTCCGTTTGTAGAGGATTACAAAATCGTATTCACAAGCCCGTTCAAGGTGGAAGTGATTGTTTATGAAAAGTCGGTAGTGGGCTATGTTTCCTATATGGGCAGCTACTTATATTTTGATAAGGACGGGATTGTGGTGGAAAGCTTCAGCGCGCGTCTGGAGGGAATTCCGTGGATTACGGGGCTGAAATTCGGGCACATTGCCCTCCACCAGCCCCTTCCGGTGGAAAACAGCCGGGTCTTTGATGAAATTCTTACTCTGACCCAGATGCTGACCACTCATGAGATCACAGTGGATGAGGTTCACTATGATACCCATGGCAATGCCAGCCTGACCATCGGGCAGGTCCGTGTTTTTCTGGGAAGCAATGATCAGATGAACGGCAAGATCTCGGAATTGAAGGATCAATTGCCTGTTTTGGAGGGGCTGTCGGGAACTCTTTATCTGGATACTTATAATGAGGCGGAAACAGTCACTTCTTATCGGTTTGTGAAGGATTCATGAATTTACATATTTTGCTTGGAATTTTGTTTAAAAAATGGTTGATATTTTTTGGAAAATCAAATATTATATTAGATAGGTTTATACAGTAAGCTGTTTATGGTTAAAGGAGGATATAATCTTGTTGGAGATTAAGATAAATGAGGCGGATAATGCCGCAAGGATTCTGGTGATCGGTGTAGGCGGTGCCGGAAACAATGCGGTTAACCGCATGATAGATGAGAATATAGCTGGTGTAGAATTTCTTGGAATCAATACGGACAAGCAGGCGTTGCAGTTTTGCAAGGCTCCTACTGCTATGCAGATCGGAGAAAAGCTGACAAAAGGACTTGGCGCAGGAGCTAAGCCGGAAATCGGAGAAAAAGCGGCAGAAGAGAATGCGGACGATCTGGCCCAGACCATGAAGGGTGCGGATATGGTATTCGTCACCTGCGGCATGGGAGGCGGTACCGGTACAGGTGCAGCCCCTGTTGTTGCAAAGATTGCAAAGGATATGGGAATCCTGACAGTAGGCGTTGTAACAAAGCCTTTCCGCTTTGAAGCAAAGACCCGTATGGCCAATGCCACTACAGGTATTGAGCGTTTAAAAGAGAATGTGGACACCTTAATTGTCATCCCCAATGACCGCTTGCTGGAAATCGTGGACAGGCGTACCACCATGCCTGACGCTTTAAAAAAGGCCGATGAAGTTCTTCAGCAGGCCGTTCAGGGAATCACTGACTTGATCAATGTTCCCGGTCTCATTAACCTGGATTTTGCCGATGTTCAGACCGTCATGACGGACAAGGGCATTGCACATATCGGAATCGGAAGGGCAAAAGGCGATGAAAAGGCACTGGAAGCAGTGAAGCAGGCCGTTTCCAGCCCTCTGCTGGAAACCACCATCGAAGGCGCTTCCCATGTGATCATCAACATTTCCGGCGATATCAGCCTGATCGAGGCCAATGAAGCGGCCAGCTATGTCCAGGAGATGGCAGGAGACGATGCCAACATCATCTTTGGTGCCATGTATGATGAGAATGCCCATGACGAAGCCAGCATCACAGTCATTGCCACCGGTTTAGAGGACAAGCAGGCGGAAACTCCTGTTTCTAAAGTGATGACCAATTTTTCCAACCCTAACTTTAAACAGCCTAAAGCGGTCCCCAACCAGGCCGTAAATCAGGAGGCAGCGGCTACGGCGGCAGCTCCTCAGTACAATCAGAACTATAATCCCAGTTATGGAAATGCTAATTATTCCAATCCGGCTTATAATAATCCTAATAACAACAGCGGCGGCTACGGCGGCCAGAATCCTAATTATGGAGCTCAGGGCGGTTACACAAGGCCGAATTACCAGGGACAAAACAGCGGACAGGGTGCTGGTCAGCCAGCCGGTCAGCCGTACCGTCCTACGGTAAATAAGGAAGTACAGATCAATATTCCGGATTTTTTGAGAAATAAGAGATAATTAAGTACACCGAATAAATAATGAGGCAGGTTCGCGGGAACCTGCCTGTTTTTGAAAGGAGTGACAGACCATGTACAAGGAGGATGGGGACTGGGAGCTGTCCGACGAATACTACGGCGGAAATGGGGAAGAAAAGAAGCTGTCTCTGGAGGATTTTATTTCTGAGTCTGATGTCAGGGTGGAAGGGTTGAATACAGGCGGTCCTTCTGATGAGCTGTTGAAAAAAACCATTTCAGATGTACGTCAGGTGCTGGACCTGGCTCAGAAGGGGAACAGCATTGAAGCCATTGCGTCCATAACCGGGCTCGATGCAAAGTACGTTTACGACATCCAGGTCTGCGCCCAGGGATTTCGGGAGGATGATGAAATTGCTGTGGCCCATCTGGTGCTGGGATAAAGGGGGAAGTTTCCATGATGAAAAAGATTTGTCCGGTATGCGATACTCAGCTGGGCGATACCAATTACTGTAAGCAGTGCAGACGGGTGGTGCGGCAGCCAGTCATGTGGAATACAGATTATTACTTGAATGAAATGCGTCCTGGCGGCGAAAAAGAAGGGGAGCAGAAAGCTGCTTTACAACGGAAACCGGTTCCCGTCCCAACGCCGCCCCGGAATTCTCCTGCCGGAAAATCCGGCAAGATTTATGTTTATGGCGGCATAGCGGCGGGAATGTTCTTTGTATTGCTGGTTTTTGTATTTTGTATAGGCCTCATGCTTGCAAAAGAGTCTAATGTGAACAACAGAAGCAATTGGGAAGAAGAGTATTACGGTGATTCGGACTATTTGGAGTTTGAAGAGGAGGACGTGAAATCTGCCGGAGTACCATGCACCGGATATGAGCATTTTCCTGTAAACGGGAAAGAAGCTGCAGATGCCATGAACCGTTTTTTCATTGAATCTTACTATGAATACCAGGTGGAGCGGGAAGCGGTTTATTCAGACAACTACGGCTTTGAAGAGGAGACAGGCGTTGTCACTTATTATCAGACCCTGGAAAGCTTTTCCTTTGAGGAGGAGGTGCCGGAAGGACAGGAAACAGACGGTGAGGACTATGTGTACCAGTATGCAGACATAGATTATGACACAGCCACAGGTGATCTTCATGAGTACTCATCCTTTCTTAAGAGTGAGGAAGCTTCCTTCGCCTTTTTGGAGGAGTTTTTAAGAGTTGTAGAGTCTCTGGCCCTGATTCCGGAGGAGGAAAGCAGCATTTCCGGCATTATGGAAAAGGCCAGGGCGGATTTTGCAGAAAACGGCGAAGGATTTGTTCTGGAAGGGCTGTTTTACGTCAGCATTTATCAGGAGGAGGACGGAGTTTCGGTCTTTGTGGAGTGCGGAGCTCCCGTAGAAATAGAAGATCAGGAATTATAAGAGATTAAAAGAGGCGAGGAATAGGAGACAGACAGAATGAAGATAAAAGAAATATTGGGCCAGGGAAAGCCAACCCTGTCTTTTGAAATATTTCCTCCAAAAACAGAGGATAAGTATGAGTCCGTAGAGCAGGCGGCATCAGAGATTGCAAAGCTGAAACCGGCTTTTATGAGTGTTACATACGGAGCAGGCGGAGGCACAAGCCAATATACCGTGGATATCGCTTCCGGTGTTTATCACAATTACAACGTGACCGCTCTGGCTCATTTGACCTGTGTGTCTTCTACAAAGGAAAAAGTCCGTCAGGTTCTTAAGGAATTAAAGGAAGCAGGAATTGAAAATGTTCTGGCCCTCAGGGGAGATATTCCTCAGGATGGCCCCATTGCCACTGATTACCGCTATGCTTCGGAGCTGATCAGGGATATTAAGAAGGCAGGAGATTTCTGCATCGGCGCAGCCTGTTATCCGGAGGGACATGTGGAGTCTGTCAGCAAGACCATTGACATGGATTATTTAAAGCAGAAGGTGGAGGCAGGATGTGATTTTGTCACTACTCAGATGTTTTTTGACAACAATATATTATATAATTATTTGTACCGCATCCGGGAAAAGGGAGTCACAGTTCCGGTGGTGGCAGGAATTATGCCTGTAACCAATGTGAAGCAGATCGCCAGGATATGCCAGCTTTCCGGAACCTATCTGCCTTCCAGGTTCAAGGCCATTTTAGACCGGTTCGGAGACAATCCGGCGGCCATGAAGCAGGCGGGAATTGCCTATGCCACAGAACAGATCATTGATCTCATTGCCAACGGAGTGGATGCCATTCACGTCTATTCTCTTAACAAGCCGGATATTGCTTTAAAAATCAAAGAGAACCTCTCTGAGATACTGTAATTTACGTCAAATGGGTCCGGTTCCTTTTCAAGGGTCCGGTCCCATTTTTAAAACCTGACAGGGAGGAATGGCAATGGAAATCAGCCGCCGGGAAATTCGGAGATATTTAGGATACGGGGGAAATGAAGGGGATGAAACTGTAAATGCCCTGATAGAGGAGTGTTTAAAGGAGCTTACGGCCGCAGCCTCCCCCAAAAGCATCAGCAGGGTCTATCCCTTAAGACTGCTTCCTGATGATGGAATTGACTTTACTGTATTTCAGGCAAAGAGCAGGAACTTGAGCAAGAATTTAAAGGATTGTGAGCAGGTGATTTTATTTGCCGCAACCTTGGGAGCCGGTGTGGATGTACTGCTTCATAAGTATACAAAGCTTCAAATGAGCAAAGCTGTGATTATGCAGGCAGCGGCAGCGGCTATGATTGAGGAGTACTGTGATGAGGAAAACAGGCTTTTAAAGCAGGAATATGAAGCCAAGGGCCTTTATTTAAGACCCCGGTTCAGTCCGGGCTACGGGGATTTTCCTTTGGAATGCCAGAGAGACATTACCGCAGTTTTAGAAACCCCCAAGAGGGTGGGAATTATGCTGACGGACAGCCTTCTCATGGCTCCTTCCAAGTCGGTTACTGCCGTAATGGGAGTCAGCGGGAAGCCTCACCGCTGTGATGTAAAGGGCTGCGAGGCGTGTGCAAAGACAGACTGTGCTTACAGAAGAAGTTAGAAATAGACGGAGGAACATATGACAGGGATTTTGGAAGAGATAAAGAAGAGGATCGTATTTTTTGACGGAGGTATGGGAAGCCTTCTCCAGGCTAACGGCTTAAAGCCCGGAGAGCTGCCGGAAACCTGGAATGTCAGCCATCCGGAAATCATAACAAAGATCCACCGGGACTATTTGGAGGCAGGAGCAGATATTATAACCACCAATACCTTTGGGGCCAATGGCTTGAAGTTTCATAAGGGTGCGGAGTTTGACCTGGAGGAAGTGGTGGCAGGTGCTTTGAGAAATGCCAAAGAGGCGGTGAAAACGGCCTCCTACCCTGCCGGAAAGGATAAAGGGTACGTTGCTCTTGATATAGGGCCTACGGGAAAGCTTTTAAAGCCTCTGGGAGATCTGGATTTTGAAGACGCTTATGAGCTGTTTGCCCAGGTGGTGCGGATCGGAGAGCGGGAAGGGGCAGATTTGGTCATTATAGAGACCATGAGCGACAGCTATGAGGCCAAGGCCGCTGTTCTGGCTGCCAAGGAAAACTCCAGCCTTCCCGTATTTGTGACCATGATCTTCGATGAAAAGGGAAAACTTCTGACAGGCGGAAATGTGGAGTCCACAGTGGCCCTTTTGGAAGGCCTTGGAGCGGATGCCCTTGGAATCAACTGCGGCCTCGGCCCGGTGCAGATGAAGGGGATCTTATCCGATATCATGAAGGTGGTTTCCACACCGGTCATTGTCAATCCCAATGCCGGTCTTCCAAGAAGCGAAGGCGGACGGACAGTTTATGACATTGATGCCGATGAGTTTGCAGTTACCATGAAGGAAATTGTGGACATGGGAGCCTGTGTGGTGGGAGGCTGCTGCGGAACTACGCCGGAGCACATTGAAAAGACCGCCGCCCTCTGTAAAGACCTGACCGCCAGAATGCCGGATAAAAAGAACCGGACTGTGGTGTCCTCTTATGCTCAGGCCGTTGTCATCGGCCGTGATCCGGTCATTATCGGAGAGAGAATCAATCCCACGGGAAAGGCTAAATTTAAGCAGGCCCTCAGGGATCACAACCTGGAATACATTTTAAGAGAAGGTGTGGCCCAGCAGGATAACGGTGCTCATGTACTGGATGTTAATGTGGGTCTTCCGGAAATTGACGAGCCTTCCATGATGGTGGAGGTGGTAAAGGAGCTTCAAAGCATCATTGACCTGCCTCTCCAGATTGATACTTCCAATATCGAAGCCATGGAAAAGGCCATGAGAATTTATAATGGAAAGCCCATGATCAATTCTGTAAACGGAAAAAAAGAAGTGATGGATGCGATCTTCCCTCTTGTCAGGAAGTACGGAGGTGTTGTAGTGGCTCTGGCTCTTGACGAAGACGGAATACCGGAAACAGCCGAAGGCAGAATCCAGGTGGCGAAGAAAATATATGCCTATGCAGCGGAATACGGAATTTCTCCAAAGGATATTGTGATTGATGCTTTGTGTATGACCGTAAGCTCCGACAGCCAGGGCGCTTTAGTCACTCTGGAAGCCCTGAGAAGGATCAGGGATGAGCTGGGAGGCAGAACCACCTTGGGAGTTTCTAACATTTCCTTTGGATTGCCCCAGAGAGAAATCGTCAATGCCACTTTTTTTGCCATGGCATTGCAGAACGGATTGAGCGCTGCCATCATCAATCCCAATTCAGAGGCGATGATGCGCTCCTATTACAGCTACAGGTCCCTTGCGGATTTAGATCCCCAGTGCAGCGATTACATTGCCGTCTACAGCGGCCAGGTAACCACTCTGGGAGAGACGGTAAAGCCGGGAGGCAGTTCTGGGTCAGGAAACGCTTCGGTTGGTGAGATTACCCTGGCAGAGAGCATTGCCAAGGGCTTAAAGGACAGGGCCCATGCTGCGGTAAAGGAGCTTTTAAAGGAAAAAGAGCCTTTGACCATTATCAATGAAGAGATGATTCCTGCTCTGGACCGGGTGGGAAAGGGCTTTGAAAAAGGCACTGTATTTCTTCCCCAGCTTCTCATGAGCGCAGAGGCGGCCAAGGCGGCCTTTGAGGTCATAAAAGAGCAGATGGCTATGAGCGGTGCGGCACAGGAGAAAAAGGGCCGTATCATTCTGGCTACGGTAAAAGGAGACATCCACGATATCGGAAAGAACATCGTCAAGGTGCTTTTGGAAAATTACAGCTACGATGTGATTGATCTTGGAAAGGATGTGCCGTCGGAAACAGTGGTGGAAACCGCTGTAAGGGACGGTGTGAGCCTGGTGGGCTTAAGTGCTCTTATGACTACCACAGTTCCCAGCATGGAGGAGACCATCCGCCAGCTTCGCAAGGAAGCACCTCACGTAAAGGTGATGGTGGGAGGAGCTGTTTTGACGAAAGAGTATGCAGAAACCATAGGGGCTGACCAGTATTGCCGGGATGCCATGGCTTCCGTAAACTATGCAGAAGGATTATTTGCAGGAAAATAAATTTTGAATATACACTTGGAGGTAGAAACACATGGGAAAGATTATATTGACGGGAGACCGCCCAACCGGAAAGCTTCATATCGGCCATTACGTTGGCTCATTAAAGCGAAGGGTAGAGCTGCAGAATTCCGGTGAATTTGATGAGATTTTTATTATGATTGCAGATGCCCAGGCTCTTACGGACAATGCGGATAACCCGGAAAAGGTTCGCCAGAACATCATTGAGGTTGCTCTGGATTACCTTTCCTGCGGGCTGGACCCAAAGAAATGCACCTTATTCATCCAGTCACAGATCCCTCAGCTGACGGAGTTGTCCTTTTATTACATGAATCTGGTGACCGTATCCAGGCTTCAGCGCAATCCTACGGTGAAATCCGAGATTGCCATGAGGAATTTTGAAACCAGCATTCCTGTTGGATTTTTCACCTATCCCATCAGTCAGGCGGCTGATATTACGGCTTTTAAGGCCACCACTGTGCCTGTGGGAGAGGACCAGGAGCCTATGATTGAGCAGACCAGGGAAATCGTTCGCAAGTTCAATTCCGTTTACGGTGACGCTCTGGTGGAGCCGGACATTCTCCTTCCGGACAACAAAGCCTGCTTAAGACTTCCGGGAACAGATGGAAAAGCCAAGATGAGCAAGTCCCTGGGCAACTGCATCTATTTGTCTGATACAGAAGAAGAAGTGAAGAAAAAGGTCATGAGCATGTATACAGACCCTAACCACCTCCAGGTTTCCGATCCGGGACAGGTGGAAGGAAATACGGTGTTCACCTATCTGGATGCCTTCTGCAAAGAAGAGGACTTTGAAAAATACCTTCCTGATTACAAAAACTTAGACGAACTGAAGGACCACTATAAGCGGGGCGGACTGGGTGACGTCAAGGTGAAACGGTTCTTAAACAGTATTCTCCAGGCAGAGTTGGAGCCCATCCGTCAGAGAAGAAAGGAATATGAGGCCAATATCCCTTATGTGTATCAGGTATTAAAGGAGGGAAGTCAGAAAGCGGAAGCAGTGGCAGCCCAGACCTTACAGGGCGTAAAGGAAGCTATGAAGATCAATTATTTTGAAGATCTGGATTTCATTGAAGAGCAGGCAAGGAAGTACAAAGGGCAGGAGTAAGAAATCCCTTAAAAATTTTCAGGTTAAAAAACAATAATTATTATCGATATTATTTCTTGAAATTTCAAAATAAACGTGCTATGATTAATGCGTGGATTAGTAATAACTAACTCATAAAAAGTATAGAAACAAACCATAATAATCTGGTATAATAATAGAAAACACCCTATGAGTATCCATTATACCAAAAACATGGCAAGAATAAGGGAAGCACCCTATGGGTAATCCCGTTATACCAAAAAACATGGCAATAAAACAGGAAAGGAGATGGATTGTATGTCATTCATTGGAAAAGAAGTAAGTGATTTTAAGGTACAGAGTTTTGTAAACGGAGAATTTAAAGAGGTGACCAAGAAGGATATTCTTGGGAAATGGGGTGTGTTTTTCTTTTATCCCGCAGATTTCACCTTTGTGTGCCCCACAGAGCTGGAGGATCTGGCTGATAAGTATGAGGAGTTCAAAAAGATCGGCTGCGAAATCTACAGCGTATCCTGTGATACACACTTTGTCCATAAGGCGTGGCATGACGCCTCCAAGACCATTAAAAAGATTCAGTATCCCATGCTGGCTGATCCTACGGGAGCCATTGCCAGAGATTTTGATGTGCTGATTGAATCAGAAGGACTGGCAGAAAGAGGTTCCTTTATCATCAATCCGGAAGGAAAAATCGTGGCATACGAGGTGACCGCAGGAAATGTGGGACGAAATGCAGACGAGTTATTCCGCAGAGTACAGGCTTCCCAGTTTGTACATGAGCACGGCGACGAGGTTTGCCCGGCCAAGTGGCAGCCCGGAGCCAAGACCTTAAAGCCCAGTCTGGACTTAGTAGGCCTTCTGTAAAGGTGGGATGTTAATGGATGAATTGTATGATGTGGTGATAGTCAGAGCAGGCCCAGCGGGCCTGTCCGCTGCCATTTATGCCGCAAGGGCCAGATTCCGGGTGTTGGTGCTGGAAAAGGAAGCCATAGGCGGCCAGATTACCATTACTTCCGAAATTGTGAATTATCCCGGAATCGGAAAAACCGATGGAAAAGAACTGACAGAGCAGATGCGCAGACAGGCGCAGGCTTTTGGGGCTGAGTTTAAGGCGGCCCGGGTCACTGATCTGGATTTGTCCGGAGATATCCGGGTGGTAAAGACGGACAAAGGTGATTTTCAGACACTGGGAATTGTTCTGGCTCTTGGTGCCAATCCCAGATCCCTTGGCTTTAAAGGGGAAAAGGAATTCAAAGGACGGGGAGTGGCTTACTGCGCTACCTGTGACGGAGAGTTCTTTACCGGAATGGATGTGTTTGTAATCGGAGGCGGATTCGCTGCTGCTGAGGAAGCCGTTTTTCTCACCAAGTATGCAAAAAAGGTGACCATCATTGTGCGGGAGGAAGATTTTACCTGTGCAGGTGCTGTGGCTGACAAGGCAAAGAACCATGAAAAGATCGAGATTCATTACCAGACGGAAATCGTAGAGGCTGCCGGGGACCGGATGCTCCGGTCCGCTAAATTCCGGAACAGCCAGACTGGGGAAGAGTGGCTGTATGAGGCGCCGGGGGGCCAGTCCTTCGGTATCTTTGTATTTGCCGGCTATGTGCCTGATACGGAGTGGATCAAGGGAAAGCTTCCATTAGATGACCGTGGATACCTGCTGACAGACAGAAACCAGATGACTGAGACGGCAGGAGTTTTCGGGGCCGGTGATGTGTGTGTAAAGGAATTGAGGCAGGTGGTAACGGCTGTTTCCGATGGAGCAGTTGCGGCCACATCCCTGGAAAAGTATGTTTCTGATATAAGCCAAAAGCTGGGGCTTCCTGAGAGAGAGACTGTTTATGAAGCCACAGCTTCTCAGGAAGTAAGAGAAGAAGAAACAGAAACAGAGTCTGGGGAAGGTCTTATCTCCTCAGAGATGAAGGGACAGCTGAAGGATTTATTCGGCAGGTTCCAGAGCAAGGTAACGGTAAAGGCTCTGCTCGACAAAAGCAGTCTGTCCGGTCAGATGGAGGACTTTTTAAAGGAGCTTTCCGGCATCTCTGAACAGGTGGAATGCTTGGTCAGCTGGGAATCTGAAAAAACAGAGGCAGATGAAACCCTTCCGGCTTTGGCTGTATTTAAGGAAGACGGCAGCGAATCGGGAATCCGGTTTTATGGAATCCCGGGAGGCCATGAGTTTAATTCCTTTGTCATAGGCCTTTATAATGTGGCGGGACCGGGACAGGCCCTTTCCGGATCAGAACAGGCCCGCATAGAGGGGATCAAAAAACCTGCCGATATCAAGGTGGCGGTTTCCCTTTCCTGTACCATGTGTCCGGCTACGGTCATGGCTGCAGGCCGGATTGCTGCTGAAAATGATATGGTAAAGGTCCGGACCTACGATCTGGCCCTGTATCCTGATTTAAAAGAGAGATACCAGATCATGAGCGTTCCCTGTATTATCATCAACGATGAAACGGTTGAGTTTGGAAAGAAATCTGTAGAGGACCTTCTTTCCATTCTGGAAGCTATTTAAAAGAAAAGGAGAAAAAGCGATGAATTATCTGGAAATTGAGAAAGTAATAGGACGGGAGATCATTGATTCAAGAGGAAATCCTACGGTAGAGGCTGAGGTATATCTTGCCGACGGCACCGTGGGCAGAGGAGCAGCTCCCAGCGGAGCTTCCACCGGTGAATTTGAGGCCCTGGAGCTTCGGGATGGGGATAAGACCCGCTTCGGAGGAAAAGGCGTTTCCAAGGCAGTTAACAACATCAACACCGTAATCAATGACGTGCTTGTGGGAATGGATGCTTCTGATATTTATGCCATTGACGAAGCTATGATTTCCGCAGATGGGACAAGCGATAAATCCAAGCTGGGTGCTAATGCCATTCTGGCTGTATCCATTGCTGCTGCAAGAGCTGCAGCCATCAGCCTGGGAGTTCCCTTATACCGTTTCTTAGGCGGAGTGACAGGAAACAGGCTTCCGGTTCCTATGATGAACATTTTAAACGGAGGAGCTCATGCGGCCAATACTGTGGACGTGCAGGAATTTATGATCATGCCGACAGGTGCTTCCAGCTTTAAAGAAGGCCTTCGCTGGTGTACAGAAGTATTCCACTGTCTGGCAGGCATCTTAAAATCCAAGGGTCTGGCTACAGCCGTAGGTGATGAGGGAGGCTTTGCCCCTGACGTGGAAAGTGATGAGGCAGCCATTGACTTAATCCTGGAAGCTGTTAAGAAGGCCGGATATGAGCCTGGACGTGATTTTGTTCTGGCTATGGATGCAGCCGCCAGTGAATGGAAGGGCGCAAACAAGGGAGAATATATCCTTCCTAAGTGCGGTAAGCATTTCACTTCAGAGGGATTGATTGAGCATTGGAAAGATCTGTGTGAAAAATATCCTATTTATTCCATCGAGGATGGTCTTGATGAAGAGGACTGGGAGGGCTGGAAAAAGCTTACTCAGGCCCTTGGAGACAAGATTCAGTTAGTTGGAGACGATTTATTTGTAACCAATACAGAGCGTTTGAAAAGGGGTATTTCAGAGGGATGCGGCAACTCCATTCTCATTAAACTCAATCAGATCGGTTCCGTATCAGAGACCCTTGAAGCCATTAAGATGGCTCACAGCGCAGGCTATACAGCCATTTCCTCCCACCGTTCCGGTGAGACAGAGGACACTACCATCGCAGACCTGGCAGTTGCTTTGAATACATGCCAGATCAAGACGGGAGCACCCAGCAGAAGTGAGCGTGTGGCAAAATACAACCAGCTTCTCAGAATTGAGGAAGAACTGGGCAAGGGAGCCGTTTATCCAGGCCTTGATGCCTTTCATATTAAACGGTAATAAGGAATATACTTGACTCTCTTTCAATACAATGAATAGGAAAGAATTCCGCGGAAGGCAGTCCGGCAGGAATCCGACTATTTGAAGGGGAGAGGAAACGATGGCAGAGATAAAGCGTATCAGGTGCGGAAGCGTTAACAGCTATCTGGTAGAAGACCATGGAAGAGCCATTCTTGTGGATACAGGACGGAAGGGTTTTGAAGAAAAAATATTGGCCCAATGCCGGAAAACAAAGGTAGAGCTGATCGTACTCACCCATGGTCATGTGGATCATGTGCAGAATACGGCTTATTTAAAGTCTGCCCTGGGAGTGCCTGCGGCCATGCACAGGGCAGACTTAGGACTTATAAAAGATAAAAATATAGAACCCTTATGCTATCAGGGGTTTCTGGGAATGGTGGTTGCGGAGATATCTTCTAAAAGCATGGAGACAGACCGCATACCGGAATTTACCCCGGAAATCCTCCTGAATGAGGGGGACTGGCTGACGGATTATGGAATCAATGCCAGAGTCATAGAGCTTCCGGGACATACCGGGGGCTCTATTGGGCTTGATATAGATGGAAAAGCAGTGATTGTGGGAGATGCGCTGACTAACATGTTTTATCCCGGAGTTTCCATGACTTATTATGACCGGGAGGCCATGTTAAAAAGTGCGGATAAGATCAGCACCCTTGGACCGAGAACCATATATTTCGGCCATGGCTGCCGGTTGGAAAACCGGAACTGGGGCCGGGGAAATGAGGAAGCAGAGAGGTAAGGCAGATGATACGGATTTATCTGGCGCAGTATGAGGCTGTCCATGGAAGAGAAAAACGGCAGACAGAGCATTTGCTTGGAAAACGCCTTCTTTATCAGGGGCTCAAAGAAGTGTATGGAATTGCTCCGGAGCAGGAACATCAGGTTGTAATTTTAAAGGGGGAGCATGGAAAGCCTTACTTGAAGGATTTTCCCGGCATTCATTACAATATCAGCCATACGTCAGGACTGGCGGCCTGCGGGCTGGGAGGGAGCAGCCTTGGAGTTGATGTGGAGCGGATACGGCCCTTTCCGGAAAGTGTTGCGGAAAGGGTCTTTTCGTCTGCCGAAAAGAGCCGTATGAAGGAATTGCCGGAGGAAGAGCGGGATTCCTATTTCTTTCGTATATGGACCTTGAAAGAAAGCTATGTCAAAGCTTTAGGCTGCGGGATTACTGTGCCTCTGGCTGATATTTCTGCCGGCTCTGATCCCAACGCCTTTTTTTATCAGGAAATACTGGAGGGAGGGTATGTGCTTTCGGTCTGTACCTTTGAAGAAGAGGAGGTTCAGATTATAAAATTGTGAAAAACGGGTAAAATCTCAGAAGAAATAAAGAACAGATTGGAGAATTGCCATGAAAAACATGACGGATCATTTCATCGTTTCTTTTCTTCAGAGATTTGACGACCACCCCTTTGATGTGACCTTCCATGGGGAGACTCACCACATTGGGAATGGGAATCCGGTTTTTATTGTAAATCTGAAAGAAGAAATCGACAGCAGTAAGCTTCTGACCAGTACTTCCCTGGCTTTGGGAGAAGCCTATATGAAAGGGGATTTGGAGATTGAGGGCGATTTGTTTCATGCCCTGGATCACTTTCTTGGGCAGATGGACAAGTTTTCAACTGACAGGACCAGGCTTAAGAAGTTGATTTTTTCTTCTCAGTCCAAAAAGAACCAGGAAAAAGAGGTCACCTACCATTATGACATGGGAAATGATTTTTACAGCCTCTGGCTTGACGAGACCATGAGCTATTCCTGCGGATATTTTAAGGCGGAAACCGATACCTTATATGAGGCTCAGTGCAATAAGGTGGAGCGTATTTTGCAGAAGCTGTACTTAAAGGAAGATATGACTCTTTTGGACATTGGCTGCGGTTGGGGATATCTCCTCATCCGGGCTGCTAAGGAGTACGGGGTAAAGGGAGTGGGAATTACCCTGAGCAGAGAACAGAAGAAGCGGTTTGAAGAGAGGATCGAAGCCGAAGGTCTTGGGGATAAGGTTTCCGTGGAGCTAATGGACTACCGGGACTTAAAGGACCAGGGAAAGACCTTTGACCGGATAGTCAGCGTAGGAATGCTGGAGCATGTGGGCAGGGAAAATTATGAGCTGTTTGTGAAGAACGCAGAAGCAGTGCTGAAACCGGGCGGTTTGATGCTTCTTCACTATATCAGTGCATTGAGAGAGTATCCCGGTGATCCCTGGATCAAAAAATACATTTTTCCGGGAGGCATGATTCCAAGCCTGAGGGAAATGATTCATTTGTTCAGCGAACACCAGTTTTATACTCTGGATGTGGAAAGCCTGCGCCGCCATTATTGCAAAACTCTCCTTCATTGGGAACGGAATTTCAGGGACCACCTCCCGGAGATTGAGGCAAAGATGGGAAAGGAGTTCACCAGGATGTGGCATCTTTATCTGAGCGGATGCGCGGCCACCTTCCACAATGGTATCATTGATCTGCATCAGATTCTTGTGACTAAGGGAGTGAATAATGAGCTTCCCCTTACCAGGTGGTATTGAGAAAGGGTTGCCCTATTTAAAAAAGCGTGTTATGATTCCATGGAGAAAAATTGACAGGATGTGGAAAGGACTCTTTGTGGGACAACATGAGCAGACAAAAGAAGAATGGCCTTCTGGCCCTGATTTATATAGGAACTCTCCTTATATGCTTTGGCATTGTGCTGGTGATTGGCAGGCTCCATTCCCCGGCTCCGGGAGGGAAGGAACCTTCCGGTTCTCTTTTGGAGGAAGCAACCGAAAGCCAGGCTGAAACGCCTGATAGGGAGGAGACAGAAAAAGCGGAGGACAAAGCGGAAGAAGATGAAGAGTTTGGGAATGGAGAAGAGCTTGCGGATAAGAGGGCTGAGACAGTCTCAAAACCGGTAATGCCTTTTCCTGAGGAAGGGGAAGACCAGCCGGAGGCATATAAGCCTCCGGTCATTGCCGTGATTACTGATGTTCATTATCTTTCTCCCAGTCTGACTGATTACGGGGAAGCCTTTGAAACCATGTTAAAGAAGGATGACGGTAAGCTGGTTCATTACATTCCCCAGCTTATGGATGCCTTTACAGCCGATATGGAAAGGCTTAACCCCTCTGCTGTGGTTTTAAGCGGGGACCTGACCTTGAACGGGGAAATGGAAAGCCATGAAGCCTTGGCGGAAAAGCTGAAAATTCTGGAGGAAAAGGGTGTAAAGGTGCTTGTCATACCCGGAAATCACGATATCAATAATTACGCCGCTGCCTCTTATTTCGGTGAGGAAAAAGGAGAGGCTGAGATGACCGGGCCTGAGGACTTTTATGAGATTTACCGCCAGTTTGGCTATGATCAGGCCAGAAGTCTTGATGAAGCCTCCCTCAGCTATGTCTATGAGCTGGATGAGAAAAACTGGCTTCTGATGCTGGATTCCGCCCAGTATGAACCGGTGAACAAGGTGGGAGGGCGTATCAGGGAAGAAACTCTGGCATGGATGAAAGAGCAGTTGGAGGAAGCAGACCGGGAAGGTGCCTCCTTAATACCCATTGCCCATCACAATCTGTTAAAGGAGAGTATCCTCTATCCGGTGGACTGCACTCTGGAAAACAGCCGTGATGTGGCGGAGCTGTTAGAAAGCTATCACGTTCCTCTCTATATAAGCGGACATCTCCATCTGCAAAGAACTAAGAGAAATAAGCTGTCACCGGGAGAGGATGAAAGTGCATTCCGGATCAGCGAAGTGGTGGCGGATGCCTTTCCCATCGCTCCCTGCAGGTACGGCGTGTTAAAATGGACGGAAAACGGCAGCCTGGCCTATGAAACACGGGAGACGGACGTGGAGGGCTGGGCGAGACAGCAGGGGATTTTAGATGAAAACCTGCTTTCCTTTCAAGAGTATGCTTCCGGGTTTCTAAAAGAAGTGGTCAGCAGTCAGATCTATGACCAGCTCCGCAATCTGCCGGAGGAACAGATGGAGAAGATGGCCGGCCTTTACGGAGATCTAAACCGGGATTACTGTGCGGGAATTCCGGTTGATGCAAAGGCGGTGCGGTCCGAAGAAGCATTTCGCCTGTGGCAGAGAAACCTGCCTGACAGCCAGCTCTTTGCCCAGATTGATGAGATTTTAAGGGATACGGGGCGAGATCACAATGAGTGGGAGTATGAACCCTCTTTACAAGATATTTCACATCGTGATATAATGGTGAAATAATATTACATGAAATGAGGGAAAGGTTGTTTATGCAGGAAAATATCAGCGTATCCGGTGTTCTCTGTTCATCTTATGATTCACTTTTTGAGGCGGAAAAAAAGATTGCAGATTATATTTTAGGACATAAGAGTGAAATTATTGACATGACGGTGGCAGAACTGGCCCTGGCAAGCGGTACAAGCGATGCCACGGTGTCCAGGTTCTGCAGAAGATGCGGTTTTAACGGCTTTCATCATTTAAAAATCAATCTGGCAAAAGAAGTGGCTGAGGAACGGGGAAATTCCATTGAGGTTTCCAATGACATCAGCCGTGACAACATCGCCCAGTCCCTCCAGAATATTCTTGCCAATAAGGTGGCGGAGCTGACCCAGACCATATCCATGATGGATGAGGAGAACCTGGAAAAGATTTTAAGAGTGATTGAACAGGCCAGGATGGTGCAGCTGGTGGCCGTGGGAAATACCACTCCCGTTGCCTTGGATGGTGCCTTTAAGTTTAATCAATTGGGAATTGCCGCTGTGTCAGGGTCTATCTGGGAAACCCAGGTGGCTTATACCTGCAATTTAAGGGCAGAGGATGTAGTCATCATCATATCCAATTCCGGATTTTCCAAACGTCTTATGACTCTTGTGGCAGTGGCAAAGGAAAACCATGTAAAAACCATAGCAATCACAAATAATGCCTCCTCTCCCCTTGGAAAAGCCTGTGACTTTCACATTACAACGGCTACAAGGGAGAAGCTTCTTCTGGGAGAATTCTGTTTTTCCAGAGTGACGGCCACTGCTGTGATTGAAATATTATACTTATTTTTATCTGTCAGCATAAAGGATTCCCATGACCGTATCAGGCGCCATGAGATTACTATTTCTGACGATAAAACATGATAAAATGCTCCCTGGGTACGGCATAATGCAGTATGGCCATGAAGGGAGCTTTTTTTGTCCGGTAAAGCCAGGAGAAGAGTGCAGTTTGCATAAAAAACTGGGATAATTCTTTGGAATGCTTTCTAAGGATTGGCTAAAATGCTGAAATGATATAAGAAATATTTTTTCTTGAATAAACTTATTGACGAAATGAAGAAATCGTATTATATTATAGATACGAGAAGAAATAAAATTTTATATATTAAAGGAGGGGTGATATATGATTTACACCGTAACATTTAATCCCGCCCTGGATTATGTAGTAAAGGTGGATCAGTTCACGCTGGGAGCAGTCAACAGAACCCAGCAGGAAAACATCTATTATGGGGGAAAAGGGCTGAACGTATCTGCAGTTTTAGCGGCTTTAGGGTATGAAAATACCGCCCTGGGCTTTGTGGCTGGATTTACCGGACGGGAAATTGAACAGGGAGTAAAGGGCCTTGGATTTCAGTCAGATTTTATCCAGGTGGAAAAAGGAATGTCCAGAATCAATGTCAAGCTGAAATCCAGGGAAGAGACGGAGATCAATGGCATGGGGCCTGAGATCACCGCCCAGGATGTGAAGCTGCTTTTTGAGAAACTGGACGCTTTAAAAGAGGGAGATGTACTGATTTTATCCGGAAGCATTCCCAAATCCATTGATGATGACATCTATGAGAGAATTATGGAACAGTTAGACGGAAGGGGAGTCCGTATTGCTGTGGATGCGACGAAAGATTTGCTGGCCAATGTGCTTTCTTACCATCCATTCCTGATCAAGCCAAACAATCATGAATTAGGGGAGATGTTTGGAGTGGTGCTTCACGGGGAAGATGAAATCATCAGCTATGGAAAGCGCCTTCAGGAGAGGGGAGCTCAAAATGTGCTGATTTCCATGGCAGGAGACGGAGCCATTCTCATTACCGAAGACAAACAGGTTTACCGGATGGGTGTTCCAAAGGGCAAAGTAAAGAATTCGGTAGGTGCCGGAGATTCCATGGTGGCCGGATTCATAGCCGGTTACCTGGAGAATGGAAGCTATGAGCATGCTCTGCGCCTTGGAAGCGCCGCAGGAAGCGCCAGCGCTTTTTCTGAAGGGCTTGCAGGCAGGGAGGATATTATGAAATTGTATGAGGAATTGTCAAAGGAGGGCTTTTGATGAAGATTACGGAACTGCTTAAAAAGGAAAGTATTGAACTGGGGGTAAAGGTTTCCGGCAAGGAAGAAGCCATTGACCGCCTTGTGGACTTAATGAATGCCGGCGGAAGGCTGAAGGATAAGGCCGGTTACAAGGAAGGGATTTTGGCGAGAGAAGCCCAGGGCAGCACTGCAGTGGGAGATGGGATTGCCATTCCTCATGCAAAAGTAGCCGCTGTAAAGGAGCCGGGCCTTGCTGCCATGGTGGTACCGGAGGGCGTGGATTATGAAGCTTTTGACGGTTCCCTTGCCAATCTGATTTTCATGATTGCAGCACCGGCTGACGGAGCCGATGTTCATCTGGAGGCACTGTCAAGATTATCCACTCTGCTTATGGACCCCGATTTTAAAGGTGATTTGGTGAAAGCCAAATCAAAGGAAGAATTTTTCCAGTTAATTGATGACAAGGAATCAGAGCGGTACGGAAAGAAAACGGAAGAAAAGCCAGCGGAACCTTCAAAGGCTGCTGCCGGATACCGGGTTCTGGCTGTCACTGCCTGCCCGACAGGAATTGCCCATACCTTTATGGCTGCTGAGAACCTGGAACAGCAGGGCAAGAAACTGGGAATCGCCGTTAAGGTGGAGACTAACGGGGCAGAAGGTATTGGAAATCCTCTGACAAAAGATGAAATCGCAGCAGCGGATGGAATCATCGTAGCGGCTGATAAGAACGTGGATATGGGACGCTTTGACGGAAAGCGGGTAGTCATAGCTTCTGTTTCTGATGGAATCCACAAAGGAGAAGAACTGATAAAACGGGCCTCCGGCGGGGAAGCGCCTGTTTACCACCACACAGGAGGAGCCAATGCTTCCTCAGAGAACAGCGGCAGCCAGGATGGAATCGGCCGTTCTATTTATAAGCATTTGATGAATGGTGTATCCCATATGCTCCCCTTTGTTATCGGCGGAGGAATCCTGATCGCATTGGCGTTCCTGTTTGATGATTATTCCATTGATCCCGGCAATTTTGGTAAAAATACTCCTTTGGCAGCTTATTTAAAGACTGTGGGAGAGCAGGCCTTTGGCATGATGCTTCCTGTTTTAGCGGGATATATTGCCATGAGTATTGCGGACCGTCCCGGTCTGGCGGTGGGCTTTGTAGGCGGGCTTATTGCTAAAATGGGTTCCACCTTTGCAAATCCCGGAGGCGGAGATGTGAATTCCGGTTTCCTTGGAGCGCTTTTGGCCGGTTTTATCGGCGGATACATTGTAATTCTGCTGAAAAAGCTTTTCAGTAAGCTTCCAAGATCTTTGGAAGGAATCAAACCTGTTCTTTTATATCCTCTGATCGGTATTTTATTGGCTGCAGTTGTAACTACCTTTATCAATCCCTTTGTCGGAGGCATCAACGATGCCATGACCAATGGATTAAACAGCATGGGAGGCAGCAGCAGGATTCTTCTTGGTATCGTATTGGGAGGAATGATGTCAGTGGATATGGGCGGTCCGGTGAACAAGGCAGCTTATGTATTTGGAACGGCCCAGCTGGCAGAAGGAAACTTTGACATTATGGCGGCAGTTATGGCAGGCGGTATGGTATCTCCTATTGCAATTGCCCTTTGTACTACATTTTTCAAGAAGAAATTTACGGAAAAAGAGCGCCAGTCCGGTCTGGTTAACTATATTATGGGACTGTCCTTTATATCAGAGGGTGCGATTCCTTTTGCAGCCGCTGACCCTATCCGGGTGATTCCTTCCTGTATTGCAGGCTCTGCAGTGGCCGGAGGGCTTTCCATGGCTCTTGGCTGTACGCTCAGGGCGCCTCACGGCGGTATCTTCGTACTTCCTACCATTGGAAATCCCTTTGGATATCTGCTGGCTGTTGTAATCGGATCTGCGGCCGGCTGTCTTGTGCTGGCAGTTCTGAAAAAGAACAGAGAGACAGAATAAATAGTTTCTGAACCCTTGGGATACGCTTTGATCCGGTTTTAACAAGCCGGATCAAAGCGTATTTTTGGGATTCCGGGAAAAGACTTTACAACCCCTCTGCTGTGGGCTATAC
Source organism: Lacrimispora sp. (assembly GCF_036758025.1). Lineage (GTDB taxonomy): Bacteria > Bacillota > Clostridia > Lachnospirales > Lachnospiraceae > Lacrimispora. Next base: position 70,069 of record NZ_DAIOXM010000005.1, on the reverse strand, counting down.
TTAAGAAAGATTGCAGAAAACCGGGTAACTTCCTGATTCAGTATGATCGGGAATGAAGTTGTTATTCACAAAACAGGAAGGGGAACAATATGTATAAGTGCTGTATTTTTGATCTGGATGGAACTCTTGTCAATACCATTGATTCTCTTTCACGTTCTGTCAGCCTGACCATGAATCACTTTGGCTATGGTGATGTGGATGTGGCTCATACTAAGGTATTTGTGGGAGATGGGTATAAAAAGCTGGTAGAAAGAGCCCTGATTTACTCAGGAGATGAAGCTCTGACTCATTACGAGGAAGCTTTGGGCGTTTATAGGGAAATATTTAAGGAAAACAGCCTTTACCGGGCAGAGGCTTATGACGGCATTCCGGAGCTTCTGGAATTTCTAAAGGGAAGAGGAATCAAAATCGGAATCCTGACCAATAAGCCCCATGACAGGGCTGTTGAATGTGCGGATGCTGTTTTCCAAAAGGGATATTTTGACTTGATCATCGGGGAAGGAAAAGGCGTTGTGTGTAAGCCGGACCCCTCCGGAGCATGGATGGCGGCCGAACACTTTCAGGCCAAGCCTGAGGAATGCCTTTACTTCGGGGACACGGATACGGATATGAAGACAGGGCTCAATGCAGGAATGGATACGGTGGCCGTAACCTGGGGATTCAGGGGACGGGAAGAGCTGGAAGCATTTCAGCCAAAGTATGTCATTGATCATCCCAATGAGATAAAACCGGTTTTTGAATAAAATTCTGAAATTAAGGAAAATTAAGGAGAGATAGAAACAGTATCTCTTCTTTTTTTGCGATAACTAAGCCATGCAGAAAAATTAATGGGATTTGTGCGTGGGAGCTTGCTCACTAAGCACAAATGGCATTAATTTTTCTATAGGGCGCAGCCCGACATAGATAATTTGGTGGTGCATTTCCACCAAATTATCTATGCATGGCTGAACTGTAGAATTTTCAACGATATGGGAGGAATTCATGGCGAATCATTACAGATGGGGATTTATTGTCATAGGAGCTGTATGGGCCGCATTGGCGGGGATTATACTGGGCCACGGCTGGAACATCATCCATATGCCCCAAAGGCTTCCGGCAGGAGAAATGCCCCAGATTAAAAATACCAATATAAGCATAGAAACCCAGGAAAAAATGGAGGGCTACTGGACGGTGGCTGTATTTGGTGTGGATTCCAGGGAAGGAGAGCTGGGAAGGGGCACCAGGTCGGATATGCAGATGCTTTTAAATGCGAACCTGGACACAGGAGAAATCCGGATGGTTTCTGTTTACCGGGACACCTATTTGAAAGTCAATGAAAAGGGAAGGTATGATAAGATCAACGAAGCCTATTTTTACGGAGGCCCTAACCAGGCCATAGAAGCCTTAAAAGAAAATCTCGATTTAAACATCGATGATTACGCATCCTTTAGCTGGAAGGCGGTGGCAGATGCCATCAATATCCTGGGAGGCATTGATGTGGACATCAGCCGGGAGGAATTCCGCGTGATCAATGGTTTTATTACGGAAACCGTAGAGTCTACAGGAGTGGGTTCCCATCACTTGAAAAAGGAGGGACTTAACCATTTGGACGGTGTCCAGGCGGTTGCTTATGCCAGGCTCAGGAAAATGGATACGGATTTCAAACGGACGGAGCGGCAGAGAGAGGTTGCAGACCTGGTGTTAAAAAAGGCCAGGGAAGCGGATCTTTCCACCTTAAACCAGATGGCAGGTGCCGTACTGCCTCAGATTTCTACCAGCGTCGGCATGAAGGATCTGCTTCCTCTGATAAAAAATATGAAGCGGTTTCATTTGACGGAAACAGAAGGCTTTCCCTCCAATTTAAAGGATGTGATGATTGGAAAAAGAGACTGCGTCATCCCGGTGACACTGGAGGAAAACGTAAAAAGGCTTCACGAATTTTTGTTCCAGGAGGAGGATTATGAGCCCTCTGAGCAGGTAAAGGAAATCAGCAGGCAAATTCAGCTAAAGGCTCAGGCGAGAAGGTAAAAGAAGCTATCTCGGAAAGGTAAAATATGGTATACTGAAAAAGGTATGATAATCAATTAAAAGGCGGGAGGAGACGATTTGGGGTATCAGATTTTATCCCTTCTGACATTGGCTGCGTTTTACACAATCTATATTGGAAAAATGCTTGCCCAAAGAAAGAAGGGGATTCAGACGGATCACATTGCAAAAGGGGAAAAGAAAAAAGCCCTCATGACAACTGAGGCCGTTATGAAGACTGCCACATACAGCATTGTGGCGGCTGAGGTCTTCAGCATTGTTTTAAATGCCGGTTCTTTAGATCCGGCTGTCCGGATAACGGGAATTTTTATAGGTTTTGCAGGTGTGATTGTTTTTGGGATAGCCGTATATACCATGAGGGATAGCTGGAGGGCTGGAATTCCGGAAAAAGAGAAGACAGCCATGGTTACGGAAGGAATTTACAGTATCAGCAGAAATCCTGCGTTTGTGGGCTTTTACCTGACTTATATTGGAATCCTTCTCACCTTTTTTAACTGGATCCTTCTGGCTTTTACAATATTTTCCATTGTCTTGCTCCATCTTCAGATTATAAAGGAAGAAGAATACCTGCCTACGGTTTTTGGAGATGATTATATCAGATACAAAAACCGGGTGGCGCGGTATATAGGAAGAAAAAGGGACTTTTAGGCATGAGGCAGCCCAAGATACATAGTTACGTCCCGCACAACTTAAAAGCACCATAGGGGAAAGAGCAGCTGCTTGTAAATCGCAGCTGCTCTTTCTTGTGTACCATCTGAAGTTATTTCGCTTTTAGCTGACCGGAGCAAGAAGAACCTTTCCGGTGCCCCGGTAAACATTTACAAGTCCTTCGCCGGAAGCCGCAGAACCGATCAGGGATTTTCCGGAGCGCTCTACGGTAAAGTCTAAGCTGCCACTCCATGCAATAGCCATATTTCCATCTACCTTAAGGACATCACCATTTAATGTGATTTCCACCAATTCTTCACGGGGGCATTTGGATTCCAGACACAGGATGCCGTCGCCGCTTACGCCCAGGTTGAACAGCCCTTCATTGCCTGCAACCGCAGAGGAGAGATTGGAACGCAGGACAGTCTTGTGCTTTAATTTAGAATCACAGGCGAGAAACAGACCGTCATCCAGTACAATGGAACCGTTCCATTCCTGAAGATCAATCAATAAAAGATGGCGGTAGGTGGGCTCCAGCACCAAAATGCCGTCTCCGGTGTACTCCGGCTTGATGGCGGATTCTCCGGTTACTTTTCCCCGGACCGCCTTGCTGAATAAGTCTCCTACGCCCTTGATGCCGGTGGTGGCACTTACATTGCCCACAGTCCACTGCATGGCTCCGGCCTGGAGGGTGATATCGGCCTTGGATAAGTCGCAGATGACCTGCCTTTTGCGGACATTCATTTCATTGCAGAAATAAGCGAACTGAGCCTCCGAAGGCATTACACTTAAATCACGCTGGTATTCGATTACGGTGAAAGGGCCTAAAGAGCCTAAAGTTTTAATATCATCATTGTCTGTAAAATTATGAATCTGAAACATGGAAGTCTCCTCTCTGTATCCTTAAATGAAAATTTTGACATTTGGTTTTCTTTGACTTGATTATACAGAAAATAAAAAGAAAACACAACTATAATTTTCCATCAGAGAGTCTTTCCGGGGTGTTCCTGCTGCCGATAAATCTGGCTAAAACACTGTTATCCGCTTGAACAGTTCGTATAAATCCAGAATTCCATATCCCCATATATTGTTGGGATAAACCATTTCATGGCTGCGCTGGGCTCCCCGGATTATCATGCGGTTGACCTGGTTTCCCGTAAGTGTGGTAAGATTGCCCTTGCAAAATCCCCATTCCACCACCATGGCGGCGGCTCCTGACCCGTGAGCTGCTGCGGCTCCTGTGCCTGTAATGGTTCCGTATTCATTTCCCGGAAGGGCACAGGGAATCCGGTAGCCGGGAGCAGTGATGTCAGGAGCGATCTGATTGGACCGGGTATAACCCCTTCCGGACTCCTCTAAAATGGTGTCATCAAACTGATTATAGGCGGTGACCGTAAGAGGAAGCCTGGCATTTCCCGGGGCTGTAATGGTAGTATCCGGATCTGACAGGCTGAAATAAGTTTCATTTGAAATCATATCGCCGGAAGGCAGCCAGCAGTGAAAGGAGAAGGGTGCAGATTCCATGTTCCTGAGTTTAAAATTCCATACTCCTGGAACCGGATTGTCAAAGCGCACCAGTATTAAGTGGTCTCCGCTGTCCCCTTCCAGCAAAATGTTGTTGATCCAGACAACGGTTTTACTGCGGGAGAATGTGAATTTCCCGCAGTCGCTGGTGGGCCGGGAGATGGTGCCGATGGTTTCTCCGGTGGGAGAGGAGATCTGGATGGAGATTCTTCCCGGAGGAAAAGGCCAGATTTCCATGAAAAACTTCTTATCATATTGTCCTGCATTCAAATCAAAGCTGTGTTCAAAGGGAACTTCAATGCAATTGTGGAAATAATGTCTTCCTTTGTTCCCTTCATTGCCTGATGCCACCACTGCATTTGTTTTATGCATGGCAGTCAGATGGTTTAGGTAGATGCTGAGAGGGCTGTTGCCGTCGTGCCCGCCCTGACTGCTTCCCAAGGCAATGCATATGACAATGGGGCGGCTTAACCGCCTGGCAACTGAGATGAGATAACGGATTCCCAGCATAATATCCGATTCCTGATAACATAGAGCGTTTTCCGAAACGAAAAAAACATCTTTTAAATTCTTCTTTGCCTCTTTCAGCTTTACAACCACGAGCCTTGACCTGGGAACAACACCTGTAAAGGAGTGCTGCTGGTCGGGAGAACCGGCAATAACGCTGGTGATGGCTGTTCCATGAACGTAAGGATCAGTGGTTGGAACAATGGACAAAGGATTTTCAGACCTCAGAGCAGTGTTGATATGATTTTCCCCGTATTCAGACCCAAAGGTAAAATCATTGGGAGGTCTTCCGCTCCCCTCTGTCTGATCCCATATAGAAAGAATGCGGGTAGTTCCATCCTGATTCCGAAAGGCCTGGTGAAGGTAATCAATGCCCGTGTCAACCACACCGATGATGATGCCTGAACCAAACAGTCCAAGCTGGGGAACACGCTGAATGTTGCTAATGCCTGACCGTTCCATACTCACCTTGGAAGAAAGGGTAAAAAGAAACGGAAAGCTGTCATAAGGCTGACGTCCCAGGTCACAAGGATCCATGCTGCTTTTTTGAATGTGAAGCAGGGAATGGGTCTCATTTAAAACTGTAATATTATTTCCGCTGTCAAATGACGGCACCATAGAGTTATGAATGATCAGGTCATAATATCGGTTATCCAGTATTTTTTCCATGGCAAAGCCCCCTGTCCTTTTTAGACCCGGTATATTTATATACTATGTCATATGTATGCGGGAAGGCAGATAAAAAATCCCTCTTTCCTGCTTATTGGTCCATTCTGTCAAGAAGGCCGTCAGCAGAGGAAAGAGGGATGACATGGTTTTTTACTTATTTTTCAGAAGGTTTTCCTTTTGAAATTCCGTCAAAGGAATTAAAGAAAACAGTGCGGTTTAAAGAAAAACGGTTTTCATGAGTCTGGTTTGGAGCTGAATCCACAGCCGGATAACCCATGGGAATCAGGGCAACAGGTACCAGGTAATCAGGGAGTCCAAAGGAAGTCCGTATCAGCTGAGGGTCAAAGTGGGCTACCCAGGTACAGCCAATGCCTGCTTCAGTAGCCTGAAGAATCATCTGGGTGGCAACGATGCTGGCGTCAGTGATTCCGGTATCTTCGTTGTCATAGGATCTTTTCCAGCTGGCAGAAGTATCATAGCATACCAACAATGCCAAAGGAGCGTGGAAATGACAGGGAGTGCAGGCTTTTAATTTCTCCAGGCTTTCTTCACTGTCAAGAACAAGGATGCGCTGGGGCTGGTAATTTGCCGCAGTGGGAGCGATTCTCCCTGCTTCCAGAATTAAGTCCAGCTTTTCCTTCTCTATTTTCTGGTTGCTGAATTTCCTGACGGAATGTCGTTTCTTAGCCAATTGTAAAAAATCCATAGTCGTGTCTCCTTATTAATTTTTATAGTAATTAAAATATGAATTACGATGCCAAGGGTCAGGGAAGAGGAGTGACCTCTCTGGTAACCTCATCATACTGAAAAGCGACATCGCCTGTGGAATAATCCGATAAATAGGTGGCAATGTAAATCAGGGTGCTGTCTGCCTGACGCTTGTAGGTTCTGACTGTATAATAATTGCTGCCATCTATCTTCGCGATTCCGGGAGCTGCAATATACTCGTAAGAATTTGTCGGTTCCGGAAGTCCCAGCTTTTTCTGCTCCTGGGAAGAAACAGACCTTTCAGCTTCTTCGATGGTATTGTTTGTTTGTGAAGAGTCGTCAGATTCAGCAAGTTCCTTTTTCTGCTGGTTCCAGATTTCCTTAATATAGGCATTCCATGGCTGGTCCCCCTTATAGGCAGTCACGGTGTAGCCGTCTTCTTCCTCTTTCAAAGTAATGGAAAGATAGGAACCGGAATCGGCGGAAGGACCTGAAAGCTGATAGACTTCCAGCTTTTCTTCCGGGGAAGATGACTTCTCCTCCTCCTGGCTGTTTTTTGTCACATCAATAAAATTCTTTTCCTCTTCCAGATAGGTTTTATAGCTTTTTAAATCTGCAGACACATCTGCTGCGTGAAAATACTTGTATGATTCCCCTGCATCGGTTGGTTCCGCTTCGCCTGAGGTCTGGGATTCTTCCTGTTCTGAAGAGAGGCTGTCCAGCTTTTTAAAGTCTCTGGGACCTAAAACCGTAGTTACAGAAGAAAGTCCTTCTTCTTTTGAAAAATAATAAGCCGGCGCTTCCGGTTCCTTTTCACTGGAAGTGCCTGTCTTTGCCAAAGTCAGCAAAGTAATGGCAGCAGCAGAACCGGTAACCGCAACTACCAGAATGGCTGTCAGAAAGATGAATGCCTTTTTATTTTTATGGGCCTTTTTTTCCTTGGCTTTAGGAGGTTTTGCTTTTTTGACCCTGCTTTTAGCCGGTTTCACCTTTTTTGAGGTTCCGTCTGCTTTTGTTTGAGGGGTTTTTTGAGAATTTGGCATTGTAATATTCCTCGCATATGCATTGATTCGGATATCAAACATCTATTATCCTACATTACAAAACATATATCGGTTACTTATGCCAAAAAGATAAGGCTTTAAACCCGGGTCCTGATTTTTTTATAAAAAGTTAATGGTAAAAACTGACAGACGAACGTACATTCGAAAATGCTTGAAAAGAGAAAAAAAGTATGCTAGAATAAAGAAAAAGAACATGCGTTCGAGGTGAGGATATGTTAATTCAGGAAGAATTAAGCGTTCAGGAAAAGCTGGCTATTTTATCAGATGCAGCCAAATATGATGTTGCCTGTACTTCCAGCGGCTCAGACCGGAAAGGAAAAGCAGGAACCCTGGGGAATACGGTTGCAGCCGGGATCTGTCACAGTTTTTCGGCAGACGGCAGATGTATTTCCCTATTGAAAATACTATTTACCAACCAGTGTATTTATGACTGTAAATACTGCATCAACCGCAGTTCCAATGATGTGCCAAGAACTGCCTTTACCCCTGATGAGGTGTGCAGCCTGACCATTGAATTTTACCGCCGTAATTACATTGAAGGGCTGTTTCTCAGTTCCGGGGTTCTCTACAGTGCTGATTTTACCATGGACCTGATATACCAGACCTTGAAAAAGCTGAGGGAAGAGTATCACTTTCACGGCTACATCCATGTAAAAGCAATTCCCGGTGCAGATCCGGTTCTCATAGAAAAGACTGGATTTTTGGCGGACCGGATGAGCATCAATCTGGAGCTTCCTACTGCTGACGGACTTAAGAAGCTGGCTCCAGGAAAGAGCAGGAGCAAGATTTTAACACCTATGAAGCAGATTCAGAAGAAAATTGCGGTAAACAAGTATGAGCTGATGGAGTATGGGAAGGCCCCGGCCTTTGTTCCGGCAGGGCAGAGCACCCAGATGATCGTGGGAGCGACTCCGGAAAATGATTTTCAGATGATGATGGTGGCGGAAGCCCTCTATCAGAATTATGACTTAAAACGAGTTTTTTATTCCGCTTTTGTTCCCGTCAATAAAGACAGCAGCCTGCCCGCTCTTCCGGGAGGTCCGCCTCTTTTAAGGGAACACAGGCTTTATCAGGCGGACTGGCTTATGCGTTTTTACGGATTCCGTGCCG
>NZ_DAIOXM010000005.1:0-61804 GCF_036758025.1 Lacrimispora sp. | reverse complement strand
GGCCTAATTTCAATGTGTTCTTAGACCCAAAGTGCGATTGGGCCCTGCGCCATCTGGAGCTGTTTCCGGTAGAGGTAAACCGGGCGGATTACTATACCCTGTTAAGGGTTCCCGGCATGGGGGTAAAGTCTGCCCAGCGCATCGTGGCGGCAAGAAAGAGCGGGCCTTTGGATTTTGATGCCTTAAAGAAAATCGGCGTGGTGCTGAAACGGGCGGTTTATTTCATCACCTGTTCCGGCCGGATGATGTATCCGGTTAAGATTGAGGAGGATTATATTACCCGTCATCTGGTGGGAGAGGAGCATAGGAAGGTGTGGGACATTGAATCATCAGGAACATTCCGACAGCTTTCTCTGTTTGATGACATGAATGTACCGGCATTGACAGGAACAGTAGGCGGCTTATGAAGACTGTTTATTTGTGTGAAGACAGCGTGGAAGGGATTCTCAGCGGTGTGTATACGGCGTGGACCAGCAGAAAAGGCCATGCCAATGTGAAGCTGGAGCTGGCGGTAAGCGAAAATACCATGGAATTATTTTGTGAATATGAGGAGGTTCTTCCTGATGCCGGCCATGCGGCCAAGGTGGTGCAGGCTATCCGGGAGAAGATTTCAAAGGAAGCCTATACCGCTGTCTACAAGGCGGCTTTAAGCAGGGAAAAGGACCGTGCGGATAAAATATACCGCTTTTTGGTTTATGGCTTTCACGTGGGAGCCCCCATTGTCAATATGCTTCAGCTGCCCCAGGTATACGATATTTTTCAAATGTGCCGTTATATCGACAATGAAACCCACTGTCTTACAGGATTTGTGCGTTTTGTAGAAATGGAGGGTGGTCTTTTGGTGGGAAAAATCGGCCCCAGAAACGACGTATTGGTTTTGCTGGCTCCTCACTTTGCAGACCGGATGTCAGGAGAAAACTGGGTTTTATACGATGAAAACCGGAAAAAGGCGGTTCTGCATCCGGCTTTAAAACCCTGGTTTTTAGTGGATCTCATTTCCGAGGAATGGGAGGGTCAGCTGAAAAAGGCCCTGGAAGAGGATGAGTATGAAGAATTGTACCGCTGTTTCAGAAAGAATATTTCCATAAAAGAACGAACTAACCCGGTCTGTCAGAGAAATCATATGCCTCTCCGTTACCGCCCTTATATGCCTGAATTTTCTCATGGATTAAAAGATGTCTAGAAAAAAGCTTGCCTTTTTCTGTCCTTTCCCTTATCATAAAAACAGGTTCCTGGTCAGGAACATTCTGATGCGTTTCTGCATTATTTTCCATGAGCAAGTTAGGTATAGACAGGTTATGATTCGGCTTCTGCGGTGACACCCGGGGAAGATAGATTTTATTGGCTGAATTTGTAACAAAAACCGATATGAGAGGAGAAACAGGTTTGTATAGCAAAGTTCATAGTGTGGGGATTACAGGAGTAGAGGGAGTCCCGATTTTAGTGGAAGCCGATGTAAGCGACGGCCTTCCCGGCTTTTCTATGGTAGGATATTTATCTTCTGAGGTAAAGGAGGCCCAGGAGCGTGTGCGGACAGCTCTGAAAAATTCCGGTTTCCGCCTTCCTGCCAGAAAAATCACCATTAATTTGTCGCCTGCCGGCATTCCTAAGGCAGGAACCTCCTTTGATCTGCCCATAGCTGTCGCAATTTTAACAGCATCATCCATGATAAAGGCTTCGGTGCTGAAACATTGTGTAATTTCCGGGGAATTGGGCCTGGATGGGGAAATCAGGCCCTTAAGGGGAGCGCTTGCCATTACTGCGGCAGCCAAAAAGTCCGGAATGGACCGATGTTTTCTTCCCAAGGAAAATGTTCGGGAGGCCATGATAATAGAAGGAATTGAAATCATAGGGGTGAAAAGCTTAAAAGAGTTGTCGAACCTGCTCAATTCCTGCGGTGAACCAGGCGGGCAGGAACCGGAAAGCCTGAGGCATGAGCTGCCTCTTTGGCAGCCGGAGCCTTACGATGTGGATTTTTCTGAGGTTGGAGGACAACTTCTCTTAAGACGGGCCACAGAGGTGGCGGTGGCAGGCATGCACAACATCCTTTACATCGGTCCTGCGGGAACGGGAAAGACCATGATTGCCAGACGGATTCCCACCATTATGCCCTCCCTGTCCCTGGAAGAAATCATAGACATATCAAAGATTTACGGCGTATGCGGCCTTTTATCCCAGGAAAATCCCGTCATGTGCAGACGGCCGTTTCGCAGCCCTCATCACACCATCAGCCCCCAGGCTCTGGCCGGTGGGGGAAGAATACCAAAGCCGGGCGAAATCTCCCTGGCCTCCGGAGGCGTTCTGTTTCTGGATGAATTACCCGAATTTCAAAAAAATACATTGGAAATTTTAAGACAGCCTCTGGAGGAGAGAAAAATCACCGTATCCAGAGTGTTTGGGGCTTATGAATTTCCGGCAGATTTCATGATCGCAGCTTCCATGAACCCCTGTGTATGTGGTTTTTTCCCTGACAGAACCCGGTGCAGATGTTCGGAGCAGCAGGTGAGAAAGTATTTAAGCCGGATATCTAAGCCTTTGCTGGACAGGATTGATATCTGTGCAGAGGCAAGCGCTATTCCCTATGAGGAACTGAGAGCAGGAAAGAAAGGGGAGTCTTCTGGGGCTATCCGAAAGAGAGTGGAGGCAGCAAGGGAAATTCAAAAGGAACGGTTTAAAGGCCAGGGAAATTATTTTAACGGTGCCATGGGCAAGAGGCAGATAGAAGAGTTTTGTATTCTTGGAAATGAAGAAAAGGAGATTTTAAAGAAGATTTATGACAGGATGAATCTCAGCGTAAGAGGTTATGAAAAGATACTGAAGATTTCAAGGACCATAGCAGATCTGGAGGGAGTTTCCAGAATAAAGAAGGAGCATCTGGCAGAGGCGGCAGGTCTGCGAAGCATGGAAGGAAAGTATTGGGGAGGTATTTATGGACAGGCATGAGGAACGGGAGTATTTGTACTGGCTTTGCCATGTGGGATTTCTGGGTGCAGTGAAGATCAGGAGGCTTTATGACTACGTGGGAAACTATAAAAGAATATATAATATAGAAGGAAGACAATTGGAAGAGCTTGGAATTTTAAATCAAAAGGAGGCAGGCCTTTTTGACGGACATAAAAAACGTCTGGACGAGTGCAAAAAGGAACTGGAGGAGTTGAGGAAAAGAGGAATTTTATTTATCATGTCTCATGAGGAGGAATATCCCGGACGTCTTCTTGAAATCCATGGATATCCTATGGGACTTTTCGTAAAAGGAAGGCTGCCCGGGGAGGAGAGGCCGTCAGCAGCCATCATTGGAGCCAGAAGCTGCACAAGCTACGGAAAGCAGATGGCAGCCCATATAGCCGGAGAGCTTTCCAGGGCAGGAGTACAGATCATCAGCGGCCTGGCCGAAGGAATAGACGGGGCCGGGCACATGGGGGCCTTAGAGGCGGGAGGAGATACCTACGGGGTATTGGGATGCGGAATCAATATCTGCTATCCAAGGGAAAATTATGGACTGTATGAGCAGATGGCTCTTCAGGGAGGTGTACTGACGGAATTTATGCCAAAGGAAGCGCCGAAACCCTTTCATTTTCCTATGAGGAACCGGATCATCAGCGGACTGTCTGACGCGGTTCTGGTGATCGAAGCCAGAGAAAAAAGCGGTTCTCTGATTACGGCCAACTTAGGGTTGGAACAGGGAAAGGAAATTTTTGCGCTTCCCGGCAGGGTGACAGATCCCTTAAGCGCCGGCTGTAACCGGCTGATCAGCGAGGGGGCTGGAGTTTTGCTGGGGCCTGATTCAGTGCTGGAATATTTTCAGTTACAGAATGGTAAAATATTAAGAGTTCATGAAAAAAATAAGAACGGGCTTGCCAAAAAAGAAAAAATGTTGTATAGTTGCCTAGATTTGCAACCGAAAAATCTGGAAGAAGTTATAACGTTAAGCGGATTGTCTGTCAGTGACTGCATGAGCGCTCTGCTGGAGCTGGAGTGGAAGGGCCTGATTGTTCAGACATCCCATCAATATTATGGTAAGAAATTATAGGCGAGGAGTTTGGTATGGCGAACTGTTTAGTAATTGTGGAGTCACCTGCAAAGGTTAAGACGATTAAAAAGTTCCTTGGAGCAAATTTTGAAGTAGATGCTTCTAACGGACATGTAAGAGATCTTCCCAAAAGTCAGATGGGAATTGACATAGAAAATGATTTTGAACCAAAATATATAACCATCAGAGGCAAAGGTGACATACTTGCCAAGCTGAGAAAAGAAGTGAAAAAGGCCGATAAGATCTATCTGGCAACTGACCCTGACCGGGAGGGAGAAGCTATTTCCTGGCATTTATTGAAGTCCTTGAAGTTAGATGAGGTAAAGAGCAAGCAGGTATACCGCATCAGCTTTAATGAGATCACCAAGAATGCGGTAAAGGCTTCCTTTAAAACCCCCAGGGCCATTGACATGAATCTGGTGGATGCCCAGCAGGCCAGAAGAGTTTTAGACCGTATGGTGGGTTATATGATCAGCCCTCTTCTCTGGGCAAAGGTAAAGAGAGGCTTAAGTGCGGGCCGTGTCCAGTCCGTAGCACTTCGCTTAATCTGCGACAGGGAAGAGGAGATCAACGCCTTTATTCCGGAGGAATACTGGAATCTGGAAGCAGTTCTTAAGCAGGAGGGAAGCAAAAAGTCTCTGGTTGCCAAATTCCACGGCAATGCAGAAGGCAAGATTGCCATTCATACCAAGGAAGAACTGGATCAGATATTAAAAGGATTAGAAGGCCAAAATTATGTGGTCAATGAAGTGAAAAACGGGGAAAGGGTCAAGAAGGCTCCTATTCCGTTTACCACCAGTACTCTTCAGCAGGAAGCTTCCAAGGTGCTTAACTTTTCCACCCAGAAGACCATGCGTCTGGCCCAGCAGCTTTATGAAGGTGTTGAAATCGAAGGCCAGGGAACTGTTGGTCTTATCACTTATCTGCGTACAGACTCCACCAGAATTGCGGAGGAGGCAGATGTTGCGGCCAGATATTATATAGAAAAGCAGTACGGAAAAGAGTATGTGGCAAAAGGCGACCAGGCCAAAAAGAATAATGGAAAGATTCAGGATGCCCATGAGGCCATCCGTCCTACAGATATTGCCCTGACCCCTGTCCGGGTAAAAGAATCCCTGCAAAGGGATTTGTTCCGGCTTTACCAATTGATCTGGAAACGGTTTGCTGCCAGCAGAATGGAGTCAGCGGTTTACCAGACTACCTCAGTGAGGGTAGGGGCAGGAGATTATTTCTTCACCCTTTCCGCCTCAAAGCTTTCCTTTGACGGATTTATGTCTGTGTATGTACAGGAGGATGACAAAGAGGAAACCAATGTGCTTCTGGGCAATCTGGCAAAAGGAAGTGTGCTGAACTTAGAAAAACTGGAGAACAGCCAGCATTTCACCCAGCCTCCGGCCCACTTTACGGAAGCCTCTCTTGTAAAAGCTATGGAGGAACAGGGAATCGGACGTCCAAGTACTTATGCGCCTACTATTACCACCATCATAGCCAGAAGATATGTGGCAAAGGAAAACAAAAACCTTTATGTGACAGAACTGGGAGAAATTGTCAACAGCATGATGAAGCAGAGTTTTTCCAGCATTGTGGACATCACCTTTACGGCTAATCTGGAATACCTCCTGGATAAGGTGGGAGACGGATCAGTCCAGTGGAAGACTGTTGTAAGGAATTTTTATCCGGATTTAAAGGAAGCAGTGGATAAAGCTCTGGTGGAACTGGAGTCTGTGACCATTGCCGACGAGGTGACAGAGGAAGTCTGTGAGCTTTGCGGCAGGAATATGGTCATCAAATACGGCCCTCACGGAAAATTCCTGGCCTGCCCCGGATTTCCGGAGTGTAAAAATACCAAGCCTTACCTGGAGAAAATCGGAGTGCCCTGTCCCAAGTGCCAGAAAGAGGTTGTCATCAAGAAAACCAAAAAAGGCAGAATTTATTATGGCTGTGAGGCAAACCCGGAATGTGACTTCATGTCCTGGCAAAGGCCTTCTACCCAGAAGTGTCCCAAATGTGGGTCCTATATGGTTGAAAAAGGAAATAAACTGTTATGCTCAAACGAGCAGTGCGGCTACAGCGCTGACAAGTAAAGAAAATAAATTATTAAAAAAATCGAAAATCTTCAATAAACTATTGTTATTTGAAAATAATAATGATAATATCTAATTATTACAGGTGTATTTTTGTCTTTCACATAAATTATAAAGGAGGTTTTCGATTATGAGCGTACAGTTGTTGGATAAAACTAGAAAAATAAATAAATTATTGCATAATAATAATTCACACAAAGTTGTATTTAATGATATTTGTGAAGTACTGACTGAGATTTTAAATTCCAACATTCTTGTAATCAGCAAGAAGGGAAAGGTGCTGGGCGTTGGCGTAACACCGGATATAGATGAGATTCAGGAGCTGATTGCTGATCAGGTAGGCGGCTATGTTGACACTATGCTCAATGAGCGTCTGCTGGGTATCCTGTCGACAAAGGAAAACGTAAACTTGGAGACCCTTGGCTTTACCGGCGGCGATATCAGAAAGTATCAGGCCATTATTACCCCTATTGACATTGCAGGTGAGCGGCTGGGAACTCTGTTTATCTACAAATCCGAATCCCAGTATGACATTGATGATATTATTTTAAGCGAATACGGAACCACGGTAGTGGGGCTGGAGATGATGCGTTCTGTTAATGAGGAGAATGCAGAAGAGACCAGAAAGGTGCAGATCGTCAAGTCTGCTATCAGCACCTTGTCCTTTTCTGAACTGGAAGCTATCACCCATATCTTTGATGAGCTGGATGGCAACGAAGGAATTCTGGTGGCAAGCAAGATCGCAGACAGGGTAGGTATTACCCGTTCTGTTATTGTCAATGCCCTCAGGAAGTTTGAAAGTGCGGGAGTCATTGAATCCAGATCCTCCGGCATGAAGGGAACCTATATCAAGGTTTTAAACGATGTGGTCTTCGATGAGTTGAAAACCATAAAGGCAGGAAACGGAAAAAGTGTTCCCGAACGGGGACTGTAAAGACACAGGAGCAGGGCGGGAGTTCTGCTCCTTTTGATGTCGAAAATCAGACTTTTTTGGACGTGAAATATAAAAAATCACTTGCATCAGACAGAAAGATATGCTATACTAGCAAAGCTTATTAAAAAACACGTCTGCGGATTCCAGAGGAAGGTGCCTGATCAAGGTCTCCCCGGAAGCATAAGAAGCGGGCGGAAGTAAAACCAGATGGAGGAAATAACATGAGCGTAATTTCAATGAAGCAGCTTTTAGAAGCTGGCGTGCACTTCGGTCACCAGACAAGAAGATGGAACCCTAAGATGGCTCCATACATCTACACAGAGAGAAACGGCATCTACATCATCGACTTACAGAAGTCTGTAGTTAAAGTAGATGAGGCTTACAAGGCAATCTCCGATGTTGCTGCAGAAGGCGGCAAGATCCTTTTCGTAGGAACCAAGAAGCAGGCTCAGGACGCAATCAAGTCTGAAGCAGAGCGCTGCGGTATGTACTTCGTAAATGAGAGATGGCTTGGCGGTATGCTTACAAACTTCAAGACCATCCAGTCCAGAGTTAACCGCTTAAAAGCGATTGAGACCATGTCTCAGGATGGAACTTTTGATGTTCTTCCTAAGAAAGAGGTTATCGCTCTTAAGAAGGAATGGGAAAAGTTAGAGAAGAACTTAGGCGGAATCAAAGATATGAAGAAGGTTCCGGATGCGATTTTCATCGTAGATCCCAAAAAGGAAAGAATCTGCGTTCAGGAAGCTCATACACTGGGAATTCCGTTAATTGGTATCGCTGATACAAACTGTGATCCGGAAGAACTTGATTTTGTAATTCCAGGTAATGATGACGCCATAAGAGCCGTTAAATTAATTGTATCCAAGATGGCAGACGCAGTAATCGAAGCAAACCAGGGCGAGGCAGTAGCTGAGGAAGCAGAAGCAGCCGAGGAAACAGAAGAGACTGTAGAAGCTTAATTTTCGGGCGATTGAATGCTTCAGCCTGCTTTGGGAAGTGGGCTGGAGCATTCTTTTTTACTGGAAAAGTTTAACAGATTATAATGAATAATAATATAGATGGAGGTAAATCAAATGGCAGCAATTACGGCTGGAATGGTAAAAGAGTTAAGAGAGATGACCGGTGCGGGCATGATGGACTGCAAGAAGGCTCTTGGAGAAACTGATGGTGATATGGAAAAGGCAGTGGAGTTCTTAAGAGAGAAAGGACTTGCAGCAGCTTCCAAAAAAGCCGGCAGAATCGCAGCAGAGGGACTTGTTACTGTTGTAGTAAGCGAGGACGGAAAGTCCGGAGCAATCGTAGAAGTAAACAGTGAGACAGATTTCGTTGCAAAGAACGCTCAGTTCCAGACTTATGTGGCTGATGTTGCAGCTCAGGCTTTGGCATCTGATTCAAAGGATATGGAAGCATTCCTTGCAGAAGCATGGATTAAGGACAGCTCCTTAACTGTTGCTCAGGCTTTATCCAGCCAGATCGCAGTAATCGGCGAGAACATGGACATCAGAAGATTTGAAAAAGTTACCACTGACGGTGTGGCAGTTGATTATATCCACGGCGGCGGAAGAATCGGCGTTTTGATTGAGGCCGGAGCAGAAGTTGTCAATGACGCGGTAAAAGAGGCGCTGAAGAACATTGCAATGCAGATCGCAGCTTTATCACCGAAGTATGTAAGAAGAGAAGAAATTTCCCAGGAATTCATTGAGCATGAGACAGAGATTTTAAAATCTCAGGCCAAGAATGAAAATCCGGACAAGCCGGACAGCATCATTGACAAGATGATCGTAGGCCGTTTGAACAAGGAACTGAAGGAGTTCTGTCTGGTAGACCAGGCTTATGTAAAAGACGGTGATCTGACAGTTGGAAAGTATCTGGAGCAGGTATCCAAAGAAGTAGGCGGAAAGATCGAAGTCAAGAAGTTTATCCGCTTTGAAACCGGCGAAGGTATTGAGAAAAAAGAAGATAATTTTGCGGAAGAAGTTGCAAAACAGATGCAGTAATCTTGTAACAGGATTCTGGGGAGATCCCATGGGTATCCATGGGATTTTCTTCATTATATAGTGTCCGTTTCACGTTGACAAATGTTTCCATATTGTACGGACACTAAACACACGAAAGGAGTCGACAAAAGTGGCTAAGTATATTATAAAGCGCGTTATTATGGCAATTATCACTGTTTTTGCCGTTGCAACCATCACTTTCTTTATTATGAATATGGTGCCGGGCGGACCCTTTATGGCAGAGAAGGCCCTCAGTCCCCAGGCTCAGGCAGCCCTTAACGAAAAATACGGATTGGATAAACCCTTAGGGGAGCAATATACAACTTATATGAAGGATCTGCTTCACGGTAATTTAGGATTGAGCGTTAAGCAGAGAGGCCGTACCGTAAATATGATTGTTGCATCCAAGTTCCCGGTATCAGCCAGAATCGGCGGCATTGCCATTTTAACTGCTGTTGTTGTGGGAATTCCCCTGGGAAGCATTGCGGCCTTTAAAAGGGGTACTATGGTGGATAATATCATTATTGTCTTCAGTACCTTCGGCATTGCGGTGCCCAGTTTCGTAGTCTGTACGGTTTTGATGTATATCTTAAGCACAAAGCTGGGACTTTTGCCCACCTACGGACTGACCTCCTGGAAAAACTACATTATGCCTGTGGCTGCCCTGGCTCTTTACCCATCATCCTACATTGCCCGGCTGATGCGTTCCTCCATGCTGGATGTGTTGGGACAGGACTATATGAGAACAGCCCGTGCAAAGGGACTTTCCCAGTTGGTCAGCATTTTTAAGCATGCTTTGCGCAATGCCATTCTTCCGGTGGTTACATATTTGGGGCCGCTTTTGGCTTACACTGTAACAGGAAGCTTCATTGTGGAAAAGATATTTACCATTCCAGGTCTTGGTTCTGAATTCGTAGGCTCCATTACGGGACGGGATTATCCTCTTATTATGGGAACCACCATTTTCCTTGCTACCTTAATGGTAATCATGAATGTAGTCGTAGACGTAGCTTACAAACTGATTGATCCTCGTATCAACTTGAAGTAGAAGAAAGGAGATAAAGATGCCAAAGAATAAACTATCAATGCAGCTCAATGTGGACGATTTTCTCCCGGCAAGTGATGCAGAAAAGGAAAGTCTTATTGTCATGCGAAAAAGTGTGGGATTCTGGAAAGATGGAGTCCGCCGCCTTAGGAAAAATAAGATTTCCATGGTCAGTCTGGTTGTAATTTTATTTGTATTTATTTTATCATTTGCAGTGCCTCATTTTTATCCATACAGCTATGAGCAGCAGATCAGGGGAAGTGAAAACCTGGCTCCTATGCAGTATTCAGAAAAAGAACTGTCAGCCATGGAATCGGGGGAAAGTGTATTTCCTCACATCCTTGGAACTGATAAGCTGGGCCGTGATTACGCAGTCCGGGTTATGATGGGAAGCCGTGTTTCTCTGACTGTCGGACTGGTGGCCTCCTGTATCATCCTGCTGATCGGTTCTATTTACGGTTCTGTTGCAGGCTTTTTCGGCGGCTGGGTGGATATGATCATGATGCGGATTGTGGATATGATTTATACGGTTCCGGACATTCTGATCATTGTTTTGCTGTCTGTGGCTTTTGAACAACCCTTGAAAACTTTGGCCCAGAGGCCTGGCTTTCAGTGGATTCAGATTATCGGTGTCAACCTGATCAGTATTTTCGTGGTGTTTGCCCTTCTTTACTGGGTTGGAATGGCCCGAATTGTACGAAGCCAGATCTTGATTTTAAAGGAGCAGGAGTATGTGACCGCAGCCAGAGCCCTTGGAGCCTCCAGCGGACATATTATTAAGAAGCACCTTCTTACCAACTGCATCGGTACATTGATTGTCACAACTACTTTACAGATTCCTTCTTCTATATTTACGGAAAGCTTTTTAAGCTTTTTAGGCCTTGGCGTTGCTGCGCCCATGCCGTCTTTGGGAAGCCTTGCAAGTGAGGCTTTAAATGGTATGCAGAGCAATCCCCACCGGCTGTTTGCTCCGGCCATTGCCATTTCAATTATTATTTTGAGCTTTAACTTATTGGGCGATGGCCTCCGTGACGCATTTGACCCGAAACTGAGAGACTAAAGGAGGAGAGAACTGATGAGCGAATATTTGGTTAACATTGAAAATGAGCGCCTTTCCTTCTTTACTCCTGCAGGAGAGGTAAAGGCTTTAAATGACGTATCCCTTCATCTTCGTGAGGGAGAGGTTCTGGGAATTGTAGGAGAGTCCGGTTCCGGAAAATCCGTTACCGCATACAGCCTTATGGGGCTTACAGCTTATCCTGGCCGTTTGATTGACGGTTCCTTAAACTTTAACGGACATCAGATCGAG
This sequence comes from Lacrimispora sp., assembly GCF_036758025.1. GTDB lineage: Bacteria > Bacillota > Clostridia > Lachnospirales > Lachnospiraceae > Lacrimispora. The sequence continues at coordinate 50,402 of NZ_DAIOXM010000005.1, read as the reverse complement.
AAGATGACGGAAAAGGAAATGAGAAAGATCCGTGGAAATGAGATTTCTATTATTTTCCAGGATCCCATGACCAGCTTAAATCCGGTTTACACCATTGGAAACCAGATCAGTGAAGTAATCATGCTTCATACCGATAAAAACAGGCAGCAGGCCCACGACAGGGCAAAAGAACTTCTCACCCTGGTTGGAATCAACGAGCCTGAGAAGCGCTTAAAACAGTATCCTCATGAGCTTTCAGGAGGTATGCGCCAGCGTGTCATGATCGCCATTGCTCTTGCCTGTGAGCCGAAGCTTCTCATTGCAGACGAGCCAACCACAGCCCTTGACGTTACCATTCAGGCACAGATTTTAGAGCTGATGATGGAATTAAAGGAAAAGCTTGGCATGGCAATTATTATGATCACCCATGACCTGGGCGTGGTTGCCAATATGTGTGACCGCATTGCTGTTATGTATGCGGGAAAGGTTGTGGAATACGGCACTGCCGAGGACATTTTCTACAACCCGAGCCACGAATATACCAAGGGTCTGATCCGAAGCATTCCAAAGCTGACGGAAAAAGAGCATAATAAGCTGGTTCCTATTGAAGGAAGCCCGGTGGATATGCTGAACCCGCCAAAGGGCTGTCCTTTTGCCCCCAGGTGCAGGGAATGTATGAAGATTTGTCTGCGGGAAATGCCGCCTTATACGGATTTATCCGATATTCATTACAGCGCCTGCTGGCTGCTGCAGAAGCAGGAATTTGAGCAGGCACAGAAGGGAGATGCATGATGGAAGATAAATATCTTGTGGAAGTGAAGAATTTACAGCAGCATTTCCCGGTAGCCGGAGGAAAACTGTTTGAAAAAAAGGTGGTCAAGGCCGTTGATGACGTTTCTTTTGGAATCAGGAAGGGGGAGACCCTGGGACTGGTAGGAGAATCAGGCTGCGGAAAGACCACAACAGGCCGTACCCTTTTAAGGCTTCATGAGCCTACGGGAGGAAAGATTTTCTTTGACGGAGAGGACATCACAAAAGCCAATATGCTGCCTTACCGCAGGAAAATGCAGATTGTATTCCAGGACCCTTATGCCAGTCTGGACCCCCGTATGACAGTAGGGGACATTGTAGGAGAGGCCATTGACATCCATCATCTGGCTGCCAATAAAAAAGAGAGACAGGAGAAAATTATTTCCGTCCTTTCTACGGTAGGCCTTAACTCAGAGCACTCCAACCGCTATCCTCACGAATTTTCCGGCGGTCAGCGTCAGAGAGTGGGAATTGCAAGAGCGCTGGCAGTTGATCCTCAGTTTATTGTCTGCGATGAGCCGGTATCAGCTCTGGACGTATCCATTCAGGCTCAGGTTGTCAACATGTTTGAGAAGCTTCAGGAGGAGATGGGACTTACTTACTTATTCATTGCCCATGACCTTTCCATTGTAAAGCATATTTCAAACAGAATCGGCGTTATGTACCTTGGAAAGATGGTGGAACTGGCGGACAGCCTGGAGCTGACCTTCCACAGCGTTCACCCTTATACCAAGAGCCTGATTTCCGCCATCCCCATTGCGGACCCGGAAATCAGCCGCAAATCCAAACGAATTGTTCTGGAAGGAGATGTGCCAAGTCCGGTGAATCCGCCGTCTGGCTGCCATTTCCGTACCCGCTGTCCTTATGCGGATGAGCTTTGTGCTGCCCAGGAGCCGGAATGGAAAGAAGTTTCTTCCGGACACTATGCAGCATGTCACCACCTGGACAAGGTTAACTAACTTTCCATTGCTATTTTCCAGTTTTTATGCTATGCTGGAAAAGAGTCGGCGCAGCAGACGGGTAACGTGTTACTGCGTCGATAAAAATATTTTTATAGGAGGAAATTTATGAAGAAAATGTCACTTGTATTGGTTGCAATCATGGCATCCAGTATGATTCTCTCCGCTTGCGGAGGCGGCAAAGCTGCTGATCCATCTGCAGGAGCCGGAACTACTGCAGCGGGAGGGGAAACATCTGCCCCGGCAGAAGCAGCAGGCGCTCTTGACCTTGCAGTCCGTGTCGGACCGGATCCTGAGACCATTGACCCCGCTTTAAACAGTGCGGTTGACGGTGCTAACATCATTGTTCATGCCTTTGAAACCCTTTTGATCGTGGATTCTGAGAATACCATTGTTCCGGGTCAGGCAGAGTCTTATGATGTATCTGAGGACGGGCTTACCTATACGTTCCACCTTCGTGAAGGTTTAAAATGGAGCGACGGTTCCCCTTTAACTGCTAATGATTTTGTATATTCCTGGAAGAGACTGGCAGCTCCTGAGACAGCAGCTCCTTATGCAGCAGACATGCTGGGCTATATCAAGGGCTTTGAAGGTGCAGCAGGCGGCGACTGGGAATCTCTGGCTGTTTCCGCTCCAGATGACAATACCTTTGTAGTTGAACTGGCTGTTCCCTGTATCTATTTTGCAAAACTCGTAACTCATGCTTCCATGGTTCCTGTTCAGCAGGCATCTGTAGACGCAAACGGAGAGCAGTGGAGCTTAACTCCTGAGACTTATATCTCCAACGGTCCTTTAAAGATGACAGAGTGGGTTCCAGGATCTCACATCATTCTTTCTAAGAATGAAAATTACTGGAATGCAGATGCAGTTACTTTAAATACCTTGAAATTCGCTTTAATGGAAGATACAAACTCCTATTACAGCGCATACCAGGCTGGTGAGCTTGCTATGATCAAAGAGCCTCCTACAGAGGAAATCCCAACCCTGAAGGGCACAGAAGATTTCCATGTAGAGCCGATTATGGGTACCTACTATATCGATTTCCAGAACCAGAAGGAACCTTTTAACAATCCTGACGTACGTAAGGCTTTAAGCCTTGCTATTGACCGTGACTATGTTGCCAACACTGTTATGCAGGGCATTTATACTCCTGCAACAAACTTCGTTGGACCTGGCATTTCTGATGCAAAAGACGGATCCTTCTTTGCAGACGTGACTACAGAAAAGAACGGCGGAAACTTCTTCAATCCTTCCAATTATGAAGCAGATGTTGCAGAGGCAAAGGAACTTCTTGCAAAGGCCGGATATCCGGATGGACAGGGATTCCCAACCATTGAATACATGACCAATGATGCAGGCTACCACAAAGCAGTAGCAGAGTATTTACAGAGCTGCTGGAAGGAAGCACTTGGCATTAACATGGATATCAAGGTTGTTGAGTGGGCTACCTTCACACCTACCCGCCGTGCAGGAGATTATCAGGTTGCACGTGACGGCTGGGTATATGATTACGATGATCCATCCAACATGCTGAACTTAATGATATCCACAAGCGGCAACAACAACGCCAAGTACAGCAATCCTGAGCTTGACAATCTGCTTCACGAAGCAAATTCTACTGCTGATATCGAAGAGCATTATGAGAAACTTCACCAGGCAGAGAACATGATTCTTGAAGATGCAGCTATTGCTCCTCTTGCTTACTACAATGATTTCTGGTTACAGAATCCTAAATTAAAGGGAACATGGCATTCCCCATACGGCTACTGGTTCTTCCAGTATGCTACTATGGAATAAGGAAAGACGGTTTTCCAAAAAACGCCCGGGAAAGTCTCCCGGGCGTTTTTTTGCCCATACAACCTGATCACAGGCGGCAAACTTCCTCTTTCCAATGGGGGGAAAGTGTGGTATAATCTCCATGAAAGCAATGAGCAGTGCAAAATGGGACAAGGAAATTTTTTTCGTTGTGCCCGCACATAAGAAAAAATTTATTTGTCTCATTTTATAGGGCGAATGCCCGTGAGCCAGTAAAGCCCCAGGCTTTACTGGCTTGCACTGCGGACTAGCGACATGCAAAAAGAAACTTGCACAAGAGAACTTTACGACAGGAGAACTAAAAGCAATGAATCCAAGACGTGTATTATTAAAACTCAGCGGTGAAGCTCTTGCCGGTTCCGGAAAGACAGGCTATGAGGAAGCCACTGTAAAAGAGGTTGCACGGCAGGTTAAGATATCCGTTGATGCAGGTGTAGAACTAGGCATCGTCATCGGCGGAGGGAACTTCTGGAGAGGCAGAACCAGCAATGCCATTGACCGCACTAAGGCGGATCAGATCGGTATGCTCGCCACCATCATGAACTGTATCTACGTTTCAGAGATTTTCCGCAACGCAGGAATGGATACCAGCATTTTAACACCATTCCCATGCGGTTCCATGACAGAGCTTTTCTCCAAAGACAAAGCCAACCAATACTTTAAACAAGGAAAAGTAGTATTTTTTGCCGGAGGCACAGGCCATCCCTATTTCTCCACCGACACAGGAATTGCTCTCCGTGCCATTGAAATGGATGCTGACTGTATCCTTTTAGCAAAGTCCATTGACGGAGTCTATGACAGCGATCCAAAGCTCAATCCAAAAGCGGTAAAATATGAAAAGATCACCATAGAAGAAGTCATTGAAAAACAACTGGGTGTGATCGATTTAACCGCTTCCATCATGTGTATGGAAAATAAGATGCCCCTCGCGGTATTCAGTTTGAATGAAAAAGATGGCATTGCCAATGCAATGCAGGGAAAAATAAGCGGTACCATAGTGACCGCATAAATCAGGAGGACGATATGCAGGAGAAGTTACAGGTTTACGAAGACAAGATGAATAAGACATTAAAAGCACTGGAGAATGATTATATGACCATTCGTGCAGGACGTGCCAATCCTCATGTGTTGGATAAGATCAAGGTGGATTATTACGGAACACCTACTCCCATTCAACAGGTGGGCAATGTTTCCGTTCCGGAGGCCCGCATGATCGTGATTCAGCCATGGGAGAAAACCTTATTAAAGGCCATTGAAAAGGCAATTCTCACTTCTGACTTAGGAATCAACCCCACCAATGACGGCAATATCATCCGTCTGGTTTTTCCGGAGCTGACGGAAGAGCGCAGAAAAGATCTGGTAAAGGATGTTAAGAAAAAGGGAGAGGCAGCCAAGGTTGCAATCCGCAACATCCGCCGTGATGCCAACGACAGCTTTAAGAAACAGCTGAAGGCAGAAGAGATTTCTGAGGATGAGCATGCAGACGCAGAAGATAAGATTCAGAAATTAACGGATAAGATGATCGCCCAGGTAGAAAAAGCGATTGATGAGAAGTCCAAGGATCTTCTTACCGTATAAAAATCTTAAACAGGGGGGCAGGCATTTTGCCTGTCCTGTTTTGTGCTTTTAAAGGAGCGGCATTTTATGGATAAAAACATTGAAAATCTGGTGATTCCGGAGCATGTGGCGATTATACTGGATGGCAATGGAAGATGGGCTAAAAAGAGAGGCCTTCCCCGGAGCCTGGGGCATAAAGAGGGCTGTGTGACGGTAGAAAAGACCGTAGAGGATGCAGCCCGCCTTGGCATTAAATACTTAACAGTCTACGGTTTTTCCACAGAAAACTGGAAGCGTTCCAAGGAAGAAGTGGGAGCGCTGATGCAGTTGTTCCGCTACTACATGGTAAGGCTTTTAAAGGTGGCTAAAGCCAATAACGTCCGGGTTAAGATGATCGGAGACAGGGAACGCTTTGACCAGGATATTATAGAAGGCATTGAAAAGCTGGTGGAACAGACAAAGGACAACACCGGCCTGACGTTTGTGATCGCAGTCAATTACGGCGGCAGGGATGAAATCCTGCGGGCTGCAAAAAAGATATTAAAGGATGGACAAGAAGGCAGGCTTTTGCCGGAGGACATGACGGAGCAGATATTTACTTCCTATCTGGATACCGCTGATATCCCGGACCCGGATCTTTTAATCCGCACCAGCGGAGAGCTGCGCCTTTCCAATTACTTATTATGGCAGTTAGCATATACAGAGCTTTATGTGACAGACTGCTACTGGCCTGATTTTAATCAGGATGAATTAATCCGGGCTATTGAGGCTTATAATAGCAGGGAGCGGAGATTCGGGGGAGTGAAGTGACCGGGAGGGAGGAAGCACCATGTTTACAACCAGACTCATAAGCGGAATCGTTCTTATTTTAATCGCTCTTGTTACAGTGGGGAGCGGCGGACTTCTGCTTTTTGCTACAACCGTCTTTATATCTATGACCGGTTTGTTTGAGTTGTACCGCGTGATGAAAATCGAAAGAAACCCTTTGGGTTATATGGGTTATCTGACAGTCGTATTTTATTACGGACTTTTGTGGTTTCAAAAGGCAGAATTTATGATGCTGATGTTCATCGCCTTTTTGATGATCCTCATGAGCATCTATGTATTTACCTTTCCAAAGTATAAGACAGAAGAGGTGACAGTGGCCTTTCTGGGAGTTTTTTACGTGGCGGTTATGCTGTCCTATCTATATCAGGTCCGTTCCATGCCGGATGGAAAATATCTGGTTTGGCTGGTGTTTTTAAGCTCCTGGGGCTGTGATACGTGTGCATACTGTGTGGGAATGCTGATCGGAAAGCACAAGCTGGCTCCGGTGCTGAGCCCGAAAAAGTCCATTGAGGGAGCAGTGGGGGGAGCCATAGGATCAGCTTTTTTGGGACTTATTTACGGAACTGTTTTCAGCGGAGCACTGACAGAGCTTCAAAGCCCGGGTGCTGCCTGTGCCCTGGCCTGTGCCATTGCTGCGGTCATTTCCCAGATCGGGGATCTGGCTGCTTCTGCCATTAAGCGCAATCATCAGGCAAAGGATTACGGAAAGCTGATTCCGGGCCATGGCGGAATCCTGGACCGGTTTGACAGTATGCTCTTTACTGCTCCGGCCATTTACTTTGCCATGACATTTCTGCGCTGAAAAATTGGAAAACAAAAGGAGTTATTAGCATAAGATGAAGAAAATAGCAATCCTCGGTTCAACGGGTTCCATCGGAACCCAGACATTGGAGGTGGTAGAGGCTCAGAAGGATATAGAAGTCACTGCTCTGGCGGCAGGCAGCAACATCGCCCTGCTGGAAGCACAGATCAGAAAATTCCGCCCAAAGACAGCCTGCGTATGGGATGAACAAAAGGCCAAAGAATTGAAATCATCAGTCCGGGATCTTCCGGTCCGCATTCTGTCCGGCATGGAGGGACTGATGGAGGCTGCCATAGAGCCCTCTTCTGAGATGGTGGTAACCGCTGTTGTGGGCATGATCGGCATACGCCCCACCATTGCGGCCATGGAAGCCGGAAAAGACATTGCCCTGGCTAATAAGGAAACCCTGGTGACGGCAGGACATATCATCATGCCTTTGGCCAAGGAACGAGGGGTAAAGATTCTGCCTGTGGACAGTGAGCACAGCGCCATTTTCCAGTGTTTAAACGGGGAGCATAAAAATACCATCCATAAAATACTTCTGACAGCCTCCGGCGGTCCTTTCCGGGGCAAGACCCGAAAGGAAATGGAGTCCGTCCAGGTTGAGGATGCATTAAACCATCCCAACTGGTCCATGGGAAGGAAGATTACCATTGATTCCTCTACCATGGTCAATAAGGGATTGGAGGTCATGGAAGCCAAGTGGCTGTTTGGCGTGGAGATGGACCAGGTGCAGGTGGTGATTCAGCCTAAGAGCATCATTCATTCCATGGTGGAGTTTGAAGATGGGGCAGTTATGGCCCAGCTTGGAACTCCTGATATGAAGCTGCCCATCCAGTATGCCCTTTATTATCCTGAGAGAAGGCCCCTTTCCGGAGACCGTCTGGATTTCTGGACCATGGGGCAGATTGCTTTTGAAAAACCGGATATGGTCAATTTTCCGGGACTTAAGCTGGCTTATGAAGCCGGAAGAGCAGGCGGAACCCTTCCTACAGTCTTTAACGCTGCCAATGAACGGGCAGTCGCCAAATTTTTAAACAGAGAAATTCCATATCTTGCCATTACAGATATGATAGAGGGGGCAATGAACGGGCATACTGTAAAAGACAGCCCGACCGTGGAGGAGATTCTTGAAGCAGAGGCGGCGGCTTATGAATATATAGAAAGCAGGTGGTAAATTGTCCAGTATTATTGTAGCAATTCTGGTATTCGGACTGATTGTTTTGATTCATGAATTAGGACATTTTTTGTTTGCAAAAATAAATGGGATCGGAGTGGTGGAATTTTCCATCGGCATGGGTCCCAGGCTTTTTTCCTTTAAGAGAGGAGAAACTACTTATTCCATTAAGGTGCTGCCATTAGGCGGTTCCTGTATGATGCTGGGAGAGGATGAAGATAATCCCGATGAACGGGCCTTTCAAAATAAATCCATTCCGGCCCGGATGTCAGTCATTGCGGCAGGCCCTGTATTCAACTTTATTCTTGCCTTTTTCCTGGCAATGCTGGTGGTAGGACTTGGCGGATATGACACCACCTACATCAAGGAAGTGGCAGAGAATTCCCCGGCTTATGAGACGGGAATCCGCCCCGGAGACAAACTTCTTAAAATCAACGGGGAAAATGTTTCCATGTACCGGGAATACATTCTCTATAAAGTTTTAAGGCCTGATGAAAAAATGAATCTGGTGGAATTTTCCAGAGCTAACCCTTCTACAGGCAGCCTGGAAGTCCTGAAAACTTCCGTCACTCCTGAGTATTCTGCGGAGAGCGGAAAATATTTAATCGGCATTTCCATCATTCCGGAAAACCAGAAGGTAAAATCTCTGGGCGGACTGATAAAATATGGATTTTTGGAAATGAAGTACGATGTAAAATTAACAGTCAAAAGTCTTGGAATGCTTATTTCCGGAAAAGCAGGGGTCGGTGACTTAAGCGGCCCTGTGGGGATTGTGGTCATGATTGACGATTCGGTCAAGGCAGGGCTTACAGTCAGCTTTATGGCGGCCTTTATGAATGTAATCAGCATGTGCATTCTTTTGAGCGCAAACCTGGGAATTATGAACCTGCTTCCTATTCCTGCTCTTGACGGGGGAAGGCTGTTGTTCCTGATCATCGAAGCGGTCAGAGGCAAGCCTATGGACCCGGAAAAAGAGGGGCTGGTGAACATGATCAGCATGGCAGCTTTGATGGCACTGATGATTTTTGTGGTATTTAACGATATCAGCAGGTTTACTTGACCGTTGCCTGTAAGGGCAAAATGGAGGAATCTATGAGCAGACAGAATACGAGGGCAATCCGCATCGGAGACCGTGTAATCGGCGGAGGAAATCCGGTGCTGATTCAGTCCATGTGCAATACAAAGACCCAGGATGTGGAGGCTACCGTCAGGCAGATCGGCATCCTGACAAAGGCCGGATGTGACATCATCCGGGTGGCTGTTCCCGATATGGAGGCGGCAGAGGCATTAAAGGAAATTAAAAAGCAGATTACCATTCCTTTGGTGGCTGACATTCATTTTGATTACCGCCTTGCCATCGCTTCCATTGAATCCGGTGCAGATAAAATCCGGATCAATCCGGGCAATATCGGCTCTCCTGACAGGGTCCGGGCAGTGGTGGAAAAGGCCAGGGAATATGACATCCCCATCCGTGTGGGTGTAAACAGCGGCTCTCTGGAGAAGAACCTCCTTGAAAAGTACGGAGGGGTGACTGCAGAGGGAATTGTGGAAAGCGCTCTGGATAAGGTACAGATGATCGAGGAACTGGGATATGAAAACCTTGTGATCAGCATTAAGTCCTCTGACGTCCTCATGTGCATCAAGGCTCATGAGCTGATTGCAGCCAGGTCGGATTACCCCCTTCACGTGGGAATTACGGAAGCGGGCACTTTGACCTCCGGAACCATTAAATCCTCCGTGGGACTTGGCATTATTCTCCATCAGGGAATTGGGGATACCATCCGGGTTTCTTTGACCGGAGATCCCTTGGAAGAAATTAAGGCAGGGAAGCTGATTTTAAAGACCCTGGGCTTGAGAAAAGGCGGCGTAGAGGTAGTTTCCTGCCCCACCTGCGGCAGAACCAGAATTGACCTCATTGCCCTGGCAAACCAGGTGGAGGAAATGGTTTCCCGTTTCGACCATCTGGATGTGAAGGTAGCTGTTATGGGCTGCGTGGTCAACGGACCGGGTGAGGCCAGAGAGGCTGATATCGGAATTGCCGGAGGAATCGGAGAGGGACTTCTCATAAAAAAAGGAGAAATCATACGCAAGGTTCCCGAGGAAGAGTTGCTTAGTGCCCTGCAGGAAGAACTTATGAAGATGTAACAGGTGATGGAATGACAAAACAGTTTTTGGAGGTTTTTCCAGGATTACATATTACAGAGGAATTGCGGGAGCTTTTAAATCTGGTGGAAGTGGAAAAGGTCACTTTAGGCAGAGATAGAAGCTCTATTCGCATTTATATAATCAGCCCCAGACTCATTCACAAACAGAATATCTATGGGCTGGAGAAGGGGATTAAGGATCAGCTTTTCCCCACCAAGCAGATTACCATAAAGATTATAGAGAAGTTCCGCCTGTCAGGCCAGTATACTCCCCAGAAGCTTTTAAAGGCTTACCGGGATAGTCTTTTGATAGAGCTGAAAAATTACAGCATTATTGAATATAACATTTTCCGCAAGGCAGAGTGCGTGTTTCCGGAACCGGACCTTCTTACAATGACGGTGGAGGACACCATTGTCACCCGTGAAAAGGCGGGAGAGTTAAAACGGGTCATGGAGAAGATTTTCCATGAAAGGTGCGGCCTGCCAGTGGAAGTGAAGTATGAATATGTGGAGCCCAAGGTAAATGTCCTTGCAATGCAGAAGGAGCTTCAGATGCAGCGTGAGGTGGAGGAGATCGTAAGCCGGGCAGTCATAAAGGATGATCATAATTCTCCGGAAGCTCCCGCAGCCGGGCAGCCGGATGAGGTTCCTTTTGCCGCCAATTCCAAGGCTCCTGCCGGTGCAGGGAGCAAGACCAAAGAAGGGGAGAAAAAGCAGGACTTTGCTGCCGGGAAACGGGAGTGGAAGGACTTTAAAAAGGGCGGATTCAGTTCCCGGCGCTCAGACAATCCGGATGTGTTATACGGCAGGGACTTTGACGGGGAGCCTATTAAAATAGAAGAAATTGTAGGCGAAATGGGAGAAGTTGTCATCCGGGGTAAGATCTTAATGACAGACAGCAGGGAGCTGCGGAGCGGAAAGACCATTATTATCTTTGATGTGACTGATTTTACGGATACCATTACAGTGAAGGTGTTTGCCAAAGAGGAACAACTTGAGGACTTAAAGGCAGCTACTGTCAAGGGAAACTTTATCCGGCTTAAGGGTGTTACTACGATTGACCGGTTTGACGGGGAACTGACTTTAGGTTCTGTAGTGGGAATCAAAAAAGCAGAAGATTTTACAGGAAAGAGAAATGACAACAGCTTAAATAAACGGGTGGAGCTTCACTGCCATACGAAGATGAGCGATATGGATGGAGTTTCCGAGGTCAAGGACCTTGTGAAAAGAGCTAAGAAGTGGGGGATGCCCGCTCTTGCCATCACAGACCACGGCTGTGTCCAGGCCTTTCCCGATGCCAGTCATGCTCTGGAAAAGGACGATCCCTTTAAGCTGATTTACGGAGTGGAAGGGTATCTGGTGGATGATTTAAAGCAGCTTGCAGAAAATTCCAGAAACCAGAGTTTTTCCGATACATATGTGGTATTTGATATTGAGACTACAGGATTCAGCTCTTCCCGGAATAAGATTATCGAAATCGGGGCGGTAAAGGTGACCAACGGGGTGATCGGAGATAAGTTTAGCACCTTTGTAAATCCCGATGTGCCAATTCCCTTTGAAATTGAAAAGCTTACGGGAATTAATGACAATATGGTTCTTCCTCATCCCAAGATTAATGAGATTCTGCCTAAGTTTCTGGAGTTTTGCGGTGATGCGGTTCTGGTGGCCCACAATGCTTCTTTTGACGTAGGCTTTATTGCATACAATGCGGCCCAGCTTCATCTGCCATTTCATCCGACTGTTATCGATACAGTGGCTTTAGCCAGGCTTCTTCTGCCTAACTTAAACCGGTTTAAGCTGGATACGGTAGCAAAGGCACTTCACATCTCCCTGGAAAACCATCACAGGGCTGTTGACGATGCCGGATGTACGGCTGAAATATTTGCCGCATTTGTAAAAATGCTCCGGGAAAGAGGAGTGGAGACTCTTGATGAACTGAACGGCTTAAGCACCATGACGCCGGATATGGTCAAGAAGCTTCCCACTTACCATGTAATTATATTGGCGGCTAATGACGTGGGAAGGGTGAACCTCTACCGTTTGATTTCCTGCTCCCACATTGACTATTATGCCAGAAGGCCCAGAATCCCCAAAAGCGTGCTGGAGCAGAATAGGGAAGGTTTAATCATAGGCTCTGCCTGTGAGGCGGGAGAGCTGTATCAGGCCCTGCTAAGGGGTGTTCCTGATGCGGAGATCGCAAAGCTGGTTCATTTTTATGATTATCTGGAAATCCAGCCCTTAGGCAACAATGCTTTTATGCTGAGAGATGAAAAGAGTGCGGTGAAGACGGAACAGGATATCATTGATATTAATAAAAGAATCGTGACCCTGGGAGAAGAATTTGGAAAGCCGGTCTGTGCCACCTGTGATGTTCACTTTTTAGACCCTGAGGATGGAATATACCGGAAAATCATTATGGCAGGAAAGGGCTTTAAGGATGCCGACGACCAGGCCCCCTTATACTTAAGGACTACGGAGGAAATGCTGAAGGAATTCCAGTACTTAGGCCCCAATAAAGCAGAGGAAGTGGTCATAAAAAACACCAGAAAGATTGCGGATATGTGCGAAAAAATCTCTCCGGTGAGGCCGGATAAGTGTCCTCCTGTCATTGAAAATTCTGATGAAGATTTGAGAAATATCTGCTATGACAAGGCCTATTCCATTTATGGGGAAAATCTGCCCACCATTGTTACGGAAAGGCTGGAGAGGGAGCTGAACTCCATTATTTCCAACGGGTTTGCGGTTATGTATATCATTGCGCAGAAACTGGTGTGGAAGTCCATTGAGGACGGCTATCTGGTGGGGTCCCGAGGTTCTGTAGGCTCCTCTTTTGTGGCTTATATGGCGGGAATTACAGAGGTAAATTCCTTAAGCCCTCATTATTACTGCACCTCCTGCCACTACTATGACTTTGACTCGGAAGAGGTGAAGCAGTTTTCCGGAATGGCAGGCTGTGATATGCCGGATAAGACCTGTCCGGTGTGCGGGCATGCCCTTTCCAAGGACGGATTTGACATCCCCTTTGAGACCTTTTTGGGCTTTAAGGGAGATAAGGAGCCTGATATTGACTTGAACTTTTCCGGTGAGTATCAGAGTAAGGCCCATGATTATACAGAGGTAATTTTCGGAAAAGGACAGACCTTCCGGGCGGGGACCATTGGCACCCTGGCGGATAAGACTGCCTTCGGATATGTGAAGAACTATTATGAAGAACATGGAGTGAGAAAGAGAAACTGTGAGATCAACCGGATTGTCCAGGGATGTGTGGGAGTAAGAAGAACCACAGGACAGCATCCCGGAGGAATTATTGTGCTTCCCCACGGGGAGGAGATCTATTCCTTTACCCCGGTTCAACGGCCTGCCAACGATATGACCACCATGACGGTGACCACTCATTTTGATTACCATTCCATTGACCACAACTTATTGAAGCTGGATATTCTGGGACACGACGATCCTACCATGATCCGTATGCTTCAGGATCTGATTGGCTTTGATCCGGTTAAGGATATTCCCTTGGACAGCCGGGAGGTTATGTCTTTGTTTCAGGACACTTCTGCCCTTGGAATTCTTCCCGAGGATATTGGAGGCTGTAAGCTGGGAGCTCTTGGTGTTCCGGAGTTTGGTACGGATTTTGCCATGCAGATGTTAATTGATACCCAGCCCAAATACTTTTCTGACCTGGTGCGGATTGCCGGTCTTGCCCATGGTACGGATGTGTGGCTGGGAAATGCCCAGACCTTAATTCAGGAGGGCAAGGCCACCATTCAGACGGCCATCTGTACCAGAGATGATATTATGGTCTATCTCATTTCAAAGGGGATGGACGAAGGGCTTTCTTTTACCATTATGGAGAGCGTCCGTAAGGGAAAGGGCCTGAAAAATGAGTGGGAGGAGGAAATGACTGCCCACGGTGTGCCGGACTGGTATATCTGGTCCTGTAAGAAGATTAAATACATGTTCCCCAAGGCTCATGCGGCGGCCTATGTAATGATGGCCTGGCGTATTGCTTACTGCAAGGTGTTTTATCCTCTGGCCTATTACGCCTCATTTTTCAGCATCCGGGCCAGCGGCTTCAGCTATGAGCTGATGTGCCTGGGCAGGGAGAAGCTGGAGCATTATCTGGCGGATTACAGAAAGAGGATGGATTCCCTTTCTAAAAAGGAGCAGGATACTCTCCGTGATATGAGAATCGTGCAGGAGATGTATGCCAGAGGATATGAGTTCATGCCCATTGATATTTACCGGGCAAAGGCCAGACATTTCCAGATTATAGACGGAAAGCTGATGCCTTCCTTAAGCAGCATTGACGGTCTGGGAGAAAAGGCGGCTGATGCAGTGGTGGAGGCAGGTAAGGATGGGAAGTTTTTATCCAGGGAGGACTTCAGAAACCGCACTAAGGTCAGTAAGACAGTCTGCGATTTAATGGGGGACTTAGGACTGTTGGGAGAACTGCCGGAATCCAACCAGTTATCCATATTTGATCTGGGGTAATGGCGAAATATTGACGGAAAAAGCAGTAATTTTTCCGGTAATTTACAAAAATAAAAAAATTTGAAAATAAGGTTGACTTTAGGCCGGGATTATATTATACTACTTAACGTAATCGAGGCGTGGCTCAGTTTGGTAGAGCGCTGCGTTCGGGACGCAGAGGCCGCAAGTTCGAATCTTGTCGCCTCGATTCCGGCCTATTGGTCAAGCGGTCAAGACGCCGCCCTCTCACGGCGGAAACCCGGGTTCGATTCCCGGATAGGTCATCTAAAAAGCCCTCAGGCATTTCCTGAGGGCTTTTGTGTTAGCAAAGTTTCCTACATAATACTGTTCATATGGGTTGGTTTATGATAGTATAAAATTCTACATGAAACACTTACATCACGATGAAAGTCAGATTGCGGGGCAAAAATGAAATATATTTCACTGGAAGAGATAAAGGATAAACTGGATTTTTTTGAAAAAGTGCATGATGCAGTGCGTCTGGTTGATCCTCTGAACAAAAAAGTATTGGAATGCCGGGGTTCTTCCCTGGGTGGTATAGATGAAATATGCTATGACTATTGGGGGAATGGAAAGATCTGTGAGAACTGTGTTTCTCTAAGGTCCCACTGTGAGGGAAAAAGCTTTATGAAGATGGAAAAAAGCGGGGAGAAAATCTTTCTCGTTACAGCAATTCCCATCGACTATCCAGGAAATCCGGTTGTGCTGGAATTGCTTAAAGATACGACAGATTCCATGCTTGTGGGCTCGGGAAATTATAACGACGGGGAGATGATGACCCGTTATGTGAAGGATCTCAATGATATCATTGTCAAAGATCCTCTTACCTCTCTTTATAACCGGCGTTTTTCAGAAGAGAGGCTGCCGGTGGACGTGGCAGGAGCAATTATGGCTGACGAACCTCTGTCGGTCTGCTTTATTGATATGGATAATTTTAAAGAAATCAATGACCTTTACGGTCATGAATCAGGAGATATGGCTATTAAAGCAGCAGGAGAGGTAATCAGCCGCCATATGGATTATGGGGATGCATGGGCAGCCAGATATGGAGGGGATGAGTTCCTTTTGAACTTTAAAAATATGGATGAGGATCAGGTCCGTCAGATCGTGGAGCGCATCCGGGAGGAGATTAAGGAGTTGTCTCTTGCAAGGTTTGCCAATAAAACCCGCCTTTCTATTTCCTTTGGCATAGAAACCATGAAAGATACCCCCATGACTGCTGCAGATTTAATCCGGCGGGCTGATGAGAAGATGTATCAGGCAAAAAAAGAAAAGCTTCAATAAAGACAGCGGAGGCTGTCTTTTTATTTGGAGAATGTTGTAGAATTAAAGAGGGTTTTGTTTTGAAAATTGCAGTATTTGGGACAAGCTTATTTAATCTGTCGAAATATTTATTGACATGGAGCGAGTAATAGGATAAATTTAGATTACAGGGATAAATTTTTATTATCCGCTTATAAGGAGGGTTTGGTCATGTACTGGTCAGGAATTATCATTGGTGTTGTGTCGTTTTTAATTATTGGGCTGTTTCATCCGGTGGTTATCAAATGCGAATACTATTTTTCGTGGAAAATCTGGCCGGTGTTTCTGGTCGGAGGAGTGATTTTCTGTCTGTATTCTCTCTTTATTCCCAACGCCATTTTGTCCGGCAGTTTTGCAGTCACGGGCTTTGCCATGCTGTGGTCTATCGGGGAATTAAAGGAACAGGCAGAACGAGTGCGAAAGGGCTGGTTTCCCGCAAATCCAAAAAGAATACATAAGGAGCTTCGCCCCGAAAGCGGCGAAAAGATAAACGAGGAGGAATGACAAATGATAAAATCAAAAAGGGTATTTGGCCGTGTGGAAGCAGCATTTGACATTCTTTATCTGCTGACAGCCTTTTTGATTGGAATTTATCTTCTTTATACAGGAGAGACTCCTGTTCGTAAGCTGGCGGGTATTATGGCTGTTTTGCTGGGATCAGGAGATCTCTTTCATCTCATTCCCCGCATTGCCGCCATTTTGACCGGTCAGGAAGAGCGGTGGGCAAAAGCCATGGGATTTGGAAAATTTATTACATCTATTACTATGACTGTGTTTTATCTGCTTCTTTGGAGGCTTGGACTTTTGCTGTTCGGGATGGATATTGAGGGGAAAGACTGGGATGTCTGGAATACGGCCGTCTATTTATTGGCGTCCGGCCGGATTCTGCTCTGCCTCTTTCCTCAGAATGGCTGGCTGGAGAGTCAGCCTCCGGTTCGGTGGGGGATTTACCGCAACCTTCCTTTTTTGCTGCTGGGAGCAGTGGTAGCGGTGTTTTTTGCAGTACATGGGCGAAGGGTTATGGGGATCGATCACATGTGGATTGCAATTACCTTGAGCTTTGGTTTTTATCTTCCGGTGGTGTTTTGGGTTCACCGCAATCCTAAATTGGGGATGCTTATGCTGCCGAAGACTTGTATTTATGTGTGGATGTTGGTGATGTGTTTGTTTCTCTGATTTGACATTTTCAGGAGATGTGAGTTTTTCCTATGCCGTTTTGCTTGGTTGACAAATGGCAGGTATATTATTACACTATAAATAAGTTAATTCGTGAAGGATCAGGCTGGGTTCCCGAATGGGAGTAAATCGTAAGATTTAGAATTCCTTTGTCCCTGGGGTTAGCTTATTTTTATGCTGTCCAATATTTTTGCAGTGTATTTGTGTGTACTATATAGGCGGTTTAAATTCTTTAACGGGTAATTGTAAAGTATGACGATATAAAAACAGTTCGTATGGTTTATGTGTCTTTATAATAAGGGGTATTTATCCATGATTGATTCAGATGAAGACAAGTCTAAATTTGAAGTTGTCTACAGTGACTATAGAAATTTGCTCTGAAAGGAGAGGCGCTTGAAAAGAGAAAAAAGAACGATTCTGATCTTATTGGCTGAAATTGCAATTCTTTTATTTTTCTTTATACTTTGTTCGCTATCATTGTATTTATATGGACATTTTTCTTATTCTGAAAAAAGAGCATATGAAATTAGTTGGGGAATTTCATTGCCTGATCAAATAAAATTAGTGAATAATAAAAACACTAAATCTTTTCATGGAGACGGATTTAGGCATACGTTATACCAGATTGATCAAATGGAAGATTTAGAGGGATTTGAAGCGGAAAAAAGAGAGGAAATAGAAGAATTCTGTATTGAAATTGTTAATGATTTAGCAGTAGAAGCAAAGTATTGCCCGGACTTTACAGAAAAATATGTTTGGAAAAAGTATGTTAAACATGACAACGACATTTTAGTGATTATTTATTTTCCTGAAAAAAAGGAGTTTCATTTATTTCAAAAAACAATGTGAGGTATAGTTAGATTATAAATACGGCATGTTTTTACAGAGATTTCTTCCCACTGAGGAATAATAAAGTTAATTATGCCACCGTTCACTAAAGATAATATCCATGGCGATTTCTTTAGCCACAATGCTCGTAACAGTTTTATTTTCAGGATCATCAAGGCGAACAGCGAAATAAATTGGTTCTCCTTTGCTCTCAAAAAAACCAACAAACCAAGCATCTATACATTTTCCGTCTTTCTTGCCCATTCCTGTTTTGCCATATAAGGCAATATCAGTATCGCTGGTTTCAGTCTTCATCACATCCTTTACAGTTCTTATATGTTCTGCTGAAAAAAAGCTCTCGCCCTGAAAAATTCGGGCTAATACCTCTGTTTGCTGCCGGGGAGAAATTTTTAATGATGACTCAAGCCAAAATCCTGTCAGAGCTCTATTGCTATTGTTTGTATTGAGACTGCCTTCCCAATCGCTTATATCTGAATTGCCGTACTCAAGCTCTTGAAGCGCCTCCTCCATAGCTTCTTTTCCAACTCGATTGGTTATTTCTCGAAAATACCATACGCAGGATGTTTGAAACGCTTCTTGAAAATCCATATCCTTGTTCCAGGCATCATTCCAATATTTTTCACCACTCCAAGACAGCGGATTGCCAGGGACGATTTCTCCTTCATGTAAGCCGACCAGGGAGGATACGATCTTAAATGTAGAACAGGGAGAAGATGGCAGATCGCACAAGCTCTCGTTATAAAGAAGATACTCATTGCGAGTGGGACGGAAAAAAACTGCGCATCCATTAATCCCATTAAAATATTCTTTGAGATCCAGGACTTTCTGTTGAGGAGCTGGTGAAAGCGAGGGAAGCGGTTCTTTCCTATCACTTATGTCTGAACTGGGTTCGATGGTCTGCTTTGGCGGTGTTTTCTCTACGTTTGTAAAAGATGGAGAGGAGAGAACGGGCTCTCCGGGATCACCAGTCGACGAGGTACAACTGGTGCAAACAAATGTGATCATCAAAAGAACCATAAGTACAGAATTTCTTTTTTTCATGAGTAAGCTCCTTTTCATCTTAAACAAAGCGCTTGGCACTTCTTTTTCTGCTATTTTGTATTCCATAGCCGTACCACCTTGCAATTTGATTTTTATTACAAGGCGATTGAAAGACTGCAATACGGTTCCAGAGCGTCTTGCCGCATTAGGAACTGCTCAGTGATACTGCCTTTTACCATACAAAGAAAAGACAGTGTAAAAAAGATGTTTTTATGTTGAAGTATTATATTCATTTTTCCTGCCATGAGATCGGCCGGGAGATTCTATATGGAAGTTTTGTATTTGCATTTCCTTTTGCAGAGTTGATTTGCATTTGTGTCAAAAAAACGCTGGAACTTAAGTCAGTATTCTTAATATTGGTATCACGCATATCAGCGCCTAAAAAGTTTGCGCCATGTAAACTGCAACCCTCAAAATTTGCCGCAATTAACAACGCCATACTAAAATCTTTTCGGTCAAGATTTGCATGTTTAAAGTTATGTCCAAAATAATCTTTTCTATTTTTTTTATCAGAGCTTACTGTAATCATTTCGCTTAGCTGCTTCAATATTCTATTTACATCCGATCTGTAATCTTCAATATTCAGATGTAAAATCTCATCTGAGGGCAAACTGGTCATCCGTTCATTTTCAGAAATAAGAGATTCAATGTCAGTTTTAAGATGCTCATCAGGGGTCAAAGATAATGCCTCCAGTAAATACCATTCCATTTGATGAAGCTGAAAAACAATTTGGAATACCAGAAAAATTCCATTTGCAAGATTGGGACTGCTTTTCCAATCAACCTTGGGAAAGCAATTTTGTGTTACTTTTTGCCCTGCTCCAAAACAGTCATAAGCTAAACAGCCCCGCATATTTTTGCTTCCTAACTTTGCATGTATATCACAACGAAAGTTAGTCCTTAAATATTGACAGGGTACACCTGCCTCCTTATTTGCGGGAAATCCATCTGTTTTCATACAATATAGAGCAACACAACATAGCCCGCTGCATTTCTCGCAATCTATCTTAAGCCTGTCTTCTAAGCCAGAATATTTACGGTCAATCATTTTTTTAAACATTTTTATACTCCTGAGATATATAAACGGTTTTCGTTACAAATTCCTATCCATTTTTGTTACCTGATATAAAATTATTTTAGCATATAAAATAAAAAGAGTCGATCGCAAAAGCAATCGACTTTTTCAGTAATATTCTTAAAGCTACTGAGGGGACTCGAACCCCTGACCTGCTGATTACGAATCAGCTGCTCTACCACCTGAGCCACAGTAGCAAATATAAGGAAGGTTATTATTCCAATTCCACGTAGTGCAAATGAGGTGCACTAAGAAGATAATCCAGAAATTGACATAGCAGCCAAACCTTTGATATTATAACAGTTAGAGGGCGAAAAATCAACCCTTTCATGGAAAAAAAACAACAGAGGTGAAGTACATGGAAAAATGGGAAAAAATACGAAGACACATTTATGTGAGCGGTCGTGTTCAGGGCGTGGGATTCCGCTTTAGGACCCAGCATTTTGCCGTTGGACTTGGTCTGACGGGCTGGGTGAAAAATCTGGATGACGGCAGAGTCGAGATGGAGGTACAGGGAACTGAGGAGGGAATCAGGCAGCTGTTGGGGTATTTAAGACAGGAGCGCCCTATTGTTATTGAGGATATATGCTCAGTGGATATTCCTGTTAAAGAGGAAAAAGCATTTCGCGTGACGTATTAAATTTTTGGCAAAAGGATTGTTTTCGGCTTGACAAATCTAAAAACCGAGAGTATTATAACAGTGTTATATTACGGTGTTACAAAGGAGGGCTTATGCCAGCGGATGAAATCAGTACACAGGAACGCATCCTGTCGGCAGGCAAAGAAGAATTTTTGACAAAGGGATTTGCAGAAGCTTCTCTGCGCAACATTGCCGCAAAGGCCGGAGTGACCACCGGCGCTATTTATGGGTATTATTCTGATAAGAATGCATTGTTTACGGCTCTGGTAGAACCTGCTGCCGCTGAATTTACCAGACAGTTTTTATATGTCCATGACAGATACGAATATACCCCCATTGATCTCACCTTTGAGACCTCCACCAATGCCTTAAACGGTATGATGGACTATATTTATGAGAATTTCGATTCGTTCCGCCTGCTGATCTGTTGTTCTGCAGGGTCAGCCTATGAGGATTACATCGAATTTCTGGTGGAAAAGGAAGATGAATCTACGTTAAAGTATGCCGAAATCCTGCGCCAGAATGGATATTCGGTGGAGCCCTTTTCCCCAACCCTGGTGCATATCTTATCCCGCGGATTTTTTTCTGCCATTTTTGAAACGGTTGCCCATAGGATGGAAAAAGAAGAGGCGAAGCAGTATGTGAATCATATTGCTGACTTTTACCGGGCCGGATGGATTCATTTGTTCGGCGCAAAATAGATTTTTCATGAAATAAAAAGGACGAAAGTCCTTTTTATAATAAATATTGGTTAGCGAAAACTAACTAAAAGGAGGAAAATATGGATACTGAAAAATCTTCTTCAGCAAAGCCTTATAAGACCGGTATGGCCCGGCTTCTGGAGCTTGCTGCCACGAAAAAGCCGTTGGTAACCGGAGCAGTGGTGTTATCTTCTCTGGCTTCTGTTGCCAGCTTTATCCCTCATATTGCCATTTATCTGGTAATCCGTGAGGTTTTAAGTGTGTGGCCTGATGAAAGCGGGCTGGATACCGGAACAATGATCCGGTACGGCTGGCTGGCTTTTGGCGGGGTGGCCCTTAACATTCTGCTCTATTTCGGAGCTTTGGTGTGCTCCCATCTGGCGGCATTTGGCACCCTGTACGAACTGAAGGTGAATTTCGCCTCTCATCTGGCAAAGGTGCCTTTAGGCCTTCATGTGGTGATCGGAAGCGGAAAGCTGCGTAAGATTATGGATGAGAACATCGAGAAAGTCGAAGGGTTCATTGCCCACCAGCTGCCGGATATGGCGGCTGCCTTTGTGGCTCCTGTGGTCATGATTGTAATTTTGCTGGCAGTTGACTGGCGCTTTGGGCTTGGAGCTCTTTTAGGGGTTGTGATCGCCTTTATCCTGCAAATGTCCATGTACGGCAACGAGGGGGCTCAGGCAAAGATGGCACAGTACCAGACTGCCCTGGAGGATATGAACAATGCCTCGGTGGAATACATAAGGGGTATTTCCGTGGTTAAGGCCTTTGGGCAGACAGTCTATTCCTTCCGGCGTCTTCACGACACCATTAAGGCCTACACGGACATGGTTCTTCCCTATACCTTTAGCTGGGAAAATACTTTTACTTCATTTTCCACCCTGATCAACAATATTTACCTCTTTATCATACCGGTGGGAATTTTTGTGGGTATGAGAACGACAGATTATCCGAAGTTTGCAGCTACTTTGATTTTCTACCTGATTTTTGTCCCCTCCATTGCATCGACTTTGATGAAGGTGATGTATGTCAACTCCAACAGCATGCAGATTTTAGGCGGTGTGGCGGCAATGGACCGCATTCTCTCAGAGGAGGAGCTGGCCCAGCCCCAGTCGCCCAAAATGCCGAAGGGCCATGGTATAGAATTTAAGGATGTAACTTTTTCTTATGATAAGGGAGAGACAGAGGCACTCAGCGGTATTTCCTTTACAGCAAAACAAGGTCAGGTCACTGCCATTGTAGGCCCATCAGGCGGAGGAAAGAGTACCATTGCCCATCTGATTCCCAGATTTTTTGATGTGGCAAAGGGAGCTATTTTGCTGGGCGATGTGGATTTGCGGGATATTCCCTCCCCAAGCCTGATGGAAAAGGTCAGCTTTGTTTTTCAGGATGTATTTTTATTTAAGCAGAGTGTCAGGGACAATATCCGTATGGGAAATGGAGAAGCCACAGAGGAGCAGGTTATTGCCGCTGCCAAGGCGGCCCGGTGCCATGATTTTATTATGAAGCTGCCAAGGGGCTACGACACGGTAATCGGAACAAAGGGCGTGCATTTAAGCGGCGGGGAAAAACAGCGTATTGCCATTGCCCGTGCTATTATAAAGGATGCGCCGGTGGTAGTGCTTGATGAGGCGACAGCCTTTGCCGACCCGGAAAATGAACATTTGATACAAAAGGCATTTGAAACCCTGATGGAAGGAAAAACAGTGATCATCATTGCCCACCGTCTTTCTACCATCCGCAGCGCTGATAAGATCGTCGTGATTGAAAACGGACATGTTGCAGAAGAAGGCAACCACGATGATTTAGTCAGCCGGGGAGGGCGTTACAGTGCCATGTGGAGTACTTACAATGAAACTGCCAGCTGGCAGATCAAACGGGAAGGGAGAGTGGAATTTCATGCATGAACAGACTAAACAGCCCCGGCTGCAGACAGCCCTGATGCTGACTGATAAGGGATACCGGGATTTAAAAGCGGCCATCGCCGCCTGCACTCTGACAAACTTTTCCATGATGATTCCCTTCGGCATTATGGTCCAGATGATTCTTGAACTGTTAAAGCCCTTAAGCGGAGGGCAGGTTTCCTGGCAGAAAATGTGGCTTCTTTTTGGCTGCGGCATCCTTGGCGCAGGCGCTGTATTTTTGTGCAGCAAGAACGACTACCGGAAAACCTATGTGGTTTCCTACAAAGAGAGTGAAAAATCCCGTATTGCCTTGGCTGAACATATCCGCAGGCTGCCTATGAGCGTGTTCAATTCCAAGGATTTAACGGAACTGACTACCAATATTATGGGAGATGTGGCTATTCAGGAGCATGTGTTAAGCCATGTCATCCCCCAGTTGACGGCTAACGGCATTTCTGTCACAGTCATATGTGCATTACTGGCATTTTTTGACTGGCGCATGGCCCTGGCTGCCTTTATCACCCTTCCCATATCTCTGTTCATTGTGCTGGGAAGCCGTAAAATCCAGAAAAAACTGGGACAGAAGCATGCCGATGCCAAGCTGGAGGCCTCCGGTCAGGTGCAGGAGTACATTGAAGGAATTAAGGTGATCAAAGCCTGCAATTTAGACGGAGAAAAGTTTGAAATGCTGGAAAATGCCCTGCGTACTATGCGCAATTTAGCCATTCAGTTTGAGTTCGGCACCGGGGTATTTGTGACGGGGGCCCAGGTGGTACTGCAGGCCGGAGTAGGTCTGACCGTTCTGGTGGGGGCTGTTCTGATTGGCAGCGGCAGACTTGAGATTGTAACTATGCTGATGTTTCTGCTCATTGTAACCCGCATTTACGGACCTATTTTGACAGAGCTGGTGCTTTTGCCGGAGCTTTTATACCACCAGATTGCTCTGAACCGCATGCGCAGGCTTTTTGAAACCCAGACCATGGAAGGCCGGACGGATGAGGAGATTTCTTCTTATGAGATCGCCCTTGACCGGGTGGACTTCCATTACAATCAGGGAGAAGAAACAATTCAAGACATGACCGTGGACATTCCGGCTGGGGGCATTACAGCATTGGTAGGCCCCTCCGGAAGCGGAAAGAGTACAGTTTCCCGCCTGATTGGCCGGTTCTGGGATGTGAACGGTGGACGGATTACCATTGGAGGAGTGGATATCAAGACCCTTGATCCGGAGCACCTTATGAGCTATATATCCTTTGTGTTCCAGGATGTGACTCTGTTTCACGATACGGTTTACAACAACATTGCCATTGGCAATGAAAATGCCACTGAGGCCCAGATATATGCTGCTGCAAAGGCTGCCTGCTGTGAAGAATTTATTAATAAGCTGCCCAATGGATACCAGACCATGCTGGGAGAAAACGGCTCCACCTTATCGGGAGGAGAGCGTCAGAGGCTGTCCATTGCCAGAGCATTGTTAAAGGATGCCCCCATTGTGCTATTGGATGAGGCCACCGCCTCCCTTGATCCGGAAAATGAAGCGCTGATTCAACAGGCCATCGGTGCATTGATTGAAAATAAGACGGTTCTTGTAATCGCCCACCGCCTGCGGACGGTCACTGAAGCCGATAAAATCATTGTGCTGGATAAGGGCCGGATTGTGGAGCAGGGCACCCATGATCAGCTTCTTGAGCAGAAGGGATTATATCACAGGCTGTTTACCATTCAGCAGGAAAGCCTGGGCTGGAGCGTGTAAGGTCTGATAAGAGTAAAATAGAATAAAAATGCCGGATATGGAAGGATTAAAACTGGATTCTCCTCCATATCCGGTATTTTTATTTTGTCAAAGCCTTTTTTAAAGGATATAACGCAGGAGTCAATCCTTTTCCTTGGAATTTTTGCCGGTCTTTTTAAAATCTGTCTTATAATATAGTATTGAAAATCTGACACCCAATGCAGCAAAAGCTATGGTTATCAATACAAGAAGATATTGCTCAAGTTTCCATAAAGCTACAGGGACACCTAAAAGCATGGTGACATTGCTGTATATCATATAGATGCTTAATAATACAATCAATAATTTTCTCATGAAATACTCCTTTCCGTTATCTTATTCCATGCCGTACTTATGTCGGAGGCATGCGAAGGCATTAATAATATATCTGATTTTGTATGCTCATAAAATATAGTTTCTCCTGACTTTAAGTTTATAAGAACTGCATTTGCTGTCCTTATCTGTTCTATTTCATTTTATACCATATTTTAACACAGATATACTGTTAAAATATACAATAAAAAACTTATTTATGGAAGTCTTGTTGAGAATCAGTCTGCATAAAGGCCCGGTTTTTCGCTTGTATTATCTGGAATTATATGGTATCATAATAACGCTAGTTAGCTAAAGCTAACTATTGGCTTAATGGAGGGATAATATGCCTTTGTTTTTAGCTGATTTAGGGGTACCTTATACGATTATCCGCCTGGCGGGAAATGAAAAGCTCCGGCACCGCATGGAGTCTTTGGGATTTATTACAGGAACAAAACTTGTGCTTGTGTCCAAATTCAATAATTACTTTCTCATCAGCATCAAGGGGTCAAGAATCGGAATCAGCGAGGATATGGCAAAGCGAATTATTATCCGGCAGGAGGTAATATGAAAAACAGATACACCACTTTTTTGCTTTATTCGTGTGCAGCGGTTATTGCGCTGATTCTTGTGATACAGATATATGGACTGACAGACAGGAATCTGGCAATAAATTCCGGTATGTCCTATTCCCGAATCCGGTTTATCTACGGCGTTTCCATTCTTCTTTCCATTATGGCAGTTTCCCTGCTGTTTTCCAAAGAAGAAGTCAACAGGGGTTTGAAACGGAAGGCATATACCGATATTACAGGTATTATGAACAAACATGCCTGCCTTGAGCGGATGAAAATGCTGGACTGCAGTGACAGTACCTTAATGATCGGATTTGCTCTGTTTGATTTGAATAACCTAAAAAAGGTAAACGACTTTTACGGACATGAGGAAGGTGATAAGCTGATTCAGAATTTCGTTCACATTCTGCGTCAGGCTTCTGATGAGAAATATTTTCTCGGCCGTTTTGGAGGAGATGAATTTGTCACCATTATTGAAAACTGTGACGAAGGGCTGATGGAATCCTATCTTGACCAGATTCGTGAACTGACAGACCGCTTTAATAATGGAAAATCCATACGGCTCAGCTATGCCAGCGGCTATGCGATCAGCACAAGGGAGCACTACTACCTGATGGATGATCTGCTGAAGGAAGCGGATAAAAAGATGTATGAAAACAAAAAGATGATCAAGGCCCTTGATACGGCTGAGACCGGACAAATTAGTAAGATACTTGATATGAAGAAAAACGTATTGTTTGACCGTGACGAGCTGACAGAGCTGTATGGCTACAAGGCATTTATGAGCATTGTCAGAAAGGTTTTACAGTTTTCCGGCAGTGACGCCCGTCTGGCAATCGTATGCCTGGATATCAATAATTTCGGATACGTCAATGATATATACGGACGCAGGGAAGGGGATAATATTTTAAAACGTTTGGCAGCAGAATTGAACAGTCAGACTTTTTGTCTTTGTGCCCACCGCCTGTATTCTGACAATTTTACATATCTTGCGGATATCTCAGGGATGTCTAAGGCCGAGGGGATGGAAATGATCCAAGGCTGGAACAAACGATTTTCCCGCCTTGCAAATGAAACTTACAAAGGTGCCCGGTTTATTGTAAAAAGCGGGATTTATTTTATTTCAGATCACTGTGAGACAGTGGAAACAATGATTAACAATGCCCATTATGCCCATAAATCTGCCAAGGCTTCCCACCAGGATATAGCCGTATACTGCGAAGCGCTGGGACAGGCAGCAAAGAAGCGTTCTGACATTATTCATTCCTTCCAAAATGCCCTGGAACAAAATGAATTTGAAGTCTATGTCCAGCCTCAGGTTTCCTGCGGGAATAAGAAAATCTGCGGAGTGGAAGCGTTAGTGCGCTGGAAGAGGCCTGATGGGGCTTTTGTCTATCCGGGCGAATTCATTCCGATTCTGGAGCAGACCGGTGATATTGTGGAGCTGGATTTTTATGTATATGAAAAGGTGTTTGCCTATCTGAATGAAAATGAAAGCTTCCGGGAAAAGAATGTTCCCATATCCGTCAATGTTTCCCGTGTACATCTTCTGGAAATAAACCAGTTTATTGTCCGGCTGAAGGAGCTTGGCAGCAGGTATCCTGTTTCTTCCAAGCTGGTTGTATTCGAATTAACGGAAAGTGCTTATATTCAGGATATTGACGATTCCCATACCTTTATCCGCAGAATTCATGAGCTGGGATATAAGGTGTCAATGGATGATTTTGGAAACGGGTATTCTTCTTTAAAAGCAATCCAGTCACTTCCGTTTGATGAAATCAAATTTGACCGTGCTTTTCTGGATAAGAATGCGGATGAAAAAGAACCGCACACTTTTTTACAGCTTATTGGTTTGATTAAAGGGCTGGGGATTTCGGTTGTCTGCGAGGGTGCCGAGACAGAGGAGCATGTCAGGCTTTTGGAACGCTCTGAGTGCGACAGCATACAGGGGTATTATTACTATAAGCCGTTTCCGCTGAAGGAGCTGAGAGTACAGGATATTGTGAAGGGGGAGCCGCTGCAGGCAGATCCGGCGGCGCTTTGCGGGTGATTCTGCAAAGAAATTATGTGATGGATTATTCCGGGATAATATAGTGATTTAGGAGCTGGCGGTTGCCGGCTCTTATTTAGTATGATAATAGAATGTGATTTAAGTATGGGACAAAAGAAATGAAAGCCAGTCAAAAAAGGTACAAATCCAAATAAAAATTGATCCTTTCAGATTGCAGGGATCAAGATGGATACTGCTATTTGTTTAGATTATGGATATTGCGGTCCAAAAGCGGCAGCGAACTACGGAACTATGAGAAAATGCAGCATAAGTAATTGCACAATGAAATGGGATATGTTACCATAGTGACATGGAACAATCGTGTCACTGCAGGGGTGTTGACCTTCCATCATACATAGATGGGGGGTGGTGCGGATGAAATATGACTTTAAGGACCTTATGGCCTTTGGTATGTTCATAATCGCATTACTTACCTTTATTTTCGTTAATTGTAAGTAGCGTTTTTCTATAAAGTCCCAGAAATGGGCAATAGAAAATCCCCCTTGTATACTTGGTCGGTATCGGGGGATTTCTATCTTCTTATAGGCCAACCCCTTGTATTGGGGCGGTTGTTCCTTTTGTAATTCTAATATAGCATATCTGGTATCACTATTCAAGTATCTATAGATGATAAATTATATATAGTTATTAGATTGCGTTGTAGGTGGTCCGCCTTGTCGTAATTATTCTTTCCTTATCAAGGAAAATATAAATGTTCTCATAAAGCTGTTAATAAGGGTAATGTCATTAGTGGAGCAACAGGCATTCTTAAAGCATGCAAAAGGATCTGTATACTTTGATTTTTATGTCATAGCTTTATCAACCGGAATGGGGTCTCGGATACAAAAGCCGAGGAGATGAAAAAGATAAAAAAATATTGTAAAAAAATAAAAGTGGTGTCAAGACTCAAAAAGAGGACTATCCAAATTATGACGGAAGTCCTCTTTTTCCTCGTAAATAAATACAGCAGATAACGGGAATCGAACCCGCCTCCTCAGCTTGGGAAGCTGATATTCTACCGATGAACTATATCTGCTTAATATCACTGATAACGCAACATATTATATCACATCTACTTGCAAACAATCAATAGCTTTTCACAAAATTTGGTAAAAAAACCGGCCAGCAACTTGCCAAAAACCGAACATACGTTGTATAATGGAGCATGACAATACCAGATGTGGAGGAGTATCATGGCAAAAACACAGTATAATGCGGACAGTATTACCGTTTTGGAGGGCCTTGAGGCGGTGAGAAAGCGTCCGGGCATGTATATAGGCAGTGTTGGAACAAAGGGACTGAACCATTTGATTTACGAAATCGTGGACAATGCGGTGGACGAGCATCTGGCCGGCTACTGTGATCAGATATGGGTCACTTTAGAAGCGGATGGGTCCTGCACAGTAAAGGATTCAGGCCGTGGAATTCCAGTAGAAATGCATCAAAAAGGCGTGTCAGCAGAGCGTGTGGTTTTATCCACCCTTCACGCTGGAGGCAAGTTTGACAACGATGCCTATAAAACCAGCGGCGGCCTTCACGGTGTAGGCTCCTCAGTAGTAAACGCTCTGTCAGCCCACATGAAAATCAAAGTATATAAGAATGGTCTGATTCATTACGACGCATATGAGCGGGGCATACCAACGGTAGAACTGGTGGATGGCCTGCTTCCTACGTTAGGAAAAACGAAAGAAACGGGAACAGAAATCAACTTTCTTCCTGATGAAGAGATTTTTGAAAGAACCCGTTTTAAAGCAGAGTGGCTGAAAAGCCGCCTTCATGAAACGGCATATTTAAATCCCAATCTCCATATTACCTATAAAAATAACAGACAGGGAGAAGAAGAGACCGTCATTTATCACGAGCCTGACGGAATTATCGCCTATGTAAAGGAATTAAACTCCGGAAAAGAAGGGGTCCATGATCCTATTTATTTTAAGGGAACCGTAGATAAGGTGGAGGCAGAGATCGCCTTTCAGTTTGTGGATACTTTTGAAGAGAACATCCTGGGCTTTTGCAACAATATTTTCACCCAGGAGGGCGGAACCCACTTAGCCGGGTTTAAGACCCGCTTCACCCAGATGATCAATACCTATGCAAGAGAGCTGGGTATTTTAAAAGAAAAGGATACCAACTTCACAGGAGCTGACACCAGAAGCGGCCTGACAGCCGTGGTGGCAGTGAAGCACCCTGATCCCATCTTTGAAGGTCAGACCAAGACAAAGCTGGCCAGCGCCGATGCCACGAAAGCAGTGTTTGCAGTAACCGGAGATGAGCTGCAGCGCTACTTTGACCGCAACCTGGAAGTGCTAAAGTCAGTCATCGGATGCGCGGAAAAATCTGCAAAGATCCGTAAAGCGGAGGAAAAGGCCAAAACCAACATGCTTTCCAAATCCAGATTTTCCTTTGACAGCAACGGAAAGCTGGCAAACTGTGAAAGCCGGGAAGCGGAAAAATGCGAAATTTTCATTGTAGAGGGAGATTCGGCAGGCGGCTCCGCCAAAACAGCCCGGAACCGGAGATATCAGGCCATCCTTCCCATCAGAGGAAAGATCTTAAACGTGGAAAAGGCTTCTATGGACAAGGTATTAGCCAATGCGGAGATCAAGACCATGATCAACACCTTTGGCTGCGGATTTTCCGAAGGCTATGGCAATGATTTTGACATCACCAAGCTGCGGTATCATAAGATCATCCTCATGACCGATGCCGATGTGGACGGAAGCCATATTGACACCCTTCTTCTCACATTTTTATACCGTTTTATGCCGGAGCTGATTTACAACGGCCATGTATTCATTGCCATGCCCCCCTTATTTAAGGTTATTCCCAAACGGGGACAGGAGCAGTACCTCTATGACGAAAAAGATTTGGAACGGTACAAAAAGACCCATACAGGGGAATTCACCCTTCAGCGCTATAAGGGTCTTGGTGAAATGGACGCAGAACAGCTTTGGGAAACCACCCTTGATCCGGAGCGGAGAGTTTTAAAGCAGGTGGAAATCGAGGATGCCCGCATGGCTTCTGAAATAACGGAAATGCTCATGGGCAGCGACGTGCTTCCCAGACGTCAGTTTATTTACGAACACGCGGAAGAAGCGGAGATCGACGCATAGGAAAGAAGAGAGGATAACATGGCAGAAAAAATCATTAAAACAGAATATTCCGAGGAAATGCAGAGGAGCTACATGAATTATTCCATGAGCGTAATCACTGCCAGAGCCATCCCGGATGCCAGAGACGGTCTAAAGCCGGTACAGCGGCGTGTCTTATACGATATGAGCGAGCTTCGCTTGAACCACGACAAGCCTCACAGGAAATCAGCCCGTATTGTAGGCGATACCATGGGTAAGTATCACCCCCATGGAGACAGTTCTATTTACGAGACCTTGGTGGTCATGTCCCAGGTATTTAAAAAGGGAATGCCTCTTGTTAACGGTCACGGAAACTTCGGTTCCATTGAAGGAGACGGGGCGGCGGCCATGCGTTATACGGAGGCCAGGCTGGAAAAGTTTGCTGAGGAAGTTTATTTAAAGGATTTAGATAAGACTGTGGACTTTGTCCCCAACTATGATGAAACGGAAAAAGAGCCGGAGGTTCTTCCGGTGCGGGTTCCCAACCTTCTGATCAACGGAGCAGAGGGAATTGCAGTGGGTATGAGCACCAGCATTCCGGCTCATAACCTGGGAGAGGTCATTGATGCGGTCTTTGCCTACATTGACAATCCTGAAATTTCTATTCCGGAATTGATGGAATATCTGCCCGGACCGGATTTTCCCACTGGAGGCATCATAGCCAATAAAAGCGACCTGCCCGCCATTTACGAAACCGGTACAGGAAAGATCAAACTCCGTGGAAAGATGGAAGTGGAGCTTGGAAAGCGGAAGGCGGATAAGGATAAGCTGGTGATCACAGAAATTCCTTATACCATGGTAGGTGCGGGAATCAATAAATTCCTGGTGGATGTGGCTGACCTGGTGGAAAGTAAAAAGCTGACCGATGTGGTGGACATTTCCAACCAGTCTAATAAAGACGGAATCCGTATTGTTTTAGAGCTGCGCAAGGATGCAGATGTGGAACGAATCCGCAACATTCTATATAAGAAGACAAAGCTGGAGGACACTTACGGGGTCAATATGCTGGCTATTGCAGACGGCCGCCCGGAGACCTTGAATTTAAGAGGAATCTTAAAAAACTATCTGGATTTCCAGTATAAAAATGCCACCAGAAAGTACCAGACTCTTTTGGAAAAAGAGCTGGAAAAGAAAGAGATCAAGGAAGGCTTAATAAAAGCCTGTGATGTCATTGACTTAATCATTGCGGTCTTAAGAGGTTCCAAAAACTTAAAGGACGCCAAAAACTGCCTGATGACCGGAGATATTTCCAATATTAATTTTCGGGTCAAGGGCTTTGAAAAAGATGCCCAGGCCCTGCATTTTACAGAGAAGCAGGCCACTGCCATTTTGGAAATGCGCCTTTATAAGCTGATTGGTCTGGAAATTCTCCAGTTGGAAAAGGAATATAAGGAGACTTTGGCAAAGATTGCAGAATACGAAAAGATTCTCTCCAGCCGTAAAAATATGGATGAAGTGATAAAAAAAGACCTGGCTCATATCAAAGAGGAATACGGCACACCGAGAAGAACTCTCATTGAGGACGGAAAGGAAGCCGTTTACGATGAAACCGCTGTTGCCGTGTCGGAAGTCACCTTTGTCATGGACCGTTTCGGCTACTGCAAGGTTCTTGATAAAGCTTCTTATGACAGGAATAAAGATACCATTGAAACAGAGCATCCTTATGTGGTAAACTGTTTAAATACAGATAAAATATGTATTTTCACCAACACGGGAAATCTCCATCAGGTGAAGATTCTGGACATTCCGGCAGGAAAGCTCAGGGACAAGGGAACGCCCATTGACAATCTGAGTAAGTTTGACGGAACAAAGGAAGAGATCATATACTTATGTCATGGATCACGATTAAAGGGACGGAAGTTCTTATTTGCCACAAGGCAGGCTTTGGTCAAGGTGGTTCCCGGAGAGGAATTTGAAACTAACAACAGAACAGTGGCAGCCACCAAGCTTCAGGACGGCGACCTCCTCCTCTCCATTCAGGCCCTGGAGGTGCAGACTGATGTGGTGCTTCAGACAACGTCGGGAATTTTCCTTAGGTTTTTAACAGAAGAAATCTCTGAGATGAAAAAGAATGCCAGAGGTGTGAGAGGCATCAAGCTATCCCAGGGAGAAGAACTGGAAGAAGTATACCTTCTGGGAGAAGACCCGGTTATCCGTTATAAGGAAAAGGACGTCCACTTAAACCGGTTGAAAATCGGAAAACGGGATGGAAAAGGCAGCAAAGTGCGCCTTTAGTGCTTTAGGGCAGTACAGATTTTAATGAATGTCTTTGATACGCGTACAAATGTATTTTTATGGCGAATAAATATTGATTTTTCTTTCACTTTGTTATAGGATAGTTAAGAATTTAGCTGAACGATTCGTATTACAAAATGAAAAAGCGAGGAGAAAAATATGGAAAAGAAATTGAGAGTCGGTATTTTAGGAGCAACCGGCATGGTAGGGCAGAGATTTATCTCTTTGCTGGAGAATCATCCATGGTACGAAGTGGTAACTGTGGCAGCCAGCCCCCGTTCCGCAGGAAAGACATATGAAGAAGCAGTAGGAGACCGCTGGAAAATGACCACTCCAATGCCTGATTCAGTAAAGAAACTGACTGTGATGAATGTCAATGAAGTGGAAGCCGTTGCAGCCAGTGTTGATTTTGTATTCAGCGCCGTGGACATGACAAAGGAAGAGATCAAAGCCATCGAAGAAGCTTATGCAAAAACAGAGACTCCGGTGGTATCCAATAACAGCGCCCATAGATGGACTCCTGACGTTCCTATGGTAATCCCGGAGATCAATCCGGAGCATTATGAAGTGATCAAGGACCAAAGGAAGCGTCTGGGTACGGAACAGGGATTTATTGCGGTAAAGCCTAACTGTTCCATCCAAAGCTATGCACCTGTCCTGACTGCATGGAGGGAATTTGAACCCTATGAAGTGGTGGCTACCACTTACCAGGCTATCTCAGGAGCAGGAAAGAACTTTCAGGATTGGCCTGAGATGGTAGAAAACTTAATCCCTTATATTGGAGGAGAAGAGGAAAAGAGCGAGCAGGAGCCTCTTCGCCTTTGGGGAAAGGTTGAAAACGGAGAAATTGTAAAGGCCAGCAGTCCTGTTATCACTTGCCAGTGTCTCAGGGTTCCGGTATTAAATGGCCATACAGCAGCAGTTTTTGTAAAGTTCCGCAAAAAGCCAACCAAAGAGGAGCTGATTGACCGCATCGTGAACTTTAAGGGGCTTGCTCAGGAATTAGATCTTCCAAGCGCTCCTAAGCAGTTTATGCAGTACTTAGAAGAGGATAACCGCCCCCAGATCACCCTTGATGTGGATTATGAAAAGGGAATGGGTATTTCTGTAGGCCGTATCAGGGAAGACAGTGTTTATGATTATAAATTCGTAGGCTTATCCCATAACACAGTCCGGGGCGCAGCCGGCGGAGCAGTGCTTTCCGCAGAGCTTTTAACTGCCAAGGGCTATATCAAAGCAAAAGCATAATGAAATTCAGGGGGCTGTTGCAAAATGACATTTTGTAACAGTCCTTTCATGAAAAAAATAAAATGGAGGAAGCAAACATGGCATATAAGAAAGAGCATTGGGGAAACATGCCGGACGGAAAAGAGATTTGCCTGTATACACTGAGCAATGAAAACGGAGCGTCAGCCTCTTTTACCGATTTAGGCGCAGTATGGGTTACGATGAATGTGCCGGATAGAGACGGAAAAGGGACTGATGTTGTCCTGGGGTTTGACAGTGCAGAAGAATACCTGATCAACCCCCCTCATTTTGGAGCTCCTATCGGACGCAATTCCAACCGCATCGGAGGCGCGGCATTTAGCTTAAACGGAAAAGAGTACAAGCTGGAAGCCAATAATGGCTCCAGCAATTTACATAGTGCTCCCGACCTTTACCACAGACGCCTTTGGGAAGGTCAGGCAGAGGAAACCGATTTAGGAGTCAGAGTCAGCTTTTCCCTTGCTTCTCCTGATAAGGATCAGGGATATCCGGGAAATGCGGACATCACCATCACCTATACCCTGACTCCCGATGACAGTCTTGTGATTTCATATCACATGGTTTGTGATGCCGATACCGTGGCTAACTTCACCAACCACAGCTATTTTAACTTAGACGGACAGGATGGGGGCTGGGCCATGAAGCAGAGGGTGTGGATTGATGCAGATACTTTTACCAGAACAGACGAAGGCCTGGTTCCAACAGGAGAATTTGTTCCGGTTAAGGGAACTCCCATGGACTTTACGGTTATGAAGACTATAGAGCGGGATATTGACCAGGATTATGAGGATCTGAGCATTGGAGCGGGATATGACCACAACTGGGTTCTCAATCACGAACCGGGAGAATTAGCTCTGTCTGCTGCTGCGGAATCAGACAAGACGGGAATCCGGATGGAGGTTTATACAGACCTGCCGGGAATTCAGTTTTACACCGCTAATGCCATGAAGCCAGGAATCGTGGGCAAGGGAAAAACCCTATATGAAAAGCGGGGCAGCTATTGCTTTGAGACTCAGAATTTTCCCGATGCTGTCAACAAGCCGGAATTTCCATGCCCCTTCTTAAAGGCAGGAGAAGAGTATCAGACAACCACGATCTACAAGTTTTCTAAAGTATAATTTACAGGAACGCGGCTCTGCTGCGTTCCTGAACTTCTGTAAAGAAATAGGAAGCGCCCTGCGGGCAATATATAAGAAGCGCCCTGCGGGCATACCATGATGCCCAGAAAACATGGGCAATATATATGAAGCGCCCTGCGGGCATACCATGATGCCCAGAAATCTTGGGCAAGAAATAGGAAAGGACATCGTAAGTGTACATATGATTCAAACGGCTGAAAAAGGCGTAAAAGCCTTGTCCGTCCTCGGACTGATTGTAACCACTGTTATATGGGGCAGCGCTTTTGTTGTAATGAAAAATTCCATAGGGGTCATTCCCCCCACCTATGTACTGGCCCTGCGTTTTACCATCGCCTCTGTTGGGCTGGTGATCATATTCTGGAAGCGGGTCATGGCTCTTAAAACGCCGGATTTATTGAGGGGAGGGCTTCTGGGAGTATTTTTATTTATCAGCTACTTTTTCCAGACCTATGGCTTAAAGTATACAACAGCCAGTAAAAATGCCTTCATCACCACCTTGTACGTAATTCTGGTGCCCTTTCTTCATTGGTTTTTCAATAAAAAAAGCCCCTCCAAAAATCACGTGGCAGCGGGTGTCATCGCGGTCATAGGGCTTGCGCTCTTATCTTTGGAAGGGGATTTATCTGTCAATATCGGTGATTTTTTAACCTTTATATGCGGCTTCTTCTATGCCATTCATATCGTTTTCATTGACCGCTATACCGCAGACCATGATCCTGTCGGCCTAACAGTCCTTCAGATGGTGACAGCGGCTGCTTTAAGCTGGCTGGTGGCTCCGCTTTTAGAAGGAACCCTGGATTTCGGAGTGATTCACGGTTCCATGCTGACGGGAATTCTATATCTGGGCATTTTCAGCACCATGCTCTGCTTTTTATTTCAGAACATGGGCCAGAAGCATTTAAGTCCCAATACATCTTCCATTATACTGTCCTTTGAAGCGGTGTTCGGCCTGATCTTTTCCGTTGCCTTTTTAGGGGAAGAGATAACCCCCAGGCTCATTGGAGGATGTGTGCTGATGTTTGCCTCCGTCATTTTGTCGGAATACAGAAAAAAAGGCTCCTTATAAAAGCTCAGGAGTTTTGCAGACATCGATCCATTCTGCTGCCTTAGAAAGCCTTGTAAGTTCGTCACAGGTCACCTCAATGGCTGAGTTGGAGCTTCCGGCAGCAGGAAATACAGTGTCAAAGCGCTTTAAGGAAACGTCTAAAAAGGTGGTGACGTGCTCCGGATTTGCAAATGGGCACACACCGCCGATTTCGTGTCCGGTGAGCATGGACACCTCACTTGCTCCCAGCATTTTGGCTTTGAAGCCGAACTGCTTTTTAAACTTTCCGTTATCGATCTTTGTATCCCCTGCCGTTACCACCAGAATGCAGCCGTTTGTTTCATTTCCATGAAAGGACATGGTTTTTGCAATGCGGGCAGGCTCCACATCAAGGGCCTGTGCAGCCAGCTCCACAGTTGCGCTGGACACGGGAAATTCCCTTACAAGGCCGTCTTTATCAAATTCTTTTAAGTATTCTTTTACTGTTTGTACTGACATCAATCAAAAACTCCTTTTCATAAATGTAATAAAATCATAAAGAAATTGTTTGTTATTGTACCATTGATAATCTATTTTTTCAATGTTATAATAGGCTTTGTCGTAAAAATTTGCTATTCATGGGTTTTAATGATATAATAGAAGAGTTACTATCAAAAAAAAGCAGCAGGGTGATATATGTCTAAATCGTTATACATTGCAGAAAAACCGAGCGTGGCCCAGGAGTTTGCCAATGCCTTAAAGGCAGGCGGAAGGCGCAAAGATGGATACATAGAATCGGATGAGGCTGTCATAACCTGGTGCGTCGGCCATCTGGTCACCATGAGCTACCCGGAAAGCTATGACCCGAAATACAAACGGTGGAGCCTTTCCACCCTTCCTTTTCTCCCTAAGGAATTCAAATACGAAGTAATTCCCGGCGTGGAGAAGCAGTTTCGGATTGTAAGCGGTCTTTTAAACCGGCCTGATGTGGACACTATTTACATATGTACGGACTCAGGACGGGAAGGAGAATACATATACCGTCTGGTGGCTCAAATGGCAGGAGTGAAAGGGAAGCTCCAGAAACGGGTATGGATTGATTCCCAGACAGAAGAAGAGATATTAAGAGGAATCCGTGAAGCCAAGGATGCATCGGAATACGACAATCTTTCCGCATCAGCTTACTTAAGGGCCAAGGAAGATTATTTAATGGGAATTAATTTTTCCCGCCTGCTCACACTAAGGTATGGGCAGCATATTTCCAATTATTTAAAAAGCGGAAAAAATACGGTCATATCCGTGGGCCGTGTCATGACCTGTGTCATGGGAATGGTGGTGCGCAGAGAGCGGGAGATCCGGGAATTTGTAAAAACTCCCTTTTACCGGGTCATCGGCACATTTACCTCTCAGGACATGGACTTTGACGGGGAGTGGAAAAGCGCTCCCGGCTCCAGGTACTTTGAATCCCCCTTCCTCTATAAGGAAAATGGGTTCAAGGAGAGAAAACATGCGGAAGAACTTGTCAGGGTTCTTTCGGAGATGGATCCTATGGAGGCAGCCGTAGCTTCTATAGAAAAGAAAAAGGAGACGAAAAATCCTCCTCTTCTTTACAATCTGGCAGAGCTTCAAAACGACTGCTCTAAGATGTTTAAGATCAGTCCTGACGAAACATTAAAGGTGGTCCAGGAGCTTTATGAAAAAAAGCTGGTCACCTATCCCAGAACGGACGCCAGGGTTCTTTCCACAGCAGTGGCAAAGGAGATCCATAAGAACATAGGCGGACTTAAGGGCTTTGAGCCTTTGTCTCCGGCAGTGTCAGAGGTGCTGGAAAAGGGTTCTTTTAAAACTATTGAAAAAACCAGATATGTCAATGACAAGCAGATTACGGATCACTATGCCATCATCCCAACAGGACAGGGTATGGGAGCCTTAAGAAGCTTATCCAGTCTTTCTTCTAAGGTGTATGAGGTCATAGCCAGGAGATTCTTAAGCATTTTTTATCCTCCGGCTGTTTACCAGAAGTATGCTCTGGAGCTGGAAGCCGACAAAGAACACTTTTTTGCCAATTTCCGGGTGATGCTGGAAGAAGGCTATTTAAAGGTGGCTGACGTATCGGGCGTAAAGAAAAAGCAGGAAGAAAAAGGTGAGGGAACAGCTTCTGATGAAGAGACTCAGGAAGCCTCCCAGAATAACATGGATAATCCAGCCTTTGTCGCCATGCTGGGTTCTTTGAAAAAGGGAATGAAACTTCCCATAAAAGAACTGACCATCAAGGAAGGAGAAACCTCTCCTCCCAAGCGTTACACCTCCGGTTCCATGATCTTAGCCATGGAAAATGCGGGACAGCTAATCGAGGACGAGGAACTGCGGGCCCAGATTAAGGGCAGCGGCATCGGAACCAGTGCCACCAGAGCCGAGATTTTGAAAAAGCTGTGCCACATCAAGTACCTTTCCTTAAATACCAAGACTCAGGTGATCATTCCCACCCTTTTGGGAGAGATGATCTTTGATGTGGTCAATACCTCCATCAGGCAGCTATTAAACCCGGAGCTGACGGCAAGCTGGGAAAAGGGCCTGACCTATGTGGCAGAGGGGAGCATAACCCCGGAGGAATATATGCAGAAACTTGAGAATTTTGTTGCCGGACGCACCTCGGGCGTGTTAAGGCTGAATAATCACTACGATCTTTTCAGTATATTTGATGCCGCGGCAGCTAATTATAAAAAACAAAAATAGGAGATTGTGAACATGAAAAAAGAAGATATGACAAACCAGGACTTGTTTGACACAAACCATACTCTGGCTAAATTATTATTTGAACAGACTACTTACCCATGGGAGGTTCTTCCCAAAATCAGCGAATTTATCGTTTCTCTGGGAGAGCGTCTTCCAAAGGATGAGTATGTTCATGTGGGAAAAGCCGTATGGATTCACAAATCCGTAAACATTCCTCCTACAGCTTGTATGGGTGAAAATGTCATCATCGGCAAGGGTGTCCTGATCCGCCACTGTGCATTTATCAGAGGAAACGCCATCATTGGAGATTTTGCAGTGATTGGAAATTCCTCAGAGGTAAAGAATGCCATTATTTTTGACGGTGCTCAGGTTCCTCACTTTAACTACCTGGGAGATTCCATTTTAGGCTTCAAGGCTCACATGGGCGCATCTTCTATCGCTTCCAACGTAAAATCAGACAAATCTCTGGTTACTGTTCATGCAGAAGACGGAGATATTGAAACAGGACTTAAGAAATTCGGTGCCATCATTGGCGATTTTGCAGAAATCGGCTGCGGCGCTGTATTAAATCCAGGAACTGTTGTAGGTCCAAAATCTAATATTTATCCTCTGTCCTGTGTCAGGGAATGTGTGGATGCTAACTCCATATATAAGAAGCAGGGTGAAGTAGTTGAGAAGGTTGTAACAGAGGAATAACTCAATCAAGAATAACGCTATTAAGAAATTAGGTATACCGGATATGCAGAGAATAAGCAGATTTATTCTCTATATATCCGGTATTTTTTTACTTGTTTTTATAAAAAAACAAAAGCATAGTTTTCTGGTATGAATGTGCAAATACAGGATAAATGTTAAAAAATTGTCTATTACATACAAAATCAGGGAGGGTAATTTGACCATTTTTATTTATATTGACATATAAGAGAGATGGTGATAAGATAAAAACAGTTGCTAAAAAAGTTTTTTAACTTCAAAAAATTTTTTAGTTAAAAAGTTTTTTTAGGGTCCGCGGGAGAAGCGGATGATACGAATAAAAAAACCGGGGGGTGATTTCTTTCGAAAAGGCAAATGAAAAAATTAAAAATGTGACAGCCGCAATTTTATGCGGAGGAAAAAGCAAAAGGATGGGTTTTGATAAAGCGTTTCTCATGGATGAGCACCATTATCTGCTGCTGGAGACGGCCAGAAGTTTAAAGAGCCTGTTTGAGCAGGTGGTTCTTGTCAGTGATACAAAGTCAAAATTTGCTGATGTGGAAGGTTTTGAAGAGTTTGGCATTTTAGAGGACCGCTATATCCAGAAGGGGCCCATAGGAGGAGTCAGCACTGCCTTAGAGCAGATTCAGACGGAATATGCTTTTATTATGGCCTGCGATATGCCGTTGATGAACCTTGGCTTAATTGACCGGATGTACGGAAAGCTGGGCCGGGAACAGGTTCTGCTTTGCAGCCATGGAGAAAAGCTGGAACCTTTGTTCGCTTTTTACCATAAGTCCTGTCTTCCAGCTTTCAGGAAGCGGATTGAAGAAGGCGAACTTAAACTGCGAAGCGCTTTTTCCGAACTTCAGGTGGGCACCTATTGTTTAAGTAAGGCGGAGATAAGTGCCATCACCAATTTAAACACACCGGAAGATGTAGAGAAATGGAGCCGGAACATATCAAAAAAATAAACTGTGTTGAACAGGAGGGGAATATGGGATTTTTAAGTCCGACAGAAACTTTAGATATTTTAGGAGACAAAGCGAAAGCAAAAACAAAGTTATCTTTTTTAAGGTTATTTTTACTCTCTATCTTGGGAGGTACATTTATTGCAGAAGGCTTTTTAGCCTGCATCAGAATTTCAGGAACCATGCCTGCAGAGTGGGGCAGTTTTGCTAACTTTATGGGCGGATGTCTGTTCCCTATCGGGCTTGTGGCAATTGTGCTGGTGGGAGGAGAATTAGCCACCGGAAACATGATGGTCATGACAATCGGTGTATTTCAGAAAAAGAATTCCATGGGGGATTTAATCTATAACTGGATTGTGGTTATGGTGGGAAATATGGTAGGAGGTATTCTTATCGCCTTTCTTTTCGGACATATCGTGGGAATGACAGAAGGGGCCTTTTTGAATAAAACCCTTGCCATTGCAAATGCCCGCATCAATGATCCGCCTATGGTGGCTCTGGTTTCCGCCGTTGGCTGCAATATCTTCGTCTGTATGGCCGTGTGGATTGCTACCAGCGCCAGGGACTCTGCCGGCAAGATTTTCGGTATGTGGTTCCCGATCATGGTTTTTGTGACCATCGGATTCCAGCACGTGGTGGCAAATGCTTTTGTCGTTCCTGCAGCTATCTTTTCAGGTGCGTCTGAGATTACCTGGGCAGCTTATATGGAAAACTTTGTTATTGTTTTTATCGGCAACGCCATTGGAGGAGCCCTGGCCTTTGCCTTACCCTGCTGTCTGATGCACAATACCAAGAAGGTAAAGCAAGCCAGCGAATGTGAGGCCAAAAAAGTGATAGAAAGGATTAGTTAAATGGATACAAGAGTAAGAGAAGAAAAACTGAGAATCATTCGTCAGGACAGAAAAAAACAGGAAAATATTTTAGAGATTTTAATTGATCTCCAGTTCGCCTCAGAAGACGGTTATATTGACCAGGAAACAGCAGCCCTGGTGGCAAAAGAGCTGCATATGACGGAAACCCGCGTGTATGAAATTGTCAGCTATTACGCCATGTTAAAGGATAAACCGCAGGCAAAATACGTCCTTAAAATTTGCAACAGCTCACCTTGTCATTTTTCCCGTTCTGAAGAGGTGGCCTTATCTCTGGAGAAAAAGCTTGGAGTGCCCATGGGAAAGACAACCGATGACGGACTTTTTGCCTATCACTATATTCCCTGCGTGGGAGCCTGTGATATCGGCCCGGTCATTAAAATCAAAGATACCGTATTTGGCAATCTCAGCGACGAAAAAGTATCTTCTTTGATTGATGATCTGCGCAGAGACAAAATAGTTGTTTAAGAGGAAAGGGGAAAAGACAATGGCAATGAAAGAACCGGTCCTGTTAAAACGAATTGGGAAAATGAAAGACCCTACTTCGATTAACGAATACATAGAATACGGCGGCTTTGACGGGCTGAAAAAAGCCGTAACAATGGACAAAGAAGATATTTTAAAAGAATTGGATACCGCTTTGCTTCGCGGAAGAGGCGGCGCAGCTTATCCCTTGGGACGCAAATGGCGTCATTTATACGAAAGTGCCGATACTCCCAAATACATTGTCTGTAATGCAGATGAAGGAGAGCCGGGCACCTTTAAGGATAAAATGCTGCTGGATAAAGATCCTCTCAGCATTATTGAAGGCATGCTGATTGCCGCATACGTCTTTGGTTCCAATGACGGATTTATCTATATCCGGGGGGAATACCGCCATATTCAGGCAGTTTTCCATCAGGCAGTGAGCAATGCTTTGGATGCCGGATACCTGGGAAATCAGATCATGGGTATCGAGGGCTTTGACTTTCAGCTTCACATCGTTTCCGGAGGCGGAGCCTATGTCTGCGGAGAGAACTCTGCACTCTTAAACTCTGTTGAAGGAAAAACCGGACGTCCAAGGGTAAAGCCTCCTCATCTGGCTGACGTAGGACTTTACTTAAAGCCAACTCTTGTGAACAATGTGGAATCTTTTGCCTGTGTTCCAAATGTCATCAATATGGGCGGAGAGGCATTTTTCCAGCTTGGCACAAAGGACGGCGGCGGCACCAAACTGGTCTGTCTGTCCGGACACATTA
Organism: Lacrimispora sp.; assembly: GCF_036758025.1. Lineage (GTDB taxonomy): Bacteria > Bacillota > Clostridia > Lachnospirales > Lachnospiraceae > Lacrimispora. The sequence continues at coordinate 7,139 of NZ_DAIOXM010000005.1, read as the reverse complement.
AAAACAGAGGCATTTACGAGGTTCCTCTTGGAACTCCTTTGGATGAGATTCTCTACAGCGAAGAATACGGCGGAGGCACTTCCACCGGAAGGCCCATTAAATTCTGTCATTTCGGCGGACAGTCCGGCCCCATCGGAACCAGTGAGCAGATCAAAGGCCGTATGTACGATTACGGAGATTTCTGGTTTAACAAGCTGGCTATCGGCTCAGGCGCCATTGTGGTCATGGATGACAGCGTAAATGTGGTGGACTATATTGCCAGCGTCATTGAATTTTTTGTTCATGAGTCCTGCGGCAAATGTACGCCCTGCCGCCTGGGAACCACCCGTCTTTTGGAAATGATCCATACCTTCCAGCGCCACAAAGGAAAACCAGGGGATCTGGAAAGAATGGAAAAAATGCTGGAACATATCACTTATCTGTCCGCATGCGGACTTGGTCAATCGGTATCGGTTTCTGTGAATTCTGCCTTAGAGGGCTATAGAGATGAATTCGAAGCCTGTATCAGTTAATGGAGAAGGAGGAAAACACTGTGTTATCAACAGAGAAAAATAACTCTATGATTGAGCTGGAAATCGACGGCCGCGCCATTTCCGTACAGAAGGGAACCACCATATTAGAAGCCTGTAAGACACTGGATATTGAAATTCCAACCCTTTGCCATATGAAGGAGCTGGCTCCTGATGGCTCCTGCCGGATGTGCGTGGTAGAAATTGAGGGAGGAAGAAAGGGCGGACTTGTTCCTTCCTGTGCCGAGCACTGCGCTCCCGGAATGAAGGTGTCCACCCGTTCAGAGAGAGTGGTGGAGTCCCGGAAATTTATACTGGACCTTCTTTGCAGCAACCATGTGTTTACATGTTTTAGCTGCGCCGCTAACGGTGACTGCAGACTCCAGGATTACTGTCTGGAATATGGGGTAGAAAAAACCAGTTATACATTTGGAAAGCGGGTAGGAATCAACGAATCAGACAAAAGCAATCCGTTTTTCACCTTTTACCCGGAAAAATGCATTATGTGCCGCCGCTGCACCAGAGTGTGCCAGCAGCTTCAGGGCCGGGATGTAATCAGCATCTCCAACAGAGGCTTTGATGCCCGTATGAGCCCCAGCTATCAGCTTCCCTGGAGGGAATCTATTTGTGAATCCTGCGGAAACTGTGTGTCCAACTGTCCAACCGGAGCCCTTTCCTCCAAAGACCAGGAAAAGCGTTACAGGGCCTGGGAAGTGGAAAAGGTGCGCACCACCTGTCCTCACTGTGCCACTGGATGTCAGATGGACCTTCTGGTGAAAAACAACAAGGTGGTAGGAGTTGATCCTGCCGACGGACCTTCAAACCGGGGACTTCTCTGCGTAAAGGGCAAATTCGGCTCCTATAAATTTGTTCATTCCGGAGACCGTCTCACCCATCCTCTGATCAAGCGCAACGGACAGTTTGAAAAGGCAAGCTGGGATGAGGCCCTGGACTTAATCGCCAGTCGTTTTAAAGAAATTAAAAAGAAATACGGAGCAGATGCCAATGCAGGATTTTCCTGTTCCCGTGCTCCAAACGAAGACAACTACGTTTTCCAGAAAATGATGCGTGCTGCCTTTGGCACCAACAATGTGGATAACTGTGCGAGAGTCTGCCATTCCGCATCTGTTCACGGCCTTGCTACCACCTTAGGTTCCGGTGCCATGACTAATCCCATCCAGGATATTACAGAGGATGTTGATATGATCCTTTTGGTGGGTTCCAATCCTACAGAGGCCCATCCGGTTGTAGGTGCTCAGATTCGTCAGGCTATCCAAAGAGGTACAAAAATTGTTGTAGTAGATCCTCGTAAAATTGATTTAGTAAAAGATGCGGCCATTCATATGCCTATTAAGGCAGGAACCAACATCGCCTTTGCTAATGCAATGATTCACGTGATCATCGAAGAAGGTCTTGCAGATATGGACTTCATCCGTGAGAGGACCGAAGGCTTTGAAGAACTGGCTGAAATCGTAAAAGATTACACTCCTGAAAAGGTTGCCGAAATCTGCCACATCGATGCCGAAGACATCCGCCAGGCTGCAAGAATGTATGCCAAGGCGAAAAAAGCGCCTATCATCTACTGCCTGGGTGTGACAGAACATTCCTCAGGAACAGAAGGCGTTATGAGCTTATCCAACCTGGCTATGGTAGTAGGAAAGCTTGGAAAATCCGGCTGCGGTATCAATCCTCTCCGTGGACAGAACAATGTTCAGGGAGCCTGCGACATGGGCTGTCTGCCTTATGACTTCCCGGGATACCAGAAGGTTGCCAATAAAGAGGTCCGGGAAAAATTTGAACGGGCATGGGGAGTTTCTCTCAGCGAAACCACAGGCCTTATGTCTACACAGGTGCTTCCGGGCGCTATTGACGGACGGATTAAGGGACTTTACATTTTCGGAGAAGATCCTATGGTCACAGACCCGGATACTGCACATGTAATCAAGTCATTGGAAAGTCTTGAGTTTCTCGTGGTACAGGAGCTGTTTATGACTGAAACAGCCAAATATGCTGACGTGATTCTGCCCGGCACCAGCTACACGGAAAAAGAAGGAACCTTCACCAATACGGAGCGCCGCGTCCAGAGGGTTCGCAAGGCCGTAACCTTAGAAGGCGAGATGCGTCTGGATACAGATGTGTTCTACGATGTGATGAACCGCATGGACTATGCCTGTGAAAGAAAGACCGCATCTGAAATCATGGATGAAATTGCCGGCGTGACACCGTCCTTTGCAGGAATCAGCTTTGAACGTCTGGATAACGGCGAGACACTTCAGTGGCCTTGCCTGGATAAAGAAAGCAAGGGCACATACATCATGCACGTTGGAAAGTTCTCCCGCGGACTTGGTTATTTCTATCCTGCAAAATACCGTCCTTCCCAGGAAATGCCTGATGAAGAGTATCCGTTTATGATGGTTACCGGACGTATGCTCTATCATTATAACACCAGGGCAATGACAGGACGGACAGAGGGACTTAATGAAATCTGCGGAGATTCTTACATTGAAATCAACGAGGGAGATGCCGTTGTTTTGGGAATTAAAGACGGAGACAGGGTTAAAGTAGCTTCCCGCCGGGGCGAAATTGAAACAAGAGCCGTGGTAGGAGATAAGATGTTCCCGTCGGAAGTATTTATGACCTTCCACTTTGAAGATGGAAACGTAAATAGAATCACTAATTTTGCAATTGATGACATTGCCCGCATTCCGGAATACAAAGTCTGCGCAGTGACTGTAAAGCGCGCATAAACTTATCATTTAAGAAAATCCGGTGTTTCGAAATAAGGAAACGCCGGATTTTATATAGAAAGGAAGAGCCTGATTGATTGAGTTGGAAGAAGCTATTGAACTGTTGTTAAACAGTGTAAAAAGTAAAACAGAAACAGAAAGACTGGACATTTTATCTGCTTCCGGAAGAATTTCGGCAGAGGATGTGACTGCAACCTTTTCCGTTCCCCATTTTCCTAAATCAGGAATGGACGGATATGCGGTCAGAAGCCAGGATACCAGGGGGGCATCAGAAGAAAGGCCAATTCATCTTCAGGTGATTGGTGAAATCTGTGCGGGGGAATACCTTTCTGTTTCAGCAAAGCCTATGACAGCAGCCCGGGTGATGACAGGCGCTGTCATACCGGAGGGCTATGACAGTGTCATCCGCCAGGAGGATACGGACTACGGCAAGGAGAAGGCGGCCATATATGCGGAGGTAGAAGCAGGGCAGAATTATTGCAGGATTGGGGAAGATATTGAGGCGGGAAACTTGATCATCCCCCGCCATACCCGCCTGGATGCAGGCCATATCGGCGTGCTGGCCAGCATGGGGATCATGGAAATTGAAGTGTTTCAGAGGCTGGAGGTTGGTATTATTTCAACGGGAAGCGAGCTGGTGCCTCTGGCAGGCTCTCTTGGAAAGGTGGGAGTACATCCCAGCAGCGCTTATGCTCTTGCCGCTAAGCTAAAGGAACAAGGTGCCCAAGTGGCTTTTATGGAAATCTGTCCTGATGACCCGGAACTGTTTTTTGCTATGCTGAATCAGAAAACCGGCCAGGCAGACGTGATCATCACCACAGGAGCACTTTCCGTAGGAAAAAAAGATTTTCTTCCGGAAGCATTGGAAAAGATGGGGGCAAAAAGGCTGTTTCATGGGGTGAACATGCGTCCGGGAACACCAGTGATGGCCAGTGAGTATAAGGACAAGCTCATCCTCAGTCTGTCGGGCTATCCGCTTGCGGCCATGGTCAACTTTCAGTTGTTTTTCTGGCCTGTTATGGCGAAGATGACGGGAGATGAATCCCTTTTCTGGAAGAAGGCCACGCGCACAGTGGTGGAAGGAAGGGCCAATGAGGCAAACAGGAGACGGTTTGTCCAGGCTTTCTGCGATGAAGCCGGGGTTCATATTTTAGAGAGAAAACACCACTCCTCTGTTTTGTCCGGCATACTCAGTTCAAACTGCATCATCGATCAGAAGCAGGGTACCGTAATCCTTCCGGGAGAGACGGTGGAGGTTCTCTATTGGAAATAAGGTGCAAAAGAGAGGAGACATTATGCCCAGACTGGTTTTTAAAAATATAGAAAAAGAAGATGTGAAAAAGTTTTCTCTGGAAAGGGTGGAGGAGTTGTCCCGGATCATTGGCTGCCCTCAGGACTGGATCACCTTTGAATACATGGAAAACACTGTTTTCAATGGAGGCATCGATATTACGAAGCAAAGCCTTTATGTTGAAATCAGTTGGTTTAAGAGAGAACAGGAGATTCAGGACCGGCTTGCTGCTGAAATTCACAGCGCTCTGGACAAACAGTTTGGAGGAGCAAGAGAAATCACCATTATCTTTTACGAACTGGAAAAAGAGAATTATTATGAAAACGGAGAACATTATTAACCTGTTTCTTCTATAATAAAGATTAAAAAGCTGCCCGGCCAGGGAACCTTATACAAGGAAGTCCATGGCTGGGCAGCTTTTCTGTTTTTTATTTTGTTCCGAAAATCCGGTCTCCCGCATCTCCCAGTCCGGGACAGATGTAGGCGTTTTCATTTAACTGACGATCCAGATGTCCGATGTAGATCTGAATGTCCGGGTGAGCCTCCTGAAGCCTTTTTAAGCCTTCCGGAGCGGCAATGATGGCCATAAATTTAATATGCTTGCCTCCATGGGCTTTGATGAAGTCAACAGCAGCAACAGCGGAGCCGCCGGTTGCCAGCATGGGGTCGGTGACAACGATGGTTCTCAGCTCAATAGGGCTTGGCAGCTTGCAGTAGTACTCGTGAGGCTCATGAGTAACCTCATCCCGGTACAGTCCGATGTGTCCCACCTTTGCAGAAGGAACCAGGGCCAAAATTCCGTTTACCATTCCAAGTCCTGCCCGGAGAATGGGGACAATAGCCATTTTTTTGCCGGCAATCATAGGGGTCATACATGTTTCTAAAGGAGTTTCCACCTCCACATCCTGTAAGGGAAGATCTCTTAATGCTTCAAAGCCCATAAGCATGGCTATTTCTTCAATAAGAGAACGGAATTCGTTGGTTCCGGTCCTCTTATCTCTTAAGATGGAGATTTTGTGCTGAATCAGAGGATGGGTGAAAATTGTGACATTGTTCATGGAGTGATTCATAATAGTTTGTCCTTTCTTTAGTCATTTACTGTGTCAGGCGTTTCAGGCAGAATCAGGTTCATAAGGACACCTATCACAACTGCAATGAAAAGACCTGAAATGTTTAAGGTAACAGAACCAATTGCTATATTAAGGCCCCCGAGCTGTGCAAAGCCAAGGCCAAATACCAATATCAGTCCCACAATGGTTAAGTTTCTGCTGTGGGTAAAATCCAGGTTGGATTCTGCAAGGGAACGGATACCAACTGCGGCGATCATACCAAAGAGCATGATTTCAACTCCGCCTTTTACCGGTCCCGGAATGGTTTGTAAGATAGCTCCTATTTTACCGAATAAGCCCAGGACAATGGCAAATACAGCAGTAAGCCGCAAAAGCCTTGGGTTATAATTTTTCGTGGTTGCCAGAACTCCGGTGTTTTCAGAATAAGTGGTGTTGGCCGGACCGCCGATAAAACCGGCAAATAAGGTGGCAAGACCGTCTCCCGTAAGAGTACGGTGAAGTCCGGGGTCTTTTAAAAAGTCTTTTCCAACTACCGTTCCATTGGTTGTAATGTCCCCGATATGTTCCATAAAGGTGACACAGGCAATGGGAGCGATGGAAAGGATGGGGCCCAGGCTGAATTTGGGAAGTGACATAAAGGGCACTCCGTTTAAATCTTTGGTTCGAAATGGAATATTAATCCACGCTGCAGAAGAAATGGCTGTATAATCCATCTGAAAGATACCGGCAGCCCCTAAGATGACGCATAAGAGATAGCCTGCCGCAATTCCGATGAGGATTGGAACCAGCTTGAAAAAGCCGCGGGCAAAAATGGAGCACAGGATTACCACAAAAAGGGTAAAGAAGGCAATTCCAAGATTTAAGGCAATGGTAGGAGTCACTCCGTCTGCAAGGCTTAAATTGTTGGTGGCATCGTTGATTGCAGTGCCTGCCAGGTTAATTCCGATGACCACGATGACCGGCCCTGTAACAACTGCGGGAAATACTTTTTTGATCTTGTCCGCGCCGATGCGGTAAGCGATTAAGGCGAAGAGGAGATAGACCAGACCGGAAACAATAATTCCGCCCTGTGCGAGAGGTACGTTTTCCGGTATGATGGTTCCTTCCGGACGGATCACTGCGGTGACAGCAGCCAGAAAGGCGAAGGAAGAACCGAGAAAAACAGGAACCTTGAATTTGGTGCAGCAGTGAAAGATCAATGTGCCGACTCCTGCGGCGAACAAGGCCAGGGATGGATTAAGGCCCGTCAGCAGAGGAACCAGTACGGTAGCTCCGAACATTGCAAATAAATGCTGAATACTGAGTAAATAATCCCGGGGTGTAAGTTTTGTGCTGTTACTCATTTGTTTGCTCCATTTCTTTTTATTTTCCGAACTATTTTATCAAAGAAAGCGGTAAATAGCAACTGTAAAACCGTGGCTTCCAATAAAAAAATTGATTTTTAGGATGACTTGTAATATAATTAATATTTAGCTTAGAAATATCTGGAATAGGAAAAGGAGACCAGGAACCTATGAAGAAG
>NZ_DAIOXM010000004.1:24304-205735 GCF_036758025.1 Lacrimispora sp. | reverse complement strand
TAGAGCGCCGCCCTGTCACGGCGGAGGTCGTGGGTTCGAATCCCATCCGGGTCGTTTGGCATAATTTTCTCAGAAGATTAGCCGCTTGATGAGCGAAAGCAAATCAAATTTCAGCAGTTTATGGGATCTTAGCTCAGCTGGGAGAGCATCTGCCTTACAAGCAGAGGGTCATAGGTTCGAGCCCTATAGGTCCCATTCCGTATGCAAGATAGGTATATGAGAAGATTTGTGCCGATGTGGCTCAATTGGCAGAGCAGCTGATTTGTAATCAGCAGGTTATCGGTTCGAGTCCGATCATCGGCTTGCATCACAAAAATTAAATTATGGATGGGTTCCCGAGTGGCCAAAGGGGGCAGACTGTAAATCTGTTGCGATAGCTTCGATGGTTCGAATCCATCTCCATCCATTAGGTGATTAAAATTTTGATCACTGCATATAATATAATTAAATAATAGCGCGGGGTGGAGCAGTCTGGAAGCTCGTCGGGCTCATAACCCGAAGGTCGTAGGTTCAAATCCTGCCCCCGCAATTTTTTGTGAGTATTTTTAGATGATGTACTTACAAGTGCATACGCCCAGATAGCTCAGTTGGTAGAGCAGTGGACTGAAAATCCACGTGTCGCTGGTTCGATTCCGGCTTTGGGCATATGGGATATTAGCTCAGTCGGTAGAGCACTTGACTTTTAATCAAGTTGTCCGGGGTTCGAATCCCCGATGTCTCAGGACAAGCCTTGAAACAGAAATGTTTCAGGGCTTTTTTGTATTGTGGGAAGTTGTAAAGAAAGGATAAGGATGCTATACTGAAAATCAGGTTTTTAGATTGATCGTTGGAAAGGTGGTTTATACTATGAGTGAAGCACCAGGCTTGTTAAAGAAATTAATGGAGTATGGGAAATCAGATTTTTATCCGTTTCATATGCCGGGCCATAAAAGACAGTTTAGAAAGTCTTTTGCCGGGAATTTTCCCAATCCCTTTTCTATAGATATTACAGAAATTGATGGGTTTGATAACCTTCACCATCCGGAGGAGATTTTAAAGGAATCCATGGAATGGGCAGCGGAAGTTTATGGAAGCCATAAGACTTATTATTTGGTAAATGGAAGCAGCAGCGGAATATTGAGCGCCATAAGTGGAACTGTGTCACGGGGCGGAACCATTCTGATGAGCAGGAATTGTCATAAGTCTGCTTATCACGGAGTTTTCCTCAATGATTTGAATGTAAAATATATTTATCCACAATTAATGGGAGAATTGGGGCTTCAGGGTGGATTATTACCGGAACAGGTAGAGGAACTGTTGATAAACCATCCAGAGATAGAGGCTGTTCTTGTGGTATCTCCTACTTATGATGGAATTGTATCGGATATACGCGCTATTGCTGAGGTTGTGCACCGTTTTCAGTTACCTTTGATTGTGGATGAAGCTCATGGGGCCCATTTTCCTTTTGGAAAAAAAGTTGGATTTCCGGTGCCGGCTTTGGAGATGGGAGCTGATATTGTGATTCAGAGTGTTCATAAAACCCTGCCATCTTTTACCCAGACTGCCTTGATGCATGTCAGAGAGGGGTATGTGGATATGGGAAGGCTGGACCGTTATGTTCATATATATCAAAGCAGCAGTCCTTCCTATTTGATGATGGCTGGAATTGAAAATTGTATTCAGTATATGTCAGTAGAAGGTGTGAAGGAAATGGGGGATTTTTATGAGAGAATCAATGGGGTGCGTAGACGACTGACTGATATGAAGGGGCTCCGGCTGTTTACGGGATCAGAAAAAGGGAAGTATGGAGTTTATGATGTGGATTGCTCTAAGATCATCATTTCCACAAAGGGAACAGGGCTTTCCGGGGCAGAGCTTGATGAAAGACTGAGGAAAGAATATCACCTGGAAATGGAAATGTGCGGTCCGGATTATGTGACGGCTATAACTACCCTGGCGGACAGCCAGGAGGGGCTTGACCGGCTTTGCGGGGCTTTACTGGAAATTGATTCTGATCTTTCTTTGAGAGAAATAGAGGAACAGGGAGAGGAGTTATTTTCGGAAGGGGATATGGCCATGGATAGCAGGATGACCATTGCACAGGCCATGGATGGAGCTAGAGAGAGAGTTCTTATTTCAGATGGAGCAGGACGGGTGTCTGGGGAGTTTGTTTATGTATATCCGCCGGGAATTCCCATTACTGCACCGGGAGAGGTGCTGAAAAGGGAAATTATTGACCTGATTATGAGATATCAGAGGCTGGGGCTTCCTGTTCAGGGGATGGAAGATGAAAGCGGGAAATATCTTTATGTGGTTAAGGAAATAGAAATAAAATAATGACTGGGAAACAAAAGAATCAGCGGTAAACTAGAGAATAACGGGATGGAACAGATTAATGGGTAAAATATTTTATGTAATGGGAAAAAGCGCATCTGGCAAGGATACGATTTATAAAAAGCTTTTGGAGCGGCTTCCCCAGTTAAAACGGGTTATTCCTTATACCACCAGACCTATCAGAGATGGGGAAAAGGATGGAGAGGAATATTATTTTACGGCGGGGGAGAAGTTAGAGGAATTCAGGCGGGCTAATAAGATTATAGAAGAGAGGACTTATGAGACTGTTTATGGGCCATGGTGTTATTTTACAGTGGATGACGGGCAGATTGATCTGGAAGGGGAAGAGGGGTATCTGATGATAGGAACCCTGGAATCTTATGAGAAGACCAGGTCTTATTATGGGGAGGAGTATTTGATTCCTATTTATGTTGAGGTTGAGGATGGGGACAGGCTGTTGCGGGCTCTTGAAAGGGAACGGACCCAGAAGGTTCCTAAGTACAAGGAGCTTTGCAGGCGGTTTCTGGCAGATGAAGAGGATTTTAAGGAAGAGAATTTAAAACGGTGTGGAATTGAGAGGCGGTTTTGTAATAATGAGCTGGAAGGGTGTATTGATGAAATCGCAAAGGATGTGGAGAAATCATTGTCATAAGGGGTAAATTGTCAATACTTATTTCTTGTGACTGTAAATGTTATGTGTTATAATGTTCACGAAAGCGATGAGCAGTGCGAAACAGGGAAAGGAAAATTTTACGTTGTGCTTGCACATAAGAAAAATTTTAATTATCCTGTTTCATAGGGCGAATGCCCGTGAGCCAGTGGAGCCTTCGGCTCCACTGGCTGCACTGCGGACTTAAACACAGCATACAAAATTTATTTATAGCGGGGAGGTGTCTCTATGCCGGGATTTCAGGACATCATTGGCCACGAGAATATTAAAGAACATTTGCAAAGGGCCATTGAATCAAATCACGTTTCTCATGCCTATATTCTTACAGGAGAGGCTGGTATGGGGCGCAAATCCATAGCTAACGCATTTGCTATGACACTTCTCTGTGAAAAGGGGAAAAACGAACCTTGTATGGAATGCCACGCCTGCAAGCAGGTGATGAGCGGAAATCATCCGGATCTGATTTATGTGACTCATGAGAAGACAGGCAGTATTGGTGTCGATGATGTGAGGGAACAGATTCATGATACCATTATGATACGGCCCTACAGCAGTTATTATAAAATATATATTGTGGATGAGGCGGAGAAGATGACGGTTCAGGCTCAGAATGCTCTTTTAAAGACCATTGAAGAGCCACCTTCTTATGCGGTGATTATGTTGCTTACTACCAATCAGGAGGTATTTCTTCCCACCATTCTTTCCAGGTGCATTCAGCTTAAATTAAAGCCGTTGCAGGATTCGGTAATCAAATCCTATTTGGTGGGATCTTTGGGTATTAAGGAGAGCAGGGCTGAAATTTACAGCGCATTTGCCAGGGGAAACCTGGGCAGGGCCATTTATCTGGCTTCCTCTGAGGAGTTTCAGCTTATGTATACGGAGCTTCTTCATATGCTGAAGCATTTAAGGAGTATGGATATTACAGAGCTTCTTTTCTATATTAAGAAAATGAAGGATGAGAACCTGGATATCCGGAGCTGTCTTGATTTTATGCAGATCTGGTATCGGGATATTTTAATGTATAAGGTGACAAAGGACATCAATCTTCTGGTTTTTAGAGAAGAATACAATACAATCAGGGAGATGGGCTCTGCCAGCGCCTATGATGGAATTGAGGCGATATTACAAGCCATTGACAAGGCCAGGATTCGTCTGGATGCCAATGTGAATATGGAACTGGCTATGGAGCTGATGCTGCTCGTTATGAAGGAGAATTAATTAATGATAAAAGTAATTGGAGTCCGGTTCCGGAACGCAGGAAAAATCTATTACTTTGATCCCGTCAGCCTGGAAGTTAAGGCAGGGGATCATGTGATTGTGGAAACTGCCAGAGGAATTGAATATGGTTACGTGGTTTTGGGCTGCCGGGAGGTGGAGGATGAAAAGGTGGTACAGCCTTTGAAGCAGGTCATCCGGATGGCCACCAAGGCGGATGATGATGTGGAAAAGAGAAACCACGAAAAGGAAAAGGAAGCCTTTAAGATATGCAAGGAAAAGATCCGCAAGCATGGGCTTCAGATGAAGCTGATTGATGCGGAATATACCTTTGATAACAATAAGGTTCTGTTTTATTTTACCGCGGATGGAAGAATTGATTTCAGGGAGCTGGTAAAGGATTTGGCTTCGGTTTTCAAGACCAGAATTGAGCTTCGCCAGGTAGGCGTAAGGGATGAGACTAAAATTGTGGGAGGAATCGGAGTTTGCGGCAGGACTTTGTGCTGTCACTCTTATTTGTCTGAATTCATACCGGTTTCCATTAAGATGGCAAAGGAGCAGAATCTTTCTCTAAATCCCACCAAGATTTCCGGTGTATGCGGAAGGCTGATGTGCTGTCTGAAAAATGAAGAGGAAACTTATGAAGATTTAAACAGCAAGCTTCCCAGTGTAGGTGATTTCGTTACTACCGATGACGGGCTTAAGGGTGAGGTTCACTCTGTCAGCGTCCTGCGGCAGCTTGTAAAGGTGATCGTTACCATGAAAGATGAGAAGGAAATCAGGGAGTACAAGGTGGAGCAGCTTAAATTCAAGCCCAGAAGACGCCGGGATAAGAACCAGGTGAACGATGCGGAGCTGCGGGCTTTGGAGGCTCTGGAAAAGAGAGAAGGAAAGTCCAAGTTAGATGACAATTGATTTAAAAGAAAATGAACGCATTGATGATCTGCAGAGAAATGGGTATCAGATCATTCAGAAAAAAGATGGGTTTTGTTTTGGGATGGATGCGGTCCTTCTTTCCGGCTTTGCTCAGGTGAAGGCAGGGGAAAAGGCGGTGGATCTTGGGACAGGCACTGGAATCATTCCCATTCTTTTAGAGGCTAAATATGAAGGGCTTCATTATACAGGTCTGGAGATTCAGGAAGAAATGGCTGATATGGCCAGACGGAGTGTGGCCTTAAATCATCTGGAAGAAAAAGTTTCTATTGTGACGGGAGATATAAAGGAAGCCAGCCGTTTGCTTGGTGCGGCTTCCTTTGACGTGGTGACGTCAAATCCTCCTTATATGAACGATTCCCATGGACTTAAGAACCCGAATCTGCCAAAGGCCATTGCCCGGCATGAGGTGCTTTGCACCTTGGAAGATGTGGTGAGGGAGGCAGCCAGGCTTTTAAGGCCAGGAGGGCGGTTTTATATGGTACACCGGCCTCACCGGCTTATAGAGATTATAACTGCCTTAAAGGAACAAAAACTGGAGCCTAAGCGGATGAAGCTGGTTCATCCCTTTGTGGATAGGGAAGCCAATATGGTTCTCATTGAAGCGGTGAGGGGAGGGAAATCCATGATTAAGGTGGAGGCCCCGATTATTGTATATAAGGAGCCAGGGGTGTATACGGAACAGATTTATACGGTTTATGGATATTGATATAGTTTTCGGGTATTGACCAGAAGAGAAGACAGTCGGAGCAGAAATTAGCAGGAGTGAACATTGGAAGAGAAAAAAGGAAAGTTATTTTTATGTGCAACGCCTATTGGGAATCTGGAAGATATTACTTTAAGGGTTTTAAATACCTTAAAGGAAGTGGATTTGATTGCGGCGGAGGACACCAGACATAGCATCAAGCTTTTGAATCATTTTGATATTAAGACCCCGATGACCAGCTATCATGAATATAATAAGGTAGAAAAGGCAAAGTACCTTGTGGAGAAGATGGAACAGGGTGTAAATGTGGCTTTGATTACGGATGCGGGAACTCCGGGGATTTCAGATCCGGGGGAGGAGCTGGTGAAGCAGTGTTATGAGGCGGGAATTGAGCTGACCTCTCTTCCTGGGCCTGCGGCCTGTATTACGGCTTTGACCATTTCCGGTCTTGGGACAAGACGTTTTTGTTTTGAGGCATTTTTGCCTTCAGATAAGAAGGAAAAGCAATGGATTCTGGAGGAGTTAAAGAATGAGACCAGAACTATGATTCTTTATGAAGCGCCTCACCGCCTTGTCAGAACCTTGTCAGAGCTTTATGAAGCTTTGGGAAACCGTAGGATTACGGTCTGCAGGGAGCTTACGAAACGGTTTGAAACTGCTTTTCGGACAACCTTTGAGGAAGCTTTAAGGGCTTATGAAGAGGAAACTCCCAAGGGAGAGTGTGTCATTGTCATAGAGGGCAGGAGCATTCAGGAGATAAAGGAGGACCGTTCCAAGGCGTTTGAGGAAATATCCATAGAGGATCACATGGCCCGTTATGAGAGTCAGGGAATAGACCACAAAGACGCCATGCGGATGGTGGCTAAGGACAGAGGAATCAGCAAAAGGGAAGTGTACCAGTACTTGATAAAAAATGAATTGTAAAATTTCTCTTGACAATTCATGTTTCTTTATTATAGAATTAGTTTGAAAATCAAAGTAATTATAAAAAAAAGAAATGCCAGCGAATCCAACGCAGTATGCAGGCCCCTATTCCAGGGAATAGGGCAGCATGGATGGGGGAATTTATGACAACTAAAATTATAGGAACAGGTTCTGCTGTACCGGAACAGGTGGTGACCAATGACGATCTGTCAAAGGTCGTGGAAACCAGTGATGAATGGATACGGACCAGAACAGGAATCAGGGAGAGGCGGATTGCAACGGAAGGATCCGGAACTTCCCATATGGCGGCAGAGGCGGCCAGGAAGGCTCTTGAAAATGCAGGGATATCTGCAGAGGAGCTGGATATCATCATTTTAGCCACATCTTCTGCGGACTGCTGTTTTCCCAGCGGCGCCTGCGAGGTACAGGCGGCAATCGGAGCCAGCCATGCGGTTGCTTTTGATTTAAGCGCAGCCTGCTCCGGGTTTGTCTATGCCTTGAATACGGCCCACAGCTTTTTTAAGGCAGGGATTTACAAGACAGGGCTGGTCATTGGAGCGGATACATTAAGCAAGCTCATTGACTGGAATGACAGAGGCACCTGCGTTCTTTTTGGAGATGGAGCAGGAGCGGCAGTTGTAAGGGCTGAGGAAACCGGAAGCTTTCATATGACAATGGGAGCCGACGGCACCAGAGGAAGTGCTTTGGCGTGTCCGGGACGGACCACAGGCAACTTTTTGACGGAAAAGGGACCAGAGCTTGGATACATGACAATGGATGGCCAGGAAGTTTTTAAGTTCGCCGTTAAAACGGTACCGGAATCCATTAACAAGGTGCTGGCTGAGTCGGAAACCGACATAGAGGAAATTAAATATTTTATTCTGCACCAGGCAAATTACCGGATTTTTGAATCCATCGCAAAAAGGTTAAAGATACCTATGGAGAAGCTGCCCACCAATTTAGAACGGTTTGGGAACACTTCGGGAGCTACCATACCCATTTTACTGGATGAGATGAACCGGGAAGGAAAATTACAGCAGGGAGATAAGCTGATACTTGCTGGCTTTGGCGCAGGGTTAACCTGGGGAGCCACTCTTTTGGAGTGGTAATGATTTTGACTAATACTTTGAAATTCAAAGTAATAGCATAAAAACTTAAATGAATGAAAGTGTAAAAGGAGATTAAAATTATGTTAGAGAAAATGAAAGAAATTATTGCAGAGCAGTTGAATGTTGAGGCAGATATCGTTACAGCAGAGTCTTCTTTTAAGGAAGATTTAGGAGCTGATTCTTTGGATTTATTTGAACTGGTTATGGCACTGGAAGACGAGTATTCAGTGGAAATCCCATCTGAGGATTTAGAGAAGCTGACTACAGTGGGTCAGGTTATGGATTATTTAAAAGCAAAGGGCGTGGAAGCGTAATGAAAACCAGAATTACAGAACTTTTGGGAATCGACCATCCCATTATCCAGGGCGGAATGGCCTGGGTGGCTGAGCATCATCTGGCGGCGGCTGTATCGGAAGCAGGCGGTCTGGGATTGATCGGCGGAGCTAATGCTCCGGCAGAAGTTGTCCGGGATGAGATCCGCAAGGCAAAGCTTCTGACCAATAAGCCTATTGGTGTTAATGTGATGCTGTTAAGTCCTCATGCTGAGGAAGTGGCAAAGGTAGTTGTGGAGGAAGGCATTAAGGTGGTAACCACCGGAGCCGGAAACCCTGAAAAATATATGGATATGTGGAAGTCTGCCGGAATTAAGGTAATTCCTGTTGTGGCTTCTGTGGCTCTGGCTAAGAGAATGGAGCGTTACGGTGCTGATGCGGTGGTGGCGGAAGGATGTGAATCCGGCGGCCATATCGGAGAGCAGACTACTATGACCCTGGTTCCCCAGGTAGCAGATGCAGTATCCATTCCAGTGATCGCAGCAGGCGGTATTGGTGACGGAAGAGGCATTGCAGCAGCCTTTATGCTGGGTGCGGAGGCTGTTCAGATTGGAACCAGATTTGTGGTTTCCAAAGAATCCATTGTACATGAGAATTACAAACAGAGGATCATCAAGGCAAAGGACATTGATTCCGCAGTGACGGGACGGACCCACGGACACCCTGTAAGATCCTTGAGAAACCAGATGACGAGAGAGTATGCCAGACTGGAACAGGAAGGCAGATCTTTTGAAGAGCTGGAGTATATGACCCTTGGAACCTTGAGAAAGGCTGTCCAGGAGGGAGATATTACAAACGGCACTGTTATGGCAGGCCAGATTGCAGGTATGATCGAAAAAGAACAGAGCTGCAAGGAAATGATTGAAGAGATGATAGCACAGGCAGAAAAGCTGCTTGGCTGCTAAAGAGGAGTTTGAATATGAGCAGGATCGCATTTATTTTCCCAGGTCAGGGTGCGCAGTACAGCGGAATGGGCCAGGATTTTTATGAGCAGACAACCATAGGAAGAGAAATATATGATATGGCCTCAGGGCTTTTAGGTTTTTCTGTACCGGAATTATGCTTTGAAAAGAATGACCGGCTGGACATTACAGAATATACCCAGGCGGCTATGGTGACTACCGGCATTGCCATGATGAGAGTGCTGGAAGCAGAAAAGGGTATTAAGCCGGATGTGGCGGCAGGCCTTAGTCTGGGAGAATATTGTGCTCTTGCAGCAGCAGGTGTAATGAGTGACGGGGATGCCATTCTGACCGTAAGGCAGAGGGGAATCCTGATGCAGGAGGCCGTTCCGGTGGGAGTGGGAGCCATGGCTGCCATTCTGGCCTTAGATGCCTCTAAAATTGAAGAGGTATTAAGCGGTATGGAGGGAGTCCAGATCGCCAATTATAACTGTCCCGGACAGATCGTTATATCAGGTAAAAAAGAGGCAGTGGAAGAGGCCAATGAAAAGCTTTTGGCAGCAGGCGCAAAGCGTGCTCTGATGTTAAATGTAAGCGGGCCGTTTCACTCTGTCATGCTCAAAGGTGCAGGAGAAAAGCTGGGAGAGGTGTTAAAGGGAGTGGAGATTTCTTCCCCTAAGATTCCTTACGTGGCTAATGTGACCGCAGAGTATGTGACAGATGAGTCCATGGTAAAGCCTTTACTGGAAAAGCAGGTGTATTCTTCCGTACGCTGGCAGCAGAGCGTGGAAACCATGCTGGCAGACGGGGTGGACACCTTTATTGAAATCGGGCCGGGGAAGACCCTGGCAGGGTTTATGAAGAAGATTGCCAGAGATGTTAAAGTCTTTAATATAGAGAAACTGGAAGATATGGATAAGTTATCGGATCTTTGATGGAGGGAGCAAGTATGTTAAACGGCAAAATAGCAGTAGTGACCGGAGCAGCCAGGGGTATTGGAAAGGCAATTGCCTTAAAGCTGGCAGGCCAGGGAGCTACAGTGGTTATTAATTATAATGGCTCTGATTCTCAGGCTCTGGAAGTGGTGAAAGAGATTGAGGAAAAAGGCGGCAAGGCGGAAGCTGTTCAGTGCAATGTGGCAGATTATGAGAGCGTAGGCGTATTTTTAGACGGTGTTATCAAGAAATACGGGAAGCTGGATATTCTGGTTAACAATGCTGGCATTACGAGAGATAATCTTCTGATGAAAATGTCTGAGGAGGATTTTGACGCTGTTATCAATACCAATTTAAAGGGTGTGTTCAACTGTATGAAGCATGTGGCCCGCCAGATGATCAAACAGAAGAGCGGAAGGATTATCAACATTTCCTCTGTTTCCGGTGTTCTTGGAAACCCGGGGCAGGCCAATTACTGTGCTGCTAAGGCAGGTGTTATCGGAATTACCAAGTCCTTTGCAAGAGAAGTTGCAAGCAGGGGAATTACGGTAAATGCTGTGGCTCCTGGATTTATCAATACGGCAATGACTGAGGTTTTATCGGAAGGGGTAAAGGCGGCCAGCCTGGAGCAGATCCCTATGAAGCGTTTTGGAGAAGCAGATGATATTGCGGCTATGGCTGCATTTCTGGCATCGGAAGAGGCCGGATATATAACTGGTCAGGTAATCAGCGTAGACGGCGGCATGGCGATGTAAGGAGAGGAGAACGGTATGAAGAGAAGAGTTGTAGTAACCGGTATGGGGGCCATTACTCCTATCGGAAATGATGTAGAAAGCTTTTGGAATGGTTTAAAGGAAAAAAAGGTAGGAATCGGACCTATTACCCAGTTTGATACAACGGATTATAAGGCAAAGCTGGCGGCTGAGGTAAAGGATTTTGATCCTAAGAATTATATGGACCCAAAGGCAGCTAAGAGAATGGAGCGGTTCGTGCAGTTTGCAGTGGCAGCTTCTAAAGAGGCTTTGGAAATGTCCGGCATTGACGTGGAAAAGGAAGATCCTTACCGGGTTGGAGTCAGCGTAGGCTCCGGAATCGGAAGCCTGCAGGTTATGGAGCGTGAGCATACCAAGCTGCTGGAAAAAGGACCGGGCCGGGTGAATCCCCTTCTGGTTCCTCTGATGATTTCCAATATGGCTGCCGGAAATGTGAGCATTCAGTTTGGATTAAAAGGAAAGTGCATTAACGTGGTAACCGCTTGTGCCACTGGAACTCATTCCATTGGTGAAGCATTCCGTTCTATCCAGTACGGTGAGGCAGATGTGATGGTGGCAGGCGGAGCGGAAGCCAGCGTTACGCCTATCGGTGTGGCTGGATTTACTTCTCTGACAGCGCTTACTACTTCCGACGATCCTCTCCGTTCTTCTATTCCTTTTGATAAGGACAGAAGCGGCTTTGTTATGGGAGAAGGAGCAGGCGTAGTGGTTCTGGAGGAGCTGGAGCATGCTCTTGCCAGAAATGCGGTTATTTACGGTGAGGTTGTGGGCTATGGCGCTACCTGTGACGCTTACCACATCACTTCCCCTGCAGAGGATGGAAGCGGTGCGGCAAGGGCCATGACAGATGCTATTGCAGATGCGGGAATTTCCCCCTCTGATATTGATTATATCAATGCTCACGGCACCAGCACTCATCACAATGATTTGTTTGAAACCATGGCTATTAAGACTGCTTTGGGAGATCATGCAAAGGCTGTGAAGATTAATTCCACCAAATCCATGGTGGGCCATCTGTTAGGGGCTGCAGGAGGTGTGGAATTCATCACCTGTGTCAAGTCCATTGGAGATGGATTCGTTCATGCCACTGCCGGTTTGACTGAAGAGGGCGAAGGCTGTGATTTGAATTATACCAAGGGAGAGGGCGTTTCCAGTGATGTGACATACGCCATCAGCAATTCCCTGGGATTTGGCGGACACAATGCCAGCATTCTTGTAAAGAAGTTTGAACAGTAGGAGGCATTCTATGGAAATCAATGATATTATCAGGCTGATGCAGGCTGTTTCGGAAAATGGCCTGACCAAGTTTACGTTGGAAGAGGGAAATATAAAACTTTCCATCAGAAAAGAGAAAGAGATTGTGACTCTGTCCTCCGGTCCGGTGGTGACAAGGGAGATGCAGACAGGTGACTTTGTACAGCCCGTTCTGGCGGCTTCTGCAGCTTCTTCAGCAGTGGCTGGGGACACAAAGGAGGAAATTTCCTCTGACAAGATTGTATCTTCTCCTTTGGTGGGAACATTTTATAATGCGGCTTCCCCTGACAGTGATCCCTTTGTCAAGGTGGGTGATCCGGTGAAAAAGGGCCAGGTCCTTGGAATCATCGAAGCCATGAAGTTAATGAATGAAATTGAATGCGAATACGATGGTGTGGTGGAAGCCATTCTGGCAGGAAATGAAGATGTGGTGGAGTACGGTCAGCCTCTGTTCCGTATCCGGTAAATCGAAAGAGAGGTCCAGAGGCTGGGCCTCTCTTTTCAAATCAAATATCCCGCAGCAGGAAATTAATAAGGAGGACGTGTGATGTTAGGTATTAAAGAAATTCAGGAAATCATTCCTCACAGACATCCATTTTTACTGGTGGATTATATTGAGGAGTTTGAACCGGGGGTTAAGGCAACCGGATATAAATGTGTGACTTATGATGAGTCTTTTTTTAGGGGACATTTTCCTCAGGAACCGGTGATGCCGGGAGTTCTTATCCTTGAAGCTTTGGCTCAGGTAGGATCTGTGGCAATGTTAAGCCTGGAAGAAAATAAGGGCAAGGTAGGTTATTTCGGCGGAATCAATAATGCAAAATTCAAGAAAAAGGTCATTCCGGGAGATAAATTAAAGCTGGAATGTGAGATCATCAAGCGCAAGGGGCCTGTGGGCGTAGGAAAAGCAGTGGCAACTGTAGATGGCAAGCTGGCTGCCAGTGCAGAGCTGACATTTATGATTGGATAGGGGTATGTCTATGTTTGATAAGATTTTAATTGCCAACCGCGGGGAGATCGCGGTGCGTATTATCAGGGCCTGCAGGGAAATGGGCATTAAAACGGTTGCCGTTTATTCGGAAGCGGACAGAGACAGCCTTCATACCTTGCTGGCTGACGAGGCCATTTGCATCGGGCCGGCTGCCTCCACCCAGAGTTACTTAAATATGGAGCGTATTCTTACGGCTACGGTTGCCATGAAGGCGGATGCCATTCATCCGGGATTTGGCTTTCTTTCGGAAAATGCCAGATTTGCGGAGCTTTGTAAAAAATGCAACATTACCTTTATCGGACCTGGTGCGGAAATCATCAATAAGATGGGGAATAAATCGGAAGCCAGAAAAACTATGATCGAGGCAGGGGTTCCTGTGGTTCCAGGCGGAAAGGAAGCGGTTCATAATGTGGCGGAAGCCAGGGAAATGGCAGTGAAAACCGGTTTTCCCGTTATGATCAAGGCTTCTTCCGGCGGCGGCGGTAAGGGCATGAGGATTTCAAGGGGCTTAGAGGATTTTGATGCCAACTTTAACAATGCCCAGATGGAATCGGTAAAGGGATTTTCCGACGATACCATGTATATTGAGAAATACATTGAAAAACCGAGACATATTGAGTTTCAGATCATGGCTGACAGCCATGGAAATGTAGTGCATTTGGGAGAGCGCGACTGTTCCATACAGAGACGCCATCAGAAGGTGCTGGAGGAATCCCCTTCAGTTGCTATTTCTGAGGAGCTGAGAAATAAAATGGGTGAGGTTGCGGTCCGGGCGGCAAAGGCTGTTGGATATGAAAATGCAGGAACCATTGAATTCCTTCTGGATAAGCACAAGAACTTTTATTTTATGGAGATGAATACCAGAATTCAGGTGGAGCATCCAGTTACTGAGATGGTGACCGGCCTGGATTTAATTAAGGAGCAGATCCGGATTGCAGCAGGAGAGCCTTTGAGTTTTTCCCAGGAAGATGTTTCTATTAAGGGCCATGCCATTGAGTGCAGAATCAATGCGGAAAATCCGGAAAAGAACTTTATGCCCAGTCCCGGGCTCATCACCAACGTTCATGTGCCGGGAGGCAACGGGGTTCGGGTTGATACACATATTTACAATGGTTACAAGGTTCCGGCCAACTATGATTCCATGCTGATGAAGCTGATTGTCCATGGAAAGGACCGGGAGGGCGCCATTGCAAAGATGAGAAGTGCCCTTGGGGAACTGATCATAGAGGGAATTGAAACCAATGTGGATTTCCAGTTCGAGATCTTAAGCCATGAGGCTTACCGGGACGGAGACGTGGATACGGATTTCATCCCTAAATTTTTCCCGGATTATGTGCGGTAAGCAGGCAAAGGAGCGTATCTTATGTTAAAAACCATGTTTAAGAAGACTTACACACTGATAGACAGCAAATATAAGGCTTCGGAAAAGGCAGAGGAACCTAATATTCCGGCCGGACTGTGGAGAAAATGCAATAAATGCTGCCAGCCCATTTATGCAGAGGATGTGAAGAATAATCATTTTATCTGCCCCAAGTGCAAGGGTTATTTCCGGGTTCATGCTTACCGCAGGATTGAGATGACTGCTGATGAGGGAACCTTTGTAGAGTGGGATAAGGAGATGGAGTTTGCCAATCCCCTGGATTTTCCGGGCTATGATAAGAAGGTGTCGGCTGCCAGGGAAAAGACCGGGCTTTCTGAGGCCATTGTAACAGGTACATGTGAGATAAACGGTCAGAAAACCGTCATAGGAGTCTGTGACGCCCGGTTTATCATGAGCAGTATGGGCCGTGTGATGGGAGAGAAGATTGCAAGAGCAGTAGAACGGGCTACAGAGGAAAAGCTTCCTGTTATTCTCTTTGCCTGTTCCGGCGGTGCCAGAATGCAGGAGGGAATCGTGTCCCTGATGCAGATGGCTAAGACCTCTGCGGCCTTAAAGCGCCATCACGATGCAGGCCAGCTTTATGTCAGCATTTTGACTGATCCCACCACAGGCGGAGTAACTGCCAGCTTTGCCATGCTTGGAGATATTATCCTGGCAGAGCCGGGGGCCTTAATTGGATTTGCAGGCCCCAGGGTTATTGAGCAGACCATTGGGCAGAAGCTTCCGGAAGGATTTCAGAGGGCGGAGTTTTTGCTGGAGCATGGTTTCATCGATAAGATCGTGCCCAGGGAAGAGATGAGGGAAACCTTATCCTCTATCTTAAGGCTCCACAATCCACAGGCTAAAATGGAGTCTCATGTGGATAATGAGGTAAAAACAGAGCAGGAAGGTGGAAAAAAGAAGATTTTCCACTTGAAAAAGCACAAGAGAAGCGCCTGGGATACGGTTCTGCTGTCCAGAAGCGGGGACCGTCCTGTTGCATCGGATTATATCCGTGCTGTTTTTGATGATTTTATGGAGTTTGCGGGAGACCGTTACTTTAAGGATGACGGGGCTATTGTGGGAGGAATTGCTTCTTTCCACGGGATGCCGGTTACTGTCATCGGGCAGGAAAAGGGAAAGAACACAAAGGATAACATTAAGCGCAACTTCGGAATGCCTTCTCCTGACGGATACAGGAAGGCTCTGCGCCTGATGAAGCAGGCGGAATGCTTTGGACGCCCCATTGTTTGTTTTGTGGATACTCCCGGCGCCTTCTGCGGCCTGGAGGCAGAGGAACGGGGCCAGGGTGAGGCCATAGCCAGGAATTTATTTGAAATGGCGGATTTGACCGTTCCCGTCCTTTCTATCGTAATCGGAGAAGGCGGAAGCGGAGGAGCCCTTGCCATGGCAGTGGGAAATGAAGTCTGGATGATGGAAAATTCCATTTATTCCATTCTTTCTCCGGAAGGCTTTGCCTCCATTCTTTACAAGGACAGCAAAAAGGCAAATGATGCGGCCAGAGTCATGAAGATCACGGCCAAGGATTTGATGGAGCTGGGTCTGATTGAACGGATTATTTCTGAGGAAGAGCCTGCCAGTGAAGAGACGATTCCTGCTATTGCAGAAGAAATGGATAAGGCCATGACGGAATTTTTTAACACATACCTTGATATGACCAAGGAAGAACTTGCAAATCAAAGATATGATAGATTTAGGAGAATGTAATGGGAACATTAAAACCATTGATAATAGGAGACCTGGTAGCAAAGAATCCGGTCATTCAGGGCGGTATGGGAGTTGGAATCAGCCTTTCTTCTTTGGCTGGAGCAGTGGCAAAGGCCGGAGGAGTTGGAATCATTTCCACTGCCCAGATCGGTTTTCGGGAGCCTGACTTTCTGACTAACCCCTTAGAGGCCAATTTGAGGGCCATTGGAACAGAGCTGAAAAAGGCCAGAGAAATTGCGCCGGAGGGAATTATCGGCTTTAACATTATGGTTGCAACCAAAGGTTATGCCAATTATGTGAAAAAGGCTGTAAAGGCCGGTGCAGATTTGATTATTTCCGGAGCAGGGCTGCCTGTAAGCCTGCCCGAATATGTGGCTGAGGCAGCGGAAGAGGCTGGAATCAAGCTGAAAACCAAAATCGCTCCCATTGTTTCCACTGTAAAATCCGCTATGGTCATCTGCAAGATGTGGGACCGGAAATACCATCAGGCCCCGGATCTGGTGGTGATTGAAGGACCATTGGCAGGAGGCCATCTGGGATTTTCCAAGGAAGACTTAGCTGAGCTTGGCGTGGATACGGATGACGTGGAGCATACTTATAAGCAGGCGGATTACGATGAAGAAGTCAGAGGCATCATACGTCTGGTAAAGGAATACGGAGACAAATATAACAAGGTGATTCCGGTGGTGACTGCCGGAGGAATCTATTCCCATGAGGATGTTCTTCACCAGATATCTCTGGGGGCTGACGGGGTTCAGGTAGCTACCCGTTTTGTGACCACGGTGGAATGTGATGCGCCGGAAGCTTATAAGCAGGCGTATATCAACGCTAAGAAAGAAGACATTGTCATTACAAAAAGTCCGGTTGGTATGCCCGGAAGGGCCATTAAGAACCGGTTTTTAGAGGGAGTGGGGAACATTCCCTTCCGTCTGGAGCATTGTTACCAGTGTCTGGAGAAATGTGACAGGCAGACTATTCCTTACTGCATCACAAAGGCCCTGGTGGACTCAGCAGAGGGACGGATGGAGGACGGTCTTATATTCTGCGGAAGCAACGCATATAAGGCGGAGCGGATTGAAACCGTGGAAGAGGTTATGAAGGATTTGGTTGGAGAGAAATAATATGAGAAGGCGCCTTAAGCCAGAGGCGTCTTCTTTTTCATCCCATGAGAAATCATAACAGGCTTAAAATGGGAATAAGATAAATCAAAGAAGCAGGAAGCAGGAAGACCATGTTAAATGTTATCTGGGCCTTTATGATGCTGGTGGGGGTTATCTGGGGAGCTCTCCATGGAAATTTAAACGCAGTGACAGAGGGGGCTATAAACTCTGCAAAAGAAGCAGTTATGCTGTGCATCACCATGCTGGGAATCATGTCCTTCTGGACGGGAATTATGGAGATCGGGCAGAAGTCGGGGCTTATTGAGAGGCTGTCCCAGAAAATGGGACCAATTCTTAAGTTTCTTTTTCCTGGAATTCCGGGAAACCATCCATCCTTGGAGTATATTTCCACCAATATTATTGCAAATATTCTTGGCCTTGGCTGGGCGGCGACTCCGGCAGGGCTTAAAGCTATGGAGTCTTTAAAGGATCTGGAGAAAAAGCGGAGGGAAGAGGCTTCTAAAGGTGTTTATAAAGGAAGAACAGTTTCGGAAGAGACGGCAAGCAATGAGATGTGTACTTTTCTCATTATCAATATTTCCTCCCTCCAATTGATTCCGGTCACCATGATTGCCTACAGAAGCCAGTACGGCAGCCCCAATCCTACGGCAGTGGTAGGGCCTGCTTTGGCGGCCACCCTGATTTCTACCATTGTGGGAGTTATATTCTGCAAGCTGATGGACAGAAATTAAGATATGGAAAAAATTTCCTCAGGGTATTGTGGCGGAGGAGCGCTTATATTATAATGAAGATGACTATAATCGAAGACAGAAGATAACCAGATGTGAAAATACGCATATAGGACGGAGGGGAAGCGTCTTCTTTGCGGGAAAGGAGATGAGAAGGATGGCAGTTGGAAAAGTAGGTTCCAGTGATTATAATTATTATCAGAACGTCAGCCAGATGCGCCTTGAAAGGGCTTTAGAAAAGAATCCAAGATACCAGCAAAGCCTTCAGGCGGTAAAGCCCGTTTCCAGAGTGAGTTCCTATTACAACAACGGCGGACTGGAATTTATAAAGTCTTACAGCTCAACTATGACGGACGTGATGAGTTCAGCCAATTCACTGCGGAGTGCAAACTCGGGAAGCGTTGCCAATAAGATGGCTGCTGTCAGTTCAGACACAGCAGTGGCAGAGGCAGCCTTAAAATATTCGTCCAGGACATCCAAGGAAATGACTCTTGATGTGGAGTCGGTGGCAAAAGCCCAGACCAATGTAAGTGACGGAGTAAAGGCTTTGGATCAGGCTGTTTCGGATATGGATTTTACCCTCGCTCAGAAGGGAAGTTCCCTGTCGGTTCAGGTGAGCGCCTCAAAGGCTGACGGAACGGCAAGGACCAATAAGGAAATGCTTGAAGAGGCTGCCAGGCAGATCAACGCCGGAAACAGCGGTGTTACGGCAGCATTGACTGAGGAAAAAGGGGTTATGACCCTGAAGCTTCAAAGCAAGTCTACAGGAACGGATCATGGATTTACGGTATCAGGAGATATGGGAGCTGCGGCAGGTGCAGAAAAGACGGTTACAGCCGCCCAGAATGCACAGTATTCTGTTACGGAGCGGAATGTGACCCGTAATTATACCTCCCAGACCAATGACGTGTCCCTGGATGCGGGACGAATATCTGCAAAGCTGAAAGATACGGGAAAAACAACCGTCAGTCTTCAGGCTGATACAGAAAAGATCGTAAAGAGCATGTCGGAGCTGGTTGACAGCTATAACGACGCAGTGAAATTTCTTGGCAAGAACATTGACCGGGGGTCCGGCGTATCGGACCAGCTGGACCGGCTTGGAGCGAATCTGGGTGCAGACAGTACCTTAAAGCGGCTGGGGATTTCTAAAGAAAAGGATGGAACTCTGGCTCTGGATACTGAGAAGCTGGAAAAGTCCTTAAAGGAAGAGCCAAAGCTTACTAAGGACCTGATATCCGGTTCCAATGGAATTGCACAGAATCTCTTTAATAAGGCAGCAGGCGCCATGCGGACAAGTCCGGAGAGCCTGACCAACTATGAGACAGAGGAAAGCAGCCAGTTTTCCATCTATGATCCCTATCAGTTTATGGGGCGCTATGGAACGACACAGCTGAATTATGCCATGGCTGGTATGCTTATGAATTATTTGGTATAACAGAAGAAACGTGCCGGAAAGTGAGTTATCCGGCACGTTTTTATTACATAGGAATGTTTTTCTGCGGAGAACTCCTAATAAGAAAATTGCCCGCTAAAAGCAAGCATGAGAAAACGACTATATTATTCCGATAAGGGTAAAATGTTATTCCGGAACTGTTGGTATTGTTCCGATAATAGGGTATACTACTCTTTAAATAGAGGTATAGATTTATGTATATGACCGTTAAGCAAGATTGGACAATTATTTGATGATGTTGGAAGAATAAAGGAAAAAAAGCTTCCCCTGACCCCTCATTCATGAAAGGGGTTAGAGGGAGCTTTTTATAAATAATGCATTTATGTTGCTAGGTAGTTTTTCCCTCCTGAAGGGAAACCTCTAAAATGGTCTTATCAGGTATGTTCTTATTTCCCTTTATCAATTCTAAAATTAATTCCACCGCTTTTTTTGCAAGCTCTTCAATAGGCTGGGCGATGACTGTCATGGGAGGGTACACGGCTTTTGAGAGATAGGTGCCGTCATAAGCCACCAGCTTTAAGTCCTCCGGAACCCGGATGCCCCGTTCCAAGGCCCGCTTTAATACGGCGGAAACAGCCAGGTCAGAGCCGAACATACCGTCAATCTGAGGATATTCATCTAAAATTTCATCTGCTATTTTTTCAAAGTAATCATAGTCAAACCGGTTCCACAGCATTTCTTTTGTTTCCACATGAATGCCTTCCCGGCTTAAGACCGATTCCAATACGGTATGGCGGTCATGGGCAGGAGTGTTTACACTGGTGGCACCTTGTACCTGTACCACATAACGGCATTTACTCTGTATGAATTTGCCGGCCGCAAGTTCCCCGCCCTTGTTATGGTTGCAGCCGATCAATGGTATATTTTCTCCGATGTAACGGTCCAGAGCTATGATGGGCTGGGAAACCTTTAAATATTCTTCGATATCCAGGGAATGCACTCCGGTTATGATTCCATCCACCATACGGCGCTTTAACATCTCCAGATATTCCTTTTCCCGGTTACTCTTATTTATGGTATTGCATACCATAGTCTTATAGCCCCAGCCGTATAGTTCACTTTCCGCATATCTTGCAAATTCGGAGAAAAAGGGATGGGATAAGTCAGGTACAATGATGGCAACAATATTTGTGCTCATTTTGAATAAATTTCTTGCCAGTTCATTGGGGGTATAATCCAGTTCTTTGATTGCGGCATTGATCTTGCTCCCTGTTTCTTCCGAAACATATCCTGTCCCGTTTAAATACCTGGATACCGTTCCAATCCCTACACCGGCTCTCTCCGCCACTTCTCTCATACTTGCCATATTCCTACCTCCATTAATGGAATTATATAAGCAAACCCTATAAAATGCAATTTAATTTGCATTATTTTGTGCAGCAAAAACAAAATGAAAAAGGGAGATGGCGGAATAGAAAAAAATTACCAGAAAAAAATGGAAAATGTCGATGAAAAGTTATTGACATTTGTACATATGTGACCTATAATCACCATATGGAACCCATTCCACATATACAAAATAACAAAAATCAGAATAAGGAGGAGAGGGGAAATGTTTTCTGTGAAAAGCGGTAAATACCGCATGCTGGAAATTTTTGCAAGGCCTGTCTCCAAGGCTTCCAGAAGCCTTTTAACATGGAAGGGAAACGGGAAAACGGATGCAGAAGAGAGAGAAATCACTTCTGAATATTATGAGTGGGTACGGATTCCTTTGGAACAGGATGAAGTATATCAGTTGATGGCTGATAATCTGGAGATTTCTCTGGCTTACTTAAGCGGCAATGACGATGTGATGTCATCCGGGATCGGTTTTCTGGATTTGATAGAGGGAAAGGATGCTGCAGTGGTGGACAGCACCTGTATGAAAGCCCATTATGACACCCCTTACCGGGAGCAGTATCACTTCCAGGCATTCAGGAACTGGATCAATGATCCAAACGGGCTTTGTTGGTTCAATGGAAGATATCACATGTTTTACCAGCATAATCCTCACTCTCAGGAGTGGGATAACATGTACTGGGGACATGCCGTAAGCCTTGATCTGGTTCATTGGGTGCATCTGCCTTTTGTTCTACAGCCCCAGAAAGAAATTTTACAGGATTGCAGCAAAAAAGGCGGAGCATTTTCCGGTTCGGCTCTGGTGGAAGGGGATAAGGTTAAGTTTTACTTAACAAGGCATATTGGTCCCAGAATCCCAGGCAGTGAACAGTATGAGTACCAGACTATGATGGAAAGCAGCGATATGATTTACTTTACAGAGGAAAAGACTGTTATTGAGACCCCACCGTCCGGAGTGAATCCGGGAGATTTCCGGGATCCTAAAGTGTGGAAATCTGAAGGATATTATTACATGGTTCTGGCATCTAAAATAAGGGATAAGGCGGCAATCTTATTATACGGCTCTGAGGATAGTTATAAATGGAATTATATTGGACCTCTCTTAGAAGAAGAAACAAGGGGGATTTCCACATTTGAATGTCCGGATGCATTTGAACTGGATAGAAAATTTGTAGCAATGGGGGCCTGGATGACTCATCATGATGAATGTGGCAGATATCAGATGACCAGGTATTATGTAGGAGAGTTTAAGGACTCTGTCATGAAGGTGGAGCATTCGGAATTTCTTGACTTTGGAAGCAATTATTATGCGGGACAATCCTTTGTTCATGATGGGAGAAGGATTCTCATAGGCTGGATTTCAGATTTTTATGGAGAGCATATTGTGGAGGAAGGGGGAGCCTATGGAAGTATGGCGATTCCCAGGGTCTTGTCTGTAAAAGATAACCAACTGTATATGGAACCGGTTACAGAAATATATGCCCAGCAGGATGAGTGTCTGTTTGCAGGCAGAGGGCGGTCGGCTGCTATAGACCGGATTGAAGGGAACTCCTATGTTGCAAAGATTTCGCTGAAGGGGGATTCAGACTTTTCCATATTAATTGCTGAGGAAGGAGACAGAAGCCTGAGTTTACAGAGAAAAGACGGCCAGGTGGAAATTGTGACTAAGGGAACGGCAACAGAGAAGGTTCGTTTTCCTTCTCCTATAGAACACGTTGGGTATATTGAGATATTTATGGATAGAAGGTCAGCGGAAATATATTTAAATCACGGGCAGGCCGCAGGCACCAAGTTATTTTATACAAACAGCTCACAAGGGGTATTTAAAGCAGATTTTGCAAATCCTGAGGAAGTGGAGAACTTAGAACTGTATACCATGAAATCCATTTGGTAAAAGGGCTGGGAAGTTATAAGGTTGAATTAACAAGGAAAGGGTTTCTTTGTTTAAGAGGAACCTGATTAACTGTTAAAATTAATATTTAAGAAGAGAGAGGAGAAGTGTTATGAGAAGAAGAGCAATCAGTATCTTATTGGCAACGGCTATGGCAGCTTTGGCGGTTACGGGCTGCGGAGGAAGCAAGACAGCAGGCAGCAGCGGAGGAAGTACCAATGCAGACGGGGCAAAGGTGGTAACCATCTGGAGTCCTACCGATGAGCCGGCCATTGAAGAGTGGTGGGTTGAGAAAATTAATGCATTCAATGAGGAGCACAAGGGGGAAATTGAAGTTAAGAGAGAAGCCATTGTGCGTGCAGATTCTTATGCTTATGAAGATAAGGTAAATGCCTCCATTACGTCCAATGATCTGCCGGATATTTTATATGTGGATGGGCCTAATATTTCCAATTATGCTGCAAATGGAATTATTGTTCCTATTGATGAGTTCTTTACGGAAGAGGACATGAAGGATTTTGTGGAATCCATTAAGGTTCAGGGTACATATGACAACCAATTATACGCTCTTGGAGCAACGGAAAGCTCTGTAGCCCTGTATTATAACAAGGATATGACCGATGCAGCCGGAATTACCATGCCGGACAAACTGGAGGATGCTTTGACATGGTCTGAATTTGCGGATATTGCTAAGAAGCTTACAACTGATACTGTAGTGGGAACCAATATCATTATGGATCAGGGAGAAGGCCTTCCTTATGTATTGGAGCAGTTTTGGATTTCCAATGGTACAGACTTCATCAGCGATGATGCAACAACGGCTGAAGGCTATATTAACGGAGCAAAGGGCGTTGAAGCTGCCACATTTTTAAATGATTTGATTCAGAACGGATATGCCAATGTAAGTCCCATTCAGCAGGAATTCCACAATGGAAATGCTGCAACGGTACTTGGCGGATCATGGGAGGTTGCTACTTTGGAAAGCCAGTTCCCTGATTTAAACTGGGGCGTAACCTTCTACCCGGTTGCAGACAATGGAGGCATCAACACTTCCCCGACAGGTGACTGGGCGGCTACCATTACCAGGGATGCAGATAAGGAAGCTGCAGGCAAGGTGCTGGCTTACTTAATGAATCAGGAGAATGTAACCACTTATGCTCAGGCAATTTCTAAAATGCCTACCAGAACTTCCAGTTATGATACCTTAACAGAGTATGATGAGTATCCCCGTTCTGTATTCAAGCAGCAGTCAATTGAGACAGGGCATCCAAGGCCAAGAACACCTTCCTATACAGTTCTGGCACCTGGTTTTTCACAGGCTATGATGAACATTTTCACAGGAGCTGATATTCAGGAGTCCCTGGATCAGGTTGCTAGGGATTACGATGCTGATTTCCAGAAGAATTATGCAAAATAATTCTGGGTACTTGAGGGGATAGGTTATGCGGGGCGGAATGACACCGCCCCAAAAGAGGAAGGGGGAAACCATGTGGATAAGAGAGTCGTTAAGAAAAGGCATGAGAAGACAGCAGCTTACATATTTATATTTCCGGCAGTTGTCCTCTTGTTTCTGTTTTTGATTTTACCGGCTTTTTCAACTATTCGTTATGCATTTACCGATTATAACATCATGCGCCCTGACAGCATTGCATTCAATGGACTTAAT
This sequence comes from Lacrimispora sp., assembly GCF_036758025.1. GTDB lineage: Bacteria > Bacillota > Clostridia > Lachnospirales > Lachnospiraceae > Lacrimispora. Next base: position 181,393 of record NZ_DAIOXM010000004.1, on the reverse strand, counting down.
AACTTTAAGGAATTATTTGGCGATACTAATTTTAAAAAGGCACTTGCAAATACGTTTTATTTTGCTTTGATTGTTGTTCCTTTTCAGTGTATTCTGGCTTTGGCTCTGGCGCTTTTTATTTCTTCCAGGAGAAGAGGGGTGTCCATCTTCCGGGCAGCATATTTCAGCCCAATGGTCACTTCCATGGTAGTCGTTGCTATTTTATGGACTGTTTTGTATAATCCCAATCCTAACACAGGTCTTCTAAATGCATTTTTAGGGAAACTGGGGTTAGGGCCTTACGGATTTTTGACTGATCCCAAAATGGCGATGAATTCCATTATTTTCATGTCAGCATGGCAGGCAGCAGGGTATCAGATGATGATCTTTTTGGCTGGTTTACAGGCAATCCCCGGTGAACAGTATGAAGCGGCTTCCATAGACGGAGCCAATGGGATCAAGAGCTTTCTCTATGTGACGCTTCCGGGGCTTAAAAATGTAATCAAGTATGTGGTCATGATCACTATGATTCAGGCTATGAAGCTGTTTACCCAGCCATACGTCATGACTAAGGGCGGTCCTCAGAATTCAACGAGAACCCTGGTGTATTATATTTATGAGCAGGGATTTCAAAGCAGAAACTTCGGATATGCATGTGCGGTGGCAACTATATTTTTTATCATTGTGGTTACCATGTCGCTGATTCTGAAACGTGTTATTAAAGCAGACTAGGGAGGAGGAGCTATGAATCAAAAACAGAAAAACATGACAAAAACCGTATTGTTTTATGCAGGAAATGCGGTGGTGGCACTGATTTTTATTTCACCTTTATTATGGATGATTTCAGCTTCCTTAAAGCCGGAGTCCCAGATTTTTTCGGGTATGAACAGCATAAAAACCTTTATTCCCCTGGGTGCCTCTCTCAAAAATTATGTTGAGGTTTTTACAAGAATTGCGATGATGAAATATATTGTAAGAAGTTTGATCTATGTGTTTATCATCATCGTGCTTGACTTGTTTGTAAATTCGATCTGCGGATATGCCCTGGCAAAATTTGATTTTGTGGGAAAAGAACTGTTGCTTACCATTGTTATCAGCCTTATGGTACTGCCCATGGAGTCCATTATGCTTCCGCTTTATAAGCAGGTGGCAGATTTTGGCTGGGTGAATCAATACGCAGGTTTAATCGTTCCGTTTATTGCAAAGTGTTTCTCTATTTATATGTTCCGTCAGTTTTTTGTGGATATTCCTAACGAATTGCTGGAGGCGGCTTCCATAGACGGCAGCGGTCCTATTAAAACATTTTTCAATATTGTGGTACCTATTTCTGGTACTGTGTATGCTACGATTTTTATTCTTGATTTTGTAGCTCACTGGAATGACTTTATGTGGCCTATGCTGGTGGTGACCAGTGAAGATATGCGAACCATTCAGCTGGCTATCCAGACGTTCTTTGGTACCAAGCCCATTAACTATGGTTCTATTATGGCGTCTTTGACCGTATCAGCAGTTCCTATGCTGATCATGTTTGTTGCACTGCAGAAATATTATGTGGAAGGAATTGCTTCTACAGGTATCAAGGGATAACAGGGGGAGTTTTTATTATAAAAATGGGGTTCCGGAGATTTCACATCCGGAACCCTGTTTTTTATGAGAAATTGTTTTACTGTACTTCCTGGAATTGCTTTAAAGCCTTTGCAAGCTGGTCAGGGCATGAAGTGGGGCGGTAGCCGCACTGGATGCCTTCCAGACGCTTAATGGCATCGTCTACGTCCATTCCTTCAATCAGACGGGCAACTCCCTGGGTATTGCCGGCGCAGCCGCCTTTAAACTGAACATGGACCAGTTTGTTGTCCTCTATTTCAAAATCGATCTCCTGGGTGCAGACACCGTGTGTTTTATATTTCATCTTAAAAATCCTCTCATTTGCAGCATTCTGAAATTAATATGTAGCTTTAGAATTATAACGAAGTTTATGAGGAGTTGTCAATAGCCTGTATGTATCCTTTCGCTGTCCCCCAAATACGGTTATGTTTTTATTGCGTTCTCTGCTGTTTATTGGTAGAATAACAGCAGGAGTAATCGTGTACAGGGTGATTGGGGATAACAAGCCAAAAAAATAATGCCTACCCTGTCAGCACACAGGATAGGCGGCTCTCACTGAGAGCTAAATAAGTCATATCCGGAAGCTTCCACCTTGTGGGCGGTTACTCTCTCTCTAAGTAAAATATACCATACCAGATAATGAAAGTAAAGAAAAAATCAGTCAAATACAGGGAGAACGATTATGTTAGGAATTATCGGAGCCATGGATGTAGAAGTTGAAAAAGTGAAACAGGCCATGAAGGATGTGACGGTAGAAACCATTGCAGCCATGGATTTTTATAAGGGAATATTGGAAGGAAAGGAAGCGGTGGTAGTCCGTTCCGGCATCGGAAAGGTGAATGCAGCCATCTGTACCCAGATTTTGGCGGACCATTATCATGTGGATGCGGTGATCAACACCGGAATTGCCGGTTCTTTAAAAAATGAAATCAACATCGGGGATGTGGTGCTGTCCACAGATGTGGTTCATCACGATATGGATGCCACCGGCTTTGGATATCCGGCGGGACAGATTCCTCAGATGAAGGAATTCTCCTTTTCAGCAGATGAAGGGCTTCGAAATTTGGCCTTCACATGCTGCCAGGAGGTAAATCCTGAAGTTGGAATTCACGTGGGAAGAGTTGTTTCGGGGGACCAGTTTATTTCTGACAGGGTTAAAAAGAACTGGATTGCAGAAACTTTCGGAGGCTTTTGCACGGAAATGGAGGGTGCAGCCATTGGGCAGGCGGCCTCTTTAAACAGCATCCCATTTTTAATTATCAGGGCCATCTCAGATAAGGCGGATGACAGCGCAAATATGGACTATAGTGAGTTTGAAGCCAAGGCGGTTAAACACTCCGTAAATCTCATTTTAGCCATGGTCAAGCAGTACTAATTTTAAGTTGAGAATCGAATCCTGACGGGATTTGACGAACGATTCTAGGCTCTCTCATCTTCCCAAAGGCAGAACAGGTGATTATAATAAATCTATCACCGGTCATAGCCGGGAAGAAAGGGGAGCTATTATTATGCTGGAATTTTTACAGACAGGCAAAGCATTGTACGTGCTGGCGGCATTATGCGGAGTGGGCATTCTGACCAGATGGCTGACACGTAACCTCTACAAAAGACTGATTAAGGAATCCGATAACATGGCACTGACCAGAAACAAGAATCTTCGGAACTTTAAACAGAAAACAGAAAATACATATCAGATGAACCAGGGGATTCCCAAGGTCAAGCCCTATTTGGAGCGGCAGATGTACGATTTTAAACAGATGGGGGTCACGCTCCATGGCTGGAATATGTTTTCCAACCAAATGACGCTATGGTGCTTTTTAGCAGGAGGGGCGGCATCCTTTGGCTCCTATTGGTACAGCATTGATCCGTATTACATCGTGCTGTATGGGTCTGTGGGAATTATGGCCGGGCTCTTTACCATATTGGTGGACCATGCAGTAGGGATTGGGGAAAAACGGCAGCAGCTTTTTGCCTGCCTGGATAATTATCTGGAAAATATATTGATTTACCGCCTGGACCAAGAGAGAGACGAGGTCAAGGTGGAAGTGAGAAGAGCGGAGACAGGCGAAAATATCAGGCCTATTTTTCCTCCTTCCGAGGACCCGGAGCAGGGAAAACGGCTGGCCAGGAGATCCGGAAGACAGAGAGTCCGGGCGGCAGAGGTCTCCCAGAAGCGGCAGGAGGGAGAAGAAGGAGCTGAAATGAAAGAGGCTCCCGCTGTGGAGGTGGTTCCGGCTTCCAGAAGTGATGTGGACTATTTAAAGCACAGTCTGGAGCAGATTGCAGCAGGACGGGAAAAGGAGAGGGGGGCCAGACACGGAGAGGACTGGCTTAAGGATTTAAATCCGGATGAGTTGAGGCTGATTGGGGAAATTCTCCAGGAATATCTGACATGAACGTTTGGAAGGCAGAAGAAAATCATATCGCAATTAGAGGGATTTTATGATATAATTTCCACAAACAGGCAGTCAGGGACCTGAAACAAAAGGAAAAGGAGAATAATGGCATGGGAAATGTAGTTTTTGATTATTCCAAGGCAGCAGGCTTTGTGTCGGCAGAAGAAATGGAAAATATGAAGGCAACCGCGATGTGTGCAAAGGATGTGTTGATGAGCAGGTCCGGCGCAGGCAGTGATTTCCTGGGCTGGATTGATCTTCCCGTGGAGTATGACAAGGAAGAGTTCCAGAGAATAAAGGCGGCGGCAGAGAAAATTCAGCGGGATTCCGACGTACTTCTGGTAGTAGGCATCGGAGGCTCTTATCTCGGCGCCAGAGCAGCCATAGAATTTTTATCCCACAGCTTTTATAATGTATTGCCAAAAGGAAAACGCAAAACTCCGGAGATCTATTTTGTTGGAAACAGCATCAGCAGCAAGTACCTCCATGATTTAGCGGATGTGCTGGAAGGAAAAAATTTCTCCGTTAATATTATATCTAAATCCGGTACGACCACAGAACCGGCTATCGCTTTCCGTGTGCTGAAGGATATGCTGGTTGAACGATATGGCCGTGAAGAGGCAAATAAAAGGATTTATGCCACTACGGATAAGGCAAGGGGAGCACTCAAAGGCCTGGCGGACAAGGAAGGATACCAGACCTTTGTGGTTCCCGATGATGTAGGAGGACGTTTCTCAGTGCTGACCGCAGTCGGTCTTCTTCCCATTGCAGTATCCGGCGCTGATATCGATAGATTGATGGAAGGGGCAGAAGCGGCCAGGAAGGAAGCCCTGGAGGCCCCCTACGAGTCCAATGGTGCCCTTCAGTATGCTGTGGTGCGCAACATCATGCTGAGAAAAGGGAAAGCCATTGAAGTTGTGGCAAATTATGAGCCAAGCCTTCATTACATTTCCGAGTGGTGGAAGCAGTTATTTGGAGAGAGTGAAGGAAAGGACCAGAGGGGTATTTTCCCGGCTTCTGTGGACTTGACTACTGACCTGCACTCTATGGGACAGTTTATTCAGGATGGTGCCAGAATTATGTTTGAAACTGTTCTGAATGTGGAGGAATCTCCTGCAGAGATTCTTCTTAAGGAGGAAGAGGTGGATACGGACGGAATGAATTATCTGGCCGGCAGAAGCGTTGATTTTGTCAACAAGAGCGCCATGAACGGAACCATTCTGGCTCATACCGACGGAAATGTGCCCAATCTTATGGTACATATTCCAAGTCAGGATGAGTACAGTCTGGGACAGTTATTCTATTTCTTTGAATATGCCTGCGGTGTCAGCGGGTATATTCTGGGTGTGAATCCATTTAACCAGCCGGGTGTGGAAAGCTATAAGAAGAACATGTTTGCTCTTCTTGGAAAACCGGGATATGAAAAAGAAAGAGAAGAATTATTAAAGAGATTATAAGGTATTGATGAATGAGCCGGTGTTTATGAAAACACCGGCTTTTATCTGGGAAAAACCCTGAAAATGAGGGAAAGTAAGAAAACCTTAAGATTTTTCCCAGCAATAAACAGTGGGTTTATATAGTATAATCAAGAATACAATCAAAAACACCATTTTTAAGGAGGAAGATATGAAAAAAGTTTTAGCGCTATTACTTACGGGAGCCATGGCCTTGTCCCTGGCCGGCTGCGGAGGCCAGAATGCAAAGAAGATTTATGACGATGCTGCGAAAAAAACAGCAGAACTGGATTCCATGGATGTGAGCTCTGTCATCGCTATGAAGATGGCCCAGGGCGAAGAAACCATAGACATTTCTATGGATATGGATATGAAAATTTCCGGTATCAATACGGACAGCATGAAATATCAGGCTGATGCCAATACAAATATGATGGGTCAGAACCAGGAACTTTCCATGTACTATGAAAACGGCTATTACTATATGGATGCCATGGGGCAGAAGATCAAATATGCCATGGATCTCGATGCCATGATGGAACAGATCAAACAGAGTACGGAAGGGTCAAGTATGGATTCTTCTTACTTAAAGGATATTCAGGCAAAGAAGGATGGAGATAATCAGAATCTGACCTATACGGTGGATGCGACTAAGATGGATTCTTATTTGCAGGATATTATGAGCCAGATGGGAACCGATGCAGAAGGGGTTACCTATAACATCAAAGAGGCCAGCGGAGAAGCAGTTGTCAACAAAGACGGCTATATTTCCAGGCAGAAGGTGAAGATGGTCTTTGAGATGGAGCTGCAGGGTGAGACAATTTCCATGGATATGGATGTGGATTCCACCTATAACAACCCAGGCCAGACTGTGGAGGTTACAACTCCTAATCTGGAGGGATACGAGGAAGTGGATGCAAGCGCATTGCAGAATCAATAAGTATAGATATTAATAGGGCTGCCGCACCGGTGATTTTTCAAATCATTGGTACGGCAGCCTTTTCTATTCTTCGATGACCTGAACTTCCAGAAAATCAAATTCAATGCGTTCAATAAAATTATCCTGGGTGAAACGGGTTTTGGAATGTTTTTGAAAATCCTTGACAGTGGAATCCAGCCACATCGGTTTTTCCAAGTCAAACTGGTAACAAATATCCTCCAAAGCCTGAAAGACCATGGAAGTCCTGGAAAGGCTGTAGTCGGAAATGGAGATGACCGTATCTTTTTCTATTCTTGTATCTTTGATTATTTTTGCCCACATGCGAAACATAAATGGATTTTTCCCTTCTAAAATAAACGGCTATTTATGGTTCCTGTAATGAATGAAACGATTATAGCATTATTGAATGGAAAAAGGCAAGAGGTGATATGGGGAACGTTGTAAAACGGTGAAAAATATGATAGAATCTTGATAGGAAAAACCGAAGGAGGAAGACGGAAGATGGCTCAACCCATAACAGATCAGGTTGGTTTTCTCGGAGAAGCATGCAGGGCAGTTCAGGAGTTGTCTGCAAGCAAACGTTTATTGGAAGAATGCAGTCTGGAAGAAAAGCGTCTGGGAAAGGAATTGGATTCAGAGAGAAAGGCTGTGACAGATGCCATCAGCCTTACGGTAAAAAAGAGGATTGAAGAAATTAACAGTACCTATGACAGTGAAATAGCCAGGGAGCAGGACCGTTTAAAAAAGGTGAGAAGCAAGAGAGAAAAGGCTAAAAACCAGGGAGTTAAGGAACGGATTGAGGAAGAGACGACAGAGCTTAACAATAGTATCCGGGAGTTGAAGCTGGAGATGAAGGAAGTTTTCCGGCAGGATAAGGTTCCCGGCTTTTGTAAAAGCAGTCTGTATTTTGCCCTGTATCTTCCCAGGGGACTGGGAGAATTTTTTCTTTTGCTCCTGACCATATTTATTTGTTTTCTGGCAATTCCCTATGGAGCATATTTACTAATTCCTAAACAATTACCTCTTTATCTGGTTGTGATTTACTTTGTGACAATTCTTTTTTTCGGCGGTCTTTATATTTTGGTCAATAACCGTACTAAGGTGAGACATCAGGCGGCCTTAAAAAAGGGAAGAAGCTTAAGGGATCATATGAAGTCCAATAAGAAAAGGATCCGTTCCATTACCCGCAGCATTAAAAAGGACCGGGATGAAGCCGTATATAATCTGGAAAAATACGACGATGAGATCGCCCGCATTGAGCAGGATCTGGCCGACATTGCTGAGAAAAAGAAGGAGTCCTTAAACACCTTTGACAAGGTGACCAGAACCATTATTTCCGATGAGATTGCTGGGAACAGCAGGGAGCGGCTTGAAGGGCTGGAGGCCGCTTATGAAAAGGCCGGCACCGATGTGAAGGAGGCGGAGATCCGGGTAAAGGAACAGACCTTATTTATCCATGATAATTATACTTCTTATATCGGGAAGGAGTTTATGGTTCCGGAAAAGCTTGATGAGCTGGCTGATATGATACGGCTTGGGAAGGCATCTACCATCAGTGAAGCAGAATTACTTTATAACAGCCCTAAGGAATAACAGGAAGGTGCAGGACGAGACTGGAAACAGTCTCAGCCTGCACTTTTTAAAATCCGGCTTGCTTAAAATTTCCCCACAATATTTCCTGGCATTGCAGGTGAATAATTCCAGAATCACCGGCTTATAATAGAACAGAGAAAATAAGGACAGCAAGGCAGGATATTATGAAATTATGGGAAAGAATCGGTATCCGAGGGAACCGGGATGTTTTTTATTATGACACAAAGCAGACCTTTGAAGCAGAAGAATTTGCCTCCAGGCTTTATCACATGATCAGCATGGAGCAGGAAATTAAGCAGGCAGCAGGAGTGCTGTTCTTATGTATTGGAACCGACCGGTCAACAGGAGACAGTCTTGGTCCCCTGATCGGGTATAAGCTGAAAGAAAGCGGAGCCAGGAGGCTGGAGGTCCTTGGAACATTAGAGAGGCCGGTACATGCCATGAACCTGGAAACCTACCAGACCATTTTAAAACTGCGCTATCCCAATCACGTGGTGGTGGCGGTGGACGCCTCTGTGGGAAGCATGGAGCACATCGGCTATGTGACCCTGGGAAGGGGGGCCCTAAAGCCTGGCCTTGGAGTCAGCAAGGAACTTCGGGCCGTGGGGGATATTTTTATAACGGGAATTGTGGGAAGCTGCGGAAACTACGATCCTCTGATGCTGCAGAGCATCCGCCTATCCATTGTCATGCGCATGGCGGACTGCATCAGCCGCAGTATTTGTCTTGTCGAAAAGTTATGGGAAAACCCGGCCCTGCTTTGACATGTTTCTCACCCTTCATATGCTATGATTCATTGGATTAAAAAGAATAGCGGGGTGAGCCAATGGGTGAATTATACAATCCGTCGCCGAATCTGCCCAGAAATATCAGGCAGATCGGGGAACGGGACCAGGTTGTAAAGTTGTATGTGGAAGATTATGTAAATACTTATTTGAAACGTCTGTATCCTGCAGCCGGACAAGAGCTGCGAGTGGGAATTCTCCTGGGAAGTCTGGAGATCTATGACGGAACGCCTTACATTTTCATTGACGGAGCCTTGGAAATGGAGGATGTGACGGAGTATGGGAAGAAGGTGGTGTTTTCTGAGCTGGCGTGGAAAAAGGCCTGCCAGAGCATGGAACAGCTCTTTCCAAGGAGATCGGTTCTGGGCTGGTTCCTATGCGGAAGGCCGGGAGATGATTTAAGCCCGCTCAATTACTGGAAGCAGCATGTCCAGTATTTCAGCGGTCCCAACAAGCTGATGTATTTAAGCAGCGGTGCAGACGGCGATGAGACTATTTACATAACATCGGAGGATGGATTTTACAAGCTGAAAGGTTACAGCATCTATTATGAACGCAATCAGATGATGCAGGATTATATGGTGCTGCGAAAGGATATAAAACGTATCGAAACCGATACTAATGATAAGGTGATCGAGGAATTCCGCAAGCGGATGGACGAGCATAAGGGAGATCAGACAGGCAGGTATCAGAGGGTCAGTCTTCTCCGTGGCATGTGTATGGCCATGTCAGTCGTCATATTAGCTGGCGGAATTGTTATGTTTAACAACTATGAGCGCATGAGGGATATGGAAAGTGTGATCGCCTCTGCCATACCTGCCAGGGCAGAACAGCTTCTGATTGGGGAGCGGAGTCCGGGGAAGGATAACCAAAAAGAATCCCAGGTAATTGTGGAGGAAGCCGAGGGAGGAGTTTATCCCACCGAGGCGGTGAAGCAGGAAACCATGTCACCTACACTGCCGGGACAGGGAGGGGAATCCCAAACACAGGCTGGAGCGGAAACAAAAGCGGCGTCGGAAACCCAGGCGGCAGCGGAAACACAGGCAGTGTCAGAAACTCAGGCGGCAGCGGAAACAAAAGCAGCACCAGAGACTCAGGCAGCGGCTGAAACCCAGGAAGCAGCTAAGGCTCCTCAGGAGACTAAGGCTGCCCCAAAGGAAACAGAAGCGGCTGCAAGCGGCAATTACCGGATCCGTGTAGTACAGGAGGGGGAGACCCTGTACGGAATCTGTCTGGAGGAATACAAGTCTGTCAACAGAGTAAAAGAAATTTGTGAGATCAATGGACTGGACGATGAAAATAAGATTGTTGCGGGCCAGAAATTGCTCCTTCCGTAGAAAAAGATAATGCGTTTCTCCTTAAAATGATGTATACTAACATAAACTGTGTTTTACAGGCAAATTCAGGCTGTTTGTTACAGGCATTCTCAGGAGAAAACTGCATGAGTGATATGAACTCTATGAACAGAGAGATTAAAAAGAATCAACTGCGGAGGCAGATTGTTCCTTCCTCTCCCGGAAGGGAAGAAGACAGCGGGGAAGCTATAAAAAAAGCCCGGACAAGGGGAAAAAAGAGAAGGATTAAAATATTTCTGGCACTGCTTCTCCTGGTGGGAGCAGGAGCCATGGGCTTATACGGTTTTCTGACTTTCTATCAGTATAAAGGCTACAGTGTGGTATGGGAAAAGGAGATGAACGAGGGCAGCTATGTAGGCTATCTGAAATTCGGCTCCAATGTATTGAAATACAGCAAGGATGGGGCTTCCTATCTGGATTCCACGGGCAAAGAGGTGTGGATAGAAAGCTATGAGATGAAATCCCCTTCAGCCAGCGTCAACGGAAATCATGCGGTCATTGCGGATCAGCAGGGAAACTCCATCTATATCTTTGATAAGTCAGGAAAAACGGGAACCGCCTCCACGGTGCTTCCCATTGTAAAGGCCGCGGTGTCCTCCCAGGGAGTGGTTGCTGTAGTTTTGGAGGATACCACGTCAAATTATATTCATTTTTTCAAACGGGATGGAAGTCCTCTGGATGTGCAGATCAAAGCCCTTTTGGGCGGGGAATCAGGCTATCCTGTGGATATCAGCTTATCTCCTGACGGCACCCAGCTTATGGGGGCCTATGCGTATTTAAAAAGCGGAACCCTAAACGGCAGGGTGGCGTTTCACAATTTCGCAGAAATCGGAAAAAGCATTCCGGACAGGCTGGTAGGCGGATTTGATGAGCCTTACGAAGCCTCCTTTGTTGCGGAGGTAGATTTTTTAAGCGACACTTATTCCTGCGCCTTTGCAGACAACAGCGTGTCCTTCTACTCCACGAAAAATGCCCTTTCTCCGGAGCTGATCCGGCAGGTGGAAGTGAAGGATGAGATAAAAAGCGTGTTTTATTCCGATAAATACGCAGGGCTGATTGTGAACCATTCAGAGGGAGAGAACCCTTACCGCCTGGAAGTCTATAAGCCGGACGGCAGCCTTGTATTTTCCAAGGAGTTCCAGTATCCGTATACTTATGCTGATATTGACGGAGCTCATGTTATTTTGTATAATGAAGATTCGTGCAGAGTTTACAATATGTCCGGACGTCTTAAATTCGCCGGAACATTTGATTTTCCGGTATCCAAAATCCGGAATGGAAGATATCCCAATACTCTGATTGTTACAGGACCCCAGCATATGAAAGAAATAAGATTACAAATAGGAGGACAATACCAATGAGCAATGTCGATACCATGTCAATTAACGCAATCCGAATCCTTTCTGCGGATGCCGTCCAGAAGGCCAATTCCGGCCATCCAGGACTTCCCCTGGGCTGTGCATCAGCCGCTTATGAGCTATGGGCAAACCATATGAATCATAATCCGGCAGATCCCCAGTGGGCCAACAGGGACCGTTTTGTCTTATCAGGGGGTCATGGTTCCATGCTTTTGTATTCCCTGCTTCACTTATTCGGATACGGGGATTTGTCAAAAGAGGATTTGATGAATTTCCGCCAGCTGGGTTCCAAGACACCGGGCCATCCGGAATACGGTCACACCATAGGAGTAGAGGCGACGACAGGTCCTTTGGGCGCAGGTATGGGCATGGCTGTTGGTATGGCTATGGCTGAGAGCCATCTTGCCTCTGTATTTAACAAAGAGGAATATCCTGTTGTAGATCATTACACCTATGTGCTGGGCGGAGACGGATGCATGATGGAGGGCATTTCCTCCGAGGTATTGTCTTTGGCAGGCACTCTTGGCCTTGGAAAGCTGATTGTTCTGTATGATTCCAATAAGATTTCCATAGAAGGAAGCACTGACATTGCATTTACGGAAGACGTTCAGAAGCGGATGGAAGCTTTTGGTTTTCAAACCATTACCGTAGAGGATGGAAACGATTTAGAAGCCATCGGAAAGGCCATTGAAGAGGCAAAGGCAGAGGCGGACCGTCCTTCCTTTATCACCATCAAGACCGAGATCGGCTACGGCTGTCCGGGCAAGCAGGGAAAAGCCAGCGCTCACGGAGAGCCTTTGGGAGCTGACAATGTTTCAGCGCTGAAAGAGTATTTAAACTGGCCTTCCAACGAGCCTTTCTTTGTGCCGGAGGAAGTTTATGACAACTATAGAAAGATCGCAGCGGAAAAGGCAGAAACAGAAGCGGCCTGGAACGTGATGTTTGCCGCATACTGTCAGGAGTATCCTGAGATGGAAGAGCTGTGGAACTCATACCATGACCCGGATGCAGGAGAAAAGGCAGTGGAAGCATGTGCAGATTTCTGGAAGGAACAGGAAAAGCCCGATGCTACCAGGAGTTTATCCGGTCAGGTATTAAACCGCATCAAGACCTATCTGCCTGGGCTGGTGGGAGGTTCTGCTGACCTGGCTCCTTCTACCAAGACCATTATGTCTGATATGGGAGATTTCTCCAGGGATAACAGGGCTGGCCGCAACCTGCATTTTGGCGTGCGGGAACTGGGTATGACTGCCATTGGAAACGGACTGATGCTTCACGGCGGCCTTCGGGCGTATGTGTCCACTTTCTTTGTGTTCAGCGATTACACAAAGCCTATGGCCCGTTTATCCGCTTTGATGGGACTGCCTCTCATCTATGTGCTCACTCATGACAGCATCGGTGTAGGGGAAGACGGACCTACCCATGAACCAATTGAACAGCTTGCCATGTTAAGGGCAATGCCTAATTTCCATGTATTCCGCCCCTGTGACGGAACAGAGACAGAAGCAGCATGGTATTCTGCATTGACTTCTAAAAATACACCTACTGCCCTTGTACTCACAAGACAGAACCTGACTCCTATGCCGGGAAGCAGCAAGGAGGCTTTAAAGGGCGGCTACGTCATTGATGACTGTGAAGGAACTCCGGATCTGATTCTCATTGCCAGCGGCTCTGAGGTGGAGCTTGCAGTCAAAGCCAAGGGCCTTCTCTCCGACAAAAAGGTACGTGTGGTTTCCATGCCATGTATGGACTTATTTGAGGAGCAGACAGAGGAATATAAGGAATCCGTTCTTCCAAAGGCAGTCCGCAAGCGTGTAGCTGTGGAAGCATTAAGTGATTTCGGCTGGGGCAAATATGTGGGACTTGACGGAGCTTATGTGACCATGAAAGGGTTTGGAGCCAGCGGTCCGGCAAACCAGTTGTTTGAGCACTTTGGATTCACTGCAGAGCGTGTGGCAGAGGCTGCAAGAGCTCTGTAAGGAAAGCAGAGGCATAATACAAAAGGAGAAGGAGCGAGCGGAACATGGGAATGAAGTGCATTGGTGTTGACGTGGGCGGAACCTCCGTCAAAATCGGTTTGTTTGAAGTAACAGGAACCCTGATCCAGAAGTGGGAGGTTCCTACCAGAAAGGAAGAGGGAGGGAAACACATCATAGAAGATGTTTCCAATTCCATCTTAAAGGTTCTGGAGGAACGTGGCATTTCTCTCGATGAGGTAGAGGGGGTGGGCATGGGAGTGCCCGGCCCTGTTATGCCAAACGGATATGTGGAGGTCTGCGTCAACCTTGGCTGGCGGGACATGTATCCGGAACGGGAAATGAGCGAAAGGCTTCACGGCCTTCCCGTAAAGAGCGGAAATGATGCCAATGTGGCTGCTCTCGGTGAAATGTGGCAGGGCGGAGGAAAGGGCTATGACGATATCGTTATGGTCACCCTGGGCACAGGAGTAGGCGGAGGCGTGATCATAGACCAGAAGATCGTTGCCGGAAAGCATGGCCTTGCAGGAGAAATCGGGCATATGCACATCCGGGATGATGAGACGGAAAGCTGCAACTGCGGCGGCGTAGGCTGCGTAGAACAGGTTGCCAGTGCCACCGGAATCGCAAGGGAGGCCAGAAGAAAGATGGCTGCCCTGGACATTCCTTCCGTACTCAGGGAGTACGGTGATCATGTGACTGCCAAGGATGTGCTGGATGCAGCCAAAGCAGGAGATGAGCTGGCTTGTATTGTTATGGAAGTGGTAGGCCGCTATCTGGGACTGACCCTTGCCCATATTTCCATGACAACAGACCCGGAAGTTTTCGTTATCGGCGGAGGGGTATCAAAGGCAGGACCGTTTTTAATTGACAATATTTATAAGCATTACGATAAATTTACGCCCATTTCCCAGAATAAGAGCAAAATTCTTTTGGCGACTTTGGGCAATGATGCAGGAATCTATGGAGCAGCCCGTCTGATCCTTGATTGATGCATGATAAAAATACCCGCTTTTACGATTTTCGTATCAGCGGGATTTTTCATCTTCGGGGAACAATTCCCTCTTATTTACAATTTAATAAATTATGGTATAATGGAGTACATGATTGAAAGATATACCTCAGGACATGAGGAGACCCCGGTTGGTGACAACCGGGGTAATTATGAAAAATCTATGTGCAATTTGATTGTTAAATCAAGTTGTCATATGTGATTTCTATGCATTTAGTATAAAAAACACATGTGAACGGAATGTGAACTTGTTGTAAACAGTTTATGAAAACAGGAGGAAGGAATGGGAGAAAGCAGTAAAAGAAAGACCATTGTCATAGGACATAGAAACCCGGATACAGATTCCATTTGTTCGGCCATTTGCTATGCAAATTTAAAAAGAGAACTGACCGGGGAGGACTATCAGCCGGGAAGAGCGGGGCACGTCAATGAGGAGACTCAGTTCGTGCTCAACTATTTTAACGTGGAAGCTCCCCAGTTTATTGAAAATGTGAAAACCCAGGCACGGGATATTGAAATCAGGAAATCAAGAGGGGTGCGAAAGAACCTGTCTTTAAAGAATGCCTGGAAGCTGATGCAGGAGGTTAATGCGGAAACCATAGCCGCAATTACAGATGACGGAATGCTGGAAGGCCTGATTACAGTAGGCGATATTGCAAAGTCCTATATGAATGTATACGACAGCAGCATTTTGTCAAAGGCCAATACCCAGTATGCCAATATTCTGGAAACCCTGGAAGGCGCCATGGTGGTGGGAAATGAAAATGAATATTTCAATCAGGGAAAGGTCCTTATAGCGGCGGCCAACCCGGATATGATGGAGTTTTATATTTCCAAAGGAGATCTGGTGATTCTGGGAAACCGTTATGAGTCCCAGCTCTGCGCCATTGAAATGGACGCTGCCTGCATCATTGTATGCGAAGGTGCGTCAGTATCCATGACCATAAAGAAGCTGGCTCAGGAGCGGGGCTGCACCGTCATGACCACTCCCTATGACACCTTTATGGCTGCACGTCTGGTCAACCAGAGTATGCCCATCAGCTATTTCATGAAGACTGAGGGCCTGCTTACCTTTGAGGAAGAGGATTACATTGATGATATCAAGGAGGTTATGGCAAGCAAACGCCACCGGTATTTCCCCATCCTTGATAAAGACGGCAGATATAAGGGGATGATATCCCGACGGAACTTGCTGGGTGCCAAGGGAAAACGATTGATTCTGGTGGATCACAACGAAAAGTCCCAGGCAGTAGAGGGCATGGAGAGCGCAGATATCCTGGAAATCATCGATCACCACAGGCTTGGAACCGTGTCCACCATTTCACCGGTATTTTTCCGTAATCAGCCGGTGGGCTGTACGGCCACCATTGTCTATCAGATGTATCAGGAAAACCATGTTGCCATAGAGCCTCAAATTGCGGGTCTGCTTTGCAGTGCCATTATTTCGGATACTCTTTTGTTCCGGTCCCCCACCTGTACGGCAGTGGACAAACAGGCAGCCATAGCTCTTGCGGATATTGCGGGAATTGAACTGGAAAGATATGCAAGTGCCATGTTTGCGGCAGGAAGCAACTTAAAGGGAAAGACGGATGGAGAGATCTTTTACCAGGATTTTAAAAAGTTTACAGCCGGAAAAGTATCCTTTGGAGTGGGACAGATCAGTTCCTTAAATTCGGTGGAGCTGCAGGAGCTGGAGGAGCGCATGCTTCCTTATATGAAAAAAGCCAGGGGAGAGCATGACATGGATATGATGTTTTTCATGCTCACCAACATCCTTACGGAATCTACAGAACTGCTGTGTGAAGGCACAGGTGCCAGACAGATGGTGGCCGGAGCATTCCGGGCAGAGGAAGATCCGAAAGAGGGCAGGGAACACACCATCAGCCTGCCTGGAGTTGTGTCCAGGAAAAAGCAGTTGATTCCCGGCATTATGATGGCGGTTCAGGAATAGGAGGACCCGGTCACGTGAAAAATCAAAGTTCTAATGAAAAGAAAAAAGCCCCGGTTGCCCGGAAAATTCCGTGGAAGCCGGGAAATATGCTTTATCCGGTGCCAGCGGTTATGGTGACCTGTGCCAGGGAGGGACAGACCCCTAACATTATAACTGTGGCCTGGGCGGGAACCATATGTTCCACTCCTGCCATGCTGTCCATTTCCGTCCGCAGGGAACGGTATTCCTATGATATTATAAAGGAAACCGGAGAATTTGTAGTGAATCTGGTCACCAAGGACTTAGTCCGGGCAGCGGATTACTGCGGGGTGAAATCAGGACGGGATGTGGATAAGTTTGCCCAGATGAAACTGACTCCCTGTACTCTGGAAAAATGCCGGGTGCCGGGAATTGGGGAAAGTCCGGTGAATCTGGCCTGTAAGGTGACGGAAATAAAGCATTTGGGAAGCCATGATTTGTTTTTAGCTCAGATTACAGGTGTGACTGTAGACGGCCAGTATATGGATGAAAAGAATAAATTTCATCTCAACCAGGCCGGGCTGGTGGCTTATTCCCACGGAGAATATTTTGAATTGGGGAAAAAGCTTGGAAGCTTTGGTTATTCTGTGAAAAAGACGCAGAAAAAGCCATCACCCAGGAGGAAGAACAAATGAGAAACAAAATCGATAACATCACCCTGATTGGAATGCCGGCTTCTGGCAAAAGCACCGTTGGCGTGCTGCTAGCCAAGCGCCTTGGATATTCCTTTGTGGATGTGGACATCCTGATTCAGGAGCAGGAGGGACGCCTTTTAAAGGAAATCATAGCCCAGGAGGGCACAGATGGCTTTTTAGAGGTGGAAAACCGGGTAAATGCAGGATTGAATGTTCATCACAGCGTCATTGCTCCGGGCGGAAGCGTGATTTACGGAAAAGAAGCCATGGAGCACTTGAAGAAAATCAGCATTGTGGTTTATTTAAAGCTCAGCTACGAGGCGGTGGAAGAACGCCTTGGAAACTTAGTGGACCGCGGGGTGGCGTTAAAGGACGGGATGACCTTAAGGGATTTGTATGATGAGCGGATCGTTTATTATGAAAAATATGCGGATATTACCATTGATGAGACAGGACTTGATGCCGGAAAGACGGTGGACAAGCTGAGAGCTATGATGGAAGAGATGATTTAAAAATATAAAAACAGAGGCAGGAGAATGGCGGTAAAACCGTTCTCCCGCCTCTGTTTTTTATATTAGTTCTTTAATTTAAAATGTCCGATTAAATTCTTCAGCATCTGGGCCTGTCCTGCCATTTCCTGACTTGCGGCAGCGCTCTCTTCGGAGGTGGCGGAGGTGGTTTGAACCACACTGGATATCTGGTCAACGCCCAGGGTTACCTGGGATACGGCAAGGGCCTGATTCTCGGAAGCTGAGGATATCTGGTATACCAGATTTGCAACTGTGCCGGAGGACCGGACGATACGGTCCATGGACTGGGCCGTATCCCTTGCAATTGTGTTTCCTGTCTCAATGGAGGCCAGGGCCCGCTCAATCAGAGCTGCTGTTTCCTTCGAGGCTTCCTGGCTTTTGTTGGCTAAGTTTCTGACTTCATCGGCCACCACGGCAAAGCCTTTACCGGCCTCCCCTGCTCTTGCCGCTTCTACGGCTGCATTGAGGGCCAGGATATTAGTCTGGAAAGCAATGTCTTCTATGGTTTTTATGACTTTTCCAATCTCTGTGGAGGCATGGTTGATTTCCTCCATGGCTGCGGTCAGTTCCCCCATCCGGGCTTTGCCCAGTTCCAGTTCTGAGGAGGTACTGCTCATCTGAGTGTTGGTCTCCGCTGCGTTTTCTGCGTTCTGGTTTATATGGTTGGAAATATCGGTGATGGTGGCGGCCAGTTCTTCAATGGAAGATGCCTGCTCTGTTGCCCCCTGGCTTAATGCCTGGGAACCGCCTGCCACCTGTTCTGCGCCCATAGCCACCTGATCGGAAGCCATGGTGATTTTTGTCATGATATCGTTTAAGGAGGTGATTAAGTCCTGTATGGAAATCTGTACGAAGCGGAATTCTCCCTTAAATTCTTCCTGGTCATGGGGAATATCCAGATCTCCATGGGCCAGCTTGCCGGTGGTGGCGGAGATATAATCCATGTAATAGGAAATCCGTTCCATCATGGTTCTCATGGTGTCGGCCAGATGTCCCAATTCATCCTTTGACTGGTATTCCAGACGGCATTTTAAGTCACCCTGGGCCATCCGGTCTGCAACTTCTTTTATCTGGTCAATGGGCCGGGTAATTCCCTTTGTAATGGAGGTGGCAATCATAACGGAGGAAATGATGGAGATAAGAATTACTGCGCTCATAACTGCAGTGAATATGGCAGTTTGCCGGGAAAGGGCCTCTGAATGCATGTTGCCGCCGCCTGATTTATCTGCCATTATGGTATTGATCGTACCGGCGATTTCTGCGGCCAAAGGTGCGGCGTTAGTGCGGAAAAAGGTCATGGCCTCCAGGGAAGATTTGCCGGCAAGCTGGATTGTCTGGCTTCGGATTCCGTCGTATGTAGTCATCTGATCCTGTAATTGTTTGTAAAGCTCTTTTTCAGAAGCTGTTTTTATACGGGTTCCAACCTGCTCCATGGCCTGGTTGATGGTGTTGATCTGAGTGTTTAAAATCTCTTTTTGTTTATCCGTTTCTTCCTGGCTGTCGGAATAAATAATGTATAAAACTGTGGCCCGGTGAGCCTGAAACGCCTGTCCCAAAGCTCCGATATCTCCCTGGGCAAATCCATAGTCCTCTAAGGTGGTCTTATATTCATGATTAACGGTGCGAATCAGCGCAATACCGATTCCGCCGGCTAAACCTGAAAACAGTACGACGATGAGGAATGCTGTAAGCAGTCTTCTTCCAACTTTTAAGTTTTTTAGCATGTGTGTTTCCTCTCTGGTGATTTATGTTATGTTGCGATTTTATAATACTTTTTTGTGAGAGTCAATACGGGAAAATAATTTATAAAAACAGCAGTCATTTCCCTTTTATTTTTGTGAGCCGGTCTTGTTGGCATTACTGGGTTAAAGTTGATAAAGGCAGAGTGTGTTCCGGGAGAAGTGGGGGTTAAGGCTTAAAGGATATGAGATAAGCGAAATATGGTGAGATCCGGAGCGGTCCGGTTCTTTTTTTGTACGAAAATATAGGGTCAGCACATTTTTTCCATGTCTGGCGTGTTGCTTCCATCCAGTCTTTCCTTGGCCCTCATCTATTGACTTTGCACCTATGAAACCGATATGATTAGGCCGGTACTTCGAGTTCTCCAAACAGATGGGGGTTAGCGAAAATGAGCCAAAACATGAAAAGAAGCATTGTTCTTATTCCGTCTTTGGAACCAGATGAAAGACTGACCGTTTATGTAAGGGAACTGAACCGATATAAGGCATTCCACATCGTTGTTGTGGATGACGGGTCAGGAAAGGAATACGGCCATATCTTCCGGGAATTGGAGAGAGAGGGGTGTACCGTACTCCATCATGGTAAAAACCAGGGAAAGGGCTGTGCTCTTAAGACTGGATACCAATATATAAAGGAGAATCTGTCCGGCTGCAGCAGTGTGATAACGGCAGATTCTGACGGCCAGCACATGGCAGAGGATGTATACAGGCTGGCAATGGCGGCCGGAGATTGTCCGGATGGCCTTTGGCTGGGTGTGAGAGACTTTAAGAAGGCAGGGGTCCCCCCAAAGTCACTCATAGGAAACCGCATCACATCTCTGGTGTTTGCAGGTCTGTATGGAAATTACATTCCTGATACTCAGACAGGTTTAAGGGCATTCGGCCCAAAGCTTATGGATCAGATGCTGAATATAAAGGGAGACCGGTTTGAATATGAGACTCAGGTTTTGATTTCCTGTATCAGGTCAAAGGTTCCCGTTCGTACCATTCCCATTGAGACTGTTTATGAAAAGGGAAATGAAGGAACTCATTTCCATGCCCTTTGGGACAGCTTGTCGGTTATGAAGGTGGTTGTCTCAGGGTTTATGAAGTTTTTCTCCGTGTCTCTTGTCAGTACAGTAATTGATATGGCTGTTGCCTGGGTGCTGTTTGACTTGTTAAGAACGGTTATGGAGGGACAGGATTTTCTGCGCATCATGGCCGCTACGGCAGCCGCACGGTGCATGTCCATGTCCTTTAATTATGTAATGAATAAAAATTTTGTGTTTCAGAAAGGACGGGACAAGGGTCACGGACTGGCCCGGTATCTGGTACTGAGCGGTGTCAATATGCTGCTTTCAGCAGCAGGTGTTTACATGCTTCACCAGATGCTGGGTCTTGATGAAAAATTGGTAAAGATGGTGTGTGATGCCTGTCTGTTTGTTTTCAGCTATCACATGCAGCAGCGGTGGGTGTTTTGCCTATAGGAGGCTGGCTATGAAAAACGAAGAAAAGAAGCGGAACAGAATATTTATTACAGCCATGGTTTTGATGACCATTTATCTGGGGTGGCGTGCTGTATTTACTCTGCCTGTTCATGATGGCCTGCTCAATCTGATATTTGGGATTCTTCTTCTGGCAGCAGAAATCGTTACTGTATTTACCACCTTTGAGCTTTTTTACCAAAAGATGAAGATGAATAAATTTCGTTTGGAGTGTCCTGTCATACCGGAGGAGTATTATCCGGATGTAGATGTTTTTATAGCGACTCACAATGAGCCGGAAGAGATTCTGTATAAAACGGTCAATGCCTGTACCTTTATGGATTATCCGGATAAGAAAAAGGTGCATATTTACCTGTGCGACGATGGAAATAGGAAGGAGATCGCAGACCTGGCGGCCCGGTTTGGCGTGGGATATCTGGGGCTTGCTGATAATAAGGATGCAAAGTCAGGGAATTTAAACAATGCATTAAGCAAGACTTCCTCTCCTCTGATTGCCACCTTTGATGCGGATATGATTCCTCAGCATACCTTTTTGATGAAGACCGTTCCTTATTTTATGCTTTCAGAATTTATTAAAGAAGATGGGCAGTGGAGGCTTCGCAGGGAAGAGGAACGGACTGACGATTTCAAAATGGGGCTGATTCAGACACCTCAGAGTTTTTACAACCCGGATTTATTTCAGTTCAATTTATATGCGGAAAGAAATATTCCCAATGAACAGGATTTCTTTTCCAGAGAAGTTAATATTATGAGAAATTCTTCCAACTCTGTGGCCTATACAGGAAGCAATACGGTAATTTCAAGAGCGGCTATGGAAGAAATTGGAGGGTTTCCTTTAAATACCATTACAGAAGACTTTGAAACCAGCATACGCATACAGAAAGCCGGATACATTACTTATGCGACGGATGAAATCCAGGCTGCCGGGCTTACTACCACTACGGTCAAAAGCATGTTAAAGCAAAGGGTCCGCTGGGCTGGAGGTGTGATTCAAAGCCTTCAGAATACCAATGCGGTTTTTACTTCAAAGCTTCCTCTGCTTTCCAGGATTACTTATTTAAACAGCTTTTTATATTGGTGGTCCTTTTTCAGCAGGCTCATATTTATTCTGGCACCTATTTTGTTTGCTTTGTTTGACTTCAGGATCGTTAACAGTAACTTCTGGGATGTGGTGGTCTTCTGGCTTCCGGCTTACTTTTTTTACAGCTTATCCATGCGTTATTTGTCGGGAAATGTAAGAAATCAGAGATGGAGCCAGGTTATTGATACCATATTTATGCCTTATCTCATTGTGCCGGTGCTCCTTGAGACATTTCAGATTCATCAGAAGAAGTTTAAGGTTACGAATAAAAAGAAGGAGTCAGGCGGCACTGGCTGGGATTTTATGATTTATGCCATTCCTCATGGAATTCTTCTGGCTCTGTCTGTGGCAGCAATGGTCCGTTATGTAAATGGGAAGTACGGCTGGGCTTTGTTTTACAGCAGTATTATTATATTCTGGATCAGCTATAATATGGTCGCATTGCTTTATGCCATATTTTTTATGCTGGGCAGGAGAGCGTACCGAAGCAGCGAGAGAATCAGGGCTGAGGAGAAAATCTTTATCAGGTATGAGAACTTAAAATATGAAGCGGCGACTGTAGATGTTTCAGAGAACGGGTTGTCTTTCTGGTCAAAGGAGCCGGTTTATATTCCTGAGGATGAAACCATAGATTTTCGGATTGAAACATCCGGTTATGAGGCGTGTTTAAAAGGGAAGATTGTTTATGTGAGAGAACAGGATAAGGGCTGGCGCTATTCCGCAGCAGTTGAGGCGGTGGAAGAGAAGGACAGGCGGCAGTATATGCAGATTATATATGACAGAACCCATTCCCTGCCGATGAAAATGGATTTGTGGATTACGGCTTATGATGACATTTTGAGAAATATCAAAAGCCGTTTGAGCAGGCCCTTTTCCCATAAGAGAAAGCAGCCCAGGATCAGGCTGGACAAAGAGATTGTTTTCTCCAATGGGGCTTCCTGCAGGCTGGTGGATTTTAATTATCGTTATTTTTCTGTTTCTGATTTTCATGCAAATGGAAGCTCGGACAGTATATTTGTTTATCACACGGTAAATGAAGTTCCGTTGATTTTGAGGCGGACAGGAATTTATATAAAAGGTTCATCAGAGGAGCTTCTGGAACTTGATAACTTAAAGGACCTTATCAGAAAAAATCAGCTTGATCAGATTTTGGCTGATACAGAAAACAGTGATAACAATGAGGGGTTAAAAGATGAATGTTATAATCAGTATTCTGATGACGGCAGCGGTTCTTTGCTCCCTGTGGGGCTTGATGATTCTGACAAGAACAGCGCTTAAGCTTCAGGCAGAATTCATACCTGTTTTTGTTTGTTCGGCAATTGGATGCTGGGTTTATTTTTGCGGGCTGGCGGGATATTTGTTTCAGGGGTCTGTAGCCTTGCTGATTGCCGGAATGGTCCTGTTTTTCATATATGTGATTCCTGTAATCAGACAGAGAGGGTACGGCAGGTTCCGGCCCTCTCTGTTTCAGGTCACCTTTGCATTGGGGAGTTTGCTGTTTTTTCAGCTGCTTATAGCGGACAAGCTGATTCATTATGATAATTTTTCTCATTGGGCTATTGTTGTTAAACAGATGCTTATTACGGATGCATTTCCGGATGCCGGGTCCAGTCTGATTGATTTTAAAAATTATCCTTTGGGCACTTCTTCTTTTATCTATTTTATCTGCCGCTTTGTGGGAAATGCCCAGGAGATTATGGTGACGGCTCAGGGGATTTTGATTTTTTCCTGTTTTTATGCTGTTTTTGGGATTGTAAAGGAAAAGAGACGGTTTCTGCTTTATGCATTTCTGGCGGCGGGCTGTTCTGTTTTGTCGGTGTTTAATATTACTATCAGGATCAGCAATCTGCTGGTTGATTTTTTACTTCCGATATATACTCTTGTTTTGTTTACGGTGGCATATTGGTACAGGGGAGAGATAAAAAGGGCGTGTATTGCTGTTGTGCCCATAGCCGGGTTTTTGATGATAATAAAAAATACGGGGATTATATTTGCGGGGATTGGGCTGATTTATCTGGTTTATGTGTGGATCAGCCATAGGGAGAAGGACTTTTGGAAAAATGGGGCGGCGGTGTTTCTTTCTATTGCAGGAGCCTCTGTGACCTATGTTTTATGGACGCTTCATATGGCTTGGGGATTTCAGGGGGTGGAAAATAAGTTTGAAATTTCAGGAGATTCGGTGGGAAGCCTTTCTGCCGGAAAAAGCGGGGAGGAAGTCAGCCAGATTATTTCTTTGTTTATCAAGTCTGTATTTGACTTATCCAGCCGCCCTGCCATGGGCGTTGCAGGATTTCATATTGCTGCGGTTTTGGCCAGTGTTCTTGCGGCAGTATTGATAAAAAAGAGCTGGAAGCTGTGGAAGGCATTGATTGCTCTTGATGTTGTTTTGGTGGTATATTATCTGGGGATATTGGGACTTTATATTTTTTCTATGCCCCTTGATGAAGCCCTGCGTTTGGCGGGATTTGAGCGTTATGCCTCCAGCATTGTGATTTTGTTTGCGGGGGGATTGGTTTTATGCGCAGCAGTTGATATTGAAAACTCCTTTTATTATAGAGGAGATGTGATGCCTGCGTATAAGGCTTTTAAATCTGTGCAGAGCAAAGACAGGTATCAAAAGGGGATTATTATTTTTTCTGCACTGGCTGTAAGCCTTTTGATGTCGGAATACAATGGGATGAAGTCTATACAGAAGAATTATAAGAAGACTTTGCCTTATAAGGTATATGAGGTGACAGGGGACCGCTGGCCTTATGGGGGAAAGGTGGATGAAAGCCGGTATTTGCTTTATGCTTCTGATACTGACGGACAGGTGACGGATTATTATTTGCAGTACATCGCAAAGTATATGCTTTATGCAGATTATGTGGATGGGATTTGTGCATTTTATGAGGATAATATGGAGAATCTGCTGAGTGGATATGATAGTCTGGTTGTGGTGGAGAGTGACAGAGATGCGAAGTACCTTTTGAAAAAGCACTTTGATGTATCGGGAGAGGAAGGGATTTATCGGGTTGAACGTTCTGAGGGCGGGGTGAGCCTTGTGGAGGGGCAGTGATTATTGCGTATGAAGTGTGCTTTATATGTAATAATCTATTGAATCCTGTTGGCAGATATGGTATATTAAAATTACAAAAGGAACAACCGCCCCAATACAAGGGGTTGGCCTAATACTCAGAATAGAATACTACCCTTTCAACTGGCCAAAGTTTACAAGGGTAGTTTTTCTATGCCCATTTCTGGGACTTTTATAGAAAAATGTTACTTACAATTATAAAAAATAAAGGTAAGCAATGCGATGATAAACATTCCAAAGGCCATGAGGTCCTCAAAATCATACTTCATCTGCACCACCTCCCATCTATGTAATGATGGAAGGCCAACGCCCTTGCAGTGACACGGTTGTTCCATGCCATAATGATAGCATATCCTTTTTTGGAGTACAATTGTTTTTTAAATACTTTTCTCAGGCAGCAGGCTATAATGGCTCTACTGCTTTTTTTGCTATAAGACTACATGATAGGTAAAAAGGGTAGAAATACTTTCTGCATTTGGTATAATGAATTTATTAAACAGATGGGAGTGGACATTAATATATTTATCTATAGGTACTTTATTACTTATAGGTACTTCACTACTTATAGGTACTTGAATACTAATACCAGATATGTTATATTAGAATTACAAAAGGAACAACCGCCCCAATACAAGGGGTTGGCCAATGATAATGATAGAAAACTCCATCCTTTCAACTCGGTCAAAGTATACAAGGGTGGTTTTTCTATGCCCATTTCTGGGACTTTTATAGAAAAACGCTACTTACAATTATAAAAAATAAAGGTAAGCAATGCGATGATAAACATTCCAAAGGCCATGAGGTCCTCAAAATCATACTTCATCTGCACCACCTCCCATCTATGTAATGATGGAAGGCCAACGCCCTTGCAGTGACACGGTTGTTCCATGCCATAATGATAGCATATCCTTTTTTGGAGTACAATTGTTTTTTCAATACTTTTCCCGGCAGCAGGCTATAATGGCTCTACTGCTTTTTTGCTGCTATAAGACTACGTGATAGGTAAAAAGGGTAGAAATACTTTCTGCATTTGATATAATGGACTTATCAAACAAACGGGAGCGGAAGATATGAAAAAGAGAATGATGGTTACTGGAGCGGACGGCTTTCTTGGGTCAAGGATTGCAGCATATTATGAAAATGAATATGAGGTGATACGGGCTAGTCGCAGTGACTTGGATACTACGGATAAATACGCCGTTGCAGAATTTATAAAAGAGAAAAAACCTGCAGCAGTAATTCACTGCGCCGCAATATCTGATGTGGGAACATGTGAAAAGAACCCTGAACTTTCTGAGGCAGTTAATTTACATGGAACTGTGAACTTAGCAAAGGCGTGTAAAGAAAGCGGCAGCAGGCTCCTTTTCATGAGCTCTGACCAAATTTATGCCGGAAGCAAACTGGAAAGGCCAAATCTGGAAACAGACCATATACCTTTGATCAATGTTTACGGCCGGCACAAGAAGCAGGCGGAAGAAAAAATCCTGGATATTTTGCCTCATGGGATATGTCTGCGCCTTTCCTGGATGTATGATTTTCCTGTAAGGGGATTGAAAAGCAGCAATAATCTTCTGGTCAGGCTGTTAAAGGCCTTGATCCAGAACCAGACAGTCAGTCTTTCGATCCATGATTACAGGGGAATTACCTGGGTTCAGGATGTGGTGAAGAACATAGAACCTGCCATGGAACTGCCCGGCGGCATCTATAATTTTGGCAGCGAAAGCACCTGTTCTTCCTATGAAACTGGAATCCGGGTTCTTGGTATGCTGGCTCATAATGAAGACAAGAGGCAGCTTGTGCTTCCAAATGATGATGGTTTTGCAGGCGGTATCAGAAATCTGTCAATGAACATAGAAAAGCTGAGATCCCAGGGACTGGATTTTCCGGAAACCATATCAGGATTTGAAAAATGCCTTGAAAACAGTCCCGAATACGTCACGGCTTTGCTTCGGTAAACAGGAAGCCATCAAGGTTTACTCACTCAACTTTGTGAAATTGTAAACAATTACTAAGAAATGTGAAAAATATACAATAAATAGATACAAAATATAGAAGATTAGTCAATGGACAAATAAAATACTGTGATATATATTATTTATAACGTTTCAAGTTTGGAGGAATTGTATGAAAGAAACATATAACTTGAAAGATGTTGCAAAGCTGGCTGGAGTCAGTCTTGGGACGGCCTCTAAGGTGCTGAATCACATTTATGTAAAGCCGGATCTTCGGACCCGCGTCGAGGAGGCGGTAAAGGAGCTGAACTATACACCCAATGTTATAGCCAGAAGCTTAAAGGTCAATTCCACAAAAACCGTTGGAATCATGATTCCTGATATTTCAAGCCCTGTAATCAGCAAGGTGGTGAAGGGAATTGAGGATTTTAACAGGCAGAAGGGATATAACGGCATTATTTACCAGACGGCTTTGGAGCTTAACGGAGAAAAACAAGCCATTGAAACCTTTGTCAGAAGTAAGGTGGATGGTATTTTCTACATTGGAAATACAGTTGAGGCCCAGATTGCAGAGAGGTTAAAGGAAATCAGGATACCTGTGGTGTTTATTATGACCAGCTACCAGGATGAGGCATTTTCCAGTGTGACCATTGACAATGAGCAGGCTGCTTTTGTGGCCGTGGATCATCTTTGCAGCAGAGGGCATAAGAGTATTCTTATGATGGCAGGAGAGAAGAACGATCCCAATGCAGGTGAACCCCGTTTAAAGGGATATTTGAGAGCTTTGAAAAAACACGGGATTGAACCTGACCTGGACTTAATTCATCATGGAGGCTACCGGCTTCAAAGAGGATATGAGGACATGAAGGGCTTTCTTCAAGGCAAAAAGGAGTTTTCTGCATTATTTGCCGTGTCTGACGAGGTTGCCATAGGTGCGGTAAAGGCCTTGCTGGAAAGCGGAATCCGGGTTCCCGAGGATGTATCTGTTTTTGGATTTGACGGAATTGAGATGATCAATTATATTGAGCCTTCTATCAGCAGTATTTCCCAGCCGTTTTATGAGTTGGGAAGTGAAGCAGCGAAAATTCTTATGAGCTGCATTGGGGAAGATAAGAATAACATTCACAAAGTATTGCCATTTCGTTTGATTGAAAATAAATCAGTGAAAGATCACTGGTAAAAATTTTGAATAAATATGAAACGTTTCAAGTTAGGAGGCTATAACATTGAACAGTCAGATTGATAGTTGGAAAATCGTAGAACATGAATTTAAGCTCTGCCGCAATGCCAACCAGGAGTCCCTATTTACCCTTGCAAATGGATTTATCGGCATGAGAGGGGATGGAGAGGAGCCGATTTCCAACGGCTTCAGCAAGCCGGGTACCTTTATCAATGGTTTTTTTGAAAAGGCGGCTATTATTTACGGAGAATCAGCCTACGGATTTGCGAAAAATAAGCAGATCATGCTGAACGTCTGCAATGCAAAGCAGTTGACCATCATGGTGGATGGAGAGGAGTTTCATCCAGAGCACTCCAGAATGGAGTCCTATTACAGGGAACTGGATATGAAGTCCGGAATTGAGATCAGGAAGTTGGTCTGGATTACGGAATCCGGGAAAAAGATTCTCATTGAAAACAGAAATCTGGTGAGCATGACACGAAAGTTTGTGGCTGCCAGGGAATGCAGTGTGACACCTCTTAATTTTTCCGGTCCCATACAGATAGAATCTTATCTGGAAGGCAGTAAGTACATAGAAGAAAAGACAGATGACCCCAGAGTTGAGGAAGGTTTGGGAGATGGGGATTTTCGGGTAACTGAGCGGACCCACATGGAACACCTTGGAAGGAAGACCGCTTTTATGAAGCAGTCTGCAAAGAATTCCGGTCTTTCTGTTGCTTGTACCGTAACTGAAAGCATATCACAGGATTGCAATGAGGTGAGGGAAGCAGAAGAAGACTGGCTTCTCGCCAGATACTTAATCAATGTTTCGGAAAATGAACCGGTAAAGCTGCAAAAATATATTAGCTATGTGACCAGCCAGAGGGAGTTTCAGGACTGTTATGAAAAGACTTCAGCCGGTCAGGCATGTGAGGCGGCTGATGCAGGCTTTGAACAGCTTTTAAAGGAACAGGCCCTCTTTATGGAGGAGTTCTGGAGTCACGGGGATGTGGCAATTAAAGGGGACCCTTCCCTTACCCAGTCTATCCGGTTTAACCTGTTTCATCTTCTTCAGTCCACGGGGCGGGATTCCTTTACCAGTACTGCTTCCAAGGGGCTGAGCGGAGAGGGCTACGGTGGCCATTATTTCTGGGAATCTGAGGCTTATATTGCTCCGGTGTTTCTGTTTTTGGATGAAACCATTGCAAAAAGCATGCTGGAATACCGCTATACCATACTGGATAAGGCCAGGGAACAGGCCAGGCTTATGGGCCACGAAACAGGTGCTTTGTACTCCTGGAGAAGCATTGACGGAGAAGAGGCTTCCGCTTACTTCCCGGCAGGTTCGGCCCAGTATCATATAAACGGGGATATTGCCTTTGCCGTAGTACGGTATCTGGATGCAACTCTTGATATGGATTTTCTGGAAAAATGCGGTTTGGAGATTCTTTTGGAGACTGCCAGAATCTGGGCGGATATGGGGCATTACTCAGCCTTAAAGGATGGGAAGTTCTGCATTGACTGTGTCACCGGGCCGGATGAGTATACAGCCATCGTAGACAACAACTGCTACACCAATTTAATGGCAAGGGAAAACCTCTGGAATGCTGTAAAGTATGCCAGGTTCTTAAAGGCGGAGAACGGAAAGAGATATGAGGAGATTGCAGAAAAAATCGGCTTAAAGGTTCAGGAGCTGGAGGAATTCCAGAAGGCAGCGGATTTGATGTATATTCCTTATGATGAGAAATTGCAGATTCATATGCAGGATGACACCTTCCTTTATAGAAAGGTGCTGGATTTAGATAAGATTCCGGAACAGAATTTCCCGTTGCTGCTTCACTATCATCCCTTATTTATTTACCGCCATCAGGTATGCAAGCAGCCGGATCTTCTGCTGGCACAGTTCTTTCTTTTCAACCGGTTTACGAATGAGGAGAAGAAACGGAACTTTGATTATTATGAAAAGCTGGCAACCCACGATTCTTCTTTATCCGTCTGTATTTTCTCGGTTATGGCGGCGGAAATCGGAGAGGTGGACAAGGCCTACGATTATTTCATGCAGTGCATTCGGACGGACCTTGACGATATGCAGAAAAATACAAAAGATGGGCTTCACATGGCCAACATGGCAGGGGCTTGGATGTCCATTGTCCATGGCTTTGCAGGCATGAATGCAGCGGAAGGAGAGTTATCCTTTAAGCCAAAACTTCCGAAACAGTGGGAAGGGTATGAATTCTCTGTAAGGTACAGGGGAAAGGAAATCAAGGTTGAGGTAGACAGAATGGGAGTGTCCTATGAGATGAAATCAGAAGGCCGGCTTACCATAACCCATTGGGGAGAAGCGGTAGATGTGGACTTTGGAAACAAAAGAGTGTTTAAATGGGGAGAAGAAGGATGAGAGAGATAAAGACCTGCATCTTTGATATGGATGGAGTGATTTGTGACACCGCCAAATATCATTTTTATGCATGGAAAAAGCTTGGGGACCGGCTTGGAATTGTTTTTACAGAACAGGACAATGAAAGGCTGAAAGGGGTAAGCCGGATGGAGTCCCTGGAAATTTTATTAAGCCTTTCGGACAGGACTTATGCGGAAGAAGAAAAGCTTTCCTTTGCAGAAGAAAAGAATAAAAATTATGTGGATTATATCAGTGCAATGGATAAAAACGAGATATTGCCGGGGGTTCTGGAGGTTTTGGAATATTGCAGAAAAGAAGGAATTAAAACTGCCTTGGGTTCAGTGAGTAAAAATGCAGGAATTATTCTGGACCGGCTTAAGCTTTGGCCTTACTTTGATGCAGTGATTGACGGAACCAAGGTGGTGAGGGCCAAGCCGGACCCGGAGGTGTTTTTAAAAGGAGCCGGAGAGACAGGAGCAGAGCCTTCCTGCTGTGTGGTGTTTGAGGATGCTTATACTGGAATTGAAGCTGCCAGGGCCGCCGGAATGCTGGCGGTGGGAATCGGAAGTGAACAGGCTCTTCCTAATGCTGATTTTGTAATCAGGGGATTTGAGGAAATGAGTGCAGAACAGCTTATAAATAGAATCAGACAATTTTAAAGGAGATGAGTGAATGTATTCAGTGATCGAAACACATTACCACACCGTTGCCTCGGGACATGCTTACAGCACTGTGTTGGAGGGTGTGGCATATGCCAAACGGTATGGAATGAAAGGACTGGCGGTTACGGATCACGGGCCGGAGATGCCGGGGGCCCCTCATATATGGCATTTTGGAAATCAAAGCGCCATTGGGACTGAGGTTGACGGAATCCGAATCCTTAAAGGTGCGGAAGCCAATATTATGAACTTTGACGGAGAGCTGGATATTACGGAGGAGTTCTTAAAGAAGCTGGACTGGGTTATCGCATCCTATCATGTTCCGTGCTGTACCCCGGGAACTCCGGAGGATCACACCAGAGGCTATTTCCATGTGATTCACAATCCCTATGTGGATGTTCTGGGCCATTCCGGAAATGACGACTACGTTTATGATTATGAGAAGGTGATCTTAGAGGCTAAGAAATACAATAAGATCATTGAGATAAATGCTCATTCTCCCATCGGAAGGCCGGGCTCAAAGGAGAGGTGCCCCATAATTGCAGAGCTTTGCAAGAAGCATGGAGTCTGGGTCGTGGTTTCCACAGATGCCCACTTTGCAGCTAAAATAGGCAAGGTGGATCTGGCTATGGAAATGCTTCAGAGCATTGATTTCCCGGAAGAGCTGATTTTGAACATGGATGAGGAACGGTTTTTCCGATATCTGGAAAACCGTAAGAGACCGTAAAGATATCTTTTATACAGCCTGCAAAAACAGGGAGGATAAAAGGTTTCGATAAATATTTAACAAAAAATGAATGGAGGGTTTATTATGAAATCAAGAGCATTAGTAACAGCAGCAGCGGCTGTAATGACAGCAGCATTTGCACTGACCGGGTGTTCCGGCGGGGCTCCTAAGGCAGAGGCTACCAAGGCAAACGAGGCTTCAAAAGCAGAGGCCGGACAGGAAACGGAAAAGGAAAAGAAGGATGTGACATTGAACTTTGCTATTCCGTTGGCAGAGGAAGAGTGGCAGGTATTCCGTGAGGACGTGTTCAAGCCTTTTGAAGAGCAGACAGGAATTAAGATCAACGGAATCCAGATGGAAAATAAGGATATGGAGAACAAGCTGGATGCTTTAAAGCAGGCAGGAAAGCATGAGATCGACATTTTTGCGCCCAGCACCGTATATCTTCCGGGAATCATTGATAAGGAGCTGGCAGAGGACTTGACCGGTGGAATTGAGATTCCTGATTCCATTCCGGAGAACTTATACAAAGAGTTCCAGTTTGACAGCAAGGTGCAGTTTGTACCCCTTCGTCCCAATGTACAGACCAATTACTACTACAAGGACAGGTTTGAGAAATACGGGCTGGAAGCACCTAAGACCTGGGATGAGCTGCTAAACGTGGCAAAGAAGCTTTATGAAGAGGAAGGCGTTGGCCGTGTTGCCATTCAAGCTAATGCAGGATCAGCTCTTACCATTACATCCCTTGAATTTATCCGTTCTGCAGGCGGCGATCCTCTGGTACTGAATGATGAAGGCTCTGTAAAGGCATTTACCTTCCTTCAGGAGCTGTGGCCTTACCTGTCTCCGGAATCCAAGAGAGCTGATTTTAACGTAATCAATGAGCTTCTTGCAACAGAATCCATTTATTACGGTGCCAACTGGCCGTACTGTGCGACAGTGGTGGTTAAGGATGGCGGAAAAGACCAGGTTGTTTCTTATGTTGGATTTGAAGGACCGGAGGGTATTTCCAAGGTTACTACAACAACGGTTATGGGTATTGTTAATGGAACTCCTAATAAGGAAGAAGCTGTTCAGTTCCTGGAATACTTAATGTCAGAAGAAGTTCAGAACACCTTATTCAGCAAGCTGGGATGGGCTCCGGCACGCAGCGATGCCTTCGGAGAAATCGAAGAGTGGCAGAAACCTTTTGTTGAGGATGTACAGGAAGCTCTTCAATTTGCACAGTCAAGGCCAATCGTGCCATACTGGTCTGATGTGGATAAGGCAATTAACGACGCATTTAAGGATATTGTAATAGACGGAAACAAGGATGTTCAGGGTACCCTTGATAAGTACCATGATCAGATTGAGGCGGCAAAGGCTCAGAAGGGTGAGTGATTGAGTGAAACAACAGAGGGATACGAAGAAATTTTTAAAGAAAAATGGATTTAACATTTTACTGATTCTTCCTCTTATTGTATTTATTTTCAGCTTTACCATTGTACCTATTATAAGAACTGTTTTAATTAGCTTTCAGGACCCGGCTTCTTCGGCCTGGACCGTTGATAATTATAAAAGCGTTATTACCAGAGGTATTTTTGGGGAGGCAATTTTCAATACCCTTGCCATTACCGTTATCGGGCTTATTTTACAGATGACCCTGGGATATCTCATTGCTACCATGCTTCGGCAAACTTTTGTGGGGAAGGGGCTTGCAAGGACTCTTGTGCTCCTCCCCATGGGAGTCCCCACCATGGTATCCGGTGTTGCCATGCTCTATTTGTTCAGCACCTCAGGCTATATCAATGAAGTCCTCTATCGGCTCAGTCTTGCGCCCATTCCAATTGACTGGACAGCTACCAAGCTGCGAAGCCTCCTTGTGATCGCAGTTGCAGATAGCTGGAAGGTCATGCCCATGGTGGTGATGCTCTTTCTGGCCGGTCTGGAGGCAATTCCAACGGAAATTTATGAGGCGGCCAATGTGGATGGAGCGGGAACCATGGCTAAGTTCTGGCACATCACCCTTCCTCAGTTAAAAGCTACGGTGACTATGACGGTTCTGACCAGGGTGGTGGATCTTCTCAGGATTTTCGAGCTTCCCAAGGTATTGGTGGGGCAGAGCACTCCGTTTTTAGCCACCATTGCCTATGAAGAATATTCTTATAACAATCATGCCAACTCGGCAGTGGCGTCAACTTTGCTTCTGATGATTATTCTGGTGATTGTTTCACTTTATATGTTCTTTGTGGAACGGGAAAGGAAGGTGAAGAGGCCATGAAAAAGAATGTGAAAAAAGCGCTGTTTTATGCTTTGATGCTTCTGGTCTGCCTGATCATGATCAGCCCGGTCTATATTCTGGCTAAGGTTTCCTTCAGTGCCAAGGCTGAGGTTCTGACCCAGCACCCGACCCTGCTCCTTCACAATCCCACTCTGGAACACTGGAGCAATGTATTCCGGGCCGGAAATTTATGGGAGCCCTTAAAGCGCAGTCTGCTGGTTTCTACTGGAACAACCCTGCTTGCCATGTTGATTGTGGTTCCCGCTTCTTATGTGGTTTCCAGAATGTCAAAGAAGATGAGGTATGTTTTTATCCTGTCGCTGTTCTTTACGAGAATGATCCCCAGCGTGGCCATTGCCCTTCCCATCTCCGTTACCTTTATTAAGATGAATTTGACGGATACGGTGCAGGGGTTGATCCTGGCTAATATGATAAGCCAGATTCCCTTTATGGCCTGGATTCTGGTGTCGTCCTTTTCCGGGATACCGGTCACTTTGGATGAGGCTGCGGCCATTGACGGGGCGGGTAAGTTTCAGATCATACGTCTGGTAATCCTTCCGGTTGCCATGCAGGGAATTGCGGTAGCTGCCATGTATGTATGGCTCAATGCATGGAATGAATTCACTTATGCCATGTACTTGTCCACCAACTCAAAGACCCTGCCCCTTATGATTTACTATTATGTGTCAAGAGGAAGTGTGTTTGAGAGAGCTGCTTACTCCACCATTCTGGCTATTCCGGTTATATTGCTTACGTTTGTGCTTCAGAGATATTTAAAGCCGGATTATCTGGGCGGTTCGGTGAAAGGATAAAGGGGGAAACGGTACCCTTTGTCGGGAATATATTAAAAAAGGGCGTTGATCTTTTTGGATCAATGTCCTTTTTTAATATTACACTTTCGTTTTATCTTTTTTTATACAGGAAGATATGTTAATATGTATACTGAATTTGAGAAAATCAGGATTCCGGATCTGCCTGAATTCTTATCCGGATACAGCAAAGAAATGTTATAAGAATATATGCTTGGAGAGCACCAATGAAAATATTGGTTCTGGCAGGCGATAAAGGAGAAAAGCAATTATTATGAACAATAATCAAGGACTTAAAAAGAATTTAGGCGTTGCGACAGCCATGTCAATTGTGGTAGGCTGCGTCATCGGTGCCGGTGTATTTTTTAAGCCGTATGCCATTTATCAGGCCACGGGCGGCGCTCCCGGTATGGGTATGCTGGCATGGATCGCCGGCGGTTTTGCAAGTATCGTAGCTGCCCTTACCTTTGCTGAGGTGGCAGTCCTCATCCCAAAGACCGGCGGCATGGTGGCTTATCTGGGTGAGGTTTACAACGAAAAAATCGGTTTCCTGGCCGGTTGGATGCAGACGGTGATTTTTTATCCTGCTTTTTTGGCAGGCTATGGGGTTAAGGTTGGTTCAGAGCTGGGTACCTACATAGGCATGCAGTACGTTCTGCCTATAGCTATGGCAGTAATCATCACCTTAGTGGCCCTGAACACACTGGGATCTAAAACTGCCGGCGGCATTCAGGTGGTGTCTACCATATGCAAATTGATACCTCTGTTGCTTTTAATGATCTTTGGCTTTATTTTCGGCAGTGAAAAAAATCCTGTCTTTACCCCAATGGTTGCAGAGGGCAAAAACTCGGCAGCCGTTCTCGGCTCTACACTGCTGGCAGTTCTTTTTGCCTTCGAGGGCTGGACTAATGTAGGAACCATCGCAGGCGAGATGAAAAATCCCAGCAGGGACCTTCCCCGGGCAATTGTTGGAGGTGTCTCCATCATCATGGCTGTATATTTCATTATTAACATAGCTTATTTGAAGGTAATACCGGCGAATCAGCTTATGAACTTGGAGTCTCCTGCTTCCGCAGTGGCAATGAAGATTTTCGGGCCAACAGGTGGCCTGCTGATTAAAATCGGCATTGTCATTTCCGTTATCGGCGCTGCCAACGGGTTCCTCATGTCAGGATCCCGGGTTGCCTACTTGCTGGCCTGCCAGAATACTTTGCCCGCAAGCAACCGCATAAGCAGTTTAAATAAACATCACGTACCGGCCAATTCCATCATCTTAGTAGGATTTTTAGCTTGTCTTTATTCTTTAAGCGGCAAGTTTGACATGCTGACTGATCTTGCAGTATTTTCCTGTTGGATTTTCTATACCTTGACCTTTGCTTGTGTAATGAAGCTGCGCAGGACAAAGCCTGACCTTCCGCGCAAGTACAAGGTGCCTTTTTATCCTGTCGTTCCGATTTTGGCAATTTTAAGCGGCTTATATGTAATGGTAAGCCAGCTTTTCCTGTCAGGTTCTTTCGCCAGGCTGCTGTCTATCGGCAGTATTGCCATCACCTTATTGGGTCTGCCGGTATATATTCTTGTAAAGAGACATTATAGCAAGTAAACTTAAAAACCACGGCTGCGCTGGCTTTATCAGCGCTACCGTGGTTTTTTCATACTTAAATATTTTGCATGATAAGTATTGTTACCATCCCGTAGACTGGCGTTTGACTAAGGAGACGGGAAGAACCAGCTTGCTGGGAACGGTTTCCCGGCTGCTGGACTTGATCAGAGAGTCTACGGCCATTTCCGCCATTTCCTTTGTGGGCTGGTGTATGGTGGAAATCTGGGGAGTGGTCAGGGATGAGAGGGCAACGTCATCAAAGCCCACTAATTTTATATCATCGGGAATCTGTTTTCCCATCTCAGCACAGACCTGAATGACCTGGGCGGCAATCAAATCACTGCTGGCGAAGATGCCGTCAGTATTTGGAAGGCCTAAAAGGGTCTGCCTGATGGAATCCCGGTAATCCATGGAATAATAGGTATTGTCCCTGGTCCATACGATCTCAAAATCAACGCCGTGTTTTTGACAGACATCCTTAAATGCCTGGCTCCGGCTGTCACCGGGCATTTCCTGGTCAATGATTCCGCTGAAATGGATTAAGTTTTTGCAGCCGCAGGTGATCAGATGCTCTGCCGCCAGCCGTCCGCCCTCGTAGTTGTCACATAGAATGGTAGAGGCACACAAGGGGCTGTTGCACTCAATGGCTACAAAGGGGATTCCCTGCTGGGTGTACTGTTCCGAAGCCAGAATCATTCCGCAGAAAATAATTCCCACCGCCCGGTTGCTTTTGCATAAGTCAATGTATTCCGCCTCCCGTGAGTGATCCTCCTTGGAATTGCAGAGCAGAATCTTAAAGCCCCGTTTAGAAGCCGCATTTTCCAACTGGCTGATAAGCTGGGCAAAATAGGGGTGTGTAATGTGGGGGGTTATGATGCCTATGGTATTGGTCACCTGCTTGGAAAGGGAGCGGGCCAGCTCGTTGGGCCGGTAATGGAGTTCATCCATGGCCTGTTTTACTTTGTGCTTTGTCTCTTCGCTGAGATACCCTCTGTTGTTAATTACCCGTGAAACCGTGGTCACGGTAACGCCTGCCTTTTCAGCCACATCTTTTAATGTCGGCATAAGCTCCTCCTGAATTATGATGTTTCTTTCGTGTTAATCGCTTAACTTATGACTATCATACCACAAAAGAAAAAAATGCGCAAACAGGGATAGTAAATTCATACAAATTCCGATAAAGGATATACAAAACAGCAAATTGAAGAAAATAAATGAATTAATTACTGTATAAATAGCATTAAAAATGTGAAAAATAAGACAAATAAATTATACAAAGTTTATATCAACCGCTTGACATATCATAAACAGAGATATATAATGAGCCTATCAAATAAAAGAGGAGGAAGCATGACGGCTCCAGACTGTCATGCGGAAGAGACTATGAGACAATTGTGGAAAAAAGCAGCAGTTGGTATGGCTGTGCTGGCATTTTCAGTTTCAGCAGCCGGCTGTGGAGAAAAGGTGACGGATACTCCTACTACTGCCGCCCAGAGCGAAGCAGGAAGCCAGGGAGAGAGCCAGGCCGAAGGCACTGAGGGAGCAGGAAGCATCAAGGTATGGGTCAGCTCCGGTGCAGAAGATGACATCTATCGTGAGATGTTTAAGAAAATGGAAACAGAGATGAATCTGGAAATCAATGATGAGTACTATCCAAAGGATGAGCTGGACACCAAGATGCAGGTGGCTCCCGTTGTTGGAGATGCTCCTGATATGATCATTGCCGATTACCTTCAGATTCCGTCTTATTATGAAGCAGGCATGATCGAAGCCTTAGAGGACCGTATGCCGGAGGATATTAAGTCCGACCTGCTTCAGTCTATTATCGATGAGTCCACCTATGACGGACATATGGTTACCACAGCCCAGTTCGACGCAGGTATGGCTCTTTGGGCTAACAAATCCATGCTGGAGGCAGCAGGTGTGCGCATTCCTGCCAGCTATAAGGACGCCTGGGACAAGGCTGAATTTGAAGATGTACTTGCAAAGCTGAAAGCCAGCGGAGTGGAATATCCTCTTTATATCCGCCAGAACAAGCCTTCTTCCCTGTACTTCACCTTTATGCCGGTTCTTGCCAGCTTCGGAGGAGACTATGTAAACCGTGACACCATGCTGACAGAAGGCGTTCTTGACAGCGAGGAAACCATTGCAGCTTATTCTTACATTAGCTGGCTTGTTGACCAGGGATATATCAACGGTGCCTGCGATTATGAAGATGCATTTTATGGAAGAAAAGAAAGTGCCCTTGCTCTTTTAGGCCACTGGAAATACACCGATCACGTGACCAATCTTGGAGACGATGCTATTTTAGTTCCTGTTCCTGACTTTGGAAAGGGCGTTTACACCTGCTCCGGTTCTGTTGTTTGGGCTATGACCACAGCAGCAAAGGACAACGGAACAGCAGATGCCGTATGGTCTGTTATGGAAGCTTCCCTTCAGCCGGAATATATCAGCCAGATGGTTGACTTTAACGGAGCCATTCCTTCCAGAAAATCCGTTCTGGACACAAGGGAAGAGTTAAAAGAAGGCGGACGTATGTACTTATACCGTGAGCAGTTAGAGGCAGGCATTTCCGTATTAAGACCTTTGACTCCTGCCCACATGACTATTTACAGTGCTATGGAATCTGCTACTGCTGATATCATCGGAGGAGCTGATGCAGCAGAGGCGTTAAAGGAAGCGTCTCAGTCCATTGACGAGATCATTCTTGAAAACGAATGGAATCTTGAATAATTTTTAGAAACAAATAACCGGGGGTGTTGCAAAATGAATTTTTCATACAAGATATTGGCGCTGATCAAGCAGCCATAAACCGATCTTGTTGAACTTTTGCATTTTGCAGCAGCCCCCGGTTTATTGAAGGAGGCGGTCAGAGGCCGTCATTTACAGGCTTCATCAGAGGAGGAAAAAAGATGAAAGGACAATTAAAAACAGGAGCCAGACGAGGACTTCGGGACGGCCAGACACGGACTGCCTGGATGTTCTGTGCACCCGCATTGATCCCCATTACGCTGTTTATTATATTGCCTTTCTGCATGTCCATTGTTTATTCTTTCACAAACAGGATGCTGGTGCAGAAGGCGGGAAAGGCCGTTGAATTCGTGGGCCTGAAAAACTTTATCAAGCTGGCCACAAACGGAGCGGCCCGGCAGGCATTTCTCAATACTGCGGTTTACGCCCTGCTGGTAGTTCCGGTGATTGTGATTTTAGGAATCATGCTGGCGGTTCTGGTAAACAACTCCTTAAAAGGGGTGAAGCTGTTCCGTACCATTTATTTCAGTCCCCAGATCATCACCATGACTGTTGTGGCTATTGTGTGGTCCTTTATTTTCTCTCCAGGACCTGATGGACTGATGAACTCCGCTCTCAGAGCCTTTGGAATGGCGCCTCAGGCCTGGCTGCAGGATTCCAGGTGGGCGCTGTTTTGTATTGCAGTCATGTATATCTGGCAGTCTCTTGGAATGGAAATGCTGATTATCTTAGGCGGACTTCAGTTTATTTCAGAGGACTTATACGAGGCAGGCCGAATGGATGGCTGCAATGCTTCCCAGCGGTTCTGGTACATTACCGTTCCCATGCTGAAAAATACGCTGGTATACGTTCTGATTTCAACCACCATCAACACCTTGAAATTATTTACCCAGGTATATGTGCTGACAAACGGAGGCCCAAAGGGGTCTACCACCTCGGTTATCTACCTGCTGTATAAATCCGGTTTTGTAAACAATCAGCTTGGCTATTCTTCTGCCATTGCCGTTGTGTTCTTCCTGATCGTGCTTACAATATCCTTGATTCAAAATAAAGTATTAGGGAGGGATAACTGATGAGATCAGCCATGTCAAAAGAAAAGAAAATGATGTATCTGTTTTTGATGTACGCAGCTTATATCCTGGTGGCTTTTATATTTATAGCTCCCATTGTTTATATGACAGTTTCCTCCTTAAAAACAGACTCTCAGATCGTGGCGGATATGTCTACTTTTAAGGCATTTCTCCCGGTGGGAACCCTGACCTTTGACAACTTTACACAGGTAATTCAGCGTGTGGATTTTATGAAGTTCTTTAAAAACTCTGCCGTAGTGGCCGTGATTAACGTATCCCTGGTGGTTATTGTAAACGCCATGATCGGATATGCCCTGGGACTTCTGGACTTTAAGGGAAAAGACCTGATGATCGCCCTGATCATCGCATTGTCCATTATTCCTACGGAGGCTGTTGTTATAAACCGTTTCATGATAGCCAATGAATTTCGGATGCTCAACAGCTATGCAGGACTGGCTCTGCCTACCATCGGTTATCCTATGTATATCTTTCTGTATTACAACCATTTTAAAGGGATGCCAAAAGAACTTATGGAAGCGGCCATTGTGGATGGAGAGTCTTATGCAGGAATATTCTGGCGGATCATGCTGCCCCTGTCAAAGCCTATCTGCGCTACTGTGACCATTATGGCATTTATCCGTACCTGGGGCGATCTGCTGTGGCCCACTCTGGTGACCAGAGATGAGACATACCGGACCCTGCCATTGGCTCTGCGGGCTCTTTCTACAGACGTATATATTTTCTGGGGACAGATTTTTGCATTTGCAACCTTAATGACCATTCCGGTGTTCATCATTTTCCTCATGTTCCAGAAACAGTTTATCCAGTCTCTGACCATGTCGGGAATCAAGGGTTAGGAGAAGATTATGAAGCTTCAGTATATCGGAACCGGAGCAGCAGAAGGGTTTCCGGGAATGTTTTGCCAGTGTGCCGCCTGCCGGGCAGCAAGAAAGGCCGGAGGCCATAATTTAAAGACCAGGAGCTGTGCATTGATTGACGGCCATGTGCTGATAGATTTATCTCCTGACCTGTATGCCCAGTCCCTGAACCTGGGGCTGGAACTTTCCCAGGTTCAGGATTTGGTTGTAACCCATACTCATAAGGATCATTTTGACTCATTTTTCTTAGGATTAAGGGCGAGAGACGGAGCCACCATACTGCCTGATAGAAAAGAAGAGGAAAATTACTTATCCGTATATGGAAGCAGTTTTGTAAAGGCGGCTGTTGACAAAGCCCTGGAGGAAGAGCCTTATGCCAATGATGCCAGAATCCGGTTTATAAATGTGGAACCGGGAAAATGGTTTCAGGCCGGAAACTTAAGGTTCTGCCCCTTAAAGGCAAACCATAAAAGGGATGAGCTGTGCCACATTTATGCGGTGACAGACGGAACCGCCAGCCTGCTTTATGCCAATGATACAGGAACCCTTTCGGAAGAGACTCTTCAGATGATCGGCAGCCTTGGTCTGGTTTTCGATGCAGTCAGTATGGACTGTGCAAGAGGAACCCTGCCGGGAGACGGGCATATGGGAATCAAGGAAAACCGGGAGCTTAAGAAACGGCTGGAGCAGATGGGGTGTGCGGGTTCAGAAACCCGGTATTATTTAAACCATTTATCCCATATGAGCGGAATCATCCATGATGACCTTCAAAAACTGATGGGACCGGAGGGCTTTACCGTGTCCAATGACGGTATGATCGTTTATATTGGCTGAGAGAGGAGGATGGGAGCATATTTCCTCCTTTTCTATTATCCGAAAAGGAATTATATGGTAAGATTGTTGGAAAGAAAGGTCCGCTGTTTCCCAGTAAAGGCGGAAAAAGGGTATGTATTATGAAGCTATTGGTGATATCTGATATACACAGCAATATCTGGGCTCTGGAAAAGGTGCTGGAAACGGAACAGGATATTGACTTATTGTGCTGTGCAGGGGACCTGGTGGATTATGGAACTGCTCCCCGGGAGGTGATAGACCGCATCAGGCAGTGTACTGCCAGAGTGGTGGTTCAGGGCAATCATGACCGCCATACGGCGAATATCTGGAGACAGGGGAATTTTCAGGAGGTAACACCTGAGGAATATAAATGGGTTCATCACAACTGCCGCAGGCTGGATGAAGACAGAATCGGTTTTCTGGAGGACCTTCCTATTCATCAGACTTTTGAGGCCGACGGCTATGTCTACATGATGCAGCATCAGTATGACCACTCCTACGGAACCATTGAAAGCCGGTTCCAGTTTGAAGAGTTCTGGAAAAAACACGCCGGGCAGGAATACGCTGACAGCACAAAAAGGCGTATGATATTTGGTCATACCCACCGCCCCTGCATTCACGTTCTGGATCAGGATATGATGTGGCTCAATCCTGGAAGCGTTTCTTACCGCAGGCCCGATGATCCGGAAAAGACCGCTCATTACATGGTCGTTGAGGACGGAGAAATCCGCTTCTGCCGCGTTCCTTATGACAGAAGCCAGCCGTTAAAAGAAGCCAGGGAGCTGAACAGAATTCATGGAATGATGGAAACAGAGCTTCAGGATTTCTTCTTCTTTTTCGGTGATGCAAAAACAACAAGAGATCCGCTTCCGGCAGAAGATGAACAATAATTTTAAAGAAAAGAGGAAATAGAGATGATGACTTACCGGCGTTATCCCATGAAGGGAATTGCCAATTTCAGGGACTTGGGAGGATATTCGTGTAACGGCGGCATGACAAAATGGGGGGTGTTTTTCCGCAGCACCAGCCTTCATAAGGCTGTGGAGGAGGATGTGGCAATTATGGAGCGGATGGGGATTTCCCGCATTCTGGATCTGCGCTATCCTGGGGAACGGGAAGAAAAGCCGGATGTGCCGGTTAAGGGGGCTGACTGGATGGGAATTTCTTTGCTGGGAACCATACCTGTGGAAGAAATTGATGTCAATGATGAGGAAGAGGATACAAAGACTCTGATCAACATGTACCGTCAGATTATAGCCAGCTCCAGAGCTGAGATAAAGGATTCGGTTCAGGCTATGATTCAGGCTGAGGGTCCGGCCCTGTTCCACTGTGCGGCTGGGAAGGATAGAACCGGGATTTTAGCCATGCTGCTTTTGGGGGCAGTGGGAGTGAGCCGGGAAGATATTATAGCAGATTATGAAATGAGCCACCACTATATCAGAAGTTTTACGGAGGATATTTCCGGATCTCACGGCAGCAATATGCAGAAGCTGTTTGACGAGATTGTGGAGGAATGGGGATCTGTTACAGGGTTCTTGCAGGAGTGCGGCATTTCTCAAAAAGAGCTGTCCCGCCTCAATGAGAAATTTGTGTTACCCTGTGATTTTGCGGAGTAAAGGAATAGGCTTAGA
Organism: Lacrimispora sp.; assembly: GCF_036758025.1. GTDB lineage: Bacteria > Bacillota > Clostridia > Lachnospirales > Lachnospiraceae > Lacrimispora. Next base: position 137,695 of record NZ_DAIOXM010000004.1, on the reverse strand, counting down.
AGGAAAGAGAGGCTTTGAAAGATGGAATTGAAGCAAGCGGTTGAAGCTATTTTAAAAAGCGGGAATTGGAAAGGGCCTGAAATACCGGGAGACATTCCTCACGGAGACATGCCGGGAGATAAGGTTGAAATCGGAGAAGTACATATTAAGAAGGCAAATACCATTTTCCCGGAGCTGTTACTAAAGCTGTCAGATGTTTTAGAAAAACAGAAAACGGAAAAAGTGGTTCTGACCGTATGCGGCGGTTCAGGTGTGGGAAAATCAGAGATCGCTTCCTTGCTGTCTTATTATTTTAATCAGCTTGGTATCGGAAGCTATACTCTATCCGGTGACAATTACCCCCGCAGAATTCCAAAGTATAATGATGCGGAACGGCTTCATATATTCCGGGGATCTGCCCTGAAAGCCATGGTAAAGGCCGGGACCTTTGATGAAGAGAGATTTCAGGTCATCCACCAGTTTCAAAGGGAAGGGGACGATGCCAATACAGCCCATGTTATGGAGTACCCCTGGTATGAGTCCTATTTATCAGGAGGAAGGGAAGGGCTGAGAAACTACCTTGGGACTGTTAGGGAGATTGCCTTTGATGAAATAGAGGATATTTTAACCCAGTTTAAAAGCGGAAAAGAAGAGATATGGTTAAAGCGTATGGGGAGAGAGGACACAGAGCTTTGGTACAGCAAGGTGGACTTCTCCAACATCAATATCTTGATCATTGAATGGACTCATGGAAACAGCAGCAATTATCAGGGAGTGGACATTCCTATTCTGTTAAACAGTACACCTGAGGAGACTTTGGCTCACCGGAGGGCCAGAAACAGGGATGGTGCCACGGACAGCCCGTTTACCACGATGGTTCTGGAGTTAGAGCAGGCTATGCTGGAGGCCCAGGCCTCTAAGGCAGCTGTCATCCTTTCCAAAAGCGGGGAATTGCTGTCTTATAAGCAGTATTGCAGACAGATGGAAGAGAGCAAAGGAGGCAGCCATGACCAGTAAGAAGGCCGAAAGGTCCGTTGACAATGGGGTAATGCTCAATGCTTATCCCGACAGCATGGGCGGTACCTTGTCCCAGATTGCTGACTTTTTAAAGAAACCGGAGATGGAAGACGTATTCAGCTCCTTTTACATTCTGCCCAGCATTTTTAACACTGACCTGGACCGGGGATTTTCCGTCATTGATTATGGATTGAATGAGCTGTTGGCAGACAGAAAGGATATGGAGGATTTAAAGGCCCTGGATATTGATTTGAAGCTGGACTTTATCTTAAACCACTCCTCCGTACTGTCGAAGCCCTTCCAGGATATTTTAAAGTATGGGGAAAAATCTAAGTACAGAGATTTCTTTATTGACTGGAACAAGTTCTGGGAAGGCCACGGAACTATGACAGAGGAAGGCTATATTCAGCCTGATGAAGCCCTTATAAAGGACATGTTTTTCCGGAAGCCGGGCCTGCCCATTTTGATGGTGCGCCTGCCTGACGGGAAAAATGTGCCTTATTGGAACACCTTTTATCAGGAGGTCAGCTATAAAAAGGTGGATGCCTGGGACTTGATTCAGGAAATGGAAATCCAGTACTCATCAGCGGAGCAGTTGGCTGGGATGGTAAATAAGGCCTTAGAAGAAGGTAAGAAGCCCTATGAAATTGAACTGGGGAGGTATGGAAAATATAAGGCTGCCCTGGTAGAACTGCTGGAATCAAGGCGGAAATACCTTGGACAGATGGATTTGAATATTCAGTCACCTCTGGTTTGGGAATATTACGACGATACCTTAAAAACCCTTTCCCAATACGGCGCTAAAATTGTGCGTTTGGATGCATTTGCATATGCGCCCAAGGCGGCCGGAGAAAAGAACTTTTTAAATGATCCGGGAACCTGGGATTTATTGAAACGGGTACAGAATTTAGCAGATCAGTACCATGTACAGCTTCTGCCGGAAATTCACTCCAGCTACGGTGAAAGGACATTTGAACTGCTGTCTGAAAAAGGGTATATGACCTATGACTTTTTCCTCCCCGGTCTTATCATTCATGCCCTGGAAATTGGAAGCGGGGAACATCTGGTGCGCTGGGCAAAGGAACTGCGGGAAAAGAAAATCAAAGTGGTGAATATGCTGGGCTGTCACGACGGAATTCCTCTTTTAGACTTAAAGGGTTTGATTCCTGATGAGGAAATTGAGAAGTTAATTGAGGCAGTTGTGGGCCGGGGCGGTTTTGTCAAAAACCTTCATGGACAAAAAAATGTCTATTATCAGGTAAATGCCACTTATTACAGCGCTCTTGGGGAAGATGATCAGAAGATGCTGTTTGCAAGGGCATTGCAGTTGTTTATGCCCGGAAAGCCTCAGGTTTGGTATCTGGATCTTTTTGCCGGTAAAAATGATTACGAAGCAGTAAAAAGAGCCGGTGCAGCCGGACATAAGGAAGTGAACCGCACCAACTTGTCCAAGGAGCAGATGGAAGAGAAGCTGGAGCTTGATGTGGTGAAAAAGCAGCTTGAAATGCTGCGGTTTAGAAACAGCTTTCCGGCCTTTGGCTTTGATTCGGAAATGGAGATACAGGGTGATGGATCAAGGCTGGAGATTTCATGGAAAAATAGCGGGTATGAAGCCAGATTAAAGGCGGATTTAAAGACCTGTGAATATGAGATTACAGGCATTGGCGAGGACAGAATGGTCTGTTTTGAACTTCACTGAGGATTTTACCATAAAATATATGGCCTTTCACCGTAAGGTGGAGGGCCTTTTTATTGTTTGCCCGGCGGATACATGGGAAAAAAGAGAGAGATTGTTTTTTGGACATAGTTCCATTTATGACATAATCGTCAGAAAACGGTTTGTTGCTGTTAAAAAATAGTGGAAACAAGCCCTTAATGAGAAATTTTTTTGTTTATTATGCAGTATTGAAATCAAGGGGGAAAACCAATATGATTAATGCAACCTAAGTAGTCGACAAAGCTTCAGGGAGACACACTGTTACGATGTGGTGGCACAGATATTTATCTGCTTGCTGCCTTTTTTTATTCTAAAGGAGGATATGCTATGAGACAGGTTGCTATCTATGGAAAAGGCGGAATCGGGAAATCAACAACAACACAGAACTTAACGGCAGGACTTGCGGAAATGGGAAAACACATTATGATTGTGGGATGTGACCCTAAGGCTGATTCAACCAGATTGGTACTGGGTGGTCTGGCACAGAAAACAGTTCTTGATACCCTTCGCGATGAAGGAGATGACATCGAACTGGAAGCTGTCATGAAGGAAGGCTACGGCGGAATCAGAGGCGTGGAGTCAGGCGGTCCGGAGCCTGGTGTCGGATGCGCAGGACGGGGTATCATCACTTCCATTAACTTACTTGAACAGCTGGGAGCTTATACCGATGATTTGGATTATGTGTTTTATGATGTTCTTGGTGACGTTGTGTGCGGAGGTTTCGCAATGCCTATCCGTGAAGGCAAAGCCCAGGAAATATATATCGTATGTTCCGGCGAGATGATGGCACTTTATGCAGCTAACAATATTTCAAAAGGCATTTCAAAATATGCCAAGTCCGGAGGGGTCCGCCTGGGCGGTCTGATTTGTAACTCCAGAAAGGTAGACCGGGAAGAGGATTTGGTTCAGGCTGTTGCTGCTAAGATAGGAACCCAGATGATTCATTTCGTTCCCCGTGATAATGCAGTACAAAGGGCAGAAATCCGCAAGCGCACCGTTATTGACTTCTCACCGGAGGAAACTCAGGCAGATGAGTACCGCCAGCTGGCACAGAAGGTTGACAGCAACGAGATGTTTGTGATTCCAAACCCCATGAAAATTGAGGAACTGGAAGAAATTCTGATGGAATATGGAGTAATGGACTGATAATCCGCGGAGAGGAGAATGGCTATGTTATTAGTGAGAGCGATTGTAAGACCTGAAAAGTCAGGATATGTGATGAAAGAAGCGTCAGAAGCCGGATTTCAGGCAGTGACAAAAATGGATGTATATGGGCGGGGCAAGCAGAAAGGCATCCAGGTCGGTGATATTTATTACGATGAAATTCCTAAGGAAATGCTGCTGTTTTTCTGCAATGATGAAGATAAGGATGATCTGGTTAAGGTGATTTTAAGAACAGCTAAAACCGGTGAAGGCAATTTCGGTGACGGACGTATTTTTATTTCTCCGGTAGATGATGCTTATACCATCAGCAGCGGAAAGCAGGGACTTTGATGCAGTTTTCAGGAGAGGAGAAATGTGATGAAGGAAGTAATGGCGTTTATCCGCACCAACAAGGTAAATGTGACGAAAAAGGCTTTAGCGGAAGGCGGTTTTCCGGCATTCACCTGCAGGCCGGTGCTGGGCAGAGGCAAAAAAAGTATTGATCCCCAGCTTTTATCCGTTGTGATCCAGAATGGGGAACTGCCCCTGAACATGTCAGGAGAACATTTAACAGAAGCGTTTCGGCTGATTCCAAAGAGGGTTTTTACAGTGATTTTGGATGACAGTGAAGTATCAAAGGTTGTAGAAATCCTGATTAAGGCCAATCAAACAGGCAATCCGGGAGATGGCAAAATATTTGTTCTTCCGATTAATGAAGCATATACGGTCAGGAGCGGACAAAAGACGGTAGAGGCTTATTAGGAGGTAAAACCATGGCAAAAGAGAGAGATGAATTATTAGATAAATACTCGGCGAGAGTATTTAAAAATAGAAAGAGTCATATCACCCAGCTGGAATTTGGCGATACCCCGGATGAGATTGGGGCCAATACCCGGGCCATTCCGGGAATTGTAACTGCCAGAGGCTGCTGCTACGCAGGCTGCAAAGGCGTTGTTGTGGGACCCATGAAGGATTCTGTTGTAATTACCCATGGACCCATTGGATGTGCATTTTATTCATGGGGAACCAGAAGGAATAAGGCCAAGTCTTCCTATGAGGGCGAACCGAACTTTGTGCCATACTCCTTCTGTACTGACATGAAGGCACCGGACATCGTATTCGGCGGAGAGAAAAAGCTGGAGGAGGGAATTGATGAGATCATGGAGCTGTTCAGCCCCAAATGTATCTTTATCTGTTCCACATGTCCCATTGGTCTGATCGGTGACGATGTGCAGGCGGTTGCGCGCCGGGTTGAGGAAAAATACGGAATCACGGCAGTTGGATATTCCTGCGAAGGCTATAAAGGCGTTTCCCAGTCTGCCGGACATCATATCGCAAACAATGGACTGATGCGTTATGTCATCGGAAAAGGCGAAATTGCTCCAAAAACCAAGTACAGCATTAACATCCTGGGCGAATACAATATCGGCGGTGACGGCTGGGAGCAGGAGCGGATTTTGAAAAAAATCGGGTATGAGATCGTATCAATATTTACCGGAGACGGCTCCTACGAAACCATAAAAAATGCCCATTTGGCAGACTTGAACATTGTTATGTGCCACCGTTCCATCAACTATATTGCAGAAATGATGAAGACAAAATATGGAATCGACTGGCTGAAGGTTAACTTCATCGGTGTGGGAGGAACCTGTAAGTCTCTTCGCATGATGGCAGAGTATTTCAATGATCCGGAGCTTACAAAGCGGACGGAGGAAGTAATTGCAGAGGAGCTTGCAGAGATTCAGGAGGATATGGAATATTACAAGTCCAAACTGAAGGGCAAGACAGCCGGTATCTTTGTAGGGGGCTCCAGATCTCATCATTATCAGCTTTTATTAAGGGATTTTGGCATCGAGACTACCATTGCGGGATATGAGTTTGCACATAGAGATGACTACGAAGGACGGGAAATTATTCCGCAGATTAAAGCGGACGCTGATTCCAAGAACATTGAAGAAATCACCGTTGAGCGGGAAGAAGGGTATATGGACCGCTATACGGAGGAGGAACTGGATAAACTGCGGGCCTCCGGCGTGGAACTGGATACTTATGACGGAATGATCAAAGACATGAAAAAAGGCCATATGGTAGTGGATGATTACAATATGTTTGAAACCGACCAGCTGATTGAAGCATATAAGCCTGATATCTTCTTTTCCGGTATCAAAGACAAATATGCAATCCAGCATGGAGGCGTTGTTTCCAGACAGATGCATTCTTATGATTATTCAGGTCCTTATGCGGGCTTCCGCGGTGCCGTTATTTTCGGCAGGGATGTGACCATGAGCCTGTACACCAATGCCTGGGCGCTGGTTAGTCCGCCATGGAAGACCAAACCCATGCTGGAAGGAAGTTTAGGAGGTGGAAGATAATGCTTGATTTAACTCCAAAAGAAATTATGGAGAAACGCCATATAACCATAAATCCCTGTAAGACATGCGAGCCGGTAGGAGCCATGTTCTGTGCGCTGGGTGTGGAAAACTGTATGCCCCACTCCCACGGTTCCCAGGGCTGCTGCTCTTACCACAGAACAGTACTGAGCCGTCATTTCAAAGAGCCGGCCCTGGCGTCTTCCAGTTCCTTTACAGAGGGAGCCTCCGTATTCGGAGGAAGAAGCAATATTAATACGGCGGTGAAAAACATTTTTGAGCTCTATGATCCTGATATTATTGCCATACATACTACCTGCTTATCGGAGACCATCGGTGATGACGTAGGATCATACATTATGGATATGGACATTCCGGATGATAAAAAAGTTCTGTTTGCCAGCACTCCATCTTATGAAGGTTCCCATGTTCAGGGCTTTTCTAATATGGTCATCGGTTTCATGAGGTATCTTGCGAAAAAGACGGGTACGCCCAATGGTAAAACCGCCATTTTTCCAGGCTGGGTCAATCCGGGAGATGACCGGGAATTAAAAAGAATCGCATCACTGATGGGGGCAGATTACATCTATTTCCCGGATCATGACGGGACCCTGGACCATCCCATGGATGGAAAAAATGAATATTTTCATGCCAAGGCCGGAACCTCCCTGGCGGATATGGAGGCTCTGGGTGACTGCATAAAGCTGATTTCCATGGGAACCTACTGCAGCCAGGAACCGTCCGATTATATGAAACGGCAGTTTGGTACGCCTTATTCCAATATTCCCCTTCCTGTAGGGGTGGCGCTGACAGACAACTATGTGACAGAGCTTCAGAAGGTGACAAAGCAGGAGGTGCCAAAGGTATTGGAGGATGAGAGAGGGCGCCTGGTGGATCTGATGCTGGACTCTCATCAGTATACCTATAAAAAGAAGGCCGCCATTTACGGAGATCCGGATGTGGTCTATGCATTTACGGCTCTTTGTCTGGAACTCAGCATGTGCCCCAAATATATCATCACCGGCACGCCCAAGGAAACCTGGGTGAAAGAGATCAAAGCTTTGATGAGCCAATATGGGGTAGATGAGTCAGAGTACGTGGTAAAAGCTGATACGGATTTATTTTACCTGCACCAGCTGATTAAAAATGAAGGCGTGGACCTTCTTCTGGGCTCCAGCTACGGTAAGCAGATCGCCAAGGCGGAAGATATTCCCCTGGTCAGAATGGGATTTCCGGTGCTTGACCGGTATGGAAATCCGATCCAGGCTTCTGTCGGTTATGCAGGCGGAATTCGGTATGTGGAGAAGATTGTAGATGCTATTATGGACCGTCAGGACCGGGATGCGCTGGATGAGGATTTTGATGTTGTTATGTAGACTTACAGTGCCAGATACAATTGCGTAGCATCCGGGAGGGAAGATCCCTCCCTGTTGCTGTATCAGAGAGGAGTGATTGAATGGGAAATATACTGGATGCCAGGAAAAGCTCTATTTTGTTTAAAGATGACTGCGGCGGGGCCAAAAGCGGAATCTGCTGTGACAGCGACAGTGTATCAGGTGCGGTATCCCAGAGAGCCTGCGTTTACTGCGGTGCCCGTGTAGTATTGAATCCGATTACGGATGCGTACCATATCATACATGGCCCAATCGGATGTTCCAGCTATACATGGGATATCCGGGGTTCTCTGACCAGCGGGGAGGATATCTACCGAAACAGTTTTTCCACGGATTTACAGGAAACGGATATCATCTTCGGCGGAGTGAGAAAGCTGGAGGACGCAGTGGATGAACTGATGAAATTCCACCCGTCGGCAAAGCTGATTTTTATCTATGCAACCTGCATTGTGGGAGTAATCGGAGATGATGTGGATGCGGTGTGCCGGCTGAAGTCCGAACAGTATCAGATTCCGGTGATCCCGGTCAAATCTCCGGGATTTTCCGGTAATAAATCCACTGGATACCGGATGGCATGTGATGCCATCATGGAGGTCCTGGGTCCTCACAAGACAGAGGCAAAACAGAAAGCCATTAATATTCTGGGGGATTTTAACCTTGCAGGGGAAATGTGGATCATTAAAAATTATTTTAAGAAAATGGGAATCGAAGTGATCTGCGGATTTACCGGAGATGCCAGCTATGATGATATGGTGAAGGCGCCCGGCGCCTCCTTAAACATTGTCCAGTGTGCCGGTTCCAGTACCTATCTGGCCCAGCGGATGGAAGAGGAGTTTGGAATTCCTTATATGAAAGTCAGTTTCTTTGGTGTGGAAGACACAACAGCCTCTCTGATCCGGGTGGCAGAAGCCCTTGGAGATGAGGCGGCCAGAGAGAAAGCGGTTCAGTTCTGCAAAGAAGAAGCTGAGAAATTGCAGGGCTTTCTGGATAAATATACAAAGAGCTTAAAAGGGAAGAAAGCGGCTATCTATGTAGGGGGCGGATTTAAGGCCATTTCCCTGATCCGCCAGTTTGACGTAGTGGGAATTCAGACGGTGCTGGTGGGAACCCAGACAGGGAAAAAAGATGAATACGAGGTCATTGAAAGCCTGGTGGATCAGGATACGGTTATCCTGGATGATGCCAATCCGGCAGAGCTTGAGACTTTTATGAAGGAAAAAGGGGCGGATATCCTGGTGGGAGGCGTTAAGGAACGCCCGCTGGCCTACAAGCTGGGCGTGGCATTCTGCGATCACAACCATGAGAGAAAACATCCTCTGGCAGGATTCGAAGGGGTTTACAACTTTACGCGGGAAATTAACCGCAGCATGAATAATCCGGTTTGGGAATATGTGAAGGTCCTTTGAAAAACTGGCAGCGGAAAGGTGGAACAGCCATGAAAAGTGAAGTAAAACCACTTGTAAACTTGAATATTAACCCATGTAAGATGTGTATGCCCATGGGAAGTGCAACTGCATTTTACGGAATAAAAAAATGCATGACAATTCTCCATGGCTCACAGGGGTGTGCAACATACATAAGACGCCATATGGCAACCCATTATAATGAGCCGGTGGATATTGCTTCTTCTTCCCTGACAGAGCAGGGAACGGTTTATGGAGGAAGCGCAAATCTGAAAAAAGGTCTGAAAAATCTGATTGAGCTGTATCATCCGGAGGTCATCGGTGTGATGACCACCTGTCTGGCAGAGACAATCGGAGAGGATGTGCCGGGAATCATCGACGGGTTTTATGAAGAAAATCCGGAATACCGAAACATTCATATTATCTCATGTCCATCGCCGGGATATGGCGGAAGCCAGTATGAAGGTTATTTTGAAGCCCTGTATTCCATTGTTTCATCGGTGGAGATGGAGGCAGAGAAGAATGACAGAATTAATGTGGTGACAGCTCAGTTGAGCCCGGCGGACACCAGATACTTAAAGCAGGTGTTCGGGCTGTTCGGGTTGAATCCGGTTATCCTGCCGGATATCTCAGACAATCTGGATGGGAGCCATGCAAAAGAGTATCACCGGCTTCCCCAGGGGGGCACCGGCATCGAAGAAATCCGGAAAATGGGCGGAGCCAGGATGACCCTGGAGCTGACCGGTCTGCCTCATAAACATTCCGTAGGCGATTTGCTTATGGAAGAATATGGCGTGCCATGTAAAAAGATGAATCTGCCCGTGGGATTGCGTGATACGGATGCATTTTTAAACATTTTATCAGAGCTTGCAGGCACACCGGTTCCGGAGGACATCAGGGCGGAGAGGGGAAGGTACTTAGATGCCATGATTGATTCCCACAAATATAATTCTGCCGGGCGTGCGGTAGTATTCGGGGAACCGGATATGGTGCTTTCCACGGTCCGAATGATGTGTGAAAACGGCGTTATGCCGGTTGTATGTGCTGTCGGCTCCTCATGTCCTGAGATGAAGGATCTGCTTTTGCCGGAACTGAAGAAACTGGCTGATATGTATTTTGTAGATAATTATACCGTTGTGGACCGGGCAGACTTTAAAGATATCGAACAGATGGCTGAAACCTTCCATGCTAATATAATGGCAGGAAATTCCGATGGCAGGAGAGTTGCCGAAAAGGGCGGGCTGCCGCTCATCCGCCGCGGTTTTCCCATCCATGACCATATAGGCGGACAGCGCCTTAAGATGCTGGGATATGAGGGCAGCATGGAATATCTGGATGAAATCACCAATGCGCTGATTGATACCACGGAGACCACATTCCGTGAACAACTTTATGATACTTATTACAAAGGTTCTTTCATTGATAAGAAAAGTACGGTATCTCCTGCCGGAACAGAATCCCAGCAGGATATCATACATAAAAAAACAATGGAACACCCGTGCTACAACTGCGGCGCCCATAAACATGCCAGAATTCATCTTCCGGTAGCACCGGCCTGTAATGTACAGTGTAATTATTGCGTGAGAAAATTTGACTGTCCAAATGAAAGCCGTCCGGGAGTTACTTCCCAAATTCTGACTCCCATAGAGGCACTTGAACGGTACCGTCTGGTAAAGGAAAAGATGTCAAACCTGACTGTGGTAGGGATTGCAGGGCCCGGTGATGCACTGGCTAACTGGAATGAAGTCAGTGAAACCTTCCGTTTGATACGGGAATATGATCCTGATGTGACTTTCTGCCTTTCTACAAACGGGCTGATGCTCCCCGTGCATGCCAAAGAACTGGCGCAGTTGGGAGTATCTCATGTGACCGTGACACTGAATGCGGTAGATCCTCATATCAGCGGTCAGATATACAAATACATCCGGTTCATGGGACAGAGTTATGAAGGGGATGGGGCCGGAGCCATTATGGTATCCAATCAGTTGGCAGGAATCCGTATGCTGGTGGAAAACCATATCATTGTCAAGATCAATATCGTAACAGTCCGGGGCATCAATGAAGCACACATCCCGGAAGTTGTACAGACGGTGAAAGATATGGGGTGTTATATTACCAATATCATGCAGCTGATTCCCGTAGAAGGAAGTGCATTTGAGAAGCTGGAGCCGATTTCATTAAAACGGATTCAGGAGATCCGCAAGGAATGCGAAGAGATTATGCCTCAGATGTATCACTGCCAGCATTGCAGGGCGGATGCCGTAGGGACCCTGGATCATGACCAGTCCATTGATTTACGAGGTACAGTGAATCCGGTACAGGAGGCTGTCCGGAATCCAGAAGAAATACAAAAGCCGGCAGAGACCCCGGTCCGTTTCGCAGTGGCATCTAAAAACGGCATGATTGTGGATACACATTTTGGTCATGCAAAGGAATTCTATATCTACGATTATGTGGATGGCGAGGTTCGTTTCATTGGCAGACGCAGTGTGGACCAGTATTGCAAAGGTGTGGAAGAGTGCGGTGAGAAAGAGGATAAGATTCAGAAGATTATAACAGCCCTGGATGGCTGCAATGGAGTTATTGCCATGCGGATCGGAGAAGAACCGAAACGGAAACTGAAAAAGAAAGGAATCATAGCGGTCAATACTTATGATGTGATTGAGGATGCGGTAAGAAAAGCGGCATCCAATATATAAAAAAGGAGGAGCAGGAGATGGTACAGCCCAAATATCATGTGTTTATCTGCACCAGCTGCAGAATCAACGGGACTCAGAAAGGATTCTGTTTTCAGAAAGGAAGCGTTGATCTGGTGCAGTCTTTTATGCAGGAGATTGAAGACAGAGAGCTTTCCGGCGATGTGGTTCTTAACAATACCGGCTGCTTTGGAATCTGTGACAAAGGGCCGGTGGTTGTGGTTTATCCGGAGGGAGTCTGGTATGGAAGTGTAACCACTGATGATGTGGAACGTATTTTTGACGAGCATTTTGAAGGTGGGAATCCGGTGAAGGATTTAATGATCTGAATTCCCGAAAGGAGGGAAGCCGTATGGTTAGGATTATCGATGCGACGCTGACAATGTTGGATGATTACATGGTCACGGCTGCTCAGGCGCAGCGTTTCCTGGAGCTGCTGCTGGAAATCGGAATTGACGGGGCAGCGGTTTCTCCTGAAATATATAGACTGCTGGGAGGAAAGATGCCGGAACGGATGACCGGTTATTTAGAATTGCCGGGAATGCCTGCAGAATGTAAGGAGTACCCGGGCATTCAATATATCATTTCCACATACTGCAGCGGCATAGGAAGATGTATCCAAAATCACCAGATTAATGAACTGGCAGAATTGAAGGGGATTCCCACAGAGGACCCGACGAAACGGTTCCGGCTGACTGGCCTGGATGATTTACTGACCTACGAAAGCGAGCGGATTTATGACAGAGCCATGGAGGAGTTGGTAAAGATTGCTCCGATTCTGTATCCGGAAAATGCGTATTACTGTGCCACGGCCATTGCGGTCAGTTATTTGCAGCGTTTTAACGGCGGGACGGTGATGACCACCTTTACAGGGATCGGCAGCAAAGCCGCTACAGAACAGGTAATCGCTGCCATGCGGGTGATGCAGCGCCATAAACCGAACCAGGACCTTACGGGGCTTAAGAAACTTCGGCAGCTGTTTGAGGAGATGACCGGCATTGCCGTTGATGACCATGCACCGGTCATAGGGGAACGGATTTTTTACGTAGAGTCCGGTATTCATGTGGACGGAGTTTTAAAAAAGCCTTCCAATTATGAGTCCTATCCTCCGGAAATGGTGGGAGCCTGCCGGGAAATCATTCTGGGAAAACATTCCGGCAAAGCCTCTGTCCGGTATAAGCTGAATGCGCTGGGCCTGGATGAGGCAGAATATGACAAGGCAAGAATTCTTGGCCAGGTAAAACGCCTCAGTATAAAAAAGGGGAAAGATGTAACCGACCAGGAATTTCTGGAGATTGCAGGGAGGTGCAGGAACAATGCGTAAAGCGGTCAGCATCGTGGATACCACCCTCCGGGACGGGGAGCAGCGTCCGGGAATCACTTTTTCCATTGAGGATAAAATCCGTTTGGCAGGGCTTCTTGACCAGGCTGGAGTCTATGAAATAGAAGCCGGATTTTACGATGCGGGGCTGGAGGGACGTGATTATATCCGGAGAATTATGGAGAACCGAAAGAAAGCGCTGATTTCCGTATGGTCTTTGTTAAATCCTGAATGTGTGGAACAGGCTGCCAGGCAGAAGCCGGATCTGATTCATATTGGAACTCCGGTGTCTTATGTCCAGATTTACCACAAACTGAAAAAAAATAAAAAATGGGTGGAAAAGACGCTCCAGGATTGTATACAGGTGGCAAAGGATTATGGCGTGGGCGTAACAGTAGGGCTGGAGGATGCTACCAGAGCTGATGTGGCATTTATGAATCATCTGCTCCGGCTGATGGAAAGGCAGGGTGTGGATGCTGTCCGGCTGGCGGACACAGTTGGCATCCTGGCCCCTCATAGGGCGAGACAGATGGTACGGGAACTGAAGGAAGCAGCTTCCCTTAAAATAGAGGTGCATGAGCACAATGATTTTGGAATGGCAGTAGCCAATTCCATTGTCATGGCAGCGGCAGGTGCGGATATGGTGGATGCAACCCTGTTTGGAATAGGAGAGCGGGCCGGTAACTGTGATCTGTATGAGTTTGTACATGCGGCAGGCAGAAAGTTTGAACTGGATGTAAAAAAAGCAGATGTCAGACGGGCGGAGATCTTGTTAAAAGAGATGATGGCAGGAGGGAAGAATCATGATACGGCAGATAGTATATGAGGAAACCGGAAGAAAGAAGCTGGCGGAGGGAATCCGGAACCTCTGCAGAGTTCTGGATTGTGACGGCGCCATCCTGGTGAATGGCTCTTATACCATGTCAGCGACAGCGACAGCCAGGCATATGGAAGGCGAAGATCTGTATGTGAACCAGGGCATCCGGCTGGCAGCGGGAACCATAGCAGAAATCAATGCCAGAACCGGATGCGGCACGAAAGAGGCGGCTTCCATGCTTCTTACCCAGGTGGCAGCCTGTGAGCAGGCGGCGGCTTCCGGCATCAATCCCGTATATCTGTCCCGGGAAATCCGGAAGGCAGCGGATTGGCTGGCGGATGCGGCAGAAAAGGCAGCGGTTCATCAATGCACCCATCTGGGCAGGCAGTTGATTGAAATTACGGGAGATGAGGAGCTGACTGAGATGGTTCTTCAGGCAATGGAGTCTGGACAGGTAATTATTAAGGATTCCATGCAGGTGAAGACCAGAATGGAAGTCATAAAGGGAATGACAGTCAGCGGGCAGCTTCTTGCAGGAAGAGCGGCTACATTAAAGGGGGTAGAGGTGCTGGTTACCAGCCGTAAGCTGTCCTCTTTTTCCGATTTGCTTCCTCTGCTTGAGAAGCTGGGAAACCGGCCTCTGTTTTTGGTGGCAGATGAGATTGAAGGGGAGGCCCTGACCTTGTTAAAGACCAATATTGAAAACCGGCGAATCGCTGTCTGGGCCGTAAAGGCACCTGGCATCGGAAAGCGGAAGGAGGATATGCTGGCAGATCTGGCAGTCCTTACGGGAACCAGGGTGTATGGAGAATACGACCTCTTATCATGGAAAGAACTTTCACCGGAAATGCTGGGAATAGCAGATACCATAGAGGCGTCAGCAGCATATTCCGTGGTGGAGGGCAGAACCAGTGAGGCATCTGTCCGGCGTATTGCCGGAATACGTGAGCTGATTGAGGACCCGAAAACAAATTTTTATGACCAGCAGGCCTTAAGAGAGCGGATTGCCTGGCTGTCAGGCCGTGTACCGGTGATTTATGCAGGGGGTGAGACAACTGTGAAAGTGAAAGAAGAGAAACTGCGGCTGGAATATGCAGCTGCTTATGCCCAGTCAGTGAAGAAATACGGGATGCTGCGGTCAGGCTTTGCAGATGGGATTTCTGCTGAGACAGCGGCTGAAAAAATCGTTCTTGCCGGAATCAGAAAAAGTCTGTCCGGCAAAGAGGTGAGCGCCGGGCTTTTCGTTCTTCTTCTGCGGAAAATCACCAGTCTGACAGCTATGTGGCTGACCACGGGAGCGGTCATGGTGAGCACCGGCTATGACAGGGAGGACCGGGAACTGATGCAAAGCGGTGTGGATATAGAAAGGCTCAGGGGCAGTCATGGATATTAAAAATGTAAAATTAAAACCTGGCTATATATTAAAAGAGCTGGGGGGAGAATTCTGTATTTTTGATGAAAAGGACAGTCAGAGCGGTTCTCTTGACGGTCTGCCTTCAGTCAATGAAACCTGTATTTTTCTTTGGAATAATTTAGAGCGGGGAGCGGCCCTTTCTGATTTGGTTAATCTTCTGGAGGAGAAAAATGAGATCGATGAGGAGGAGGCATGGCTGGAGCTGGAGGAATTTCTGGCAAAGCTGATTAATGGAAATGTAGTGGAAGTAGAGAGGTGATTCTATGGCGAAGATTGCGGTATTTTTAAAAGACGGAAATCTGGCTCCTTTCATGGAGTGTAACATGGGGTATATCTATGAAAAAGGAAAAGATAGCTGGAGCCTTGCGGATAGGGCATGGTTTTCTCCGATACCGGCGGGAACCATCAGAGAGACAAGGCTGGGAATGAAAGCGATTCTGCCTCTTGCGGGAGGAGCGGATGCAATTTGCTGCGGGGAAATCACCGGGATACCTTTTGCTGAATTTGACCGGGCCGGTTACTGCATCTTTTCCGTTGATGCAGTAAATGACCGGATCCTGGATGGAATTCTGGAGGATATTGAAGCCAGTGATGAAAAGAAACGAATCCGGGAGGAGATCATAAAAAATGCCAGACCGGCAGAGACAGAAGAACCTGGAATATACGTCCTGGATTTGATCATGCTTCAGAAGGAATGCCCTGAGATATCATCCAAAAAAGCGCTGCGGGAATTTCTGGATACGGTGCCCTTTCTGGAACTTCGTATCGATTGTGCCCATATCCCGCCTTGGCTGGAACGGGAGGAACGTTTTGAACTGAAATCCCAGTCCGGGGATGGAGCCGTACATGTGGTGCTGACTAAAAAACAATGCTGACGCGGAGGTGGAAAAGATGCAAAATTATATGTGGCTTGAGAATGGATATTTACAGACGTCCTATGGTGTTTTTGCAGGTGTGGATGCAATCAGTACATACACAGGCGGAGAAGTGGAAAGTCTGAGACTGTCGGAACGCAATGTGATCATGACGGAGATCGGAGAACTGATTCCTGCTTATACGGAAAACAGCCGCCGTAAAAACAAGGCATCGGTAGAATTTGACCGTCATGGCTTGGTGACCGGAGTAGTGCTGGAAAAGATGCAGGAGGTGAAGACACCAATCGGGGAACTGCCTGCTGAGCGGGTTAAGTTTTATTCTACGGGAGAGCTTTACCGGCTGTTTATCCTGGACGGACAGATCAGCGGATTCTGGTCAGAGACAGATGAACGGGAACTGAATATTCCCTTAAGCTTTCATCTGGGCTTTACTTCTTTTCAGGCGATGTTAAACGGCATCTGCTTTTACCGGGAGGGAGGAATCCGCAGTATCACCCTGTTTCCAGGCGAACGTATCACCGTTGCAACGCCTCTTGGGGAGGTGGCGACCGGTGTGGGACTTTCCTTATATGAATCGGGGGCACTGCGTTCTGTAGAGCCTGCAGAAGCTGTGCTGGTGGAAACGCCCCTGGGGCAACTGGCCGCTTATGATCCCGACCAGAATGGACTGAATGCGGACAGCAATTCCCTGATATTTACAGAAGATGGAAAAATAGGAGGCCTTATTACCTGTGACAATCTGATTCATGTACAGACGGAGGAAGGGGTTATGGAGACATTTATGCCAAAGGTAAAAACCCATCCATTATACGATGACACCTTCACTGTGTCAGGGCTGCGTTTGGAGTTTGATTATGAGAAAAACACAGTAATCATTGATGATCGTCCATTCAGCCTGTCAGAATGCGGTTTCACAGCAGCGCCCTTTGTAAGACCCGGTATGCACTGCACGCCGGCAGACTGCGCAAGCTGTTCTATTTGCAACAAAGGTTAGGGTTATGCAGGAAAAACAAGTTGTCGGAAAAATAATGACAGGAGGAATATGCTATGACAGAGCGAGAAAAATTGGAAGGTGTAATCGGAGACGTATACGTAGATACCCATGAATTGGAGAAAGAATTAAAGAAGAAGCTGGATGCCGACGAGGTTTACAGTGAGGGGAAAAAGGTGTTTGTCCTGTTTGAGCGGCGGGGAGAAGAGTATGAGCTGGAACTGGACGTGAAAGATAAGTACTACCATGTTGTTGCAGTGAAAAAATGAATCCATACCGCCGCTTTGTTTTGTGTATGAAATACTTATATGATCCCCCTGTTCTTTTTGCCGTATATGACAGCGGTTACAATTGAAACAACCACAATCATCGCATTTGCGGCAATGGTTCCGGCCCAAGTCATAGTCATGGTGCCAAAGAGGGGGGATGCTGCATTGAACATGGTGTGGAATAATACGCACATAAACACACGGCCTTTTCCTGATATTTTATAGATGGCCCCGTTGAAAAAACGAAACGCAATGAGTTGAACTGCAAACATCCAGAAGTTAATGAGTCCTTCTCCGTGATTCGTCCCCGGAATGAAGAACAGTGGGATATGCCAAAATATCCAAATGAGTCCAACAAAAACAGAAGATAAAACAAAGCCATATTTTTTGTCAAGCTCAGGCTGCAATATGTACATCCAGCCAGCTTCCTCCAAGCCGCCGATAATAAGATTACCAGGCAGGGAAAGGAAGAACGTATAAAAGGGAAGCACCATTTCCGCGGGGCCTGAAACTGCAAGATGTATCAAAAAATACAGTGCGAGCCCTGAAGCAACGTATAAATAGATAGATATATTATTTTTGGCGTAAAAAACAGTTTTCAGCCATTCCTTAAAATCTGTTATTTTGTTATTTTTCTTCAGAACCATATAGGAAGCAATCGCAGGCGACAAAATATAGATTGCAAAAGGAATATTCATTCCCAATTGCCGTAATGAATGAACCCAATTATGAACCGAATATCCGAATTGACCAAGAGCAATTAAAGTACCTGATACAAGATAGGCTATGGAAAATGTCAGAATTGTAAATTGTATTATGATTTTTTTATCTGTCATGATTTCTTCACCTCACATTTTGCAGTATGTATTAATTTTGACGGATGGATGATTTGACTTTTCTTACCACAACACTATAACATATGTGTAAATCGAAAGCAATAATCGTTCTCCGTTCCTTGACTGTCCAGATTTTGCCGCCATATTTCGCGGCCTTAAAGAGTCCCTTTTGGAAACAAGGCTAAAGGCTTGTTTTCCATCTTTCCGTAAGATATAATATTTTCAAATGGTTTTTTGAAAGAGTTCGGTTTCTGATAAGATGAAGGAGGAGGGAGGAATTATTGATGGAGTTGAATAAGGGGAACGATCTGGCATATTTTGTGGATATGTTCGAAAAGGGCCGTCCCGGCGGTGGAAAAACCGTTCATACGCCTCAGATGTGGGATGAACGGGCGGAAAGCTGGGGACGGGAACTCAGTGTGGACTGTCCGTTCCGGCGAACTGTAGATGATAGGGTTCGTGCGGCGGTGGAGTATTTGAACGGAAGGGGATTGCTGAACAGGGATACCCGGGCAATTGATATCGGATGTGGTCCGGGCCGTTATGTGGCTGAATTTGCCAGGTATGCAGATCATGCCACCGGAATTGATATTTCAGAAAAGATGCTGGAGCTGGCTGCGGATTATGCAGAGGAACAGGGTATAGATAACGTTACCTTTACCCCTTGCGATTTTAGCAAAGCGGACATCAAGGCAATGGGCTGGGAAGGCGCTTTTGATCTTGTATTTTCCTCCATTACACCTGCAATCAATTCCATGGAAGGTCTGGAAAAATCCATGAGGATGAGCAGTGGATATTGTTTTCACAGTAATTTCCTGTATTGGAATGATGAGCTTGAGAATTTGATTGCCCAGAATGTTTTTGGCGTGGAACACCGGCCTAATCAGCGTTGGGATTGGCATTGGCACTATTCCCTGTTTAACCTTCTGTTTCTGAAGGGGTATAACCCTGAGTCTCATTACCACAAACAGGAGATTGATGATAAGGGTGAGGTCAATATTGACCTGGCGAGATATTACGCCGGCATATTCACAAAAGACAAAGGGGAGCTGGAAGGCAATGCGGAACGTGTTTTTTCTTACCTGAAGTCACAGGCAGATGAAAGCGGAATGGTGGACCAGAGGTCGGAGCGCTGGTATGCATGGATATTGTGGGATGTGCGGGGAAATATGGGAGAAAGGGTTTGATTTTAATGAGAAACCGTTTGCTTTGAGTATATATAGTTTACCTTGGCCGGCAGGAGCTGCCCGATATGGCTTTATTAGTCGTATCGGGCAGCTTTTTAAATGGCGGTATCAGCAGGAAACCAGTATGTGACTTTCATTTCAGGCGGTGCATTGGAAAAAATCAGACCTTATATAGTCATATGTTGACACGTATAAATAATGTGCTGTCCTAAGGATATTGTGTAAAGTGTTTAGAAATAAAAGTAATCAGAGAATAAAAATATAAAAAGTGTTGATAAAATATAAAAATATATTGACATGAGTATTTTAAAGTGCTATATATTAATCATAAAGAATAAAAATATTTATACGAGTTTATAAAAAGGAGAAAATAAGTAAATTGAGTAATAAGACGGTTACCAGAGAAGATGTTGCCAGGCTTGCCAATGTATCCCCTACGATTGTGTCTTATGTGCTGAATAATTCCAACTATGTCAGCAAGGAAAAGAGGGAGCAGGTATTAAAAGCGGTTAAGGAACTAAATTACATACCCAACCAGTTAGCCAGAGGCTTAAGAACCAGCCGTTCTTCTCAATTCATCTTTGTATGCGACAATATACAGGCGGAGTTATTTGAAGCTGTAGAAAGCCGGTTGTTTGAACACGGATATTATGTATCATTAAATTACAGCAGGAATACAGAAGAGTTCTTAAATATGCTTGTCAGCAGGCAGCCGGAAGGAATCTTCATGGCAACCAATGTATTTGAGGCCCAGCAGCTTAATGGAATTGCAGAAAGCGGAATTCCTATTATACTTTATAAAACAAAAAAATATGAGGACCTCAATCCCAGAATTGTCACTGTTGTTCCGGATTACTATGATGCTGTTAAGAAGTCCATGGATTACCTGATCTTAAAGGGCCATAAAAGGATTGGCCTGATTCCTCCGGTAAAGTATATGACAAAAGGAATCACCGGAAATGACTTCAGGGTAAAAGCGTATGTGGAGGCTTTAGAGGGAAACGGAATTCCAGTTCATCCGGAGCTGGTGTGCACAAGGACCCAGACCCTGGAGGATATTTATGAAGAGGTATTTCGCATGGTAGTCTCCTCCGGCAAGGATAAAAAGCCTACTGCCCTGGTAATCGGAAATGATTATCTGGCGGCCCAGATCATGCAGTATTTGAAAAAGCTCAATATAAGAGTGCCTGATGATTTATCCATAATCGGATGTGACAACACACAGATTGCTCCGCTTATGGCTCCTGCCCTTACAACGGTTGATGTTTCCAAGGACAGGCTGGCAGAATCTTATGTGGAAAAAATGCTGGCTATGATTGAGGGAAAGGCTGTTGAGGAAGAGTTTGTAGGGGTGAAGCTGATTATCAGGGAAAGCGCCTGATAAAGGAAAAAGCGTGATTAAAAAATGAAAGGAAACCTGAGTTCCTTTTCATTTTACCCAATATTTATTCGAATAAATATTATCATAAATAATATAAAAATATCTGTTTATGTAACAATGTTTACTGCTATAAATATCCATTCTGAAAGGACTGGATATTATAAATAAAAAAAGAAAAAAGAGAGAGGAATCAAAATGAGGAAGAAAAAAATTTATGAAGCTTGTGAGAGACTGCTGACTGTATGCTCCCACTGCAAAGAGGATGAAAACATCTTGATTGTAACCGATGAGGACAGCATGGATATTGGAATGGCTTTGTGGGATGCGGCAGAGCGGTTTCCCAACCGGACCCTGGTTCTGATGAATCCAAGGCAGATGCATGGAGAGGAGCCTACGGATCTGGTTGCAGCGGCAATGTTGAAAGCAGATGTAATCTTTCGGGCAACCACATTTTCCCTTTCCCACAGCACTGCAAGGCGCAAGGCCTGCGAGGCAGGGGCAAGAGATTTAAACTGCTGCGATTATGATTTGGATATGCTGGAGAGAGGCGGATTGTATACGGATTTTGAAGCCAACAGAAAGTATGTGGATCAGATGGCAAAGGGGTTTAAGGATGGGGACGTATGCCGCATCACTTCCGATCTGGGAACGGATTACACCTGCAGCATTAAGGGCCATAAAATATTTCCTCAATACGGCATGAGCCACCAAAGGGGACAGACCTCTTCTCCCCCTGATATCGAGTGCGCCACAGGTGCAATTCCGGGAACCGCTTTTGGAAAGGTGGTCATTGACGGAAGCATCACCCATCCGGCTATGGGACTTTTAAAGGAACCAATTACCTTGTACATAGAGAACAGCTTTGTAACAAAGATTGAAGGCGGGGAGGAAGCAAAACGGTTTGAGAAGGTCCTGAAAGAAGTAGGAGATCCCCGCATCTACCGCATCGGTGAAATCGGAGTTGGGCTTAACCCGGATGCCAGCCTTTGCGGCAGAATGCTGGAGGATGAGGGCTGTATGGGATATGTCCACGTGGCTTTGGGCAATAACGAAACAGACAATCAGGACTTTTTGCTTCACATTGATATGATGTTTAAAGACCCCACCATTGAAGTGGATGGAAAAGTGATTTTTGACCAGGGAAAAGTTGTCTTTGATTAAGGAGGAATTGAAAATGAATATAAAGGATTATCCCCACGGATTGTTATTTGATGAAAAACTTCAGAAAGAAATTAAGGACAGATTCTGGCATGTGGATTCTGATCCGGAAGCAGGAAAAAGATTGTTTTTTGAAAATGCAGGCGGCTCTCTTCGGTTAAAGGCAGTCAACAAGGCGTACCAGGAAGCCGACTCCTTCCCGGACTGTGATTCCAGAAAGCATCCGAGAGCAAAAGCTTTGAGAAAGCTGACTCTCAATGGTTTTGCGGATTTAAGAGTCATGTTCAATGCCCCCAAATACGGCCAGATCATAGCTGAAAAATCTTCTTCTAAGGTCATGTTCGAAATGGTCCGCACCGTCCTTGAAAATGTAAAGGGAACCAACGTGGTGGTAACAGACTTAGATCATCCTTCTGCTTATGATTCCGCTATGTACTATGGAAAAAAGGCCGGCATGGAAGTGCGGGTTGCCAAGCCAAACAGAAAGACAGGAGGAATTGACGTAGAGGAGATTGAGCGTCTGGTGGATAAGGATACGGCACTGCTGGTCTGCATTTACGCTTCCAACCATACCGGAGCTGTTATGGATATGAAGGCAATCGTTACTGCTGCCAGAGCTATTAAGCCGGATTTATATATCATTTCTGATGCGGTTCAGCACATTCCTCATGGACTTGTGGATGTTCAGGATCTGCAGCTTGACGGAATCAACTTTGCAGCCTATAAGATTTTCGGATGCAGAGGTTTTGGAGCAGCCTATGTCTCTGACCGCCTTGCTGTTCTGAACCGCCCCGGAATTTTAGGAAACTTAGGCGATCCGTGGGAAATCGGAGGCCCGGCTCCGGCTATGTATGCCGGCGTGAGTGCAATCGTAGATCATGTATGCTGGATCGGAAGCCATTTCATCGACAGCACTGATAGGAGAGCGCTGTATACAGAGGGAATGGAACGGATTGAAATGCATGAAAGGGCATTGCTGTACCGGGCTTTGGAGGGGACTGAGGAAGTTCCGGGAATCCGCCATATTCCTCATGCCAAAGTGGAGTTTGACAGGGAATCCCTGGAAAACAGAGATTTTATCATGCCTCTTACCTTTGATAACATCAGTTGTCCGGATGCAGTAACGGAATATGTGAAGCGGGATATTATTGTCTATGACAGAAGCGATTCCAATTACTATTCCGTAAGATCCCTTCATCCCTTTGATTTAGAGGGCATTGTCAGGGTATCCCCTCTTCACTGTCACAGTGTGGAAGATATTGACACGTTCTTAAAGGCAACGGCTGAGATTGCCGGTCTATAGGACAGGAACTTTAAGAACATCCATTCATCAGAATGAAAAATAAAAAAGAAGGAGTTTGTTTATGGGAAAATATTGGAGATCAGCAATGGGGTTTGCTGCAGCCGCAGCAGTATTGGGAATGCTTTCCGGATGCCAGACAGGAACAAAGTCTGCAGATGGAAAGGAAACAGTTACATTAGGGGTTGTAGGTCCTCTTACGGGAAATGCGGCTGCCAGCGGACAGGTGCAGGCCAATGCGGTGGAAATGGCAGTGGAAGAGATCAATGCAGCCGGGGGAGTTGACGGAAAGTATATGATTAAGCTTGTAAAAGAGGATGATGAGGGAGTTCCTGCCAAGTCAGTAACAGTCACTCAGAAGCTGGTAAACCAGAATAACATTGATGTTTTAATCGGAGCTCTTAACAGCTCTTGTACTCTGGCTGATATGGAAATTACGGCAGCGAACAAGATTCCTCAGATTACCCCATGTTCCAGTGCCCAAAGCATTGTAGAACAGGGAAATGAATTTATTTTCCGGACAACAGCTACAGATACCACACATATAAAGACTCTGCTTCAGTATTTCAGGGATAAAATCAAGGGGAAAAAGGTGGCAGTTTTATATGAATCTTCTGACTTTGGTACAGGTGCCTTCAGTAAGATCCAGGAAATGGCTCCTGAATACGGTGCAGAGGTTGCTGCCAGTGAAATGTATAATTCCGGAGAAAAGGATTTTTCCGTTCATCTGACCAAGATCAAGCAGGCCAATCCCGATGCCATCATCATCTGGGGCTATTACACAGAAGCAGCTTTAATCAGCAAGCAGGTTAAGCAAAATGGAATTGAAGTTCCTCTCATCGGTACGGGCTATAACTCTCCCAAGCTGGTGGAATTAGGCGGAGATGCGGTAAACGGCCTGATATTCACAACAGCATTTACAGAGGCCAATCCGGACGAAAAGGTTCAGGCCTTTGATAAAAAGTATAAGGAAATCTACCAGCAGAGCTACGACCAGAATGCGCCTCAGGCATACGATTCCGTATATCTTTGGGCAGATGCGGTAAAGAGAGCAGGTACGGTAGATGGCCAGGCCGTGAGAGATGCCCTGCTGGCTACCAAGGATTTTGAAGGCGTGGCAGGAATCTATAATTTCTCCCCCAACGGAGAAATGGTTAAAACTCTTATGGTGGTACAGATTCAGGACGGAAAGCATACGATCATACCCATGGATTAACAGAGGGCGGATCTGATAAGGAGGGAGTTATGCTATTTCAACAGATTTTAAATGGCCTTACCAATGGCAGTATCTATGCGCTTTTAGCAATCGGGGTCACAATGATTTACAAGTCACTGGGAATGCTGAACTTTGCCCATGGTGATACCATTATGATTTCCGCATTTATCTGCCTGACTCTGATCAATGTGGGAGTTCCTATTCCTATAGCCATTATATTGACGATTTTTGCCGGAGCCTTCATCGGGTCCTGTCTGGAGCGGTTTATTTACAGAAAGCTGGAGTTCAGCTCCTTTACAAACCTTTTGATCGCAACCGTTGGCGTTTCCTATATTATGAAGAACCTGGCAATCGTTATATGGGGGGCAGAGCCGCAGGTATTCCCGGCCCTTTTCAGCACCGATCCCATCCATCTGGGGCAGCTTCTGCTTCTGCCCCAGAATATCGGGATCATCAGCGTTGCGCTGGTTTTGGTGGTGATCCTGCAGTTGTTCTTTTACAAAACAAAAAAAGGAAAACAGATGAGGGCAGCGGCCAATGACTCGGAAGGAGCTTCCATGCTGGGAATCAATGTAAACCTCTGCCGCCTTCTGACCTTTGGCATCAGTGCAGCCTTTGCCGCAGTTGCAGGCATCCTGCTGTCCCCTATCTTCTATGTCAGCGTGGATATGGGAACCCTGGTAGGCTTAAAGGCATTTTCTGCCGCTATCTTAGGAGGCTTTGGAAATATTTGGGCGCTATGATCGGGGGCTTGATTCTGGGAATTGTAGAGGCTTTGGGAGCTACTTATGCTACAGCCGCCTATAAGGACATCATATCCTTTGTCCTCTTATTCCTGTTCCTGTATTTTAAACCCAACGGCCTTCTTGGGAAGCGGATTGAGCAGAAATTGTAGGGGGTACATAGATGAAAAAGGCAAATAAAATAGGGCTGTCTGCAGTCATAGGGGCAGCAATACTGATTCTTCCGTTTTTACTTCCCAACAACTATATTATACAGATTGTAAATATGATCGGCATTTTTGCCATTGTTGGTACAGGAGTTAATATTCTGACCGGATACACCGGGCAGTTGTCCCTTGGGCAGGCGGCATTTTATGGCATCGGCGCATATACCACGGCGCTTTTAAACACAAAGCTTGGTCTTCCCTTTTTAGTGGTTCTCCCCGTATCCATGTTGGTGACAGCCATCTTCGGCGTGGTGCTTGCCATTCCAGCTCTTAAAGTGAGGGGAAGCTATCTGGCTCTTTTGACTATTGGATTCGGTGAGATTGTGAGAATGGTTCTGGTAAACTGGATCAGCCTGACAAACGGCCCCGCAGGAGTGGTGGGAATTGATGCCCCTTCGGTGTTTGGCTTCCGTTTTGATACCCTGTTTAAATATTATTACCTTATCGTATTTTTTGTTTTCATCGGAATCATGTACCAGAAATGGCTTATGGATTCCAGAACGGGAAGGGCCTTTAAGGCCATCCGCGATGATGATAAGGTGGCTGAATTGACCGGAATTAATATTACGGAATACAAGATCAGAGCTTTTGTTTTGTCAGCGGTTTACTCCGCTGTTGCAGGGGTTCTCTATGCCATGATGGTTCACTATGTAAGCCCTGACAGTTTTACCGGCAATGATTCCAACCTGTTTTTATGGACTGCCATCATGGGCGGTATGGGAACGGTCATCGGCCCGGTCATTGGTGCAGTGATTATGAATATTCTTCCGGAAGCCCTGCGCTTTTTGGGGGATTGGAGAATGGTGGTGTATGGAGTCATACTTTTGATGGTTATTATCCGGTATCCCGGAGGAATCACGCCATACGCATCAAAACTCTTCCATTATCTGCAGAAAAAGCGCAGAGGAAAGGCAGGAGAATAGGATGGCAGTTTTGGAATTAAAAAATGTGACTAAACGGTTCGGAGGCCTGACTGCGGTTTCCGGTGTGGACTTAAAAATAGAAGAAAACCAGATCTGTTCCCTGATCGGCCCCAATGGAGCGGGAAAAACCACAGTATTTAATTTGATTACAGGCGTGTATCAGCTGACTGAGGGAGAGGTTTTGTTTAACGACGTTTCCATCAGCGGACTTCAGCCAAACAGGATTGTGGAAATGGGAATGGCTAGAACGTATCAGAACATCCGCCTGTTTAAGAAAATGAGCGCAATTGAAAATGTAATGACAGGCTTTCACTGCCGGACAAAGGCTGGAATGCTCAATATTTTATATAACCGCAAAGGGATGCTGGAGGAGGACCGGGAGGTGAGAAGGAAAAGCGAAGAGCTTCTGGAGTATTTAAAGATCGCTGATTTAAAAGACGAACCTTCCTGCAGCCTTCCTTACGGACACCAGAGAATCCTGGAAATCGGAAGAGCCCTGGCAACCAGGCCCAAACTCCTTCTTTTGGATGAGCCGGCAGCCGGTATGAACGCCTCGGAAAAGACGGAGCTGATCCGCACCATACGGGGAATCCGGACTGATTTTGGCATTTCTGTCCTCTTGGTGGAACATGATATGGATCTGATTATGAACATTTCAGATGATATTACAGTGCTTAACTACGGCGCACGGATTGCCAATGGACAGCCGGAAGAGATCAGGAACAATGAAAAGGTAATTGAAGCGTATCTGGGAAGGAGTGAATCATAGTGAGTCAGAATGAAACGGTTTTGGAAGTATCCGGTTTAAACTCCAGCTATGGGGCGATTAAAGCCATTAAGGATATCAGCCTTCATGTGGACAAGGGAGAGCTGGTTTCCCTCCTTGGGGCCAATGGCGCAGGAAAATCCACTCTTTTAAAATCAATTATCGGTATGGTACATATTGACAGCGGCTCTGTCAAATACGAAGGGGAAGAAATGGTGGGAAAAAGGTCCCATGAGATCATTCCCAAAGGGATATCCATTGTGCCGGAAGGCCGGAAGATCTTTGCAGATGCCACGGTAATGGAAAATCTGATTCTGGGTTCCTATACCAGGGCCACAGACAAAACCTTGGATGAGAAAATTCTGGAACAGGTATTTGAGTTTTTCCCCCGTCTTTATGAACGGAAAAGCCAGATGGGAGGAACCTTATCCGGCGGAGAACAGCAGATGCTGGCAATCGGGCGGGCCATGATGTCTGATCCCAAGCTTTTGCTCCTTGATGAGCCTTCTATGGGCCTTGCCCCTCTGGTGGTGGAGCAGGTATTTGAAGTTATTAAAAAACTAAAGGAAACCGGGGTCACCATTCTTCTGGTGGAGCAGAATGCCAGAATGGCTATTAAGGTCAGTGACCGTTCATATATGCTGAATACAGGAAGAATTGCAGGAGAGCTCAGTGCCAAAGATGGAATAGATCAGAATGCATTGCTTGAAGTCTATTTGGGAAAATCGGCAAATGATTAAAGGGGGATGAGAATGAAACTGGAAAACGTTAAATTTGATGTTGATACTAAGCTGGTGTTAAATATTGGCGATCCTATGAGAAAGACAAACGCTCCAAGAGCTTATAACAAGCTGTTCAGCGAGCTGGATATGAACGCCATCATGTTGCCGGTGGAGATTCCAAAAGGAAAGCTCCCGGAATTTCTGGAGGCATGTAAAATATTGAACATCCGATATTTATGTCCTACCATGCCTCATAAAAAGGACATTATCCCTCTTCTTGATGATGTAGATGAAAGCTCAAGAATATTCCAGTCCGTCAATGCCATCCGCATTGATGAAGACGGAACCAGCCATGGGGTTGGAATGGATGGGAAAGGGGCTTTAAATGCTATTTTAACCAGCGGAATTGAGCTGGAAGGCAAGGAAGCGGTTATGCTGGGAAGCGGAAGCATCAGCGGTGTCATTGGCCTGGAGCTTTCAAAAAGGGGAATTAAAAAGCTGACCATTTTAAACAGGACGACAGATCAGGCAGAGGAGGTGGCAGGCATTTTAAACCGCCACACCTCAATGGAAACCATTGCCCTGGCTTCCACTCCGGAAAACCTGGATGAAGCGGCAAAACATGCCCGACTTTTCCTTCAGGTAACTCCTCTTGGAATGGCAGGCTATGGAGCCACTCATGAGTATCTGGGCTTCATTGATCAACTGCCTGAGGAATGTCTTGTCTTTGACGTTATTATTAATCCGGCGGATACACCGGTGATTGAGGCAGCTAAGAAGAGAGGCTTAAAAACCATTCCAGGGCTTAAGATGCTGGCAGGACAGATGGAGGAAATCTTCCGCTTTATGTTCCAGACAGAGCTCACCCCTGAGAATAAGGAAGCCTGTATTCAGGAATTGTGCCGATTTTTGGGAGTGAGTGTGGATTAAGGAATGAATCAGTATCTCGATCTGTTTTTGGACATCGGACAGTCCATGTTGGAAGCGGGGGCGGAAATTCACCGGGTGGAGGATACCATCCACCGCCTTTGCAGGGCTTATGATCTTGAAAGGGCAGAGGTCTTTGCCATACGTGCCTTGATCGTGGTCACTGTGAAAGGCGGGACAGGGGAATCTTTTACGGAATCCAGGAGAATATACCGGGTAGGCATTAACATGGCAAGGCTGGAGGACTTAAATTCCCTGTCCCGTTATATCTGCGGAGAAAAGCCTGATTTGGAGGAAATCTCCCTCCGCTTAAGGGAGTGCATGGAAAAGAAAGAGCTTCACAGGTGGGAAACGGCAGCAGGCTATATTCTGGCAGCTTCCACCTTTACCTGTTTTTTCGGAGGCAGGTTAGGAGATGGAGTTGTGGCCGGAATACTGGGAGGGCTGCTGTTTGAGATAGACAGCCGTGTGGGGAGTTTAAATCCCCAGAAACTGGTTTATACTGCCGCCTGTTCCATGATTCTGGGCTTTTGCGGAATAGCATGGGGATTGCTGGTGCCGGAGGCCCGTTCCAGCAAGATTATGATAGGAACCATTATGCTTCTTATACCGGGAATGGCATTTATGAATTCCGTAAGGGATATGTTAAATAACAATGCTATGACAGGCTTTTTCAGTCTGGTGGATGCAGTTTTGACGGCAGGCTCCATTGCGGCAGGATTTGCAGTTCCTTTAATATTGATGGGAGGAAGATAGGTGCTGGATATTTGGTTTCAGACTTTTGCGGCGGCTCTTGGATCCATGGCCTTTGGAATCGTATATAACGTGAAACGAAAACGGCTTTTGACCGTTGCTTTGGGCGGAGGAATGGGCTGGTTTTTGTATTGTATATTTTTCTGGATATCAGGCAGCGGTTTTATCAGCAATATGGGAGCCTCCATGTTTGCTACGGGTTATTCGGAGCTGATGGCCCGCAAACGGAAAGCACCTGCAGTGGTATTTCTTCTTCCCTGCCTGATTCCGCTGGTGCCGGGAGGAGGACTTTATTATTCTATGAGCTATGCTGTGCTTAAGGATTTTTCCCAATGCAACGCTTATGCAGTCAGTACCGGGGAGGCGGCATTTGGTATTGCAGCGGGAATTATTATGGTTTCAGCAGCAGTGAGGTTTATTTGCCTGAGATGCGTAAAATAAAAAAGAAAGCAGGAAATCAGCTATGAAGGGAATTAAAATTAGAAAACCATGGGATGTGGACTATGTGGAAATAGAAAAGCCGGTTCCAGGGGAGGGAGAAGCCCTGATTAAGGTAAGGTCCGCCGGAATCTGCGGTTCTGATATCGGCGCTTTTCGGGGAACCAATCCATTGGTGTCCTATCCAAGAGTCATTGGGCATGAGATTGCAGGGGAAATTATTTCTATTCCGGAAAATAATAAAAAAGGATTGAAAAAGGGAGATCATGTGATCGTAGATCCCTATTTGTACTGCGGAACCTGTTATCCATGCTCCATCGGAAGAACCAATTGCTGTACGGATTTAAAGGTGCTGGGAGTTCATGTGGAGGGAGGCATGGCGGAATATTTTACCCATCCTGCGGACATGCTTTGGAAGCTGCCGGAAAATATGTCCTGGGAGCTGGCCCCTATGGCAGAACCTCTTACCATCGCCCTTCACGGAATCCACCGGGGCAGGTTAAAAGCCGGGGAACATGTGGCTATTATCGGGGCAGGACCTATCGGTATTCTTGCAGCCATGTCTGCCCTCGCCTATGGAGCGGAACCGATTATGATTGATCTTGTGGATGAACGCCTTAAGGAAGCACAGGATATGGGGATAAAGTATGTTATCAATCCAGGAAAAGAGAATACAGAGGAAAAGGTGAGGGAGTATACGGGCGGAAGGATGGCGGAATTGGTCATGGAGTGCTCAGGGTCCAACGGCGCCATAAGGTCTGCCCTGGATCTGGTGGCAAATGCGGGAAGGATTACCCTGACCGGCTGGCCCAAAACAGAAACACCCATTCCCACTGATGTGATAACAAAGAAAGAAATCGATATTTGCGGAGCCCGTACCAGTGCGGGGGAGTTTGAGGAAGCCATACGCCTTATAGATAGCGGACAGGTGGACGCTGCCAGGATTCTTACGAAAACAGTGGCTCTCCATGAGGCTGCCGGAACGATCCGGGATATTGAAAAGAATCCGGGAGATTATATGAAAGTCAATGTCATCCTTTAAGATAAAGGGGTGGATGAGGTCAGGAGGAAATATGAGAATTCAATATGAAGTGATGAAATCAGAATTTAAGAGGGTCTTGCTGAAATATGGTTTTGATGAAAAGAATGCATCTGATGCAGCAGAACTTTTTGTACAAAATTCGCTGGCAGGAGTATATTCCCATGGATTAAACCGTTTTCCCAGGGTTGTAGAATACTTAAAAAAAGGAGAAATTGATCCTAAGGTATCGGCGGATTGCGTCATGGAGATGGGGGCATTTGAACGCTGGGATGGGCATAGAGGATTTGGCCCTTTAAATGCAAAGAAGGCAATGGACCGGGCTGTGGAGCTGGCAAAGCAGTATGGAATCGGTGTTGTGGCCCTTGGGAATAACAACCACTGGATGAGAGGCGGAAGCTATGGCTGGCAGGCCGCAGACCAGGGCTGCATAGGTATATGCTGGTCCAACACCCAGCCTAATATGCCGGCCTGGGGCGGTATGGATAAAAAGATAGGAAATAACCCTCTCATTATGGCGATTCCAAGAAGCAACGGAGAACATGTTGTCATTGACTGTGCGGTGTCTCAGTTTTCCTATGGAAAGATGGAAGACTGCAAGCTGAAAGGAATCCCCCTTCCGGTACCCGGAGGCTATGACAGCCAGGGAAATTTAACAACTGACCCGGCTGAGATTGAAAAGACCTGGAGAGTGCTTCCTATGGGGTATTGGAAGGGAAGCGGCATTTCCATTGCCCTTGATCTGATAGCAACAGTTCTTTCCAATGGAAACTCCGTCCATACCATAGGCACATTTGGTGATGAAGTGGGACTGACCCAGGTTATGATAGCAATTGATCCCTCAAAGGGCAATACGTTGGAAATGACAGATGAAATCGTAACTGGTATTGTAGAGGATGTAAAGCAGTCAATTCCGGTAAATGCTGGGGGAGAGGTGTATTATCCGGGAGAGATGGAGCTTAGGTCTATGAAAGAAAACCTGGAAATGGGGATTCCGGTGGTGGAAGAGAAGTGGAATGAGGTTTTGGCTATGTGATGCGGCTGAATGAGGAATTTATTTTTATCATTGAAGTACAGAATTAATTTGGGTATAATATAAGTAATTCAGGAGCCGGAAAGGAGTGATAAGGGAATGAATATTTCGGAAAGATTGAAAATAGTAGAAGATTTTTCATCTGCAATCAGAAAGGAATACCCCCAGACGGATCAATATAACGTATTGATATTTGGAAGCTTTCTGACAGAGTGCTATACGGAAGAGTCTGATATTGACATAGGCATTTTTTCGCTGATTCCCGGACTTACATTTCGTCTGTACTCCTTTACAAAGGATTACTTTAATCAACTGGGCATTGACAGTGATGTGGTGCGGATGAAGCTTTCTGATTCCAATTATATTAATGTTTCCATTGTAACCGGACAACGCTATGCTGTAACAGATTATTGTCCTGAGGTGCTGACTGATTATATAAAGCAGATGATTGCGCATTATGGGAGTAATCCTCAAGAGGAAATTGTGAGGCGGATGCGCCAGGAGGTAAAGAGGGCATGAGTTCGTTTCAGGACGCATTAAGGAAAGCCGGAATACCTGTTGATCAAACAGATGGTTACAGTAAAAAGAACGCAGGGGCCTTTACTCTGGAAATGAAGCTGTATGAGATGAAAGATCATATTGGGGCCCTCATAAGGATGTATCAGAAATACCTGGAAGCGGAAGGTGAAGATAAATTTGATCTTATTGACAGCCTTGCAAACCGCTATGGTTATATGGTGATTGCGTTTCAAGACATTATGACCACCATTGGAAAATTAAGCAATACAGGAAAGAAAAGAGAGGAATACAGTATACGGAGGGCTATTTCAGAATTCCAGGTTCTTTTTTCTGAAGAATGTCAATCCGGAGATTTGGATGATGCGGTATCTTCTTTTGCTGACAGAAATGAGATCGTACATGTATATGAGAATTATAAAGGGAACATGGAAACGGTACTTCAAAATGTTCAGAATTACAGAAGTGAATATCAGATGATTAACTATATCTTGTGGAATCATTGTGAGAAAGAAAATATTTTAAAAAAATAAAAGAAAGTAGTTGGAGCGGGGTTCAAAAGAACCCCGCTCCATTATCGCATCATGAGAGAAAGCCGTACTCATCGCCCATCCTATGTCAGTAACAGATGCTCAAATTTTAATATACTTTTCTTCTCGCCCACTACAGCAATCAAATCATCGGTGTGCAGCTTAAGGTCAGGAGTAATTTCTACAATGGTTTCATTCTCCCTTACGATTGCAATAATATTGAGTCCGAACCGTCTGCGGAAGTCCAGCTCCAGAATACTTTTTCCGGAAAACTTGTCTGTAAGCCTCAGTTCTGATATGGAGTATTCACTGGAAAGGTCAATAAAGTCCAAGGCTCTGGGGGCTGTCAGGGAGTTTGCCAGGCGTATGCCCCGGTCTCTTTCCGGATACACTACTTCGGCACCGATTTTTTGCAGTACCCGGCCGTGCTCGGCGCTTATGGCCTTTGCCAGGACTCTGGGAACTCCCAGTTCAATCACATTGAGGGCCGTCAGGATGCTGACTTCGATCTGTTCGCCGATGCAAACGATGACAGTGCCGCAATTTTGTATTCCCGCCTCTTCTAAGGCTGCCTTATCCAGCTGCGGCACTACAAAGGCCTGCTGGACCTTGTCCTGAATCTGCCTTATCTTGCTTTCGCAGTTGTCTAAAACCAGAACTTCATGGCCGTTTTCCGCAAGTGTTTCTGCAAGAGCAAACCCGAAGCGTCCTAATCCAATTACTCCGAATGCGATACTCACTTTATAATCAAACATAATGATTCTCCTATCCAATGGTTATTCTTTCTTCCGCGTAGGAAATACTTGATGAAGGACGGTACACCCAGGCACATGCCATGGTGAGAGGACCGATCCGTCCGATAAACATAATCAGGCATAACAAAAGCTTGCTTCCATCCGCCAAATTAGGGGTAATGCCCGTAGACAGACCCACAGTGCCAAAGCCTGAAACAACCTCAAAAAGAATTTGCATGAAAGAAAGCTGAGGTTCGATCACACAGATCAAAAGGGTTATGATACAGATGGTAACCATTGCCATACTGGTCACGGTAAAAGCTTTAATAATGCTTTCATGAGGGATTTTACGCCGGAAAGCAGTGCATTCCCGGTTTGTGGCAGAGGAAAGAAGGCTTTTTATCAGGGTAAAAGTAGTAGTAGTTTTGATACCGCCGCCCGTTGAACCTGGAGAGGCACCAATGAACATCAGGATGATCAGAATAAATTGTCCTGCTGTGGAAAATTCGCCGATGGGATAAGTACTGAAGCCTGCTGTCCTGGCAGAGGTGCTTTGAAAAAAGGCGCCCAGCCACGTCACGTCATCCGTAAGCCTTAATAAGACAGTGCCTGATAAAAGCAGGGAAGCTGTCATGGTAAGTACGATTTTTGTATTCATGCTGAGGCTCTTCCAGGAGCGTTTATACAGGATTTCCCGTATAACGCAAAATCCTAAACCGCCAAAGATGATCAATCCGCAGGTGGTTAAGTTCAGCAGCACATTATCCCGGTAAGGGATCAGGTTCCGGTAGCCTCCTAAAATGTCAAATCCTGAGTTATTGAATGAGGCGATGGTATGAAAAGCACTGATGCCCAAGGCGGATAAGGGGGGATAGTCCTGGGAAAATACCAGATAGCTGAGGATTAACCCTGCTCCTTCAAAACAAAGGGTCATCATAATAATCGCTTTCACCAGCCGTACCATGCCCTGAAGTGTATCCAGATTCAGGGATTCTTTTACAAGGACACGCTCTTTTAACCCTACCTTTTTTCCTGCCATCAAAATAAACGTAACGCCCACAGAGGTAATTCCCAGCCCGCCGACCTGGATCAGCAGTGCAACTACAGTCCTGCCAAAAACACTGAAATGATCAGCCGTATCTATGGCGATCAACCCAGTCACACAGACAGCACTGGTGGAAGTAAACAGCGCATCCACCGGATGGATCGTAACTCCCGGATTCGCAGAAACAGGCAGAAGCAGTAAAAGAGCTCCTAAAAGGATTACAGAGGCAAAACCCAGGGCTATAAACCGTTCCGGACTTAACCATTTTGTATTCAACGATGTCACACTCCTTGTAATTTATTTTTGCACATACCTGTCTTTGCAGGAAATTTGTGCTTTGTTCAGCTTCTAAATAGCATTATAGCGGGTATGGTGTGAGGGTGGTGTGAGAATAGCTTCCGGTATGTGAGAAAGCTGTGAGGGAAGTTCTTATTCAGGCAAGTTCACCTTGTAAATTTTGAAGTTTGGAAGTACAATATCAAAAAATATGTGTGAAAGGTATATGCAGGCATATCTGCCTGATTTATCGGGAGGCAACATATGAAAGTAAGATTATTTTTCAGAAATTATGCGCTGCGCATAGCAGCAATGCTGATGCTGCTTGGAGCAGCGTCTGTTATCGGTTTTGTATTTCTTGGTCTCGGCCTTCCGGAGGCCAATGTTGCCATTGTTTACCTGTTGGCGGTGCTGCTTTCCACCCTTCTGATTCCCAGATACCTCTTTGGGTTTATTACATCGGTTCTTTCGGCCTTTGCATTTGACTTTCTTTTTATGAAGCCTCATTTTTCCTTTACGGTCAGTGCCTCCAGCTACATTATTACCTTTGTAATTATGGTGGTAACAGCGCTTATTACAAGTACTCTGGTATCCCATACGAAATTGAGCGAGCAAAGAGCGCAGGAGAGCGAAGCGGAAACCAAGGCCCTCCATGGACTGACCAAGTGCCTGTCTGATGCCTCCAACATTCATGATATTGCAGGAATTGCCGTCAGCGCCATCAGCGGTATCACCGGCAGCCAGGCAGGATGTCTGTGCTTTGATGAAAAAGGAACGCCGGAAAAAACCTTTGTCCAGCAGATATCCTCTGAAAAGCAGATACAGCGCAGCCTGGATGACCCGGGAGCTTTTCTGCGACAACTGAAACAGGGAAATACGGCCGTTTACCCGGGAGAGGAGTTTTATGACTGGCCCATTTGCGGCAGGGAAACGACTTTGGGAGTCATACGGCTGCCAAAGGAAACGGCACAGTTTCTGAATAAGTCCCAGGAGCGGCTGCTTTTTTCCATGATCGAAAGCATTGCTCTGGCTATGGACCGTTTCCGGTCTGCCCAACAGCGTATTAAGCTTCGGGAGGAAACAGAACAGGAACGGTACCGCAGCAATTTGCTCCATTCCATTTCCCACGATTTGCGGACCCCTCTTTCCGGTATTTTAGGGGCTACGGAAATGCTTCTGAGCATGACAGATGAGGACGACCAGAGGCATCCGCTGATTGAAGGAATTGGAAATGATGCCGGCTGGCTGTATTCCCTGGTTGAAAATATTTTAAGCCTGACTCGTCTGCAGAGCGGCAAGCTGATTGTCGATAAGCAGATCGAAGCGGTGGAAGAGGTTCTTGCCGGGGCGCTGGGGCAGATCTCCCGGCGTTATCCTCAATACGACATTGCAGTCTGTGCGCCGGACGAGCCTATCTGGGTGCCCATGGATGTAAAATTGATCAGTCAGGTGCTGATCAATCTTTTGGACAACGCTGTGAAGCATACTCAGCCCTCAGGTGAAATCAGCATTTCGGTCATGGAGGATAAGCAGGAAAATCAGGCGGTATTTTCAGTGAAAGACAATGGGTCGGGAATCAAAGAGGCGGATTTGCCTCACATTTTTCAGATGTTCTATACGTCAATGCCCCCTCATTCCAATGCCAGGTCAGGAATCGGGCTGGGGCTTTCCATCTGTGACACCATTGTCAAGGCTCACGGCGGGACGATTACAGCAAAAAACTGCAGCCCAGATTCAGGCGCAGAATTTACTTTTACATTGCCCTTGGGAGGAAAATAAGATGGATCAGTACAAGGAACGCATTCTCGTAGTGGAGGATGATAAACAAATACAGAATTTTATAGGATATTCTCTCCAGATGGCCGGTTTTTCATGCGTGGCAGTCAGCACCGGCAAAGAAGCCTTAAGCTGCGTTAAATCAGGGGAGGCAGATTTGATTCTTCTCGACCTGGGACTTCCTGATCTAGACGGGGTGGAAGTAATCCGCAGAGTACGGGAATGGTCTGAAATCCCCATTATCGTGGTTTCTGCCAGGGATCAGGACAAGGAAAAGGCGGTTGTGCTGGATATGGGGGCGGATGATTATTTGACAAAACCGTTTTCTGCCACTGAACTGCTGGCCCGCATCCGGGTTGCCATCCGCCACTTATACAGGCAGGGAGCAGGAGTAGAGCACAGTGTCCGTCAGGTGGGAGAGCTGAAAATTGACTTTGAGCGGCATTTGACTTATTTAAATGGACAGGAAATCCATTTGACTCCTTTGGAGTACAGTCTGCTTTCCTTATTTTTTAGGAACATGGGGAAGGTTTTGACAACGAAAAACATTTTAAAAGAGCTCTATGGGGTGAATTACGGAAGTGATACCCAGGCTCTGCGGGCATTGATGGCCGGATTGAGAAGAAAAATAGAAGAAAATCCCTCAAAGCCGCGGTACATTATGACGGAAATTGGGGTTGGTTACCGGTTGGTGGATGAGTGATGCAGTAAAAACAGGGATATTTCATAAGGTGCTGTTTCTCCGTATTTATATGGCAGAAACAGCACTTTTGCGTAAAGGGGCCGGCTGTCCCACCTTCTTCCGTATATTGACACAGCAAAGAAAGAGTACTATTATAGTAACCATCTATCTTATTGCGAAATATTCCCATAAAAGGCAGATATTTCCTGATATCAATGTCATAGGGAATGCAAATATGGAAGGCGGCGAATGTAGGACAATGAACGAAGTGATTTTACAGTTGGAGCAGGTTGCCAAAAGTTTTGGTAAAAACCAGGTGCTTCAAGGCATTGATCTGGAAATATACAGCGGAGAATTTATCACGCTGCTGGGGCCTTCCGGGTGCGGAAAGACCACAACCCTGCGGATTATTTCCGGTCTGGAAATGCCGGATCAGGGACGTGTGCTGGTGGGAGGGCAGGATGTGACGTGGGCAGAGCCTAATAAGCGGGATGTCAATACGGTATTTCAAAATTACGCCCTGTTTCCTCATATGACGGTAGAGGAAAACATAGGATATAGTCTGCGCCTGAAACGTGTAAAGAAACAGGAAATCAGCCGGGAGGTGGAAAAGGCCTTATCCCTTGTGCAGTTGGAGGGCTATGAAAAGCGTATGCCTAACGAGCTTTCCGGGGGACAAAGGCAGAGAGTAGCCATTGCAAGGGCCATTGTCAACCGCCCCCGCATACTTTTGCTGGATGAGCCTTTGGGGGCCTTGGACCTTCAATTGCGGCGCCAGATGCAAAGCGAGTTAAAGCGGCTGCAAAAACAGCTTGGAATTACCTTTATTTACATTACCCACGATCAGGAGGAAGCCCTCAATATGTCCGACCGTATTGTTGTCATGAGGGAAGGGCAGTTTGAACAGATCGGTGCTCCTGATGAGATATACAGCACGCCTAAAACCAGCTTTGTGGCAGGCTTTGTGGGCAGTGCCAACATCCTGAGGGGTCGGATCGAGAAGGTGGAAGAGGATGAGGTCTTCATCAGACACAAAAACGGAAGCTTTTCCATCCGGCGCCGGGGGGCCAATGTAAGGCCCGGCCAGAAGGTAAATGCAGCCGTCCGCGGCGAGCAGGTGAACATACAAAAAGCAGAAAAAGGCAGTTCCCACGGTCTTGCAGGTACAGTGTTAGAGAAAAACCTTGCAGGCGGCATGCTGCGCATCCTGGTATCCCTGGATAACGGGGAAGAGATGGTAGTAAGCCGGTGCGGAATTAAGGCTGATGTGGAGGCGGGAGATAGAGTCTGGCTGGATTGGGAGGCA
Organism: Lacrimispora sp.; assembly: GCF_036758025.1. Lineage (GTDB taxonomy): Bacteria > Bacillota > Clostridia > Lachnospirales > Lachnospiraceae > Lacrimispora. The sequence goes on along the minus strand of NZ_DAIOXM010000004.1, from coordinate 98,797 downwards.
GAGCACGGGGCTCTGATTGATCTGGAGGAGAGCTTATGAGAGGTAAGGTGAAGCTTCAATCTGTTCTGGCTCTTTTGCCTGTTTATATCACCACCCTGGTCTTTGTGGCCGGTCCGTTAGCCTATATGGTGGCCCTCAGCTTTTTAAGCCGCTCGGAGACCTGGGGAGTGGAAAATACCTTAACCCTGCGCAATTACATCAATATTCTGGAGCCTGTATACTTAGGAACCATACGCCAGTCCTTGAAATTAGCCTTTTTCTGCACCGCTCTCATTGCCCTCATCGGATATCCCTTCGGCTACTTTATGGCAAGGCTGCCTGAGAGACAGCGCAGGACAGTTTCCTTTTTCCTCATTATTCCCATGTGGACCAGTTCCCTTATGCGTCTGTACGGGTGGATCATTATTTTCCGTGCCGGAGGAGTGCTGGACGGAATTTTTATGAAAGCAGGGGTAATACAGGATTCCCTGAAGCTGCTCTATACTTATCCCGCCGTGGTGACGGGCATGGTATATGTGCTTTTGCCCTTTATGATCTATTCCGTATATTCTAATGCGGAAAAAATGGACTGGAATCTGGTGGAAGCTGCCAGGGATTTAGGAGCCAGCAGAATACAGGCATTTCTCACCATTACCTTTAAACTCACCATGCCCGGTCTGCTTTCCGGTGTTGTACTGACTTTTATCCCCTCTATGGGCCTGTTTTTTGTGGCTGATATTTTAGGGGGAAATAAAGTGGTGCTGGTGGGAAGCGTGATTCAGGAGCAGTTGATGAAAGCCCATAACTGGCCTTTTGCAGCGGCATTTTCCGTGGTGCTCATGGTTCTTACCAGCCTGCTTATTTACCTTTACCGCCGCATAACCAAGGTAAAGGATCTGGAGGGCCTTGTATGATATGTTATAAACGTACAGAAGGGAGGATGACATGAAACAGAAAAGAAGAGGCCGGTTTCCCGGCTTGTATTTGGCAGTAATCCTGATTCTTACATATATCCCTTTGCTTCTGGTCATTCTCTATTCCTTCAATGCCAGCCGCATCAGCTCCGTATGGGGAGGTTTTTCCCTTAGCTGGTATAAGGAGCTCTTCCGGGACCGTTCCATTTTTGAGGCTTTGCGCAACAGTGTAATTTTAGCAGCCGCCAGCAGCACGTGTGCAGCGGCAATCGGAACCCTGGGGGCAGCAGGTATGGCCAGAACCTCCTGCCGCTTCAACGGTCCGGTGGAATATCTTTCCACACTGCCTATTATGATTCCTGAAATCATTCTGGGTATGGTATTTCTGGTGTTTTTTTCCCTGATCGGTCTGCCCTTTGGCATGACTTCCCTGATCATCGGCCATACGGTTTTCTGCATTCCCTATGTATTTACCATGGTAAAGGCCCGTCTGGCTGGAATGGATAAAAGCTATGTGGAAGCTGCCAGGGATTTGGGAGCAGGGGATATGCGGGCTTTTTGGGATATTACCTTTCCCCTTCTGCGGCCCGCCATTGTGTCAGGTATGCTGATTTCCTTTGCCATGAGCATGGATGATGTGATCATCAGCATGTTTCTCACCAATGTAAACACCAATACGCTGCCCATTAAGATATATACCCAGTTAAAGACAGGCGTGACCCCAAAAACCAACGCCTTATGCGCCCTGATGTTTGGATTTACCCTGCTTTTAGGGCTCCTGTCCATGTGGATCGGAAGAAAGCGGAAGGACCAGATCTGAAACCGGGAAATGAAATATAGAAAAAAGGAGAATGCTACTATGAAAAAATCTATGATAAAAATTGCTTCCTCTTTGCTGCTTGTCAGCCTTCTTGCAGGCTGCGGCGCCTCCAATGGCTCCGGCCAGAGTTCTGACCAGTCAAAGAAAGAGGCAGGACAGCTGAACCTCTATACCTGGGAGGGAATGTTTCCCCAGGAGGTGTTAGACGGATTTGAAAAAGAGACAGGAATCAAAATCAATTATTCCAATTACGACTTCGGTGAAACCATGCTCACCAAGCTTCAGGCAGCAAAGGGCGGTGAATACGACCTTGTGATCACCGATGACTATATTGTGGAAACGGTCATTGCCGAGGGGCTGGCTCAGAAGCTGGATAAGAGCAAACTCCCCAGCATCGGCAATGTGAACCCCGTTTTCCAGGGACAGTTCTTTGATCCCAGTGATGAATATACTGTGCCTTACGGTGCCGGTGTGCAGACCATTGTATACAACCCGGCGGCAGTTGATCTTCCTATAACCGGATATGCCGATTTATGGGATTCTTCTTTAAAGGACAGCTTAGGAATTGTAGCAAATTACCGGGTTATCAACGGCATGGCCCTTAAGGTTCTGGGTGAAAGCTATAATACAGAGGATATGGATAAAATCCAGGCAGCAGGAGATAAGCTTCTGGAGCTGGCGCCAAACATCCGTCTGATCAAAGATGATAACCTTCAAGATGACCTGATTTCCGGAGAAATCAATGCAGCCATCATGTACACCTCTCAGGTGACCCAGGCCAAGATGGCAAATCCTGAGCTGGAAGTGGTATTTCCGACAGAGGGAATCGGCCTTGGAATCATGCCTTCCTTTATCCCCTCCCAGGCTCCCAATCCGGATGCAGCCTACAGTTTTCTGGAATACGTGCTCAAGCCTGAAAATGCGGCTAAATGCTTTGAGTGGCTGGGATATTACAGCACCAACAAGGCTGCCGACGGACTCATTGCTGAGGAATACCGGGATTTCCTCACCCTTCCTGCTGACTTCAGCGGTGATACGGAAATGATCCAGAACATCAGTTCAGAAGCCCAGGATCTTCATGCCAAGGTCTGGACTGAGTTTAAAACTGCCTGCGGACAATAAAACAACGAAATGCAGGCAGCCCGGATTTTTCACGGAGGACCCATGGAAAACTGGAAAGCAAAATTTATATTTCTGGGGATTGGGCAGGCAGTATCCATGCTGACCAGCTCAATCCTCCAGATATCAATCGTATGGTATTTAACTCAAAAAACAGGCTCACCTGCCATTGTAACCATGTCTACCCTGGCCGGGTACCTGCCCAGGGCTGTATTAGGGCTCTTTACAGGAACCTTCATTGACCGGTTCAACAGGAAAAAGATCATTATGTTCTCCGATCTCATCATTGCCCTGGCGGCTTTATCCCTTGGACTTGTGGCTTTTTTGGGAGAGATTCCGGTGTGGCTGATCTTTGTCATGCTGTGTGTCCGTTCCATGGGTGCGGCGTTTCATACCCCTTCCTTTAATGCAGTGGTTCCCTCCATTGTTCCCAAGGAGCAGCTGGCCCGCTGTGCAGGCATTACCCAGGGCTTTGAATCCGTATCTCTCATCCTCAGCCCTGCCATAGCCGCTGTGCTGTTTGGCCTGTGGAATTTAAGCTCCATCATATTTTTAGATGTGGTAGGAGCGCTGATTGCCATTTCTATTGTATGGATTCTTCCTATACCGGGCCATGGAGGGGAGGAAGAGGGAAAGTCCCTGCACATCTGGCAGGATACAAAGGAGGGGTTTAAAGTCCTTCGCAGGCAGAAGGGATTGATGGCGATTATGGTCATCAGCACCATGTATGCATTTATTTACTTCCCCATTGGTTCCCTGTATCCTCTGATTACCATGACTTACTTTGGAGGAACCGTAGCAGAGTCCAGCGTGGTGGAAATCATCTTTTCCGGCGGAACCCTGGTGGGGGCCCTCATCCTTGGAATCGTGGGAAATAAGGTGAACAAGGTCTACGCAATCACCGCTTCCATCGGTATTTACGGAGTGGGAGTCATGCTGTCCGGCTTGCTGCCTCCCAGCGGTTTAAAACTGTTTGTTATTCTGTCGGGCATTATGGGATTTACCCTTCCCTTTTTCTACGGGCTTCGGACTGCCATCTTTCAAAGCAGTGTGCCGGGAGAATATTTAGGCAGAGTCCTTTCCCTGGCCTACAGTGTAAGCCTGTTTGCCGCCCCTTTAGGACTTTTGCTGGGAGGAACCGTTTCGGAATTAATAGGAGTCAATTACTGCTTTTTTATCTGCGGCATTTTGTCCATAGGGCTTGCCTCTGCTATGATGATTACCCCTTCTGTGCGAAGCATCAGGGTGTGATTAAAAATCTCCAGTCAACAGGAGCTGTACTCCTGCAGGCTGGAGGTTTTTTTTGATTAAGGGAAGCTTCTGTCAAATTTGCGGCAGGTCTTTACACAAAATTTATAGTGCCTTGGTTTCAACTTTACATTGAATCTGTATAATGAAAATTGGAATTAACAAAAAATGGAGGGACACCGATGTTAAAAAAATTGAAATCAGCAAAGAAAGCAACCGTACTTTTATTTAGCACAGCATTGGTAACATCGACTCTTGGGGCATGTTCAGCCAGTGGGACTACACAGGCCCAGGCGCAGCCGCAGACAACCCAGACGCAGGTACAGTCAACCCAGCCAGAAGCCGCAGAAGAGCAGGAAGTAAAAGAACCTAAATACATCTTTATGTTTATTGGTGACGGCATGTCAGCCGTACAAGTGAATTCCGCCCAAATCTACGGGGGAACCAATAAGCATAATCAAATGGCCTTGGATAAAATGAACTTCCAGGGATTTGAGGCAGTGGGATATCAGACTACCCAGGATGCCACTTCCTTTGCCCCGGACTCCGCTTCCACAGCCACCTCTCTTTCATCAGGCTTTAAGACATGGAGCGGTACCATTGGTTTAAAACCGGTGGGAGATAAAACTGGCAATAAGCCGGAAAATGTTGACGGCAGCCAGATTCCCCAGACCATTGCAGAAAGACTGAAAGCTGAAAAAGGCATGAAGATCGGCATTATCTCCACCGTAACCATTAATCATGCCACTCCGGCGGCCTATTATGCCCATGTGCCTTCCAGAAACGATTATTATGGAATCGCAATGCAAATGGCAGATTCCGGCTTCGATTATTTTGGCGGCGGAACAATCAGCCAGCCTACCGGTAAGGAGAAGGATCAAAAGGATGCCTATGAGATCCTGAAAGAAAAGGGTTATCAGATTGCTCAGACCAAGAAAGACATTCTGGCTCTGGACAACGGTTCCGGGAAGGTCTATGCAGTGACACCTGAGGTGCAGGACAGCGGTGCCATGCCCTATGCCATTGACAGTAAAGATGGTGATCTGGTTTTAGCTGATTTTGTGAGAAAGGGCATCGACGTGCTGGATAATGAAAAGGGCTTCTTCATGATGGCGGAATCAGGAAAAATTGACTGGGCCGGCCATGCCAATGATGCCAAAGCCAATATTGGTGATGTACTGGCCCTGGAGGAAGCCGTTCAGGTAGCCATTGATTTTGCAAAGGAGCATCCGGAAGAGACGCTGATCATTGTAACCGGCGACCATGAGACAGGCGGAATGACCATTGGTCAGGCGACCACCAATTACGACACTGCATTTCACCTGCTGGAGAACCAGAAGATATCCTATGTGGCTTTCGATGATCTGGTCAATGAGATGATTGCTGAGAACCCCGGTTTAGCCTTTTCCGATATCATGCCGGTAATTACGGAGAATTTTGGCCTTGTCAATGAGACTCCTGAGGGAGATATCAGCCGATCGGGAGAGCCCAGCTACATGACACTGGAATTGTCAGACTGGGAAACGGAGAGACTGGAAAAAGCCTTTGAAGAAACCATAGCCGCAGAGCCCACTGACAGCGAGGAGTCTGATCTGCTTTATGGCGGATACAATCCCCTTTCCGTCACCCTGACCCATATTCTCAATAATAAAGCAGGCATTGGCTGGACCTCTTATTTCCATACGGGCGTTCCGGTGCCGGTCTATGCTGCAGGAACAGGCGCACAGCTGTTCAATGGTGCATATGAAAACACAGAGGTATATGACAAGCTGGCGGCAATTACCGGACTGAAATAAACGTTCTGAACCGGCATTGCAGTATTCAATCAAACATAACAACGCCAAAACAGGGGTGAAAAAGTTTTCAGCCCTGTTTTGCGGTTTATAAGAGGAGGATGTCTTGAACAAGCTATTACATCACATCAACCGCAGAGAAGTCATTTTTATCACAGTACTTTTGATCCTTACGGCAATTCTGATCCTCCTGCCGACAGGATTTCAGAAGCAGGAATATCTTTTTACTGAGGGAGTACGGGCCAAAGTGATCTCTGTCAACAATATGGGCATACATAGCTCGGGAATTTTAAAAACAGGTGATCAAAGTGCTGTCATTGAGATAGAAACCGGTCCCCGTAAGGGGGAACGGGTACAGGCTAATAATATGCTCACCGGCAGTCTGACGGTGGATAAGTTATTTCAAAAGGGAGACACGGCCTGGGCATTGATTGGATTTGATGAAGCTGGGGAAATTAATTTTGCAAATCTGATCGATCATTATCGTGTGGATAAGGAGATTCTCTTAGTCTGCTGCTTTGCTCTTGTGATGATTCTGTTTTCCGGCTATACCGGTGTACGCACTCTGCTTTCCTTTGGATTTGCCCTGCTGAGTATCTGGAAAATTCTTATCCCAGCCCTGCTTCGGGGCTATCCTCCGCTACTGGCTGCCTTAGCAGTAGGCAATGTGCTGACCGTTTTAACCCTTCTTCTGGTGGCCGGCTTTACAAAAAAAGCGTATGCTGCCATTATCAGCGCCATGACCTGTTCCCTGGCTACCTGCCTTCTTGCAGTAGCTTTTGGAGGGAGTTTTCAGATTCACGGAGCCGTTATGGAGGGAGCCGAATCTCTGTTATATGCAGGTTTCATGAATCTGGAACTGACCTCTATCTTTCAGGCAGGTATTTACCTTGCCAGTACCGGAGCAATCCTGGATCTGGCCATCGATATTTCCTCGGCCTTAGAGGAAATCGTAAAAAACAGCCCGGATATCTCCCGGGCCGGACTGGTAAAATCAGGACTGACAATTGGAAAATCCGTAGTCGGCAGCCAGACCACAACGCTGCTGTTTGCGTATATGGGGGGCTATATCACGGTTATGATGGTGTATATGGCCCAGGGAACGCCGCTGATGAACATTCTCAATTCAAAGCCCATAGCGGCGGAAATCCTGCATACATTCGTGGGGTGTATCGGCCTTGTTTTGGTGTCCCCGCTCACATCACTAATTTCCGGGTTTATGTTTTGTAAGAAGGAGAAGTAATTGGCAAGCAGCCAATTACTTCTCCTTCATTTTTTTATTGGCAAAGGGCTTTGGCAACCTCTGCTGCATTGTTAAAGTCTTCTTCTTCCGGATTCCACATGCATTTGGCTTCTGTCTCTGCCACTGAAAATCCAGCTTCTGTCAGTTTCTCACGAAGAACCTTGGTGCCTTCGCCGCTCCAGCCGTAGCAGCCGAACACAGCCGCTTTCTTTCCTTTAAGCTTCAACTCCTTCAGGAAATCCAGCCAGCCTCCCACAGATGAAAGGATGTTGCCACCTACGGTAGGGGATCCAAGGGCAATGGCTTTTGACTTAAAGACCTCTGTCATAATATCGTTCTTATTTGTCTTGGAAATGTTGAAAATCTTCACTCTGGTTTCCGGTGAAATCCGTGAGATTTCAGAGCTGATTTTATGGGCGAGCTGCTTTGTCCCATCCCACATGGTATCATAGACCACAGTAATCTGATCCTCCTGATAATTCTGGGACCACTCGTAATACTTTTCCACGATCCGCAATGGATTTTCTCTCCAGATAGAGCCGTGGCTGGTGGCAATGATATCGATTGGCAGATTCAGCGCCTGTATTTCTTCGATTTTCTTCTTTACAAGAGGAGAGAAAGGAGCCAGGATATTGGCATAATACTTAAGAGCTTCTGCCCAAAGCTTGCACTGGTCGGCTTTGTCATTGAACAATTCTTCTACGGCGAAATGCTGTCCAAAGGCATCATTGGAAAATAAGATATTATCCCCTGTCAGATAAGTTGCCATGCTGTCAGGCCAGTGAAGCATTCTCATTTCAACAAAGACCAGCTTTTTGCCGTTTCCGATATCTATGGAATCTCCTGTTTTCACCACCTGATAATTCCATTCCGGATGGTGGTACTGTCCTGTCAGGGATTTCACTCCGTTTGCCGTACAGTAGATGGGAGTGCCCGGTATTTTCTCCATCAATGCAGGAAGAGAACCGCTGTGATCCACCTCTCCGTGGTTTGCAACGATGAAGTCGATTTCCTTTAAATCAATCTCTTTTTCCAGATTGTCAATGAATTGGGTGGAGTGAGGTTTCCATACTGTGTCAATAAGGACGGTCTTTTCTTCCTTTATTAAGTAAGCATTCTGGCTGGAACCGTTGTTGATGGAATAATCTGCTCCATGGAAGGATTCCAGCTCCCAATCCATAAATCCAACCCAGTAAACATTATTTTTAACAAGTTTCTTCATCTTTCTATTCCTCCTCGTATTTTTGAAATAATAGTGAATTTTCTGTAAATATATGAATGTATATATCCTTTACCAGTTCGTGAAGCTTTTGAAAAAGCAGGTGATAAGTGGGACATCCGTCTTTCGGCGGAGTAAAATCATTGGTGCAGACTGTGATTTCCTTAATCAGGTTTCCGGCTGCATCATGCTCATCCTCCAGCTCCTTCACATATCCGCTGTTTCCCTTGCTTAAATAGCTTTCCTTCATATAAGGGAAGACCAGCTTTTCTTCTTTTGCAAAATGCTCCTGAAGCTCTTTTCTCAAGTCTGAAAAAAGTCCGTGAAGGGGAACCACCTGTTCCTGATGGTGTTCGTAATGGGCCAGAAGGACCCGGTTCATCAGCTCATCACATTCCGCCAGAAGATTTCTCTCTTTTATGTGATGGGTGTCTATAATATAATCGATCAGCTCAGGGACATTCATCTTTTCCAGCCGTTCCATGGGAAGAACGTGTCCGTTATCCATCTCACCGGCTGTTTTAACAAGTTTCTTATTAAGCAGATCAATAAAGCTCTTGGAGTCAATTCCAAGCTCCTGTATGGCATCTTCTAAAAAATCTTTCCCTCCGCAGCAGTAATCGATATGAAAGTCATTGAAAATTTCCACTGCTTTTGGATAAGCCTTTACTACATCGGTAATTCTCATTTTATTTGTAATCATAATTTATCCTCCTCAAACCCCTGATATATTCCAGAACCATCTGTTCTGTTTGTAAGGCCAGTATACCTGGATCAGAGAAGAAAAAATGTGATCTAAATCATTATTTGTAGTTTTTTTGAAAAATTTCAGCTTCCATTTTCAAATATAGTTCTTAATACATCCTTATTCCGAATGAGAATCACCTTGTTTCCCTTCAGCTCAATGGCCCCGTCTGCCCGGAGTTCTCCCAGCTTCCGGCTGATGGTTTCCCTTCTGATGTTGATATAGGCGGCAATGTCATCCCTGGTCAGCTCAATGGTTTCCCCCTTGATCCGGTTGCTGCGGAATAAGAGAAAGCCGGCGATTCTGGCCTTTGCATCGTTGACGGATAACAACTGGGTCAGTTCATTGGACAGGGAAAGTTTTTCTCCTACTACCTTCAGCATTTTAATCCCGATTTCCGGCTTTTTCAAAATCAGGTCCTGAATATCGGCCAGGGAGATGAGGCATACTCCGCTTTCTTCCAGGGCAATGGCATTTGACTCCAAGTCCTTTCCTCCAAATATATTCTGCTCTCCATAGATGTCCCCTTCTGTCAGTATGTCCAGAACATACTCCTTTCCTTCCAGAGAATAGTGATTAATTTTGATTTTTCCATACCGGATGATCATAATTTTCTCCGCAGGGTCGTTTTCATGCAAAATGACATCCCCTTTTCTGTAATCCAGATGAAGGGCTCTGGATATCAATGCTTTCTGTTCCTCAATGGAAAGAGGCTGAAAAAGGGGGATTTTGGAGGTGCATAATCGGTTGCAGCAGCTGCAGTGGTGTTCCATAGGTTTCCTTTCCGGTTTTTTATGAGAAATGCAGAAAAACGGATTCCGGAGACCCGCTTTTCCTATTGTAATCAGTGTCTGTTGCTAAAAATTATACCGGACACGGATGCATTTTTCAACCGGTTTTGCGAGGTTTTGACAGAAAATGATAATAAGTAAGGCCGTAACATTGATTTACATTATTGACACTATGACAAAAACAGAATACAATCAATGTAATTATGAATTTGATTCGTATATATAAACTTTTGGAGGTATGAGATGAATCGAACCGTGGAGCGCACATTTATGATTTTGCAGCTGATCGCCAGCAGGAAAAGGGGAATCACCCTGCAGGAGATCACAAATGAAATGGGGATGGCCAAGAGCAGCGTTTTTGTCATTGTTCAGTCCTTGCTGGAACTGAACTACATTACAACACTTCGGGACAATGATAAAAAGTATTGCCTGGGAATCGAGACTTTCTCTTTGGGCATGAAATATGTAGATGAAATGAGCCTGATACAGGAATGTACTGTGAATCTGCAGCCAATAGCTGAAAAGTATAACAAAACCGCCTTTGTGGCAGTTTTAAATGGGACAAAAATCGTATACGTACATAAATACGTGGCCCAGAACGCCAGACTGGCTTCCTGTGCCATCGGAACCAGAAAGGATGCTCATGCAACCTCCCTTGGAAAGGCAATTCTGGCATTTTTACCAAAGGAAGAGCAGAGCGCAGTTTTAGATAAGATTGACTTTAAGCCCTTAACTGATTACACCATTACTTCCAAGGAAATACTGCTGGAAGAATTGAGAAAAACCAAGGAACGTGGATATTCTCTGGACCAGAGGGAATTGGAGAATATAACAAGCTGCTGCGGAGCCCCTGTTTTTGACTATACGGGAAGAGTGATAGCGGCTGTCTCCTTATCAGATATTTACAATGAAGCCATTGATAATGAGCAGGTTGCCAAAGAACTGAAAGAAGTAGCCATGCATATATCAAAAAATCTGGGATACAATCCCCATCCGTAACAGCTTCCTTCTTTATATAGATCACCAGACATGCTGCTATGCGAGAAAAATCTTAAAAAGGTATTCTCGCATTTTTCCTTTGTCTGGTTGGCTGATGATGCAAATATGTGAATTAATAATATAAAGTGCACATTTATGTTGACAAAAAATGAAATGAAATGTATAATATGCTCATATTGAAAACCTGGTTCTTATATATGAACTTTTTGAGTTTTAAGATCTCTTTAAATAGAGATCTCTCTTATTAAACAATATCATGAACGGAGTTCTTAATTATGAACAGAGAAAAAGAAATTTTTTCCTTCCGGCATTTGGATCTGCTGTTTTTTTCCGTACTTGCCGCTGTTTCAGAAGTTATGAGTTACGGGATGCTGGGATTTTGGAACAGCGGTTTTCACTTCAGCTTTTCCACGGTTCTCTGCCTGATCGCCATGATCCGCTGGGGCTGGTCCGGTATTGTGGTATCCATGATCGGAGGAATACCGGGTATCCTGTTTTCTGATATGTCCCTTTGGTCCGGGATTTTATTTTATGTCCTGTCAAATGCGCTGATAGGAATTCCCATGCTGGCTTATGGGGACCGGAACAGGGATATCATTGCCGGGGGACACGTTTTTTTACTGCTTTATATCTTTCTTTCCCATTGCAGCCTGTCTGCAGGAAAGGGAATCGCCATATTTTTGCTGACAGGGGAAATAACAGGAGCTGTGGATTATTTTGGAGCAACATTTTTTACCCTGATCATCAACATCATTGTGTGCTGTGTGCTGCAAATGCGGAACGGACTTATTTGCGATATGAGATATTATTTTACTGAGACGGAAGGAGAAGGCAATGGAAACGGAAGAAATTAAAATGCGGGAACCTCAGGCAAAAAAGATATGGAAAGCAGTGAAAAAGGATTGGCGCTTGTATGTGCTCCTGCTTCCCCTGGTGGTCTGGTTCGCGTTGTGGGCATATAAGCCCATGGGAGGACTGCTGATTGCATTTAAGAGGTTTGATCCTCAGTTTGGTGTCTGGGGCAGTGAGTTTAAGGGGATCGACAATTTTATCAATCTGGTTTCAGGGGTCAACAAGGTTGAGTTCTGGCAGGCATTCAGAAATACCTTTATCATCAGTGCCTACAGCCTTATATTCGGTTTCCCTGTACCCATTATACTGGCTCTGCTGTTTGCAGAAATCGGAAATGATACGGTCAGAAAATTGACCCAGACGGCTACATATCTTCCTCATTTCCTTTCAGAGGTTACTATTACGGGAATTGCCCTTATGCTGGTATACAGCGGTGTCCGCTCAAGCGGAATCATTGCTTCCTTGTTTCAGCATCTGGGGCTCATTGAACCGGGGATGTCCATGATGCAGAAGTCCAATTATTTCAGGCCTCTCTATATTATGGCAGGGATATGGAAGGAAAGCGGATATAATTCCATCGTTTATTTTGCGGCCATTATGGGAATTTCACCTTCCCTGTATGAGGCGTTAAAGGTAGATGGAGGAAATAAGTTCCAGGAAATCCGTTTTATCACATTTCCCGGCATGGCACCGACTCTGATTATCATGATTATTATGAGAATCGGAAGCATGCTGACCATTGGCTATGAAAGGGTTCTGCTCTTATACAATGCCAATATTTATGTGACGGCAGATGTGCTCTCCACCTTTGAACAGAGAATCGGTATTCTGGCAGGTAATTACGGAATCGGGGCTGCGGTCAGCTTGTTCAATTCGCTGATTGCCTTTGCGCTGGTCATCGGAGCCAATACCATCAGCAGAAGTATATCTGAAACATCATTGTGGTAGTCATGGAAGGGTGGAATTGATGGAGCGATTAAACAGAAGTGAAAAGATATTTAAAGTATTCTCCTATACAATGGTGATCATCTTTGCATTGCTCACCCTGTATCCGGTTTTATATGCGTTCAGCGTATCAATCAGCGGAAAGGTGGCATATGAAAGCGGCCAGATTGTTCTTTTGCCCAAAGAAGTGACCTTCCAGGCTTACGACATGGTGCTTCATAACAAGGGCTTTTGGATTGCTTATACCAATACCCTGTTTTATACCGTACTTGGAACCGCCTGGAGCATGGCTATTTCCATTACAGGCGCCTATGCGCTGCAGAAGACAAAGCTGATGTTCAGAAGGCAGTGGAACTTTTTACTGGTATTTACCATGTGGTTCAGTGCCGGTATGATCCCGTTGTATTTAAATTATAAGACCATGCATGTAGATAACCGGTGGGGAATGATTGTTGCATTCGGAATTCAGGCTTATAACATCATCCTTCTCAGAAATTATTTCAGCAGCATTCCCAAGGAAATCGAAGAAGCGGCCATTGTGGACGGAGCCAATGAATTTCAGATGCTGGGGAAGGTCTACATACCCATGTCCACGGCCAGCATTGCAACCGTAACTTTATTTTATGCCATTTCCAGATGGAACGGCTATTACTGGTCAAAGATGCTGCTGGCAAATCCCTATGAGCAGCCTCTGCAGGTGTATTTAAGGCAGTTAATTGAAAATTATCAGAAACTATATGATGAATCTCCGGTTAACTTAACCTATTCTGCAGACAGTCTGGCTTATGCCATTATCATATGTTCGATCATACCTGTGTTAGTTATTTACCCGTATATTCAGAAATACTTTGCAAAAGGTGTGAATGTAGGCGGTGTAAAAGGATAAATGTATTTATTCGCCATAAGGCAGAAGGAGGATTTTTTATGAGAAACAAAGTAGCAGGGGGTATTCTGTGTGCCGCGATGCTGGCATCGTTGTTATCCGGATGCGGTTCTTCCATCGTGGATCAGGCAGCAACCAAGGAAACCGCAGAAACCGCAGAAATAGTGCAGCAGACAGAAGAGGCAGCAGGTGATAAGACCGATTTATCAGAAGTGGTTCCGTTAAAGTTCAATATTGCAACCGGAAACAAATCAAGAACCATGACTTATAATCAGGAGTCTCCATTGACCCTGCCGGACGGTACGGTGGTTACCGCCGGTATGCTCAAACCAATGTGGTCCTATGTGGAAAAGGAATTAAACAGCAAGTTTTCTGATGTGACCATACAGGATGTGAAAGCAAATGATATGATCCAGACGGAATCTACTTCCAACTTTTCAGGAGCCAATATTTTCGGAGGCGAGTCAATTGCAGAGCGTCTCATGTTTTACGGAACAGAAGGTAAGTTTGTGAACCTGACCGAGAGAATGGAAGCAGGCTATATGCCGAATTTCAAAGACTATCTGTCAAAAAACCCGGATGTTAAATCTGCTGTTACGGCTTACGACGGAAACATTTACCATGTGCCTTATATTGCCGAGCTGAATCAGATCGCAAGAACCTTTGTTATCCGGGAATCCTGGGTGACTGGACTATTGGATGCAGAAGGTGCTGCTTATGATCAGAGTTCCTATGATGTGCACTACAACGGCTTTTATGTGGAAGGAAACCGCAGAACCGGAGAAAACGGTGGAACCGTTACTCCTAAGATCGGAATTGACATTGTAAAGAAAACAGACCAGAGCATCATTGAAATCCAGAATGCACTGGAAGTAAAAAATGGAGAAACCCTGACAAAGGCGCTGATCCAGTATATTGCAGACAATTATGATTATGAGAATCCATCTCAATTATTCCTTGGAGAGGCCGCTGCCTACGACATTGATGAGATGATTGCCCTGATGCGCTGTATTAAGGCCAATCCAGCTCTGCTGACAGAAGGAAAGGCCTCCGCCGTATGGCCTCTCTTTGTCAGACAGTCCAACTACCGTGAGGATTTACTCCGGCTGTCTACATACTTTGACGGTGTAAAGGTCCATGGAGCAGATTCCTATGGAGCCAGATGGTATATTGATGAAAATGGCGATGTACAGTACACCTATTCTGAGGAAGGCGTTTACAATGTTTTACAGTATTTATCCATGATGGAAGCGGAGGGACTGATCTATTCCGACGCCTATGACCTGACTGAAAAGACCAATTATCGTTCTACCTTATGGGGAACTGACACTGGAGAAGCACCTTCCTTTGGATTTATGACTTACGACTGGATTGCTTCTTCCACCGCTGATTCCTTAAATCCTGATACCGTTGTGATTCTGCCTCCGGTTGCCAACGTAAATGGCGCATGGCAGTATTATCTGGATAACGGAAGAGCCATCAAGCCTGACGGCTGGGCGATTTCTGTAGCAGGCTCCACAGAAGCGGAGATTCAGAGAGCTTGTGCGGTTATGGATTACTTCTTTACAAAGGAAGGAAGCGTACTGCAGAATTACGGATTACCCATCAATCTGGAGTCTGGCAAAACATATGAAGGACCGGATGGAATTCAGTATCCGCTGTTTACCCCATGGGTATATGAAACCTCAAATAACGTGGCAAAAGGAGATTTATCTACCTTCTTAAGAGACTGGATGGGCTGCCTCATTCCCATCGGATACCAGAAGGAAATCGGTTTTGAATATCAGTATACCTCTGAACGGGGATTTGAAGGCTGGGCTCTTCTGCAAAATTCAACAACCAACTTTGCAACTTATGCAGGAAAAGGAATCACAGGGGATAACCCCAATTACTATAAGATGGTGCCTCCGGTGTTCTCCCTGACTTCCAGGCAGAAGGAAACCATATCAGATACAACCTCCCTGGATACGGATGATATTGTAGAGTACATGTTTAACATTGTCCGCTATCAGGCAAAGGGCAATGCGCCTCAGGGGGCAGAAGTAGCAGGAAGCTATGAAGAATATGCAGCAAAATTCAATGAGCGGGGCCTTGGCATTTATGAAGAAACATATCAGGCAGCTTATGATGTAATGACAGCGGATAAATAGCAGTAAAGTCGGGGGAGGGGAAATTCTCCTCCCCTATAAAGAGGTGGGAGCGGATGATGCAGAAGTGCTTAAAAACTCAAAGATTGGCAGCATGGCTACATGCCGGAATCGCAGTAGCTGTGTTCCTATATGCTCTTTGCTTTATGACAGAGTATAAAGACTTATTCGGACTTAAATTAAAGCAGAATGCCCAGATTTCCTTTTTCCATGATTCCATCCTCCAGGTATTTAACAAACAGATCTTTGCATTTGCAGTATTTGGGGTTCTCGTTCTTTTGCTTTCCTTTCTGCTGGAGACATTCAGAAAGATACCCGATAAATTTGCATTGATCATCATGGAGCTGTCGCTGATTGCCTGCTGTTTATGCTGTGCCTATGCCCTGTTTAATCTCCAGGCCATAGAGAACTATTACGCCGGACTGGATTTCCAATATTTAAGGCTGGAAAGTGCAGGCGATTATGAGCCTCATTTCACCACCTTCCGGGTAGGTACGGGAATCTATATCGCCAACATAATCTGCAGCCTTTATTATGGCTTTGTCATTTGCCGAAGCCATGTTAAATTCCTGAATAATCAGAAAAAGGGAGGCACAAGGAATGGATAGCCGATCACTTGAAAAGGAAAAAAAGGCATACGTATCACTTTATAAAAAGAATGTGCTGCCGTATTCCATGATTCTATGCTCCATATTGGCTGAGCTGGTTTACGTGATCATGATTCTTGATGTAATGCCAGTCAGCTACCTGATGGGAATTACGGTAATGGTCAACATTATGATTTTATTTGCCCTCTTTACCTGCGCCATGAAGGTCAGTGTTTATCATAGAAACTGGGCTGTCATCGCTGTTTTTCTGGGTATTTATATGCTGGTCCGCATGTCCGTACTGGTGCCTCTCATATTAAAGCCCTATGGCAGGCAGGCCGGGATCGGAGCCGCAAACATTGTGGGAGGAATCATATTACTGGCAGCCGGTTTAATCAGCTTAAAGAATACAGACAGAAGACAGCGGCTGCTGGAACAGTTAAATCAGTTAAATGCCGGCTAGGATGAGGTGAAAGGTATGGGGAAACTCCTGTTTAAAAATATAAGTAAAGTATATGCAAATGGATTCCGCGCAGTCGATCACTTTAACCTGGAGGTTGAGGACGGAGAATTTATTGTTTTTGTAGGCCCCTCAGGCTGCGGAAAATCAACGGTTCTCCGCATGATTGCAGGATTGGAGCAGATATCCGAAGGGGAATTGATCCTGGAGGATAAGGTAATCAATAAATGCCCTCCCGTAGAACGGGATATCGCAGTGGTGTTCCAGGATTATGCCTTATATGGCAACATGTCTGTCTATGACAATGTGGGAATGAGCCTGCGTGTCAGACATGAAAGGGATACGGTTATATATGATAAGGTGAAGGAAGCCTCCGGAATTTTAGGTTTGGAAAGCCTTCTGAACCGTTTGCCGGGGCAATTATCCGGAGGACAGAAGCAGAGGGTGGCCCTTGCCAGGTCAGTGGTGAGAAAACCCAAGGTATTTCTCATGGATGAGCCTCTGTCAAACCTGGATGCAAAGCTGAGGACCAGCACAAGAGCTGAGATCGTCAGGCTTCAGAGAGAATTGAAGGTAACAACCATTTATGTCACTCATGACCAGACGGAAGCCATGACAATGGCAGACCGTATGGTAGTTTTAAAAGATGGGATTATCCAGCAGGTGGGCACTCCCAATGAGATTTATTATAAACCCTGTAATTTATTTGTGGCCGGTTTTATCGGAGCGCCTCAGATGAATTTCATGGAAGGAACGGTTGAGGGAAACCGGTTTGTGTTTGGTTCCCATTCCCTTTCTCTGCCGGAAAAGGCCGCGGATTCTTTAAAAGCATATTCCGGTAAAAGGCTCATATTGGGGATCAGGCCGGAGCAGTTTTCCGTTTCTGATGGAGCAGAGGAAAATACCATTACAGGTGAGCTGGAAAATAAAGAGTTCTTGGGAAATTATTATATTTTATATGTAAGAATTGGGGAAACAGTTCTGGCATGCCAGATTGAGAGTATAGAAGACCGGTTTGATAATCAGGTCAATATTCGTTTTGAAATGGAACACCTCTACTTTTTTGATAAGGAAACAACAGAGTTAGTGCTGTATGCAAAGGCGGGCGAAAACGATGAATAAACAGTTAACCGGTATAGGGAAAGCGGTCATCGCGATTGTTTCAATCGCACATCTGATTTTTACCAATATTCATGTAAAGGCATTGCTTCTCCTGGAACATGAGATGTGTGGTTTTGTGATGTTTTTATTCGTCCTCATGGGGCTGGTTGCTCTGTTTGAGTCAACCCGCATTAAGAAAAATGAGAAGGCAGAACGGATTTTTACAGCCCTCATATGCTTTATAGCGGCGGGATTGGGATTATACCTGGTTGCTATTTACCGGAATGCAATTTCCGTGCAGCGTTCCCTTGATGTGAATGTGGTAAGGAATGCGGTGACTTTCAGTATTGGGATCATTTTGGCTTATGTAGTTTCCGGTATTTTGATGATTGCCGGCTTAATAAAGAACAGGTGATGGAAGTATGTTGAACAGAGAAAAGAAGTATGGAAAAAAGAAAATTTCGGACAATGTCAAGGCTGGAATATTCCGGTGGTGGATTGCAGGTATGTGCTACTTCTTTATTGGATTCGGCACACAGGCAGGAGGCTTTGCCGACCCGTTAGACCTGATTTTTTTCCTGGGCCTGGGTCTGGGGCTTGCAACCTTGTTTCTTTACAACCCAGTGGCCTACCGGATGTTTGATATCGTAAGGAATGGAAGAATTTACAACCAGTCTTATTTTGAACGGAGCGGATGGCAGAATGCCGTGTTCAAGCTGACTGAAATTCTGAAAAATATGGTTCTTGTATTTTTTGTCTATATGACTTACCAATGTGTAAATCTGCTGCTGGAGAATCTGCTCCATCTTCCCAAAGGAACCATTATCATCCCGGGAGAGCCCATTGGCTTTGCTGCAATTTACATTATCTATTATCATCTGCTGACAAAATTGGCGGATAAAGCGGCACAAATGAAGGAGAAAGGGAGAATAAAGCAGGATGAGCAGTCTGGTATTTATCGGTGATTTAAAGCCTTATAAGGAACAGATTAATGGAGCTAGGAAAAAGCAGTATCAAAGGCTTCTTGAGCAGTCTGACCGGTATGCGTCCTTTCAACTGCCTGCACAGCATCCCAAAGAGAGCACCACTTATATGGGAATTGCAATCATGAACCTTGCCCTGGCCTACCGCCTCAGTGAAGAGGAGAAATATTTATCCGAGGCAAAACGGTTCATGGAAGCGGTACTGTCTTATGAAAAATGGGGAAACGCCCATCTGGTAAATGTGGATTTATCTGCTTCCTGGATATTATTCGGGCTGTCCCTGGGATACGACTGGCTGAAACCATATTTAAACGAAGAAGAAAAAGAACGGATTTCGGCTAAGATCAAACATCATGGGGATATCATGTATCAGTACAAGCTGGATACATATGGACATGGCTGGTCCACCAATTACTACCAGAACCACAACTGGATCAATATGACCGGTCTGGCAGCAGCCGGATATGCCCTTTCAGAAGACGAGGAAAGGGCGGACCGGTATAGGTCAGAAGCGAAAAAGAACTTTTCCAGAGTGTTTTCGCTGCTGGCTGATGACGGTTCCAATTATGAGGGTGTTCCGTATTGGAGATACGGAGGCATGTGGCTGTTTGTATATGCCCATCTCCTTAAGGTTCAGGAAGGAATCGATTATTTTCAGACCAGCGGTTATTTGAAGAATACCTTTTATTACCGTCTGTATCAATCCTGCGGCGATCTTGAGCAGCAGATGAATTTTGGAGACAGCCATGACCGCCACAGCGGACATGTTCCCTGTGTCTACTATAAAACGGCTGCTGAATATCAGGATGGGTTTGCCCAGACCTTTGGAAATCTGGTTCTTGATGAATTTCTGGAAGCCGAAGCCCGAGAAAGCAAAATCAAGCCGGGCATTTTGCCGGAAGCGGCATTTGAATTTTTATGGTATGACCCTGAGGTTTTGGAAAAACAGCTTTCCCATCTTCCTAAAGTGAGATTTTTTGAAGATTTGGGCCTTTTGTATATGAGGGAGGACTGGAGCAGAAGCAGTAAGGTGCTGACCATAAAATGCGGCTGCCCCGGAGGCAGAAAGCAATGGGTCAATGGCTGGGATTTATACCGTAAGGAGGGTGTGGAATGTCTTTCCCTTTCCCACCATCATCCCGATAACCTTTCCTATATATTTGCAAGGGGAAGTGAATATTTAACCTGTGAAGACGGATATAACCGCAATATCATGCCCGATAACCACAATGTTATTCTGGTGGATGGCCAATACACCGATGCAGCCGATGAAAATGACATCTATGTGAGCAGTGCTCAAAAGAGGCTGGAGAAAGACCCTTTATATCCCATAGAGGAAACATACAAGGGAGAAGTGGTTCACCTTGAGCTGGGCGGTTCCATGGTCATTTATAAAGGGGACACCTCAGGGATATACCCGGAAGAGCTTGCCATGAAGGAAGTGAGCCGCCTGTTATTTACGGATCAGTTATCCTTTTTCCTGTTTGTGGACGTGTGTGTATCTGAAAAAGAGCATATCTACCGCATTATTTCCAATACGGATATGCCCGCCAGAAAGCAGAGCGGTCACCAATATAAATATCCCATGGAAACAGGAGACATGACATATACGGTATTTTCAGATCACGAAATCTGCTCAGACCAGTATACCCAGGAAGTAGTCAGCGTGATGACAACCCAGGAGCCGGACAAAGTCTGCAAGGTTTCTATTAATACTCTGGCATTTCAATCAGCTTCTCCGGTTAAAAAGCAGATGTTCGTTGAATGCTTTACCTTTGATGAAGTCCATACGGAAATTTCATATGAAGGAAATGAGCTTTTTATCAGGTGCAGAGAAAAGGAATACCGGCTGACTTTTGGTGATGAAATGTCTGAGATCACCATAGAAGCCCCCGGTGAAAATGGGGAGAGAAAGATATATCGGATTCCATCATGTTGAGGAAAAAAGTGAGGAAAGAAAATGAAGTATGTAAATGATAGCTTTTACCGGCTGATCAATGAGGAGGCCGAAAACCGGGAACTGGTACAGGAAATGAAAAAGGAAGTAGACGAATTTCTTCCCTTTTTTTCAGATTCCCCGGACCGGTTAAGCAGGTGGGGGCATTATTACTTCTGTGATGATGACGGAGGAAGGCTGATTTTTGATTTAAATTCCCCTCATAAGCACCTGTGTGAGGTGTGCGGAAAAGTATTTGAGGATGAGGTTCTGGATGGGGTGTGGGTTTATTTTTACCGGAATAAAGCGGTGATTATGGCCCTGGTATCTGCATTTATTTATAAAGCTACAAAGGAAAAGAAGTATTTTGATTATTCCGTGTCAGTGATGGAGTTTTACGCCAGACATTATAAGGAGTTTCCCTTACATAACAAAGAAAACCTGACCGGAGATTCCTATGATACCATGCCCTGGGGCTGCGGAAGGATGATGCCTCAAGGCCTTAATGAATCCATTGTTGCCATACGCTTTGTCCAGGCCATTGAGATTTTAAGAGATGAACTGAGCCAGGAATTTCTTGATTTGATGTATCACAATATGTTCCGGGAAATGTATTCTCTGCTGGCCCCTCAGGCCACCAGAATCCATAATATAAGCTGCTGGAACCTGTCTGCCATCGGTGTCATGGGACTGGCATTCCAGGATCAGGAGATGATCGATTTTGCATTCAGCAGTGAGTATAATATCAGAAAACAGCTGGAAACAGGTGTAACAAAGGATTATTTCTGGTATGAGGGCTCTATCCATTATAATTTCTTTTTGCTGGAAGGCGTTGCGTACCTGTTTTTGTTCAGCAGGATTTACGATTATGACTTTGGCAAAACAGGAACTGAGATTTTACAGAATATGTTTGTACAGGCATACAACTATGCATTTGACAATCATTTTCTCCCCAATCCCAACGATGGCTGGCCTAATTTAAATCTGCGAACTTTCAGCTATATCTACCATACGGTTGCCAGGGCTATGGGAGAGGACAGCCCAGTGGCCAACCTTTTGAAAAATATTGAAGCATCGGATTCGGTTCGCACGGCTTTGCCCTTGTCAGAGCCGTATTACTGCAACAACAGGGTTTGTTTGGAGCAGCTTTTGTTTAACATTGATTTTGATTACGGGAAATACACCCCGGTAAAACAGAAGTCACATAACTTCCCCAAATCCAACTATGTGATTTTAAGAAATAATACATGGAATGGGTTCATGAAATATGGGTTAAACGGCAAATCCCATGCCCATCCGGACATTATGAATGTGGAGCTGATGTGCGGGGATCACAGAATATCCAGAGATTTATCCAATGCAGGATACCGGGCCCGCCTTTGCAATGAATGGCACAGAAAAACCCTGTCCCATAATACTGTCTGCTGGAACGGAAAGGACATTACCTCTGTAAGTCCCGGGGAATGCCTGTATTATGATGAAAATAAGGTCACTGCCACAGCCAGGGATGTCTATGAAGGGATTCACTATACCAGGACAATAGAGATCACGGAGGATTCCTTCCTTGATGATTTCCGGGTGGAAAGCGAAAAGGATGGAGTGTTTGACTATGTTTTCCATCTGGAATCCGATCTTCACCTGGAACATGACCTGGAGCTGGAGGATGGGGACCTGGGATTTAAGGAAAACGGCTTTCAGCATATCCTTGAAACCAAACGGGTGAAAACAAAAGAGAATCAGGCCGTGCTCCATGTCAGGGCAGAAGATGCAGCATGGAGCATATGGATTGACCTTGCAGAGAACCACCAGCTATACCTGCTAAAGACCATGGACAATCCGGTCAATCAAAGGAGAAATACGATTTTACTCAGGAGCGCAGAAACTTCTCCCCATTATCATTTGAAAATAATGCTGGAGACAAAACAATAAAGAAAGCTGAGAAAAGGAGATTAAACATGAGAGCAGTAATCACAGGAGGAACAAGCGGAATTGGCTTAAGTGCAGCAATAGAGCTGGGAAAGGCCGGTTACGAAATTATTATTACCGGAATCAGCCAGGAGGATGCAAAAACAGCACTGGAAACATTGGAGAACCATGGGATAAAGAGCCAGTTCATTTATGCGGATTCCATGAAAGAAGAAGATGTCAACCTCTGCTTTGAAAAGATTGCCCAGACATATGATTCCATCGATGTGCTGGTGAACAACGTGGGAGGACTTGGAGGAAGACAGCGTTTTGAAGAGATGGAAACCTCTTTTATGAGAAGGGTGATGGCTCTCAACTTTGACAGCGCATTTTTTGCAAGCCGCGCGGCTATTCCTCTGTTAAAAAAGGGAAAAAATCCATCCATCATTAACTACAGCACCATTGCTGTTACCTCCGGCGGCGGACCGGGCGCAGGAATCTATGCGGCAAGCAAGGCAGCCATTGAAGGGCTTACACGTGCGCTGGCAAAAGACCTTGCAGATTATGGAATCCGCGTCAATGCCGTATCACCGGGCACCATTGACACAGCATTCCACTCTGCCACAAAACGTGAGATTCTGGACTCCTGGAAGGAAGGAATTCTCATGAAACGCCTTGGAGAACCGTCAGAGGTAGCTTCCGTTATCGGATTCCTTGTTTCTGAAAAAGCCTCCTTTATTACAGGAGAGGTAATCCAGATCAATGGCGGACAGGTGTTCATTTAATTAGCTATAGAAAGGAAACGGAAAATGGTTTTAAAGTATGAAGATATAACCCCTGAGAATCCGGAGCCGGGGATCACCAGACGCATTCTTGCAAGAGGCGGCAGCATGATGGGGGTAGAGGCTTCCTTTAAAAAGGGAGCGGTCGGCAGCCTTCATAGGCATCCTCATGAGCAGGTCAGCTATATTGTATCCGGCTCCTTCCAGTATGAAGCGGATGGTGTCAAATATACACTGAAATCCGGTGACAGCTATTATGTGGAACCGGATGTGCTCCATGGTGCCACTGCATTGGAAGATTCTGTGATCCTGGATATCTTTACGCCCCAGCGGGAGGATTTTCTTGCAAGTGCAAAAGAGGCGGAAGAAGAGGTATAAGGAGTTTTAAGAAAATATTCAATTGTAAAGCATCCCGTTTTTTGCGGGATGCTTTTGCTGTGGTGCGCCCAGCGGGCGCACGTTCTAATGGGTGACAGTTGGTGATGAAACAGAAGAGACCTCATATCGTCATGCCCCATAAACATGTAATTCAGGATATAAGTGTACACATGAAATTTTTAAAGAAGCGATATGAGGAGTCGGAGGAGTCCATGGCATCTACGAACCACTGATAAGATAAACAGTGGGAGAAAAGGGACTTTGCTTTAATCCTGATTAATGGGAAGGTAAGGGATAGTATTGCAATATTGACTATTCGTTCAACGCATCGACCAGTGAGATCAGAGCTAAGGATTGTCCGTAGGCCATAGGGCGAATAGTAATGTTTTTATAATGATCTTCATCATAGCCCATCCCGGTTCCTGCAGATACATTTAACACGGTTCCGTCTTCTCCTATGTTTTTGCATACTGCCTTAACGGCCCTGTCTGCACAGTCATGATATGATTCATCAAGAATCCCCATTTTTATTCCTTTTAAAATACCACCAGCGATTGCACCCGAGCCAGATACTTCTTCGTAACTGGAAGGATCAGTGAGAACGGTATGCCATAAACCAGAAGGGGCCTGTAAGCCTATCAGAGCATTTACCTGGGCTTTAAAAGTATCTGTCAGGTAAGTGACAAGTCCCTGGTCAAGATTTCCTTCGTAGGACTCAATAAATTCCAGAATTCCATAGGTAAACCAGGAGTTTCCCCTGCACCAGAAAACTCCTCCGAAATTATTATTTAACGGAAAACTCCAACCATGATAAAATAACCCGGTGTGTTTGTCGTATAAATATTTGATATGTAATAACACCTGATGCAGAGCCTCGCCTATCCACTCCTCATTCTGGAAACGATGGCCCATTTTATTTAAAAACAAAACAGCCATGAACAATGTATCAATCCACATTTCACCATCATTTAACAGGACGCCGTCACGGTTTCCAATGGCAGTTACAACATGCTGGAAACCGCCTTCTTTTGTTTTTGGAAGTCCGGTCATCAACCAGTGAGCATGGTCCAGACACAGCTTCTCATATTTCGGGTTCTTAAGATCATCAAGTAGTTCGGCTAAAACCAGATAGGGAGCAGTCGTATTAATATTTTTACTGGGCAGTCCTTTCTTTAAATTGTTCTCAAACCAGCTGTCATAGAATTCCAGGTAGCGGTTATCTCCATAAAATCGCTGAAGCTTTAAAAGGCCATAAAGACCTACGCCCTGAGGCCAGTCCCATTCTTCGATCCCAAAGTCTCTGGCAATGATGCCGCGGCTCGCCTCTTCCTTTCCGACAGAGCGGTCATTTTCATAGTCAGCCCCTCCAAGATTCATTAGCTTGTCCATCACAAGATGGATTTTTGGCAGTAATTCTTTGTTTGTCATGTCATTCTCCTCCATTTAATTTTTTTGCATATGCGCTGGGCGTCATCCCCGTATTTTTTTTGAAAATCTGGCTGAAATACTGGGGATTATTTCCACATCCCACCTGCTGGGCAACCCATTGAATTTGTTCGGTATGGCCTTCTGCCAATAACTGCTTGGCTTTTTGGATGCGCAGGTTAGTAATGTAGTTTGAGAATTTTTGTTTTGTTTCCTTGCTGAACCGTTTGCTGACATAATCCACATTCATAAAAAGGTAATTTTCAGCGACGCATTTCAATGTAAGATTGGGATTATCCAGATGTTCTTCTACATACTGCATGACCTTTTCAATAAAAGGACTGTATCGCTGAGAATGGCTGGACGGTTCTTTTAAAACCTCGTTAAGTTTTTTGCATAACATGGTGCGGATGCCGGAAATTTCACTCTGCTGGTTTAAATCCATTAAATATTCCGTAGTGTCTATGGATGAAAGATAGCTGCTTTCCGTAGCAAATTTAATCAGAATCCGTGAACCTGCCTGCTTTAGAAAGTCAGGATTGGTGATGTCGTTTAAAATTGCAGTAAGTTCATCCAGACGTGATTTCAGCGCTGAACCGTCTGCATGAATCAAAAGTGTGGTCAGCTCTTCGATTTTGGAAATCAAATTTTTATAATTGCAGGTGGGTACCGGCTGCAGTCCATTCATAAAATAGATGATTCCGTATCGTTTGATCTTTGTAATCAGGGTTTCTAAAAGTTTTCCCAGGCCTGAAAAGGTGAATCGTTTATAATCCAGTTCCACAGATTGTGCTTTCGGATTTAAGCTTTGCATGAAGGAATCCAATGGATCATAGGAGACCTGGTATCCTTCAAAAAACAGAATCAGGGAGTTTCTTACATAGATACAGTACAATTCGATACCAGGTGCATGTTCGGCCATGTAATCGTAAATGCGGCTTAAAACAGAGATAAAATGGTCTTCTTCCAGATAGTGTAGAAAACACATTTCATAACCTGTATTATAGAAATCCATAAATCCGGAATAGGCGTTCCAGGCAAATTCTGCCGGTTCAGGCAGAAAAATCATTTCGTTGATTATATTTGCCAGAATGCTGTGGTGTAAGTTGGCAGTCAGCGCCTTCTGACGTTCTCTCAAATCCTGAAACGCCTGGCGGTGATAGTATTCCTGGATCACATCCCGCATGCTTTCCATGATTTGTTCCTCGTTGCATGGCTTGAGAAGATAATGATGGACCCGGTATTTCATCGCCTGTTTTGCATATTCAAATTCTCCAAAGCCAGACAGAAGGATAAACTGGGTATCCATATCAGCCTGGGAAATACGTTCTACCAATTCCAATCCTGACAGGCCGGGCATCCGAATGTCGGTCATAACAATGTCCGGCGATTCATCGAGAATCATATTATAGGCCTCAATGCCGTCGCGGCAGGTTCCGATCAGTTCGATACCCAGGCTGTTCCAGTCAATGAGGGAAGAAATAGACTCCCGGATCATCCGTTCATCATCAGCAATAATTAATTTCAGCATTTACGCTCTCCTTTCGTATCAGAAATGGCATGAAGCGTAGGATTGAGGGGAAAAGATAACTGGGCCACGGCCTGGTCTTCCTCATTATAGAGGGTAAGCCCGTAGTTTTCCCCATAAGTAAGTTCCATTCGCTCCAGAATATTTAAAAGACCGATTCCAAAACCATGAGGTTCAATTTTGTGTGTTTTCAGTTTCTTTAAAAGGTCGTCTTCAAAAAAGGAACTGTTATTTTTAACAGAAACAAAAAGAGTGGAACCATCGGATTCAGCTACAATCTGAATCCGGCATTCCTCTGTATTCTCCTCCAATCCATAGCGGATGGCATTTTCTACCAGTGGCTGGAGAGTCAGTTTCAGCACAGCACATCCGAAGAGATGCTGGGGAGCGGATATCTCATATTCCAGCCGGTCCTCATACCGGTATTTTTGAATTGTCATATAACATTGCACAAGCTCCAGCTCCCGGCTTAAAGGAACTTCTTTGTATTTCTGGTCCAGAGTAATGCGAAGGAGAGTGCCCAGGGATTCTGTCATGGAAGAAATATCTTTTGCCCCAATGGTCTTTGCCCTCCAGTTAATGGATTCCAGGGTGTTGTACAAAAAGTGAGGATTCATCTGGGTTTCCAGGGCTTTTAGCTGGGCTTCTTTTATAAGGATTCTATTTAAATAGTTGGTCCGGATCAGTTGGTTTACTTTATCCACCATCTGGTCAAAACAGGAGTGCAGAATGCCCAATTCATCGGTACGTTTGCTGTAATCGTAGGAAATCTGCGGAGTTTCAGTCTGTCCTGCCGCAAAGCGTTCCATTTTTAATAGCAGATTGTCGAAATGCCTTGTAATGGAGTCAATCAAAGCAGAGGAGAGCAGGATGGCCAGCCCTATGGAGACTGTAATGATTGTCAGGCAGATTTTTAAGCTGGTACGGAGGGAATCTGCGATGCTGCCATATGGAATCAGACAAACATAATCCCAGTCAAATTCCGGTATGATTCCTTTTACGTAAAAGAAGCTGTTTCCATCAGGATTTACAAGACCGTATCTGGAATGGAAAAAGTTATCAAAAAGTGGCATTTCGCTGGCTTTTAAACTGGAGGAGTTATAGATCAAGTCCTTCTGACCGTAAAGGATATAACGTGTGTCATCATAAAAGTGGCTGGTGCCGGTGGCAGCATTGATCAGCCCGTCAATATTTAAGCTGACAACAAGCGTTCCAAGAGAGTCAAGACTTAAATATTCCGACCTCCGCAGATTCTTGACCATAAACAGGCCGTATTCATCACTGTAGTCGGTAATCCAGAGAGTACGTCCCTTTGCATTTTCGCCTCTTGTGACAAGGTCCTGAGTGACAGCTTCCGGAAGAGTATTTTCCGCTGAGATATGGGTATGAATGGAGAATCGATCCTGATAAAGACTCATAAAGTTAATATTGTTTTTCCGGAAGGAAAAATAATATTCATTTAAAGTTCCGTAAAGAGCTTTGTATGCAATGGTACGGTCCTGAACTCTGGAAGAATCCTTTAAAGTCCCAAGTCCGTTTTGGATAATGGTATCAGCCAGAAACATATCGGCCATGGTGGAAACATTGTCCAGCCGGTTATTCAGCTCTTTGGCAGTATAGGATAAGGAGGAGGCCACAGATTGATAGAGCACTTTTTGGTGGGCCTTGGAAACCAGATGAATACTGAACAGAGAAACGAAGGCCAAAAGGATAATGCAAAGGAATACAATAGAATGAATCTTCTTTTTTAAAGAGAGATTTCTGATAAACTGCTTCATAAAGAACCGCCTTTCGCATACTGAACTGATGACAGCTAAATTATATATAAAACATCTCAGCAAAACAACCGGTTAAGGAAAAGAACTATTCAAATTATACAGACAACACGGTTTTTTCAACTTGGAACCCGGTTTTACTCATTTACTGGAATAATCATGGGAAGTATAATGAAGACGCTTGATACAGAAAAAGTAAATGAATGGAGGAAGGTTTCATGAAGAAAAGAATTGTGTTACTATTGGCGGCAGCTATGGCAGCAGCTTCCCTGGCCGGATGCGGAGGCACATCCACAACTGCAGATACTACAGCAGGTTCCGCTGCAGAAGATACTACCGCAGCAAGTGCAGGAAATGCAGGCGGAGATGTTAAGCTGACCATGAGCTGGTGGGGAAATCAGGTCAGAAACGAGAAAACTCAGGCTGCATTAGACTTATATGCAGAGCAGAATCCGGGGATAACCATCGAAGGACAGTTTTCCGAGTGGTCTGATTACTGGAATAAACTGGCTACTTCCGCAGCAGGACAAGCGATTCCGGACCTTGTTCAGATGGATTATTCGTTTATTGATCAATATGTAAAAAATGAACTGTTGGTAGATTTAAAGCCGTATATTGAAGATGGAACCCTGGAGGTCTCTAATATCTCAGAAAATACCATAGCCAGCGGTACGGTGAATGACGGGGTATACGCAATCTGTGCGGGAATTAATGCGCCTTCTCTTCTGTATAATAAGACTTTGCTGGAGGAAAACGGTATTCAAATTAAAGATTACATGACCACGGATGAATTCATGAATGTGTGCCGCCAGGTTTACGAGAAAACGGGGTATAAAACAAACATCGCTTATTATAATGCGGGTGCCTATCTGGATTATTTTATGAGAGGCTATGATGTTGTTCTCTATGGAGACAAAAAAATGGGCGGAACCGTAAATGATTATCTTCCATTTTTCCAGATGTATGAGACTGGAATTAAGGAAGGCTGGTTTATCGATCCAGGTGTATTTGCAGAACTTTCCATCGGTTCTGTTGAACAGGAGCCTTTGGTTTATGGTTCCAGTCCTGAAACAATGTCCTGGTGTGCCTTTTATAACTCTAATCAGCTGACTGCTATTCAAAAGGCAGCCCCGGAGGGGATGGAAATCGGTATCACCACATGGCCGTCAGCAGATCCCAAGAAATCCGGTTATTTAAAATCCAGCATGTTTTTCTCTGTCGGCGCTCATACAAAGAATCCGGAAGAAGCAGTTAAAGTTCTCAACTTCCTGACCAATTCCAGCGAGGCAAACAATATTTTGCTGGGTGAAAGAGGTGTTCCGGCCTCCAGTGTTATTTCCGAAGAGCTTGCACCTAAGATGAGTGATGTGGATCAGGAAGTAATCCGTTATATCAATGAGGTTGTAACCCCTAATTGTTCTCCGATCAATCCACCCCAGCCAGACGGCGCAAGTGAGGTTTCCAATCTGTTGAATCAGGTTCAGGAACAGCTGTGCTACGGAGCATATGATGCAGCTGCAGCCGCAGAAGAATTCTTTAACGGGGCTAATAATATCATGAACAAAAAATAATTTAATTTTATCAAGTAAGTCCCTGCCTTAATGCCGGAGAGGAATAAGTGATGGGGACTTACTTGTCAAAGTAAACCCTTATCCATGAATGGAGGACGTCTATGAAAGATAACAAAGGGGCAGGCCTCAGGCATTTCCTTAACAAAGAAAGTACAGCAGGAGTGGTATTCAGCCTTCCGTTTATCATTGGCTTTCTGTTGTTCATGGTGGTGCCTATGGGAATATCCTTTTACTATTCTTTATGTGATTACAACATATTGTCGCCGCCTGTTTTTGCAGGACTTAAAAATTACATAAAAATGTTTACTGATGATAAAGTATTTTTTCAGACCATAGGGGTCACGTTTTACTTCGCCTTAGTATCTGTTCCTCTGCGTTTGATCTTTGCACTTTTGGTGGCCATGCTTTTGTTTAATACAACAAAGGCAACCGGCTTTTACCGGGCGGCTTACTATCTTCCATCCATCATTGGAGGTTCTGTGGCAGTCGCCATCCTTTGGAAGCGGATGTTTGCAACCGATGGTGTGGTCAACCACCTTTTGGGTATTATGGGGATTCAGACCAGCTTTGCATGGCTTGGAAATAAGAATACGGCTATCTGGACCCTTATTATCCTGGCAGTCTGGCAGTTTGGTTCTTCTATGCTGATTTTCTTATCATCCTTAAAGCAGATTCCTGTAACACTTTATGAGGCGGCCAGAGTAGATGGCGCAAATAAATTTTCACAGTTTTTCAAGATCACGCTGCCTCTTTTAACACCTACTATCTTCTTTAATCTGGTGATGCAGATGATTAATGGTTTTCTGGCATTTACACAGTGTTTCATTATTACCCAGGGAAAACCGCTGAATTCCACTTTGTTCTATACCGTTTATATGTACCAGCAATCTTTTGAGTTCTATAATACCGGATACGGGGCAGCTTTGGCCTGGGTAATGCTGGCAATTATAGGCATTATTACAACGGTTCTGTTCGCGACAAAGAAATTCTGGGTTTATACGGAAGGAGTGTGAGACAGATGAAGACCAAAAGAAAAATAGGTAAAATTTTTTACCATGTAATCGTCTGCGGTTTGGGGCTTGTGATGATTTATCCTCTGGTTTGGATGGTTATGAGCTCTTTTAAAGAAACCAATACCATCTTTCTGACAGCAGGTCAGCTGATTCCGGAAAAATTTGTGCTTTCCAATTATATCAATGGTTGGAAAGGCTTTGCAAAAATCACGTTTGCGACTTTTTTTAAGAATTCCCTGTTTATAGCTGTAGCAGCAACTTTGGGAACTGTTTTTTCCTCGGCTTTGGTGGCCTATGGCCTGGCAAGATGCAGATTTTTTGGCAGAAGAGCTTTGTTTGTGGCTATGCTGCTTTCCATGATGCTTCCTGCTCAGGTTCTGATGATCCCTCAGTATTTGTGGTATCAGAAATTAGGGTGGGTAGGAAGCTATAAGCCCTTAATTCTACCTTATTGTTTTGCGATTCAGGGATTCTTTGTTTACATGATGATAAATTTTATAGATGGTATCCCTCGTGAGCTTGATGAGGCAGCCAAGATTGACGGCTGCTCTTATTATGGAATATTTTCCAGAATCATCATGCCCCTTATATCCCCGGCGCTGATTACAGCCAGTATTTTTTCATTTATGTGGAGATGGGATGATTTTCTATCCGCCCTGCTCTATATTAATGAGTCTGCCAAATATCCGGTCAGCCTTGCTTTAAAGTTGTTTTCTGACCCGGGATCTTCTTCCGATTACGGTGCGATGTTTGCAATGGCAACCTTATCAATCCTGCCTGCAGTCATTATCTTTATCTGCCTGCAGAAATACCTGGTGGAAGGCATCAGTACTTCCGGTTTAAAAGGGTAAGACAAAGTTTTGTCTTAAGTAAAAATTGAAAAATGGAAAGGAGAATGAAGATGGTCATTGAAAGTTATCCAAGACCTGATTTTAAAAGGGAAGATTGGACGAATCTGAATGGAGAATGGGATTTTTCCTTTGATGAACCGATATTTGACCGAAAAATTCAGGTTCCGTTCTGCTATCAGTCCGAAATGAGTGGAATCGGTGATACAGGGGTCCACCATATGGTGTGGTATCGGAAAGAGTTCATTGTAGAAAAGGGCAGATTAAGTGGGAAAAGTCTGCTTTTAAAGTTTGGAGCCGTGGATTATGAAGCAGAGGTTTATATCAATCAAACCTATGCAGGAGGCCACAGAGGAGGCCACACTCCCTTTGAGGCAGATATTACCGGGCTGGTTTCCGAAGGAAAGAATATTATTACGGTTAAAGTCATGGATTACAGTGACGCGGATAAACCGAGGGGAAAGCAGACATGGACAGGAGAAAACTTTGCCTGCTGGTACACTCCTACAACTGGGATATGGCAGAGCGTGTGGCTGGAATATGCGGGAAACCCTTATATAAAACGAATAAAAGCAACGCCGAATCTGGAACGTAATGAAGCTTTATGTGAAATCTTTATTTCTACCATGGAGCGTGTGACCGCGGAAGTTTTCTTTCATAGCCTTCCTGCAGAAGGCGGTATGGAAATGGATCTGGGTAGTTTGAAAATATCCTGTGAAAACGGCTATGGAAAAGGAATTCTGGCTCTGCCGGACTTGGATCTGCGCCGGGATCAGCTGACATGGACGCCGGAAAAACCCAATCTGATTGAGATGGAAGTAAATCTTCAAAATGATAAGGTGACCAGTTATTTTGGACTTCGATCTGTCCGCATTTCAAATGGGAGTATTTTGTTAAACGGAGAGGTGTTATATCAAAGGCTGGTTCTTGATCAGGGTTACTGGAGCCAAAGCCTTCTCACGCCTCCCGATGAGGAGGCCATCCGGAATGATATTCTGCTTTCAAAGAAAATGGGGTTTAATGGGGCCAGAAAACATCAGAAAATTGAAGATCCAAGATATTACTACTGGGCAGATAAGATGGGATTTCTTGTATGGGGAGAGATGCCAAGCTGTTATAGGTATACAGACAGTTCTGTAGAAAATACCTCCAGAGAGCTTTTGGAATTCATTGAACGGGATTATAATCATCCATCCATCATTACATGGGTGACAGCGAACGAAAGCTGGGGAATGAGAAACATAAAAACGGATAAGAGCCAGCAGAGCTTTTCCAATATGCTGTTTTATCAGGCAAAAGCTTTGGATAAAACCAGACCGGTAAGTGGAAACGATGGCTGGGAACAGACTGAGCACACCGATATACTGGCCTTACATGATTATGAACTGATGCCGGAAACAGAAGATAAATACGATTTTCTAGAAGATATCCTTAATAGCTATGCGGAACGCCGTTTTGTTCTGGCTGACGGGCAGACGTACCGGGGGCAGCCTGTCCTGATGACAGAGTATGGCGGCATCGCTTTTTCTGCAGAAGAAAAAGGCTGGGGATATTACAATAAGGTGGGAAGCGAAGGGGAATTTTTAAAACGTCTGGAACCAATTACGGATTTCCTGATTAAAAGCAGAAAGTTTTCTGGTTTCTGTTATACACAGCTTACGGATGTGATGCAGGAGACAAACGGTCTGCTGAGGGAAGACAGAACGCCTAAGCTTCCGCTGGAAAAACTGAAAAAGATCTTTGGAAAGAAACTTTACGAATAAAAATCTTCTGCCACCCGGACAAACTTTGATATGGAGTATAGGATTGAGCCCGGGTGGTAACAAAGCTTTTTAAAATGAGTTAAAAATCTTGTATAATTCCTCTTGTTGTATTGATGGGCTATCGCCAAATGGTAAGGCAACGGACTCTGACTCCGTCATTTTCAAGGTTTGAATCCTTGTAGCCCAGTCTGAAAAACGGAACTCTATAAAGTTCCGTTTTTTTGTATGTGTGCCAGGCATGGCACGAAAAGCCGCCTTCAGAAATGAGGAAATGGATGTGAGGATTCCATTCCAGAGGCCGTCCAAACGTGTGAAGAACACAAATGAAGCCAGGGATAAAGTTTTTGGAATACATTCTTGAAGAAAGTGCTATAAGAAGATATAATAAAGTAACCGGAAGTGGACAAAAAAGATGAATAAAAATAAGAAAATTTGAATATTGCCTTTATGGATAGACAATTTATGCCGATATGATACAGGATGGGATAAAACGGGGTACGTGCTTGCATTTCCATTGCCTTTATGCTATAGTTACACCCGTAATAAGGCCGTGAAACTCTTGATTTCAAAGGGATTTCACAATAACCACCGGTGTGTTCGAGACCTTCCACACCTAAAAC
Source organism: Lacrimispora sp. (assembly GCF_036758025.1). Classification (GTDB taxonomy): domain Bacteria; phylum Bacillota; class Clostridia; order Lachnospirales; family Lachnospiraceae; genus Lacrimispora. The sequence continues at coordinate 64,425 of NZ_DAIOXM010000004.1, read as the reverse complement.
AAAACTAAAGGAGAATTGAATATGAATTTCAAAACATCTGAAAAGACCTACTTTATTGCCTTTTCAGCGGCTATTGCCGCAATCTACACCGTACTGACCTTAATATTTGCGCCTATCAGCTTTGGCCCAATCCAGTTCCGAATTTCGGAAATCCTTTGTATCCTCCCATTTTTTACGCCTGCGGCAATTCCGGGATTGTTTATCGGCTGTCTGCTGTCCAACTTTTTGTGCGGCGCGGCTACCCTGGATGTTATTTTCGGCAGCCTGGCGACTCTGGTGGGAGCAATCGGGTCCTATAAGCTTCGCAAAACAAAGTGGTTGGTATGCGTGCCGCCAATTCTGGCAAATACCATTGTCATTCCATGGGTGCTGCGTTATGCCTATGGTTCAGAAGATCTCATTATATATGCCATGATTACGGTGGGCATTGGTGAGATACTTGCAATTGGTGTTCTTGGAAATATTTTGATGAGTGCTTTAAACCATTATAAGCATATTATATTCGGACGTGTTTCTGCTAAGTAAAAACAGGCAATTGTCCGGGGATCATTACTGATGCAGCCAGTATGACTTATAGTGTTAACATTACAAAAGAATCGTGGTGAAAAATATGTCAGTAGGAAGAATGAGCTTAGTCAGTAATGCAGATCACTACTTTACAATAGCAGTGGATGAATGCAGCAATTGGAGCATGAAAGGAATCCTGTTTCATGAGAGTATTTCCCATGGAATCTGCTTTGGCAGTGTGCAGGAACTGATTTTGAATGTAGACCAGATCCTTGATGATGTGGGAAGCCCCAAGCAGACGCTTCAGATGCGCAGCTTTTCGGGAATCATTCCTTCCGGTTTTACTATAAAAGAATATGACGGAGAGCCCAGGAAGGGGAATGTAGAAACTTTTACTGTCTGCATTCAGTACCGCTATCATGCAGGCTGGCAGGGAACTGTAAGCTGGCAAAACGGCGGAAAAAGGGAGTCGTTTGAAAGCGAACTTCAGTTGCTCCGGCTGCTTAAGGGAGGGTCAAACCGGACTTTTCCTGAAAAAGAGGAATGCCTGAATTCCTGCCATTTAACTATATCTGATTACGATTCCGGCAGGTTTACCGGCCGCTTTCAAAGCATATCTGCAAATAGAACCAGGCAGTTTAATGCCCTGGTAGACCTGGCCTCTGCCCTGAAATGCTTTATGGAGGGAAAAAGAACAGAAATGCTTTTTGATGTGCCCATGGAATCGGGAACAAAGGCTTCCTTTTCTATCAAAGTCATGTTCCGGGAGCGGGGCACCTGGCAGGGAGTTGTTTACTGGCGGGAAGGCAGAGAGCAGCTATCCTTCCGGAGCTTTAAAGAACTGCTTCATATAATCACATTTGCAGTGGAGTCATATTCCAGTAAAAAAGAGGCGGTTTTGCCGTAATGATATGATTTTCTTCATCCAAAGTCCCCGGACCATGTAAGTCCCGAGGGACTTTTTCTTTTTCTGTCAGTATCTTATTTTGCCGCCCCCAGGTGATTTCCCAGTCCCGGACAACTTTGCTCCTGCTGTTTCCAGACTTTTGTTTTAAGAACGGAGGCATGACATCAGGTGTTTCCCTATAAGATTATATTGTGGATTTTCTTTCTGCTTTCCTGTATAATAGAAGGAACTCAAAAAGTAAAAAGAAGTATCAACCAAATAGAAAAATTAAGGATGGATAAAACATGTATCAGATTGATTTTCATAAACAGTCAGCAATTCATTTCATAGGAATCGGCGGAATCAGCATGAGCGGCCTGGCAGAGATCCTCATTGACGAAGGCTTTACGGTCACAGGCTCTGATGCTCAGGAATCAGCTCTGACCCGCCATTTAGAAGCCAAGGGGGCCAGGGTTTCCTACGGCCAAAGGCCTGAAAATATCACCGACGGAATTGATGTGGTGGTCTATACGGCAGCAGTCCATCCTGATAATCCTGAGTTTGAAGAGGTTCAGAAACGGCAGATTCCCCTTCTGACCCGGGCGGAGCTTCTGGGCCAGATGATGACAAACTACCGGAATGCCATTGCTGTTTCCGGAACCCACGGCAAGACAACGACCACCTCTATGCTGACGGAAATCCTTTTAGCAGCAGATACGGACCCCACTATATCTGTAGGCGGAATTTTAAATTCCATCGGCGGAAACATCCGTGTGGGAAGTTCTGACTTATTTGTGACGGAAGCCTGTGAGTACACCAACAGCTTTTTATCCTTTTTCCCCACCATGGAAGTGATATTAAACGTGGAGGCGGACCATCTGGATTTCTTTAAGGATTTAGAGGATATCCGCAATTCCTTCCGCTTATTTGCTCAAAAGCTTCCAAAGGAAGGGGTGCTGGTTATCAACAATGACATCCAGTGTGTGGAGGAGATCACCAGAGATCTGCCCTGTAAAATCATTACCTTCGGCAAAAAGCCTGGAAGCCGGTACGAGGCAGAGTCTATCCGCTTCGATGAGCTTGCCAGGGCTTCTTATGAGCTTAAGATAGACGGAACTGTTGTGGATACAGTTACCCTTGGCGTTCCCGGAGAACACAATGTGTATAACTCCCTGGCAGCAGCAGCCATCTGCATGGAATTGGGGATATCTCTGGAAATGGTCAAAAAGGGATTAAAGCGTTTTACAGGAACCAACCGGCGCTTTGAAAAGAAGGGAGAGCTGGGCGGCGTGACCATTATCGATGATTATGCCCACCATCCCCAGGAAATAAGGGCAACTCTGGAAACGGCAAAGCACTATCCCAAGAATAAGCTGTGGGTAGTATTCCAGCCCCATACCTACACCAGGACAAAAGCGTTTCTGGAAGATTTTGCAGAGTCTTTGTCTCTTGCTGACGAGGTTATACTGGCGGACATCTATGCAGCCCGGGAAACCGACAATCTGGGGGTCAGTTCCAGGGATATTGCCGAGAAAATTGAAAAAAGAGGGGTAAAGGTGCACTACCTGCCGTCGTTTGATGAAATTGAAACATTTATTTTAGAAAATTGTATACACGGTGATTTGTTGATAACTATGGGGGCTGGAGATATAGTAAAAGTGGGAGAAAAGCTGTTAGGCTTGTAGTTATCCACATTATCCACATAGTTTTCAACATTTTCTCCTGGAAAACTATGTGGATTTTTTAATTTACATAATTTATAGTCTTACAATTTCTAAAGCCACGGTTTTATCAGCAAATCGACAGGAATCGGGGAGAAAATACAAATTATGTATACCTTGTTTCCACATTATCCACAGTTTCCACAATTCATTTGGTGGATAACTACCCCTATTTCCTTTTGGGGGGAGTTGTGTTATGATGTTCACGAAAGCAATGAACAGTGCAGAATCAGGGCGTGAAAATTTTTTCGTTGTGCTCGCACATAAGAAAAAAATTTCATGACCTGATTCATAGGGCGAATGCCCGTGAGCCAGGAAATCCTACGGATTTCCTGGCTTGCACTGCGGACCAGCGGACTAACGTATTAACCCCCCAGCCCCCCCTAAAAAAGCGAGGTTATACCAGTGAATGTAAAGAGCAGTTTCAAGATAAATGCAACCATAATATCCAATGATTTCATTGATGAGCATATGGCAAGCGCCAATGGAGAGTATGTAAAAGCATACTTATACTTAATGCGCCACGAAGGCGAAGAAGTAACAATCTCCATGATTGCTGATGCCTTAAACCATACGGAAGCGGATGTAACACGGGCATTATCTTACTGGAAAAAAGCCGGAGTCCTGGTAGAAGACCTCCCTCAAAAACCGGAACCATCTCCGGCCCTTTCCGAGACAGCCTGCGCCGCCGGCCCGGCCCCCTCCCAGAAAGCGCCTGAGACTCCTCAAAAACGCCCCTCCTACTCTCCTGCCCAAATCAGCAGCCTTGCCGGAGATGAGGACTTTTCCCAGCTTCTTTACATTGCCCAGAAATATATGAACAAGGTATTTACCCAGAGAGAATGCGAAGTTTTCGCCTATCTCTACGACGGCCTTTCCATGCCTGCTGAACTTTTAGAGTACGTGGTAGAATACTGCGTCCAGGGCGGACACACCAGCATCCGCTACATTGAGACTGTAGCCATCAGCTGGCATGAAAAAGGCTTCCGAACAGTAGAAGAAGCCAAAAGCCATGCCGTTTCCTTTTCCAAGGATTCCTTTGCCGTTATGAAGGCCTTCGGTCTCAATGACCGGAAGCCGGGCGATTTGGAAAGGGGCTTTATGGACCGGTGGTTCCGCTCCTACGGCTTTACCAGGGATCTGGTAATAGAAGCCTGCAACAGGACTATGGCCGCCACCCATTCCCCCAGCTTTCAGTATGCAGACAAGATCCTGGAGGGTTGGAAAAAGGCAGGTGTCCGTTCCCTGGAAGAGGTGCGAAAGCTGGATGAACAGCACGCAGACCGGATGAGGAGCGGAGACACGAAGGCAGGGAAAAAAGCGGAAACTGACGGCAAAGCCGGAACCTATAAGCAGGCTTCGCCTGCAAAGGGAAGAGGCAGCCAGAATCAGTTCCAGAACTTCCCTCAAAGAGAAATCGATTACGATGCGCTGGTATTGCAGCAGTTTGCCGATCAGTAGTATACCAGGGTGTATGGAAAGGAGGACGTTATGGCTCTGAGCAATTCACAATACGATGCCATCATGCGGGCCTATGGGCAGCAGCAGTTTAAAAACCGCCATGAACAAGAGGAACGGATTGCAGAAGTATATGGCAGAATTCCGGTTATGAAAGAGCTTGATGATTCCATCAGCACCAAGGCAGTAGCCAGCGCCCGCAGGCTGCTGGAAGGAGACCAGGAAGCCCTTAAGGAGATGCGGAGTGAAATCGCAGATTTAAGGGAACAAAAGAGCGTGCTTTTAAAGTCAGCCGGCTTTCCGGTGGACTATATGGAAATGAAATACCGTTGTTCCGACTGCAAGGATACGGGATATGCAGACGGAAGGAAGTGCCACTGCTTCCGCCAGTCTGAGATGAAGTATCTCTATGCCCAGTCAAATATTGAGGGAATTGTTGCCGTTGAAAACTTCAGCACCTTTTCCTACGAATATTTTGACGACACCAGAGTGCTTCCGGTCCTTAACCGGACCGTAAAGCAGTATATGGGACAGGTTGTGGAAATCTGCCGGAACTTTGTGGAGAAATTCTCCAAAGACCACGGAAACCTGCTGTTTACAGGCCCTACAGGGGTTGGAAAGACCTTTCTCACCAACTGCATTGCAAAGGAGCTGATGGACCGGTATTATTCCGTCATCTACTTATCTGCCAATGACTTGTTTGAGGTGTTTTCCAAAAACCGGTTTGATTACCAAAATGAGGAAGATATGAGGGGCATGTACCAGTATATTTTAGACTGCGATCTTCTGATCATTGATGACTTGGGAACAGAGCTGAATAACAGCTTCACTTCCTCTGAACTGTTTTACTGCATCAATGAACGGCTCAATTCCTCAAAGTCAACCATTATTTCCACCAATCATCCCATGAATGAACTGAGGGACCGTTATACGGAACGTGTGACTTCCCGGCTGATCAGCCGCTACACGGTAATACCTCTTTACGGCGATGATATCCGCATCAGGAAGAAGGCAAAATAAGCCGATAGCCTTGACTATTGACCCACTTAATGATATAAAAGAACCGTTGCAAGGCAATTGAATACGTTGGAGGAAAAAACAATGCTTTACGAAGAGAAAATTATAGAGACCATTCCGGTAGGCCCTCTTGGCCTGGTGCCGCTTATGAGCTGCAAGGAAATGGGAAATAAGGTCAACGATTATCTGGTGTCCTGGAGGCATGAGAGGGAGAGCGAGCATAAGTCTACCATTGCTTTTTCCGGTTATCAGAGGGATTCCTACATCATCGGAGCCAAGACTCCCAGATTCGGAACCGGAGAGGCAAAAGGAACCCTTCAGGAGTCGGTACGCGGAGATGATCTCTATTTTATGGTAGATGTGTGCAATTACAGTCTTACCTATTCCCTGTGCGGAATGACCAACCACATGTCACCTGACGACCATTTTCAGGATTTAAAGCGTCTGATCGCAGCTTCCGCAGGCAAGGCCCGCAGAATCAACGTGATCATGCCCTTCTTATATGAAAGCAGACAGCACAAGAGAACAAGCAGGGAATCCTTAGACTGTGCCCTGGCACTTCGGGAGCTGGTAAACATGGGAGTGGAAAACATCATCACCTTTGATGCCCATGACCCAAGAGTGCAAAACGCCATTCCCTTACGGGGCTTTGAGACGGTTCAGCCCATTTACCAGTTTATCAAGTACCTGTTAAAGGAAGAAAAAGAACTGGAAATTGACAGCGATCATATGATGGTCATCAGCCCTGATGAAGGCGGTATGGGACGTGCTGTATATTTTGCAAACGTTCTGGGCCTTGATATGGGTATGTTCTATAAGCGCCGGGATTACACCCAGATTGTCAACGGACGCAACCCAATTGTTGCCCACGAATTCCTGGGAAGCAGCGTAGAGGGCAAGGATGTGATCATTGTTGACGACATGATCTCTTCCGGAGAAAGCATGCTTGATGTTGCCAAGGAGCTTAAGAGAAGAAAAGCCAGAAAGGTATTTGTCTGCTCTACCTTCGGACTCTTTACCAACGGCCTTGCGAAGTTTGATGAATATTATGAGAACGGTCTCATTGACCGGATTCTGACTACCAATCTGGTATACCAGACTCCGGATCTTCTTTCCAGACCTTATTATATCAATGTGGATATGAGCAAATACATTGCTCTTATCATAGATAATTTAAACCATGATGCGTCCTTAAGCGAGCTGCTGAATCCAACTGCCAGAATCAACCGCATTCTGGAGCGTTACAGGGCCGGAGACAGGTAATATTAAACCTGGTTTAACATATAAATAGGCACCTTAAAGCTGTTTTTTCAATTCAGCTTTAAGGTGCCTATTCTCATGCCTTTTATTCTCCCTGTCTTGCAGGAATAAACCGGCTCAATGATTATATTTCTACCAGATGATAAGGAATCAGATTTGCGGTCAGCATCTGGGCTTCCCTCTGATGGCAGGTGAAAATGATGATCTGGTCGGAATACGTGTTTACCAGCCATTTTAAGGCAGTACGGAGCCTGTCATCGTCATACAGCACAAAGCTGTCATCAAAGATAAAGGGCATCCGCTCAGTGTTCTCCTGGACTAAAGAAGAGGCTGCCAGACGAAGGGCCAGATACACCTGGTCCATGGTGCCGCTGCTGACCTGCTCCAGCGGAACCAGCTTGGTCTTTGTATTTAAAAACACATTGAGGTTTTCATCCACGCTCATGCTGGTATAAATCCCGCCTGTGATTCCGGCTATCAAGTCAGAGGCAGTCTTATTCAAATACAGGCCAAAGGAATCCCGGATGGAGGAGGAGAGGGAGGTCATGGTTTCCAGGGCCAGATCAATGGCGGATATTTCTTCCCGGATGCGGTCGTTTTCCTCTAAAATATGTTTCAAACCCTCTGCCTGAGTCTTGCAGCCGGATAAATGCTCCAGCTTTTTCTCCAGCTCCCACTGGCTTTTCTGCTGCTTTTCAATGGATTCCCCGCAACCCTCCTGCTCCTTCTGAAGCTGTTCGATCTCAGCCGCTTTCTGGCCGATAGCAGCCTCTGATTTAGTGACAACCGTGCAGAGCCGGGTGAATTCCGCCATCCTGGCCTGGAAGGCTCTCATGGCGTCCTCAGAGATATCTGTATTCCCCAGGTGCCTGGAGAGGATTTCCTGGAGAACCTTGGCGCTCATTTCCATATCCCGCTGGCTGTGCCTCATCCGGAGAAAGAGAATCAGACCAATCAGATAGAATATAATAGAGGCTCCGATAAAAAGCCCTACCAGGAGAATGAGATCCAATCCGTAATAAGCCGTAAAATAATTGGATTCTCCCAGATAGTACAGCACCACCGTACAGCATAAAAGCAGGGTAGCAATGACCAGAGAGAGGATAGAGCATATTTTTCTGGGCTTTTTCTGGCAGGAAGTTTTTGCTTCCATATACTCATCAAAGGTTTCCTGAGCCTTTTCCGAATAGGCGTGAATGGAGTCCTGATCGGAAAACTGGTTGCTGGTCAGCATCTGCCGCCCTCTGGCAACCTTTTGAAGCAGTTCTTCTTTTTCCTTCTGTCGATCTTCTAAGGTGGTTTTCACCTCGGAGCGCCGTTTCTGGTAAGTCTGGATCTGGTTTTCATATTCAGGAGAGGAAATCTCCTTTTCCGTATTCCTGATCTCGCTTAAGAGAGAGGTGTAAGTGCGGGCGGCTTCGGGAACCATCTGAGCCTCCAGCTCTTTTCGCTGGGACTTTAAAAGGGCTGCAGCCTTTGTGATATTAAGGGATAAGCTTCCCGTAGTATTTAAGTTGGCGATGTAATTCTTTAACTCAGAAACCATTCCTTCGTCAGTGGCGCTCTTCAACTGTCCGATGCTGACCGTATTGATGTAAGCCGCTTCACTTAAACCGCACAGCAGATCGTCTAAAAATGCCTTGGTAGGCTCTACTTCTCTTCCGGCGGTTTCATCTACAATTTTAAATTCCTTCTTATTCTTCTGAAAGGTGCGCTCAATCCGGTAAATGTGATTCTTGTGCTCCAGTCGTATTTGTCCCTCATAGGTGCCGCTGTTTTCCCAGGGCTCGTATTTGGTATAAAGGTCATTTTTAGAAGCCCGTCCCCGCTGGCGTTCGATGCCGAAAAGCATTCCCCGGATAAAGGTATGTATGGTGGACTTTCCGGCTTCATTTTTGCCGTAGACAATGTTAAGCCCATCCCGGAAGGAAAGGTTTCTTCCATGGAATTTCCCGAAGCCGTTGATATAGATATCCAGTATTTTCATGGGTCAGCTCCTTTCGTCCGTTGTGCGCAGCAGGGCATTGATGCCGTAATGAAGGGCCTTTTTTTCCACAGGGCTCATCTCAGGCTTCTGAAGGGCCTGGATGTAGAAGCCGATCATGTCGCTGGGGTGTTCGGCAAACAGGGCCGAAAAGTCATACTGAGGCTCGGATTCATCAATGATTTCCATGATCTTAAACCGGGTGGAGAGCATTTCCAAGTCAAAGGAAATGTCAGGGTCCCTCATCCCCCGGATGCGGAAGCGGAAAATGTTTTCCGTTCCCCGGTTCTGGATCTCCTGGGTGATCTTCATTGCCAGCTCCGTATTGGTGGTGGCAGTGGTCACGTTGACAGCCAGGGAAATATATTGAAGCTTTGCAAGAGGGATGAACTTTAAGGAAGTCACCACACGGGTCACTTCATTGATATCACCCACCATCATTCCATGGGGTCCGGACTCTGTCTTGTCCAGAGGCTCCAGAGAGCCCGCAAAGGCCATTCTGTTTTCCAGAAGGATCTCAGGGCGGTGGATATGTCCCATGGCAATATAAGAGAAATCCAGGCTGCTCATGGCGCCTTTATCAAAGGGGATGTGGTTGGCATCTCCTCCATGGCCCAAAAGAACATGGATGCGCCCATTATTCGGTACCTTCAAATGATCCAGCCGGTTTTCCGGGATTTCAGCGGAATGATAGCTGAAGCCGTAGACTTCCGTATTGATTTCCTTAAAGTAAACGCTTTCCAGCTCTTCTCCCATTAAGTAAGTCACATTAGAAGCCCAGGTAAAGCTTAAAAGTGCGGAATTGCTTCTGATGCGGTCGTGATTGCCTGCAATGATGACCACATGAACCGTGGGTATGGTAGAAAACAAATAATTCACTTCTTTTAAGTCTTTGGCAAGAGGCTGGCGGTGAAATAAGTCTCCGGATATGAAAAGGCAGTCAGCCTCCAGAAACTTTGCCTGTGTCACGGCCCTTGCAAAGGTGTCCTTAATATCCTGGCACCGTTCCTTGCTCCACGGCTTGTCGCTGTCCGGGCTCATCCCCCAGTGAACATCTGCAATATGTATGAATTTCATTGTTATTACCTCGCTGTTTTGGCGTGGCCAGGCATCATTGATCATTTAGCGGAAAAGCGCCGCTAAATGATCAATGCAGGGCATACGCCCTATAGAAATATTTGTATGATTTGGGGCTTGGTGAGCAAGCTCCCCACTCCCCAAGTCACACAAATATTTCTGCATGGCCTGATTGTAAACAAATTCCCCACCGGAAAGGAAGGGAATTTGTTTCACAGATTAAAGTTCACAGTTGTTAACAGTTCTTGGGAAGGGAACCACATCGCGGATGTTGCCCATTCCGGTCAGATACATAACGCAGCGCTCAAAGCCTAAGCCAAAGCCTGCATGACGGGTAGAACCGTATTTTCTTAAGTCAAGGTAAAACTCATAATCTTCTTTATTAAGGCCGGATTCTTCCATACGCTCTACCAGCTTCTGGTAGTTGTCCTCACGCTGGCTTCCGCCGATGATCTCTCCGATTCCGGGAACCAGACAGTCCACAGCAGCCACAGTCTTTCCATCGGGATTCAGCTTCATATAGAAGGCCTTGATCTCCTTTGGATAGTCGGTGACGAAAACAGGCTTTTTATACAGTTCCTCTGTCAGATAGCGCTCGTGCTCTGTCTGTAAGTCGCAGCCCCAGGATACTTTATAATCGAATTCATCATTGTGCTTTTCCAGCAGCTCAATGGCTTCAGTATAAGTCACATGAGCGAATTCAGAATTTAACACATGGTTTAAACGGTCTAAAAGACCCTTGTCCACAAACTGGTTGAAGAAGTTCATTTCCTCGGGAGCGTGCTCCAGAACAAAGCGGATGATATATTTTAACATGGCCTCTGCCAGCTCCATATCATCGTTTAAATCAGCAAATGCCATCTCAGGCTCAATCATCCAGAACTCAGCCGCATGGCGTGTGGTATTGGAGTTTTCCGCACGGAAGGTAGGTCCGAAGGTATAGATGTTGCGGAATGCCATGGCATAGGTTTCTCCGTTAAGCTGGCCGCTGACCGTTAAGTTGGTCGGCTTTCCGAAGAAATCCTGGGAAAAGTCCACATCTCCCTCTTTGGTCTTTGGAATATTTGCTAAGTCCATAGTAGTGACCTGGAACATCTCTCCGGCACCCTCGCAGTCGCTTCCGGTAATAATGGGAGTGTGGACGTAAACGAAGTCTCTCTCCTGGAAAAACTGGTGGATGGCGTAGGCGATTAAGGAGCGGACACGGAACACTGCCTGGAAGGTGTTGGTTCTGGGGCGCAGATGGGAAATGGTCCTTAAATATTCAAAGGAATGGCGCTTTTTCTGAAGAGGGTAATCAGGTGCCGAAGGACCTTCAATCAATATTTCCTCAGCCTGAATCTCAAAGGGCTGTTTTGCATCCGGTGTGGCTACCAGGGTTCCGGTGACGATGACGGCTGCTCCGATATTCAGTCGGGAAATGTCGGAAAAGTTCTCCATGGTGTCATGATAGACGATCTGAAGTGTTTCAAAATAAGTTCCGTCATTTAAAACAATGAATCCAAAAGACTTGGAATCTCTTAAGCTTCTCACCCATCCGCCTACGGTGACCTTGGTGTTTAAGAAGGATTCCTTGTCCTTATATATTTGTCTTACTGTTGTCAAATCCATAATGGTTTCTCCTTTTGCGTGTTGGCATACTTACTAAGATTATACTGTACTTTGACCTTTCATTCAAGGGGGGATGCACAAAAACATGGCTTATAGACAAAGTTTTGTACGGAAAATAGGTATTTAACCCCTAAAGTCTGTGCAGTTACAAAAAAGGCATGAATAATGTCGGAAAATGCACAAAAAAATATCGTAATATTTTTAAAATTTGTTCACTATTCTTCAAATGTATGGTATAATGCTAGTACAATAAAATTCTAACAGCAAGAGGTGATAAACGTGATTAAAAAAGAAATGATTGCCATGCTTTTAGCTGGCGGACAGGGAAGCCGTTTGGGTGTGCTCACGCAGAAGGTGGCCAAACCAGCAGTATCTTTTGGAGGAAAGTACCGCATTATTGATTTCCCGCTAAGCAACTGTATCAACTCTGGAGTTGATACAGTCGGAGTTCTGACCCAGTACCAGCCATTACGTTTGAATACTCATATAGGAATTGGAATTCCGTGGGATTTGGACCGTAATGTAGGCGGTGTCACCATTCTCCCGCCATATGAAAAGAGCAAGGGAAGCGACTGGTATACTGGAACCGCAAATGCCATCTACCAGAACTTAGAGTATATGGAGACCTACAATCCGGAATACGTTTTAATATTGTCAGGCGACCATATCTATAAGATGGATTATGAGGTTATGCTGGAATACCACAAAGCCAATAATGCTGATATCACCATTGCTGCCATGCCTGTACCTATTGAAGAGGCCAGCCGGTTCGGAATTCTCATTACCGATGAGAATAACCGGATCACGGAATTTGAGGAGAAGCCGGAGAACCCCAGAAGCAACCTGGCTTCCATGGGAATCTACATATTTAGCTGGAAGGTGCTCAGAGACGCCCTGATCAAGATGTCCGAGGTTCCGGGCTGCGATTTCGGCAAGCACATCATCCCTCACTGCTTCGAATCAGGCGGACGGGTATTTGCCTATGAGTACAACGGCTACTGGAAGGATGTAGGTACCCTTGGCTCTTACTGGGAGGCCAATATGGAGCTGATTGATATCATTCCTGAGTTTAACCTTTATGAGGAATACTGGAAGATTTACACCAAGAGCGATATCATTCCGCCTCAGTATGTATCACAGGATGCGGTCATTGACAGAAGCATTATAGGTGAAGGAACGGAGATCTGCGGAGAAGTCTATAATTCTGTCATCGGCGCAGGTGTCACCATTAAAAAGGGTGCTGTGGTCAGGGATTCCATCATCATGCGGGAAAGCATTGTGGGAGAGAATTCCAAGGTTTACAAAGCCATTATTGCTGAGAACGTAAAGATCGGCGATAATACGGAGATTGGAGTCGGAGAGTACAGCGAAAGCAAATACGATCCCAAGGTATACCAGTTTGACCTGGTGACGGTGGGAGAAAATTCGACCATTCCGGGCAATGTAAAGGTCGGAAAAAACACGGCAATTGTGGGGGAGACAACGCCAGAGGATTACCATGGCGGAGAACTGGCTAGCGGAGATTACATCATAAAGGCAGGTGGTATGCGATGAGAGCAATAGGAATTATATTAGCAGGCGGAAACAGTAGGAGGATGAAGGAATTATCCAGTAAGAGGGCGATTTCAGCCATGCCAATTGCAGGCAGCTATCGAAGCATTGACTTTGCCCTCAGCAACATGACAAATTCCCATATTCAGAACGTGGCAGTTTTGACCCAGTATAATTCCAGGTCCCTTCATCTGCATTTAAGTTCATCCAAGTGGTGGGATTTTGGAAGAAAGCAGGGAGGTTTGTTCGTATTTACCCCGACCATTACTGCAGAGAGCAGTGACTGGTACCGCGGTACGGCTGACGCCCTCTATCAGAATCTGAACTTTTTAAAGAACAGCCATGAGCCTTATGTGGTGATCGCAGCAGGTGATGGTATCTATAAGCTGGATTATGCCAAGGTTTTGGAATATCATATTGAGAAAAAAGCGGACATCACTGTGGTGTGCTCCCAGCTTCAGCCGGGAGAGGACGTTACCCGTTTCGGATTTGTTCAGACCAACGAAGACGGAAGGATTACAGAATTTGAAGAAAAGCCTATGGTAACCACCTCCAATACGGTTTCCTGCGGAATCTATGTAATCCGCAGACGCCAGCTGATCGAGCTGATCGAGCGCTGTGTGATGGAAGATTCCTATGATTTTGTAAGCGACATTCTGGTACGCTACCGGAACTTAAAGAGAATCTATGCTTATAATCTGAACACCTATTGGAGCAATATCGCTTCTGTGGAATCTTATTATAAGACCAACATGGATTTCTTAAAGCCGGAAGTAAGGGATTACTTCTTCTGCCAGTCTCCTGAAGTCTATTCCAAGATTGACGATCTGCCGCCGGCTAAGTATAATCCGGGTTCAGCAGTGAAGAACAGCCTGATTTCCAGCGGAAGCATTATCAACGGAGTGGTGGAGAATTCCGTTTTATTTAAAAAGGTATATGTAGGAAATAACTGCGTCATTAAGAATTCCATTATTTTAAATGACGTATATATAGGGGATAATACGGTGATTGAAAACTGTATTGTGGAAAGCCGGGATACCATCCGGGCCAACACTACCCATATCGGGTCACCGGATGACATAAAAGTCGTTTTGGAAAAGAACGAGAGATACGCATTATAAGGATTGCGGTGGGAGGGGTTTTAACATGCAGATTACAGACGTGAGAGTGAGACGGATTGAAAAAGAAGGAAAGATGAAGGCCATTGTATCCATTACTTTAGATAACGAATTTGTTATTCATGATATTAAGGTGATTGAGGGTGAAAATGGTTTATTCATCGCCATGCCGAGCCGGAAAGCGGCCGATGGAGAATACCGGGATATTGCCCATCCCATAAATTCAGGAACACGTGATATGATTCAGAAGGTGATTCTGGATAAATATGAGACCACAACTCTGGAAATACCGGATGTGGCAGCAATGGCATAGTTTAGATGAAAGAAGCTGGTGTAAAGGCAGATGAACCGTCTGCCGGAGCATCAGCTTTATTTTTCTGCAGCCCCCTCTTTTAGCATGCAAAACTATTTGCAAAACAGGATTTACACATGGCTCTTTTTGGAGTTATAATAAAAAACGAACAAATTTCTGGAAAGGCGGCTAAAAATATGACAATTAAAATAGGTATTGTAGGCTATGGAAACCTGGGAAGAGGCGTGGAGTGTGCCATCCGCCACAACCCGGACTTAGAGCTTACCGCAGTATTTACAAGGAGAAATCCGGAATCCTTAAAGGTATTGACACCGGGCGCAAAGGTGTATTCCTATGAGGAAGTTTTTTCTTTTAAGGACTCTGTTGACGTTCTGATCCTGTGCGGCGGAAGCGCCTCAGATCTTCCGGAACAGACCAAAGCTCTTGCAGAGCATTTCAACGTGGTTGACAGCTTTGATACCCATGCCAAGATTCCTCAGCATTTTGCAGCAGTGGATGAAGCCGCTAAAAAGGGGAAAAAGGTGGCAGTCATATCCGCAGGCTGGGACCCGGGCATGTTCTCCTTAAACCGTTTGTATGCAGGAGCCATTTTGCCGGGAGGCAGTGATTATACCTTCTGGGGCAAGGGGGTCAGCCAGGGCCATTCCGACGCTATCCGCAGAATTTCCGGCGTTAAGGACGCAAGACAGTATACGGTTCCGGTGGAAGAGGCCTTAAAGGCTGTAAGAAGCGGAAGCAATCCGGAGCTGACAACCAGACAGAAGCACACCCGGGAGTGCTTTGTGGTGGCAGAAGAAGGGGCTGATTTAGAGCGGATCAGAGAAGAGATCGTGACCATGCCTAATTATTTCGCTGATTATGACACAACCGTTCAGTTTATTACAGAGGAAGAGCTGATGCGGGACCACAAGGGAATCCCCCACGGCGGATTTGTCATCAGAACAGGGACAACCGGCTGGGAGGATGAGAACAGCCATGTGATCGAATACAGCTTAAAGCTGGATTCCAATCCGGAATTTACGGCTTCCGTACTGGCCGCTTATGCAAGGGCGGCTTACCGCTTAAATCAGGAAGGACAGCAGGGCTGCAAGACAGTATTTGACGTTGCCCCGGCGTATTTAAGCTCCTTAAGCGGGGAAGAATTGAGGAAAAACCTGTTATAATATAAGCAGGAGCAGGAGGAATAGGAAATGGCAGCAGGGAAAGAGATGGTTTTATACTATCAGCCGGAGTCGGACAAGCAGAAGGGCAATGGTACAAAGGCTGCTAAGCTGAAATCTGTACTGGTGCGTATGGGTGTCCGGATTAAAAATATTTCTCAGGAGCAGATGGGACAGACCGTAGGCTATCTGGCCGGCATTGAGGGCTTTGAGGAACAGGAAGCAGAGGCGTGTCCTCCTGTGGAGGAAGAGCTTCTGGTTATAAAGAACTTTTCCAACTCCAGGCTGGATGAGTTTTTGATGAACTTAAGGCGGGCAGAAGTGGAAAAAATCGCCTTAAAGGCGGTGCTGACCGACACCAACTGCAAATGGAAGCTTTATGACCTCTATCAGGAGCTTGTAAAGGAACATGAGGAAATGTCCAAAAGGAAACAGAAATAAGACGGAAAAAATGGTATCCCAAGTCAAGTTATTATGACTTTTGGGATACCATTTTTGCTCTATGTATTGATTTTTATTGGTAATCGCAGACACTTGCCCATCTCTGCAGTAATTCTGCTTCCTGGGGCCTTCTCTTGGACAACTGGGCTGCCGCAACGATGGGGAGCCATTTCTGAACGTATTTCTTTGCTGTTCCGGTTTTCTTGCAGAACAGATCCATGTACATATCTGCCTTGTTCTGGTCATAGAGGCAGAAAAGTAAGTAGGTTCTTGCAACATCGGCACTGGCATTGCCCTGAGTGGCATGTACCCAGTCCAGGACGAACATGGTTCCGTCATCCTTTACGATAATGTTGGTTGGATTAAAGTCTCCGTGGCACAGCTTTGTGTGCTTTGGCATGCTGTCAAGCTGTGTCCGCATATCGTACACAGTCACATCGCTCAATTCTTCCGTATCCATGATCTGGCGTGACATCTTATCCTTTAACTTATTGAGAAGAGGACACTGTTTTGCCATGATGCTTAAGTGAAGATCAACCATCTTTTCCATGTATTCCGGTAACTTTTCAGGGTTCTCATCCATGAGCTGCTGGAGGGTCTTGCCTTCAATGAAATCAAAGGTAATGGCCCACTTTCCTTCAAAGACACTGACTTCCAATACCTTGGGAACGTTGATTCCGCCTACTTCTTCTACACGGGCGGTAATCAGAGCCTCATTTAAAACCTCTGCCTTCGGGAAATCAGCGTTAAAAACCTTCAGCGCCTTATCTCCATCACGAAAGACCTTTTTTGTTGCAGTTGTCGCAATTAATTCTGCTGCCATAAAAACCTCTCTCCTTCCATACCATAAGTTTAAAGCAAATGATGCATTGACTTGTACCTATATATTACTACATATCCAGTAAAATGTATAGTTAAATTTTTGTCAAAGTCTGAAAATCTGCCTTATGGCCTTGAATTAAAAGCGGAAAACCGCCGCTCCATAGGCAGGAAGGGAATATGCAAAGGAGTATTCCTGCCCATCCCATTCCTTTAGGGCAGAGCGGAAGGAGGGGGCTTTTTCTCCCCGCTTATACAGGCCGTGGCTCTCGCTTAAAACAAGAGTAAATCCGCCGCGTTTGGGAACACCTACCCGGTAGTCCGGATAAGCCACAGGGGTGAAGTTTAATACAAACAGCAGGTTGTTTTTGCGGTCTTTGCCGTACCGGATAAAACTAAAGATGCTGTGTTCGCTGTCATTGGCATTTACCCAGGAAAAACCATTCCAATCGTAGTCTTTTTCGTAAAGAGCCGGGTATTTCTTATAGAGATGGAGAAGATCACTTACATACTCCTTAAGGTCTTTTCCCAAAGGCTCGTCAGCCAGATACCAGTCCAGAGCAGTCTTTTCATCCCACTCGTGGAATTGTCCGAAGTCCTGGCCCATAAACAGCAGCTTTTTGCCAGGATGGCCCAGCATAAAGGTGTAGCCCAGCTTTAAGTTTGAAAACTTATCCTCTAAAAGCCCCGGCATTTTGTTGATCATGGAACATTTCAAATGAACCACTTCATCGTGGGACAGTACCAGAATGTATTTTTCACTGGTAAAATAGGAAAGTCCGAAGGTCATTTTATTGTGATTGAATTTGCGGAAATATGGGTCCAGCTTCATGTATTCCAGGAAATCGTGCATCCATCCCATGTTCCATTTGAAGGTAAAGCCAAGGCCTTCTTCTTTGGGCTCTCCCGTGACCTTTGGCCAGGCTGTGGATTCTTCTGCAATGACCATGGCGCCGTTTCCCCGCTCCGTCATCACGCTGTTTAAGTGTTTGAAAAATTCAATGGCTTCCAGGTTTTCATTGCCGCCCCTGCTGTTGGGAACCCATTGTCCGTTATTTCTCCCATAGTCCAGGTAGAGCATGGAGGCCACTGCATCCACACGGAGTCCGTCCACATGGAACTTTTCCACCCAGTAAAGGGCGTTGGCAATGAGAAAGTTGCTGACCTCAAATTTGCTGTAGTCAAAAACCTTGGTTCCCCAGTCCGGGTGCTCACCCTTTCTCGGGTCTGCATATTCGTAACATGGCTCCCCGTCAAAGTCAGCCAGTCCGTGGGCATCCCTTGGGAAATGAGCGGGAACCCAGTCTAAGATAACTCCAATCCCTTTTCGGTGCATGTAGTCCACAAAATACATAAACTCCTCAGGCGTCCCGTACCTGGAGGTAGGGGCAAAGTAGCCTGTCACCTGGTAACCCCAGGAGCCATCGTAAGGATGCTCCGCAATTCCCATTAATTCCACATGGGTATAACCCATTTCTGATATGTAATCCGCCAGCTCATGAGCCGCCTCCACATAGGTGTAAAACCCGTCTTTTTCTTCCCGGTTTTTCTTCTTCCAGGAACCTAAGTGGACTTCATAAATGCTGACAGGTCCCTCTAACAGAGCATTGGCCTTCCGCTTTTCCAGCCAGGTGCTGTCTCTCCATTTAAATCCTGATAAATCAGCTGTAATTGAAGCTGTCTGGGGACGGTATTCTCCTTGAGCAGCATAAGGATCAGCTTTAAAAAGTATCTTCCCACTCTTTGTGGTAATGGCAAACTTATACAGTTCCCCCGCGCCGACGCCGGGAACAAAGGCTTCCCAGATTCCTGAGTCAGCCAGCAGGTCCATAGGAGTGGTGTCCGGGTTCCAGCCGTTAAAGTCGCCTGCAACCCCTACCTGCTCTGCATGAGGGGCCCAGACCGCAAAATACATCCCGTCTTTTCCCTTATAGGTTTTTGGATGAGCTCCCAGCTTTTCATAAATTTCATAATGCTTTCCGTTGTTGTAAAGATACCGGTCTACCTCCGTAATAAAGCCTGTTCCGATTTCTTTTTTCTTCTCTGCCATATGCTCACCCCTCCATGATTTTTAATATTACACCCCGGTTTGCCGGAATGGTTAACTGGATTTTCTGATCCCTGACAGGGTATTGCTCCCCGCTGAGAAGATCCACGGCAATGTCCCCTTGTGACGGACATGCGATCTGCACAAACGCTTCCTTGTCATCGTTGTTGACTGCTGTGACAAGGGCTTGTCCCTCGTAAAACCTGGCAAAGGCATACTGCCTGTTGGTGAGAAGCAGCTCCTGATACCGTCCTCCGTGAAAATGGGGATTTTCTTTGTGAATCTGTCCCAGCCTGCCGATCAAACCGGACAGAGAATTGGTTTTTGCCTCTCTGTCTGAAATGGAAATGGCCGGGCGAAGGGCAGAATCATCCCAATTGGTCCGTTTTCCTTCTATTCCGAATTCGCTGCCATAATAGACAGACGGAATGCCCGGAAGGGTAAATAATAAAGTGTAAACCGGATATAGATGGGACTGGTCCTGCAGCTTGCTGGCAATCCGGTCCTCATCGTGATTGTCCACAAAGGTATAAAGCTGGAGCCCTAAAGGGTCAAGCCGTTTTACGTTGTGGGCAATTTCAAAGTAATTGTGATCGTTGTGGCCGGAATAAATGCTCTTATGTAGTTCGTAATTGGTGACAGAGTGGAGCATGGAGTCATTGGCCCATCTGCCGTAATCTCCGTGTATCACCTCGCCCATGAGCCAGAAGTCTTCCTTCATCCGGCTTGTCTCGTCCCGCAGCTCTTTCATAAATCCAAAATCCAAAACATTGGCGCAGTCTAAACGGATGCCGTCGATGTCAAAGGTCCGAATCCAGAATTGTATGGTATCGAACAAATACTGCTTTACCATGGGGTTATAAAGATTGAGACAGGGAAGCTCATAATGCCCCTGCCAGGCCTCGTATCCAAAGGAGTCCCCAAGGGGGCTGCTTCCTCCGAAGCCGATTCCTTTATACCAGTCCTTGTAAGGGGACTGCTCTCTGTTTTTTACAATGTCCTGAAACGCAAAAAAATCTCTTCCTGTGTGGTTGAATACACCGTCGACCACCACCTTGATTCCTGCCTCGTGGCAGAGGGCTGTAAATTTCTGAAATCCCTCCTGGCTTCCCAGGCGGCGGTCCACCATCCGGTAATCGCGGGTATCGTATCCGTGGGTAGAGGATTCAAACAGTGGCCCGATGTAGATCGCATTGCACCCAAGAGAGCGGATATGGGGAATCCATTGTTCCAGCTCTTCAAAATGGCCGGATACAGTGTCTTCCCTGTTTTCCTTCGGTGCGCCCACAAGCCCCAGGGGATAGATGTGATAAAACACTCCCCCTTCATACCACTTGCTCATATACTTATCCTCCGGTTTCTTGTAATGTACCTTATACCTCCCTGCTTTTAAAGCGGCGAAGGAGGAACTGATAACGCAATTGTGCTGCGTTAAGCTCGTAAATGTAACAATCAATCAGGGTTGGGTCAACAACCTGCTCAAAGTGATTTCTGGCGGAATCGATAGCGGTTTTGGAACGTTCGATCTCACATCTTAAATTCCATTCGTCTTCTGATGGAGCCAAATGTTTTTTTAAAAGCCCGTTTTTCATATTGTCATCTCCAGATTCATATTTTTATACCAGGCCCTCTTTAATCAGCCACAGGCTGTCCGGACCTTCTTATACCTTTAAGGTTTAGTATATCTGGAAAATGCCACTTTATTCATAAATTACCTGTATAATTTTTGATTTTATGAAATACGGCCTGAAAGTCCCTGTAAAAACTGTCCCAGGGAGTAAAGCTTTTGTGTGCTGTCCCCAATGGTGAGGTAGTAATAATTGGCTGTTCCCTCCTGGCGGACATCAATAAGGCCCGCGTCTTTTAAAATTTTCAGATGATGGGAGACGGCAGGGCGTGACAGCCTGGTCTGCTCCGTGATCTCCTTTACGTTCATTCCCTGTTTTTTTGAGGCTGAGTAGCCGCTGATTACGCCTGACATATCATTTCCCAGGCTGTCATAAAGGCCTGTCCGCGCAAGGGCTGAAACAATGGTCAGGCGGACTTCATCTCCCAGGGCGATAAAAAGAGGCATGCAATCCTGAAAAAGTTTATTAAAATCCTGGGCCTCCAACGGTGAAATCCCTCCTTTGGTTTAAAAAGATAAACTAATTACATTCTACCATCCGGAGCAAAGAACGTCAATGTTTTCAGAGTGAAAAATTGTAATATATGCTGTAAAAAAACTAAAAAATCCGAAAAATTTGTTCAAAATATGAAAAACAGGAGAGAAATCCCAATAATTAGGAAGGCTTTGGGAAAAAGCCATGTATACAATATTTCCTGGAAAAAACTGTTGACATCAGCTGGTATCTTGTGCATAATAAAGGCACATTCAAGTATGCTTTCTGCGTACATTCTTTGGTATCATTTTATTATTCCAAAGCTGATATTCCAGCAAAAAATTCCAGGACTTATATTTTTAAAAAGAGGGGGAGTGATTGTATCGTCAGACATGTTATTTTGTTGCTCATTTTAGGGGCAGGGGCTTATTTTGATGTCCGGGAACACCGGATTCCCAACTGGCTTGTACTTTCGGGGTTTATAATCGGCATTCTGCTGGACCTTCTCCGGTCAGCAGAGGTGTTAAAGGGCGCTGTATTCTGGCAGGTACTGTTTCTGTTTTGTTTTAAATTTGCCGCGGCCTCAGCCGTATTTCTGCCCCTCTTTCTCTGCCGGATGATGGGGGCAGGCGATATTAAGGTCATTGGGCTCATTGTTGCCTATCTGGGCCCTGTAGCCGGTGCTGCAGCTCTTTTGCCCGGACTTCTCATAGGCGCTGTCTGGTCCTTTGCCAAGATGGCTGCGAAGGGTATTCTGTTCAAGCGTTTATCCTATTTTTGGGATTATGTAAAACGTGTACGCCAGACGGGCAGGTTTCCGGCTTATTACAGTTCTTCCAGAGACGGCTATGAGGTGGTCATACCTTTAGGCCTGTGCCTTTTCCTGGGAATGCTGGTTTACATTATATTACTGTATTAGAAGGAGGTTTTTATTTGGCAAAAAAAGTGATGGCAGTTTATGACCCGGACCCTGTCTATGGGGAACGGCTTGCAGAATATGTCAGCCATAGGGGGCAGGTTCCCTTTTCCGTAACCGCATTTACCTCCCTGGAGAGACTGAAGGCTTATGCCAGGGACCATGAGATTGAGCTGCTGCTGATCCACTCCTCTGTTCCGGCAGAGGAGGCGGAGAAAATAGGAGCAGCAAGGATGATCCGGCTGGCCGGTGAGGAAGAGGAATATGAGGAAGGAGGGCCTGTACAGATTTATAAATATCAGGCTGCAGACAGCATGATGCGGGAGGTGATGGCCTGTTACTGCTCGGCAGAAGGAGAGCCGGTATTTGCCGGAGTGTCGGGAACGGCATGGATTATCGGCATCTATTCCCCGGTAAACCGGTGCTTAAAGACCTCCCTTGCCCTGACCATGGGCCAGTTGATGGCCAGGGATTTAAAGGTACTGTATTTGAATTTGGAGGACTGCTCCGGACTGAAACGTCTGACAGGAGAAGAATACAGGGGAGGCCTGTCAGAGCTTTTGTATTATTACAGTCAGAATGAATTTAACTGGGGACGCCTAGGCTCTCTGGTTTACACCTGGGGAGATCTGGATTACGTGCCTCCGGTCCGCTATCCGGAGGACCTTTTCCAGGTGACGGCCCAATCAATGGCGGATCTGGTGGAAAGGATTTCCAGAGAGAGCACCTATGAAACTGTGATTTTAGACCTGGGCCAGTTTGGGGCAAAGGCTCTGGAGGTGCTGGAAATCTGCGATGTGGTGTATATGCCGGTGAAAGAGGACTGCGTCTCTGCGGCAAAGATTGAGGAATTTGAGGAATACCTGGCTTCCTCCGGTCATGAACCGTTAAAAAACCGCATTCAGAAGCTGAAGCTTCCCTATCACTGCAGTCCGGGAAGAAAGGGCAATTACTTAGAGCAGCTTCTATGGGGAGAGCTGGGGGATTATACAAGGCAGCTTTTAAGGAAACAGCCGTAAGGAGGACAAGGATGGACGAGGAACAGAGGAGGAGACTCCGGGAAGACATTATGAGGGAGCTGGATGAAAGACAGGCGGTAAGTGACGAGGAGCTGTATGATATGATAGACCGGCGGCTTTTAGACCGTGGGCAGAACTGCTTTCTGCCTTTAAAGGACCAGGTCTGGCTCCGGAGCAGGCTTTTTGACTCCTTCCGGCGTTTAGGGGCTCTTCAGGAGCTGGTGGATGACAGGGAGATTTCTGAGATCATGGTAAATGGGGCAGACCGTATCTTTGTGGAGAGAAAGGGATATATGACCCGGTGGGAAAAGTCCTTTGACAGCCAGGAACAGCTGGAGGATACCATACAGCAGATCGTCAGCAGGGTAAACCGGACGGTCAATGTATCAAGGCCCATTGCCGATGCCAGACTGCCGGACGGCTCCAGGGTTCATGTGGTGCTTCCGCCCATTGCTTTGGACGGCCCTGCGGTGACCATAAGAAAATTCCCGGAGCCCATTACCATGGCAGGACTTCTGGCTCTTGGTTCCGTCACCAAAGAGGCGGCGGCTTTTCTAAAATCTATTGTGGAGGCAGGGTATAATATTTTCATCAGCGGCGGCACCAATTCGGGAAAGAGCACCTTTCTCAATGCCCTCTCTGCTTATATTCCCCAGGATGAGCGAATTGTGACCATAGAGGATTCTGCAGAGCTTCAGATCACCCATATACCCAATCTGGTGCGCCTTGAAACCAGGGAAGCCAATGGAGAGGGAGAAGGGGAGATTACCATTGGGGACTTGATCAGGGCGTCTTTGAGAATGAATCCTTCTCGAATTATTGTGGGAGAGGTCAGGGGAAAAGAGGCTCTGGATATGATATCTGCCATGAATACAGGACATGACGGAAGCCTCAGCACAGGACATGGAAACAGCCCCAGGGATATGCTGTCCAGGCTGGAAACCATGGTGCTGATGGGAGCAGATATTCCCCTGGCGGCAGTCAGAAGCCAGATCGGGGCGGCCATTAATATTCTGATCCATCTGGGGCGTTTGCGGGATAAGAGCAGAAGAATTTTGTCCATTGCGGAGGTGTCTGGCTATGAAAACGGAGAAATCAGGCTCAATACCTTATTCCGGTTTGAAGAAGACGAAGAAAACCGGGAAGGAACAAAAGGGGTACAGGGGAGTCTTAAAAAGGTGGGAAGTCTTCAGAACACCGAAAAGCTTAAAGCAGCAGGCATTACAATACGATAAATACATTCTGACACCGGCTCAGTGGTGTTTGTACGGACTTCAGGGCGTGGCAGCAGGCGGGCTGTTCGCTTATGTCTTTTACCGCAGCATTGCAGCATTTCTCATATTTCTTCCATTCGGAATTATTTTTCCCATAATCAAAAAAACAGAGTTAAAAGAAAAAAGGCTTCAAAAGCTGAACCTGGAATTTAAAGAAGGGATTTTACTGCTGTCCTCTTTTTTAAGTGCCGGTTATTCGGTGGAAAATGCATTTTCCTCCTCTGTCAGGGAACTGAAGCTGTTATATGGAGAGGAAGGGTTGATTTCCATGGAGTTTGGGCATATTGCAGGCCAGATTCGGATGAACCGCTCTGTAGAACAGGCACTTTTGGAATTTGCCGGACGAAGCGGCCTTGACGATGTGAAAAACTTTGCAGAAGTGTTTGCGGCGGCAAAACGAAGCGGAGGGGAGCTGGTTTCCATCATCAGCCGGACAGCTTCTGTGATCCGGGATAAGGTTCAGGTGAGGCAGGAGATTTTAACCATGACGGCATCCAAGCAGTTTGAACAAAAGATCATGAATGGGATACCCTTTTTCATTGTCCTTTACATTGATATGACGTCACCGGGCTTTTTTGATCTGATGTATGGAACGGGTGTGGGAAGGATTCTCATGACAGCCTGCATGGCCGCTTACATAGCCGCATTTGTCATTGCCAGAAGAATTATGCAGATTGAGATATAGGAGGGAGCATGAAGAAAATGGTAAGGAGCAGATTTCAATTGCCGAAGCTGCCTGTTACAAAAACCCAGGCAGCCTGTGCGGCAGGAGGATTTATTTTATATGCTGTCATGAGCTTGATCCATGGAGGAAACCAGGATTTATCCCAGGAAGGGCTTAAAAGGGCCGGACCGGGAAATGGGGAGACCTCTTATGAGCTTTCCGTATCAGGCTTTCATCAAAAGGAGGGAACCGGGAAAATAACCGTTGACCTGCCTGTAAGGGAAAGGAAGTATAAGGAGCAGGAAGCAAAGGAGCTGCTTAAAAAGCTGGGAGAGGAACTTAAGGTGCAGATTCTAGGAGAAAATGAGTCCCTGGAGGAGGTGAGAACCAATTTAAGTTTAAAAACCGGCCTCTCCGGGTACGGGTTTAACATCAGCTGGGAATCGGAAAATCCTGAGCTGATTGACTCTTTTGGAACCGTTCACAATGAAGAAGTCTCTGAGAAGGGAGAATCTGTCTGGTTAAGTGCCTGGCTGACAGATGGAATCCATGAGCGCAGATATGAATATAAGATCGTTGTCTATCCGCCTGTGCTCACTCCGGAAGAACAATTGGCAGCAGCTTTTAAAAAGTGGGCGGATCAGGCAGATATGAAGCAGCAGACAGAGGAAAAACTTATGCTTCCCGCGGTTTATGATGGTCAGACACTGGCTTACAGCCTGGTAAGGGATGAGGACTACCGGTTCCTTCCCGTCCTTGGAGTCTTGCTGGCAGCGCTCCTTCATGCCAAGAAAGAAATGGACAGGCAGAAGCAGGCCAAGGAGAGGGAACAGCAGCTTCTTTTTGATTACTCTGAGGTGGTTTCCAAGCTTGTGGTCTATGTGGGAGCAGGGCTTACGGTGAGAGGGGCCTTGGAACGGATGGCAGCAGGATATGAAGAATCCTTAACCTCGGGAAAGGGGAGAGTGCGTCCTGCCTATGAAGAAGTGGTAAAGACGGTGAGACAGTTGGGAAGCGGGCAGGGGGAGGGGAAGGCCTATGGGGAGTTTGGGCGAAGGTGCGGGCTCCAGTCTTATTTGAAGCTTTCCGCCCTCCTGGAACAGAGCCAGAAAAATGGAAGCCGCCAGCTTCGCCCAGCTTTAGAGCTTGAGCTTGTTTCCGCCTTTGAACAGAGGAAGAACCTGGCTAAGAAGCTGGGAGAGGAGGCGGGAACAAAATTGCTGCTTCCTCTGCTTTTGATGCTGGGAGTGGTTATGGTTATGATCGTGGTTCCTGCATTTCTGGCATTTTACTAGGAAGGGGGTGATGAGATGGGAGAATTACTGAAAAAAGAAGTAATGGCTTTTCTAAGAGAAGAAGATGGCGTAGGTGTTATTGAGATTGTGCTGATTTTAGTGGTTTTAATCGGACTTGTGATTATGTTCAAGAAACAGATAACAACTCTTCTTGAAGGCATTTTTAAGGAGATCAACAGCCAGTCTAAAGAGGTGTATTGATGAAACGAAGCGGTCAGATAACGGTGTTTTTCAGCCTGGTGCTTATGTGCATATTCAGCCTTATGTGCGGACTTTTAGAGTCCGCACGGACCGCAGGTTCCAGATACTATTTAAAAATGGCTGCAGATTCAGCCATGGACTCCTTGTTCAGCCAATACCACAAGGAGGTCTGGGACCAGTACCGCCTTTTTTTTCTGGAGGAAAAAGATGAAGCTGAGCTTGAGGAAGCCTGGAAAGATTTTATGGAGCCTTATTTGGAAAGTTCCGGCTGGTACTCCATGGAAATAGAAAATGCAGAGGCCCTGCAGGTTTACCGCATGACGGATCAGGGAGGGAAGTATTTAAAACAGGATATTCTGGATTATATGAAATATGGAATATTTGAAAACCTCACCGATGAAACAGGGGCAGAAAATCTGCTGACCCAGCTAAAGGAAGCTGGGACCATAAAAAATTTATCAGGAGCCTACAGCGGACATACGAAGGAGGCTGTCCGTTTGGAACGGGCATTTCAGGATATCAGCGATTCCTTGAGAAAGCAGAAAGAATTATGGCAGGCAGCGGCCTCTGAGCTGGGCAGTTATAACGGGCCGGGCTTTCGAAGAAAGGCAGCAGAGCTTGAACAGGAAATGAGCCGGATTCCTCCCCTTGTGAAAGCCTATGGAAAAATGGCGGATCAGTTGAAAACAAAATGGAAGGAGTCAGAAGCTGCCATGTCCCAGGCACAGGAAGAATTAAGCCAAGAGGTCCGTGATACGCTTCGAGAGGAAACTGCCTGTTACGAGTCTTATATTAATGAAGACGGGGAACGGAGAAGGGAAATTGAAGCCCTTCCGGAGAAAATGACCCAGATTAAGGAGATCATAGAGAGGGCAAAGGAGCGTTCCGTTGAAGTAGAAGAAATCATTTCAGAATGGGACGATGATGATGAAGAGGATGACGGCCCTGATGAAGATGAATTGTGGGGGTCAGTAGAAGAAATATGGCAGAAAATCCCCATTCCTGTACTTCCCTACTCCAATGGAGTCAAAGATCCGGAAAAGCAGAAGATTTTAGAACAAGTGGGAGGCTTTGTCCAAAGCGGTCTTATGAAGCTGGTTCTTCCGGAAGGGACTGAAGTTTCCAAGGGAATCCTGGACTTTACGGACTTTCCATCTGCCTCACGGCAAGAAGGACAGGCGGAAATAGGCGGCCTGGTGGAGCGGATTTTGTTTCAGGAATACTGCGGCAGCTTTCTTACTGATTTTCTTTCCGAGGAGGATAAGGAGGTCAAGTATGAGCTGGAATACCTGATCGTAGGAAAAAATACGGATGAGGAAAACTTAAAAAAGGCGGTAGGGGATATTCTGATGATAAGAGAAGGCATGAATCTGATTCATATTCTGTCAGACAGACAGAAACGGGATGAAGCCAAGGCTCTTGCAAATGTGATCACCGGCTCCGCCGGTCTGCTTCCCCTTGCAGGAGTTGTGGCGTTTTTCATCATGAGTGTCTGGGCATTGGGAGAAGCGGTGATAGATGTAAAAATGCTTCTGGAAGGAAAAAAGGCGGCCTTTGTAAAGACAAAGGAGACTTGGAATCTGTCTCTGACCGGACTTTTGGAGCTGGGAAGTACAGGATCGTGCCCGGAAGGCGGAGATGATGAGAAGGGAATGGATTATGAAGGTTATTTAAAACTCCTTCTATTTATAGGAAATGAGGAAATTCACCGGTATCGGCTGATGGATGTAATCCAGATGAATATTTGCCGGAAACAGCAGGATTTTCGTATGGCTCATTGTGTCTATCAGGCAGAAATCAAGGGAACAGCCAATGCAAGACATATGTTTTTTGGAGGAAGAGATCCCTATTACCGGATGGAGGTTCGGACAGAAAAGGCATATTAAGGGAGGAGGCGGATGATGATGCCCTTTTTCAAGGAGCTTTCAGGAAAAAAAGAAAAAAAACATGTTACTCTCCAGGTACAAATCCCTCTTGTGAAATACGGGCTTTTTGTAAAGAGGGCATTATCATCCGCCTCCGGCCTCCGGGAAAAAGGGAGCCTGACGATAGAAGCAGCCATAGGGTTACCTCTTTTTCTGTTTCTCATGGTGATTCTGATGATGCCCATGGAGCTGATGAACCAGGAACGAAAGGCTCAGACGGCTTTGGAACGTGTGGGAGAAGAGGTGAGCCAGTATGCCTATGTCTTAGACCAGCTTAAACTGGAAGAAAAGCTGGAGGAATCCGGACTGGAGGGCGTCCCGGAAGAGTTTTTAAAGGGACTGACAGAACAGGGAATATTGCTTTATGTGAAAAAACGGGTAGAGAAAAATCTGGACTTTAAAAGGCTGGAATCCGTTTCCTTTTTCCATTCCTCTGTTTTAAGGGATGGGGAAACCATAGACCTGGTTATGAATTACCGGATAAAGCTTCCCTTTTCCACCTTTGGCCTGGACAGTGTTCCTATGACAGCCAGAAGCTGCCGCAGGGCTTGGACCGGCCGGGAGGGAGTCAAAGGGGAAGTTGATACAGAGGATGAGCTGGTTTATGTGGGAAGAAGCAGCACCAGATATCACAGGGACAGAACCTGTCATTATCTGTATAATGATTTAAAAAAGATTTCTTTTCAAGAAGCAGAAAACGTGCGGAACTCTTCCGGCAGAAAGTACCTGCCCTGCAGCCGGTGCGGCAAATTCGCCCAGGAAAATGGAAGCGTTTATATTATGCCTGGAGGAGAACGGTATCACAGTGATGCCCACTGCTCATCCATTGCCGCATATGCAGAAGCAGTACCTTTGTCTGAAGTCCGTCATCTGGGCGGGTGCTCATACTGCTCACAATAAGGTGGAGCTGCCCAAAGGTAAAGAGAGGCCCCCTGGGGGAGGAGGTGTATTTATGCTTGAAAGTATAAATAGAATTGTATTTAGTGTTTTCTTACTGATGGCCGCCTGGCAGGATGGAAGAGAGAAGCATATAAGCATATGGCTTTTGGCAGCAGCCGGACTGGCTGGTATTTTCCTGTCTTTCCTGAGGGCGGACTTTGGAACAGAACGGCTGTTAAGCAGTCTGGCAGGAGTTGGGCTTCTGATACTCAGCCGTCTGACCGATGAAGCCATTGGCTCTGGTGACGGCTGGTTTTTTACAGTCAGCGGACTCTATTTAACCCCGGTTTTAAATCTTAAGCTATTGATTTACGGAACCTTTTTAAGCGGACTTATCTGCGGGGGGATTTACTTTTACAGTCGGTTAAAGGGGAAGGATGTAAGAAGGCAGCCGGTGGCCTTCCTGCCCTTTCTTGTCCCGGTGTGGATTGGGCTGGTGATTCTATGAAGGGTAGTCTGCGCGGAAGCTATACCATAGAAGCCTCCTTTGTCATGGCCCTGGTTCTGTGGGCTCTGCTGTTTTCTGTTCAGTCAGCATACCGCCTTCGGGATGAGGTGGTGGGAGCCATGGCTCTGACAGAGTCAGCGGAGCGGCTTTCTCATAATGAGACAGAACTGCCTTCTGAGGCATCCTTGTGGGCCTCCAATAGAGCCGGAACACCTTTTTCCTGGAAGCAGTACGAATTTGAAGTTCGCTTGTCTGGGAACCCCATCACAGGGAGAAAGGTGAAGGCAGCTGGAAAGGGAGGGCGGTGGAGTCTGGAACTGGAACGGGATGTGTTTGACCCTGAAAACTTTTTACGGATGCTGACCTTGGTTCATCAGGAGGAATGAGATGAAGATTACATACAGACGGGAAATGAAACATAATTATTTGATCATTGAACCGGAAAACACGGGATATGACGGCTACGAAATCTATATGATGGAGGAAAACCGGATAGAGGGACTGCTGGAATTCCAGATGAAACAGATGGATGGACGGAGATATTATTACTATGAAATCACCTCAAAGCAGCCTTTGAACCGGGTTTTGGAATATCACAGTCTGGGGGAGGAGGAGTTAAAAAAACTAATCAGCAAAACAGCCCAGACCCTGGAACGGATGGAGGCATACCTGCTTCAGGAAAAGCAGATTCTTCTGGAACCGGAATATATTTATGTAAACCCTGAGACCTTTGAAATTCACCTCTGTCTTGTCCCGGGAAGACAGGGAGAATTTCCTGAGGATATGAGCGGGTTATTGAGATATCTTCTGGGAAAGGTGAACCACCAGGATAAGGAGTGTGTGGTAATGGCTTACGGCCTGTATCAGGAAAGCCTTAAGGAGAATTACGGAATAAGAGACCTGATGGAAATTGTAGGAAGGAATGGAGTGAAGGAAGAAAATCAGGAAGGAGAGGAAGGGCCATTTCCTGATAGCGGGAAAGCCGGGGAAACTCCTAATCTGCTGACTTCTAATTTTTCAGTGGAAGAAGCGGAAGGGGAAGATCATTTACTCCATGAAAAAAAGAAGGAAAGTTTTTTGGGGATGGGAATGGTGGCAGCAGCCTTGACCGCAGCAGCCGGAATGACAGCGATTCTATGGCTGATTTTTGGCATGGGAGGAATCCTTAGATTTTGGTATGGAAGCGTTGGCGCAGGTGCTTTTACCGCCTTTGTGATTTTATTTAAAGCACGCAAAGAACCCGGAATCCCTAAGGAAGAGAATTCTGGAATGAGGGAACCGAGCCGCCGTCCGGAAAGAGGAGACTATGACTGGAGAATGACCTTTGAGGAAGAGGGTAAAGAAAAAGAAAAGGAACCAAAGCCGGAACAGGTAAGAAGGGAGACTGCGCTGCAGACGGTTCTTCTGACAGACAGGACAGAAGATGAAGCTATCAGGTATTTACGTGCAACCACCCCTGATATGGAGGATATAGGAATCAGTTATATTCCTTATCTGATTGGAAAACAGGAGGGGTTAGTGGATTATGTTTTAAGCAGTGAAACCATCAGCCGGATTCATGCCAGAATAGACCGGGAGGGAGAAGAATACCGAATCAGCGATTTAAATTCCACCAATGGAACCTGCGTCAATGGACGGTTGCTGGAGACCAATGAGACTGTGGCCTTAAAAAAGGGAGACGAAGTTCTTATTGCCGATTTTGCATTCATATTTACATAAGAAGGTGCTTTGCAGATATTCTGATCTGCTTTATATATTTTAGAAGATGTGCCGGTGAGGAATAATGTGTAAGATTATAATTGCATGGAGAAGTAAATATTGTTATAATTTACTTAGGAAACCGCCATTTGAAGAAGGTATTCAGCTTGATAAAGAACTGGGCCTTTGGTGTTCAGAATCTCTGCAAGGCATATTAACTGTTCTATATAAAAACAGGAAGACTATGAGCATAGTTCCTATAGTGACAGATAAAAAAATGTGCCTGGGAGAAAAATGTAATGGCGGAAAAAGACTTAAGTGAAAAGCTGATCGAGGATTATGCTGATGTATTCGCAGATATCATCAATGTTTTGGCTTTCCGGGGAGAAAAGTTGCTGAATCCTTCCAATATTGTGGATGGCCGGACAACTTCAAGATATAAAGATGCAGATAAAAAGATCCGGGAGCATATCCGGGATGTAGTAAAGTATGATAAGCAGAAAACAACTCTTGCCGTTATTGGAATTGAGAATCAGAGCAGGGTGGATAAGGATATGGTGTTTCGGGTAATGGGGTATGATTTTACTTCTTATAAGAAACAGATTGATGAGGGTGAGCACCCGAAGCATCCGGTCATAACTCTGATCCTGCATTTTGGTATGAGCCCATGGGATGGTCCCAAGGATATACTGTCTGCCATTGACCAGAATCTGCCTTATGCGAAGTACTTTCCGGAAATTATTTCAAATCTGCATATCAATGTGATTGATGTAGCTTTTATCCCGGAGGAGACACGAAAGCAATTTATTTCCGATTTTCGGATTATTGCAGATTACTTCTGCGCGGTGAGAGAGAACCGGGAAGAGGAACTTCGGTATCATGAACAGGAAATAAAACATGTCTCAGAAATGCTGGATTTCTTTGCGGTTTTTGGAAGAGATAAACGTTTTAAAGACTGCAAACCGGTGATAATGAAAGAAATAGAGAAAGGGGCTGTCAGTATGTGTACTGTAATGGATTATGCTGAAAGGCAAGGGCTGACGAAAGGAAGGCAGGAGGGAAGACAGGAAGGAATGCAGGAAGGCATGGAAATGTTAGTTTCCAACTTCCTAAAAAAAGATAACCGTGTAAAATATACCGTTGAAATGCTGGGGGTTTCAGAAGAAATGGTTCTGGAGGTCGCTAAAAAGCTGGGAATTGAAGTTATCCCATAAACTAAGCAGGAATTACTTCATTTGACCGGTATTTTGCATGCAGAAAAAACTTCATCATTGAAATTTCGTGTTTATGTTTACATATTCCGTCCGCTTGTGCTAAAATATACATATTATTCTTGAAGGAGAGTGGTAATGGAGAACCTGGGCTGGAGAAGAAGGGCATATGTGAATATGGGACTGATTGTTTTAAATGTGGTCTATTTCTTTTACTTAGAAATAACCGGTTCTACCTCCCATACAGGATTTATGGTATCTCACGGAGCCATGTATGCGCCTCTTGTTCTGGAAAACGGGGAATACTACCGGCTGCTCACTTCAATTTTTATGCATTTTGGTATTAATCACATTATGAACAATATGCTTATTTTGTTTATTTTGGGTGATAACCTGGAGAGAGCCTTGGGTCATATCAAGTATCTGATATTCTATCTGCTCTGCGGAGTGGGGGCCAATGTGGTCTCCATGGCAGTGAATATAAGGGAATACCGGGATGTAGTTTCCGCAGGTGCTTCAGGTGCCATATTCGGTGTAATCGGCGGTCTTTTGTATGCTGTAGCCGTTAATCGGGGACAGCTGGAGGATTTAAGCACCCGTCAGCTGGTCATTGTCATTATGAGCTCCCTGTATTTTGGTTTTACCAGTACAGGTGTGGATAATACAGCTCATGTTGCAGGGCTGGTGCTGGGAATTTTGTTCGGTCTGATTCTATACCGCAGGCCCCGCAGGAAACCTTACAGGGAAATATGGGATTGATTAAAAGAGGTGAGAGTATGAGAAAAGATGATTGTATTTTCTGCAAAATTGCGAATGGAGAAATCCCTTCTGAAACGATTTATGAAGATGATATGTTCCGCACGATTATGGATCTGGGGCCTGCTTCCAAGGGGCATGCTTTGATTCTTCCCAAGCAGCATTACAGGGATCTCTGTGATCTGGACAGGGAAACAGCAGAAAAGGTTCTTCCCCTGGCTGCTAAAATCGGAGAGGCCATGAAAAAGTCACTGGACTGTAAGGGGTTTAATGTTGTGCAGAATAATGGAAAGGAAGCAGGTCAGACTGTTTTTCATTATCACGTACATCTGATCCCCCGCTATGAGGACGGCCCTGATATGGTTTCATGGGCGCCGGGAAAAGCAGATCCGGAAGAATTAAAACAAACAGGAGCCGCTATAAGAAGCGCCCTATAATCAGAGGAATAAAATCAATGAGCATACATGAAGATGAAAATTTGTTATTGATGTCCATATACGGAAAGTATCAGGGCTTACTCAGGCGGATAGCCAAAGCACTTAATGTACCAGATATAGAGCTGGATGACGTGGTACAGGAAACCTTTATTTCCTATTTCCAAAATTATTCATTAACATGGACGGACGCACGAAAGAAGAGCATGCTGATTAAAATTTTAAAGAGCAAAGCCATTGACTGCCTTCGCAGAAACGGCCACTACGAAAAGGTGAGCTTGGATGAGGAAGATGCGGTCAGCGAAATGCCAGGGTTTGTGGTTACCGATCCTTTGGATGTCATTCTTGGAGAAGAAGCACTTTTAAAGATAGCCAGCGGGATATTCAGCATGCGGGAAGAGTGGAGGGAACTGGCAATTCTCTATTTTCTTGAACAGCGGACAATTCCTGAAATTTGTGAAAAATTAAAAATTCCGGGAACAGTATGCCGTTCCCGGATATACCGGACCAGAGTCTGTCTAAAAAAGATTCTCGGTCCCAGCTTCGATATCAGATAAGTCAATGACCGGCCAGAGCTTCAATTTTGTCAATGATGGAGTCGACAGCGTTATTCAGCTGGCTCTGCTCCATCTTTGCCAGGAAGTCCTGCCGGTTTTTCATGGTTTCAGTGACAGCCTGCAGCAGAGAGTCGCCGGATAGTTTTTCTTCCTCCAGAACGAAACTGAAGCCCTGTCTGGCAAAGGATCTGGCATTTAAGATCTGATCTCCCCGGCTGGCGGAAGCGGAGAGCGGTATCAGAATATTAGGCTTTTTAAGAGCCAGGATTTCGCAGATCGCATTGGCACCTGCTCTGGAAATCATAAGGTCGGCAGCAGCAAAAAGGTCTTTTAAGGGAGAGTCAACATATTCAAACTGTACATATCCCGGAGTATTGGCAAGACTTTTGTCCAGATTGCCCTTTCCGCAGATATGTATTACCTGATAATTTTTTAAGAGTTTGGGAAGAATGCCCCGTACGGTATTATTGACGGTAACAGAGCCTAAGCTGCCTCCGATGACCAGAATGACAGGTCTGCTGGGAGAAAGTCCGGCATGGGAAAGTCCTTTCATCCGGTCACCCTGCAAAAGCTCTTTCCGTATGGGAGAGCCTGTCAGGACTGCCTTATCTTTTGGAAGGTAGGCCAGAGTCTCGGGAAAGTTGCAGCAAACCTTTGCAGCAGCCGGGATACACATCTTATTGGCAAGGCCCGGAGTCATATCTGACTCATGGATGATGACAGGAACCTTGCAGTGCTTTGCAGCAAGTACCACAGGTACGGTTACAAAGCCGCCCTTTGAAAATACCACATCCGGTTTGCATTGCCTGATCAGCTTTAAGGCTTCTCCATATCCTTTCAGCACCCGGAAGGGGTCCGAGAAATTCTTTAAATCAAAATACCGGCGGAATTTACCGGAGGAGATCCCGTAATAGGGAATGCCGGCTCCTTCAATAAGGGTCCGTTCGATGCCCTGATAAGATCCTATATAGCGTATATCGTAATTTCTTTCTTTTAAAGACGGAATTAAAGCCAGGTTCGGAGTGACATGGCCGGCAGTGCCTCCGCCGGTTAAAATGATTTTTTTCATAAAGCTTGCCTCCAGAATTCGATCTGCTGCAGAAACAAAAAAGGTTTCTGCAATAATTTTATATACTACTATAGTAAACGTTAGCTGTAAAAAGTCAACCCCGAAGCAGACGGGAATTTGAGGATAACTTGTATATAAGAGGTGGAAACGGGAAGATGGATAGAAAGAACAAGGAAAAAGGTTCCATTTTAAAATGGATTATATACCGTAAAAAGTCTCAGGAAAAGCTGGAGGCTCATTTGGTTGATTATATGCAGAAAAACCTGGAATTAACACCCGGGCAGCTTTCTCCTCCCACTGGGGAATTTCAAAAAATCATGGAGGAGCTTGGCAAAAGGGGAAAAGAAACTGTCATAAGGCGGCAGATCAGGCTTTTTCATCAAAGCTTCCGGGCGGTACGCATGGTTCAAAAGCCCCTTATCCTCCTCATGGCAATTATAATCATGGCAGCAGTCTATGCTGTTGGGTGCCCTTTCTGAATGGAAAGCCGTTTATTTCCCTAAATATTTTTCCCATTCCTCTTCTTTAAAGCCGGTCAGGACAAAATTTTCTCCAATGACCAAGGGGCGTTTCACCAGCATCCCTTCTGTTGACAGCAGGCTGATCTGTTCCTTTTCGCTCATGTCTGGAAGCAGATCCTTTAGATGTTTTTCCTTATAAAGGATGCCGCTGGTGTTAAAGAACCGCTTTATGGGAAGGCCGCTTTTGGCAATCCACTCCGTAAGCTCATCAGCATTGGGATTTTCTTCTTTTATATTTCTGGAATCGTAATCAACCCCATGGGCATCCAGCCACTTTTTTGCGTTTTTACACGTACTGCAGGGCGGGTATTGTAAAAATAAAACTTTCATGATTGCAGATCTCCTTTCGGTTTCTCTTTTGTTTCCCCATTATTATATCCTGAAACCGGCTGAATGAAAAGGCTGCTGCTGGAATAAACTATAACAATTCAGTGATTTCAGGTGAAGTATGAGATTTTTATTGTTTTTATCGGAAGCAGCAGTGCCCCTCATCATTTTCTACATTGTAGGCTTTGGCATACTGTCAAAACGGCCTGTTTTTGATGATTTTATAAATGGAGCCAAGGGGGGGATGAAAACGGTAGCTGGGATCATGCCCACACTGATCGGACTTATGACAGCCGTAGGAGTTCTCCGGGCTTCCGGTTTTCTGGATTTTCTGGCAGAGCTGTTGACAAAGCCGGCAGCCCTTTTGTTCCTCCCGGCTCCTGCTGTCCCGGTGATTTTAGTCCGTCTCGTATCAAACTCTGCGGCAATGGGCCTGGTTCTTGATATTTTTAAGAAATACGGAACTGACTCCTATGTGGGAATGTTGGTTTCCGTGGTGATGAGCTGCACGGAAACAGTATTTTATTGCTTGAGCATTTATTTTGGAACTGCAAAAATAAAGAAAACCCGTTACACTTTGGCCGGCGCTCTGGCGGCGACTGCCGCAGGAGTGGCAGCCAGTGTCTTTTTAAGCCGTTATTTGGTATAAAAGGGATTTTTTAATGGTGATTTTAAGAATTTTATAAGAATTCAGGTGGTTGCCTTGAAATACATAATCATGTATAATTACGGGGAAGCTTTTATTGTCATAAAGGTATGAAGGGGATAGACGTGGATACTTACGGAACTCTTAACGAAGTATTGGTAAGACTGTTTCGGGATATTATGGATATAGAACAGCGTGCTGTCATTACACCGGAATTTAATAATGTCACGAACAATGATATGCATGTAATAGAAGCCATTGGAATCAATGAGCCAAAGAATATGTCGGCCATAGCAAAGGAATTATCTGTTACGGTGGGCACACTGACCATTGCCATGAACAGTCTCGTGAAAAAAGGGTATGTGATCCGCCAGCGGGGCAAGGAAGACCGCCGCGTTGTCTATATCTCTCTTTCGGAAAAAGGAAAAGAAGTCTATGGGCACCATGCCAGATTTCATCAGGAGATGATTGAAGGTGCCATTTCAGGCTTAAGTGAAAATGAGATAGAAGTTTTGACAAAAGCGTTGACCAAACTGAACCGATGGTTTCGGGGCTTGAACAAATAAGCGGCAGAGCAGCTTACGGGTTCATGAACCGGCAGCAAACCCATTGTGAAGGTCCGCTTTACTAGAATTTTAAGGAGGCAATACCCAATTATGAGAAAATTTTTCTTTTTTTTATTGAGCATTATGCTGCTGTCTTCCCTGGCAGCCTGTACCCCCACCCAGCCAAAGATGGAGACCAAGGCACCGGACCCTCAGATGATGGGCCCTACCGGAGGAGCATCTGATAAGGTTCCTGATCCCAATGTGGAGCCTATGGAAATCATTTCCGTATATAGTCAGAATGATGACGCAACCGGCTTGAACCAGGCCATGGATGCGGTGGATGAACTGACTGCAGAAGCCCTTGTGGACAAGCTGATTGAATACGGCGTTCTGGAAGAGGGAACAGAGGTTTTAAAATTTGAGGAAGCAGACGGGACAGGCACTCTGGATCTTTCCAAAGTTCCGACCAGCGGTTCGGCAGGAGAGCTGCTTATGCTGACGGCAGTGGGCAATACTTTTACCGAGAATTTTGAGCTGCGCCAGTTAAAGCTTTTGGTGAATGGAAAGAATTATTCCAGCGGTCATATTGAGCAGGGAGATGACGATTATCTGCAATATGTGAAGAATTACAAGGAAATTAAATAAAGTAAAAAAGCGTCTTGGGAATCAATTGGCTACATAGACTCCCAAGGCGCTTCTTTTATGTTGGATTTTCTTTTTATTTGCTGCGAAGCTGCCCGTTCAGCCAGCTTCGGAATAAGGGCTGTATGACGGAAAATGGTGCAGGTCCTGTGTCCAGAAGAAATGTGTGGAATTCCTTCAAATCAAAGTTTTCCTTTAAAATCCGCTGGGCCGCTCCCTTCATTTCCATGATTTCCAGATACCCTACATAATATTCCATGTAATTTCCCGGGTTTTCCACCAGGCTGCTGTAGATGGAGTCCACAATATCGGTGTTTTCCACATTGTAAAAGGTGCCCAGATATTTTCCTACCTGATCCTGATCCCAGCCCTCATAGTTGATGCAGATATCCAGATAAGCATAGATGCCCAGGGTAACTGCCGTATTGTGGGCCAGAAGCTCTCCAAGATGGGGGGCCAGCCCATTATCCAGGGTGTAGGAATAAAATTCCACATAGGTGGCCCATCCTTCCGAGTAGCTGGGGAAGGAGAGGATGGTTCTCAAATCGCTTGGCTTTTTGCTCAGGAAGTAAACGTTCTGATACAGGTGCCCCGGATAGCCTTCATGGGCGAGGGTGGGAAAAAGATCCTCATTTTGAAAGCGGGGATTATTGTTAATATAAATCGTGTTTTCTTCATAGCGGTCAATGGGAGGAACCAGATAAAAGGCCGGGCTTAAGGAAGCTTCCAAAGCCGCCGGAACCTGTTTGACCGTATAAGTGCATTCCGGTGGCTCCGGGAAATCCTCTTTGATCTGAACCTTTAAGGATTCTAAGATTTCCTCCGGTGACTGATAATCGAATGAGTAGCTTTCAAGGGAGTCAAGAACCTCAGGATGCTCCTTTGTGATCTCACTTAAAGCCTGTATATCGGCCCCCATCTGCTTTTCAATGGCCTTAGTCAACTGCGCAATGGAATCGTAAGAGGTTCCGGTGCTGGAATTTACCAGGTATTCGAAATAGCGTTTTCCCTCCGGATACCAGAACAGCCCCTTATCATTGGTACCGGTTCCCATAAGGGCGGTAATTCCGTTGATCAGATTTTTGTAGGCAGGGACGAAGTGCTCCTCTAAAACCTTTAAATTCTGTTCTTTATAAGCGGCCTTCTCCTCCTCGGTCAAGTCGGTAAGAGCATCGATCCGGCTGTTAAAGGTTTCTGCCAGAAAGCTGTGGTCCGGCTGGATTAAGTAGGCTTCGCAGGATTTTAACACGTTGTCGGCAGCAGAATCGGACATAAAAAGCCCTGCTTCGGATTTCTTTTTTTCAAATTCCAGAATCTGTCCATAATAATGATCAATGGTGGAAAGAAGAGAAAGATAATGGTCCACATCAGCCTTGGTGTAAAAGCTGTATTCTGCAAACAGAACGGGAAGCTGTGCCTGAATTCCAATGGTGCTTGTGAGGGGCTTTGAATAGAGCTCCATCCCTTCGGAGGTCAGCTCTGTTTCTATGTAGGAATCAAGGACCTTATAAGTCAGCCTTTGTTCATCAGTTAAACGGCGCTGGTCAAATTCCCTCAGCTTCTTTTTTAACTGCTTTAATTCCTCCGCATTCTCCTTCATCTTATCCAGGGAAAAATCGCCGAGAGTCAGGGGAACGGTATCAAATCCCCTTGCGGCAGGATCTGCGATGCTGAAATGAAAACTGATTCCGGAGTTCTCTATTTCCTCCCGGAACAAATCATCTGTAAACTGATCGAACTGATCTTGCATGGCCGTATCACCGGCCCGGTATTGTTCATATCTCCCGGTATCAGGGGGAGCCGGTTTCTGGGGCAGCGCCTTACAGGAGACGAGCAGGAAACCCGCCAGAATCATGATAAAAAGATGGGGGAATTTCCTTGGGATACAGTTTTTCATATACGATTCCTCCGTAATTTGTGTCAGGCTGAAGGGAACTTCCTTCAACCTTCACTATTATT